>NZ_PYBV01000096.1 GCF_003205615.1 Micromonospora arborensis | reverse complement strand
CGTCGAGCATCGGGTCCATGGCACGGGAGTGGAACGCGTGCGACACGGCCAACCACCGCGCCCGCACACCGAGACCCTCCACCACCGCCGCGACCCGCTCCCGAGCACCGGAGAGCACGATCGACTCCGGACCGTTGACCGCAGCGACATCCACGTCCAGACCCGCGACCCGCTCCTCGCCCACCGGCACCGCCGCCATCGCACCACCCGACGGCAGCGCCTGCATCAGCGCACCCCGCGCCGCGACCAACCGGCACGCGTCCGACAGGGACAACACGCCCGCGACGTGCGCGGCGGCGATCTCCCCGATCGAGTGACCGGC
>NZ_PYBV01000095.1 GCF_003205615.1 Micromonospora arborensis | reverse complement strand
AAGGTGATCCGCTCCCGCCCCGGGCCGCGTCGGACGCTGGCGGTGACCCGGCCGGGCGCGGCCTGGACCAGGTCGACCTGGTCGCCGGTGATCAGGGTGATGCGGACGGGCGCGACGCCCGCGGCGGGCGTGCCCGAGGGCGGCTCGGTGGGGCGGGCCGGCGGATCGGCGGACGCCGGGGCGGCGGGGGCGACCACCAACGGCCCGACC
>NZ_PYBV01000094.1 GCF_003205615.1 Micromonospora arborensis | reverse complement strand
ACGCAACAACCCCACCAGCCGAACCCGAACCCGGACCCGGACCCGCCGCCCAACGAACGCCTCTGGGGCCTGGTTGGCCATCGCGGCCAGACGGCTTCGCAGACGATCCACCCGGGTTGGCGCCACCCGACTGGGCGTCCCCGCGCTCCGGAACGCTGGGCTGCCCCGGTGTGCCCTCGGCTGGATTCGCGGGTTGCGACCCACCGCGGGAAGCTGGGCCGGTCGACTGCCCGACGTTGAACTGCCGCTTCCGCCGGAGCCGGCCGGGCTCGGGCCGCTCCTGACGCTCAGATCGGGCACGTATCTGGCGGAACTGACTCGCCATCCAGCTGTGGACGACATCAAGCTCGTCGATGGTCAGCATCCTGTCGAGGTCGTTCCGGATTTCGAGCACCACCGACTTCGTCAGCAGTCCGCCGTTGTCGTCCAATTCGGCGAACTGACCCACTTGTTCATTGATGCCGAGGGCCCGATGCTGGTCCACGATTCTCTGCGGCCGGTCGAGCAGGAAGTTGTCCAGATACTGCTCGTTGCGGTAAGGGAAATGCCCCAACCGCAGGATATCGATGCTCCCGGACTCCTTCTCGTTGTGCCGCTCCGCGTAGCGACGGTCAAAGTCGGGCTTCCCGGCGCGGTAACGATCGACCAACAGGGAGCGGATGGCGGGAGCCTCAGCATTGAGGAACATGCGCACGGCTTCCGGGAGCTCGGCTCGCACCACGCTCGGTGGGTTCCGTAGGGCCGCCGCGATCGCATTCTTCGAGAGCATGCCACTTGACTCAGAGAGTGCCGAATGCTCGATCCGAGCCGCAACGTGTGTGTACGCGAGCGTCATGAACCCGATCAGCTCGACAACTCCGGGAAAGTGCATCAGGCCACGCACGGACCCTTCGAAGACACCGAGATAGCGAGCAGCCACGTCATTCGCGAACTGCATTCCCTCGAGCAGCAGCCGCTTCGGTTCACGCATGAAGGTGCGCTGCGCCATGAATTCGTAGAAATTGGCCAGGTCGGCGACTGGGACTCCCACGTTCCACTGAACGTAGATCTTCTCACTGTGCAGATAGGGTGAGAAGACCCGGGCACCGCGTCCTTCCTCGGTGATGACCCACCCGTCGTCGGCCCGGAAGATGTCCTCAATCGCGAGCCCCTGCCCCTCCCGCCACTCACGGGCGTTCATGATCGGGGCGTGCTGCATCAGGTCGGTCGCCTGTCGCCAGGGGTCATAGACGGATTGCCAGGAGGGCCGGCCCCGATCACCGGAGGCATGCAACACGGTCGGCTCCGGAGTCACCTCCAGGATGTTGTACTTGACCTCTACGGCTGGCTGCACAAGGTCGGCGTCCGCCCTCCTGTGCAGCCTCCCATCGGCTCCGAGCAGGTAGGGCCGATCATCGACCTTCGCCGTCAGCCCTTCCCTCGTGGCCAGGACCAGCCCCTTCACAGAGGTCATGCCTGAAGCAAGGATAAAGATCTTGTCGTGCTCGCCCTCGGGACTGAGCCCTCCGGCCTGACCCGCCAGCTCGTCCGGGTCGACCCGCGTCGCACCCG
>NZ_PYBV01000093.1 GCF_003205615.1 Micromonospora arborensis | reverse complement strand
GCCGCCTGCTGGGTGTGCGTACGCGAGCCGGCCTCGTCGTTCACGCCGGAAGTCTAGGCGCGTTGATCGCGCAGGTTCCCGGAAGTAGTGGCCTCGGCGGACGGCGGTTTCAAGCGGCGGTTGCAACCAGGTGTTTGTGGAGTACTTCGGCCGGATTATGCCAGTCGAGGGTTTTTCGTGGTCGTCCGTTGAGTTCTCGGGCGACGGCGTCGAGGTCGTCCTGGGTCCAGGTGCGGAAGTCGGTGCTGGAGCGGGGGAAGTACTGGCGTAGCAGGCCGTTGGTGTTTTCGTTGCTGCCGCGTTGCCACGGTGAGTGGGGGTCGCAGAAGTAGACCTTGCAGTCGGTGGCCAGGGTGAAGACAGGGTGGTAGATCATTTCGATGCCCTGGTCCCAGGTCAGGGTCTTACGCAGCTCGACCGGCAAGCGGCGCATCAGGCCGGTGAGGGTGTCGATGACCTGTTCACTGACCCGCGATTCGGGCAGAGCGCCGAGCATCACATACCGGGTGGCGCGCTCGACCAGGGTGATGATCGCGCTGGACCCTCGGGCACCGATGACCAGGTCACCTTCCCAGTGCCCCGGCACGGCCCGGTCTTCGACCTCGGCCGGGCGAGTCGAGATGTGAAAGTCACGCACCCACGGCCGGCCCCGCACCGCGCTGGCCTGCCGCGACTGCGCCCGACGCTGCGCCCGCCCCGAGCGCAACGCGACCTGCCGGGCCAGTTCTTGACGCATCCCACCCCGGGCCTGGAAGTAGATCGCCTGGTAGATCGTCTCGTGTGACACCCACATCTCCGGTCTGTCGGGGAACTCCCGCCGCAACGACCGGGCGATCTGCTGCGGCGAATGCCGCTGCGTCAGACGATCCCTGACCGTCTGCCACAACGGCGGCCACGCCCGCCCCCACCTCGGACGCAACTTCCCCTCACGAGGACGCCGTGCCCGCTCGTCCGCCTTGCCCTGAGCGTTGCGGTGACAGTACTTCCACCGATACACCCCACCCCACCCCTTCGGGTAGCCCACCCCCGCCACATACCCAGGAGCCGGACCATGCGGATGCCGCTGACCCGTCGGCACCCGACCCCCGGTACCGCAGTGATTCCGCGACAACTCCCGCCACACCGTCGAGCGATCCCGTCCGATCACCTGCGCGATCTGCGGACAGTTCAACCCCTGACCGAACAACACCTCAATCTGCGCCCGCTCCGCGGACGACAACCTCTGCCCCGGCATGACCCCTCATCCTGACGAGAATCCACCCCGTTGCAACAACCACTTGAGCCCAAG
>NZ_PYBV01000092.1 GCF_003205615.1 Micromonospora arborensis | reverse complement strand
CCCCCCGCCCGTCCCCGCCCGCCCCTCCCAGCAGGCCCGAACCCCGCCCCGCCCCGCCACCACCCCGATCCTCTCGGCCCGCGAGGTGCAGGTCCTGTCCCTGGTCGCCACCGGCCACACCAACGCCGACATCGGCCGCGTCCTGCACATCACCGAGGCCACCGTGAAGACCCACCTGCTCCGCGCCTTCAACAAACTCGACGTCAGCGACCGCACCGCCG
>NZ_PYBV01000091.1 GCF_003205615.1 Micromonospora arborensis | reverse complement strand
GCCGGGCGGTGAGCGCCTTGAGTCGCTTGTCCAGCGAGTTGACGTCCTTGCCGGAGAGCGCGCGGGGCAGCCGCAGCAGCGTGGTCCGCAGCTTACGGATCGGCAGTTCGCCCTCGTCCTGCCCGATCACGTAGTCGTGCAGGGGAGCGGAGCCGATCACCTTCGACAGCCGGCGCTTCTCCTGCCCGAGGAGGCTGCGCACCCGCTGCGGGTTGCCCTCGGCCAGCAGGATCACGCCCGGGCGGCCGATCACCAGGTGGACCATGTCCATCTGGGTGGTCGAGCTGACCGCCGGGGTCACCCGCCAGTCGCCGCGCATGTTCTCCATGATCTGCGCCGCCGCGCCGGGCTGACCCTCGGCGGCGTTCATCATCGCCTTGTTGGACCGCAGATTGAGCACGATCAGCACCGCAAGCAGGATGAACAGGATGCCGATCGGCAGCCAGATCCAGCTCCAGAGGATGACCGCGACCACGGTGAGGGCGAGCGGGATGAGCACCGCGGCGGCGACCAACGGCGCGAACCACCGGTCCTGCTTGGCGGTGAACTGGAACACCATCCCGATCTGCTTCAGCCGTTGGCCGAACGAGACCTTCTCCTGGGGCTTTGCCATGCCGCAGAGTCTAGTGGTCGCCGCCCGCCCCGTTGATCCGCGTCCGGTTGCCGGGGCAGGTGAGTGCCTTACGTCGCCCGACACCCCGCTGACCAGCGCACCGGCGGTCATCGTCGGGCCGGGCGCACCGGGCCGAGGGGGCGGGGCGGTCAGGCCGACGGCAGGTAGATCTGCCAGCCGTCGATCGTCACCAGGTCAAGGCTGCCCGGGGCGGCGCGAAGCCGCTCGTCGAGCGTGTGTGCCAAGGGCGAGCCGGTCGGTGCGACCCACGCGGGTGCCGCCGCGCTGTCCACCTCCCGCCGGTACGCGGGGTAGCGGTCGAAACCGGGGCGCAAGGTGTCGTCGACGACCGCGCAGACCACCTGCTCGGCGGTGGCGAAGGTGAGCCGGTTGCAGGTCCAGTAGCCGGCGCGCACATGTCGTACGCCGAGCTGCCGCAGGGTGCTCACCAACTCGGCGTGCCGGGCCTCGGCGGCCCGGGTCGCGGGCGCGGTCCGCGCCGCCTGCCAGGTGGCGTGGCCGGCGGTGCCCAGGGTGGCCACGAGCAGCGCCAGCGCGATCGGGCGGGCCAGCGCCGACCCGACGCCGCGACGGTCGCCCACCGGCTGTCGCAGACCGCCACGGGCCGTCGCCCAGACCGGCCACAGCAGTGCCGGCAGGGAGATGAGCAGGCAGGACAGGTAGCGGGAACTCTCCACCGGGGTGAGCCCGGCGGAACTGCTCACGGTGTACGCGCCGAGGGTGCCGACCGCGGCCAGCACGAGCGCCAGCCAGACCGCCGCCGCCACCCGCGGTGGCGGGTCGGCGGGGCCGCCGGGGTCTGCGGAGGCGGTAGGGCCGGTCGGGGCAGCGGGCGATTGACGCAGGATCTGCCAGGCGGTGGCGGCGGCGAGGGCCAGCAGCAGCGGCAGGGCGAGCGCCCACCACAGTTGCCAGGTGGCGCACCGCCCGGGAGCGCAGAACCCCATGCCCAGCGCGGGGCCCAGCAGCAGGCCGCCGTGCAGTCGGTCCGCCCATCCCGCGCTGGCGTTCGCGCCGCTGGCGGCGAGCACCGCGTGCAGTGGGTTCCGGCCGTTCAGCAGGCTGTCCAGCAGCAGCGGGGCGGCGCCCAGCACGGCGGCGCCGCCGAGCAGCGCCCCGGCCGCGCCCCGCAGCTCCCGACGGCAGAATCCGACGAGCACCGCGCCGAGCGCCACGACGTACGGCAGCACCAGCGGGTCGACCCAGACCATCAGGCCGGCCAGGAACCCCCACACCGTCCAGCGCGCCAGCCGCCACCCCGGCCGTCCGCTGGCCAGATCCACGGTGAGCACGGCCAGCGCCATCCCGACCGCGTTCATCTCCGGATAGCCGCCACCGGCGATCAGCTGGTTCTTGATGATCCGGTCGGACCCGAGGGCCAGCAGCGCCACCACCAGCAGCCCGAACCACCGGTCCCCGGTCAGTCGCAGCGTCAACCGCCAGGCCAGCAGCAGGAACAGCACGTACAGCGCGAGCGTGGGCAGTCGCAGACCGAGCAGCGACGGCCCACCGGCCAGGGTGAACACCGGTGCGGCCAGGTACGCCTCCAGGGTGCCCATGTACTGCTGGCCGTAGAACCAGACCGGGAAGCCCTCAGCTCGGGCGATGTGCAGCGCGGCCAACCCCATGGTGGCCTCGTCGCTGTTGGTGGGCGGCGCGGCGTGACCGAGCAGCCAGAGCCGGTAACCCACCCCGGCGAGCATGGCCAACCCGGTGAGCCAGCCGACCAGGCCGGGGCGCGCCCCGGGCCGGGAGCGGGGCTGGCCCGCCCCGCGCGGCTGTTGGCGTACCCCGGCGGTCATCGCACGATCATGACATTCGGCCGCCGGGCCGTGTGGGTCAGGCGGTGGTGGCGACCGAGGTTGCGGCGCGGGCGTCGAGGGCCTGCTTGTAGAGCCGACCGGCCCGGTACGACGAACGCACCAGCGGCCCGCTCATCACCCCGGCGAAGCCGATCTCCTCGGCCTCCTCGCGCAGCTCCACGAACTCCTCCGGCTTGACCCAGCGGGTCACCGGGTGGTGCCGGGGGGAGGGGCGCAGGTACTGCGTGATGGTGATCAGCTCGCAGCCGGCCTCGTGCAGGTCGCGCAGCGCCTGCGAGACCTCGGCGCGTTCCTCGCCCATGCCCAGGATGAGGTTGCTCTTGGTGACCAGGCCATCGGCGCGGGCCTGCCGGATCACGTCCAGGGAACGGTCGTAGCGGAACGCCGGCCGGATGCGCTTGAAGATGCGCGGCACGGTCTCCACGTTGTGGGCCAGCACCTCCGGGCGGGAGCCGAAGACCTCGGCCAGCTGCTCGGGGACGGCGTTGAAGTCCGGGATCAGCAGCTCGACGCCGCAGCCGGGCTGCAGGGCGTGGATCTGTCGGACGGTCTCGGCGTACAGCCACGCGCCGCCGTCGGGCAGGTCGTCACGGGCGACGCCGGTGATGGTGGCGTAGCGCAGCCCCATCGAGACCACCGACTCGGCGACGCGGCGCGGCTCGTCGGCGTCGAACTCGGCCGGCTTGCCGGTGTCGATCTGGCAGAAGTCGCAGCGCCGGGTGCACTGGTCGCCGCCGATGAGGAAGGTGGCCTCCCGGTCCTCCCAACACTCGTAGATGTTGGGGCAGCCGGCTTCCTGGCAGACGGTGTGCAGCCCTTCGCGCGAGACGAGCCCGCGCAGTTGGGTGTACTCCGGCCCCATCTTGGCCTTGACCTTGATCCACGGCGGTTTGCGCTCGATCGGCGTCTCGGCGTTGCGCGCCTCGATCCGCAGCAGACGCCGCCCCTCGGGGGCGGCCGTTGCGGTGCGCGCTGGCTGGCCGGTCGTCGGCGCGGAGTGCTCGATCGTCACGAAAATGAGCCTACGCCGGACGGCAGGCGTCTATGTGCGTCGGGCGACCGGCGTCACGCCCCAGACGTTGTGACGCCGGACACCGGATAGTCGAAAATGGGCGTCACACACGTCGGGATCCGGTGCTACGGTCACCGCCAACAGCGACGACGGAGCCAAGTAGCGCCCCGAGCCGCCAGTGCAGAGAGCCGCCGGTGCTGAGAGGCGGTCTGGTGCCGGTGCGCGAAGACCCTCCTGAGCTGCGGGAAGAACGGTTGCGGGTCACCCGCGCCCAGTAGAGCCCGCCCGGTTGGCCCCGGTCATCAGGCGACGAACGAGGCCCCCGCTTCGGCGGGGGTGAAGGTGTGGTGGCACCGCGAGGTTCCCGCTCGCCCACACCTCCCTGGGGCTGACGCGACGCTTTCGCCACCCCAGGGCGGCGCAGGCGTGGCGATCGACCGAGGAGTAGCCCGCCATGCAACGAACCCTGTCCCACCAACTGCCCACCCGGGTCGGCGCGACCGTCTGGATCGCCGGTTGGGTGCACCGCCGCCGACTGCTCAAGTCGGTGGCGTTCCTGATCGTGCGGGACGCCGCCGGCCTGGCCCAGGTGGTCGTGACCGACCCGGCCGTCCGCGCCGAGCTGGAGAAACTCACCGAGGAGACGGTCGTCGAGGTCACCGCGACGGTCACCGCGAACCACACGGCGCCCGCCGGGGTCGAGCTGACCGACCCGACGGTACGTCCGCTTGGGCCGCCCGCCGTGCCGCCACCGTTCGACCTGTACCGGCCGGCGCTCACCGCGAGCCTGCCCACCCAGCTCGACAACGCACCGACCGCGCTGCGGCACCCCACCCGGTCGGCCGCGCTGCGGATCTCGGCGGCTGCGGTGGCCGGGTTCCGGGCCGCCCTCGACGCCCACGACTTCGTGGAGATCCACACCCCGAAGGTGGTCAGCTCCTCCACCGAGAGCGGGGCGAACGTGTTCGCGCTGGACTGGTTCGGTGGGCCCGCGTACCTGGCCCAGTCACCGCAGTTCTACAAGCAGTTGATGGTCGGCGTGTTCGAACGCGTCTACGAGGTGGGGCCGGTCTTCCGGGCCGAGCCGCACGATACCGTCCGGCACCTCGCGCAGTACACGTCGCTCGACGCCGAGCTGGGCTTCGTCACCGACCACCACGACGTGCTGCGCGTGCTGCGCGACACCCTGGCCGGGATGCTCGGCACGGTCGGCGAGCGGGCCGGTGCCGCCCTGGCGACGCTCGACGTCGAACCGCCGCAGGTGCCGACGGAGATTCCGGCCGTGCACTTCACCGAGGCGTTGACGATCGCCGGGGCGCCCGCCGACGAGCCGGACCTCGCGCCCGCGCACGAACGGGCGCTGGGCGAGTGGGCCCGCCGCGAACACGGCTCGGACTTCCTCTTCGTCACCGGCTACCCGATGGCGAAGCGACCGTTCTACACCCACCCGGACCCGGCACGGCCGGCGTACTCGAACGGATTTGACCTGCTCTTCCGTGGTCTGGAGCTGGTCACCGGCGGGCAGCGGCTACACCGGCACGCCGACTACCTGGCGGCGTTGGCGGCCCGGGGCGAGTCGGTCGAGCCGTACGCCGGTTACCTGGACGCGTTCCGGCACGGCATGCCACCGCACGGTGGCTTCGCCATCGGGCTGGAGCGTTTCGTGGCCCGGCTGGTCGGTGCGGCCAACATCCGGGAGGTCACCGCGTTCCCGCGCGACCTGCACCGGCTCACCCCGTGAGGCAACGCACGGGTCGGCGTCGTGCGACGTCGACCCGTGCGTCGGGCGGTCCGGTCAACACTCGGCGAGCCGGTCCCGCAGCCGGGCCGCCTGCGGGCCGTTGAGGTCGAGCGCGAGCGCCGCCCGGTACGCCATGGCGGCCTCGTCGGACCGGTGGAGGCGGTACAGCAACTCGCCCCGGGTGGCGTGGAACCACGGGTAGCCGGCCAGCCCGTCGATCGCGTCCACCAGCGCCAGCCCGGCGGCGGGGCCGTCGCGCTCGGCGACCGCCGCCGCCCGGTTCAGCCGTACCACCGGGGTGTCGTGCACGGTGAGCAGCACGTCGTACCAGGAGATGACCGCATCCCACGGTGTCTGGTCGTACGACGGGGCGAGGGCGTGGCAGGCGGCGATGGCGGCCTGGACGACGTACCGGTCGGGATCGTTCGGGGTGCGGCGCAGCGCCTGGCCGACCAGCGCGACCCCGGTGGTGATCGCCGCCCGATCCCAGCGCGAGCGGTCCTGCTCGGTCAGGAGCAGCGGCCGACCGTCGTCGTCGACCCGGGCCAGCCGCCGGGAGTCCTGCAGCAGCAGCAGGGCCAGCAGACCGAGCACGGTCGGTTCGTCCGGCATCAGCTCGACCAGCAGCCGGGCGAGCCGTAGGCCCTCGTCCGCCAGCCCGACCCGCATCAGGTCGTCGCCGGTGCCGGCCGCGTAACCCTCGTTGAAGATCAGGTAGACGGTGGCGGCCACCGCCGCCAGCCGGCCAGGCAGCTCCTCGGCCGCCGGGATCCGGTACGGGATACCCGCGCGGGTGATCTTCTGTTTGGCGCGGGTGAGCCGCTTGGCCATCGTCGCCTCGGGCACCACCAGGGCGCGGGCCACCTCGGCGGTGGCCAGCCCGCCGAGGGTACGCAGCGCCAGGGCCACCTGCGCGTCCAGTGACAGCGCCGGATGGCAGCAGGTGAAGACCAGCCGGAGCAGGTCGTCCCGGACGGCCTCGGGCGAGTCCGGTGCGGGGTCGAGCAGCGCCACGGCCTCGGCCTCCTTCCCGGCGCGGTGGGCCTCCCGGCGGATCATGTCGACCGCGCGTCGTCGCGCAACGACCAGCAGCCAACCGCGCGGGTTGTCCGGCACGCCGTCGCGCGGCCAGGTCTGCAGAGCACGGACGACCGCGTCCTGCGTGGCGTCCTCGGCCAGGTCGACGCTGCCGGTGACGCGGATCAGCGTGGCGAGGATCCGGGACCGCTCGGCCCGGACCACCCGCGCCGCCACGTCAGCGGCGACCGGGATCACCTGCGCCGTGTCGGCGGCCCGGCCGCGCTGCCTCGCCGCGTCACCGGTCAGCATCGGGTCACAGGGGGATGATGGGACGGACCTCGACCGCGCCGTTCCAGGCCGCGGGCATCTGCGCGACCGTCGCCACGGCCTCGTCCAGGTCCGCGCATTCCAGCAGGTAGAAGCCGGTCAGGGCTTCCTTGGTCTCGGCGTACGGGCCGTCGGTGGTGAGCACGTCACCACCCTTGCCGCCGGAGACCCGCACGGTGGTCGCCGTGGCGGTCGGGTAGAGCGCGCTGCCGCCCCGGATCACCGCGCGGGCGGCCGCGCCGAACTCCCGGTACTCCGCCATCTCGTCGGCCTGCTCGGGGCTGCTCCAGTCGACGTCCGCCGTGTAGGTCAGTGCGATGTAGGTGGGCATGTCCGCTCCTCGCGTCCGGGCCGGGCGGTACGCGCCGACCTCAGGTGTCGAGCCGACGTCGGTCGCCGACTCCACCATAGGGACGATCGATCAGACGCCCCACGGGACACTCGGTGCGGAAAACTTCTGGCCGGCGACGCCTGGGCCGCCGACGTGGCGCTCAGACCTCGACGAGGGTGGCGAGTCGGCGTTCGACCACCGGCAGCACGTCGGCGACGGAGATCGGGCGGCCCAGCTCGGCGGTGAGCGAGGTGACGCCGGCGTCGCGGATGCCGCACGGCACGATCCGGTCGAAGTACGTCAGGTCGCAGTCGCAGTTGATCGAGAAGCCGTGCAGGGTGACGCCCCGGGCGACCCGGATGCCGATGGCGGCCACCTTGCGGGCCGGTCCCCGGTCGTCCTCGGGCACCCAGACGCCGCTGCGCCCCTCGACCCGGCCGGCGGTCAGCCCGAACTCGGCGCACACGTCGATGAGCAACTCTTCGGTGCGGCGGACGTAGGCGACCACGTCCACCGGGTCGGGCAGCCGCAGGATCGGGTAACCGACGAGCTGCCCCGGCCCGTGCCAGGTGATCTTGCCGCCGCGGTCCACGTCGACGACCGGGGTGCCGTCCGTCGGCCGGTCCCACGGCTCGGTGCGCTTGCCCGCGGTGTAGACGCTCGGGTGCTCCAGCAGCAGCACGGTGTCGCCGCGCTCGCCAGCCACCACCGACTCGTGCAGGCGTCGCTGCTCGTCCCAGGCGGCCTGGTAGTCGAGCAGGCCGGCGCGGACGGCGGTGAGGCCGGAGGTCGTCGTTGTCACGGCGTCCAGCCTAGTCCCGCTACCGGCGATCGTCCCTGGTGAGCCGCCTCACCAGGGCAGGGTCAGGCCGGCGGGATGCGCCAGAGCCAGACGTCGTCGACCCGCTGCGGCTCGCCGAAGAGGGCGGTGGCGGTACGCCGGACCGCCTCCTCGTCGACCTCGAACTTCGCGCCGTGCACCTGGTCGGCGAGCACCACCGTCTCGATCCGCCAGTGCCGCAGGTCGGAGTCGACCTCCCGGATGGTTCCGTCGGTGACGATCGGCACCAACCCGGTACGGGCCGCCTGGTCCATCAGCGCGCTCAGGGTGCGCGGCACCGGGCCGATCCGGCCGCGCCCGTCCGGCCCGCCGGGGCCGAGGAAGAAGCCGCCCGGAATGGCGAACTCGCCCTGCCGGTGCGACAACGCGTACGCCTGCCAGCGCTGGCCGTCCGGGTAGATGTCGACGGTCAGCGGCAGGGGGGTGAGCACCCCGTCCGGTGCGACGTAGTCCCGCCACGTGCCGGAGGTGATGAACCGGGGAATGGGCTCCCGCTCGTCGGTCAGCAGCGGGGTGGGCAGCAGCGGCAGCAGGGCCACCGCGAACCCGACCAGCCAGGCCAACTCCGTGGACCGGTGTCGGGGTGGTGCGGCGCGCAGTTGGTCGACGGTAAACGCCAGCAGCAGCCCGATCACCGGTGCGACCACCAGGGCCAGTCGGGCCGGCAGCGCGGCGTTCACCACCGGCAGTTGGCCGAGCAGGTCGAACGGCATGGGCAGGTCGGTGCGCTGCCCGTCGACCTTGGCGACCGGCCCGAAGGAGAGCACCGTGAAGATCAGCGCGAGCGCGCCCAGTGCCCAGAGTGTGGCGCGGCGGCTGGCGTCGGCCCGCCGCCAGAGCGCGACGAAGCAGATCACGGTGAGCACCAGCAGCGGGATGCCGAAGAACGAGTTCTCCTCGGTCGGGTTCGGTGCCAACGAGGTGCCCAGCCCTGCCTCGCCGGCCAGTGAGCGGCGCGGGAAGGCGGTGAACGCGGCGATGTCCTCGGAGTGGATCACCGGGTCGAAGCCGGTGCCGTGGAACCGTTGCGGCCCGGCGAAGTGCAGCCAGAGCGGGTACGACAGCAGCACGCCGGCGGCCACGGCGGTCACCCCGAGCCCGCGCAGGAAGGTGGGCAGCGCGGCGCGGGCCTCGGCCCGGTTGGCCGGGTGCAGCGCCCAGATGGCGACGAACACCCCGAGCGCCACCGCCGCGAAGAAGAGCCCTTCGGCGGCGATCGAGAAGGCCACCGCCACCAGCGCGCCGAGGATCAGCCCGTCGCGGAGCCAGTGCCCGGGGCGGCGCAGCGCGAACAGTCGCCAGATCAGCAGCGGCACCAGCCAGCCGGCGGTCCAGTTCAGGTGCGCGTTGGCGTGCGAGACCATGCCGGGGGAGTAGGCGATGAACAGCCCACCGATCCCGGCGGCCAGCCGGCTGCGGACCAGGTGCCGGGAGAGTAGCCAGTACCAGGCCAGCGCGGTGGCGAGCAGGTTCAGGGTGAGGATCACCAGGAACGTGGCCGGCGGCCCGATCAGGTACGTGAGCGGGGCGAAGACCACCGCGTACACCGTGATCGAGGTGTTGACCGCGAGGTTCACGCCGTCCGGGACGTTGATCAGGTACGTGAAGAGCGGGTTGTCCCCGTGGGTGACCGCGTGACCGCCGAAGGCCAGCAGCCACTCGAAGAGCGCCTGGTCGCTGGAGTTGACGGTGATGGTGCGCCCGTTCGGGTCCCGCCACAGCCCACTGGTCACCCAGATGGCGAGGACGAGCGCCACCAGCACGACGATCAGGTCGGCCCGGCGGTCCCGGACGACGCGCGGCGGTGACGCGGGTGCGGGCCCGGTGGCCAGCGACGGGGAGGACGGCACGCAGCGGACGTTACCAACCGGACCTGGACAGGCCGGTCAGACCTGCAAGGAGGGGACCGTTGTTGTCGCGTGGGGTTGGGGAGGACTCGCGTGGACGGTCCGACGTACACAGCGGTCGCCGTAAATGTGTAGGTGTGCCCCATGTCATCGCGGCGTCATCTCGTCGTAACGTCTCGGCAATTCGACCGTGACCCAGTTCACAGTTCGCCCCCTCAGGAGGCCGCCGTGCGCCGCTCCTCGTCCATCCTCACCCGCCTGATCGGCGTGGGCGCCGGGCTCGTCCTCGCCGTGGCCGGCGCGGTCGCCGTCGCCGCACCCGCCCAGGCCGCGACCCTCACCCAGGTCACCGGGTTCGGCTCCAACCCGGGCAACCTAGCCATGTACGCCTACCGGCCGGACAACCTGCCGGCCAACTCCCCGGCCGTGGTGCTGCTGCACGGCTGCACCCAGACCGCCGCCGGCTACTTCGCCAACTCCGGCTGGCAGAAGTACGCCGACCAGTGGAAGTTCGCCCTGATCGTCGCCCAGCAACCCGCCGCCAACAACGCCAACTCCTGCTTCAACTTCTTCGAGTCGGGGGACACCGCCCGAGGTCAGGGTGAGGCGCTGTCGATCAAGCAGATGGTCGATCACGCCAAGGCGAACTTCGGGGTGAACGGCTCCCGGGTCTTCGTCAGCGGGCTCTCCGCGGGCGGGGCGATGAGCGCGGTCATGCTCGCCACCTACCCGGACGTGTTCGCCGCCGGATCGATCATCGCCGGCATCCCGTACCGCTGCGCCACCAGCATGGTCAACGCGTTCAGCTGCATGAACCCGGGCGCGGACAAGACCCCGGCGGCCTGGGGCGACCTGGTTCGGGGCGCGTACTCCGGCTACACCGGCCCGCGGCCCCGGGTGGCCATCTGGCACGGCACCTCGGACCCGACGGTCGCCCCGCTCAACGGCACCGAGTCCCGTGACCAGTGGACCAACGTGCGCGGCGTCTCGCAGACCCCGACCAGCACCTCGTCGCTGCCCGGCAACACGAGCCTGGAGGTGTACGGCAACGACGACGTGCGGCTCTACCGGGTCTCCGGGATGGGGCACGGCACCCCGGTCGACCCGGGCTCCGCGGCCGATCAGTGCGGCACCGCTGGCGCCTACTTCCTGGACACCATCTGCTCGACGTACCGCGACGCGCTCTTCTTCGGCCTGAACAACGGCGGCACCACCCCCACCCCCACGGCGACCCCCACCCCCACGCCAACCCCCACGGCCACGCCAACCCCCACCACGCCGCCAACCTGCGTAACGGCCAGCAACTACGCCCACGTGGCGGCCGGCCGGGCGTACCAGTCAGGCGGCTACGCCTACGCGAACGGCTCCAACCAGCGAATGGGCCTCTACAACACCTTCTACACCACCGCCCTGAAGCAAACCGCCCCCAACCACTGGGTAATCGGCTGCTAACTCGAAAATCGAACCG
>NZ_PYBV01000090.1 GCF_003205615.1 Micromonospora arborensis | reverse complement strand
GGTTGCGTCCACGGGAGTGGTGTACGACTTGCCCGTGATGGGCGTGTTGGGTAGATAGGAGACGGCCACCGCGCGATCCTTCGAGACGGCTAAGTCCGAGTGAAGGAGTGTGATGCGCGATGGCCGCATCTGAGAGTGTGAACCCTGCTGAGCTGCTGCGCGAGCAGATCGAGGGCGCGTCGCCGGATGTGTTGCGGGCGATGGTGAAGACGTTCGCGCAGGCGTTGATGTCCGCCGAAGCGGATGCGATTTGCGGCGCCGATTACGGACAGCGCAGTGTCGAGCGGGTCAACTCGCGCAACGGTTACCGGGTGCGGGAGTGGGACACCCGCGCGGGCACGATCGATCTCGCGGTGCCGAAGCTGCGTACCGGTTCGTACTTTCCGGACTGGCTACTGACCCATCGCCGGCGGGCTGAGCAGGCGTTGGTCTCGGTCGTGGCGACGTCCTACTTGCTCGGGGTGTCGACCCGTCGGGTGGAGAAGTTGGTCGAGCAACTCGGCGTCAAGCAGCTGTCCAAGTCGCAGGTGTCGGAGATGGCAGCGCACTTGGACGCGCAGGTTGAGGCGTTCCGCAACCGGCCTCTCGACGCCGCCCATTACCCGTTTGTGTGGATGGACGCCTTGACGATGAAGGTCCGTGAGCATGGCCGAACCGTCAACGTCCACGCGCTCGTCGCGGTGGGGGTCAACGCTGACGGTCAGCGTGAAGTCCTCGGCCTCGACGTCGCCTCCGACGAAGACGGCGCCGGCTGGTTGGCGTTCCTGCGGTCGTTGACCGCCCGTGGACTGTCCGGTGTTCAATTGGTCATCTCTGATGCTCACCGCGGTCTCGTGGGCGCGATCGGCGCGGCCCTGCCCGGCGCCGCCTGGCAGCGCTGCCGCACCCACTACCTACGCAACCTGCTCACGAAGGTCCCGAAAACGGCGCAGCCATGGATCGCCACTCTTGTCCGCACGATCTTCGACCAGCCCGACGCTGACGCCGTCCGGGCCCAGTTCGACCGGGTCGTGACCACCATCGAGGCGAAGTTCCCGGCCGCCGCCGAACACCTCGCCAACGCCCGAGAGGACCTCCTGGCCTTCACCGGCTTCCCGCGTGAGATCTGGCGCCAGATCTGGTCGAACAATCCGCAGGAACGGCTGAACAAGGAGATCCGCCGACGCACCGACGTCGTCGGGATCTTCCCGAACCGGCCGGCGATCATCCGCCTCGTCGGCGCGGTCCTCGCCGAGCAGACCGACGAGTGGACCGAAGGCCGTCGTTACATGGGCCTGGAACTCCTGGCCAAAGCCCGCCTCGTCATCGTCGAGCCGGACCAACACGACACCGACCAGACCAATCCCAGCCCGATCGCCGCCTAACATCAAACCGGATCCAGCGATGGTCGTCTCCTACACCACCAGCGCGGACGTGACC
>NZ_PYBV01000089.1 GCF_003205615.1 Micromonospora arborensis | reverse complement strand
AGACCCGTACCTGCCCGGCGGCCCGCCGCCGGCGAAGAAGTCGAACGTCGGCAAGATCGTGCTGATCGTGCTGGCGGTTGTGTTGGTGCTCTGCGTCGGCGGGGTGGCGGTCACCTGGGTGACCGTCAAGGACGAGGGGGGCGACGTCGTCGACGCCCCCAAGGCCCGGGTGGTCGCGCCGGAGACCCTCGGCGGCCGGGCGAAGATTACCGGACCCGCAGTTTCAGGCGGCCGCCGACGCTCTGGTTACC
>NZ_PYBV01000088.1 GCF_003205615.1 Micromonospora arborensis | reverse complement strand
AGATCCTGAGCCATGGTGATGCGGCCGAAGTCCATGGCGACCGTGGTGGTCTCCTTGCCCGGCACCTTGGACGGGTCGTCGATGCCGACACCCGCCGCGGTCATCAACGCCTCGGTGGTCAGCGGTGTGATCTCGGAGATCGCCCCGACCAGTGTCGTCTTACCGACGCCGAAGCCGCCCGCGACGACGATCTTCGCGGAGACGATTCCCCGGCCC
>NZ_PYBV01000009.1 GCF_003205615.1 Micromonospora arborensis | reverse complement strand
GAGGCGACAGGGACTAACCCTCCGGCCCCCACCAGACCCCGTTGATCATGAGGTTATTGCCACTTCGATCGGCGTGTCGGGGCAATAACCTCATGATCGCCGGGGGCCGGGGGCCGGGGGCCGGGGGCCGGGGGCCGGGGGCCGGGGTGCGGGGGCCGGGTGGGGTCTCGGGGGGCGGGGTTAGTCGGTGGTGGGGCGGGTGGGGCGGCGGGTTGCGCGGGTACGGCGACCGGTGGCCGTCGGATCGTCCACTGCTCCGGGTTCGGCGGGGAGGGCTGGACCGGAGAGGTTCGGTTCGGTACGCGGTGCGGGCACCCGCGGTGCGGCGGTGGCCTCGCCCGGTGGGGAGTCCGCCCTGGTTGTCCGGGGTGCGGATTCGGCCCTGCCGCGCCGGGCCGTGGTGCCGATCGACGAGGCGGAGGTCGACGGCTCGGAGTCGCCGCCGGTGACCGGAACCGGGTTGGCCCGAGCGGTCGGGGTCTGGTCGCCGTCGGTTGTCGGGGTCGAGCCGCCCTGGGTTGCCGGGGGTGGGTCGGTCCGATCTGCCGCAGCCGGGTCGGCCTGAGCTGCTGAGGCAGCCACACTCCGGTCGGCCCGCTCGGCCAGGACGGCGGCCAGCACCGAGCCGCCGATACCGGCGATCACCGCGTACGGGGCGATCAGCTGGGTGGACAGCTGCGCGGGGCCCAGCGTCGACCAGTGCGGCAGAGTGGTCAGGTAGGCGAGCGCGACGAGCACCGGACCAGCGGCGCCGGAGGCCGCCACGCCGACGCGGTGCCCGGCCGACCGGGCTGCCAGCGCGCCGATCAGCAGCGCGGGTACGAGTGCCAACAGCGCACCGGGCCAGTAGAGCTGGTCGGATATCCAGTACCGCGGGTGGTCCGGGTCGAGCTGCCAGGTGCCGAGTTGAGCGCCGGTCAGCCCTCGTCCGACGCGTACCCCGTCGATCACCGAGACCACCGCGAGCAGCCAGAGCCAGGCGGCGGTCGCGGTCACGTTGATCGCGGCGACCCGGGAGCGAAGCGCCCAGATCGCGACGAGCACACCAATCAGGATGCCGAGCGTCGCCTGCACCGCGGCCGTCCGTTGTGGTGCTCCGGTGTCGGCGCCGGTCGCGACCCGTGCGGGGACGGCGATCAGCAGCACGGTGACCAGCCCGCCGAGCCCGGCGCCGAGCGCAAGGGCCACCCGCCGCAGCAGGCCGCCACGGTCATGGGGTGCTGAGTGCGTGCCCGTCGCCTCGGTGCCGGTGGTGTGCGCGCCTTGACTCGGCTGCTCCGGCGAGGTCGCGGAGTCAGGACCCTCGTCGACCTGCGGCTCGGCCGGCGCTGATGCGTTGCGTTGGTGTAGCCGCTGTGCGCAGACCGCCCCGAGGACCGTCGAACTGGCGGCGAGCCAGGTGGCCCAGGCGAGGCCGTCGGCCCAGGCTGTATCGGTGGCCCCGGCATCGGTGGGCGTCCACGTGATGACGCCCAGCCCGTAGCCGAAGCCCAGTTGTGCGGCGCCCGCGCCGGCAGCGACCCCGATCGCGGTCGCGATCGACACTCCCCAGCCCTGTCTGGCCATGCCGGGCAGCGTAACGTCCCGTCGTCGGTGCGGCGAGTCGCAACCGACCCGCCGGTATGAACCGCCGGCGCAGCGGATTGGGCGACGGGCGGTACGGTCGCCGGTGATGAGGCGGTGGGCGGTATGACGGACACGAACACGGGCCAGCAGGAGGCCGCTGGTGGCCGGGCGGGCGGCGGTCCGGGGCGGGCCAGCGTACTGCTGGGTGGTGGGTTGGCCGCTGTGCTGCTCGCCGCGATCGGTGCGACCGGTGGCTGGCTGCTGGCCGGCGATGGTGACAACCCCTCGGGGGATCCGCTGGCGGCCGCGACCACGGCTGGTCCGCCAACCGGCCGGGCCACCGCGCCCCGGCCGAGCACCGGCCGGAGTACGCCATCCGCCGTGCGGACCTCTGCCCCCGGGACCAAGGGGGCCGGCCTGACCGTGCCCCCGGTGGTCGGCGCCGACTTCATGGAGGCCCGGGACATGCTGCGCAAGCATCGGCTGGGTTGGCAGTTGGTCTTCGGCAGCGGCTCGGGTCGTATGGTCGAGAGCGCCTCACCGGAGGTGGGTGCCGCGGTCGCCCGGGGTACGACTGTGCAACTGTACGTGGCTGGGCCGGCACCGACCGCCGAGGTGCCGGACGTGGTCGGGAAGGACTGTGCCAAAGCCGTCGACGATCTGATCGACGAGGGCCTGTACCCGCGTTACATCAGCGGCCGCAGCGGAAAGGTCGCCAAGCAGGAGCCGGCCGAGGACGGCCCTGCCCGTTGGAACGACGAGGTCAGCATCTGGTGTGGTTCGGGCCCGCCGGAGCAGCCGACCACGAGACCCACTCCCTGACCTCCGGCTCGCGGGCCATCCTCGTGACGACCCCGGCCCCCACCAGCCGCAGATCGGAGCAGCGCGTCCGGCGCGGCTCGGCACGCTGATCCCCACCGATGGCGGTGCGGGCGGCTAGGTTGACGGTCGAGGGCCATGACGCCCGTCCGGTTCGGGAAAGGACGTGCGATGAGCGACGACCGCCAGGAGCCGCCCGCCGGCGAGCACGACGAGACCATGCCGATCGATCGTTCCGCCGCCACTCAGCCGGGCCCGCCGGTCGACCCGACGGTGCGGATACCGGAGGAGCCGCCGGCCTCGCCGTCGTGGTCCGGGCGGGCCGAGGTCCGACCGCCGCGGTCGGCCGAACCCGCCGGGGAGTGGTACGTCGAGGAGCAGGGCGGCCGGCGATGGTGGCTGCCGATCCTCTGGGGTGTTCTCGCGCTGCTGCTTGTCGCCCTGCTCGGAGGGGCGCTCTGGTTGGTGCTCTCCACGCAGGATGACGACCGGGACGAGCCGGGTTCCACCCCGTCACTCCCGCCGACCAGTGCCACCAGCGCCGCACCGACCAGCGCATCCCCCAGCTCGGCCGGGCCGACCAGTGAGTCGCCAAGCACCCCGGCGGCCACCAGCGAGCCGGCCGGAGTGCCGGTACCACCGCTCGCCGGCCTGCCGCAGGCCACCGCCGAGGGGTTGCTGGACCGGCTCGGCATTGCCTTCCGGGTGGTGTACCGCCCGTCGGAGTTGCCACCGGGGACTGTGGTGGGCACCGAGCCCGGAACGGGCACGCCGGTGTCGACCGACGACGAGGTGGTATTGATCATTTCGCAGGCTCGCCCCTCGACCGGGGTGAGCCCGACCGTGCCGAGCCCGACGCCGTCGAGTACGCCGTGACACCGGCGGTCACCACCTGCGGCGGCGGGTGCCGACCAGGCCGAGGCCGGCCAGCGAGATAGCGAGTCCGAAGATTCCGGACCAGAACAGGGAGCGGCGGACGTCCGTCGCGGGGTGCCCGGCCGGAGCTGCTTCGGTGAGTTCCTGACGGCCATCGGACTGGCCGCCGGCGCCACGGCCGGCCACCGGCCCGCTCGGGTCGGTGACACCGGCGTGGCTGCTCGGGTCGTCGACGCCGAGCCAGTCGGGTTCTTCGCGTACCGAGGGACCGTCGTCCGTCGGTGGGTCGGCGTCGACCACGGTGATCTCCGGTGCGGGCACCGGTGTGGCCAGCCGGGTGGACGACATCGCCGGGTCGTGGACGAGGACCAGGAGTGTGGCCATGGCCCCGAGGAGGGCGAGCAGTCCAAATGCGTAGGCGATACGGGAGCGGTGGTGCCGCCGCAGGGCGGGCTGATTGACCATGACCATCCCAGGGTCAGGGTCCTGGACGCGCGGGTGGAACGGTGCCGGGGTGGGCGTACCGATTCTATGGCGACGGCACGCCCACCGGCGGCGGATCGGGTCGGTCAGCCGACCCGGAGCGGGGTACGGGTCACCGGTCGCCGGGCCCGTACGGTGTGCGGGCGGGGCTCGGGGGCTGCCTGCAGTTGCTGCAGCCCGTCCCGCTGAACGAAGATCGACCGTCGATTGACCGCGTCGCCCGCGGCGTTCAACTCGTAGCCGTCGAGCCAGAGCCAGCCGTCATAGGTAGGCCAGTCGAGCACCCGGATGACCCGGAACTTGATGGGTCTGAGGAACTGGACACTCGCCGCGCGCGTCACGTGCAGTACGTCACCGGTGCGGGGAAGCACATGGGCTCCTGGGGAGGGTTGGCCGGCAGTTGCGCCGGCGGTGCCTGAACGGGGGAACGTCTCGGCCGGTGACGGGGTCGTGCCTCGTGAACCGGTGGTGCGGATGGTGGTGGTCGGGCCGTACCCCGCTGGTGACGTGCCGCCACCCGACCACCACCCGGCTGCTTCCGGGAACCGCGCCCGCCGCCGCAGCTTGCCGGCTTGCAGCGGCGAGGTCATTACCCCGGAGCAGGTCTCGGTGTCGTCGGCCGGGCCCGCGTCGTGCCCGGCTTCCCCGGCTCGGTGGGGTCACCACTCCGAGGGACCAGACGGAGACGCTGAGTAATCCGTGCCATACGGACAGAGTGCATCAGGGACGTGCTTCATGCAAGTTGCACGTCGACTTTTGCCGATACGCGAACGTGTCGCGCGAAAGGCCTATTGAAGCCCTCCACGTACGGACGGCACACTGAGGGCCGGTTTCGCCCGTCGCGGCCGGCCGAGGACCGGCACCACCCCCTTCGTCGCGAACGCTCGCCGGTCGACGGTCGCGCCCCCGGCGGGTGTCACCCAGTGGCGCGTCGACCGGAGGTAGCCCGAGTGGGGTCGAGCAACCAGCGGCGGGGACCAGTGATGCACGGGTTGCGCGATGAGTGAGCGGCGCAGTCCCACCATCAGACGGCGGCGGCTCGGAGCCGAGCTGCGCCGCCAGCGGGAGTCCGCCGGGATCACCATAGAAGTGGTCGCCGAGCAGCTCGAGTGCTCGGCGTCGAAGGTCTCCCGGATCGAGACCGGGCACACCACGGCCACCCCTCGCGACGTGCGGGACATGCTGCGGATCTACGGCGTGGTCGGTGCCGAGAGCGACGAGCTCGTGCAGATCGCCCGGGAGGCCCGACAGAAGGGCTGGTGGCATCCGTACAGCACGGTGCTCGTCGGCGCGTACGTCGGGCTGGAGGCGGCTGCGAGTTCGATCCGGGCGTACGAACAGCAGGTCGTGCCAGGCCTCTTGGAGACCGAGGAGTACGCCGGGGCGATGATCCGCGCCGCTCGTCCGGACTTCACCGCCGATCAGGTGCACCAAAGGGTGCGTGTCCGTCTGGGCCGTCAGTCGTTGTTGACCCAGGACGATCCGGTCGATCTGTGGGTGGTACTTGATGAGGCGGTGGTACGTCGGCCGGTAGGCGGGGACGAGGTGATGCGTGGCCAACTCAAGCGGTTGGTCGAGGTGGCCGAGTTGCCGAACGTGACGCTGCAGATCCTGCCCTTCGAGGTAGGTGCACACGCTGGCATGGACGGCACTTTCACGATCCTCAGCTTCCCTGAACCCGGTGATCCGGATGTTGTGTACGCGGAGAACGCCACGGGTGGGCTCTTCCTCGAGAAGAGCGACGAACTGCAGAAGTACAGCTTCATCTTTGATCACATCCGCGCTGCGGCCATACGTCCTGAGGAGTCCGTCGCACACATCGCAAAACTGGCAGAGGAGCCGTTGTGGAAATGGCGACCAAAAGGTTCCCCGTGGACCTGACGCAGGCAGCATGGTTCAAGAGCTCGAAGAGCGGGCCGAACTGTGACAACTGTGTCGAGGTGGCGTACGTGACGGGGGCGGTCGGAGTGCGGGACTCGAAGGACAAGGCGGGCCCAGCCCTGGTCTTCGCGCCGGGTGACTGGCACGCCTTCGTCGGCGGCACCCGAGGCGGTGCGTTCGGCGCGGTCTGACCGAGTGGTCAACTGAGGTCCCCGTCCGGGTCAGACCGGACGGGGACCTTGCCGTGTCCGGGGAGGGCCGGGCGGGCGTCCGCGTCGCGACGGCGGTCGGCGAGGTTCCGCCGGGATTCCCGTCGCCACAGCGGGCTCGTCTCGTTGAACTGGTCGGTGCGGCGCAGGTCGACGACCCGGCGTACCGATCGGCAACCGAGCGAGGTAGGCGAGACGGATGACGACGATCGGGTCAGACAATCTCACCAACGGTCCGGGCAAACCGGAGCGGTTCGGTGGCAAGTACCGCGGAGCGCGTCGGGACACCGTGCTGACCGAGGTGGTTTCGACCGACCAGGACATGAATGGGCGGGACACGTCCGCCTCCGAGTCGGCGGACCTTCCGCTCTCGCTGCCTTCGCTGGACCCGAACCCGCTGGTCGAGCCGTCGTTTCCGCCGACCGGTTGGCCGCTGGAGTCCAGCGGTGCGCTGGCCGACCATCCGTTGTTGCGCGGCCTGCTGATGGAGTTGCCACCGAGGGGCAGCGTGCCACCGCCGGGCTGGCTGGACCGCTGGTTCGAGGCGACCAGGGCGATCCTTGAGTTGCTATACGTGCAGGGGGCCGGCCGTCCGCGCTGATCGCGGAGCGTCGGGCTGGGCCCGCTCGGTGAACCGGCTGTGTCGTAGCGCGTGTCGGACACCGATGGCGAGCACCGTGAGCGCGCCGACGGTGATCGCCGGCCCGGTGACACCGGGGTCGGCTCCGAGGTCGGTGCCGGCCGCCGCGATCAACGCCGGCACCGTCGCCAGGGCGGTCACCTGCAGTGGCAAGCCGACGAGCGGGTGGGCCGCGGCGGCGCGCAGCCCGTGTGGCGCGGGCGTGGCCGGGGCACTGGCGAACGCGCCCGCCCCGGCCCGCAGCCGGCGGATCCGCCGTAGCGAGCAGACCGCCGTCACGAGCGCCGGGCCGGCGGCCAGGGTGAGCCCGGCGGCGGCACGGTCGACAGGCGCGGTGCCGGCACTGAGCAGACCGCCGCCGAGCACGGTCGTGGTGAGCACCACACCGGTGAGGGCCAGCACCAGCAACCATCCGGTACGCCGGCGCAGCACGCGAGTGTTGTGCAGCCGGGGAAGCCCGTCGGCGACGAGGCCGGCGGCCAGCCAGACGGCGGCAATCGGAAGCAGGATGGTGAGCTGACTCTCCATGTTCGAGAGTCTTTCCCGAATCGCGGCGAGGCGAATCGGGGCCGGTCCCTTGTTCGCCCCCGACGTCAGCCCGTAGGGGGCATCCCACGGAGAGTATGGACGTTTCGACATGTCCAACCCCCCGGTCACTGATTTACCCTCAGCTAGATCGGCAATAGTCGATTGATGTTGGGGCCGGTGGACACGTTCCGCCGCCGGTCAGAGGAGGTAGGAGATGGGTCTTCCACGAAGGTCCGTACTGGTCGGGGTGGCCATGGCGACCGTGCTGGCCGTCGGCACCCCGGCCCTGGCCGCCGAACCCGCCGGTGCGGTCAGGGCCGCCGGTGGCGCCACCGCCGTGCCGGACAGCTACATCGTCGTCCTCAAGGACAGCGCGGTGGCCCGGGACCGGGTCGGCGACACCGCGAGGCGGCTCTCCGGCCGCCACGGCGGCAAGGTGGCCCGCACGTACAGCGCGGCGTTGCGCGGTTTCGAGGTCACGGTGAGCGCGGGCGCGGCCGCGCGGATCGCCGCCGACCCGGCGGTGGCGTACGTCGAGCAGAACCACACCGTGTCCATCTACGGGACGCAGACCAACCCGCCCTCCTGGGGTCTGGACCGGATCGACCAGCGGAACCTGCCTCTGAACAGCTCGTACACCTACCCGAACACGGCGTCCAACGTCCGCGCCTACGTCATCGACACCGGCGTGCTGTACGGGCACAACGACTTCGGCGGCCGGGCCGTCTCGGGATACGACGCGGTGGACGGCGGCTCCGCCGACGACTGCAACGGCCACGGCACGCACGTGGCGGGCACGGTCGGCGGCTCGGCGTACGGTGTAGCCAAGGGCGTCCAGATCGTCGGCGTCCGGGTGCTCAACTGCCAGGGCAGCGGCACCAACGCGCAGGTGGTGGCCGGCATCGACTGGGTGACCGCGAACGCGGTCAAGCCGGCGGTGGCGAACATGAGCCTCGGTGGTGGCGCCAACAGTTCGATCGACACCGCCGTCAGCAACTCGATCAACTCCGGTATCACGTACGCGGTCGCCGCCGGCAACGGCGACGCCTTCGGCGTTCGGCAGAACGCCTGCAACTACTCCCCGGCGCGAGTCGCCTCCGCGATCACCGTGGGTGCGACGCAGAACAACGACGCTGCCGCGAGCTTCTCCAACTACGGCACCTGCGTGGACATCCTGGCCCCGGGCGTCAACATCACCTCGGCCTGGTACACCAGCAGCAGCGCGACGAACACCATCAGCGGCACCTCGATGGCATCGCCGCACGTCGCCGGCGCGGCGGCGCTGGCGCTGTCGGCGAATCCGTCCTGGAGCCCGCAGCAGGTGCGGGACTACCTGGTCAACAACGCCACCCCGAACGTGGTGACCAACGTCGGCACCGGCACCCCGAACCAGCTCCTCTACGTCGTGAACGGCACCCCGCCGGCCAACGACTTCTCGGTGTCGGTGTCGCCGACCTCCGGCTCCACCGCACCCGGTGGCTCGGTGACGGCCACCGTCGGCACGGCCACCACCGCCGGCTCGGCCCAGTCGGTCAGCCTCTCCGCCAGCGGCCTGCCGGCCGGGGCGACCGCGTCGTTCAGCCCGTCGACGGTGACCTCCGGGGGCTCGTCGACCCTCACCATCGCCACCTCGGCGAGCACCCCCGCCGGCAGCTACCCGATCACGATCACCGGCAGTGGCGCGGCGGGCACCCGCACGGCCACCTACACGTTGACCGTGACCGGTTCGGGTGGCGGCGGATGCTCCGGCAGCAACGGCACCGACGTGTCGATCCCGGACGCCGGCGCCGCGGTGACCAGCTCGATCACCATCGCTGGCTGCAACCGCAACGCCTCGTCGAGCTCGACGATCGCGGTGAACATCGTGCACACCTACCGTGGTGACCTGGTCATCGACCTGCTCGCCCCGGATGGCAGCGCGTACCGGCTGAAGAACAGCAGCAGCTTGGACAGCGCCGACAACGTCAACACCACGTACACGGCCAACCTCTCCAGTGAGGCGGCGAACGGCACCTGGCGACTTCAGGTGCGCGACGTGTACGGCGCCGACACCGGCTACATCAACACCTGGACCCTGACCGTCTGACCGGTCTCCGATGACCGAGGCCCCACCCGGGCGAACCGGGTGGGGCCTCGGGTCGTACGGACCGGGATCAGACCGAGAAGGTGGCTGGCCGCTCGGTGGCCGGCGCCGGCGGGCGGGCCTTCCACAGGCCGACCTTCTGGGCGGCGAGCCGGCTCAGGTAGGCCGGGTTGAGGATGACGTAGCGGCGCCAGAGCCTCTTCGGCTCCAGGCCGAGACGCCAGAACCACTCCAGCCCGGCGCGCTGCATCCACGGTGGGGGCTGGCGCAGCAGCCCGGCGTGGTAGTCGAAGGCCGCGCCGACCGCCATCAGCGGCATGTCCAGCAGCGGTCGCATGGCGTACGTGAAGACTTCCTGGCGCGGGCAGCCGAGCCCGACCAGGACCAGCCGGGCACCACTGGACCGGATCCGGTCGGCGATCTCGGCGTCCTCACCCGGCTGGACGGCACGAAACTTGGACGGTTCCGCCCCGGCGATCTTCAGCGCGGGGAACATCCGCTCCAGTGCCGGGATCAACCTGGCGAGGGTTTCCTCGGTCGACCCGTACAGGTAGACGGGCAGCCCTTCGTCGGCGAAGCGCGACAGCACGTGCAGGGTCAGCGTCGGCCCGTAGACCCGGTCGGTGAGCCCGGCGTGGTGCAGCAGGTTGAGCGCCCAGCGCACCGGCTGCCCGTCCGGCGTGACCACGTCGAAGGAGTTGAGCCGCGCATTGTGCGCCGGGTCCAACACTCCGGTCATCACGCCGTGCACGGCCAACGCGGTAAGCGCGAGCGGGCGCCGCTCGTGTGCCGCGGTCACCACCGCATCGGTGGCCGTCGCGTAGTCGGTGGCGTCGACCAGGACGCCGAGCACGTTGCGCTTGGTCCGCGAGGTCATGCGCTGGGCACCCATTTGTCGACGTTGGCCTCGTAGATCTCCTGCAAGATCATCGGCACGTCGTATGTGATCTTCCAGTCCGGGTACTGCGCTTCGAACCGGGCCATGCTGCTGACGTACCACTGGTGGTCGCCGGTGCGGTTCTGCTCGACGTAGTTGATCCGCGCCTCGCGGCCGGTGATCTCCTCCGCGATCCGGAACGCCTCGATGTGGGAGGTGTTGGAGTGCCGACCGCCACCGAGGTTGTAGACCTCGCCGGAACGTGGGGCCCGGAAGAACGCCTCGAACGCGGTCAGCACGTCGCGCGAGTGGATCGCGTCCCGGACCATCTTGCCCTTGTAGCCGAACAGGTTGTATGTCCGGCCCTCCATCACGCAGCGCATCAGGTAGGCCAGGAACCCGTGCAGTTCGGCCGCCGAGTGCGCCGGACCGGTCAGCGTGCCGCCTCGGAAGCAGGCGGTCTTCATGTCGAAGTAGCGCCCGTACTCCTGGACCATCACGTCCGCCGCGACCTTGGAGGCGCCGAAGACCGAGTGCAGCGAGTGGTCGATCGACATCTCTTCGGTGATGCCCTCGTACCAACGGTGGTCCTCGGGCAGCTCGTACCGTGTCTCCAGCTCGATCAGCGGCAGGCCGTTGGGCCGATCACCGTAGACCTTGTTCGTCGAGCAGTGGATGAACGGCGCGTCGATCGCGTGCCGACGGGTGTTCTCCAGGATGTTGAGCGTGCCGCCGGCGTTCACGTCGAAGTCCGTGTACGGCTCCTTGGCTGCCCAGTCGTGGCTCGGCTGGGCAGCGCTGTGGATCACCACGGCGATGTCCGAGCCGTACTTCTTGAACACCTGCTCCAGGCCGTCCCGGTCCCGGATGTCCACCGCGAAATGGGTGTACGCGTTGCCCAGGTCGCGCCCGAGCCGCTCAAGGCTCCAGGATGTGGAGCCGTCCTCGCCGAAAAAATACCGGCGCATGTCGTTGTCGATGCCGACGACGTCCAGACCGAGGCCGGCGAAGTGCCGGACCGCCTCGGAGCCGATCAGGCCACCCGACCCTGTCACCAACGCGACACTCACACGCCACTCCCGGTCCATCGGAGGCAGAATCCATCGCAGCATAGCGTGACGCCCGGCACGTCCCGATATGACGGAAGGGCCCCGCGTAGTGCGGAGCCCTCGTCGGTGGTGGGGATGGGGGGAGTTGAACCCCCACGCCCTTTCGGGCACACGGACCTGAACCGTGCGCGTCTGCCATTCCGCCACATCCCCGTGGCACGACCCGGAACACTGTAGCCGCCCCGGCCCGCTGTCTCCAGCGGCCCCGGGAATACTACGCTGTCCCAGACGCTCGCCTCGAACGATTACCGTTCGTGGCGGACGAAAGATTAGCACGACAGTCCCGGCCCTTCCGAACGGGTCGAGAGCAGGCGGCCGAGCGGCGTGTGAGCTGCGCGCGCGCCGGCCGGATACCATCATGTCCTCGGGACCCGAGGAGGAGCCGGTGAGCGTGCTGCAACGCTTCGAGAAGCGTCTGGAAGGCCTGGTCGAAGGGGCCTTCGCCAAGGTCTTCAAAGGGGTGGTCCACCCCGTGGAGATCCTCAACGCCATGCAGCGGGAGGCCGAGGCGCACAAGGCGATCCTGGCCGGTGGGCGCACGTTGGTGCCCAACCGCTACGTGATCGATCTCTCGCCGTTCGACCACAGTCGGCTGGCGCCGTACGCCGCCGCGCTGGCCCAGGAGTTGGCCCAGTCGCAGGCGGAGTTCATCGGCGAGCAGGCGTGGACGGTCTACGGCGACGTGATCGTCGAGATCGAGCGAGGCGAGGGCCTGGACACGGGCATGTTCCGTGTCACGGCCGAGGTCTACACCGGTGGCGAGGTCGCCCCGGTGTCGGCACCCGGCTACGACGCCGGCCCGCCCGCCTACCCCGCGTACGACCAGGGCGGTGGCTACGGCCCGCCGCCAGGGCACGGTGGCGGTCGCAACGTGCGGCTGGTCTCCGGCGACGGTCGCACCTACCCTCTCCAGATGGGGTCGACGGTGATCGGTCGCGGCGACCAGGCCAACCTGCGCCTGCCCGACGTCGGCATCTCCCGGCGACACGCCCGGCTGGATTTCGACGGGGGGCAGGTCGTGCTGACCGACCTGGGGTCGACCAACGGCACCATGGTCAACGGGCAGCGGGTCTCCGCCGTCGCACTCAACCCCGGCGACATGGTTCAGCTCGGCACCACGACGCTGACCTTCCGCGTGGACGGCTGAGCCGCCTTGCCGGAACTGGTCATCACCGTTGCCCGGTTCGGGTTCCTGATCCTGCTGTGGATCTTCGTGTTCACGGTGGTCGGCGTGATCCGTCGGGACCTCTTCGCGGGCGCCCGGTCCGGTCGCCTGGTGGCCGCCCCACGCGCGGTGGGCGCCTCGACGGGGCAGGCGGCGAAGCCGGCGAAGGTGAAGCGGGGTAGGGCGGCACACCAGATGGTGGTGACAGCCGGTCAGCTGGCCGGCACCCGAATCACTCTCGGTGAAGCGCAGATCACCATTGGTCGGGCTGAGGACTCCACCCTGGTCATCACCGACGACTACGCCTCCGCGCGACACGCCCGGCTCGTGCCGCGCGACGGGCAGTGGTACGTCGAGGACCTCGGCTCGACTAACGGCACGTACCTAGATCGCGCTAAGGTCACCGGACCAACCCCCGTCCCCCTCGGCGTGCCGATCCGGATCGGCCGCACTTCCCTCGAATTACGGCCATGACTCTGACCCTGCGCTATGCGGCCCACAGCGACCGCGGTCTGATCCGAGACGGCAATCAAGACTCCGTCTACGCCGGGCCGCGGCTACTCGCCGTTGCCGACGGCATGGGCGGCATGGCCGCCGGTGACGTCGCCAGCAACATCGTCATCGGTGCCATGGCGCCGCTCGACGAGGACGTCCCGGGGGACGCCCTCGTCGATGCGTTGCGTTCGGCCGTGGGCACCGCCAACCAACAACTCCGCGACACGGTGGACGCCAACCCGCAGTTGGAGGGGATGGGCACCACGCTGACGGCGACCCTCTTCACCGGCAGCAAGCTGGGGATGGTCCACATCGGCGACTCGCGGGCCTATCTGCTGCGCAACGGCGAGTTCGCGCAGATCACCAAGGACGACACGTACGTCCAGATGCTCGTCGACGAAGGCCGGATCAGCGCCGAGGAGGCGAGCAGCCACCCACAGCGGTCACTGCTCACCCGAGCCCTGGACGGCCGGGACATCGACCCGGAGTACTCGGTGCGTCAGGTGTTGCCCGGCGACCGGTACCTGATCTGCAGCGACGGCCTGTCGGGTGTGGTCAGCGCCGAAACCATCGGCGAGACCCTGCGGGAGTACACCGACCCGCAGCAGTGCGTCGAGCGGCTGGTGCAGCTCGCGCTGCGCGGCGGCGGACCGGACAACATCACGGTGATCATCGCCGATGCCACGGATCAGGACATCGTGGAGGCCAGCCCCATCGTCGGCGGTGCCGCCGCGCGGGACCGAGGCATGGCGACCTCCGCCGACAACTCGACTCCGGCCGCCCGGGCCTCGGCGCTCGCCGCGCCGCGCCCGGCCGCGCCCGAGGAGCCGGCGGCCGCGGACGACGAACCGGACCGGCCGAAGCGCCGCCCGGTGCGGACCGCCGCCATGGCGGCGGCGCTGCTGGTGATCGTCGGCGGAGGTGGCTTCGCGGGCTGGACGTACACCCAGCGGCAGTACTACGTGGGAGCCACCGAGGAGGGGCAGGTCGCCGTCTTCCGTGGCGTCCAGGGTGAGATCGCCGGCATGGACCTCTCCACCGTGCACCGCCGCAGCGGCACCCGACTGGACGACCTCACGGTCGCCGCGCAGGACACCGTCAAGGTCGGCATCAGGGCCAAGAGTGAGCCGGACGCCGAGCGTCAGCTCGCCGAGCTGACCAGCGACAGCCCGAGCAACCCCAACCTGAAGCCGCTCTGCCCGCTCGACCCGACGGCCGCGGTGGGTGGCACCCCCACGCCCACCCCCACGCCGACCGATACGACGCCGACCCCGATCGGCAGCCCGAGCCCCAACGTGTCGGCGACCCCCACCGGGGTTGTCAGCGCGAGCCCGACCGGCGCTGCCAGCGCCGCTGTCGGTGCGACCGGCCTGACCACCACACCCGACGTCACGCCCTCCGACTCGGCCCCGCCGGCGCTCGACCCTGCCGGTTGCCGGTCTCCTGAGTGAGCGTCGGCTGAGATCCCGAGGACTCCACCCGTGACCGTAGCGGCCACACCGGCACCCTCGCCCGCGACCGCGGGCGAGCAGTCCGGCGTACGCCTGGCGCGGTCGCGCCGCAACGCCGAACTGTCCCTGCTGCTGCTCGCCATGGCGTTGGTGGCCGCGTACGGGGCGACCGTCGAGGCGAACCTGCTGGACACGGTCACCCCGGACTTCTGGATGCCCGCCGCCGCGCTCGGGGTGGTCTTCCTCGGTCTGCACCTGGTCATCCGGTTCCTGGCCCCGTTCGCCGACCCGGCCCTGCTGCCGGCGGTGGCCCTGCTCAACGGGCTCGGCGTGGGCTTCCTCCGCCGGATCGACCTGGGCGGCGCCCCGGTCGCCGACCGGGAGGGCCTGGCCACCTTCGCGGGGCAGGGCGGGCGTCAGTTGGCCTGGACGCTCGGTGCGGTGATCCTCGCCGCCGGCCTGCTCGCCATCATGCGTGACCACCGGTCGATCTCGCGGTACGCGTACACCCTGGGGTTGGCCGGCATCGTGCTGGTGATGCTGCCGGCGGTGCTGCCGTCGAAAATCTCCGAGCGAAACGGCGCCAAGCTGTGGATCCAGTTCGGTGAGAGCTTCTCCATCCAGCCGGGTGAGTTCGCCAAGTTGGCGCTGCTGGTCTTCTTCGCCTACTACCTGGTCCGCAAGCGCGAGGTGCTGTCGCTGGCCAGCCGGCGATTCCTCGGCATCGACTTCCCGCGCGGCCGCGACCTCGGCCCGGTGGTCGGGGTCTGGCTGATCAGCGTCCTGGTGCTGGTCTTCGAGAAGGACCTGGGCACCTCGCTGCTCTACTTCGGCATGTTCGTGGTGACGCTCTACATCGCCACGGAACGGGTCAGTTGGCTGCTGATCGGCCTGGCGCTCTTCTTCGGTGGCGCGTACCTCGCCTACGTCCTCGGCGAGACGGTCGGCGGCCCGTTCGCCAACTTCTACCTGCGCGCCGAGATCTGGCTCGACCCGTTCGCCGATCCGACCGACAAGGGCTTCCAGTTGGTGCAGGGGCTGCTCGCGCTCGGCACCGGCGGCCTCTTCGGTGCCGGGCCGGGCGGCGGCCAGCCCGGGATCCTGCCCGAGGTGCAGAACGACTTCATCTTCGCCGGCATCGGTGAGGAGCTCGGCCTCTTCGGGCTCTCCGCGCTGCTCGTCGTCTACCTGCTGATCGTGGAGCGGGGGCTGCGCGCCGCGCTCGCGGTGCGGGACTCGTTCGGCAAGCTGCTCGCCGGTGGTCTCGCGTTCACCCTCGGTCTGCAGGTCTTCGTGATCGTCGGCGGGATCAGCAAGCTCATCCCGCTGACCGGTCAGACCACCCCGTTCCTGTCGGCCGGTGGTTCGTCACTGATGGCGAACTGGCTGCTCATCGCGGTGTTGCTGCGGGTCTCCGACGGCGCCCACCGGCCGGTCACCGGGGCCGGTGGCAAGGCTCCCCGGCCCTCCGCCGGCCCGCCCGAGCAGCTGCATGGTGCTCCCACGGAGGTGATCAAGCCGTGAACGCACCCCTGCGTCGGGTCGGCGTCGTCGTCATGGTCCTGTTCGGCCTGCTCTTCGCGAACCTCAACTGGATCCAGGCCTACAAGGCCGACGAATACCGCACCAGCGACTACAACGGCCGGGTCCAGGTTGCCGACTACAAGCGCAAGCGCGGCAACATCGAGGCTGGCGGCACGGCAGTGGCCACCAGCAAGGAGACCACCGGCACGCTGAAGTTCCTGCGCACCTACCCGGGCGGCGCCGAGTACGCCCACGTGCTCGGCTACAAGCCGGTCAACCTGGCCGACCAGGGCATCGAGCGGGTGGAAGACGACTTCCTGGCCGGCACCAGCGACCAGTTGATCGGCGACCGGCTGAAGGACATGTTCACCGGTGACGACAGCGGTGGTGGCAACGTGCTGCTCACGCTCTCCAAGAAGGCTCAGGACGCGGCGTACAACCAGCTCCGCAACAACCAGGTGGGGGCGAAGAAGGGCGCGGCGATCGCCATCGACCCGCGTACCGGCGCGGTGCAGGCGCTGGTCTCCATGCCCAGCTTCGACCCGAACCCGCTGGCCAGCCACACCACCAGCGAGGCCGCTGCGGCGTTCAACAAGTTGGAACAGGACCCGGACGGTCCGCTGAAGAACCGCGCGCTCTCCGAGACGCTCCCCCCGGGCTCCACCTTCAAGATCGTGGTGGCTGCGGCAGCCCTGGAGAACGGCATCACCAAGACGACCCAGATCCCGGCCGGCCCCAGTTGGACCCCGCCCACCTCGGGCAGCCCGATTCGCAACGCCGAGGCGTCGATCTGCCCGGAGCCGAAGGTCACCCTGCTGGCAGCGGTCACCGAGTCGTGCAACACCGGCTTCGCCCAGCTCGGCGTGCAGCTCGGCGCCAACGCCATCAAGGAGAAGGCCCGACAGTTCGGCTTCGAGCAGGAGGACCTGACCGTCGGCGAACTCGGTGAGGACGGCCTGCCCACGGCGGCCAGCCGCACCGGCACCATCCAGAACGCCGACGGCGGGGACGACCCGGCCGCGCTCGCCCAGTCCTCGATCGGGCAGCGCGACGTTCGGATGACCCCGCTGGAAGGCGCCATGATCGCCGCCTCGGTCGCCAACAACGGCAGCCAGATGCGGCCGTACCTGGTGCGGCAGTTGCTCGCCCCGGACCGGACCACCAGCTACCACACCGCCAAGGCACGGGAGCTGCGCCAGCCGGTCAGCCCTCAGGTCGCCTCCGACCTGCGCGACATGATGGTCAGCGTGGTCCAGAACGGCACCGGCAAGAAGGCCGCGATCAACGGCTACAAGGTCGGCGGCAAGACCGGCACCGCGCAGTCCGCTCCGGACCGGCCCGACCACGGCTGGTTCATCGGCTTCGCGCTCGACAAGAACGGCACTCCGATCTCCGCCGTCTGCGTGATGCTCGAACAGGCCGGCCCCGGCGGCAGTGCCGAGGCAGCCCGGATCGCCGGCCAGATCATGCGGGCCGCGATCGCCGACCCCGGGGGTCGCTGACATGCTCAGCCCCGGTGTCCAGCTCGGCAACCGCTACCGCCTCGACGAGCGGATCGCCAGCGGCGGCATGGGCGACGTCTGGCGCGGCACCGACCAGGTGCTCGGCCGGACGGTCGCGGTGAAGAGCCTGCTCCCCGCGCTGCTCGACGACCCGGACTTCGCCGAGCGGTTCCGCGGCGAGGCCCGCACCATGGCCACCATCAACCACCCCGGCGTGGTCGACGTCTACGACTTCGGCAACGACCAGCAGATCGCGTTCCTGGTCATGGAGTACGTCGAGGGCGACGCCCTGTCGTCCACGCTGAGTCGGGTCGGCCGGCTCACCCCGGCCCGGACGATGGCCCTCGTCGCGCAGGCCGCGGACGCGCTGCACGCCGCCCACGAGAAGGGCATCGTGCACCGCGACGTGAAGCCGGGCAACCTGTTGGTCCGGCCGAACGGCACGCTGGTGCTGACCGACTTCGGCATCGCCCGCTCCGACCTGGTCGGCCAGCTCACCGCCGCCGGCTCGGTGCTCGGCACCGCCTCGTACATCTCGCCCGAGCAGGCCACCGGCGGCGTGGCCACCCCCGCGTCCGATGTCTACGCGCTGGGCGTGGTCGCCTACCAGTGTCTCGCCGGGCGACGCCCGTTCGAGGGCGACAACCCGCTCGACATCGCGATGCGGCACGTCCGGGAGACTCCCCGGCCGCTGCCCGCCGACATCCCCCCGCAGGTGCGCGCGGTCGTGGAACGGGCGTTGGCCAAGGACCCGGCCGCCCGGTGGCCGAGCGCCGCCGCGCTCGCCGGGGTTGCCCGCCAGCTCAAGGCCGCGCTCTCCCAGCAGGCCAGGGCCGCTGGCAACTCCGGGCCCGTCTCGGCGGCGCCGGCATCGCCTGCGGCACCCGGCCGGGCCCAGGTGCCGCAGGCGCACCAACTGCGCCCGCCAGGTGCCCGCCCGCCAGCCGCCGGGGTGCGGCCGACTGCGATCGCGCCGGCCCAGCAGCCGCGCCCCACCGCCGTCGCGCCGGCCGTTCCGCCCGCCCGGCCGCCCGCCGCACCGAACGGATACCCGCGCGGTGCCGCAGCGGTGCCGTCGGCACCGCCCCGGCAGCAGCAACCTGCGGCGTACGCCCGGCCGGCGGGCCCGTCGGCGCCGTCACCCGAGCCCTCCCGGTCCCGGCCCGGAATGGTGCTTCTCGCCATCCTGCTGGCCGTGCTGGTCCTGCTCTGCTCCGGCGTGATTTCCTACAACCTGCGGAAGCAGTCGCAGGCCGGTGAACCCGCCGGGTTGACTCCTCGCGCCGTGACGTCCGGCGCGCTACGACTCGACGGACGCGACGATCCGACCCGGACGTCGTACCGTCGGGAGATACGACTCCAGCCGGGCGACGGCGGGACGACGACGAGCGAAGGACGACAGACGCGATGACAGCGCAGGCCCGCCTGCTCGGTGGCAGGTACCAGGTCGGCGAGCTGCTCGGCTACGGCGGCATGGCCGAGGTGCACCGCGGTCGCGATCTCCGGCTCGGTCGGGACGTCGCGATCAAGATGCTCCGTACCGACCTGGCTCGGGATGCGACGTTCCAGATGCGGTTCCGTCGGGAGGCGCAGAACGCCGCCTCGCTCAACCACCCGGCGATCGTGGCGGTCTACGACACCGGTGAGGAAACCGCACCGACCGGCGAAACGCTGCCGTTCATCGTGATGGAGTTCGTCAACGGGCGGACGTTGAAGGAGGTCCTCGGCGCCGAGGGTCGGCTGCAGCCGCGCCGGGCGTTGGAGATCTGCGCCGACATGTGCGCCGCCCTGGAGTTCAGCCACCGGCACGGCATCATCCACCGGGACATCAAGCCCGGCAACGTGATGCTCACCCAGACCGGCCAGGTCAAGGTGATGGACTTCGGCATCGCCCGGGCGCTGGCCAGCGGCGCGACCACCATGACGCAGACCAGCGCGGTGATCGGTACCGCACAGTACCTCTCTCCGGAGCAGGCGCGCGGCGAGGCCGTCGACGCCCGCTCCGACGTGTACGCGGCCGGCTGCGTGCTCTTCGAGCTGGTCTGCGGGCACCCGCCGTTCGTCGGGGACAGCCCGGTCAGCGTCGCCTACCAGCACGTCCGGGAGACGCCGCCGACGCCGAGCGACATCAACCCGGACGTCACTCCGGCCGTCGACGCGATCGTCTTGAAGGCGCTGTCGAAGAACCCGCTCAACCGCTACCAGAGCGCTGGCGAGATGCGTGCCGACCTGCTCCGCGCTGCCGCCGGCCGGCCCGTGTTGGCCACCCCGGTGATGCGCGAGGCGGAGACGGTGGCGATGGCACCGGCCTCCGGCCGGGGTGGCTACCCGGCTTCCGCCGCTGGGCCGCAGACCGGGCAGATGGCCCGGGTGGGCGATCCGCGCCAGCGCAAGGCGTCCTCGTGGTTGATCGCGACGTTCAGCGCGGTCGGCGTGCTGGCGGTGATCGCCCTGGTAGCGGCCCTGCTCTGGAGCCAACAGCAGGGCAAGGCCGACAAGCAGGTGCCCTCTCTCGTCGGCAAGAGCCAGGCCGTCGCGGTCGCCGAGATCCGCAACGCCGGGCTCTCCCCGAAGGTGGGTGACCCGGTGCTGGCAAGCGACTGCACCAAGGGCAACGTCGTCAACCAGGATCCGGCACCAGCCAGCCGACTGAAGCAGAGCGAAGCGGTCACCATTCAGGTCTGTGGCGGCGTTCCCGAGGTGCGCGTTCCGGCCGGGCTCAAGGGCAGCAAGCGGGAGAGCGCCATCGCCCGGCTCACCGAGGCGAAGCTCAAGTACGACATCAAGACGGTGGACGACGAGGCCAGCCAGGACGAGGTTCTCAAAGTCGACCCGCCCGAGGGCGAGAGCGTCCCGGTAAACACGAAGATCACGCTCACCGTCTCGAACGGCAAGGTCCGTGAGGTGCCGGACGTCGTGGGGCTGAGCCAGGAGGAGGCCACCCGGGTCCTCCGGAACGACGACTTCACGGTCGTCGTGCAGAACGGGCCGGAGGTGCCCGCCGCCGAGGCGGGAAAGGTCACCGACCAGAGCCCGAACGGCAGGGAGAAGAAGCCGACCGGCACGAGGGTGACCATCAAGGTGAGTCAGCCGGAGCCGGAGACCCCCCCGACGCCGACGAGCACACCGACGGCTACACCGACGACCACACCGACCACTCCCGGCAACGGGGGCGGTATCGGTCTGCCGTTCCCACCCCCGCCGAGCCGGCCGCAGGATTAGGCCACCTGCGGGCATCGGCATGACCGAGGAGCCCCCGGTCGGGGCGGTCCGGCGGTGGCCCCGACGTCTCCGCCGGCTGGCCGTCGCGGGCCTCGTTGTGCTGGTGCTCGCCAGTTCCCCGTGGCTGTGGACGACGCTCTCCGCACGCGGCCACGTGTACGAAGCCGCCGACGTGCCGACCGCCGACGTGGCGATCGTGCTCGGCACCGAGGTGGCAGCCGATCGGCAGCGGCCGGGTGACCGTCTCGCCGGCCGCCTGGACACCGCCGCGGAGCTGGTGGCCAGCGGTCGGGCCACTGTCGTCCTGGTGTCGGGCGACGGCGGTGGCGCGTCCGGCGACGAGCCGACGGTGATGACGGCGTACCTCGCCGAGCGCGGTGTCGACGCGCGCCGGGTGGTGGCCGACCCGTTCGGCCTGGACACGTACGACAGTTGCGCCCGCGCGCGTGAGGTGTACGGCGTCGAGCGGGCCCTGATCGTGACCCAGTCCTACCACTTGTCCCGAGCGGTGACGTTGTGCCGGCATCTCGGCCTCGACGTCGACGGGGTCACCGCACGCTGCGATGGTTGCGGGCCCGTCCTGCTCGCCGAGAAGTCCGTGCGGGACTACTTCGCCAGTGGCAAAGCGGCGTGGGACGCGGTCCGGGGCCGCGCGCCGGCGGTTCGCTCGCCCGCGGATCCGGCGGTCCAGGACGCGCTGCGGGGCTGACCCGGCGGTATGCGGTCCCGGCGTGGTGACCGAGCGGCGGGGCCTCAGGTGGTGGCGAAGGCGGCCCGGCGACGGGCATCGACCTCGGCGGCGAGCGCGGGTGCGCGGTCCAGCGCCTCCCGATGACCGCAACTGGCCAACCAGTTGGCCAGCATCAGGTGGCCGCCCTCGGTGAGCACCGACTCCGGATGGAACTGGACGCCCTCGATGGGCAGGGTCCGGTGCCGCATCGCCATCACCACGCCGGAGCCGGTCCAGCCGGTGACCTCCAGCTCGTCCGGGAGCGTCTCGGGCAGCACGGCGAGCGAGTGGTACCGGGTGGCGGTGAACGGGTCGGGCAGGCCGGCGAGCACGCCCACAGCGTTGTGTCGTACCTCGGAGGTCTTGCCGTGCAGCAGCTCGGGGGCGCGCGTCACGGTCGCCCCGAACGCCTCACCGATCGCCTGGTGGCCGAGGCAGACGCCGAAGATCGGCAGCTCACCCGCGTACTGTCGGATGACGTCCAGACAGATGCCGGCCCGGTCGGGGCTGCCCGGCCCGGGTGAGAGCAGGATGCCGGTGGCGCCCACCTTGCCCACCTCGGCGATGTCGACCTCGTCGTTGCGGCGGACCTCGCAGTCCACGCCGAGTTGGCCAAGATATTGCACGAGGTTGAAGACGAACGAGTCGTAGTTGTCGATCACCAGGACGCGCATGGTCACCTGCTCGGGGAGGACGGCGCGGGGTTGTTCTGGTCGGTGTCGTACGGCAGCTCGTGGTCATCGCCCGCCGGGGTGTCCCCGGTCACCGGGCCGCCGTCGCCCGGCTCCGCGGGGACGCCGGACTCGACCTGCACGTCGTCGAAGGGCAGCAGTGGCTCGGCCCACGGGAAGGCGACATACCAGAGCAGGGCCACCGTGGCGGCCACCAGCAGCACCGAGCCGATCAGTTTTCCGGCCAGGCCGAACGGCAGCTTGCGCCAGATGAAGGCGTACATCGGGTCAGCCTCCCAGCTCGGCCGGTCGGCCCGCCGACTTGGGTTGGGTGCGGTCCAGCTCGGCGTGGATGATCAGGCGCTGGTAGTTGTCGAACTTCGGGTTGCACGTGGTCAGGGTGAGCATCCGCTTGGTCGGCTTCTTGTCCGGCTCGCCGGGCACCGGCGCCACCACCTCGACCTGGGTCGGCTTGACGATCCGTGACCGCGACACCCGGTAGACGTACCAGTCGGTCTTGCTCTCGACCACGATCGCGTCGCCCTCGTCGAGCTCGTCCAGCCGCCAGAAGGTCGCCCGGTTGCGGTGGCCGGCGACGGAGAAGTTGCCCACCTGGCCGGGCAGCGCGCTGCCCGGGTAGTGGCCCGGGGCGTAGCGGATGTCGGCCTGGGTGACGCCCTCGACCACGACCCAGTTCTTGTCGAGCTTGGGGATGTAGAGACCTGCGAGCGGCTTGCCGCGTACCGGTGGCGACGGTTTGACGCTCGGGCCGGCCGCCGTCGGGGCGACCGTCGGGTCGTCGGTCGGGCCCCAGGCCTGGTTCAACTGGGTGTTGAGGTCGTTCTGGTGGGCGTCGACGATGGCCGACTTGCCCCAGACCTCGTAGCCGGCGAAGAGCAGCACCACCAGGCCGAAGGTGATCAGGACTTCGCCGGTGACGCGGACGCCGGTGCGCAGCCGGGAGCCGAGCGACGGGCGGGTGAGCTCGGAGTAGACGCTCTTGTAGCCCTCGCCGGTCTGGTGCGGCCGGAGTTGGACCACCCGCTCTCCGCGCCGGGGCCGCGGAGGCTCGGCGGGGTTGTCACCGCCACCGGTCGGCCCGTCGGGGACCGCTGAGCGGGGGACGGCACCCATCAGTTGGGTCGAGTCGCTGGTTGGCGGCCGGGTGGTGGGTGTGGCGGGCACGGCCGGGATCAACGCGGTGGCGGCAGGGTCGGCAACCCGGTCCGGCCCACTGGGAGGGACACGGCCTGGCCCAGTTTGAGGGACACGGCCTGGCCCGGCCGGAGAGAGGCTGTCCTGCCCAGTCGCCGGGACGGAGTGCGGGGCGGCCGGTGAGACCGGCGCGGCAGGTGAGCCGGTCGGTCGGGTGGGCCGGGCGGCGATCTGGGGGATGAACGCGGTCGGCGAGTCGGCAACCGGCGGCGTCGGAGGACCGGACGGGGCCGGCTGGTTCGGCGTGCCGGAGGTTGCCGGCCGGGTCGGCATCCCACCGGGCGTGCCCGGGACGGTCGGGGTGTTGCCGGGGGTGGCGGGCCGAACCGGGCCCTGGTTGGTCGCGGCCGGCCGGCCGGGAGCGGCGGCGGGGGGCAGGCCGGCCCCCCCGTGCGTGCCTGAGGCGGGGGCGGGGTTGCCGCCCGTCCACGGCGGCGGAGCTTCGCCACCCTGGCGGCCCGGCGTGTGGGTGGGGTCGGCGGTGCGCGGAGGCTCCGGCGTGGCCGGCGGGCGCGACGCGCTGGGCCGCGCGGGCAGCACCGGCTCGGGCCAGTTGCCGGCCGGGGTCGGTCGACCAGGTGCCGGCTCAGGCCGGTCGACCTTGGGCAGAAAGGCGGTCTGATCGTCGGTCTGATCGCGGTGTCGTCCGTCGCGACGCTCGTCCGGGCTGCTCACTTGAGTACCTTCGCGGAGCGGAGGGAGGTCGAGTCTTCGAATGCGGGAACTCGCACCGTGGAGGCCGTCTCCTCGTAACCGAGCTGGTAGTCGTCGACCGCGTCCTTGAACAACCGGACTCCCTCAGAGCTGGCGAGGGCCTGCTGAAGAGCAGCGGGATCGCCGATTGCCACGATCTTGAACGGTGGGGAGTACACCCGGCCATGAAGCAGCAGGGTGTTACCGACGCAGCGTACCGCGCTGGTGGTGAGCACGCGGACGTTCATGATTGACATGGCCTCCGCCCCGCCGGACCAGAGCGCGTTGACCACTGCCTGCACGTCCGCCTGATGCACCACCAGGTCGTCGTTGCTGGCGTCAGACTGGGTCCGGTCGAGTTGGGGCGCGTCGTTCAGCTCGACCGTGACCCCGGGCCCGCTGAGGGCGGTGAACCCGGCGGCCTGGAGGTTGCCCTGTGCGCGCTCCTGCTGATCCTTGATCGGGGCGTCCGAACCGGCCAGCGTGTTGGTCCGTTGCTCGACCTCGCCGCGCAGCGTGGCGGCGCGGCGTTCGCTCGCCGCCACCTGCTCGCGCCGGTCCTCGATGAGCTGGTTGAGCTGGGGCCGTCGGTCCTCGCGCAGAGCGGTGCCGTCGGCGGTGGTGGCGCTGGTGGTGAAGAGCAACCCAGCCGCGGCGGCGATCAGGGGCACCCCGATCGACCAGCCCGGTCGGCGTTGACGCGGTCGCCGGGGCAGCAGCCCGGCAGCGGCCCGTCGGAGGACCTTCTGCCAGGAGGTTGCGCCGGATGTGTACTCCACCGAGCGTTCCTTCCGCGTGTCGGGGATCGGTCCGTGCCGGCCGGGCCGGTGATGCGAACAGTCCCGCCTCTTTCGGTCACTCCGTGCACCGGCCTGACCCCATTCGTGGTCCGGGCGGCCAATCGGGACTACGCTAGCTCTCGAACATTATTGGCCATGGACCGTCGCCCCCGCGCCCGGTTGTCAGGCCGGACGAGGTCGTCACCCCTCTGGAGAGCGCCGTGCCCAAGTCTCAGGTCCGTAAGAAGAAGGTGTACACCCCGCCGACGGACGTCCGTCCGACGACGACGGCGTCGTCGCGCAAGCCTAGCCCGGTGTGGTTGCCGGTCACCGCCGTCGCGTTGATCGTCGTCGGGATCGGCTGGCTGGTGCTCTACTACCTGTCCGAGCAGGAGTACCCGGTCATGGCGTGGGGTTACTGGAACCTCGCGGTCGGCTTCGGCGCGATGGTCGCCTCGCTGGCGTTGCTCTCCCGCTGGCGCTGAGCAGGCTCGGCGCTGTCGCGTCGATGGTTCCTTGTCACCCCACCCAGCCCCTGCCCGGCAGGATCGGGTGGGGCCCCCTATGGTGTCCGCAGGCAGCGTGGCCTACTGCGAGATGACTCACGTTACTGCTGGGTAACCTTCGCGTAGGCTGCACTGCATGACCGAGCGAGAGCGAGGTCATCAGGCAGCAGACCGGGGAGGCCAACTCGATGGGCAGCGTCCAGATCGTCACCACGATCCTCGCAGCCGCCGTCACCGCCGTGGCGGTGTGGCTTGCGGTGCGTGCGGTCCTGAAGATGGTGGCAGTCATCCGGCTCGGCCAGCCCGCGCCGGAGCGGTTCTCCGACAAGGTCACCCGCGCCAGGACCATGCTGGTGGAGACGGCCGGCCACACCCGGATGCTCAAGTGGGGCGTGGTGGGTGCCGCGCACTGGTTCGTGATGGTCGGCTTCATCGTGCTGTCGCTGCTGGTGCTCGAGGCGTACTTCGAGGTGGCCACCACGGACGGTGGCTTGCCGATCATCGGGCACTGGACGATCTTCGGCCTGGTCACCGAGATCATCGGGGTGCTGGGTCTGGTCGGCATCCTGGTGCTGATGGCGATCCGGCTCCGCAACCGGCCGACCCGGCCGGGTGGACGGTCCCGGTTCACCGGCTCGACGATGTGGCAGGGCTACTTCGTCGAGTGGATCGTGCTGCTGGTCCTGATCTTCGGGTTCGTGATTCGCGGCTTCAAGGTCGCCACCGACCACTTCGAGTTCCCGTTCTGGGCCACCCCGGTCAGCCACGCGGTCGGCGCGGTGCTGCCGGACTGGCCGGACGGGGTCAGCGTCGCCGCCGCGATCAAGATCATTATTTCGATGACCTGGCTGATCGTCATCTCCCTGAACGTCACCATGGGCGTCGCCTGGCACCGCTTCCTGGCGTTCCCCAACATCTTCTTCAAGCGCGAGCCGGCCCGGCCGGCCGGATCCGGCCTCGGCGCGCTGCGTCCGATGATGAGCCAGGGCAAGCCGCTCGACTTCGAGGAGGCCGACCCGGAGTCCGACCAGTTCGGTGTCGCCCAGGTCGAGCAGTTCAGCTGGAAGGGTCTGCTGGACTTCAGCACCTGCACCGAGTGCGGTCGCTGCCAGTCGCAGTGCCCGGCCTGGAACACCGGCAAGCCGCTGTCGCCGAAGCTGCTCGTGCTGAGCCTGCGCGACCACGCGTACGCCAAGGCGCCCTACCTGCTGGCCGCCGGCGGCAAGGACCTGACCGGCGAGGAGAAGGCCACTCAGGCGCAGCTCGCACACCTCGACGTACTGGCCCTGGCCGAGGCCGACAAGCCGTTGATCGGCACCGCCGAGGAGGGCGGTGTCATCGACCCCGACGTGCTCTGGTCGTGCACCACCTGCGGCGCCTGTGTCGAGCAGTGCCCGGTGGACATCGAGCACGTCGACCACATCGTCGACATGCGCCGCTACCAGGTGCTGATCGAGTCGAGCTTCCCCTCCGAGGCCGGCGTGATGCTGCGCAACCTGGAGAACAAGGGCAACCCGTGGGGCGCTCCGCAGAACACCCGGGAGGACTGGACCAAGGGCCTGGACTTCGAGGTGCCCCGGGTCGGCGAGGTGGACGACTTCGAGTACCTGTTCTGGGTCGGCTGCGCCGGTGCGTTCGAGGACCGGGCCAAGAAGACCACCCGGGCGGTGGCCACGCTGCTCAACGAGGCGGGCGTGAAGTTCGCGATCCTGGGCGAGGGCGAAACCTGCTCCGGCGACCCGGCGCGGCGGATCGGCAACGAGTTCGTCTTCCAGATGCTCGCCCAGCAGAACGTGGAGACGCTCAACGAGGCGTTCGAGGGTCGGGAGAAGGCCAAGCGAAAGATCGTCGCGACCTGCCCGCACTGCTTCAACACCCTGGGCAACGAGTACGGCCAGCTCGGCGGCGAGTTCGAGGTGGTCCACCACACCCAACTGCTGGCCCACCTGGTCGCCACCGGCAAGCTCACCCCGGTGCAGCCGGTCGACGGCGGTGTCACCTACCACGACCCCTGCTACCTGGGTCGGCACAACCGGATCTTCGCGGCCCCCCGCGAGGTGCTCGGCGACGCCATCGCGGGCGAACTCACCGAGATGCCGCGCAACAGTGAGCGCTCCTTCTGCTGCGGTGCCGGCGGTGCCCGGATGTGGATGGAAGAGAAGATCGGCAAGCGGATCAACGTGGACCGGGTCGAGGAGGCCATGGCCACCGGGGCCAGGACGGTCGCCGTCGGCTGCCCCTTCTGCTCGACGATGCTCAACGACGGGGTCAACGGCAAGGGCGCCGGCGAGCAGGTCGAGGTGGTCGACGTGGCGAGTGTGCTGCTCCGTTCGGTCAAGCCGGAGCAGCCGCAGGACGGCAGGGAAGCCGCGCCGATCGGCGGCTGAGCGCGTACACCTGGGATCTGTTCATCGACGGCGGCGGCCCGGTGCGGGCCGCCGCCGTCGTGCAAGAATCTCGCCGAGGTGAGGCGACATCGACGGCCTGCTCTTGACGACGCTGTTGCCCCTGGTCGGGTTCGTTGCGCTGACCGCGGGCAACGCGTTCTTCGTCGCGGCCGAGTTCGCCCTGGTCACCGTCGACCGCGCGGAGATCGACCGGCGGGCCGCCGCGGGCGACCAGGCCGCCCTGACGGTACGCACGGCGCTGCGCGAACTCTCCTTCCAGCTCTCGGGTGCGCAGCTCGGGATCACCATCACCGCCCTGCTCACCGGCTACCTGGCCGAGCCGGCCCTGGCCCGGCTCTTCACCCCGCTGTTGCGCCCGATCGGCTCGGACGCCGCCGAGCGGTTCACCCCGTTCCTCGCGTTGGCCCTGGCCACGCTGATCTCCATGCTCTTCGGTGAGTTGGTGCCGAAGAACGCGGCGCTGGCCCGGCCCATGCCGGCGGCGCTCGCCACGGCCGGTCCGATGCACACCTTCTCCCGGACGTTCGGCTGGGTGATCCGGGGGTTGAACGGCTCGGCGAACCGGCTGGTCCGGGCGTTCGGCGTGGAGCCGCAGGAGGAACTGGCCAGTGCCCGCTCGCCGGAGGAGTTGGGCCTGCTGGCGGCCATCTCGGCCCGGGCCGGTGCGTTGCCGACGGACACCGCGATGCTGCTGCGCCGCACCATCCGGTTCGGTGACAAGCGGGCCGCCGAGGCGATGACCCCCCGGGTGGACGTGGTCGCGCTGCGCGTCACGGCCACCGTGGCCGAGTTGCTGGAGCAGTCCCGGCAGACCGGACGGACCCGCTTCCCGGTGTACGAGGAGACCCTGGACCTGGTGACCGGCGTGGCCGGTGTGCCCGACGCGCTGGGCGTGCCGCTGGCCGACCGGGCGTCGACCATTGTCGGTTCGGTGGCCCGCGAGCCGGTGTACGTACCGGAGAGCCTCAACCTCGACGGCGTGCTGGCGGCGTTGAAGGCGGCCGGGGCCGACCTGGCCATCGTCGTCGACGAGTACGGCGGCACGGACGGCGTGGTGACGATCGAGGACCTCGTCGAGGAGTTGGTCGGGGAGATCGCCGACGAGTTCGACCCGGCGAGCGTGGACGACGCCGACCCGGTCGAGCTGACCGTGCCGGGCGGTGAGCGCACCGTCCTGGTCGACGGGGTACTCCGCTCCGACGAGGTGGCCGAGCAGACCGGCTTCCGGCTGCCCGAGGGGCCGTACGAGACGCTGGCCGGCTTCCTGATGGCTCAGCTCGGGCACATTCCGTTGGCCGGCGAGACGGTCGAGGCGGGCGGCTGGGAGTTCACCGTGGTGGAGGTGGAGCGGCACCGGATCGAGCAGGTCCGGGTGCTGCGCCCGGCGGAGCCGGACGACGATGACTGAGCTGCTGGTGACCGTGCTGCTGCTGCTCGGCAACGGGTTCTTCGTGGGCAGTGAGTTCGCGCTCATCGCGTCCCGCCGGACGGTGATCGAGCCGTTGGCCGCCGGGTCGAAGCGTGCCCGGTGGGCGTTGTCGGCGATGAACCAGATCCCGTTGATGATCGCCGGTGCGCAGCTTGGCATCACCGTCTGCTCGCTGGGCCTGGGCGCGATCGCCGAGCCGGCGTTGGCGCACCTGCTGGAGCCGCCGTTCCACGCGGCCGGCCTGCCCGAGCGGGCGGTGCACCCGGTGGCGTTCGTGCTGGCTCTGGGCGTGGTGGTGTTTCTGCACACGGTCGTCGGCGAGATGGTCCCGAAGAACATCACGCTGGCCGGTCCGGAGGTCTCCGCACTCTGGCTCGGCCCGGCGATGCTGGCGTTCTGTGTGGCCACCAAGCCGCTGCTGCTCGCGATGAAGTGGGCGGCCCGCCGGGTGCTCGCCCTGTGGCGGATCGAGGCGTCCGAGGCGGTGAAGACGGTGTTCACCGCCGAGGAGTTGGCCGGGCTTGTCTCGCAGGCGCGTACCGAGGGGTTGCTCGACGAGGAGCAGCACGATCGGATCACCGGTGCTCTGGCCCTGCACAGCCGCACCGCGGCGGACGCGTTGCAGCCGTGGTCGACGGTGGTGACGGTGGCCGAGGACGTGTCGCCGGCGTCGTTGGAGGTGTTGGCGACCCGGACCGGCCGGTCCCGCTTTCCGGTGGTGCAGCGATCGACCCGTCGGGTGCTCGGCTTCGTGCACGTCAAGGACGTGCTCGGGTACGCCGGGCAGGGGCGCCGATCGCCCGTGCCGGCGGAGGTCTACCGGCCGCTGGCGGTGGTGCCGCCGGAGCGTACGCTGGCCGACCTGCTGCTGGCCATGCGCCGCGAGCGGCGGCACATGGTGCTGGTCAGCGATGGTCGGCGCCCTCTCGGTGTGGTCACACTCGATGATGTATTGACCGCAATCGTTGGGTGACGGGCCAATACCCTTGGTGTGCAAGCGGTTGCACGACAGTGATGGTGATGGTGCTCGCCTTGATTACCGCCCCGACCTTCCCTAATGTGAGGCACCGACCGCTGTAGGTCGTCTGCCTCGGCCTTCCCTCACGCGAGGCGCCCGGCGGTCGGTTGCAAAGGAGTCGGTGCCGGTGGCAACCATGCCCCCTCATCGTCACGACCTGAAAGTGTCTGCTCGGCCGGGTGGCCTGCGCCGCGCTGCCCATCGCCTGCTTGTCCTGGTCGCCGCCGCGGCAGTCGGCGCCGGTCTGCTCAGCGCGCCGGCACACGCCGCGCCCTCGGTCGACGAGATCGAGGCGCAGATCGACAAGAAGTGGGAGCAGCTGGAGCCCACCATCGAGCAGTACAACAAGGTCAGGGCGCAGCTGAAGGTCAATCGGCAGAAGTCGACGGACCTGCAGAAGAAGATCGAGCCGCTGTCGCTGCAGAGCGAGCTGGCGCTCAACCGGGTCGGCGATCTCGCCTCCCGCTACTACATGTCGGGCCCGTCGCACGATATCGGCGCGCTGCTGGTCAGCGCCAAGCCGGACACGCTCACCGAGCAGCTCACCGTCCTCGACCGGCTGGCCGCGCAGGAGCACAAAGAGGTCGAGGGCGTGCTGGCCGTGCGGGCCAAGTACGACGGCGAGAAGCAGAAGCTCGATGCGCTGATCGCCACCCAGACCAAGCAGCAGAACGAGCTGGCCGCCAAGAAGAAGCAGATCGACGCCGATATCAAGCAGCTCGAGGCGTCGATGCCCAAGACCACGGTCGTGACCGCGGCCTGCCCGACCATCAACGGAGTGGTCAGCTCGGCCGCCCGTACCGCGATCAGGACCGCCTGCGGCAAGGTCGGCAAGCCGTACGTCTGGGGCGCCACCGGCCCGAACTCGTTCGACTGCTCGGGACTGACCCAGTACGCCTACAAGGCGGCCGGGATCTACCTCACCCACTTCACCGGTGACCAGTGGAACGAGGGCAAGGCCGTCTCACGAGCCGATGCCCGCCCCGGTGACCTGGTCTTCTTCTTCTCCGGCCTGAGTCATGTCGGGCTCTATCTGGGCAACAACCAGATGGTGCACGCCCCTCGGGCCGGTAAACCCGTGCAGGTGTCCAGCATCAACACCATGCCGGTCGCCGGGTTCCGCAGACCCGGCTGATCACCCAGGCACGACGACGGCCCCCGGTCACCGACCGGGGGCCGTCGTGGTTTCTCAGCGGGGGGCGCCCAGCGGGGACGGCAGCAACTGCACGTCGGCCAGGTCGACGTACATGATGCGGTGGCCGAACTGGATCTGCGCGTACCGGTTCTTGCCGCGGATCACCGTCCAGTCGCCGGGCGAGGAGCCGTCGACCGTGCTGGCCCGGTAGTACTCGCCGGCCAGCACCGCGCCGACGGCGTACCGCTGCCCGGCGGCCAGGGTGTACTGCAGCGGCGAGATCTCCTGGTAGGGCACGCCGGCCGGGTAGGCCGCCTGCTCCGGGTACGCCCGCCCGTACACCGGGATCGTGGCCCGTCCGGGCTTCGGGGTGGCCACCAGGCCGACGGTCCAACTGGCGGTCGGCGCGGACGCCGGGTTGTGGAACCAGGCCCGTTGCCCGAGGTACCAGATGGCCGTCCAGTCGCCCTGCCGGCCAGCCAGCGCGTACGTCTGGCCGGCGGAGGCCCGGGCGCCGTGATCCGACACCTCCATGGTGTTCGGGGTGCCGTCGGGGCGCAGCGCGATGTCGTTGACCAGTGGCGCGTCCGCGGACGGCGCGGAGCGCAGCACCACCGCCGAGGAGCCGCGCGGCGCGCACGGCACACCGGCGGTGACGCAGCCGATGAACGCCGGCTGGTTGGTGGCGAAGTCCGGGTCGATCCGGACCAGACCGGTGGCCGGGGTGCCGGTGTCCAACCGTGGCGCGTGCAGCAGCTCGAAGTAGTGCGTCCAGTCCCAGTACGGGCCGGTGTCCCAGTGCATTCCGCGGACGGTCGCGGCGGTGGTGCCGGGCACGTTGTCGTGGCCGATGATGTGCTGGCGGTCCAGCGGGATGCCCAGCCGCAGCGCGAGGTGCCGGACCAGCTTCGCCGAGGTCCGATACATCGCCTCGGTGTACCAGGTGCCCTGCGCCGCGAAGCCCTCGTGCTCCAACCCGACCGACTTGGCGTTGACGTACCAGTTGCCGGCGTGCCAGGCGACGTCCTTGGTCTGGACGTGCTGGGCGACGTGCCCGTCCACCGAACGCAGCGAGTAGTGCCAGCTCACGTAGGTCGGGTCCTGCACGAGCTTCAGGGTGGTCGCCCAGCTCGCCTCGGTGTCGTGGATGACGATGTACTCGATCTTCTGCCGGCCGGGCCGGTCGGAGAGGTCGTGGTTGCCGTAGTCCCCGTCGCCGAACGCGGCGTAGGGGGCCGGAATCCATTCGCAGGAGATGGTGCGGGGGCATTCCAGCCCGTCCGGGCGGGCGAGGCGGCGCAGGCCCAGCCGGTCCAGCCAGGAACGCTCCGGCCGGATCGTCCGGGCCGGCAGCGTGATCCGCTGGCCGTCGTCGGTCACCCGCGACTCGCCGGTGCCGATGGTGGTGAAGACCTCGTCGGCGAAGGCCGCCGCGGCGTCGGCACTGTCCGCGCCGGCGTAGCGGGCCACCGCGCCGTACCAGGTGGCCGGGTCGGTGCCGGCACCGACCGGGGCGCCCAACTCGCGCTGGTACGACGCCAGCAGCGCCGCCCCGCCTCGGATGTTGACGTCGGCGTCGGTGCGCAGCGAGTCGGGAGCGGCGCCGGTCAGTGCGGCGGCGGCGTCCACGGTCTGCAACGCGGCGGCAGGTGGCGCGGGGTCGTCGGCCGGCCGGGGAGCGGGCGCGAGCGTGGGGCGGGACCCGTCGCCGCGTGGGTCCTCGGTGCCGGCGTCGTGGTGGCCACCCCCGGGCAGAGCGGCCACGTGTCGGGCGTCGGTCAGGTGCATCGGACCGTAGCCGCCGCTGGTGCTCGGTGTGCCGGCGTTGCTGTCCCAGCGGGACTCCAGGTAGGAGACGCCGAGCAGCACGTCGGTCGGTACGCCGTACTCGGCGGCTGCCGCGGCGTACTGCTGCTGACGGTCGGCCGTGGGTGCGGCGGCCGCGCCGGCGGGTGGCGGTACGGCGGTCGCGGCGGCGACCACGGCGGCGGCGAGCAGTGCGCGCCGGCCGGCGGACAGGGTTGGATGGTGCATCGAACCCCCTAGATTCCACGAATAAGGTGAGGTCACCTTCGCGCCGCCCGGGAGTCTGCGTCAATACCTTTCCATGCCTCGACGCGTCGAGAAAGAAATCTTCGCGTACGGCCCGTGACCCTCCCTGATCGGTACGGAGTGTCACGGCCGTACGGGTTGCGGATCGGTAACAGGCGTCTCTACTCTGGTCATTCGTCGGCCCGATAGCAGCTCCGCCCAGCCCGGGCGGTAACGGACCGACACCGCCGAGTCGTTTCCGAACGAACCGGGGACCCAGGTCCCCCGGGGTGAATCCGCAGCGATTGCGGTAGGGCGCCGACTTCCCGCCCGAACCCGTCAGCTAACCCGGTAGGCGGTCAGGAAGAAGGAGTACGGAACCCCGGTGGCACTCCATGCCCCGCGGCCGTCGTTCGGGCGGCCGGCATCAGCCGGCCCGACGTCGATCGTGCCGCGCCCACGCAGTTCCCGCTTCAGCACCGCTCTCGCCGCACTGATCGGCGTCGCCGTCGTCCTGACAGGCAGCGCCACGGCGGCCCACGCCGACCCGAGCGTCGCCGAGATCGAGCGTCAGATCGACGCCGACTGGAACAAGCTCGAACCGATCATCGAACAGCACAACGCCACCCGGGCCGACCTCGCCGTGAAGCGCAGGCAGGCCGACGCGGTGGCCGCCCGGATCGCCCCGCTGGAGCGTCAGGTCGACGCCGCGATGAACAAGGTCAGCGCCCTGGCCGTGCGCGCGTACAAGGGCGAGAACGTCGCGACCGTCAACGCGGTGCTGGGCAGCCGGTCACCCAGCGAGGTCGTCGGCCAACTCGAGATGCTCGACCGCTTCGCGCACAACCAGCAGCAGGACGTGCGGCAGGTGGCCGACCTGCGCGACGACCTGGCCGCGCAGAAGGCGCCGCTGGACGAGATGGTGGCCCAGCTGACCCGTACCGAGGCCCAGCTGGCCGCGAAGAAGAAGCAGATCAACGACGAGATCGACAAGCTGCAGAAGCTGCGCCTCAAGGTGTACGGCAACGGTGGCGGCGGCCCGCTGCGCCCGGCACCGTGCCCCGCCAGCTATCCCGGCGGCGCCGCGGGCACGGCGGTCAAGTTCGCCTGCGCCCAGATCGGCAAGCCCTACGTGTGGGGTGCCGAGGGCCCGAACTCGTACGACTGCTCCGGCCTGATGCTCGCCGCCTGGGCGAAGGCCGGCGTGTCACTGCCCCACAACGCCGCCGCGCAGAGCCGCGCGACCAAGAACGTCAGCAAGGCCGATCTGCGCCCCGGTGACCTGGTCTTCTACTACAGCGACATCCACCACGTCGGCATGTACGTCGGCAACGGCTGGGTGGTGCACGCCTCGCAGGCCGGTCAACCGGTCAAGATGAAGAAGGTCGACGACGGCCCGATCCACAGCTACGGCCGCCCAGGCTGATCGAGGGTGACCGAAGGGCCCGTCGCGATTCGTCGCGGCGGGCCCTCGTCGTTACGGATTCAGCGAGTTGGCCAGGTGCGCCAGTGCTGCCAGGCGCGACTCGGCGTCGGCCCCCGCTGGCCCTGGTAGCGCGAGCCGTAGACCACCGAGCCGTACGGGTGCTCAGCCGGCGAGGAGAGCCGGAAGATGCAGAGCTGCCCGATCTTCATGCCCGGCCAGAGGGTGATCGGCAGGTTCGCCACGTTGGACAGCTCCAGCGTCACGTGACCGGAGAAACCGGGGTCGATGAAGCCGGCGGTGGAGTGCGTGAGCAGCCCGAGCCGGCCCAGCGAACTCTTCCCCTCCAGCCGGCCGGCGAGCTGGTCGCCCAGCGAGATGACCTCCAGCGTCGAGGCGAGCACGAACTCCCCCGGGTGCAGCACGAACGGCTCGCCGTCGGGCACCTCGACCGCCGAGGTCAGGTCGTCCTGCTGCATCGCCGGGTCGATGTGTGTGTAGAGGTGGTTGTTGAAGACCCGGAACAGCCGGTCGAGTCGCACGTCGATGCTGGAAGGTTGAACCAGGGTGGGCTCGAACGGCTCCAGGCCCAGCGTGCCGGCCTTGATCTCGGAGACCAGGTCGCGGTCGGAGAGCAGCATCGGACCACCATAGCCGCGCCACCCAGAGCCATCGGATTCGGTGGCAGTGACCAGCGCGTCGAGGTCGCTGCTCGTACATTTGTTCGATAGAATGTCCACATGGCTTCCTGGTCCGAATTCGCCGCCGACGAGCCCCGACTCGCCGACGGGATCCGCGTTCTCCTCCAGCAGTACGGGCCGGGCTTCGGCTACCTGGCCACGGTCCGCGCCGACGGCGGGCCCCGGGTCCATCCGGTCTCGCCGGTCATCACCGACGAGGGCCTGTTCTGCTTCATCATCGACTCTCCGAAACGCCGTGACCTCGAACGCGACGGCCGTTACGCGCTCCACTCGTTCCCGCCGGAAGAGAGCGACGACGAGGCGTACGTGGCGGGTCGTGCCCGCCCGGTCACCGATCCGGCGCGGGTGGCCCGGTTGGCGCAGGGCGCCCGCGCCGAGCCGCAGGTCGACTGGCAACTGTTCGAGTTCACCGTCGACGTGGCGATGCTGACCCGCCGTGAGCAGCACATCGCCGGCATTCCGGGCCTCAGCCCGGGCCGGCCGGCTGTCCGGGTCTGGCTCGACCCGCACGCCCCGTCGGCGGCGGCCGCGCCGCTCGCCGTACCGCAGACGCGCCCTACCCGGCTCAGCCGCGACGTCCAGTGCACGGCCGCCTGACCTCGGTCGGGTCCTGGTCCGAGGCGCCGGTGCCGACCCCGTCGTGACGGGGCCGGCACCGGGTGTACGCGCGAGAGCAGCACCACGCGGGGGTGCCTGGGTGCACATGCCGGGCGACTCGGGTACAGTGGTGCCGCTTGCGGGTGTAGTTCAATGGCAGAACATCAGCTTCCCAAGCTGACAGTGCGGGTTCGATTCCCGTCACCCGCTCCACCCTGAGGCCCCAGCCAGGATCGGTTTCCTGGCTGGGGCCTCAGTCGTCGCTATCGCTTCTTGCGTTTGTCGTGCCCGCTGCCTCTCCGGCGCTACGCCGCCGGCACGGTGATCGTGATGCCGGTGACGGCCTTACCCGCGGTGGTGTGGATGAGGTTCGGGTACGCCACCCGGCCGTCGCCCACGCTGTAGAGGAGCCGCACGTCCTGCGTGTTGAGGCCCTTCATGGTGAACGTGCCGTCCGAGCGGACCGACGGCTGGATGCCTGCCCAGTCGCCGGTCGTCGCGTCGACAGCGGTGATGCCCACGCACGTCAGGCAGGTGCCGTCAGGCACGGTGACGGTGCCGCTGATCGTGCCCGTGGCCGGCAGCGCCGCATCCAGCGTGACGGTTTCGCCGGCCACCACCTGCACCGGCGTCGCGGACGCTCGGCTCACCGCGTTGCCCGACCATGCCCAGGCGTGCTGGCCGTCGTACGCCGGGAAGGCCAGCTTCCACTGGTACGGGCCGAGGTTGCGGATCGTGTACTGACCGCCGTCGTAGGTGCAGTTGGCGTTGGGACCCTCGGTGTAGGAAAAGGCCGGCCCGGTCGGGGTCGGGCAGACGTCGCGCACGGCGGTTCCCGTCGCGGCGTCCCGCACGACGCCGGTCACGCTGCCGGCGCCGTCCAGCTTGACGGTCACCCGGATGCGCTCGCCCGGCACCGGCTTGAAGACCTTGGCCTTCGCCGGGTCGCCCGTGCCGCCACCGGTCTTCGAGACCCACTGTGCCCCGTGCTCCTCGTCGTACGGAGCGACGAAGAGCCGGAAATGCTCCTCGGCGAACAGGTTGTCGTAGTCCACCTCGGAACCGCATCTGCCGTTCTGGCCGACGTCGGTGTACACCGGGTCGGCCAGGGTGACGCAGGCGCCGTTGACCGGGTCGCCGGTGGCCGCGTCGACGAGGTCGACGTGCAGGCTTACCGACTTCTCCAGCTTGACGGTCGCCCGGGTCGTCTCGTTCTCGGTCACGGTCACCGGGCCGAACAGGCCGTTGACGTAGACCTTGTTGGGGTCGTAGCCGCCGCCGCGGTAGGTGCCGACCGGCATGTCCTGGAACCGGGCCCGGCCCAGTTCGTCGGTGCAGGTGGTGTGGAACGAGAACGGGCCGTCCTGCGGGTACCAGCAGTAGCCGGCGATCGCGGCGCCGGTCTTCTTGTCGACCGCGCGGACCATGAGGTTCCCGACCGGGGGCCGGGTGAGGTTGACGGTGGTCGTCTTGTTCGCCGTCACGGTGAAGGGGGGAGCGTCGTACTCGGACTCGACTCCGCCGTTGAAGAGCACCTGGCCGCTCGGGAAGGTGAACTGTGCCGTGTAGTTGGAGGTGGTCTCGATCCGCTCGAAGCGGTACCGCCCCTGGTTGTTGGTCACCGTGTCGGCCACCCAGTTGGCGCCGCGTCGCAGTTGGACCCCGACGTGGGCGATGCCCGCACCCTTCTGGTCCACCACCCGGCCAGCGACGTCGCCGTACTGGATGGGCATCAGCGGGATCTGGAGGGTGGCCGGGACCGTGATCAGGTCGGCCTCCCAGCTGTTCTGGTGGCCGTAGAGGTACTCCTCGACGTAACCGTTCGCGTTGACCTGGACGGTGTACTCGCCGGCCGGCGTGTCCGGGAAGGCGAAGCGCCCGTCGGTGTCGCTGTTGGTGAAGTTCCAGTTGGAACCGTCCTGCTGCTGGATCACGATCCCCGCACCGGCGACGGGCTCGCCAGTCAACTTGTTGGTGATCGTGCCGTCCAGCCCGGCGGCCTCCGCCGCTTGCGCCGGCCCGGTGAGGCCCATGACGGCCATCAGCCCGGCCATCGCTGCGGCGCCTAGTGCGCGCAGCACCCTGCTATTCATGTTGTCCCCGTTTCTGCCAGGAGTCCACGCAGGACCCGACTTTCCGGTCGGATACATCACGCTCCATGGCTGGTGCCAGGACCGTATCAGTGGCCGGCGTCGCCGGCTGCTCCCCCGGACGGCGGGGAGGCCATCCGCCGGCTGGTCACCCGGGTGGGACCGTTGCCGGTCCTGTGACGTCGCACCGGGGTGCGAGGAGCGTCTTCATGCGTACGGCTTCGTTGTCTCGGGCGGCGCGCCCGTGTCGCGGATCGGTCACGCGGCCCCCCAGCAGACAGCGCGGTGGCGGGTAGCGTGCGCCCGCATGGAGGTCTTCCTGCTCTGGCACGTCCGCCACGCCCGGTGGCTCGACGGGCGACCGACAACGCACCGGGACGAAGCCTGCGAGCTGGTCTGGGACGAGGAAGACGGCGACGATCTCAAGATTCTGGGGGTGTACTCGTCGGAGGCACGAGCGGAGGAACGGATACAGCGAGCCAGGAAGTTGCCTGGCTTCCGCGACGAGCCCGACTGCTTCTACCTCAACCGCTACAGCCTCGACGAGGACCAGTGGAACGACGGTTTCGTTTCCATCGCCGCCGACGGTCAGGCCGACTGAAGGGCAGGTTCATCGCGGAGCGCAAGCCGGGCCGACCACGGGCCACGGTGGTGTCCGGGGCTGACAGTGCAGAGGCAGGGGTCGACATCGCGCACGGGCCCGTCCCGGTCGGCTGTTTCCTTGGCGAGCCGCCCCGGTTCGTCGACGAGCGAGCGCAGATCTGGTAACTCAGGCTGGCCCTGCGTTGGCGGCTCGAGCATCACACCCCCCCGGACAGTCACGGCGGCGCGGTGGTGGCGGGGTGCCTCGATTTCGTCGAGCAGTGCGGCCGCCGTTCGGCACGGCACAGTGTCGGCTCACGAGGGGTGGCAGAATACGCCGGTGTCAATATCTGTGGACGACTCTCCCAAGGCCCGCATCGTCGCGGCGTTACTGCGGGACGGCAACCGGCTACTGCTTTGTCACCGATCTCCCCAGCGCCGTTGGTACCCCGACGTTTGGGATCTGCCCGGTGGCCACGTGGAGCCCGGCGAACTTCCCGGCCGGGCACTTGCTCGAGAGCTCCGAGAGGAATTGGGCATCGACGTCGCGGCGCCGTTGGGTCCGCCCCTGCGAGAAGTTCACACCGACACGTTCGACATGCAAATCTGGCTGATCGAAGCGTGGACGGGGTCCCCGGTCAACGTTGCGCCAGACGAACACGATGCCGTCGCGTGGTTCACGGAAGACGCACTCGGAGACTTGTCCTTGGCTCACGACAGCTACCTTGCGATGTTCAACAGGGTGCTTGCCGAGCACCGGGCCTGATCATGGCCGAGCACGGCGTCATCGGCAGATCCGCCCTTTACCGCAGCATGTCCGCGTCGCCCGTTTCCTCGTCGACAGCTACCCGGACGGGCCATCCGAAGCTCACGATGTGGCAACGCCGCTCGCCGGTCGGGGTTGCCACCTGCTCGACCGTCACCTCTTGCACGCTTGGCAGTTCGCGCTGATCCGGAAGCTCCGCGTGGCGACCGGCCAGGAATCGGGTCGCTATCTGGACTGCCTCATCGGTGTCAACCACGAGAAGACCCTACGGCTCAAGGCAGGGCTCTCCTCGTATCGAAAGGCCCGCGCCAGCTCGGCTGCCTGCTCTCGGCGGTGAAGACGGGCACCTCCGGGGTGTCGTTCACCTCCGTGGAGATGGCCTATAGCTGGGACACCACCGGGGGCGGTGATCGTCGTACTGTTTTTCGATGGTGTCGGACCCGGTGCGCTACTACGACGATTTCCTGGCCGATCGGGACTGGCTCGCCGAAGGGCTGAGCTGGGCGGTTGTTCAGCCGGCCAGTGCCGAGGCCACTATCGACGGAGTAATCAAGCGCTTGCGGGCCAGGCGTGTCGAGCCGGGTGACAACAACCCCGGCGAACTCGCCGACCTGGCTCAGATTGGCCCGAATGTGGTGGTGTTCCAGGACGACGGCTGTGCGCTGAGCCGGCCTGAAGTCTTGCGCTGGCTCAGTGACGGCATGCGGGTGCACACGGTCGACTGGACCATCAACGGCAACGGCGGGGTCACCTACGCGGTGTACGGCAAGGTGCTTGCCTGGATGGACATGAACGATCCTGACCGGGGGCATGGCGATGACCCGTCCGTCTTCGCCGACGATCTGGAGGACGTGCGCGCCGCGCAGGGGACGGAGTACGTGACACCTGCGGTAATGGCGTTTGTCGAGCGGCGGACCGGCGTGCGGCTGCCGGCCGAGTGGATGAGCGACGAGGGGGCCGACCCGGAAGCCGGGCCGTGGGTGACGGTGCGGCTTGGCTCGTTTCCCTCTGACCCTAGGCCGCCATCGAACTTCGGTCACTACGAGCCCGATCTTGACGCGCGACTGCGGGCCGCGTCGGAGCCGGTGCGGCGGGCGGCACTGGCGCTTGCCTTGCGAGCCGTGACGAAGCGATTCAGGTTCAGCGATGACGATCTGGTGAGGCGGGCGGTGGAGGCCGTCGAGCGAGGCCTGACCCTGGACGAGGATGCCCGGTCGAGGATCGTCTACCTCAAGGCGCATGGTGCCGACGTGCGTGCCTGTTCGTCTGCTGTCCACGCCCTTTACGCGGCGATCGGCAATGGGGTGGCTGCGGTCGATGCGATGGGAGCCGCGCGGCATGCTGTCGTCGACGAATGGCCGGCATTGCGCCGGGACCTGTACCGCCTGGTCCGAGAGACTGGCTGACCGCGCCTCGAAGCCTCGGTGCATCTGTACCGCGAGAACCGGCGTTTTCGCTTGAAGTATATCCGTCGCGGATATAGTTTCGACTCATGGCGAGCACCAGAACCGACGGGCCCCTCACCCCTGCGGTGCTTCACATCCTGCTCGTGCTCTCGACCCAGGAACGCCATGGCTACGGGATCATGAAACAGGTCGAGTCCGACTCCGAGGGAAAAGTCAGGATGGGGCCAGGAACGCTTTATGGCTCGATCCGCCGGATGACCGAAGCGGGCTTGATCCGCGAGAGCGACAAGAAGATCGACCCGAACCTGGACGATGAGCGCCGCGTCTACTACGGCATCACCGCGCTCGGCCAACAGACCCTCGCAGCGGAGTTGCAGCGATACCGCCAGGTCGTCGCGGTCGCCCACGAGCGATCCCTCATACCCAAGGCAATGGGTGCCTGACATGGACGGACAGACGCGATATCGGCGCTGGTACCGAAGGCTGCTCGGTCTCTATCCGAGGCCGTACCGCGAACGCTTCGCCGACAGCATGGAGCAGACGTTCACCGACCTCTGCCGTGAACGGGCCGGAACCGAGGGCCGTGGACATGGCGCCTTCATCCTCTGGATCTTCACCGAAACTTTCGCGGGCATCATCCGGGAGCGCGCGACGGACCTTGCGAGGTGGACTATGGCCAGGAAAGCAACAAACGTCTTCAGGATCGTCAAGTACCTCGCGCTGGCCATCGGTGGCTTGTTGGTGGCGGGGATCGCCACGGTCATGGTGCTGGCGCGCGGCACCGGCGAAGACATCACAGGTGTCGTGGCGCCGGCCTTGCTGCTGACGCTTCTCTCGGTGGTGGCCGCCGCCGTCGCGGCCATCCTGCAAGGCGCGAGCGATCGTCGCAGGCACAGCGCAGGCGACGACCTGGCCGGCTGACGCCGTATCGGCCCTGTCGCCCGTCTTGGGCAGTCGGTTTCTCCACGTCACCGACGACGTACCCGGCACCTTTACGCCAGCATCACCATTCACGCACAACTGTCTTGTACGTTGGCCGCCGTGACCTTCGGCGCCGCGTTGCCTCGACATCGACAGCAGCTCACCTGGATGCCGATCCCGATCGCGGTGCTCAGCGCCGGACTGCTGATCAACGCAGCCGCGACAGTCTGGGATCTGCTCCACTTCAAAGAGCTGTTCAACTACGGCAGCAGCATGAACGGAGCGACCGCCTACCTGCTGGAGGGAGCCTTCGCCTACCTGCGGTTGGGTGTGACGGCGGTGCTGGTGCCGATCTTGTGGATCGCGGCACGACGGGCACGCGTCGCCGGATCGCGGTCGCCCGGAATCATCGGGCCGGTCTGCGGGTTGCTCGCCGCGTACGGCGTCGTCGGGGCGCTGGCCGCGCCGAACGACGGCAGCGATCCAAAGCGACTGGGCATCGTCCACGACGCCGGGGTGCCGAGCTGGATCAGCGCGACGGACGCCGCCGCACCGTACGCAGTCCTCATCGGTGCTGGGGGCGCGATGCTGCTGGTGCTATTGGCGATCATCACATGGGTGAGGACAAGTTTCCGGGGCGTGCCCGATGTAGGGGTCAGTACCGGTAGCGAGGCGCACTCGACGGACGACGTTATGCCGTGACTGCTTCGGGTGCAGGTCCACCGGATTCGCCACGGTGCTCGGCACCCTGTTGGCGGCACTCGGAGGCTTCGACATTCCACGGCCACGTGTACGCCACAGCCAGCTGATCGGCAATGCGGATCTTTCTCACGCCCATGGCAAGATGTGCCAGGTGCAGGTCAGGATGCTTGGTCCATTCGAGGTTCGCACGGACGACGGCGCCTTGACCGACGTGCCGGGTGCGCGTTTGCGCGGACTGTTGACCGCCCTCGCGCTCAACCCGGGACAGGTGGTCTCGAAGGCGACTCTGGTCGACTGGATCTGGGGCGAACAACCGCCCTCCGATGCGGCGAACTCCTTGCACCGCCTGGTTTCCCGGCTGCGGAAGGTGCTGCCGGAAGGGTCGATCGAGGGGCAGACGGACGGCTACCGGTTGACGGTGGAACCCGGCGTCGTCGACGCCGTACGGTTCGAACGCCTCGTCGCCCAGGCGCGCGATGACGAGGGCACGCAGCGGATTCGGCGGTTGCGCGAGGCCCTCGCCCTGTGGCGCGGTACGGCCATGCAGGACGTCGGTCTGGCCGACAGCGCGGCGTTCGACGCGGTCGTCACCCGGCTGGAGAGGCTGCGCCTGTCCGCCCTGGAAGATCGCTTCGACGTCGAGGTCAGTCTCGGCCAGGGTCCGGAGCTGGTCGCGGAGTTGACCGACCTGGTGGCCGCACACCCGGTGCGGGAACGGCTTGTCATCGCGTTGATGCGTGCCCTCGCCGCGAGCGGTCGGGACAACGAGGCGCTGCTCGTCTACCAGCGCACCAGCGAGGCCCTGGCCGACGCGCTGGGCGTCGACCCCTCGCCGGAGCTCTCGGCGTTGCACGTCGCGCTGCTGCGGGGTGAGTTGGGACGGCGGGAGGAGAACCGGAAGACCAACCTGCGAGCCGAGCTGAGCAGCTTCGTCGGCAAGGACGAAGCTGTCGCCGAGGTCGGCGCGCTCGTCGCCGAACACCGGCTCACGACCCTGATCGGGCCGGGCGGCTCGGGAAAGACCCGGCTGGCCACGGAGACCGCGCGCAGGATGCTCGACGACCTGCCGGACGGCGCCTGGCTCGTGGAGCTCGCCGCCATCGGCGCCGACGGTGACGTGGTGCAGGCGACCCTCGCCGGGCTCGGGCTTCGGGACGCTCTGCTCGGCGAGGCACCGAGCATGGAGTTGATCGACCGGCTCGTCTCCGCGATCCGCGAACGGGAGACGCTACTGATTCTGGACAACTGCGAGCACGTGATCGAGTCGGCGGCGGCGGTCGCCCATCGACTTCTCGGGGAGTGCCGGCGGCTGCGGATCCTGGCGACGAGCAGGGAACCGCTCGGCATCACCGGTGAGGCGCTGTGGCCGGTCGTGCCGCTGGCCTTGCCGGACGTCGACGCCGGCCCTGACGAGATCGAATCCTCTCCCGCCGTCCGGTTGCTGCTGGACCGGGCGGGCGCGGTGCGTAGGGATCTGGCGGTCGACGCGCACACGTTGGCGACGATGGCGCGGGTCTGTCGGGCGCTGGACGGGATGCCGCTGGCGATCGAGCTGGCCGCGGCCAGGTTGCGCACCATGTCCGTCGACCAGCTCGCCAGGCGGCTCGACGACCGGTTCCGCCTCCTGACCGGCGGCAGCCGTACCGCGTTGGCCCGGCACCGGACGCTGCGCGCGGTGGTCGACTGGAGCTGGGAGTTGCTGACCGACGCCGAACGAGCGGTCCTGCGTAGGCTCTCGGTGTTTTCCGGCGGGGTGAGCCTGGAAGCGGCCGAACGGGTCTGCGCCGGCCACGAGGTCGACCAGGAGGACGTGCTCGAGTTGGTCACCGCGCTGGCCGAGAAGTCACTGCTGGTCGCCGAGGGCGACGAGGCCCCGCGCTACCGGATGCTCGGCACGATCAAGGAGTACGCGGCGCAGCGGCTCGCCGAGGCGGGGGAATCGGACCTGGCACGCCACGCGCATCTGGCGTACTTCACCGAACTCACCGAGACCGCCGAGCCGCAGCTTCGCCGCGCGGAACAGGTGACCTGGCTCGCCATTCTCGAAGTCGAGCACGACAACATCGGCTCCGCGATGCGCGGTGCGCTCGCGGCCGGCGACGCGCACGCGGCGATGCGGCTGGCCGCGGGTGCCGGCTGGTACTGGTGGCTCGGCGGCCACCGGACCGAGGGCATGGAGCTGATCACGGCGGCCACCGAGACGCCCGGAGAGGTGACCGACGAGATCCGGGCCACGGTGTACGCGCTCGTCGTGCTCTTCCTGAACTCGGGGCCGGGCGACGAGCGCCAGGCGGCGGAGTGGATCCACAGGGCGTACGAGTTCAGCCAGCGCAGTCACTCCGGGCACCCGGGGACGGCGCTCGTCGTCCCGTTGGAAGGCATGTTGCAGGACCCGGGCGCGGTCCTTTCCGCGTGGGAACCGCTGCTGGACGAGCAGGATCCCTGGGTACGCGCACTGGCCCGGCTGCAGCTCGGCAAGATGCGGATCATCCTCGGTCAGGACGGCCGGGACGTGGACGCGAACCTCGAGTCGGCGCTCGCCGAGTTCCGGGTGCTCGGTGAACGGTTCGGGATCTCCTTCGCCCTCAGCGAGTTGGCGGAGTTGATTGCCGGACGCGGTGACTTCGCCGGTGCGTGCGAGCACTACGAAGAGGCGATCGCGGTCGTCACCGAAGTTGGCACCGTCGAGGACATCATCCGGATGCGGTCGCGGCAGGCTCAGCTGTACTGGCTGCTGGGTGATGAGGAGTCCAGCGCGGCTGCCGTCGCCGCAGCGCGGCGATCCGCGGAACGGGTCACGTGGCCGGGTGCGCTGGCCGTGCTGGCCCTGTCGCAGGCGGAACTCGCTCGCTGGCGTGGCGACGCCGACGAGGTGGCCCGGCAGGTCGGTGTCGTGACGACCCTGCTGCGCGACGAGGCGAAGCAGGCGCACATCCGCGTGATGACACACGACCTGCTCGGGTATGTCGCCGAGGATCTCGACGAGGCGCGCAGCCACCACTCCTCGGCCTGCACGGCCGCAGCCGAGTTGGGGCACGCACCGTCGATCGCGCAGGTACTCGTCGGAGTCGCGGACCTGGCGCTCCGCCGTGACCAGTACGAGCAGGCCGCGCGACTGCTCGCCGCGAGCACCGCCGTGCGCGGACGGCAGGATCATTCCCAGCCGGATGTCGCCCGGATCGAGGGGACAGTGCGGCGCCGCCTCGGCGAAGTGAGATTCGCGGAGGCGGCGCTGGAAGGCACTCGGACGAGCTGGGGTGAGCTGGTCGCGGTCACGCTCGCTTCGTGAACGTGGACCGCGCCCACAGGTAGCCGACGAGGGCGATGCCGACGCACCAGGCGATGGCGGTGATCGCGTCGCTGGAGGACGGCGTGCCGGCGAGGAGCCCGCGCAGGGTCTCGATGATCGGCGTGAAGGGCTGGTATTCCGCGAACTCCCGGAGCCCGGGGCCCATCTTGTCGGCCGGCACGATCGCGCTGCTGAAGAACGGCAGCATGACCAGGGGTACGGAGGCCAGGCCCGCCGTCTCCGGAGACTTCGCCGAAAGCCCCAGGGCGACCGTGAGCCAGCCGGCGGCGACACCGAGCAGCACGATGAGGCCGATCGCGCCGAGCCAGCCGAGGAGACTCGCCGACGGGCTGAATCCGAGCAGGAAGGCCACCCCGACCAGGGCCGCGATGGCGACCAGGTTGGTCAGTACGCTGGCGACGACGTGACCGGTCAGCACCGCACCTCGGGAGACGTGCATGACTTTGAACCGGTTGATGATGCCCTTCGTCATGTCGGAGTTCACCGCCGTCGCGGTGGCCCCCAGCCCGTAGCAGACCGCCAACAGCATCAGGCCCGGAGTGGCGTAGTCGATGTAGTCGACACCGACGTTGAAGGCGTCGCCGAACATGTACACGAACATCAACATGATCACGATCGGCATCAGGACCGCGTTGAACACCGAGGTCGGGTTCCGGGCGATGTGCTTGAAGTTGCGACGCAGCATGACGATCGAGTGGGACTTGGCGCTCATTTCGCGGAAACCTCCGGGGTGCGGGTGCCCGTCAGGGCGAGGAAGACGTCATCGAGGTCCGGCGTTTGCACGGAGAACCCTTCGGCGGTGATCGCGTACTCGTCGAGCCGGTCCAGCAGGGCACGCAGAGAGGCGGTCCCGCCGTCACTGGGAACGCGCAGGGCCAGTGCCTCGTCGTCTCGGGTGGAGTCGCTGAGCACCCGGGCTGCGGCGTCGAGTTCGGCGACGGTGGTGAACTGGAGCCGGACGTGGGTGCCGGGGATCTGGCGCTTGAGCTCGTCGGGCGTGCCCTGGGCGACGACGCGCCCCTGGTCGAGTACGGCGATCCGGTCGGCGAGTTGGTCGGCTTCCTCGAGGTACTGGGTGGTGAGGAAGATCGTCACACCGTCGGCCACCAGGTCCCGGATGATCGACCACATCGTGCGGCGGCTGCGCGGATCCAGGCCCGTCGTCGGCTCGTCGAGGAAGATGATCCGCGGGTCGCCGACGAGCGTCATCGCCAGGTCCAGCTTGCGGCGCATACCGCCGGAATAGGTCGACACCGGCTTCTGCGCCGACTCCGTCAGATCGAACCGCTCCAGCAACTCCGCGACGACCCGCCTGCCGTCCTTGGCGGGCACCTGGCTCAGGTCCACCATCAGCTGCAGGTTCTCCCGACCGGTCAGCAGCTCGTCCACGGCCGCGAACTGACCAGTGACCCCGATTGCCGCGCGTACCGCCTTGGCCTGGGTGGCGGCATCGTGTCCGGCGATGCGTACGGTCCCACCGTCGGCCTTCACCAACGTGGTCAGCACGTTCACCGTCGTCGTCTTGCCCGCCCCGTTCGGGCCGAGCAGGGAGAAGATCGTGCCCGCGGGGACATCCAGGTCGATGCCATCGAGCACGACCTTGTCCTTGTATGCCTTTCGCAGCCCGGAAACTGCAATCGCTGAACTCGTCATGCACCTACCATCGGCGGCTGGCCTGTCACCGCCCTGTCGCGGCCCTGACACGGCCACTGACACGGCCGGCTCTTCGGCCGGTACGCCCGGGTGGCCTACAACCACGTGTTCCGGTTGACCGGCTCGTGGACGCTCGCGGAGGACGTCGGCGAACCGGGAGCTGACTGCCGACCCGCCGAGCGCTGGGGGCAGTAGGCAGGCCCGCTGCTATCGGGCCTTCACCGGGACCAACAGGTCGATCTCGTCGCGCCGACGGTAGAACTCGATGCTGGGACGCGTCGTGTCGTGGTCGGCCACCTGGTTGAGCTCTGCGTATCGGGTGGGGATGTGCGAGTAGATCTCAGGCGGCTCACCCTGCACGGTCGTCGACAGGTAGTGGCCGCCGGGGATCGACCCCGACTGGAGCCCGCTCAACGCGGCATCGTCGTCGCCCCGAACCTGCAGGCAGACGCGGTACGCCCCATCGGGCGGGCCGAAGACCCCGAAGAACTTCCGGCCCTGGAGTGACCCGACGATCTCCTCCAGGCGGGCCCATGCCTCGGTGATCGCATCCGGCTCGTCGGCCGTGGAGAGGAACAGGACGGGCGTCTCCTGGCGCTCCACGCGCCGAGGGGTCGGGTCCTGTGCTGGCATCGACGCATTCATGAACGACAACCTAACCCGTCCGTACGACAGCTCATTGCTCGTGCCCGTTCGGCCGCGAGGCGCTGCCCAACCGTTGGTGACGGTGGAGGAGTTCCCGCAGCGCGTTGATCTCGGCGGTCAACGCGGTCTGCCCCTGCTGGGTGATCCTGATCCAGGTCTTGGGCCGGCGACCGTGGTAGCCCCTCTCGATCTGGATCAGGTCGGCCTCCTCCAGGACGGCGAGGTGTCGGGAGAGGTTGCCGGCGGTGAGTTCGAGCGCGTCGCGCAGGTAGGCGACCTCGACCCGCTCGGCCTCCGCGGCGATGGTGAGGATGCCGAGCCGGTTGCGCTGATGGACGGTGTCGCTGAGGCCGTTCGTCGGGTGCCCACCGTTGCCAGGGCCGGTGGCCGCTTCGTTGGCGCCATCGGCGCTGCTCATGACGTTTTCCTGTTCCTGGCGACGAGGGCGATGGTGCCGCCGACCAGCAGGATCGGTGCGGGCAGCAGGGCCGCCAGCAGGAAGCTGAAGCGGCTCAGGTCCCCCGGTGCGAAGTCCGTGGTCTCGAAGTAGATGTTAACGAGGACGACTGCGGCGACGTAGCAGACGACCACGGCCGTGAGGCCGCGACTGCGTTCCAGGCGGGCGAGGACCAGCAGACCCACCGCGATGACCAGGTGCGGCAACATGCCGCGATTGGAGATGCCCAACAGCGGCATGGTCGCCCAGCTGGTCCCGTTCGAAACCACCGTCGCCGTGTTGAGCAACAGGAACCGCAGCGCGATCGGCAGCACGATTCCGATCAGGGTGCCCGCGATGCCGGCGATGACGTACGCCCGGGTCGGGGTCTGCACACCCACCCGCGTGCCGTGCCACCGATACCAGTAGAGGCTGAGCAGGTAGCCGCCGATGAGCGCTGCCAGCCAGTACCAGCCGAGGGCCGCCGAGCGCTCGAGGAAGTCCCCACCGAGGCCGGTCAGTGCGGGGTTGTCCTGGTTGGCGCGCAGGGCGGGCGATTCGACCGACTCGACGTAGAGGGGTGCGGCCACCGCCATCAGGAGACCGAACAGCACGAGCGGCAGCCAGTAGGCGTGTCGGGCGACCCGGGTACGCCGTCGGAGCGCGTCCACCGACGCCAGGAGCTCTCCGGGTGTGTCCTTGCTGTTCGGCGCGGTGCTCGGTCGTTCCGACACGATGCCCTCCAGGATTGATGCTGCACTACCAATAGGTTTGCATCGCAAATCAATCTGCGCAAGGGTTTCAGTGAGACGACAAAGCCCGGGGGATCGACCCTGGTGGTTCCTGCGGGGCCTCGGCACCGGCTAAGGTCCGGCCTGGAGGTGGCCCGTGTTCCTCGAAGCCTTTCCGATCGTGACGACACCTGACCTGCCACGACTGATCGCGTTCTACCGGGACGTGGTCGGCTTCGAGCTGACCTACCGGTTCCCCGACGAGGGTGCCCCGGAGTTCGTCGCTCTCCGACTGGGCAACAGCGAACTCGGCCTGGCCGCCAACCCGGGGGCTGGCGAGCCGGCCGACTCGCACCGCTGGGAGTTGTGCGTCTACGCCGATGACTGCGACGCGGCCGTGGGCGCGCTCCGCACGGGTGGGGCGACAGTCACCGAGGAGCCTGTCGACCAGCCCTGGGGTGAACGCTCCGCCCGGGTCACCGACCCCGACGGCAACCGGTTGCTGGTGCTGGCCCGGCTCTAGACGTCCGTGCCGTGCGCGGTCATCGTCTCCAGAACAGGAGGTGGGTGACTCCGCTGGGACTGGGCACCGATTCGAGGTGGAAGCGGTCGAGCAGTTCGTCGGGGCTGTCCCACAAACGCTCGCCCCGCTCAAGGTCGACGGGCGCGACGGCGATGTGCATCGTGTCGACCAGGTCGGCCTCGATGAACTCGCGGATGGTCGCCACCCCACCTCCGAGGCGTACGTCTCGACCGGCGGCTGCCTGCTTCGCCCGGGCCAGCGCCTCGGCCGGGCTGGCGTCGAGAAAGTGGAACGTGGTGTCGGCCAGGGTGAACGACGGCCGTTCGTGGTGGGTGAGCACGAAGACCGGCGTGTGGAACGGCGGGTTGTCCCCCCACCATCCCTGCCACTCATGGTCCGTTCAGGGGCCACGCTGGGGGCCGAACTTGTTGCGACCCATGATCTCCGCGCCGATGTTGCACTCGGCGTCGCGGGTCAGGTAGTCGTCCAGGCCGCGAGTGCCGCCCGGCTCGGTGCGATACACGAAGCTGGCGGTGGCGGCACGCCAGGAGAACAGCGGGGTGGGGTCCGCGTGGCCGAAGGGCCGTTCCAGGCTCTGCCCCTCTCCGGTGCCGAACCCGTCGCGCGAAACGTTGAAGCACTGCACCCGCAACAGTTGCGGCATGGTGTCTCCTCTTTCCTTCGCTGGGCCGTGCTTCAGTTCGCGGTTACCGTCGGGCCGCCGCCGCGGCCCCGGTCGTCGAGCACGAGCGGTGCGCGACCGCCCACCGCGTACCGGATGTGGGTGACCTGCGGTGTGTGGATGACCCGGGTCGGCGTCAGCTCGACCGCCTCCTTCTCGCCGAGGTCGAGGTCCGCGTCGAGCAGCCGGAGCCCGGTGCCGAGCACGACCGGTACGACGTGCAGCTCCAACTCGTCGAGCAGGCCGGCCTTGAGGACCTGCCGCACCAGGCTGCCGCCCCCGGCCACGGCGACGTTCTTGCCGCCGGCCGCGGCGCGCGCCTGCTCGACGGCGCTGGCAACGCCGTCGGTGACGTAGGTGAAGCTGGTGCCTCCCTGCCGCAGCAGGCGCTGGCGGGGGCGGTGTGTGACGACGAAGACCGGCGCGCGGAACGGCGGCTCGTCACCCCAGGGCACCTCACCCCCGTCGGCCATCCGGCGTCCCATCACGTACGCGCCGGCGGCGGCGAACGTTTCGGCGATCACATCGGAGTTGGTGTCCTGTTCCCCGCCGGTGAAGCCCTGTCGCTCGCGCCAGGCCGTCGCCTCGGTCACCCAGCGGGTGACCCGGAAGAAGCCGGCGCTCTCCGCGGAGTCGATCCAGTCGCCGTCGCCGTCGAACTGTGGGCCGGCGTAGAACCCGTCCACAGACACCGACAGCTGCGCGGTCACCTTCGTCATCTCAGGTCGTTCCTCTCCTCGGACGGCACCCACCGGTGCCTGCTCAGGGAGAGGTCGGACCCGAACGCGACGGCCCTACCGGGTGAAGGTGTGATGCGCGCCACACCTCAGCGGGGCTGGCGACGAGGTTGCTCCGCACCTCGGCCTACCCGGCTACCGCGTACGTTCGAGGATCGCCGCTTCGATCCGCAGACCGATGCCGGTCAGGATGAGGAAGGCGGCGAGGATCTGTGGCCTGATCCCGTCGTAATCGGACGAATTGGTGAGCAGGCAGGTCATGAAGCCAGCTGCCAGCGACACGGTGCCGAGGCGTCGTACCGTGTCGACTCGCCGCGAACGGAGGTCCACAGCGGAACGGTAGCGAAGGCCTGGCGTCCGTGGTGTCCCCGGCTAGGCTGGCGATCATGCGGATTGGCATCGTGATCCTGCCGGACCAGCGTTGGGCGGAGTCGCAGCGGCGCTGGCGGCAGGTCGACGAGTGGGGCTTCGACCATGCCTGGACCTACGACCACCTGGGCTGGCGGGACCTGGTGGACGGCCCGTGGTTCGACTCGATGGCCACGCTGACCGCCGCCGCCACGGTGACGTCCCGGATCCGGTTGGGCACCCTCGTCGCGTCGCCGAACTTCCGGCACCCGGCCGCGTTCGCCCGGCAGATCACCACGGTGGACGACGTCTCGGACGGTCGCCTGCTGCTCGGCCTGGGCGCGGGCGGCATCGGCTTCGACTCGGCCGTGCTGGGCGGCGAGACGCTCCCGCCGCGTCAGCGCGTCGACCGGTTCGCCGAGTTCACCGAATTGCTGGATCTGATTCTGCGGGAGGACGGCACCACCTGGCGCGGTGACTGGTTCAGCGCGGTGGACGCCCGCAACAACCCCGGCTGCGTCCAGCAGCCCCGGGTGCCGTTCGTGGTGGCCGCCAACGGGCCACGGTCGATGCGGCTGGTGGCCCGCTTCGGTCAGGGCTGGGTGACCACCGGCACCGGTGACGACAACGACCTGGCGAGCTGGTGGGACAGCGTGTCGGCGCTTTCCGCACGGATGGACCGGACGCTGGACGAGGCTGGCCGCGACCCGGCCACGCTGGACCGCTACCTCTCACTGGACGCGGCGCCGGTGTTCTCGCTCAGCAGCGCGCAGTTCTTCGCCGATCAGGTCGGGCGGGCCGCCGACCTCGGCTTCACCGACGTGGTGACGCACTGGCCGCGCGCCAGCAGTTGGTACGCGGGCGACGAGGCCATCCTGGTGGACGTGGCGACCCGGTTGCTGCCGGAACTGCGCGGCTGAACCGGCGCCGCGGCAGAGTGGGCCAACCGGATCAGGTGCCGAGGTCGCCGCTGGCCACACCGCCCTCGCCGCCGGAGACCAGCCGCAGGCGGAGGCAGACGATCGGCGTGTCGCCGTCGACCGGGGTGCCGAGCCGCGCCCAGTAGGCCGAGTGCCCGGCCCGCCACTCCTCGATCGAGCGGTCACCCTCGCCCTCGGCGCGGGCGAAGTCCCACGGCACGTCGGCGAAGCGGACGATCTCGACCCCGGTGATCTCCACCACGCCGGCCAGGGCGTTGTCGTCGTCGACCAGGGCCAGCCGTTCGCCGACGTGCTCCAACTCCTCGCCCTCTTCCGCGTACTCGGCGAGCCGCCCGGCCGTCGCGGTCTTCACACCGGCGAGGACCAGGGTGTTGAGGGTTTCCCGTAGTTCGCCGGGGGTGCCGAGGGCGAGGGTGCGCAGTTCACCGATCCGAGGCCACATCCTGCCGAGGCTAGGCCAGCGTGGTCCACGCCGCCGCCGCATTACGCCGGGCTCTGCTCAGATCAACTGCCCGGCGTAGCCGGCGGCCGTCAGCAGTCGGTCGTCGCCGCTGGCCGCGTGCGCGTCGAGCACCGCATCGGCCAGCTTGACCACGTGCGCGTCGCCGTGCCGGGCCGCGCGGGCGAAGACCTCCGCCGGGGTCGCGGCGGTCACGGTCGGTGGCGCGAGGCCGTCGGCCGGGGCGTACACCGAGGTCACGGCCGCCGTCGCGGCCCAGGCCGCGGCGAGGCTCGGCGCCCACAGCGCCTGGTCAAGTGCTGGCAGGGTACGCAGCACCGCGGTCGGCGCGGTGACCGCGTGCACCAGCATGACCGGTTCGACGTGCCCGAAGCGCAGGTAATCGAGGCCGGCCCGGTGCACGAGCGCGGTGAGCCCTCGCTCCGCCTCGGCCGGCGTTCGTGCGGGCCGCAACGCCGCGAGCGCCGGCTCCCATCGGGGTACGCCCGGAAGTCGGCCCAGTCGATCGCGGATGCCCCCGGTCTGTTCGTCGATCCGGGGCAGCCCGGCCAGTGCGGCGTCCACGTCGAGGTCGCCGGCGCTCCGCCCGCCCGATTCGCCTGCGGAGGTGCCGTCGAGCAGACGGTCGACGCCGGGGACCGGCTGCCAGCGGGCCGCCCAGTAGCCGAGGGCCTGGCCCAACTCGGTGCGCCGCTGTTGGTTCACGTCGTCGGAGTCGAGGGCGCGTACGGCGTGCCCGACTCGGATCACTCCGTGGGTGGCGCCGGCGGCGATGCCCGGCAGCAGCCGGGGCCACCAGGTGCCGAGGACGTCGCGCCACGGGCGTTCGCGCAGTTGCCGGTCGAAGTACGCCAGCCAGTCGCCGGCCCGCTTCGCATCGCCCAGTGCTGCCCGCCAGTCGTCGATCGGGTGCAGCCCTCGGGGTAACTCGTCGAGCCGGCCGAGGTAGCTGTCGAGCCAGCGGTGCACCTGCCGCTCGTGCCCGTGTCGGGCCAGCGCCTCGACGGCCATTGGCCCGTGGTTGGAGAGCCAGCCCTGGTATTCGGGGCCGGTGCGGTGCAGTCGCTCGTACGCCTCGTCGAGGATGTCGTCACTCATCCGTCGATCGTCGGAGCTGAAGCGTGGTTGAAGTCAACCCGGTAGATCCGCCGCGTTGATCAGGCCGGTGATCCGTAGGTTGGCCGCGACCTCCGGCGGGCAGTCGACGGCCACGACGGCGGTGCCCAGCACCTCGGCGCCGCGTGTGGCGCAGATCTCGTAGAGAGCGTGGAGTTGTGCGCCGGTACGCACCCAGTCGTCCACGACCAGGACCCGGTCGTCGGGGCCGAGGTGTCGGTCCCGGACGGCCAGGTCGACCCGTCGACCCCGGTAGTCCGGTGGGCTCTGCGCCCAGGTGAGCGGCCCGGCTGGCAGCCGACCGTCGCCGGGCTTGTGGGCGGCCACGAAGCCGACTCCGAGGGCGGTGGCGGCCAACGGTCCGAGCAGCAGCCCGGTGACCGCCGGGGCGAGCACCACGGTCGGCCGAGCGGCCCGGTACGGCGCCACCAGGGCCGGCCCCAGCTCGGCCAGCACGGTCGGATCGCGCCACCAACCGGAGATGTCGCTGACCAGGTGGCTGGTGCCCGGGCCGGGGTCGATCCACCGGAACAGGGTGGCCAGGCGTTCGGTCAGCTCAGCGGACATCCGCCCATCCTGCGGCACGGCGGGGTCGCGGGTCGGCACCTGGGCCGGCCGGCCCACCTGGGATCGGATGATCGGCTACACGTACCTGTGCAAATCCGGGCATACCACAATGATCACGTTGACTTCGGAAGTGCTTCTCTCGTTACGGTCCGACCCGGTTTGTTCAGACGACGAAAGGACCGGGCCGGTGGCAGCCAAGCACTCCCGTACCCGCATCTTCTCCTCCCCGGCGGGCATCGTGGCCACCGCGGCGGTCGGCGTCGCCCTCGCAGTCGGGGGCACGGTCGGTGCCGTGCAACTGACCTCCGGCTCAGGTCAGTCGGGGCAGACGACCCTCGACCTCACCCCGACCACCGCCGCGAGCAGCCTCGCCCCCAGCTCGCCGGCCGCCTCCCCGAGCGCCAGCGCCTCGCCGAGCGTGACCGCCAGCCCGCTGGCCGCCCGGTCGCAGCAGGCCGCCTCCCGGGGCAAGGCCCGCACCGCGTCGCCGAAGCCGAGCCCGACCGCGAAGAAGACCACGGCGGCGCCCAAGGTGCTGGAGAGCGGCTCGTGCGGTGCCTCGTTCTACTCCGACGGGCAGCTCACCGCCAACGGTGAGTCGTTCAACCCGAACGCGTTGACCGCCGCGCACAAGACGCTGCCGTTCAACACCAAGGTCCGGGTGACCAACCCGGCCAACGGCAAGTCGGTCGTGGTGCGGATCAACGACCGCGGCCCGTTCATCGACGGCCGTTGCCTGGACCTCTCGCGGGCCGCGTTCGCCACCATCGCCTCGGTCGACGTGGGCGCGCTCACTGTCCGCTACGAGGTCCTCGGCTGACCGGGGCGGGTTACGCCGATTCGGCCGCTCCACCGGACCGGCCGGACAGAACCTTCTCGGACGACGGGCCAGGTTCATTCACCGGTTCACGTGGATCAGGCAAACTGTCCCTCGTATCCACGCGACTCCTCCAGTCGGGCCGTCGCCCGCTGAGCCCCGGATCCCGCGCCGGCCTCGGCGCGGCCCTTGTCCTGCTCGCGATCGTGTCGGCGGCGGAGGCGGCGGACGGCCTCCTGGCGCACTACGTCGCGCTGTTGGCGGCCGTGCCCTTCCTGGCTGCCGCCGTGGCCTCCTGGCCGGTGGTGCTGGGCGTGGGCGTCGCGGCGACCCTGACCGGGGCCGGCTTCGCCCTGATCGAGCCGAAGATGTCGCTGGTCACCTCGGTCAGCGTGGTCGCGGTCGCGCTCGCCACCGGATTGGCGGTGGCGGTGGCGTCGGTCCGGCAGCGGCAGGCGGAGCGGATCGTCGAGCTGACCAAGCTCGCCTCGGTGGCCCAGCAGGCGGTGCTGCGTCCGCTGGGGCCGCAGGTCGGGACCCTCTCGGTCGCGGGCCGCTACATCTCCTCCACCGCCAGGGCCGAGATCGGCGGTGACCTGTACGAGGCGATCGACACGCCCTACGGCGTACGCATGATCATCGGCGATGTGCGCGGCAAGGGCCTGGACGCGGTCCGGCTGGCGAGCATCGTCCTCGGCTCCTACCGGCACGTGGCGTACGAGCGGGCCGACCTGCGGGCCGTCGTCGCCGACCTGGACCGCGCGGTGGCCCGCAACGTCGGTGACGAGGATTTCGTGACCGCGGCGCTGGTCGAGGAGCGCGGCGGCACGCTCACGATCGTCAACTGCGGCCATCCGCCACCACTGCTGCTGCGCCGGGGTGCGGTGATCCCGTTGGAGCCGCCGGCGCCGGCGCCTCCGCTCGGGTTCATGCCGGTGGTCCGCCCCCGGGTGGAACGTCTGGAGCCGGGGGACCGGCTGCTGCTGTTCACCGACGGCCTCGGCGAGGCGCGGCGGGACGGCGAGTTCTTCCCCACCGCCGACCGCGCCTGGCGACTGCTCGGCCACGGTACGGTCGCCGACGGACTGGCCTCGCTGGAGACCGCCCTGATCGAGTGGGTCCACGGACGGCTCGACGACGACATCGCCCTGGTCCTCATGGAGTACGTCGGTGCCCGTACCGGCGCGGCGGCGGCCGTGCCGAGTTGGGAAGTCGGCGCCGCCGAGAGCTGACCCGGGACTGGTGTGTAATCGCCGTCACTTGGGTGATCCGCTTGTCGCTGCCTACCCGTGAGTAATACAGTCGGAGTTACTGATCGGTAACACCTGTCCGGAAGCGGGGCTAGTGAGCATGACCCACTACAAGAGCAACCTCCGGGATCTCGAATTCAACCTGTTCGAGGTCTTCGGGGCGGACCGGGCGTTCGGCCAGGAGCCGTACTCGGATCTCGACACCGACACCGCCCGGAGCTTCCTCGCCGAGGTCGACCGCCTCGCCCGCGAGGACCTGGCCGCCAGCTACACGGACAGTGACCGCAACCCCCCGGTCTTCGACCCCGCCACGCACACCGCGCCGCTGCCGGAGTCGTTCAAGAAGTCCTACCAGGCATTCATGGACTCCGAGTTCTGGCGCCTGGACCTGCCGCCGGCGCTGGGCGGCACCAACGCGCCCCGCGCGCTCTGGTGGGCACTCGCCGAGCTGGTGCTCGGCTCGAACGCCCCGGTCTGGATGTACGCCTCCGGCCCGTCCTTCGCGCACGTCCTGCACGTCGAGGGCAACGAGCGGCAGAAGCAGTGGGCCAAGCTCTTCATCGACAAGCAGTGGGGCTCCACGATGGTGCTCACCGAGCCGGACGCCGGCTCGGACGTGGGCGCCGGACGAACCCGGGCGATCCAGCAGCCGGACGGTTCCTGGCACATCGAGGGCGTCAAGCGCTTCATCACCTCGGGCGAGCACGACCTCAGCGACAACATCGTGCACTACGTGCTGGCCCGCCCGGTGGGCGTGGAGGGCGTCGGCGGCCCCGGCACCAAGGGCCTGTCGCTCTTCGTGGTGCCGAAGTTCCACTTCGACGAGACCACCGGCGAGCTGGGCGAGCGCAACGGCGTCTACGCCACCAACGTCGAGCACAAGATGGGCCTGAAGGTCTCCAACACCTGCGAGGTGACCTTCGGCGAGCACGGCGTGCCGGCCAAGGGTTGGCTGCTCGGCGACAAGCACGACGGCATCCGGCAGATGTTCATGATCATCGAGTACGCCCGGATGATGGTCGGCACCAAGGCGATCGCCACCCTCTCCACCGGCTACCTCAACGCCCTCGAGTACGCGAAGAACCGGGTGCAGGGCGCCGACCTGATCCAGCAGGCGGACAAGACGGCCCCGCGGGTCACCATCACCCACCACCCGGACGTGCGTCGCTCGCTGCTGCTGCAGAAGTCGTACGCCGAGGGTCTTCGTGCCCTGGTCCTCTACACCGCCACCTGGCAGGACAAGGTCGCCATCGCCGAGGCGGCCGGCGACGAGAAGGCCACCAAGCTGGCCAAGCGGGTCAACGACCTGCTGCTGCCGCTGGTCAAGGGCGTCGGCTCGGAGCGGGCGTACGAGATGCTCGGGCACGAGGCCCTGCAGACCTTCGGTGGCTCCGGGTTCCTCCAGGACTACCCGCTGGAGCAGTACGTCCGGGACGCCAAGATCGACACCCTGTACGAGGGCACCACCGCCATCCAGAGCCTCGACCTGATCTTCCGCAAGATCGTCCGGGACAACGGCAAGGCGATGCTGGCGGTTGCCGGTGAGATCCAGGAGTTCATCTCCTCCGAGGCGGGCAACGGCCAGCTCAAGGAGGAGCGGCAGGCGCTCGGCAAGGCGCTGGCCGAGATCCAGAACATCCTCGGTGTGCTGACCGGCTGGCTGGGCGAGGCCCAGAACGGCGACACCCGCGCGCTGTACAAGGTTGGCCTGGGCAGCCGCCGGTTCCTGCTGGCGATCGGCGACCTGATCGTCGGCTGGCTGCTCCAGCGGCAGGCCGACGTGGCGCTGAAGGCGCTGGCCGGCGAGGTGTCCGCCAGCGACAAGGCGTTCTACACCGGCAAGGTGGCCGCTGCCCGCTTCTTCGCCCGCGAGGTGCTGCCCCGCATCGGCGCCGACCGGCGGATCATCGAGGGCGCCGACCTCGACATCATGGACCTCCCGGAGGAGGCCTTCTGACCGTGCCACGGCACGGCAGGCCGGTTCCGGGTCGCATCACCTGCGACCGACACCGACGGCCGGTGGGGCACCTGCCCCGCCGGCCGTCGCCGCGTCTGCGGGAGGGTGACCCCTGCTCCCTGCTCTCTGCCCCTGCCCGGGCTTCCGGCTTCCGGCCCCGACACCCCCTGCCGCCCCCCTTTGCTCTGCTTCAACGGAGGCAACAGTCCCGGGTCAAAACTGTTGCGTGGGTAGAAGCAGAGCAAAGGGCAGCAAGGACCACCGGTCGGCCCTGCCTCGCGCCGCGTATTGGGCGAGCCCGGCCGGGTATGCCGACGGCGTGGCGGGTAACCGTCGCGTGACCTCGAAAGGGAACGCCCAGAGCCACCGCACGGGGGAGTGCAGCGCACATGGGTGTAGGAAGCGGCATTTTTCTCATCGCGATCGGCGCGATCCTGACCTTCGCACTGAGGGCCAACGTCTGGTGGATCGACGTGCGGGCGGTCGGCTGGGTGTTCATCCTGGCCGGGCTGGCCGTACTGCTGACCACGGTCTGGTTCTGGCAGGACCGGCGCAAGCGGGCCCGGACCCTCATCGTCGAGGAGAACCGGCTCTCTCATCCGACGGCGATGATGCCGCCGCCGCCCGACCCGCCACCACCGACCGCACCGCCGTCCTGAGCCCGGTGCCTGCCCCTGAGCCACCCGTCGACGACGACGGGTGGCTCAGACGCGTGCGGCGTGCCGTGCCGTGAGCGGCGCTCCCGACCGACCCAGCTCCGCCCAGCCGAGCGGGCCACGGTGCACCGCCAGTTCGGCGGTGCGCAAACCCTCGTCCACCCCCTCTGGGTCGAGGAGGGCGGAGAGCAGCGAGATGCCCGGATTGTGGGCGATCAGCAGCGCCGTGCGGGCCGCCGGGTCGACCGTGCGGACCAGGGCCAACAACTCCTCGGGGTGGGCGTCGTACGCGCCGGGCTCGTAACGCACCGTCGGGCGAGGACCGGACGGGCCGCCCTCCGGGGGCGAACCGGTCATCCCCATCGCCACCTGGTGCCAGGTCTGGCGGGTACGTCTGGCCGTCGAGCAGAGCACCACGTCGGGTAGCAACCCGTGGTGCGCCAGCCAGGCACCAGCCGCCGCCGCGTCGGCGTTTCCGCGTGCGCTCAGCGGCCGCTCGGCATCGTCCGCCGCGTCGCTGCCCTGCTCCGCCTTCGCGTGCCGCAGCAACACCAGTGTCCGGGTCTCGGGGTCGGCGTCCGTCATGTCCCCAGCTTGCCCGATTGGCGATCTCCGTGCCGGGGTAAGTCGATGGATGCCGCACCCCTACCGACGGCCGCGGCGCGTAGTACGCCAGGTTAGAGCCGAGGAGCGAGACATGGGCATTGGTGGCAGCATCTTCTTGATCGCGCTGGGCGCGATCTTCGCATTCGCCGTGGAGGCCGACCTGGGCTGGCTGGACCTGTCCGTGGTCGGCTGGGTGCTGATGCTGGCCGGCGTCGCCGGTCTGATCACCACCCTCTACTTCTGGAACAGTCGCCGCCGCACGGTGGTCGCCGCGCCGGTCCGCGAGGAGCGCGTGGTGGCTGACCGGGTGGTGCCGGTCCAGGAAAACCAGGTCATGCGGGAATACCGCGAGGTGCGTCGGCCGGGCCCGCCGGTCTGATCCTCGTGCACGGACTCCGGGGCCCCGCAGCGTCGCGGGGCCCCGGCTCGCATCTGCCCCCGGCTCGCGAATGCGTGGATCTTGAGGTGGGCTCAGGCGAACAGCGCGAAGTAGATCGCGATGTGGTGACAGAGCGCCGCCAGCAGAGTGCAGGCGTGGAAGAACTCGTGGTGACCGAAGACGGTCGGCCACGGGTTGGGACGGCGCAACGCGTAGAAGACCGCGCCGACGCTGTACATCGCTCCACCGGCGATCAGCAGCACCAGTGCCGCTACCCCACCCCCGTGCAGGATCTGCGGCAGCATGGCGACCGCGACCCAGCCCAGCGCCAGGTAGAGCGGCGCGGACACCCAGCGTGGCGCATGCGGCCAGACCATCTTGATCACCACGCCGGCCAGGGCGCCGCCCCAGACCAGGGCCAGCATCACCGTGGCCGGCCGGGGCGCGAGCAGCAGCACACAGAGCGGTGTGTACGTGCCGGCGATGAACACGAAGATCATCGAGTGGTCCATCCGGCGCATCACCTGGTAGCCGCGCTCTGACCACACCCGACGGTGGTAGAGCGCGCTCGTGCCGAAGAGCCCACACACCGTCAGGCTGTAGATGAGACAGCTGACCAGGGGTGCCCAACCCGGCCGGCTGGCGGCGATCGAGCAGAGCACGATGCCGCCGACCAGGGCGACAAAGAAGGCGTACGTGTGTAGCCAGCCGCGCATCCGGGGCTTACCGATGTCGACCGGCTTCAGGCGAAGCGGGGCGGAGGTGCTCACCCCGTCAGGTTACGGCACCGTAGGTTACCTGGAAGTAGTGGCGTTGGTGACACCTGGCACCGTCACCGTGAACGTCAGATCGGCGCGACATCGGCGAAGATGAGCGGATGCGGATCCGACCCGTCGGCGCGCACGCCCTGCTTCTCGACTGCACCGCCGCCACCGACGTTCCCGAAGCCGCGCTCGTCGAAGCGTGGCGGGCCGAGCTGTGGCGGCGTCGCGAGCAGGGCGAACTGATCGCCGTCGAGATCGTGCCGGCCGCCAGTACCGTCCTGCTCGACGGCCTGCCCGACCCGATCGCCACGGCCGAGCAGTTGACCCGGTGGGCGCCCGCGATCCCGAACGCCGACACCGTCCGCCGCCGCGACGCCGAGCGCGGCGACGGTACGGAGGTGGTCGTTCCGGTCGAGTTCGACGGGCCGGACCTGCCGGCGGTGGCCGAACACTGGGGCGTGGCCGTGCCAGCCGTGCTGCGTCGGCTGACCAGCACGCCGTTCCGGGTGGCGTTCTGCGGCTTCGCCCCCGGGTTCCCCTACCTGACCGGGCTGCCGGCCGAGTTGGCGCTGCCCCGGCTGGCCACCCCTCGCCCCCGGGTGCCGGCCGGCTCGGTCGCCCTGGCCGGCCCGTACGCCGGCATCTACCCGGGCGCGTCCCCCGGCGGCTGGCTGCTGGTCGGCCGCACCGACCTGGTCCTCTTCGACGTCGACGCCGACCCACCGTCCCGCCTCGGTCCGGGCGCCTCGGTCCGGATGGCGGCGGCGTGACCCACCCGGCCGCCGTCGAGGTGCTGCGTGCCGGCGCGCTCACCACAGTGCAGGACCTGGGCCGGCCCGGCTGGGCGCACCTGGGCGTACCCCGGTCCGGTGCCCTCGACCCGGCGGCTCTGCGGCTGGCCAACCGGCTGGTCGGCAACCCGGAGCACGCCGCCGGCCTGGAGATCACCCTGTCCGGCTGCACCCTGCGGCTGACCAGGGCCACCACGGTGGCCGTCACCGGCACCGAGGTGAGCGTCCAGGCCGGCGTCCGACCCGGCGACACCGGACGCCCGCTCAGCGTGCCCGCCGGGACGGTGCTGCGGATCGGCCCCGCCCGACGGGGCGTACGGAGCTGGCTGGCAGTGGCGGGCGGCATCGACGTGCCGCCGGTGCTCGGCAGCCGGGCCACCGACACCCTGTCCGGGCTCGGCCCGTCTCCGCTGCGCGACGGCGACCGGCTACCGCTCGGCGAGCCGCTCGGCACACCCGCGCCGGTGGACCTGACCGTCTGCTCCGCGCCACCGCCGGAGCTGCACCTGATGCTGCGCCCCGGCCCTCGCGACGACTGGTTCACGCCGACCGCGCTCGACCGGCTGTTCGGCACCGCGTACACCGTCAGCCCGGTGAGCAACCGGGTCGGCGCGCGGCTCGCCGGCGCGACGCTGCCCCGCGCGGTCACCGGCGAACTTCCCAGCGAGGGCATCGTGCTCGGCGCGGTGCAGGTGCCCGCGGACGGACAACCCCTGATCTTCCTCGCCGACCATCCGACCACCGGCGGATACCCCGTCATCGGGGTGGTCACCGACGTGACCCCGCTCGCGCAGGCCCGGCCAGGGACTACCGTCAGATTCCATGGACCTCAACGCTGACCTGGGCGAGGGATTCGGCATCTGGCGGCTCGGCGACGACGAGGCGCTGCTGAGCCTCGTCACCTCCGCCAACGTCGCCTGTGGTTTCCACGGCGGCGACCCGTCCACGATGCGGCGGGTCTGCGAGGGCGCCGCGCGGCGCGGGGTCGCCGTGGGCGCGCAGGTCGGCTACCGGGACCTGGCCGGCTTCGGCCGGCGGCACATCGCGTACGACTTCGCCGAGCTACGCGACGAGGTGACCTACCAGTTGGGGGCGCTGGACGCGTTCTGCCGGCTGTTCGGCACCCGGGTCCGCTATCTCAAGCCGCACGGTGCGCTCTACCACGCGGCCAGCACCGACGAGTCACAGGCGGCGGCGGTGGTCGCCGCGGTCACCGGCTGGGACCCCGAGCTGCCCATCCTCTGCCTACCCGGCTCGACCCTCGCCCAACTCGCCGTCGGAGCGGGTCTGCCGGTCGTCGCGGAGGCCTTCGCCGACCGTGCCTACCTGCCCAACGGGGCACTGGTGCCGCGCGGCACCCCCGGCGCGGTGATCACCGATCCGGAGCAGGTGGCCGAACGGGCGGCGCGGATGGCCACCGAACGGATCGTGGTGGCGGTGGACGGCACGGTCATTCCCTGCTCGGTCGACTCGATCTGCGTACACGGCGACACGCCGGGCGCCGTCTCCGCCGCCGAACTGGTCCGCGCCAGCCTGATCGACGCCGACGTCACCCTGGCCCCGTTCGCGTGACCTCCAGGGGCCCCTGCGGGCCCCTGGAGACACGTCAGGCGTCCAGGCCGCGAAGCACCAGCGGAAGCCGGGTCACGGCACCGTCGACCACCCGCACCGGTACGCCCCAGTCCTGCCGGGTCAGGTGGCAGGCCGCGTGCTCGACGTCCGCGTCGCAGGTCGCCGCCTGGGCGGTCACCTGCAGCACCCCGGCGGTGACCTCGCTGTTGAGCACCAGCCGGCGGGACAGCTCGGTGCCCGTACCGGCACCATCCACCAGCAGCTCCGGCGGAGACGCGGACACCACCAACCGGGTCGACGGCCCGTACGTCTCGTCCAGCTTCTGCCCCGGGGCCGGGGTGAAGACGATGTCCAGGGTGACCGCACCGGCCGCGACGTCGGTCGGCTTGCGCTCGGTGCGGTGCCGGGGACCGTCCACCGTGCTGGCACCCGCCGCCGACAGGGCACCCGGGGCGAGTCGGGTCAACCGGTGTCCGGCGGACTCCACCACCAGCACCTCACCGGCCGGGGTGAGCACCAGATCGCTCGGCTCCGCCAACCCGTCGGCGACGGTGGAGACCTGGTTACTGGCCGGGTCGAAGCGGCGTACCGCGCCGTTGTAGGTGTCCGCGATCAGCACCGAGCCGTCCGGAAGCGCGCACACGCCCAACGGGTGCTGCAGCAGCGCCGACTCCGCCGGGCCGTCCACGTGCCCGAAGTCGAACAGGCCCTGCCCCACGGCGGTGCCCAGCACACCGTTCTCGACGTACCGGACGGCGCTGGTCTCGCTGTCGGCGATCCAGAGCCGGGTGCCGTCGGCGGAGACGGAGAGCCCCGACGGCTGCGCCATCCACGCCTCGGCCAGCGGGCCGTCCCGCAGCGCCTCGACCGTGGTGCCGGCGTACATGCCGGCGGTCCGCTTGATCGGGTCGAACCACCAGAGCTGGTGGATCCCGGCCATCGCGATGATCAGCTTGTCGTCGTACCAGGCCAGGTCCCACGGGGAGGAGAGATCCACGGCGAGCGCGTCGTGTGCGTGGTCGTCGACCTCGGCACGCCACTGCCGACCGCTGCCGGCCACGGTGACCACCTCGCCGGACTCCAGCCGTACGCCGCGCAGCAGGTGGTTGACCGTGTCGGCCACCACCAGGTCGTAGCCGGCCACCTCGGCGACCTGGGTGGGCAGCAGGCACACCCCCTGCGGCTCGGAGAACGTCGCGGCACCGGCCGGCCCGTCGGCTCGGCCCCGCTCGCCCGAGCCGATCCGGCGCACCGGCGTCTCGCCGTCGGCTGCGACCTCGACCAGGGAGTGCCGGGCCGAGTCCGAGACCAGCAGGTTGCCGTTCGGCAGCGGGACCGCCTTGCCCGGGAAACGCAGCGCGGTCTCCGGGGCCGGCGGCGGGACGTACGGGCCGTCACCCCGGTGCAGGGTGCCCTTGGCCTCGTGGGTGACGATCAGCTCGTCGATCAATCGGGCCAGCCCCTCGGCGTGGCCCTCGCCGGCCATGGTGGCCACCACGTAACCCTCGGGGTCGATCACCGACAGGGTCGGCCAGGCCCGAGCGGCGTACTGCTGCCACATGTCCATCTCGGGATCGTCGAGTACGGGGTGGTGCACCCCGTACCGCTCGACGGCGGCGGCGAGGGCGTCGGGGTCCTTCTCGTGCTCGAACTTCGGCGAGTGCACACCGATCACGACGAGCACGTCGCCGTACTTCTCCTCCAGCGGGCGCAGCTCATCGAGTACGTGGAGGCAGTTGATGCAGCAAAAAGTCCAAAAATCCGCCAAAACGATCTTGCCGCGAAGATCCTGCAAGGTCAGATTCTTGCCGCCCGTGTTGAGCCACTGCCGGCCGTGTAGCTCGGGCGCACGTACACGCGCTGTCGTTCCCATGCCCATCAGCCTGCCACGCCCCCACGTCCCCGCGTCCCCGGCCGCCGTGCCCCGGCCGCCAGGCCGCTGCCAGTCAACGTCTCGTTGATCAAGAAGTTTGCGTCATCAGGACGGGTTCCGGTGACGCATACCTCTTGATCAACCCCGTGCTGGGCCGAGCCTCGGGCTCTGGGGCAGGCGCGAAGTCGGGGCAGCGGCCAGCGACGGGATACCCGTGGCTGGAGCGGCGCATTCGTATGGCCGTCGTCGCGGTGGGTACGACGACGGCGGGGCCACGGTTGCCCGTGACCCCGCCGTCGGTGCAGCTACTTCGTGGCCGGCTTGAGGCAGAGCACCCGGTTGGTGCCGTCACCCGGCAGCACCACGTGGGGCTGCGTCGTGTCGGTGCACTTCTCCTTCGCGTCCACCTTCGAGACGATCGTGAAAGCGCCCGCCTCGCCGCAGTCCGCGGCCGAGGCACCACCCGCACCGGACTGCTTCACGCAGCTGCCGACCGCCGGGTCGAAGGCCGGTGCGTCGTTTTCGCCGCCGCCGAACTTGCCGAGCAGCAACAGCAGGCCGAGCGGTACCGCCAGGATGAGCACCGCGGCGATCAGCACCGCGGCCAGCACCCGGCCGTTGCGTACCTTCGGCGTCGGTGCCTCCGCCTTCGGCTCGTCGGCGTCCGGCTTGAACGCGTCGAACCGTCCCTGGTCCGACTGCCCGGCCTCCTGGCCCCACGGCGCGGGCTGCTGCGGTGGCGGGAAGGCCGGCGGGAAGCCGCCGCCCGGCACCGGGTCGCTGGCCGGCCCGCCGAAGCTCGGCCCGCTGGAACCCGGACCGCCGAAGCTCGGCCCGCCGAAGGCCGACGTCCCGTCCACCGCGGCGGCACCGGCGGCCGGCGACCCCGGGCCGCCGAACTGGTCGACCGGCCGCTCGGCACCTGCGTGCGGCCGAACACCGTTCATCGGCCGGTTGTTGCCGGGGGCGTCGACGAAGGACGGCACGCCAGGCGGGAACGCGGGAGGCGCCGACGGGGCCTCGTTGAACGCGTTCGGCGTGGGCTGACGGTCCTCGAAGCGCGGCTCGGCTGGAGGCTCACCACCCCAGCCAGGGCCGACCTGCCGCTGCGGCTCGTTCTGCCAGTCGGGCGCGACCTGACGTGGCGGCTCGTTCTGCCAGTCGGGCGCGACCTGACGTGGCGGCTCGTTCTGCCAGTCCGGCGCGACCTGACGTGGCGAGTCGTTCTGCCACTCCGGCGCACCCTGACGCTCGGCACCCGGGTCGGCCTGGAACGCCTCCGGCTCGGGCTCGTTCTCCGGCTCGGGTCGGGCCGGGCGGCCGTACACCCGAGGTTGCGGTGAGGCCGTGCCAGCCGGCCGGATGGCCTGGTCGGTCGGGGGCATCACCCGGCTGGCCAACGGCACCGAAGCGCTCGCCGTGGCCCGGGCCGCCGCGCTGGCTGCCGGATCGGCGTCCGACACCGGCATGACCGCGCGGCCCGCTCCGGACTCCGGAGAGGTACGCGGGGCGGGCACCACCGCGCCACTGGCCGGAGCCTCCTCGGCCCGGCCCCAACCGGCGGCCTCCGACTCGTACGGTGCGGCGGCCTCCGGGGCTTCCCGCTCGGCGTACGCGGGCTGCTCGGGAATCGGAGCGAACTGGGCCTGGGGCGCGTAGTCGGCCGGCGGGAGAGCAGCCAGGCTGGCACCTGGCACACGCTGCTCCTGCGGGGGCAGCGGCACCGCGTTCGCGGGCGAGATGCCCGGGGCGGGCCCGGGCTGGTAGGCCGGTGCCTCGTCGCCCCGGTCCGCCTCCCAGCCACCGCGGGACTGGGCGGAAGCTTCCGCTTCGGCGCGACCCCACACCTCACCGGGTGCCCACGGCTCGACCTCCGGCACACCGGAGTTGCTCTGCGCCGCGTTGTCCGGACTGGCGGCCCAGCCGGGTGCGCTGTCGTTGCCGGGCACGCTGACACTGGCGCGGGCGGGAGGGCTGCTCTGCTCCGCGGCAGTCCACCCCACCGGCTCCGCCGGGCGCTCGGTGGGCTGGTCCTGTGGCGAGAGCACCCAGTCGGGCTGCTGCGGACGGCCGTCGGCATCGCCCCAGGCGGCCGGCTGGGCGGCCTGGTCCGGTCGTGCGTCGCCGTCGCCCCACCCGACGGGCTGCGCCGGCTGCTGCTGTGCGGCCCACCCACCGGAGCGGGCCGGGTCGTCCTGCGCGGGCCAGTTCGTCGTCGGTGCCGGCACCTGGGCCGCGCCACGGGCGGCGTTGGGTTGGGCGGCCTGCCCCCACCCGGGAGCGGACTGCTCGGCCGATTCGGCGGGCTGGCCCCACGTCGGCGGCGACTGCTCCGCCGGCGTCCACACGGGCTGATCGTCCTGTGCGGCGGTGCCAGCGGGCCAGTTGCCGTTGCCGTTGCCGGACGCGTCGTCCTGCTGGGCGCCGGGCCAGTTGGCGGCCTGCTGCTGCTCGGGCTGCTGCGACTCGGCCCCACGCCAGTCACCGGCGGACGGGTTGGCCTGCGCCGCGCCACCCCAGCCGCCGGAGCGGGTCGGGTCCTCCTGGGCGGGCCAGGCGGTGGTGGCCGGAGGCACCTGCGCGGCGCCGCGTGCGGCCGGCTGGGCCCAGTCGGGCTGCTCGGTGGCGCTCGGGGCCCAGGTGGGAGCCGGCGCACTCTGCTCGGCCGGCGCCCAGCCCTGCTGCTGCTGTGCGGCCCAGGCTGGCTGCGCCGGAGCCGGTGCGCCATCGTTCCCGGGCCAGGTGCCGGGTTGCTGCTGCGGCGGCTCGGTCGCGCCACCGCCAGCGGCCCAGGCTGGCTGCGCCGGGTCGTTGGGCTGCGGGGCAGGGGCGGCACCCCAGGCGGGGGCCGGCGGTTGCTCGGACTGGGTCGCCCATGCCGGCGTCGACGGGTTGGGTCGCGCCGGTGGTGGGGGCGCCCAGCCCAGGTCGGGGCCGGCGGCGTTCTGGCCGTTGTCCGGCTGCGCCGGGCGGTCGCCGTACGGCGCCGGTCCGCCGGTGCCCGGTGGCACCTCGTCCGGCTCTTGGCCGGTGCGGTGCGGGCCCTCGGACGTCATGGGTGCGCCTCCTCCATCACATGTCGGCTCGCCGGTGCCGATCGGTCTCCTCGGCGTGGCTGCCGGCGTCACCGGCGTACCGCTGTGCCGGCTCCCCGCACGGTATCGGGTGGTGGCACGGCACGTCCAAGGAGCACTGGTCGTCACTCCCCGTGGCCGGCCGATGTCGAGCAGCTTGTGTCGGCTCGGCCTCTGCGCCGTCGGCGGGCGGCGACCGAAGCCCACCGTACCGGGCGCTGCGGCAGGGCGGAATCCCGGTGGCGGGTGGCCGGGGAACGCCGATGGCCCACCCGGCGGGCCGGGTGGGCCATCGATCTGGAGGAGGTGAGGAAGTTGTGGAGCGTCAGCTCATGTGACGCTGGGCGATGACGAGGAGTTCCTCGCGAACTGCCGGCGAGTTCGCCGAGCGCAGCGCGTGCTCGATGGCACGGGCGCGGCGGGTGGCGTCGCGGTGGTTGCGGATTCGCTCGATCATGCTCATTGGTGGGTCCCCCTAGCTATTCGGTTGTCAGCCCCTGATGCATCTATTCAACCGCAGAACCCGGCCAACTTCCATCGATTATTAGGTGAGCTGAGACACCTGCCTAACAATCAAAGGTCAACTGGCTGTCTGGCCGACGCTTCCGTCGCCTAAACGACACGGCCGGTGTGCCGGGCGTTAACCCGAGGCACACCGGCCGTGGCTGGCGTCTCGAACGATCAGGTCCAGGCGAGCAGCGCCGCCTCCGGGTCCGCGAGGAAGTCGCCGATGTCGCGCAGGAACTTCGAGCCCAGCTCGCCATCGATGATCCGGTGGTCGAAGCTCAGCCCCAGCGTGGTGACCTGACGCACCTTGACCTTGCCCTTGTGTACCCAGGGCATCTCCCGCACCGCGCCGAAGGCCAGGATCGCCGACTCGCCCGGCGGCAGGATCGGCGTGCCCGTGTCCACCCCGAACACGCCGACGTTGGTGATGGTCAACGTGCCGCCGGACATGGCTGCCGGCGAGGTACGGCCGGACTTCGCCGTCTGCACCAGATCGGTCAGCGAGTCCGCCAGTTCCCGAAGCGAGAGTCGGCCGGCGTCCTTGATGTTCGGCACGATCAGGCCCCGCTCGGTGGCCGCCGCGATGCCGAGGTTGACGTACTCCTTCACCACGATCTCGTCGCCGGCCCAGGTCGAGTTGATCATCGGGTGACGCTGCACCGCCAGCAGCACCGCCTTCGCCACCAGGAGCAGTGGCGAGACCCGTACGTCGCGCCACTCCCGCCGGCCGCGCAGCCGGTCCAGCGCCTTCATCGCCCGGGTCACGTCGACGGTCAGGAACTCCGTCACGTGCGGGGCGGTGAACGCCGAGCGGGACATGTTCTCGGCGGTGAGCTTGCGGACGCCCTTGACCGGGATGCGCTGCTCGCGGTCCGCGCCGAAGCTGGGGGCGGCCACCGTCGCGATCGGCTCGGCCACGGCCACCGCCGAGGCACCGCTCGCCGCCTGCTGCACGTCCTCCCGGGTGATCGAGCCCAGCGGCCCCGACCCGGTCAACGTGCTGAGGTCGACCCCGAGGTCCTTGGCGAGCTTGCGGACCGGCGGCTTGGCCAGCACCAGACCGCCGGCCGCCGTCGCGGCCTGCCCGTTACGAGCCGGAGCCGTCACGGGCGCGACCACCGGCTGCGGAGCCGGCGCCGCCGGAGCGGGTGCCGCCGCGGCCTGCGCCGGGACGGCGCCCTTGCGCGGGCGGCGCTTCGCGGCGGTCGTGCGCGGGCCGTAGCCAACCAGCACCGCCGTCCGACCACCCGGGGCCGGACCGCCGATCAGGCCGGGCTCCACCATGCCCTCGGCCGGTGCCACCTCCACCGCCGCCAGCGAAGCCGCCGACGGAGTGGGCAGGTCATCGCTGGCCGTGGCCGTGGTCGACGGCGCCTCCAGCGGGCCGGCGCCCGGGTCGGTGTCGATCGCGATGATCGGCGAACCGACCTCGACCGTGGTGCCCTCCGGATGGAAGATCGCCTGCACCTGCCCGGCCCACTTCGCCGGGATCTCCACCGCCGCCTTGGCCGTCTCCACCTCGACGATCGGCTGGTTCAGCTCGATCGTGTCACCGACCTTGACCAGCCAGGCCAGGATCTCGCCCTCGGTCAGCCCCTCGCCCAGGTCGGGCAGGTTGAACGTCTTGATCCGGGACATGTCGCTCACCAGCCGAAGGTGCGGTCGACGGCGTCGAGCACCCGGTCGAGGTCGGGCAGGTACTCCTCCTCCACCCGGGCGGCCGGGTAGGGGGTGTCGAAGCCGGTCACCCGCAGCACGGGCGACTCCAGGGAGTAGAAGCACTTCTCGGTGATCCGGGCAGCCAACTCGGCGCCGAGGCCGATGTTCGACGGTGCCTCGTGCACCACCACCGCGCGGCCGGTGCGCTGCACCGACTCGTACGCCGCCGTCAGGTCCAGCGGCGAGAGCGAGCGCAGGTCGATGACCTCCAGCTCCCGGCCGTCCTCGGCGGCAGCGGTCGCCGCCTCCAGGCAGGTCCGCACCATCGGGCCGTAGGTCAGCACGGTGACGTCCGTGCCGGGCCGCACCACCCGAGCCGAGTGCAGGGGGTACGCCTCGGACAGCGGCGCGTCCAGGTCGACCTGCCCCTTCTCCCAGTAGCGCCGCTTGGGCTCCAGGAAGACGATCGGGTCGTCCGACGCGATGGCCTGCTGGATCATCACGTACGCGTCCTGCGGGTTGGCGCAGGTCACCACCTTCAGGCCGGCCGTGTGCGCGAAGTACGCCTCGGGCGACTCGGAGTGGTGCTCGACCGCGCCGATGCCGCCGCCGTACGGGATCCGGATCACCATGGGGATGCTGAGCCTGCCGCCCGAGCGGTAGTGCATCTTCGCCACCTGCGACACGATCTGGTCGTACGCGGGGTAGACGAAGCCGTCGAACTGGATCTCGCAGATCGGCCGGTAGCCCCGGATGGCAAGACCGACCGCGGTGCCGATGATGCCGGACTCGGCCAGCGGGGTGTCGATCACCCGCTGGTCGCCGAAGTCCTTCTGGAGCCCGTCGGTGATCCGGAAGACGCCGCCGAGCTTGCCGACGTCCTCGCCCATGATGATGACCTTGGGGTCGTTCTCCAGGGCGCGGCGCAGGCCGGTGTTGAGGGCCTTGCCGAGGGTGAGCGTCTCCGTGGCCATCAGTGGGCGCTCCCTTCGAAGGACTCCATGTAGCGGGTGAACTGGGCGCGCTGCTCGTCGAGCAGCGGCGAACCGTTCGGGTAGACGTGGTCGAACATCGTCACCGGCTCGGGGTTGGGCATGTCGAGCACCCGCTCGCGCAGGTGCACCGACTCGCGGCGGGCCTGCTCGTCGACCTCGGCGAAGAAGTCCGCGTCGGCGATCTGCTGCTTCTCCAGGAAGGCCTTGACCCGGGTGATGGGGTCCTTGGCCTGCCACGCCTCGACCTCGCTGGCGATCCGGTAGCGGGTCGGGTCGTCGGAGGTGGTGTGCGCGCCCATCCGGTAGGTGTACGCCTCGATCAGGCTCGGGCCCTGCCCGTGGCGCGCGTTGTCCAGCGCCGTGCGGGTGACCGCGTACGAGGCGAGCACGTCGTTGCCGTCCACCCGCACGCCGGGGAAGCCGAAGCCGGCGGCCCGCTGGTAGAGCGGGACGCGGGTCTGCCGCTCAAGCGGCTCGGAGATCGCGTACTGGTTGTTCTGGCAGAAGAAGACCAGCGGGGCGTTGAACACGCTCGCCCAGACGAACGCCTCGTTCACGTCGCCCTGGCTGGTGGCCCCGTCGCCGAAGTAGGCGATCGCCGCTTCGCCGTCGTCGGTCCCGGTCTTGCCGTCCATGGTGATCCCCATGGCGTAACCGGTCGCGTGGAGGGTCTGCGCACCGATGACGATCGTGTACATGTTGAACTTGAACTCGTTCGGGTCCCAGCCGCCCTGGTCGACACCGCGGAACAGGCCGAGCGGCATGATCGGGTCGATGCCCCGGCAGTAGAGGACGCCGTGTTCCCGGTAGGTCGGGAAGGCCATGTCCTGCGTCCGCAGTGCCCGCCCCGACCCGACCTGCGCGGCCTCCTGGCCGAGCAGGCTGGCCCAGAGGCCCAGCTCACCCTGGCGCTGGAGGGCGGTCGCCTCGGCGTCGAGCTTGCGGACCAGCACCAGGTCGCGGTAGAGGCCGCGGTACTCCTCGTCGGTGAAGTCGACGCGGTACTCGGTGCCGTCCGGGCTGGTGTGGCTCTCGATCCGCTCGCCGTCGGGGGTGAGTAGCTGCACCAGTTCGGGGTCGCCGGTCGCGCCCTTCTTGGAGCGGGGTGCCGCACGCCTGCTGCGGGTGGTGCCCCCGGGGTCGCCCTTTGCCATCGCTCTCTCCCTGTCGTGTCTGCGTCGGCACCGGGGGGTCACCCGGCCACGCAACTCGTGCGCCTGTCCGGCTGCTGCCGGACCGGTTCCTGGCGGCCGCGCCTAGCCCCGGTGGGGGTTGCCGCACGGCGTGAGCCGGGTTCTGGCCGAACCCGGATCGGGGAGCGCCGACGCGCAACCACGCCTGCCGCGAGGGTGCACGGAGGTCACGGCTGCGTTGCCGTCGTGCTCCATATTCGCAGAGCAGGTGAGCGCGCCCACAGTACGCCTGCCCTGCATTCCGACCGCTCACCCTTTGACGCTGTTTGTCGTCATCGTGCCGGCCTGCGTGCCACGGCGATTCGGTGACGATTCGTCACCGTTCGGCCATCTCGGCGTGTCGACACGCGGTGGAGGTTGGCTGACGCAGGGTGACTGAGCAAGGCTGATTCCCGCAGGATCGCGCCTATCGGGTTATATGCCGGCTTTCTGGTCGGCGGCGTCCATCCATGTCCTCCGGCGCTCGACGACAAGGGGTGTGCGGTGCACGAGCCAGGTGACGGTCCCGGCACACCAGCCCTCGGTCGGCACCGGTCGGCCGGTGGCTACCGCCGGGTGGTCGGTGTCCACCGTGCACCCGGCGCGGGCGGTCCCTCCCGGGGTTACCTGCTCACCGTCGCACTGCTGGCCGGCACCGCGTCGATGCCCGTCCTCGCCGCCATCAGCGCGGGTTCGGCCACCCCGGGCAGCACCGCACTGCCGGACAGCGGCACCCCGTTCATCCCGACCCCCTCGAACGGGCCGGTCGTGATTCCGCTGCCGGTGACCAGTCAGCCGGCGCCACCGCTACCCGGCACACCCAGCGTCGGCCCGACCAGCGGTTGGCTGCCCGCCGCTCCCCGGCGTACCCAGGAGGGGCCGGCGTCGGGGCCGACGGTGACCGACCGGGGGCCCGCCTGGCCGGCGACCTACCCGCCACCGGCGCCGAGGCCCACCTGGGGCACCCTGCCCACCATCCCCCCGCCGCCGACCGACCCGACGGATCCTGAGCCGACGGAACCTGAGCCGACGGAACCTGAGCCGACGGAACCTGAGCCGACCCCGACCCTGGACCCGCCACCCACGCAGGACCCCACGCAGAATCCGACACCGACGCTGGACCCCACGCCCTCGCCGACGGACGCCCCGACTGCGACCGCCGTGCCGACCAGTGCCCTGTCCGTGCCGCCCGCTCCGCCCGCCACCCCTACTGCCCCGACCGGCCGACCCAACCCAGCAGTCCCGTCGCCTCCGGCCGATCCTTCGACGCCCACGGTCAGCCGGTCCCCGGTAAGCCGACCAACGGATCCCACGGAGTCCCCGACGGTACGGTGACGATCAGGCGTGGCCCGTCCGGTGCCGGCGGTAGGCGCGTACCGGAGGGGGTGGCGTGGGCGGCGGTGCGAAACTCCGTCCGGTCACCACCCGGCCCGGCCCAGGGCTGCGGATCGCCCGGCTGGTCACCGAGGCGACCGCGCCGGCCGTACTCGTGTCACTGCTGATCCTCACCGTGAGCTGGCACAGCGCACGCCGTCCGGGTCAGGGACTTGTCTGGGGTCTGCTCGCCACGCTCTTCGTCACCGGCATTCCGTTCGCCTACATCGTCGGCGGGGTACGCCGTGGCCGGCTCACCGATCACCACGTCGGCCGCCGGGAGCAGCGCCGGACGCCACTGCTGGTCGGTCTGGGTTCGGTGGCGGCAGCACTCGCCCTGCTCACCGTGCTCGGCGCACCCCGCCCGGTGCTGGCGCTGGCGGTGGCCGGGCTCGTCGGTCTCGTGGTCATCGTGTCGGTGAGCCACTGGTGGAAGATATCGATCCACTCGGCGGTCGGCGCCGGCACGCTGGTCATCCTGATGCTGACCTTCGGGACCCGGCTGGTCGTCGCGGCACCGCTGCTGGCGTTGGTCGGCTGGTCCAGGGTGCGGCTGAGGGACCACACGGTGTCGCAGGTGCTCGCCGGTGGTGTGCTCGGCGCGCTGATCGCGACGGTGGTCTTCGGCGCTCTGCGCTGACGGAGGCCACCCCGACCGAGGGGCGCTGCGTCCGGCGGGCCCCGGGATGGGCGGCGCGGTGCCGCCCACCCCGAAATTCGTCAGGCGCCGTCGTCGGCGAGGCGGTGCCGGTTCGCCTCGATCCAGGCGTCCAGGGCGGCCGGGTCGTCCGGGTCCACCCCGTCGGCCATCAGCTGCGCCACCGCGGCGGTCGCCGGGCTGCGCCGCTCACCCGTCGAGTAGAGGCGGGCGAACTCCGGCACCATCTCCTCGATCGCCTCGTCGGTGCGCGTCGCCGCCGCCTCGGGCAGCCCGCGTTGGCGCGACGCGTACCGCGCCCAGGCGCGCAGCACCCGGGGCAGCATCGCCGCGTCGTCCATGTCCAGCACCGCGCGGCGGTGCACCCAGTCCAGCAGGAAGAGCCCGGACACCGCGGGGCTCCAGCGCATCGGGTCGCCGTCCGGGAAGCTCGCCGAATGGTCGAGCACCAGGCTCAGGCAGAAGTGCAGGGAGGCCAACTCCGGGCCGTCGACGGTGTCCAGCCCGAAACGGGCGGCCTCCGGCGCGGCGAGGAACCGCCGGACCAGGTCGGTGCGCTCGGCAGCGGAGAGCGGCTCGACCTCGGCCGGGCCGGTCGGGTCGACCGCGGTGGGCAGCATCGCCAGCCGGGCACCGACCAGCGCCCGGTCGGTTGCCAGGGACCCCTCGCCGGGCAGCTCGCTCAGGTCGTCGGTCACCGCGAGGTGGCGGGCCACCTCACCACGGAGCCGGGCCGGGTTCTCGGTGCGGAACCAGGTCAACTCGTCGTCGGCGCACATCTGTCGGACCTGGTCCAGGATCCGTTCGGCCGGCCCGCCGACGAAGATGTCCTTGGTGATCCCGATGTTGTGGTCCACGAGGGCCACCAACGCGTGTTCGGCGCCGCCGGACGCGTCGTCGTAGGCGAAGGTGGCGAGGTAGGAGGTCTGGTCGCCGTACACGTCGCCGTACGCCCAGGTGCCGGTGAGGTGCACCCGGCCGAGTTGACCGGACCAGGCGGGCGCCTGGCTGCCCGGACGCACCCGCTCGGTGCCCTCGGCGTTCGGGACCAGCGTGGCGAAGACCTGCCGGATGGTGGTCGCCGCCGCGATCCGGCGACGAGCGGTTGCGGCGAGGAACCCGGTGACGAACTCCCGTACGGCGGTGTCGCGGTCGGTCTCCGCGATCGCGTAGACACTGCCCAGCAGGGCGCTGCCGAGCATCTCGGCGTCGAGGGCGGACTCCAGCTTGGTCACGTCGCGTGCGGCGTGCAGCACCGCGTCGTAGGGGGTCTCAGGCGTGGCCATGCCTCGACCCTACGCCGCCCAGGGCGTACGGAGAGCGGTAGCGAGTCGCGGGCGTCAGCGGCGGGCGGCGTCCCGCAGAGCGTCGCGCGCCTGCGCGTACGAGCCGAGCACGATCCGCACCGGTGTCAACACGTACTCGTCGCCCACCCGGGCGACCTTCGCCGTCAGCCGCTGCTCGGCGTGGGCCCGGGCGCGTCGGGCAGCCCAGCGCACCAGCGGTCGGGTCAGCGCCGCCACCAGGAGCCCGGCCAGCAGGCCACCGAGCAGCAGCAGGGTGGGCAGCGGCACCTGACCGACCATCGGGTTGTCCAGCGCAGGCAGGCCGAGCGCCCGTAGCGCGTAGCCGAGCACCAGCCAGCCCAGCCCGACCACGGCGGCGAGGGTGACCAACCACTGCACACCGCCGACGAGCCGCCACCACAGCGGTCGACGGTCCAGGCCGAGGTCGGTGCCGGCGATCGTGCGATCCAGCGCGTCCGGCAGGTCGCCGAGGCGGGACCGGGCAGCGGAGGTCACCGCACCGGGCCAGGCGGCGGGTAGGTCGGTGGCGGCCCGGTCGGCCACCGCGCGGATCGCGAGACCCAGCGCCGAGCGCTGGGCGGCCGTCGGGTCCGGAACCGAGGTGGCCGCGACCAGGCTCTCCGCCGGGTCGGTCTGGTCGCCGGTCGGACCGGGCAGGTGCAGCCGACGCAGCGGGTCGGGTCGCAGTCGCCGCCAGCCCCGGACCAGGGGCCAGCCGGTGGCCGCGCCGGCCCGGTGCCGGTACGCCTGCTCCACCGCCTCGGTGACGGCGGGCACGCCGGCCGCCCCGGCCAACGCCCGGTTCAGCCCGTCGACCGCTGTGTCGTCCGGCCCACCCGCCGGTCGGGCCGAGCCGACCAGCTCGTCCAGCCCGGTGACAACCGTGTCGACGTCACCGGCGAGCCGGCGCAGCGCGGCCTGCCGCTCGGCGACCGTACGCTCCATCGCGCCGCGCAGCCCCACCATCCCGGCCGGATCGATGGCGGCGGTGGACAGCAGCGGCACGCCGGTCAGCCCGTCCGCGTCGAGTAGTCGGCGCAGGTCGTCCAGGACCCGGGGCAACTCGGCCGGGGTGAGCCGGTCGGCCTGGTTGAGCACGACGACTGTGACGTCGCGGTGCCGGTGGAACTCGCGCAGGTAGCTGTCGTGGATGACCCGATCGGCGTACTTCTGCGGGTCGACCACCCAGACCACCTGGTCGACCAGGCCGAGGAGCCGGTCCACCTCGAGCCGGTGGGACCGCTGCACCGAGTCGAAGTCGGGCAGGTCGAGCAGGATCAGCCCGTGCAGCGCCGTCTCGTCGTCCGCGTCCAGGGCGCTCTCCCGGACGAAGCGGTGTCGGGGCAGTACGCCGATCCAGTCGAGCAGCCGGTTGGCGCCCTCCAGTGGCCCCCACACGCAGGCGTGGGTGACGCCGGTGGTCGGCCGGCGGACCCCGACCGGCGAGAGTTCCAGTTGGGCCAGCGCGTTGAAGAGGCTGGACTTGCCGCTGCCCGTCGCACCGGCCAGCGCGACCACGGTGTGGTCCCGGGACAACGCGAGCCGGGTGCCGGCCCGCTCGACCAGGGTGTGCGCGGGCACCAGTTCGGCGTCGGGCAGCAGGCCGTCGACAGCGGTCAGGAAGCGACGTACCGCGTCCAGTCGGGCGATCAACGCGTCGGCGTCGACCCGCTGGTCACCGCGGAACGCCTCGCGTACCCGGCCGGTGATGTTGGTCACCCGGAGTCCTCCTCGTCACCCGGCGGCTGGGCGTCGCCGTCGGCGGACAGGCCGCTGCGGTGTCGGGCCAGCTCGACCCGGCCGGCGGCCCGGCGCAGCCCGTCGCCGGCGTCCGCGGCGGTGCGGGCGTCGGCGGTGCGGCTGAGGAAGCGGTCGGCCTCCGCGTCGAGCAGCGTCCGCACCCGGGCCAGCAGGTCGGTGCGGGCCTTGACGGCAAGGGTACGCACCGCCTGGTCACCGAAGATCGCCTGGAGTACGGCCTGCGCGGCGACCGTGGTGCCGGCCCCGGTGGCCAGCTCCAGCCCGGTCGGGATGAACGCGGTGGAGGCGAACACGGCGATCATCACGGCCAACCCGGTGGCGTTGACCGCGTAGGCGGCGGTGCGGGCCACGAACCGCTTGTCGCCGCCCTCAACCCGGACCAGCTCCAGCACCCCGCGCTGCCAGTCCCGGACCATCCGTTCGGCGCGTTCCGGTAGGTCGTCGCTCGGGTGGGCGAGCGCCGGTTCGAGCAGCCCGGCGCCCGCCGGGTGCGCCTTCCACCCGGTGTACGCGGATTCGGCGGCCTCCGAGGCCACCCCGCGCAGCAGTGTGACCAGCTGCGACTCGATGGCGTTGCGCAGCTCGACGGCGGGTGCCGGTCGACCGGTGACAGCGGCGACGACCCGGTCCCGTAGGCGGCCGATGCGTGCTTCCAGAGTGCGGAAGAGCTCCCCGGTGCCGACGAACTCCTGCCAGCGGGCGAGCACCTCGCCCCGGAGCAGCCGGCCGTCCTGCAGCCCCTGCTCGACGGTGCGCTCGGCACCCGCGTACGCGGCCCGGACCCGTTCGTCCAGCCCGTCGGCGGCGGCGACCTGTTCGTCGGCGGCGTCGGCCAGCTCCTCGACGGCGGGGTGGAGCGCGGCCAGCGCGCCGTCCAGCGTCTGGCGGACCACCGCGGCCCGCGCGTCCGCGTCGCCGGCGAGCCGGGCGAACCAGTCGGCCAGCGACGCGGTCACGCCCTCGGGCAGCAGCCCCTGACCGTCGACCCACGTCTCCGGCAACACGAACAGCGGCGCCCGGTCGAGGTCCTGCTCGGCGAGCATTTCGGCCAGGTGCGCGGCGATCTCGTCGGTGGCCTCCGCGGGCACCCGGTCCAGCACCATGGCGATCACCGCGCCGCGCGCCCGGGCGCTGCGCAGCAGCTCCCAGGGCACCGCGTCGGCGTACCGGGCGGCGGTGGTGACGAAGAGCCAGAGATCGGCGGCGGCCAGCAGTTGGGTGGCGAGCGCCCGGTTGGCGTCGACCACCGAGTCGATGTCGGGCGCGTCGAGGAAGGCCAGCCCGGCGGGCAGGGCCGGGGCGGTGACGAGGTGCAGGGCGTGTGGATCGTCGCTCGGCTCGGTGGTGCGGGTCAGCCCGGGCAGCAGGTCACCCTGCCGAAACCAGGCCGCGTCGGACGGGTTGCAGACCAGCACCGGGGAGCGGGTGGTGGGTCGGAGCACGCCGGCGGCGCTGACCCGGGCCTTGACCAGGCTGTTGACCAGGGTCGACTTGCCCGCGCCGGTGGAGCCGCCGACGACCACGAGCAGGGGGGCGTCGAGCCGGGCGAGCCGAGGCAGCAGGTAGTCGCCGAGTTGGTCGGTGAGGGCGCTGGCGGTGCGCCGGGCGGAGGCGGCGGAGGGCAGCGCGAGGGGGTACCGGGTCGCACCGATCGCCTCCCGGAGGCCCGACAGCGCGCCGGGGAGGCTGTCGTCCCCGGTTGTGGCGGGGGGCTCCTCCGCGGCGTCCGACGGGCCGGTGCGGGCTGCGACGGCGGGCACGCCGGAACGGGTGGCGGAATCGCCGTGCGTCGTCACCGCTAAAGCGTGCCCGACCGACGCAAGGGAAGACAACCGGACGGTAATTACGGCTGGGTTGCGTCGGGTTGACTCAACCCAACTTGACGATTCGCCAACGCGTGGCACTATTGAGTCCAGTTCACTCAACTTGTGGTGGGGCCCGCTGCGGGCGGTGCTCGCCAGGCAGCACGGGCGGTGCCCGTCACCTGCACAACCTTACGAAGCGAGGAAGCGAAGATGGCACGTGCGGTCGGTATCGACCTCGGCACGACGAACTCCTGCGTCAGCGTTCTCGAGGGCGGTGAACCCACCGTCATCGCCAACGCTGAGGGGTCGCGGACGACTCCGTCGATCGTCGCGTTCGCCCGTAACGGCGAGGTGCTCGTCGGTGAGGTCGCCAAGCGCCAGGCGGTGACCAACCCGGACCGGACGATCCGGTCGGTCAAGCGCGAGGTCGGCACGAACTGGTCCGTCGACATCGACGGCAAGAAGTACACCCCGCAGGAGATCTCGGCCCGGACGCTGATGAAGCTCAAGCGGGACGCCGAGGCGTACCTGGGCGAGCAGATCACCGACGCGGTGATCACCGTCCCGGCCTACTTCAACGACAGCCAGCGCCAGGCCACCAAGGAGGCCGGTGAGATCGCCGGCTTCAACGTGCTGCGGATCGTCAACGAGCCGACCGCGGCCGCCCTGGCGTACGGGCTGGACAAGGGCTCCAAGGAGCAGACCGTCCTGGTCTTCGACCTCGGCGGCGGCACCTTCGACGTGTCGCTGCTGGAGCTGGCCGAGGGCGTCATCGAGGTCAAGTCGACGAGCGGTGACAACCACCTCGGTGGCGACGACTGGGACCAGCGGATCATCGACCACCTGGTCAAGACGTTCCGTGGTGAGCACGGCATCGACCTCGGCCAGGACAAGATGGCCCTCCAGCGCCTCCGTGAGGCCGCCGAGAAGGCCAAGATCGAGCTGTCCGCCGCCACCACCACCAACATCAACCTGCCGTACATCACCGCTGGCGCGGCCGGCCCGCTGCACCTCGACGTGACGCTCAGCCGCGCCGAGTTCCAGCGGATGACGCAGGACCTGCTGGACCGCTGCAAGGGCCCGTTCGAGCAGGCCGTCAAGGACGCCGGGATCAAGATCTCCGACGTCGAGCACGTCATCCTGGTCGGTGGCTCGACCCGGATGCCCGCCGTGACCGACCTGGTCAAGCAGCTCACCGGTCGCGACCCCAACAAGGGCGTCAACCCGGACGAGGTCGTCGCCGTCGGCGCCGCCCTCCAGGCGGGTGTGCTCAAGGGTGAGGTCAAGGACGTCCTGCTGCTCGACGTGACCCCGCTGAGCCTGGGCATCGAGACCAAGGGCGGCATCTTCACCAAGCTGATCGAGCGCAACACCACCATCCCGACCAAGCGCTCCGAGGTCTTCACCACGGCGGACGACAACCAGCCGTCGGTGCTGATCCAGGTCTTCCAGGGTGAGCGGGAGATCGCGGCCTACAACAAGAAGCTCGGCACCTTCGAGCTGACCGGCCTCCCGCCGGCGCCGCGCGGTGTGCCGCAGATCGAGGTCGCCTTCGACATCGACGCCAACGGCATCGTCAACGTGCACGCCAAGGACCTGGGCACCGGCAAGGAACAGAAGATGACGATCACCGGTGGCTCCTCGCTGCCGAAGGACGACATCGAGCGGATGCGCCGGGACGCCGAGGAGCACGCGGAGGAGGACAAGCGCCGCCGCGACGACGCCGAGACCCGCAACGTGGCCGAGGCGCTCCAGTGGCAGACCGAGAAGTTCCTCGCCGAGAGCGGCGACAAGCTGCCCAGTGAGAACCGCGAGCAGCTCACCGAGGCGCTCGGCGAGCTGCGCGGCGCCCTCGGCGGTCAGGACATTGAGAAGATCAAGTCCGCGCACGAGAAGCTGGCGCAGGTCTCCCAGCAGGCCGGTTCGCTGCTCTACTCCCAGCAGGCCGAGCAGGGTCAGCAGCCGGGTGGCGAGGCCGGCCCGGGCGCGACCGGCCCACAGGCTGGCGCGCAGGCCGGTGGCGCCGACGACGTGGTCGACGCGGAAATCGTGGACGAGGACGGCAAGAAGTGACCGTCGGCCTCCGACACGTATCCACGGCGAATGGGATGAGGTAGCCGCATGACGCAGAAGCCACGAGCCGCCGACCCGGGCGACACCGGGTCGACGCCGGGTGGCTCCGCGCCCACGGAGCCGACCACCGGCGACGGGGAGCGGGTCGTCATCCGCAACAACCGCAAGCTCGTCGACACCTCCGAGCCGGAGGGGACCGCGGCCGACGCGGAGAACGGCGTACCGGCCGAGGGGCTGGTCGAGGACGCCGAGGTCGTGGTCGACGAGATCGAGGTCGAGGTCAACTCCACCGACGGACCGGAGCCATCCGGCCCGGCGGTGGTGGACGCCCCGGCGCAGCCGGTGGACGGCGGCGGCTCCAGCTCGCTCGGCGCTGAGCTGGAGGCGCTCCGGTCCGAGCTGGACGAGCGGACCAGGGACCTGCAGCGGGTGTCGGCGGAGTACGCCAACTACCGCAAGCGGGTCGACCGGGACCGCAACCTGGTGCAGGAGCAGGCGACCGGTTCGGTTCTGGCCGCGCTGCTGCCGATCCTGGACGACCTGGACCGGGCACGGGAACATGGCGACCTGGTCGGGCCGTTCGGCACGGTGGCGGAACAGCTCACCACCGCGCTGGGCAAATTCGGCCTGAACGCCTTCGGCGAGCAGGGCGATCCGTTCGACCCGACCCGGCACGAGGCGGTCGCGCACCAGACCTCGGCCGAGGTCAGCGAGCCGACCTGCGTACAGGTGATGCGGCGCGGCTACCAGCTCGGTGAGCGGCTGCTGCGCCCCGCGCTGGTCGCGGTCGCGGATCCGGAATAGTGCGAGACAGTGACCGGGCCGTCCCGCCCACCGCGCAGCGGTGGGCGGGACGGCCAGGCCGCGATGGTCGAAAGGGGGTGGACCGGTGAGTTCGAAGGACTGGATCGAGAAGGACTTCTACGCCGTGCTCGGCGTGGACAAGGCCGCCTCCGCGGACGACATCAAGAAGGTGTACCGCAAGGTGGCCCGGGAGTCGCACCCGGACCACAACCCGGGCGACCCCAAGGCCGAGGAACGGTTCAAGGCCGCGTCCGAGGCGTACAACGTGCTGTCGGACTCCGGGCGCCGCCGCGAGTACGACGAGATGCGCTCGCTGTTCGGCTCGGGTGCGTTCCGACGCAACGCCCGGGGCGAGGGGCAGCCGGGCGGCATGCCGTTCGACGTCTCCGACATGTTCGGTGGCGGTGGCGGTGACCGTCGCTTCGGAGGCTCCGGCTTCCAGGACCTGTTCAGCTCGATCTTCACCGGTACGCAGGGCGGTGGGCAGGCGGCGCCGCGCGGCCCAGGTCGTGGTCGGGACGTGGAGACCGAAGTGGCGCTGGACTTCGGTGACGCGGTGCGCGGGGTGACGCTGCCTCTGACGCTGCGCGCGCCGGGGGTCTGCGAAACGTGTCACGGCAACGGGGCCAAGCCCGGCACTCAGCCGCGTACCTGTCCGGTCTGCCATGGTGCCGGCGTGACCACCCGCAACCAGGGGTCGTTCAGCTTCTCCGAGCCGTGCCGCAACTGCCAGGGTGTCGGCACGGTGGTCGAGGAGAAGTGCCCGGAGTGCCACGGCAGCGGCGGTGTCACCAAGACCCGCACCATGAACGTGCGCTTCCCGGCCGGGGTGGCCGACGGTCAGCGGATCCGGTTGGCCGGGCGCGGTGAGCCGGGCGAGCGCGGCGGCCCAGCCGGTGACCTCTTCGTGCAGGTCAAGGTTCGGCCCGACGAGCTGTTTGGGCGTACCGGTGACGACCTGACGCTGAGCGTGCCGGTTACGTTCGCGGAGGCCGTGCTCGGCACGGACCTGCGGGTGCCCACGCTCGACGGCGCGGTGACCCTGCGGGTTCCGCCGGGGACACCGAGCGGGCGGGTGCTGCGTGCCCGGGGCAAGGGTGTGGTTCGCCGCGACGGGCAGGCCGGTGACCTGCTGGTCACGTTGGACGTGGTGGTGCCGGCCCGGTTGTCCGACGAGGCGCGTACAGCGTTGGAGGCGTTCGCCGAGCAGAGTCCGCCGGCGGCCCGGGAACATCTCGACGCACGGGTGCGTCGAGTCAGTTAGTCCGGTGAGATGGACGCGGAGGTGAGCGGGATGTCGGGCGAGTTCCTCGGTTCAGGCGACCCTGCCTACGAGGCCAAGGTGCTGATGATCTCGGTTGCGGCTCGGATGGCGGGGATGCACCCACAGACCCTGCGCCAGTACGACCGGCTGGGGCTGGTGCAGCCTGGTCGGGCCGCTGGCGGCGGGCGTCGGTACAGCGTCCGCGACGTGGTGTTGCTGCGCGAGGTGCAGCGGCTCAGTCAGGACGACGGGATCAACCTGGCCGGCGTCAAGCGGATCATCGGGCTGGAGCGGCTGTTGGAGCAGGCGCAGCAGCGGGTGGCCCGACTGGAGGCGGAGCTGGACGCCGCGTACCGCCGGGTGGCCGAGCTGGAATCACTGGCCCGCTTCCCCGGCCGGGATCTGGTGCCGACAAATCGCACGTCCACCGCGCTGGTGGTCTGGCGCCCTCGCCGTACGCCCGATCGCTGACCTGCCGCTTCTGACGGATCTGTCTCCTCGGCCCGGACTGCGCCGGATTTCCGGCGCGGTCCGGGCCGCTTCGGTAGCCTGTAATTACGGGTCCAATCGGCTTAATTCGGACCTGCCGGCATGGCGAGGGGGAGCGATGGCGGAGCAGGCGAAGAAGGCGGCGCAGCAGACGGAGGATCGGTTGGAAGACCTGGCCGAGACCGTCCGCAAGAAGTTCGACAAGGTGACCGAGGGGACCTATCGGGACCGGGTCGTCGCGGGCCGGTTCGCCGAACAGGGCGACCGTGGTGGCGACAAGGGCCGAGCCGGGACTGAACGCAAGCAGGACTGAGCGGATACCGACGTGCGGGCCGGGACTCACGGGGGGTCCCGGCTCGTTCGGCGTCGTCTTCGCCGTCACCGGTGGTGAAGCGAAGCCAGCAGTTCAGCCGAGGCGGCGGTTCTCGCGGACCAGGCCGCCCTCGCACCAGTCCCGGTAGGTGAACAGATCCGGTCGGGCCAGCAGCACCCGCCCGTTGTGCGCCCAGATCTTCATCAGCTCGTCGCCGTCCCGCTCGGCCTGCTCGACGATCTTGCGGAAGCGACGCTTGGGGTGCGCGCGGAAGTTCGTCCGGATGCCGTCGGCCGCGTAGATGTAGAGACAGTGCAACGCGAAGCGCCGCGCCGGACAGGTCGGATCCATCGCCAACTCGAAGAGCGTCAGCACCAGCCGGTCGCCGGAGACCAGCAGGTCCCAGTCGGGTGGCATGGAAGCCAACGGCACCGAATCGGGCTGGTATGCCCAAGCTCGCAACTCCGCCGGACTCGGATCGACGGGGTTGGCGAAGCCGTGGAACGTCGACTGCTGCACGCTCACCGGCCAACCTTCCGCTCTCGCCCGCGTCTGGCAACGCTGCCTGCGGACCCTGGCTGCTGGGGCGAAACGGTAACCCGCCGCCGGGTGCTGCGGTAGTACCTGTGCGGAGCAATTCAGCAACCGTTGGTCGGGCCGGGTCCTCAGTCGTGGATCGGCACCGGCGCTGGCCGCTGGGCCGCCGCGCGGTTACGTAGCCACCGCTTGAACCACGGGAAGTCCGGCAGCCGGGCGAGGATCGGCCCGGTCACCACGGTGATCAGGACGTACGTCGCGGCCAGCGCCGCCAACCGCGGCTCGACGCTGCCGGCGGCCACCGCGAGCCCGGCGATGACGATGGAGAACTCACCGCGCGGCACGAGTGCCAGGCCGGCCCGCCATCGACCGGGTTCGGCGATGCCGACCCGGCGGGCCGCGAGGTAGCCGGTGAGCGTCTTCGTCGCCATCGTGACCACGGCCAACGCGAGCGCCGGCAGCAGCACCGGCGGGATGTCCCGTGGGTCGGTGACCAGGCCGAAGAAGACGAAGAACACCGCGGCGAACAGGTCCCGCAGTGGCGAGAGCAACTCGGTCGCGTGGTGCGCCACCGGACCGGAGAGCGCGATGCCGACCAGGAACGCGCCGACCGCCGCCGACACCTGCAACTTCGCCGCGAGGCCGGCGATCAGCAGGGTCAGACCGAGTACGCCGAGCAGCAGCGCCTCCGGGTCCTTCGCCGACAGGGCGGACGAGATGAGGTGGCCGTACCGGATGGCGACCACCAGCACGAGCAGCACCGTGCCCACCGCGACGGCGAGTGCGATGCCGCCGCCGAGCAGGCCGGTGCCGGCCAGCACGGCGGTGACCAGCGGCAGGTAGAGCGCCATCGCCAGGTCCTCGATCACCAGGACCGAGAGGATCACCGGGGTTTCCCGGTTACCGAGTCGTCCCAGGTCGGCGAGGACCTTGGCGATCACGCCAGAGGAGGAGACCCAGGTGATGCCGCCGAGCACCAGGGCGGCCACCCAGTCCCAGCCGAGCAGCAGGGCGAACGCCGCGCCGGGCAACGCGTTGAAGACGCCGTCGATGAGCCCCGCCGGGGCCGCCGAGCGGAGGTTGCCGACCAGCTCGTTTGCCGAGTATTCGAGGCCGAGCATCACCAGCAGCAGGATGACGCCGATCTCGGCCCCGACCGCGAAGAACTCCTCGCTGGCGGCGAGCGGAAGTAACCCGCCGTGCCCGAACGCGAGCCCGGCGAGCAGGTAGAGAGGGATGGGTGAGAGGCCTACCCGGCGGCTGAGCCGGCCGAGGACGCCAAGCAGCAGCAGTAGCGCGCCGACTTCGACGAGCAGAGTGGTGGAATCGTGCATCCGCCTCAGCCGTCCGGGTCACTGTCGGCGAGGATGGCGGACACGCCGTCGAGACCCCGTCGGGTCCCGACAACGACCACCACGTCGCCGGCTGCGAAGCGGAAGGAGGGGAGTGGCGAAACGATCACTTCGCCTTCGCGCAGAACCGCCACGATGGAGGCGCTGGTGCGGGTACGCGCCTTGGTGTCGCCGAGCTTCCGGTTGACGTACGGCGAGCCGGCCGTGATGGCGATCTGCTCGGTGAGCAGACCGGCGGCCTGCTCACGCAGCCCGGAGAGCTGGCCGAGCATCAGCGACGCGCCGAGGATGTCGGCCAGAGCCTCAGCCTCGTCGTCGGTCAGCGGAATGTCGGCCTGGCAGGAGTCGGGATCGTCGGGGTCGTAGAGGACGAGATCACGGCGGCCATTGCGGTGGGAGACGACGCCCAGGCGGCGTCCGGACTCCGTCACCAGATCGTGACGCACTCCGATGCCCGGCAAGGCAGTCTGTTCAACGCGTACTCGCACCCGGGCAAGACTACCGCTTCGGAGACGCCGATGATCGGACGGAGATCAGGTCGGGCGGTGCTGCTGCTTGTACCCCTGTTGGCGGGGTGTTCGATCGACGAGGTCCGTTGGAAGCCGCCGACCCCGTCGTCCCGAGCGGCCGTCACCGCGCCGTCTCCATCGGCCGCCGTCGCAGAGGTACGCCGCGTCCGGGTCGCCGTTCCGCAGCGGTACGACCCTCCGTACGTCGAGTTCGTCGACGCCGAGCACGGCTACGCCCTCTTCGCCAACTGCGGCGAGCCGCCGCCCGGTGACGACTGTCCGGCGCGACTGCTCGCCACCGACGACGGCGGACGGTCCTGGCGGGAGGTGCGACATCCCCACCCGGCGGCGGAGAACCACCAGCTCTACGCCGCGCCGGGGGTTCTGACGTTGTGGAGTGAGCCGCACGGTTGGTGGACCTCGACCGACGGTGGCACCTCGTTTACGCACAGGCTGGACGGGCCGCCGCCGCAGTGGGTCGGCGCGCAGAGTCGATTCCAGTTGATCGAGGGCAGTGGGCAGGTCGGCGAGTGGGACGGCCAACGGCTGCGCCCGCTGGCCGCGCAGCCGCGCGTACCCGGATTGAACACTGTCGACGCGGGCGACGGCCAGCTGGTGGTCGCGGCCGGAACAAAGGACGGGAAGCCGTACGCGGCGGTCTCGTTCGACCGGGGGCGGAGCTGGCAGCAGACCCCGGTGCCGGCTCCCGACGGGCACGTTGGTGTGCTGCGGGCCGTGGTCGAGCGGGACGGTACGGCGTGGCTGGTCGGGGAGCGACCAGACCGCAGGTCCTTTCCGGCGCTGTGGCGACTGCGCCGAGGGTGGGATCCGATCCGCGCCGAGGGACGGTGACATCCTGCTCGGAATCGGCCAGGTGGCCGAACGCCGCTGGACGGAAATCATCCTCGACAAGTCCTGACGACCCTGGCTACGTGATCACCGTCAGAGATCTTGGACGAATTCGGCCCCTCCAGGGGCGCTTTCGCACCAAGATCTACTTCTCGGCCACGTACGTGCCCTTGCCTTGGTGGCCCTCGATCAAGCCCTCGGCTTGCAGGATCAACAGGGCCGAGCGGACCGGCTCGGCGGATACGCCATAGTGCGCGATCATCTCGCGCAAGGATGGCAGCTTGTCGCCTGGCGCGTATTCGCCAGAAGCGATCTTGTCGCGGATGTCCTGCGCGATGCTGGGGCGGACCGCGGGTCGGTCGCTGGCCTTTCTTGCCCGGATCGACCTTGGCGGGATCACCGTCTCGACCGAGGACGACCAAGGGGTACGACACTGGGTCTTCTGCGACCGGCGGCTGGACGGTGGCCGTCGCTGCGTGCTCCGCGCTGACCACGAAACCCCGTGCACCGCGCGGTTGCCCCGGCGAATCGGCCTTTAGGGGCCGTACAAAACCGTGATCGACTCGGTTTTCATGATGTCGCGGCGTCCTGGCGGTCCGGATACCGCGACTTTCTGGAAGTCGAGTGGATCAAGCGTCGGCGCCCGCCCCGGTCGAGCGGAGCGGGCACCGATCAATCGCACCGGACGCCGTGGTCAGCGCAGGCTGGCGAAGAACTCGCGGATGTCGGTGACCAGCACGTCGGTGGCCTGGTGGGCCGCGTAGTGGCCGCCGACGTCACCGCGGCCCTCGACGTCCGTCCCGTACGCCGTCCACCGGACGATGTTCGCGTGGTCCCGATCGGCGAAGCGACGGATGGACTGGAAGTCGCCAGGGAACATGGCCAGCGCGGTCGGCGCGGTGGTCGGCGCGGTCGGTGACTGCTCGGCGTGCGCGTCCTCCCAGTAGAACCGGATCGCCGAGGCGGCCGTCCCGGTGAACCAGTAGAGCGCGACATTGGCCAGGATGAAGTCGGTGTCCAGGCCCTCGTCGAAGAGTTGCGCGTTCCAGGCGAGCAGCCCGACCGGGGAGTCGGCCAGCGCGAACGCCAGGGTCTGCGGCAGCTGGCTGTGCACCTGGTTGAAGGAGAACTTGTTCTCGTAGAACCACTGCAGGTGCTTGAGCGCCGCCTGATCCGCCTCGGACAGGTCGGCGAACTCGGCCGGGTCACCCGAGGGGAACGAGAAGAGCTGGGTGACGTGTACGCCGAGCACGTGCTCCGAATCGACCCGGCCCAACTCGGGCGCGATCATCGAGCCGGCGTCGTTGCCGATCGCGCCGTAGCTGTCGTACCCCAGGCGGTTCATCAGCTCGGCCCAGGCGCGGGCCGTGCGGTGCCGGTTCCAGCCGGCGCTGCGGGTCGGGCCGGAGAACCCGAAGCCGGGCAGCGACGGGATGACCACGTGGAAGGCCGGGGCGTCCGGGTCGGTCGGCTCGGTGAGCGGGGCGATCACGTCCAGGTATTCCAGGACCGAGCCGGGCCAGCCGTGGGTGAGCACCAGCGGGGTGGCGTCCGGCCGGGACGACCGGACGTGCAGGAAGTGGATCTGCTCACCGTCGATCTCGGTGACGAACTGCGGGTGCGCGTTCAACTGGGCCTCGACAGCCCGCCAGTCGAAACCGTCGCGCCAGCGGTCGACGAGGGCGCGTACCCGGTCGGTGCTCATCCCGTAGGCGTCGCCGGCGCCGGGCAGCTCGGCGGGCCAGTTCGTGCGGCCCAGCCGGGCGGCGAGGTCGTCGAGAGCGATCTGCGGGATCTCGACGCGGAACGGGCGGATCGCGGTGCCGGTCATCTCGAACTCCTTCGGAACGGAATGTTTCGTTCTGCAATCAGAGTAGCAGACCGGAATGATCCGTTCCACTGTTAGTCTGAGGTCATGTCCACGACTCCCGGCAAGACGCTGGCCGGCCGCCGCGCCCAGGCCGCCCGCAACGACGAGGTCATCCTCGAAGCCGCCCGCGCGGTCTTCCTCGACGATCCGAAGGCGCCGATCGCCGCCGTCGCCGAACGTGCGGGCGTCGGCATCAGCGCGCTCTACCGGCGGTACGCGGGCAAGGAGGACCTGCTGCGCCAGCTCTGCCACGATGGGCTGCGTCGGTACGTCGCCGAGGCCGAGTCCGCCCTGGCCGAGCCGGACGACTGGGCCGCGTTCACCGGGTTCCTGGGTGGGGTGGTCGACGCCGACGTGCACTCGCTCACCGTCCACCTGGCCGGCACCTTCACGCCGACCGAGGAGATGGGCCGGGACGCGCTGCGTGCCAACGAGCTGGCAACCGCCCTGTTCGATCGGGCCCGGGCCAGCGGGCGGCTGCGCCCCGACGCGGTCGTACAGGATCTGGGGCTGCTGCTGGAGGCGTGCGCCGCGGTGCGCGTACCCGACTCGAAGCGGACCGCGGAGTTGCGCCGCCGCCAGCTCGCGGTGCTGCTGGCGGGCCTGTCGGCGGTGCCGGGCGCGGAACCGCTGCCCGGCCCGCCGCCGGCGGCCGGGGAGTTCGACTGGCGGTGGCGGCGCGGGGAGTGATGGGCGTCACGCGCTAAGGTTGAGCGGAATACGCTCAACTCTGGTTGTGTCCAACCCAATGGACAACGCCGATCCGGGGGAGCCCATGAACACCGAAAAACTCACCACCAAGAGCCGCGAAACCATCACGGGTGCTGTCGCGCTGGCCAACCAGCATGGTCACGCCACCGTGGAGCCCTGGCACCTGCTGCTGGCACTGCTGGACACCGACGGCTCGACCGCCACCGGTCTGCTGCGCGCCGTCGGGGCCGACCCGACCGAGCTGCGCCGGGCCGCCCAGCGCGCGGTCGACGGCCTTCCCGCCGCCCGCGGTTCCAGCATCGCCGAGCCGACCCTGGCTCGGGAGTTCGTCAACGCCATCGGCGCCGCCGAGCAGATCGCCCGGCCGTTGGGCGACGAGTACACCTCCACCGAGCACCTGCTCGCCGGCCTCGCCCGGGTGGGCGGCGCGGTGTCCGGGGCGCTGAAGACCGCCGGTGCCACCGAGGAAGCCCTGGTCGCCGCCTTCCCGACCGTCCGCGGTGGGGACCGCCGGGTCACCACCGCCGACCCGGAGCAGACCTATCAGGCCCTGGCCAAGTACGGCGTCGACCTCACCGCCAGCGCGCGGGACGGCAAGATCGACCCGGTCATCGGTCGCGACTCGGAGATCCGCCGCGTCATCCAGGTGCTCTCCCGGCGTACCAAGAACAACCCGGTGCTGATCGGTGAGCCCGGCGTCGGAAAGACCGCGATCGTCGAGGGTCTGGCCCAGCGGATCGTCACCGGCGACGTGCCCGAGTCGCTGCGCGACAAGAAGCTGATCTCGCTGGATCTCGGCGCGATGGTCGCCGGCGCGCAGTACCGCGGTCAGTTCGAGGAGCGGCTGAAGTCCGTCCTGGAGGAGATCAAGAACTCCAACGGGCAGGTCATCACGTTCCTCGACGAGCTGCACACCGTCGTCGGAGCCGGCAAGGGCGAGGGCTCGATGGACGCCGGCAACATGCTCAAGCCGATGCTGGCCCGTGGTGAGCTGCGGATGGTGGGCGCCACCACGCTGGACGAGTACCGCGAGCACATCGAGAAGGACCCGGCGCTGGAGCGTCGTTTCCAGCCGGTGCTGGTCGGCGAGCCGACGATCGAGGACACCATCGGCATCCTGCGTGGGCTCAAGGAGCGCTACGAGGTGCACCACGGCGTACGGATCACCGACGCCGCGCTGGTCGCCGCCGCGACACTGTCGGACCGCTACATCACCGACCGGTTCCTGCCGGACAAGGCGATCGACCTGGTCGACGAGTCCGCGTCCCGACTCCGGATGGAGATCGACTCCCGGCCGGTCGAGGTGGACGAGATCGAGCGGGCGGTCCGCCGGCTGGAGATCGAGGAGATGGCGCTGGCCAAGGAGCCGGACGCCGCCTCCGCCGAGCGGTTGGAGCGGCTTCGTAAGGAGTTGGCCGACAAGCACGAGCAGCTCACCGTGCTCTCCGAGCGCTGGCAGACCGAGAAGAGCCACATCACCAAGCTCTCCACCGCCAAGGAGGAGTTGGAGCGCCTCGGCGGCGAGGCCGAACGGGCCGAGCGCGACGGAGAGTTGGAGCGTGCCGCCGAGCTGCGATACGGCCGGATCCCCGCACTCCGGGTCGAGCTGAAGCAGGCCGAGGAGGAGCTGGCCCAGCTCCAGGCCGATGGCGCGATGCTCAAGGAAGAGGTCGGCGCCGACGACATCGCCGCGGTGGTCGCCTCCTGGACCGGCATCCCGGCCGGCCGCCTCCTGGAGGGCGAGACGGCCAAGCTGCTGCGGATGGAAGAGTCGCTGGGTGGTCGGGTGGTCGGCCAGGCCGAGGCGGTCGGCGCGGTCTCCGACGCGGTACGCCGTGCCCGGGCCGGCATCGCCGACCCGGACCGCCCGACCGGCAGCTTCCTCTTCCTCGGCCCCACCGGTGTCGGCAAGACCGAGCTGGCCAAGGCCCTCGCCGAGTTCCTCTTCGACGACGAGCGGGCGATGGTCCGCATCGACATGAGTGAGTACGGCGAGAAGCACTCGGTCGCTCGTCTGGTGGGTGCCCCGCCCGGTTACGTCGGCTACAACGAGGGTGGCCAGCTCACCGAGGCGGTGCGCCGCCGGCCGTACTCGGTGATCCTGTTGGACGAGGTCGAAAAGGCGCACCCGGACGTCTTCGACGTGCTGCTCCAGGTGCTCGACGACGGTCGGCTCACCGACGGCCAGGGCCGCACGGTGGACTTCCGGAACGCGATCCTGATCCTCACGTCCAACCTCGGGTCGTCGGTGATCGGTGACCTGACCCTGGCCGACGAGCAGCGCCGGGAGGGTGTCCTCGCCGTGGTCCGGTCGCACTTCAAGCCGGAGTTCCTCAACCGGCTGGACGACATCGTGGTCTTCGCCTCGCTGCGGGGCGACGACCTGCGGTCCATCGTCGACATTCAGCTCGACCGGATGCGAAACCGTCTTGCGGACCGCCGATTGGCACTGGACATCACCGAGTCCGCCCGGCAGTGGCTGGCCGAGCACGGCTACGACCCGATCTACGGTGCCCGACCGCTCCGTCGCCTGGTCCAGACCGCAATCGGAGACCAACTGGCCAGGGCACTGCTCGCCGGGACGATCCGAGACGGCGACACCGTCAAGGTCGACCTGGCCGACGCGAAGGAAGGGTTGTCCGTCACCGCCGCCTGATCCGTCGCACCCGGGCCGACCCCGCCTTTCCGGCGGGGTCGGCCCGACCCGTCCTCCGCCCCCGATGGCCCCCCACCGGAACGCTCCGTAGCTGCCGCATCACCAGCCAATGATGAGGTTTCTCCAGGTGCGCGGGGTTGTTACCGTTCCCGCCGACGCACTTGGGGAGGTGGTCGGCATGAACGGTCCCGTGGCGTATCTGGTGACGGCGCTGGGGTGTCTGATCGGAGTCGCCGGGGTCGTGGTGGCGGTGGTGGCGGTACGCAAGGGCCGTAGGGCCGCCCGGCCGGCGGCACCCGCAGACCCGTTCCGGGACACCGACAGCGACGCGCTCCACGGTGACCCGCGCACGCTCAAGCCCGGCGACATCGTCGAGATCCGCCGGGTGTCGTACGCGGTCCGGGGCTCGGTGCATCTGAATGAGGGCGGCTGGAGCTGGGCCGAGCACCTGCTGGACACCGTCGAGGGCGACAAGCGCTGGCTCTCCGTGGAGGAGGACCCGGACCTGGAGTTGGTGCTCTGGACCGCCGAGCCGGCCGCCACGATCACCCCGGGTGCGCCCACTCTCGACTTTGCCGGCCGTCGCTACGCGGCAGAGGAGTCCGGTCAGGCCCGCTTCACGGCCACCGGCAGCACCGGCCTCGACCCCAGTGGCACCCTTCGATACCACGACTACCGTGCCCAGGGCGGCGAACGGCTCTCCTTCGAGGCGTACGGCCAGGCCGGCTGGGAGGTCGCCCGGGGCGAGCAGCTGCACCGCGCCGACGTGATGGTGTACCCGCAGGCCGGGCCGGAGGCCAGCTGACGTGTTGGTGAGCCTGCACACCCCGTACGTCGACACCTGCGCCGCCGACCTGAGCCTGGCACTCGGCGGCCCGGAGCGGCCCGCCCTGCACGTCCGCGACCTCACGCTGCCCGGGGACGTCCGGCTACGGCTGCGCCTGCTCGGCGCGTCCCACCAGGTCGTGCTGGCCGAACCCGGCGGTGCGGCCGGACTCACCGAGACGGTTGCCTGCCTGCCTGGTCGGCCGCCGCACCTGCCCGGCGCCCTGCACGACGAGGCGGGCGGCTACCGCTTCACCGCCAGCGTGCTGCGCCCCGCCGACGGTGAGCTGCACACCCGGATCGCCGGGCTCCGCGCCGACCTGGCCGACGACCCGTACGCCCTGGTCGGAGTGTTCCCCGGTGACCCGGACGCGGTCACCGCGCTGGCCGCGCGCACCGACCTACCGCACGGGTCGGTCGGCTGGCGTACCTGGCACGCGTACCCCCAGACCAATGAGCTGGTCCTGACCGAGACGGTGGTGGCACTGCGATGACATACCGACGCTGGTTCGTGGTGGGCGCGGCGGCGGCCGTGGTCGGCGTGCTGGTCGCGGCCTTCGCGCTCGTCAACGGCACCTTCTCCCCGCGCGGCTACGTGCAGGACAAGTACTCGCGAGCGGCCAGCCGGGACATCGGCCGGGAAGCGACCGCGTACACCTCGTCCAAGTCACCGACCAGGGTCGCCAAGGAACTGACCGACGCGTGGAAGCCGTCCGACCGGTACGCCGACGGCAGCGGCGTCTACCTGCGCTACGACGACGACTCGGTGGTGATCCAGCCGCTCGCCGCCGGCTCGGTGATCCTGCTCGAAAAGATGAACACCGCTCACCCCCGCTACCACTCGATCGTCGGGTCGTACTGGGGCTGGGGTCGCGGCAGCAGCGTTCGGGGCGGCGGCCCCGGCACCGGCAAGTAGTCCGACGCCCGACCCCTTCACCTGGAGCCCCCCGTGCAGAACCTCGTCACCGATCTGCTGGCCACCCTCGCCTTCGGCGTGGTCGGCGTCGTCCTCATGGGCGTCGGCTACGGGTTGGTCGACCTGACCACTCCTGGCAAGCTCCACGAACTGATCTGGACCGAGCGCAACCGCAACGCGGCGCTGTTGCTCGCGTCCAACCTGCTCGGTGTCGGCACCATCGTGGTCGCGGCGATCGTCGCCAGCGACGACGACCTCGCCCTGGGGCTGGTAGGCGCGGCGGCGTACGGGATCGTCGGCCTGGTCATCATGGCCGCCGCGTTCCTGCTGCTCGACGCGGTGACCCCGGGCCGGCTCGGCGAGCTGCTGGTCGACCCGGAGCCGCACCCCGCCGTATGGGTGTCGGCCGTGGTGCACCTGGCCACCGGCGCGATCATCGCCGCCGCGATCCTCTGATGACCGGGGGACCGCGACCGGGTGTTGCCGGCCTGCCGTACCCGGGGCAGTCATGAGCACCGAGGCGCAGCCGGTGCTCGACGGCGGCACCGAGGCCCGGCCGCACTGGCGGCTGGCCCGCGCGGCGGTGCTGCTCGCGGTCTTCGTCTGCGCCGCCTGCGGGCTGGTCTACGAGCTGGCCCTGGTCGCGCTCGGCAGCTACCTGATCGGCGACACCGTCGGGCAGGCGTCGATCGTGCTCGGCGTGATGGTCTTCGCGATGGGGGTCGGCGCGCTGGTCGCGAAGCCGTTGCAGCCCCGGGCCGCCGCCGCGTTCGCGGTGATCGAACTGACCCTGGCCCTGCTCGGTGGTCTGTCGGTACTCGGCCTCTACGCCGCCTTCGCCTGGCTCGACCTGTACGGCCCGGCGCTGGTCGGCACCGCCTTCGTGCTGGGGCTGCTGATCGGCGCGGAGATTCCGCTGCTGATGGTGATGCTGCAGCGCATCCGCGAGCAGGCCGCCGGCAGTGCGGTGGCGGACCTGTTCGCCGCCGACTACGTCGGCGCGCTGCTCGGCGGGCTCGCCTTTCCGTTCCTGTTGATCCCCGTTTTCGGCCAGCTCAAGGGTGCCCTGGTGGTCGGCGCGGTGAACGCGGTGGCCGGTCTCGCCCTGGTCTGCACGGTGTTCCGCAGGGAGCTGAGCCGCCGGGCCCGGCTCGTCCTCGGCGCCGGCTCGGTCGTGGTCGCGCTCTGCCTGGGGTACGCCTGGGTGACCGCCGCCGACTTCGAGGTGACCGCCCGGCAGCAGCTCTACCGGGACCCCGTGGTGCACGCCGAACGCTCCCGTTACCAGGAGATCGTGCTGACCCGGTCGGTGCGGGAGGTCGGCCACGCCGACACCGACCTGCGGTTGTTCCTCAACGGTGATCTCCAGTTCAGCTCGGTCGACGAGTACCGCTACCACGAGGCGCTGGTGCACCCGGCGATGCGCGGCCCACGCGGCGACGTACTGGTTCTCGGCGCCGGCGACGGCCTCGCGGTCCGGGAGATCCTGAAGTACCCGGACGTCCGCCGGGTGACCGTGGTCGACCTCGACCCGGCGGTGGTGGCGCTGGCCAGGCACGTGCCGCAGCTGCGGGCGCTCAACGGCGGATCGCTCGACGACCCCCGCGTACGGGTGCTGAACACTGACGCGTTCGGCTGGCTGCGTACCGCCGCCGAGCGCTTCGACGTGGTGGTCGCCGACCTGCCCGACCCGGACGAGACGGCCACCGCCAAGCTCTACACCGTCGAGTTCTATGCGCTGATCAGGTCGGTGCTCGCCGAGCAGGGACGGCTGGTGGTGCAGTCCGGCTCGCCGTACTTCGCGCCCCGCTCATATTGGTCGATCGACGCCTCGGTGCGGGAAGCCGGCTTCGCCACCGTGCCGTACCACGTCGACGTGCCGTCCTTCGGCGACTGGGGTTTCCTGCTCGCCACGGCGGGAACCGTCCCGCCGGTGCTGGAACTGCCGGCCGACGCGCCCCGGCTGCGTTTCCTCGACCCGGGCGTGCTGCGGGCAGCAACGGCCTTTCCCGCCGACCGCGCCCGCCTGGACGTACCCCCCAGCACTCTCCTCCAACCGAGGGTCCTCGACTACGCCCGCGCAGAGTGGCGCGGCTACTGACCTCCACCACCTGGCGCCTGAACAAGGCGGCTGTGTCGGGGAAGTGTCCGCTCATGGCGCAAACCTCTTGATTAACAGGGTGGAGTGGGGGCGGACGGGGAAAGGGTGGAGACATGTTTGGGATGCGCAAGGCTTGGGAGCGCGAATTGGGCGCGGCCGTCGACGAGTTGGCGGCGGCGGACACGCTCGCCTTTGGTGGGGTGGGGATCGCCGGCGCGCTGTTGCCGGTGACCGAGGCGTACGAGCGGGTCTCGGCCGCCCTCGACGACCACCCCGAGGAGACGCGCCGCCAGCTCGACCGGGTGCTGGCCGACGGCACACCCGCCGGCCGGGCGTACGCGGCCACGCTGCTGGAGCGGGTCGACCCGGCGGCGGCCCGCGCGGCCTGGACGTCGCTGCGGGACGACCCGAGTGAGTTCACCACCTTCGTCGGCTGCGTGATGGACCGGGAAACCCTGGGCACGTACGCCAGTCGGCGGCTGACCGCAGCATGATCCATTCGCCGGTCGGTGTTGCCCGATCGGTTCTGCCGGTCGTCGACACCGCGCCGTACGTTGCGAGCCATGAGCCCGCCCACCACCGCGCCGCGTCCGTCCCGCCCGGCCACCGTGACCATCGCCTTCTGGCTGCAACTGGCCGTGGTGCTGGTGCTGCTCGGCCTGGCCGCGCTGACCGTCGCCGATGCGGTGCACTTCGATGGCCAGATCGACCGCGCGGTGCGGCTGGTGCCGGACGCCGACCCGGACGAGGTGAGAGGCGAGCGGCAGGGCAACGTGGCGATGGCGCTGATCCTCGGCGTACCGGCGGTGCTGCTCGCGCTATGGCTGGCGGTCACCGCCGTCCCGGTCCGGCGGGGCGGCAACGTCGCGCGGATCGTGGTCTTCGTCGCCAGTGGCTCGCAACTGCTGGTCTGCGTCGCCCAGTGCTGCTCCGGAGGGTTTCTCGTACCCCTGCTGACCACTCCGGAGACCTCGGCGGAGCCACCAGCGGATTGGGACGAAGAGTGGGAAACGTCGACGTTCTTCGACACGCTCTACGCCGGCAACGATTCCTGGGACGCCCTGTTCGTCCCCGCGGCCGGCCTGGGCGTGCTCACCGTTCTGACCTTCTCCGTGGCCGTGGTTCTGCTGCTGGCGCTGCCGCCGGCGAACCGCTGGTTCGTGCCGCGCACCGCGAACGAGGTGCTGCCCGGCCCAGCCTGGGCGATGCCCGTGCTCACCTACGCCCCGACCGGTTACGGATACCCGACAGCTCCGCTCGTGCCGGGCTTCCTGCCGCCGAGCCAGCCGCTCCCGCCCGGCTACCTGATCTGCCCCGACCCGGCCGCGCACCTGACACCGGGCGCGCCGGGCACCTCGCCAGGGCCGACCGGGCCGACGACGGCGCCTCCGGAGGACGCACCCGACCACCTTCGCTAGCTGAGCTGTCGGCCACAGCGCGGGCCTTCCTGGTGCCGAGGGTTGTTACCGTCTGCGCCGACGTACCTGGGGAGGTGGTCGGGTGGACGCGCTGGTGACGTGCCTGGTGGCGGCTGTTGTCGTACTCGCGGTGGCCGTGGTCGTCGGGCGGGCCCGGCGGCGGGCGACGAGCCGGGCCGCCGGCCAGCCGGCGGAGACGCCGCGCGGCGGCCCCCTCCGTCTGACCCCGGGCGACCGCGTCCGCATTCGCGAGCGGGAGTACGCGGTGAGCGGCACGATCCGCCTGGTCGAGGGGGACTGGAGCTGGGTGCAGCACCTGCTCGACGACGGCTCCGGCACCCACCACCGGCTCTCCGTGGAGGACGGCCCCGAACTGGAGCTGGTGCTCTGGACGGCCGAACCTGGCGCGACCGTCACCCCTGGCGCGCCGACCATCGAGCTCGGCGGGCTGCGCTACACCTGGGCCGAGACCGGGCAGGCGCGCTACACCGCCACGGGGGAGACCGGGCTGCCGTCGGCCGGCACCATGCGCTACCACGACTACCAGTCCGGTGGCTCCGCGCGGCTCTCCTTCGAGGCGTACGGCGAGGAGGGCTGGAGGGTGGCCCGTGGGGACCTGCTCGACCGTGCTGACCTGGCGATCCGCCGCACGCCTGGGGAGCGCTGAGCCCGGACCGGGTGGGCGTGCCGGGCTCGCCACGGCATGCCGAAGTGGCCGGTTGTCGATACGGTGTGGGCGCGCTCTTAGGGAAGGAGAATCGTGGTCGATTCCCAGAACACGCCAGCCCGCCAGCGGCCATCCATCGTGTCGATATCCAGCTACCTGCTCTTCGTGTTCCTGGCCTGCCAGGTGATCAGCCTGATCATCACGCTCAGCACCATCGGTAAGACGCGTGACGCGGTCCGCGACGCGTACGCGGCCAGCACCGTTGACAATGCCGACCAGGTGGCGGATGTCTTCTTCGCCGTGGGCCTCGCCAGCAGCGTGCTGCTGCTGCTGTTCGCGGTCGTGCTCGCCGTCCTGGCCCTCTTCAACAACCAGGGCCGCAATGGCGCCCGGATCACCACCTGGATCGTGGGCGGCATCATGGTCTGCTGCGTGGGTGTCAGCCTGGTCAGCGGGGCGGCCGGCGGCATGACCGCTGGTGGAGAGTCCGCCGGCAACGGGCCGAGCGGCGAGGAAATCCAGCGCCGGGTGGAGGAGGCTCTGCCCTCCTGGGTCAGCCCGGTCAGCGTCCTGCTGAGCGTGATCAGCCTGATCGCGCTGGTCACGGCGTTGATCCTGCTGGCGCTGCCGAAGGCCAACCCGTTCTTCCGCAAGGCGACCGCGGCCTGGGAGCCCCCGACCCCGGGTGCCAGCTACCCGGGACACCCGCAGGCCCCCGGTCAGCCGGGCTACCCGCAGGCCCCCGCTGAGCCGGGCTACCCGTCGAGTGGGGAGCCGAGCTACCCGCCGCCACCGCCCGCGAACCGACCGGACGACACGCCGCCCGCGGACCGGCCCGGGTCAACCCCGCCGTCGACGAGTTGACCGTTGGATAAGCACGACGCCGACGATCCCTCCGAGTAGGTTGCAACCCACGCCTACCGGAGGGATTCGTCGTGTCGAACCCAGAATCGGCACCGGCCCGCCGGCCCGCCGTCGTCCTGTCGGCCGCGTCCGTGCTGTTGGTGATGGCGGTCGGCGCGCTCGCGTACACCGTTGTCGACCTGGTGGTGCTGGGCGGGACGGTCGACGCGTTCCGCTCCGCGGCCCGCGACACCTCGGCGAGCTCGGAGCAGATCGACGACGTGGTGACCCTGCTCCGCGCGTCCGCAGTGCTGTCGGCGGTGGTGGCTGCGCTCTCCGCGCCGGTGCTCGCCGGCCTGGCCCTCGGGCTGCTGGCCGGTCGCAACGGTGTCCGGGTGGCCACCTGGGTGGTCAGCGGGCTCGGCCTGCTGGGCGGTTGCTGCAGCGTCGCGGTGCTGGTCGGTGAACGAGCCGCGCCACTGCAACTGGGCGCTGACGATCGGTCTCTCGCCGAGTTGCTGGGCCTGATCGGCGACGCGTACCCGTCCTGGTGGATCCCGCTCAACGCCGGGCTTTCCGTCGGGCAGGGGCTAGGTTACCTTGTAGTAGCTACGCTGCTGGCCCTGCCGGCGGCAAACGCCTGGTTCGGTCACCGCCGCTCGACCGCGCCGCCCGCGCCATCCGCACCACCCGCTTTCTCGCCCGCCCCGCCCCAGCCCCCGTCGGCGCCGTCCGCGCCTCCGTACCCGCCCAGGTGAGGACCCGCCCCGTGCCGCTCGACCCCACGACTGCCGAGCGCCGAGCCCTGATCACCGGAGCCACCGCCGGCATCGGCGCGGCGTTCAGCCGGCGGCTGGCCGCCGACGGTTGGCAGCTCGTGCTGGTCGCCCGCGACGCGGCTCGGCTGACCGAGATGGCAGGCGAGTTGGGTGCCACGTACGGCCGGGACGTGGAGACGATCCCGGCGGATCTGTCCACCGACGACGGCTGCGCCGTCGTGGAGCAGCGACTCACCGATGGCAGCCCGGTGCACCTGCTGGTCAACAACGCCGGGATCAGCCTGAACACGACGTTCCTACGCTCCACGGCAGAGGATGAGGCACGCCTGCTGCGCCTCAACGTGCACGCGGTCATGCGGCTGACCCTGGCGGCACTGCGACCGATGACCGAACGGCGGAACGGGGCAGTGATAAATGTCTCTTCGGTCGCCGGTTTCGGTGCGACGATGCCCGGGTCGACGTACCCGGCCAGCAAGGCGTGGGTCACCAACTTCAGCGAGTCGGTTGGCCTGTCGGCGCGGCCCTTCGGTGTCCGGGTGATGGCCCTCTGTCCCGGCTACACCCGCACCGAGTTCCACCAGCGGGCCGGCATCAACATGTCCAAGACGCCCGAGTGGTTGTGGCTGCGGGCCGAGAATGTGGTCGACGAAGCCCTGCGTGACCTGGGAAAAGGCAAGATGGTCAGCGTCCCGGCATGGAAGTACAAGGTGGTCGTCGCCGGCATGCGGCATGCGCCGCGACGGCTGCTCCAGGCGGTCGCGCGGGATGCCCGCGGCCGGATCGGTCGCGACGAGCACTGAGCCTCGACAGGCCCGCCGGTTGCCGGGGACCCTCGGCGCGGCGTTGGCGCGCCGCTATCCGGCCGGTCGCTCAGCGTAGTCGTACATCGCCAATCATCGGTTCCTCACTGGGCTGATCAGGGTGGACCCCACACACGGCGCTCAGACTTGCGCAGTAACCTCTATCGCCATGGGGGACCACGACGACCTGCGTAAATTCATTACCGACCTGGCCGTGGTCCACGGACGGGTCGTGCTCTCCTCGGGGCGGGAGGCAGATTGGTACGTGGATCTGCGGCGCGTCACGCTCCATCACCAGGCCGCTCCTTTGGTCGGCCGGGTGTTGCTCGACCTCACCGCCGACTGGGAGTACGACGCTGTCGGAGGCCTCACCCTGGGCGCGGACCCTGTCGCGGTCTCGATGCTGCACGCCGCCGCTCCGACCGGCCGGGCCCTGGACGCCTTTGTGGTGCGCAAGGCGGGCAAGGCGCACGGTCTGCAGCGGCGGATCGAGGGACCGGAGGTGGCCGGCCGCCGGGTGTTGGCGGTGGAGGATACGTCCACGACGGGCGGAAGTGTGTTGACCGCTGTCGAGGCGCTTCGTGAGGCCGGGGCGGAAGTCGTGGGCGTGGCGGTTATTGTTGATCGAGGCGCCGGCGACGCGGTGCGAGCCGCCGGATTGCCTTACCGGGCGGCCTATACGTTGGCTGACCTCGGCCTTGTGGCGTAAAAGTTTGCCGATTCGGATCTGCTGATATGCAGGCGGATCGATGCTGCTGGTGGAAGGATGGAATACGTGGGAACTGCGTTGGCCGAAATGACTATGCCTCAGATCTCGCCGCTTAACGGCGAGCCGATCGAACGTGCCGATGCCGAGCGTCTTGCCGGGGTCCTCAAGGCCCTTGCGGATCCTGCTCGGCTGCGGCTGCTCAGCCTGATCCAGTCGGCCCCCGAGGGCGAGGCGTGCGTCTGTGACCTGACGGCGCCGCTCGGCCTCTCTCAGCCGACGGTCAGTCATCACCTGCGCATCCTCACCGAGGCTGGTTTGCTGCAGCGGGAGAAGCGCGGTGTCTGGGCGTACTACAGCCTGGTCCCGAGTGCGATCGCGACGATCGCCGACCTGCTGACCCCGCCGCGTAAGCGGGCCACCAAGAAGGCCCGCTGACGTAGGCACTGCACGTCGTCCCGCGCCGGGGCGACGTCCGGTGGCGAGCCAGGGGTGGCGCCACCGGTGGGTGACACCTGCTCGTCCCCGGCCGCACCGCCGGAGGTCGAGTTCGACATGCCGACGGCCGACCCCCTCACCAGGGGGCCGGCCGTCGTCGTATCTGAGTTCAGCGGTCCTGGCCGTGCTCCGGGCGGTGGCGACCGTGCTGGTGCGTGTCGTGGTCGAACGCCTCGCGGGCCGCTTCCGCCGCGCCAGCGGCACTGGCCGCCGCGACCACCGCCACCGCTTCGCCGCGCTTACGGGCCCGCCGGTCGCGGAGGAACTCGAAGAAGATCGGCAACACCGAGATCACGATGATCAGGGCCACCACCGGCAGGATGTAGTGGTCGATCTTGTCGCCGATGGCGTTGTAGATCTGCTCGGCCAGCAGGTAACCGATCAGCAGGATGCCGTCCACCCAGAGCACCGCACCGACGATGTTCCAGAGCAGGAACTTCCGGGCCGGCATGCCGAGCGCGCCGGCGACCGGGTTGAGGAACGTCCGGACGATCGGAATGAAGCGCGCCAGCACCACGGCCTTCGCCGGGCCGAACTTATCGAAGTAGTACTCGGCCTTCTCCACGTACTCCTTCTTGAAGAGTCGGGAGTTCGGTCGCTCGAACATGGGCCGGCCGTACCGGGCGCCGAGCCAGTGCCCCAACTGGGCGCCGGCGATCGCGCAGATCGGCCCGCCGATCAGCAGGCCGGCCAGGGAGAGGCGAGTGCCGTCGCCGAAGATCGCGTCCGCCACCGGCGACGAGGCCACACCGGCGAGGAACAGCAGCGAGTCACCAGGGAAGAAGAAGCCCACCAGCAGGCCGGTCTCGGCGAAGAGGATCACCCACACGCCGATCAGCCCGAAGGTCTGCAACAGATCCTTGGGATCGAGCGGGTTCAGGGCGACGCTCTCCACGAGAGCGCGGGTCTTCTCAGCTGTGTCCACGGCCACAAAGGGTACCGAAGCCCGGGGCTCCGGCCGCGCCGGACCGACCCTCACCACCCGCTGGCGCGCTGCCGCTGCAATGTTCGGTCGGTCCGCTCCCGTCATCTATGGCAGGAGCCCCTGGAGGTGCAGTGACGTACGAGGAGTTCGCGGATACGCGGCTGGCCCCGCTACTGCGGTACGCGGTGATGCTCACCGGCGATCCGCACCAGGCTCAGGATCTGGTTCAGGAGACCATGGTCCGAGTCCAGCTCAACTGGCGCCGGGTCGCCCGGGCGGACGCACCCGAGCGTTACGTACGCCGGATGCTCACCAACCAGTACGTCGACTGGCGGCGCGGCTCGTGGGTGCGCCGGGTGCTGCTGCGCGCCGAGCCCGACCCGACGCTGCCGGTGCCCACCGACCATGCCCAGTCGGCGGTGGACCGGGACCAGATCTGGTCCTGGCTGTCCCGGTTGCCGCGTCGGCAGCGGGCCGCCCTGGTGCTGCGCTACTACGAAGACCTGCCCGATGTCGAGATCGCCGACATTCTCGGCTGTGCCGTCGGGACCGTACGTTCGTCCATCTCCCGGGCCCTGGCCACGCTCCGGGCCGAGTACGTGGAGGCGTGAACATGATTGAGGACGACCTACGCGCCGCGTTCGTCCGGCACGAGCCGATGACCCCGTCGACCGGCCCGCTGCGGGCTGCGATCGACCGACTCGCCGCCACCCGCCGTCGCCGCCGGCAGCGGTTCCAGGCCGCTGGCGTCACGCTCGCCCTGCTCGCCGCGCTCGGAGTCGGCGTGCCGCAACTGCGCCCCGAACGGCCGGCGGAGGACTCGTTGCCGTCTGTGCAACCGGCTGACTCGCAGTCCGGGGCGCTGAACGTCCTGCTGGTTGGCGTGGACGGCTTCGGCGCGAAACCGCCGTACCGCTTGGCGGACTCCATCCTGCTGGTGCACATCCCGGCGGACCGGAGCCGGCCGTACCTCATCTCGTTGCCGCGCGACCTGGAGGTGTCCGTCCCCGGCCGGGGGACCGACAAGCTCAGCAGCGCGTTCTTCACCGGTGCCACCGAGCCCCAGCCCGACCTGGACCCCGGCTACGACCTGACCCGCCGGGTGGTCGCCGACCTGACCGGGGTACGCGTCGACGCCGGCGCGGTGCTGACCTTCACGGGGCTGCGCCGGATCACCGAGGCCGTCGACGGGGTGGAGGTCTGCCTACCGAACGAGGTCCGGTCCTCGCACAGCCGCCGGGTCTTTCCAGCCGGCTGTCAGCGGCTCGACGGAGCCGCCTCGGTCGACCTGCTGCGGCAACGGCGGTACCTGCCCGACGGTGCGTTCGACCGGGACCGTAACGCCCAGCGCTATGTCGCCGGGCTGATCCGGCGGGCGGTCGCGCAGGACGTGCTGAGCAACCCGGTCCGGCTCACCGCGCTGTTGTCGGCCGCAGGCGAGGGCCTGACGGTCGACGACGATGGCCTGCCACTGACCAAGCTGCTGCGGGTGCTACCCGAGCTCAAGAGCGTCGACCCGGTGGGGCTCAGCCTCCCGGTCGGGCCGCTGACCGACAACGTTCAGCGGGTACGACTGGACCCGAAGCAGGGCCCGGCGTTCTTCGCCGCGCTGGGCGAGGATCGGTTGGCGCAGTGGGTGGCGCAGCACCCGGAGCAGGTCAACGCCGTCCGGTGAGGCGCGAGGCGGGCAGTCGACCCGGCGACGGGATCAGCGGTAGTCGTCCTCGTCCACGGTGACCACCCGGGCCTGCTCCATCGCGTCCCAGTCGTCGACCTCCAGGCCACGGTGCGGCTCACTGTCGGTGTCGGCCGGGCCGGCCATCGCCGCCTGCTCGACCGCGTCGGCCGGGTCGGCCTCGGGGTCGCGTTCGTCCGGGGCGAGTTTGTCGCCGGGGGTGAACTCCTCGTCGGGCTGACCCATTGTTCCTCCCGGGGGTCTCGGGGCACGGTTCCCACCCACCGTACGGGCTGGGCCGGCACCGCGCCGGGAAGCGGAGTGGGCGGAATCAGCCCTCGGCGACACGACCCGATGCCAGGATGGTGCCGTGGGCTTCCTCATTCGACTGGCGATCACCGCTGTCGCGTTGTGGATAACCACGCTGATCGTGCCCGGGGTCGACGTGCACGGCCGCTCGGGCGGCAACACCGTCCTCACCCTGATCGTGGTGGCACTGATCTTCGGCGTGATCAACGCGGTGCTCAAGCCGGTGATCAAAATTGTCGGCTGCGTGTTCTACCTGCTGACCCTGGGTCTGTTCGCACTGGTGGTCAATGCTCTGCTGTTCCTGCTCACCGACCGGATCGCCCGCGGCCTCGACCTGCCGTTCGAGGTGGACGGTTTCTGGGCGGCGTTCTGGGGAGCGATCGTGATGACTGTGGTCACCTGGCTGATCAGTGTCATCGTGCCGGACGACCGTTGACTGGATCGCAGCCGGCACCCGGGTCGGTTTCTCCGGCGTACCGCACCTGCGGGATACTGCCGGGCGGAGGACAGCGCGGTCCGGCGCACAGATGAACAACAGCGGCCAGCACGGCCGAGAGTGGTAAGTAAGGAGCGCATCACATGCCCATCGCTTCCCCCGAGGCCTACGCGGAGATGCTGGACCGCGCCAAGGCTGGCCGGTACGCGTACCCCGCGATCAACGTGACCTCCTCGCAGACGCTGAACGCGGCGCTCAAGGGCTTTGCCGACGCGGAGAGCGACGGCATCATCCAGGTCTCCACCGGTGGCGCCGAGTACCTTTCCGGCCCCTCGATCAAGGACATGGTCACCGGCGCGGTGGCGTTCGCCGCGTACGCGCACGAGGTGGCCAAGAAGTACTCGGTCAACATCGCCCTGCACACCGACCACTGCCCGAAGGACAAGCTGGACGGATTCGTCCGTCCGCTGATGGGCATCTCGCAGGAGCGGGTGAAGCGCGGCGAGGAGCCGCTGTACCAGTCGCACATGTGGGACGGTTCGGCCGTGCCGGTCGCGGAGAACCTGCAGATCGCCGCGCAGCTCCTCGACGAGGCCGCCAAGGCCAAGATCGTCCTTGAGATCGAGGTCGGCGTCGTCGGTGGCGAGGAGGACGGCGTCGAGAACGCCATCAACGACAAGCTCTACACCACCACCGAGGATGGCCTGGCCATGGTCGAGGCGCTCGGCCTCGGCGAGAAGGGCCGCTACATGGCGGCGCTGACCTTCGGCAACGTGCACGGCGTCTACAAGCCGGGCAACGTCAAGCTCCGTCCGGAGATCCTCAAGCAGATCCAGGACGCGGTCGGCGCCAAGTACGGCAAGGACAAGCCGCTCAGCCTGGTCTTCCACGGCGGCTCGGGCTCCCTGCTGAGCGAGATCCGCGAGGCTCTGGACTACGGCGTGGTGAAGATGAACATCGACACCGACACCCAGTACGCCTTCACCCGGCCCGTCGCGGACCACATGCTCCGCAACTACGACGGCGTGCTGAAGATCGACGGCGAGGTCGGCAACAAGAAGCAGTACGACCCGCGTGCCTGGGGCAAGGCGGCCGAGGCTGGCCTGGCCGCCCGGGTCGTCGAGGCGTGCGAGCACCTGCGCTCCACCGGCACCACGATGACCAAGTAACAACGTTCCACCGACGGCCGGCTCTCCGCACGGGGAGCCGGCCGTCGTCGTTGCTCAGGCCGTCAACAGCCGGACGGCTTCGCGTACGTCGTCGGTGAGGTGGATCGTCGACGACAGGTCACCGAACGGGGACGCCGCCAGCAGCGGACGAAGCAGCGCCTGCACCGGCAGCTCCCGGGTCCAGTAGTCACGGTCCAGGAAGACGTACGCGCCGCTGACGCCGTCCGTGCCGTAATAGGTCTTGGTGGCCGCCTGGAACACCTCCTGCACGGTGCCCGCCCGCCCCGGCGCGAAGACGATGCCACCCCGGGCGAGCCGCAGGATGGTGTCCTCCCGGATCGCGTTCGAGAAGTACTTGGCGATCCGCCCGGCGAACAGGTTCGCCGGTTCGTGCCCGTACAACCAGGTCGGAATGGCCAGCCCGCCGGCCCGCGCCCAGTCGAGGTCGGCGCCGCGCTGCCGCGGCACACCCGCGTACCGCTGTCGCACCGCCAGGGCCGTGGCCGTGTAGCTGTGGTGGTCGGTGAAGTCGGGCGCGGTGGCCAACAGGTCGATCGCCTCGGTCAACTCGGCCGCCGAACGGTCCGCCAGGTAGGCGCCGAGGTTCGCCGCCTCCATCACCCCGGGGCCGCCGCCGGTCACCACCAGCCGGTCGGCCCGCGCCAGCTCCCAACCCAGCACGGCAGCCATCCGGTACGCCGGGCTGCCGCGCCGCACCGCGTGCCCACCCATGATGCCCACCACCGACTGCGGTCCGTGTCGGGCCAGCCAGACCCGGGTGGCGTCGGCCAGCGCGTTGTCCACGCCGTGGTCGTGCAGCCGCTGACCCAGCGCCTCCTTGACGTCCGGCAGCGCACCCCCGTGCACCCGGTAGTGGTCGTACACCCGGGTGTCGTACATCCCGGTGAACCCGCCCTCGGCGAACCCGGCGGCCAGGTCCTCCGGGGTGTAGAGGTGCCCAGGCTGGGTCGGGTACGGCAGCCCCGAGAACGGTGGCACCACGTTCGCGCCCCGCCGGACCAGGTCGGCGCCGACGTCCCGGGAGGCGAACCGGCAGCCCACGAAGAGGGTGCCGGCGACCTCCACGCCGGTCAGGTCGGGCACCGGCGCCAGGTCGAGGCGCAGGCCCTGCACCGTGAGCCCGGTCAGTCGGCCGGTGGCCAACTGCCGATCGAACTCGTCGCGCGTCTGGATCTCGTCGGTGTGCAGCTGCGGCTCGATGACGTCCGCTGGAGGTGGGGTCGGCACCGGGCCATCCTGCCCGCCCGCCGGGGCCGGTCAAACCTCGGGCCTGGGGTGCAACCGACAGGAGCCCGGTGGCCGTGGCCACCGGGCTCCTGCATAACCGGTTCCTGGGGAGGCTCCGGACCATTAGTTGTAGTGGAAAACACCTGGCGGCGGCATAGGCCGCAGGCGTGACCAACTCCTCAGCCGTTCAGCCGAACGCGTTGGCCGACCCGCTCGCGTGTCGCGCTGTCCAGCGGGTTGAATGGGGCGATGCAGAACCTTTTGCCAGAGCCACCGGCCACCCGACTGCCCGTGAACGACGAGGCCGACGCCGCCCTGGCTGCCGCCGACGAGGCCGGCACCGACGAGGCGTTCGCCAGCGTGGCGGCTGGCTTCCCGACCTACAGTGCGGGCTGGGCCGAGTTGGCGGCCCGGGCGTTCGCCCAGGGCCAGGTGGTGACGGCGTACGCCTACGCACGCACCGGCTACCACCGTGGCCTCGACCAGTTGCGCCGCAGCGGTTGGAAGGGGCACGGCCCGGTGCCGTGGTCGCACGAGCCCAACCGGGGCTTCCTCCGCTGCCTGTACGTGCTGTCCCGGGCCGCCGACGAGATCGGCGAGGCCGACGAGGCGGCCCGCTGTGCCCAGTTCCTGCGTGACTGCGACCCGGAAGCGGCGGACGCGCTGGCCAGCAACTGACCCCGCTCCGACGGCCGGCCCGACTCCGGGCCGGCCGTCGGCGGTGGCCCTACAACCCTTCGGCGACTGCTGCGGCGATCTTCAACCAGGCGTCGCGGGTGGCCGAGGAGAGCCCGCCGTACCGGATCGGCTCGCCACTGTCGATGAGCCGCTCGTACGGGGCCAGCAGCACCGCCCGGGTGCGGGCCGCGAAGTGCTCCTGGATGGCCGGCAGGTCGATCTCCTTGCGGGACGGCGGCATCGACACCACCGTCACGGCCTGGCGGACCAGCCGTTGCCGGCCGCTCTGCTCCAGGTGGTCCAGCATCCGGGCGGCGGTCTCCGCCGAGTCGTTACGAGCCGACATGGTGACCACCAACTGATCGGTGGCGTCCATCGAGGCCTGCCAGTTCTGCGCCCGGACGTTGTTGCCGGTGTCCACGAAGATCAGCTTGTAGAACCGGCTGACCACCTCACGGATCTCGGCGAACGCGGCCGCGGTCAGCATCTCGCCACCGGTGGCCGACTCGTCCGAGGCCAGCACGTCGAACATCCCCTCGCCCTGCGAGCGGACGTACTGCGACAGGTCACCGACCCGCCCCTGCGCGCCCTGGAACTGGCTGAGGTCACGCAGCATGTCCCGCACTGTGCGGGAGTGGAAATCCTGCTGGGCGCGCATCCCGAGGGTGCCCTGGGTCTCGTTGTTGTCCCAGGCCAGCACGTAGCCGCCGCGCTTCTGGCCGAACGTCATCGCGAGCAGCAGGATGGCCACCGTCTTACCGGCCCCGCCCTTCGGGTTGACCACGGTCACCTGCCGCAGCCCGCCGAAGTTGCGACGCACCATCTCGATGTCCCGCCTGCGCTCCTGCTCGTGCCGACCGGGCGCGAGCCGGAGCAGGCCCATCTTGTTGACCACCGCGCGCACACCCGTGGTGGCCACCGGGTCGGCGGGCCGGACCTGGCGGCGCCGGCTGAAGTCCTCGGCCGTCGGTACCGCGGGGGCATCCGGCGTCCAGCTCGCGTCCGGATAGGCGGGGGCATCCGGATACCCGGTGGCGGGCACCCGGGTCACTCCCTCGGCCTCCTGGTAGGGCTGCCCGGGCGCGACACCGGCCGGGCCCTGCTGCCACGGCGGTGGGTACCAACCCGGCGACGGCGGGAACGGCCCGGGCGGTGGGGTCGGCGGTCGGGGAGGCTGCTGCGGCAGGTTGCTGAACTGGGTCGGGTCTGGCGGGGGCGGGATGTGCGCGGGGCCGGCCTGACCAGGGATCATCGGGGTGAACGACTGGCCCGGGTGCACCGGAGAGGGGCCGACGTGCGGCGGCTGCGGCCCGGGCGGGGCGGGGATCGGCGGCGTTGCGGTGGCGGCCTCGTCGTGGGCCGGCGCGGGTGCCCCAGCGGGACGTTGCGGCGGCTGCGCCCACGGCGACTCGCTGACCGGCCGCGCCGCCCCGCCGACGGACCCGTCCTCCCCGGCCTGAGGTGCCGGTCCGGCCGGTGCGGAATCGTCTGCACCGGTCGTGCGGTCGGCGGGCGTGGCGGCTGCGGTGGGACGGTCCAGGGTGAACGGCAGGTCCAGGTCCACGCCACCCGGAGGGATCGGTGGAACGGCGGCCCGACCCCGGTCACCGGCCTGCGCCTGCTCACCCCCGGCCGCGGTGCCGGTCGCGCCGGCCGCGCTCTGTGCCGCCTCGGCTTGGCGGTCCGCCGGCGCGGAGGCGGTGTTCGGTGCCGCAGCGCTCGTCGGCGCGACGGGGATCCCGGTGCCACCGGGGCCGCCGCCGCTACCCGCAGCACCGACTGCCGGTGGCGCGGGCGGCGTGCCCGTCGCCGGTGGCGTGCCGGTCGTCGGTGGCGTGCCCGTTGCTGGTGGTGCGGGCGGTGTCGACGCGGCGGCTGGCGCGGCCGGCGGTGGCCAACTCGGCTGCGGCGGCGCCCAGCCCGACACGTTGCCGGACGGGCCGCTGACACCCCAGCCACCGGGCGGCGGGACGGCACCGGTGAGCGACGGGTAGTCGGACGGAGAAGGCGGCGGCTGCGCCGGGGCCCCGGGTTGCCCGGGAACCGGCGGCCGGCCAGTCGGCGGCGCGGCCACCGGCGGTGTCACCGGCCCAGACGGTACCGACGACGGCGCACCCTGTTGTTGGGCGACCGCCGCCCAGGGCGGTGCGGCGTTGCCCGCGCCCCGGTCGGCCGGATCCGGTGGCCAGAGTGGTTCAACGTCCCGCTCCGGCACCGGCTGCTGGCCGTGCATCTGCGCCCGGTCGGCGTTCTCGTCCATTAGGGCCCTCCCCAGTCCTCCTGCGAGGATAGGCCCCATCCGCCCCCGAGGGGCTGTGGGCGCAGCCGAGGCCCACCCCCCCGGCGCAGCCCAGGGGTCAGATCGACCAGACCGCCCAGGCTCCCGGCTCGATCCACCAGGAACGCTTCCGGGTCAGCTCCCCCTCGACACCATCGTCGAGGTACGGCACCTTCCCCTCCCTGGGCAGCACCGACACGGCCCGCCCGCGGGCCCGCCGAACTTCGAGGCGTACCCGCTTGCGACCCAACGCCGACCGGACGACCACCGGAACGGCCACCGCGACCTCGATCTGGCCGTCGGTCGGGTCCGGCGCGGTCAGCAGCGTCACGTCGTCGAGCGTCGCGTACCCGCCGGCATTGCCGACCGCGCAGGCCAGCAGCGGTTCGTCACCGTTGGTGAGGATGGCGTCGTCCACCTCCACCCGGGCCCGCCAGTGCAGCGGCCGGCCGGCGTCGTCGGCGGCACCGAGCAGCGCGCCGTCCAGGGTCACCGAGCCACCGTCGTTGCGCAGCAGGTCAAGTCGGCGTGCCGTGCCATCCAACACCGCGGCGGCCACCGCCGCCGGGTCACGCGGCAGCCCGAGCTGCGCGGCCAGGTCCCGGTGAGTGCCGCCACGGGCCGGATCGAGCGGAAGTACGGCCACCGGCGGCAGATCGGGCAGGGTCCGGTTGCCGGGCAGATCCGCCGGGCGGCGGCTCGGCGCTGGCGCGTACCGCCGGACCAGCCGGCGCAGCACGGCGCGCAACTGCCCGTCACTCGCCGTGGCGACGACCAGCCGGGTCTTGCCGTCCAGATCCGGCCAGGTGAGGCCATCCGGGCGGGCTGGACCGTCGAGCCGGGCCAACACCGCGTCGATCTCCGCGTCGGAGCGGGCGGTGACCGTCTCCACCCGGGCCCCCCGGGCGACCAGCGCGTCGGCGCAGGCCAGCACCGGCACCCGAGGCCGCTCGGTGGCGCACCGCTCGGCGTCACCGTCGGCCCGGGTCGTCTGGCCGGTCGGGTCGGTCTGGCTTGTCGGGTCGGTCTGGCTTGTCGGGTCGGTCTGGCTTGTCGGGTCGGTCTGGCTTGTCGGGTCGGTCTGGCCGGTCGGGTCGGTCTGGGCCTCGGTCGCACCGCCACAGCAGGCCCCGCCGCTGCCACAGCCCCCGGGAGCGTCGCGCTCCGAACCGAGGGTGAGCAGCACCACGTCGTACACGGAAGGAGCCTCCTGCCTCTCGACGCGACCCCTGCCGGCCACGCCGTCACTACTTGTTAACCTGACACCCCGGGCTCGCCAACCGGTCGCCACCTGGCACCCGAGCCTTCTGGAGGCGGAAAAGATGCCAGCGATCGTGCTCATCGGCGCTCAGTGGGGCGACGAGGGCAAGGGCAAGGTTACCGACCTGCTGGGTGAGCGGGTCGACTACGTCGTGCGCTACTCCGGCGGCAACAACGCCGGCCACACGGTGATCACCCCAGACGGCCAGAAGTACGCGCTGCACCTGATGCCCTCCGGTGCGCTCTCGCCGGACGCGATGATCGTCATCGGTAACGGTGTGGTGGTCGACCCGAAGGTGCTGCTCGCCGAGATTGACGGCCTGGCCGAGCGCGGCGTCGACGTGTCCCGGCTACGGATCTCCGGTGACGCGCACCTGATCATGCCGCACCACCGGGCGCTGGACCGGGTGATCGAGCGCTACCTCGGCTCGTCCCGGATCGGCACGACCGGCCGGGGCATCGGCCCGGCGTACGGCGACAAGGTCGCTCGGATCGGCATCCGGCTCCAGGACCTGCTCGACCCGGGCATCCTGCGCAAGAAGCTGGAACTCGCCCTGCGCGAGAAGAACCAGATCCTCTTCAAGGTCTACAACCGCAAGGCGATCGACCTTGAGGCGACCGTCGAGGAGTACCTGGCGTACGCGGAGCGGCTCAAGCCGTACATCGCGGAGACCCGGGCGATGCTCTGGGACGCGTTGGACCGGGGCGACACGGTGCTGCTGGAGGGCGCCCAGGCCACCATGCTCGACATGGACCACGGCACGTACCCCTTCGTGACCTCGTCCAACCCGACCGCCGGTGGCGCCTGCGTGGGTGCCGGCATCCCGCCGACCGCGATCAACAAGGTGATCGCGGTCAGCAAGGCGTACACCACCCGGGTCGGCGCGGGTCCGTTCCCCACCGAGCTGTTCGACGCCAGCGGAGAGCACCTGCGCAAGATCGGCGCGGAGTACGGCACCACCACCGGACGGGAACGCCGGTGCGGATGGTTCGACGCGGTGGTCGCCCGGTACGCCTGCCGCCTCAACGGCGTCACCGACCTGGTCATCACGAAGCTGGACGTGCTCACCGGCCTGCCCAAGGTGCCGATCTGCGTGGGCTACGAGATCAACGGTGTCCGGGTCGACGACATGCCGATGAGTCAGACCGACTTCCACCACGCCAAGCCCGTCTACGAGGAGCTCGACGGCTGGTGGGAGGACATCACCAAGGCGAGGACCGTCGAAGAACTACCGGAAAACGCCCGCCGCTACATCGCCCGGGTAGAGGAACTCTGCAACACCAAGATCAGCGTAGTAGGCGTAGGCCCAGGCCGAGAAGAAAACGTAGTCCTCCACCCCCTCCTCCCCTAACCCCCGCTACCCCCGCGTTGGTCCCCCGCGTGGTCCCCGCGGGTCGCCCGCGTTGATCATGGAGTTATAGCCACTCGCTGCGGCGTGTCGTGGCTATAACCTCATGATCGATGCGTGCCACCCGCCGGGTTATCCACAGGCGCGAGCGGTTGTCCACAGGGGGTGTTTCCGGCCTCGGGTTGGGCCAGGGTGGCCGGGTGGATGCCTTGGACGTTGTGCGGCGGGTTGCGGCCGTCCGCGACGGGATTGTGACGATCGGGCAGGCGCGAGCCGCTGGCCTCACCACCTATGAGGTGCAACGGCTCTGCAGGGCTGGTCGGTGGCGGGTCGTGGCGCGTGGCAGCTATCTCGTGGACGCCGACCTGTACGACGGGGTGCCCCGACGAGCGCGGATCAGGGCGGCGGTGGCTTCCTTCGGCCCGGCGGCCGCCGCGGTGCTCGCGACGGCCGCCGAACTGCACGGGCTGGCTGGTCTACGGAGCACTGAGGTGATCGAACTGTCGGTGCCGGGTCCGGTCGCCAGGCGGGCACACCTTGCCCATCCGGAGGTGGTGGTCCATCAGTTGGTCATCCCGCCTGAGCACCTTGTCCGGGTGGACGGAATCCCGGCTACCGGGCCAGTGCGAACCCTTGCCGATCTGAGCCTGCGGGTTGATCGTTTCTCGGCGGTGAGCGTGCTGGACTCGGCGTTGAATCGTGGGCTCGTGACCACCGATGATCTCCTCTCCGTTCCGCGTCTCATCCGCGGGCGGCGCGGCGCGGTCGCGGCACGCGGCTACCTGGGCGAGGCGGATGGGCGGGCGCAGTCGCCGCTTGAAACGCGCGCCCGGCTTCGTTGTGTCGACGGCAGGGTGCCGCCTGACGCTCTGCAACTCGAGATCCGCGACGACGATGGCTTCCTGCTCGGTATCGGCGATCTCGGCTGGCGTTGTTCCCGGATCATTGCCGAGGCCGACGGCCGAGGTCCTCATGCCGCTCCGGAAGCGGTCTTCGCCGACCGACGCCGCCAGAATCGCTTGGTCAACGCTGGCTGGGCTGTCCTTCGTTTCACCTGGTCGGACACTCTCCGGCCCGACTACATCCCATGGACGGTCCGTCAGGCGATGGCCGGCGCCCGCCACCGCTAACCACGCCACCCCCAGCCGGCATCGTTGATCATGAGGTTATTGCGTCTGACACGCCGAGCCGGTGGCGATAACCTCATGATCAACTGGGCTTGGTTCGGGGGACAGTAGGATCTGGGTCGTGCGGGTTCTTTTGGTGGGTGGTGGCGGGCGGGAGCATGCTCTCGCGCTTGGGCTGGTGGGCGATTCGGCTGTTTCGGCGCTCGTTGCTGCGCCGGGCAACCCGGGGATCGGCTCGGTGGCTGAGCTGCGGGCCGTGAACGCTTCCGATCCGGCCGCGGTGGCGGCGTTGGCCGTGGAGACCTCCGCCGACCTGGTGGTGATCGGCCCGGAGGCGCCGCTGGTCGCCGGGGTCGCCGACGCGCTACGCGCCAAGGGGATCGCCGTGTTCGGCCCCTCCGGTGCGGCCGCTCAACTCGAAGGTTCCAAGGCGTTCGCCAAGGACGTGATGACCGCCGCCGGCGTGCCGACCGCCCGGGCGTACGTCTGCACGGACCAGGAGAGCACCGCGCGGGCGCTGGACGAGTTCGGCGCCCCGTACGTGGTGAAGGACGACGGCCTCGCCGCCGGCAAGGGTGTGGTGGTGACCGACGACCGGTCCGCTGCCCTCGCGCACGCCGCCGAGTGTGGACGAGTCGTGATCGAGGAGTTCCTCGACGGCCCGGAGGTCAGCCTCTTCGTGGTCACCGACGGTGAGGCGGCGCTGCCGCTGCTGCCGGCACAGGACTTCAAGCGGCTCGGCGACGGCGACACCGGGCCGAACACGGGCGGCATGGGCGCGTACGCGCCGCTGGCCTGGGCCCCCGCCGGCCTGGTCGACGACGTCATGCGCGACGTGGTCCACCCGACGCTCGCGGAGATGCGCCGCCGGGGCACCCCGTTCGCCGGCCTGCTCTACGTCGGGCTCGCGATCACCAAGGCGGGTCCTCGGGTGATCGAGTTCAACGCGCGCTTCGGCGACCCGGAGACCCAGGCGGTGCTCGCGTTGCTGGAGACCCCGCTGGGTGGGCTGCTGCACGCGGCGGCCACGGGAACGCTGGCCGAGCACCCGCCGCTGCGGTGGCGCGACGGCAGCGCGGTCACCGTGGTGCTCGCCGCTCCGGGCTACCCGGCCGCTTCGCGTACCGGTGACGTCATCACCGGCGGGGACCGCCCGGGCATCATCCACGCGGGCACCGCCCGCCGGGCCAGCGACGGTGCGTTGCTGTCCGCCGGCGGCCGGGTCCTCTGCGGTACGGCCACCGGCCCCGACCTGACCGCCGCTCGGGACGCCGCGTACGCGCTGGTGGACGGGGTGGAGTTGGCCGGCTCGCAGCACCGTACCGACATCGCCGCCGCCGCGATCGAGAACCGGATCACGATCCCGAGCTGAGCCCACGCAGCGGCGGACCAGTGCCTGCGGTGGCCTCGCCGTGGGGGCGGAACGGCGACCGCGAACGTCCGCGGTGGCCCGGGTCGGTCAGCCGACGAGATGGCTTGCTGACTGACTGCCTGCCCAGGTGTGCGTGGATTGCGGTGCGGGGGTGGTGTGGTGGCAGTGTTGCGAGTCCGCGGTTTCGGTCTTCCCGAAGGCGAGCCGGTCGATCTCTATGCCGACGGTGACCGGTGGACCTCGGATCCGGTGGCCGGTGCGGAACTCGTCGCCGAGGGCTGGATACTGCCCGGGCTGGTCGATGCGCACACCCATCCGGGAGCCGAGACGCCAGGCCAGCCACTGGATGACGGCATCTTGCGGGAGGATCTCCGGGCGCATTTGGAATCGGGAGTAACGCTCATCCGTGCGCCCGGACTCGCTGGTGATCCGCCCGATTGGTTCGGCCGAGCTGACGAAAGCCCGCGAGCCTTCCACGCCGGCCCATGGCTCGCTCAGCACGGACAGTTCATGGAAGGCTGGGGTCGCCGCCCAAAGCCAGCCGACTTGCCCGCCGTCGCAGCCGAGCAGGCAGCTCGCACTGGTTGGGCGAAAGTGGTGATCGACTGGCAGCTCGGCGACGATGTCATGCCGGTGGAAGTGTTACGTGAGGCTGTCACACGGGTGCATGCGGTCGGTGGGCGCCTTGCGGTGCATTCCCAACACGCGGCAGGGGGTGTGGTCGCGGTCGAGGCGGGCGTGGACTCCGTGGAGCACGGCATGGGCCTGGACCCGGAGCTGCTGTCTCGCATGGCCGCGCAGGGCACCGCGCTGACTCCGACACTATCGGTGATCACCGCTTCCCTGGCAAAGATTAACGCGGATCCGGAACGTGCTCGCAAAAGCTGGTACGTACCGGGAGCAAGCGCGCACGCTCGGCTCACCGCCGCCGCCGTCGAGGCCGGGGTCACCGTGCTGGCCGGTACGGACTCGCGGCCGCACGGTGGCATCGCTCATGAGATTCGTGCTCTGGTGGCAGCCGGTGTATCACCACACCAGGCGATCGCCGCCGCTTCTTGGACCGCCAGGTCCTATCTCGGCCTGCCCGGCCTGGTGGACGGAGCCCCGGCGGACGCGGCCGTGTTCGACGGCGATCCCAGAACTGACCTCGGCCAACTCGACAAGCCGCGAGCCGTGATCGTCCGTGGAAAGCGTGTTCACCGGCGTGTGGGTAGCCAATGACTCTGAATGAGCTGGACATCCGCGGACAATGGTCCGCTCGCGGACCCTACTTGCAGGCATCCGTGCGGGGGTTGCGCCGACACGCCCGGGGGCAACGGCGACGAAATCCGGCCTATCACTCTTGGTGACAAGCGAGAGCTTGATCATGGCGGTTGAGCACGCGTGTTCGCCGCGCTCCTGCGCCGCCGAACGACACCCTGAAGCCGGTCGTCGTAGCCGCGCCCGTGCACGATCTGCCACCACCACATGCTGACGGCCGCGCCGTCGCCCCACCCGGCGTGTCAATCCGTCGCCGACCTGATCAAGTGTGCCGGCCGAACGGGTGGAGGACTGTGCGTGCGGGAGTTGAGTCAGTCTGGTGAGGTTGTCGCCCCAGAAGGGCAACCCGGCGTTGCTCCGGCCACGACTTAGCGGTGTCGGAGACACAGCGACGGGAGGAGTGGAGATGCGGGTTTGCGGACGATCACCGTGCGGTTGGTGGCCGGTGGGAGGACAGGTCCGAGGATGCCGCTGAGCCGGAGATCGGTCGAGCGGGCTGCGGCCGACGCCGAGTACACCGAGTGTGTTCGCGCTGGCCTGCCGCAGTGGCGTCGGACGGCGTACCTGATGTGCGGTGACTGGCATCAGGGCGACGACATCGTGCAGCGGGTGCTCACCGAGTTGTACCGCAACTGGTCCCGGGCTCGGCGGGCCGACAACCTGAATGCACTGGTCCGGACGATGCTGATGCGGCGGTTGATCGACGAGCGGCGACGCGGCTGGGCTCGGGTGCTGCTCACCGACCTGCTACCGGAGCGGCCCGCGCCGACCGCCCCGGATGCCACGGACCGACTCGATCTGGTGGCGGCACTGCGCCAGGTCGCGCCGCGGCAGCGGGCCGTCCTGGTGCTGCGGTTCTTCCAGGACCTGACGGTGGAGGAGACGGCGCAGGCGCTGGGCTGCGCGCCGGGCACCGTCAAGAGCCAGACCGCCAAGGGGTTGGCGACGCTGCGCGGACTGCTCGCCCCCGTCCGAAATGACGTGCCGACCACCATGCCGACCGGCAAGGCGAGTGGCACGCCGACCAACGTGTTGGCCCACGGGAGTTGACGATGATCGAGGACATGGATGTGGCGCGGTTGATGCGCGCCGAGGTCGAGTCGGCCGAGAAGCCGTCCGCTGTGAACATCGAACGGGCGATGATCGCCGGGCGGCGGCAGCGTTGGTACGCGAGGGGCGCGGGTGCCGCACTGGCGGTGGTCGCGGTGGCCGTCGGTGCTGTCACGGTGCCGGGTCTGGTCGACCCGGACCGGTCGTCGCCGCCGTCGCTGGAGATGGTCGGCGCCCTGGCTCCGCTGGAGCCGTACACCGGGGAGGTGACGTCGCCCGACGCGTCCCGGATCCCGGCCGCGTTGGAGACGATCGACCCGACCGTTCAGTACGTTCGGTTCGGTTGGTTGCCGTCGGGCCTAGCCAGTCTGCAGTACGGGGCGGGTCTGACCCAGAGTGGTCCGGGTGTCTTTCTGATCGGGCATGCCGGCGATCCGCAGAACTGGGCAGGGGTTTCGGTCCATCTCTATCCGAAGGGGGTGAAGCCGCCGGCGCCGCAGGTCATGGGCATCGACCAACGGGCACCCACCGTGAGTACGGCGCCCGCGCCCGATGTGCGGGGCGCAGCGGCGACCTTCACCCTGTACGACGTCGACGGCACTGACCGGCTCTCCCTCCGCTGGCAGTACGCCCCGGACGGCTGGGCCGCAGTCGATGTCTCACCCTGGGCGGCGGGGCAGGATGCCCGTGAGATCGCCCTGCACGTGGCGCAGAAGCTCAGGTTCAGTACGACCGAGCGGGTGCGGATGCCGGCCCAGGCCATCGGGTTGCCGCAGCGCCTGCGGCCGATTTATACCACCGTCAACGGGCCACTGACCCCGGACGGCTGGCGGTGGTACGCCGGCGTCACGTACAGCGCCGAACCCCCCACCGCGGATCACCGTGCGCCGGGGGCGAAGACGCTGGACGTCAGCTTCTCCCCGTACGTCGAGGTGACCGACAAGATCCGGGCCGAGTTGCAAGGGAAGGAACTCTTCCGGACGCCGAACACCACCATCGACGGTCATCAGGCGTCCTTCCTCACTGCCCAAGATCCGGACTGGTTCGAGAGGCTGGAGGTGCTCGACGTGCAGGGGATGGCGGTCGAGATCGACGCACGCCGCGGCACGCTCGATGAGCAGGGCACGAAGGGCCTGTTCCAGCGCCTCGACCTCGCCGGGGCCAAGCCGGACTGGCGGCCCTCGCTGATGGCCGACTGACTGGCGCGGTCACCGCCCCGGAATCGCCGGTTCTCGCCGACGGTTCCGGGGCGGTGAGCTGCGTTGGTGCGACGGCAGCGGGTGCCGCCGGGCGACACCCTGTCGCTGGTCGTCGCTAATGGCGTAGCAGTCGTGAAATCGTCGGGGCCAGTCTGGTGAGGTTGTTGCCCTCGAGGAGGCAACCCCGCGTTGTCTGGTCCTCATTGCCGCTGTCATCTGGCTTCGATGATCACTAAGGATGCACGTTAGTCGCCGGTCATGCCGTCGATCTGCTCCCGGAGGATGTCGGCTTGGCCGCAGTGCCGCGCCAACTCGCGGATCATGTGCACGTAGATGTAGCGCAGTGACACCCTGCCCAGGCGGGGATGAGACACAGTGTCGTCGAGGGCGAAGCCGGCTGCGATCTGCCTCGATCGATCACAGACCGCGGTGTACTCCGCGATGACGTCCGCGACCGTCTCGTACGAGCCGACCTGCCAACTGGCGTCGTCACCGAACGAGTTACCAGTGATCTGTTCACGCGGCTGCTGTCCCAGGCAGTGCTGGAACCAGTTCCGCTCAACAGCGGCGGCGTGTTTGACGAGACCGATGAGCGTGGTGAGCGAGGGCACAAGGCTCCGGCGGGCGTCATCCTCCGACAGCCCTCGGAGCTTGGCGATGATGACATCGCGGTACGCATCGATGAAGGCTTCCAGAAGCTTGCGCTCCGGAGCCGTGCTCGCCAGTTCCTCGCTGTCTAGCGGCCGGGCAGTCGTCACATCGACACCCTAACCCTCTGAAGGTTCCGTCCCGCCCCACCAAGATCGGCAGGACGCGCCCTAGCCGAAGCAGGTTACCTTGCCCTCGTTGTGGACCACCTGCCGAATGCGCCCGAGGACCGATCCGCGCTGGTCGACGCAGCGGCCCAACAGTTGGCTGATCAACATTCGGTCGACCGCGTTCACATTGGCGTCTTCAATCTTGGCGCTAATTCTGGGGACAATTTTAAGATCGGGCAATGGCGGTGGCAGCCACCTCATCCTGACGCCACCAGCTGGCGACAGCTTCAGCCTTGATCGGCGCATTCAGCCGTAGTAGCGGCGCAATTCTCGGCTGAGTACCTTGCCGGTGGCGTTACGGGGTAGGTATTTCACGAAGATCACGTCCCGGGGGACGGAGAATCGGGCCAGGTAGTGCCGGACGTACTCGCGTACCGCCTCGGGGTCGAGCGTCTCGCCCGGGTGCAGGGCGAGGAACGCGGACAGCCGCTGGCCGTACTCGGCGTCCGGTACGCCGATCACCGCCGCTTCGCGGACCTGCGGCAGTTGCGCGAGCAGGTCCTCCACCTCGGACGGGAAGACGTTCTCGCCACCGGAGACGATCATGTCGTCGGCCCGGCCATCGACGAAGAGCAGCCCGTCCGGGTTGAGCCGGCCGAGGTCACCGGTGTCGAGCAGCCCGTCGCGGGTTTCCCGGCTGGCACCGGAGGTGTAGCCCTCGAAGAGCATCTCGTTGCCGACGAAGATCCGCCCGACCTGCCCGTTCGCCACCGGCTGACCGTTGTCGTCGAGCAGCTCCAGGCGGGTCCCGTACGGTGGCCGGCCAGCCGTCGTGGGTGCCGCGCGCAGATCCTGGGGACCGGCGATGGAGGCCCAGGAGACCTCGGTGGAGCCGTAGAGGTTGTAGAGGACGTCCCCGTAGACGTCCATGAACTTCGGTGCGAGCCCACCGGGCAGCGCCGAACCGCTGACCGCGACGACCTTGAGCGGCGGGCGCGGGTCTGGCGCGGGTACCTCCAGCAGCCGCTGCACCATCACCGGTACGGCGAACAGCGCGTCACACCGGTGGTCGACGAGGGCGGCGAGCGTGGCGGCCGGGTCGAAGCGGCGCTGCAACACGATGGTGGCCCGTAGCGCGAAACAGACCTGGAGGGCGGCGAACCCCCAGGTGTGGAAGATCGGCGCCGTGATCATCACCCGGTCCCGGGTGTGCAGCGGGATGCGATCGATGATGGATACCAGTGGGCCGAAACCGCTGGGCGTGGGCCGTCGGGCGCCCTTGGGTGCCCCGGTGGTGCCCGAGGTGAGCACGATGATCCGGCCGTCGCGCTCCGGAGGGCGCAGCTCGCCCGGGAGTGCCCCGGCGACCAACTCCTCGCGGGCGCGTTCGTCGAGGCGGGGCAGTTCGGCGGGGAGGCCGAGGACCCGCTCGGCGAACTCGTCGTCGTGCACCAGCAGTCGGAGCCGCTGCTCCTCGGCGACGGTGACCAGTTGGGCGGCGGAGAGCCCGGTGTTGACCAGGACCGCGTCCACACCCAGCAGGGTGGCCGCGACGATCGTCTCGATCAGCCCGTGGTGGTTGCGGCAGAGCACGCCGATCCGGTCGCCGGCCTGTACGCCGAGCCCGGCCCGCATCGACCGGGCCATCCGTTCGGCCCGGTCGAGGAGGTGCTGATAGGTCAGCTCGGTGCCGTCCTCGTCGATGACCGCCAGCCGGCCGGGGTCCCGGCCAGCCGCCTGGCGCAGCTCGCCGGCCAGGCTCCACCCCCACGTGCGCACCGCGTTGAGCTGCGAGGCGATCCGGATCGGGCTGCCCGGCATGAGCAGCCCGCGACGAGTCAGCGTGGCAACGAAGAACGGCAGGTCCATGCCGCAGACCTCCTTGGGGTGGTACGCGGACAGGGCGGCGTTGCTCCCCGTCCGTCGGGGCGTCTTCCCTGATCATGCACCTGGCGTGACGCCAGGCCCAGCCGGCGTCGGCGTGGGGTGACGAAGACGGCACGGATCGTGGATTCCTCGGGCGGTACGGTCGGAGTGTGCCGCCCGGCCCTGGTCGGAACGGGCCTGGCCAGGAGGAAGCCCAGCGATCAGCGCGAGTCTGTCATCGTCGCGCCTCGCCGAGGCAGGGCGTCGTCGGCGGCTTGTGGCGCAGCGCTAGGGCCGCCGCGCGGGCAGCGTCGAGCAGCTCCTGCGGGGTCAGCTCGGCCAGTCGGGTGCGCTGATGCTCCAGCAGCCGGGCTGCCGTGTCGAGAAGCCCGGTCTCCTCGACTGGGCGGGGAGGCAGCTCCAGCTCCGCCGCGAGGTACCGCTGCACGACCGCGCCCAGGTGGGCGACCCCGATGTCCCGTACGGTCAGCGACAGGTGTGCGCTGGTGGATCCGTCGGCCGCCACCGCGCTGTGCGCCGCGCCCCGGGGCAGGTAGAGCACCTCTCCCGGCGCCAGCCTGACCCGCAGCACGACCTGCCCGGGCTGCTCGGCTCGGCCACGGTCCCACCGCCCGTCCGTCGGCGTGGAGTGGACCGTCCACTCCTTCTGCCCCTGCACCTGGACGACGAACACGTCGGCGTCGTCGCGGTGCGGTGGGAGAGCCTGACGCTCGGCAGGTGTGAGGAAGAAGAACGCTTCGACGGGGCGCCCTAGGTCGGTACCCAGCTCGTACGCCAGCGCCGCGGTGGGTGCGTGCCAGTGCTCGATGTTGCGCAGCAGCACGCTCGCGCCCTCGGCCACCCGCCGGGAGACCTTCTCCGGGTCCACATAGTCGGGCAGGTGCCGGTCGGCAACGGTGCGGGGTGCCACGATTCCGTCCAGCGGGTTCTCACCTGCCCCGAGGACCGCGACGTAGGGGGCTCGGAGCAGGCCCCCGGCGAGTGACAGCTCCAGGTCCCGCACGGTGAAGACGCCCACCGGGGGCTGTGTCGGGCGCAGGACTGTCGGGACTCGCCGCCACGACTCCGCGAGGAATGCCGGGACGTCTCCGACCAGATTACGGAGGATCATACTGTCGTTCATCGCATTCATAGCCGTCACATGCCTGCCATCTGTTCGGCCGATACCGGGGGAGTGGGGTCGATGGCTCGGGAGAGGGTGAGGTACTCGCGGGCTAGTCCGACGTCGCCGAGCTGCCGGTATGCCCAGCCGAGGTAGAAGGCGGCCGGCGCGACCGGCAGTCCTCCCTGCGGGAGGATCTGCTTCCAGGCGCGGATGGCGCCGATGAGGTCGTCGGCGGCGACGAGCGCTTTGGCATGCGCTTCCCACACCCGATGGTCGTACGGACTGATGGCGGTCAGCGTGCTCGTAGCCTTCAGCGCCTCGCCGATCCGGCCCTGGCCGAGCAGGGTTTTGGCGCGTGTTTCGTACATCGGGAAGGCATGGTCCTTCCACGAGAGGAGCTCCAACGGCCCGGTCGCCGGCTCGGCCCTTGCCAGGGCGGCAGCGGCTCGGTCGAGCAACTCCATCGTCTTTGGGATGTCTCCGCGCAAGTACGGTTCGTAGGCGATGGCCCGGTAGAACGTGTGCTCGGTGAGGTGGCGATCCATCCCGACCAGGGTCACCTCCGTCATCGCCCGCCGTCCGAGCTTGACGGCCCGGTGCAGCGCTGGCACATCGGCTCCGCGCTTGCCGTTGGCGACGACGACGTAGTTGGCGAGCCGGACCCGGGTCTCGGGTGGGACGGCTGGGTCGGACGCGGCCCGCAATGCCCATTCTTCGAGCAGCGGGTACGCACCAGGGTGCAGCCGCACCAGGGCGGCCATCTCGGCGCGGGCCGTCTCGGGGTTGACGGGGTGATCGGCGATCCGTGCGTCGAGGAGGCCGAGGATCTCACCGGCCCGCCACGGGTACCCCAGGCGCAGCATGAGGTCACTCGCCACGCAGCGCTCCTGAGCCGTCAGGGAATCGGGGTCTCGACAGGCCTCGTCCACCAGCCACCACAGTTCACTGGCGAGGTCTACCGGCATCGCGGCGAAGTCGCTGCTCGTGGCGTCGACCCGATCCCAGCTGGCCGCGTCGAGGATGCGCCGTTCAGGTTGCGGGAAGGTGTTGAAGGCGGGGACCAGGTGCGCTGCCCCGTCGACCAGGTGGCGGGCGATGCCGTAGGTGATGAGCGCGAGGTTGGTGGAACGGGTGACCGGCGCGCCCAGACCAACGTAGACAGGGCAGGCAGCCGGCTGGCCGGCGGTGGTGAGCGACATCAGCCGCTCGGTCAGCGCCTGTGCGCCGGGCACCGATTGGTATTTCGGCAATTCCATCGTCGTGAGATTCCTTCGGCATGGCCGGATCGCGGCCAGCGCCGTTGTTTGGATCAGTCGGGGGGCGGTAGCCGCAGGCCCGCCGGGCCCGTGGAGACCAGGACCCTCGATGAGCGGGCCTGCGGTTACCACGTCGATCGTCAGATGTAGTAGGGCTCGCCGTGCATGTCCTTGTCCCACGCCACCTGCTGGGTGGTGCTGTCGTGCGACTGGGTCGCGGCGACGGCGGGGGCGGCGATTGCGCCACCGAGCGCGGCCGCGGCGACCACACCGAGGGCGATCCGCTTGGCCTGAATCTTCTTGACGGACTCGGACTGTTCCATTTCAACTCCTTCTAGATTCGGCAGTCGATCGAAGCGTTGTCGACTTTTTTTGCCGCTAGAAGATGATTGCTGAGGAAAGAGCAGACGGGCGCCAACCTTAACGCTTCCTTGACACGCAACCCTGCTTTCCTGACGGAAGTTTGACGGGGCCAGTGCCATGAGGACAACGCCAGGGAGTCGGCCCGGTCGGTCAGCGGATCTGCATCCCGGAGATCGCCCGGGAGATGACCAGCCGCTGGATTTCGGAGGTGCCCTCGAAGATGGTGTAGATCTTGGCGTCGCGGTACCAGCGTTCGACGGGGTGGTCGCGCAGGAAGCCGGCTCCGCCGAGCAGTTGCACCGCCTTCTCGGTGACCGACACCGCGACCTCACCGGCCTTGAGCTTGGACATCGACCCCTCGCCCGCGGTGAACGGGCGGTTGTTGCGGCCCATCCACGACGCCCGCCAGACGAGCAGCCGCGCCGCGTCGATCTCCGTCCGCATGTCGGCCAGCGCGAACGCGACCGCCTGGTTCTCGATGATCGGCCGCCCGAACTGGACGCGGTCCTTCGCGTAGTCCAGGGCGTACTCGTAGGCGGCCCGGGCCACGCCGAGTGCCTGCGCGCCGACCGTGGGTCGGGACAGCTCGAAGGTCCGCATCGCGGCCTGCCCGGTGGCCCGCTGACCGGAGCGGGCCCGGTCGAGGCGTTCCAGCAGGGCGTCCCGCCCGCCGAGCAGGCAGCGGCCGGGTACGCGTACCCCGTCGAGGAAGACGTCGGCGGTGTGGGACGCGCGGAGCCCGAGTTTGCGCAGCTTGCGGGTGGCGGTCAGGCCGGGGGTGCCCGGTGGTACGACGAAGGCCGCCTGGCCCCGGGAGCCGAGTGTGGGGTCGACGGAGGCGGTGACCACGTGCACTCCGGCGATCCCGCCGTTGGTGGCGTACGCCTTCTGCCCGGTCAGCACCCACTCGTCGGTGGCCTCGTCGTAGACGGCCCGGGTGCGCATCGCGCCGACGTCCGAGCCGGCTTCCGGCTCGCTCGTACAGAACGCGGCGACGGTCGGCGAGTCGATGTCGCCGAAGCACTGCGGCACCCACTCGACCATCTGGTCGGGGGTGCCGGCGCCGTAGATGGCGGCGACGGCGAGTGAGGTGCCGAAGATGCTCAGCCCGATGCCGGCGTCACCCCAGAAGAGTTCCTCGCTGGCGATGGGCAGGGAGAGCCCGGTCGGGTCGGCCCAGCAGGTGGCGAGGAACTCGAAGCCGTAGAGGCCGACCTTGGCGGCTTCCTGGATCACCGGCCACGGGGTGTCCTCGCGTTCGTCCCACTCGGCGGCGGCCGGGCGCACGACCTCGGCGGCGAAGCCGTGCACCCAGTCGCGTAGATCCCGCTGTTCCTCGTTCAGGTCGAGCGAGAACTCGGCCATGTCAGGCCTTGGGGATGTCGAACAGGTTGGCGATGTTGGCGGCGAGGCCGAGGTCGCCCTTTGCCTTCAGCTTGCCGGTCATGAACATCATCACCGGGTTGGCGCCACCGGAGACGATCTTCAGGAACTCGACCGGGCCCATGGTCAGGCTCAGCTTCGGGTCGTGCTGCGGGGTCTCGTTCACGTCGCACTTGCCGTCGGCGATGACCACCTCGTAGGTGTCGCTGCCGCCGTCCTGCCGACCGGTGATGACCCAGTGGATGACCGCGTTGGTGGAGCCGGCCCGGTCCGCGCGGAACAGCGACGGCATCCGGCCGAAGACCTCGCCCAGGATCTTGCCGCGCAGGTCACCGGCCATCACCTGGGCGATCTTGTCGTCCGGGGTGGACTTGACCAGTTGCGCGAACTCCTTGGGGCCGACATTGGAGAAGCTGGCCGGGTCGAAGTCAGTCATCAGGTGCGCCTTCCGGAAGATTGGCTACTCGCGCGTAACCCTACGCACGAGTAGGTATGCTCGCAAGGTGTCCACCGTTCCCGCCTTCAAGCGCCTGCCACGTGCCGTCCGTGAGCAGCAGATGCTCGACGCGGCCGTCAAGGTCTTCTCCCGGCGCGGCTTCCACGCCGCCAGCATGGACGAGATCGCGGAGGATGCCGGCATCTCCAAGCCCATGGTGTACGCGTACCTCGGCACGAAGGAGGAACTCTTCGTCGCCTGCCTGCACCGGGAGGGCACCCGGATGATGCAGGCCATCGCCGGCGCCGCAGCCCCCGACCTGCCGGCCGACGATCGACTCTGGCGTGGGCTGCGGGCGTTCTTCGGATTCGTGGGCGCACACCGGGACGGCTGGGCGGTGCTCTACCGGCAGGCCCGGGGCGAGCAGCCGTTCGCCCGGGAGTTGGCCACCATGCGGTCCCGGCTGGTCGAGGTGGTCGCCGGGATGCTCGACCACGCGCTGCGCGCCGAGGGCCGCGAGATCGCCGCCGTCGACCTGGAGGTCGTCGCGTACGCCCTGGTCGGCGCGACCGAGTCGCTGGCCGACTGGCTCGCGGACCACCCGGACGCCGACCCGGAGAAGACCGCCACCCGGATGATGAACGTGGCCTGGCTCGGCGCCGCCCAACTCCTGCACGGCGTCACCTGGCGTCCGCCGGCCGACTGACGCCCCCGGCGGAGACAGCGTCGGTGCCCGGCTCGCCGACCCGCGCCGCACGGCGGCGGCGACCGCGATACCAACGAACCACCTCGACGATCAACGTCACCGTCAGGGCGAGGCCCAGACCCAGCAGCAGGCCGCGGAGCGGGTCCTGTTCGAAGGCCAGCCCGCCGACGTAGCCGACCAGCGCCGAGTAGAGCCCCCACGAGCCGGCGGCGAGCGCGTCGAAGGCCAGGAAGCGTCGCCGGGGATAGTGCACCGCGCCCATGGTGAGGGTGACCGCGGTGCGGCCGCCCGGAACGTACCGGGCCACGGTGAGGATCAGCCCACCGCGCGTCGTGATCCCCCGCCGAGCCCAGTCGGCGGCGGCCCGGCGACGACCGTCGGGCGGCAGCCGGTCGAGCAGCCGCGCGCCACCGGCCCGCCCGATGGCGTACGAGACGTGGTCGCCGACCAGCGCCCCGGCAGCGGCCACCAGGATCACCGCCGGCAGGTACGGCGCACCGGAAGCCGCGAACACCCCTGCCGTGATCACCGCCGTCTCGCTCGGCACCACGGGGAAGAAACCGTCGAGCACCGCGATTGCGAAGATCGCCAGGTACACCCAGGGCGAGGACATCGTCTCGTGCAGCAGGTGGATGAGATCCATGGTCCCGATGCTGGTCTGGGCGGCGGCTCCTGCCATCGGCCAGTGGTCGGTCGGACGCCACTACTTAGGTAGCGTCCGGCCCGGACGGCGGGTAGGGGTCTTCCCCCAGCTCACCCGGGTCTGGCGGCGCGGGGCGGGCCGATCCGGCCGGGAAGCCCTACGCTCGCTGCGTGGCCTCCAGCGCCGTCGCCCTGCGGCGGGTCGTCCAGCGGTACGCCCCGCTGCTGCTCGCCGTAACGGTCGCGGCGGCGGTCTGGGCCAGCGCGACCGGTGACATCGGGGTCCGCTCGCCGCTCCCGGGTGCCGTCCCACTGGCACTCGCGCTGCTCTCCGGCTGGGCTGTCGGCATGGTCCGGACCCGCCGCTGGCCGTTGTTCCTGGCCGCGGCGGTCGGTTGGCTGGTGCTCGCCGCCGCGGCGGCCGGGGTGGTCGCCTCGTATCAGGCGGGTCTGCGGCTGCGTGGTCGGCGGCTCGCCGGCTTCCTCGCCGGTGCGGCCGTGGTGCTGGCCGGCGGGGTGCTGGTCGGGCTGGCGGTGGGCGGCGTACGTCGGATGACCACCGCAGCCAGCGGCAACGTGCTCATGCTCGCCGTTTGTCTGGTCGGACTTCCGCTGGTCTTCGGCCTCTGGGTGCGTGCGCGCCAGGAGACGCTTGCCGCCCTGCGGGACCGGGCCGAGCGACTGGAACGCGAGCAGGAGGCCCGCGCCGACCGGGTCCGTGCCGAGGAACGAACCCGGATCGCCCGGGAGATGCACGACGTGGTCGCGCACCGGGTCTCGTTGATGGTGGTGCATGCCGGGGCGCTGGAGGTGACCGCCGCAGACCCGACGACCGTCGAGGCTGCCGCGCTGATCCGGACGACCGGTCGGCAGGCGCTCACCGACCTGCGCGAGGTGCTGGGTGTGCTGCGACAGGCCGGCCCGGGCATGGCGCCGGAGCGCGGGTTGGACGGACTGGACGAGTTGATCGGGGAGTCCCGCGCCGCCGGGCTGCGGGTGTCCCGGCGGGACGAGGGCGTGCCGACGGCATTGCCGGCGACGCTGGGGCGCACGGCGTACCGGGTGGTCCAGGAGGCGTTGACGAACGTGCGCAAGCACGCCGCCGACGCCGAGGTGACCGTCTGCCTGCGCTATCTGTCCGACGGCCTGGAGGTGCTGGTCCGTAACGGCCCAGCAGAGGGCGGGACGACGCTGCCCGGTGCCGGCCAGGGGTTGCTCGGGCTGCGCGAGCGGGTGGAATTGCTCGGCGGCCGGCTGGAGGCCAGGCCCGTGGACGGCGGCTTCCTGGTCCGGGTCCTGATCCCGACGGCGGGTGCGGCGTGATTCGGGTGGTGGTGGTCGACGACGAACACCTGGTCCGTGCCGGTCTGCGGCTGATCCTGGAGGCGGCGGAAGACATCACTGTCGTCGGTGAGGCGGCGGACGGCGCCGGCGCGCTGGAGCAGACCCACCGGTTACGCCCCGATGTGGTGCTGCTCGACGTGCGGATGCCGGGTGTCGACGGGCTGACCGTCGCGCCGGAGGTGATCGCTGCCGGCGCGAAGGTGATCATGTTGACGACCTTCGACCTCGACGAGTACGTCCATCGGGCGCTCCGGGCCGGGGCGGTGGGATTCCTGCTCAAGGACACTCCGCCCCGCGAGCTGGCTGCCGCCGTCCGAACGGTGGCTGCCGGGAACGCGATGCTCGCCCCGACGGTGACCCGGCGCATGATCAGCTCGTTCGCCGAACGTGGTCCGGCCCGTCGGGACGCCGCTCGTCAGCGCCTCACCCCGCTCACCCCGCGCGAGCTGGAGATCGTCCGGGAGGTGGCGCGCGGGCTCGGCAACGCGGAGATCGCCCGACGGTTGACGATGAGCGAGGCCACCGTGAAGGCACACGTCAGTCGGGCGCTGGCGAAACTCCAGGCGGGCAATCGGGTGCAGTTGGCCATCCTGGTGCACGACGCCGATCTGCTCTGACGGGTGTCAGGTCGATCCGGCCCGGTCGGTGGTGGCGGCGGCGCGGCGGCGCGCCCGGTGGCGCAGCCAACGGATGCCCTCGATGCCCAGCGTGACGATCACCGACAGGCCGATCCCGGCGAGGACGCCCTTGACGGGGTGCCGTTCGAAGGCCAGCCCACCGAAGTAGCCGAGCAGCCCGCAGTACAGGGCCCAGGTGACCGTCGCGATCGCGTCGTACAGCAGGAACGACCGGCGGGAATAGCGCACCGCGCCCATGGTGAGGGTGACGGCGGTCCGCCCACCCGGCAGATACCGGGAGGTGGTCAGGATCAGCCCGCCGCGACGGTTCAGCGCGCGCCGGGCCCACTCCGAGCTGGCTCGTCGGCGGCTGCCATCGGGAAACCCGGCGAGTCGTCTCGCGCCGCCTCCGCGCCCGATGGCGTACGAGACGTGGTCACCGGCGCAGGCGCCCAGCGCGGCGGCGACGATCACCGCCGCCAGCTTGGGATTTCCGCTGGTGGAGAGCACGGCGGCGGTGATGACGGCCGCCTCGCCGGGTACAGCCGGAAAGAACGCGTCGACCGCCGTGAGCCCGAAGATCAGCAGGTACACCCACGGCGAGGTGACCAACTGTCGGAGCAGGTCGAGCGCGGAGTCCATGCCCCCATGCTCGCCGGGTGCGACCCGCCCGGTGGCCGAAGACGCTGGATAACCCCCACCTCTCCCCGCGTCGATCTTGCACTTTGTGTCCGAGGCAATCCCTGCAAAAGCCGCATAACAACGACCGAAAGTGCAAGATCGACGGGGTTTGGGTGGGCGTCAGGCCGAGCGGACCAGGGCCGGTGGGGCGAGCAGTGGGCCATGTGGGGTCTTGTCTTCGGCGGTGGGGCCGTGCGCGGTCAGCACCACGGGTGTGTTCAGCTCCGCGCGTACTGCCTCCGCCCAGTCCGCCGGCGGCTCGTCGTACACCGGGCGGGAGCGCAGCAGGCGGGCGGTGAGCGCGGCCTGCCGGTCCAGGTCACCGGGCGGGCCTGGGGTGAGCCGGTCGGTGGTGTCGTAGCGGCGGCAGATCCGCAGGCCGGGGCCGGCGAGGTCGAGGTGGGTGAGTGCCAGGCCGTCGACGCCGCCGGCCGCGGCGAGCGCGTACCGGTGGGCGACCGCGTCGAAGTGGCCGAACCGGAACCGGCCCTGCCACGGGTTCGTCGGGTTGTGCGGGTCGGCCAGCGGCAGTGCCGGGTCCTCGGTCACCAGCGGGCCGGGCCCGTGCCGGGTGGTGACCAGCCGGAGCACCCCGATCCGGGTCGCGCCGCCGGGCTGACCCGCCTCGGCGAGCAGGGTCTCGGCGTTGGCGAACGTGGTGGTGCTCCACGTGGTGTACGGGTGGAAGCCGTGCCACTCGTCGAGCAGCACCCCCTGCGCGCCCTCGAAGACGCAGGTCCCAGCCCGCAGCGCCCCGGCGAGCCAGGTGTCGTCGACGATCGCGACCCGCCCGGCGAACCCGGTGAACGCAGGCATGCAGTCTTCGACCGGTGGCGCGTCCAGTGGGCCGAGCTCGGCGGTCAGCCGGTCCCGCAGGGCGGTCAGCCGGCGGCGTAGCAGCGCTGGGCTGCGGCAGTCGGCGACGCGGGGCGCGTCGTCGGGGTGGGCGAGCCCGTACGCGACGGTCTCGCCCACCCCCAGCCCGCAGGAGCCGTGCCGGTCGGCTCCCCGGGCGATCTCCCGGGCCCGGTTGGCGGCCCGGTGGTACGGGGTGGCGAGCAGCGCCGCCCCGTCGACGGTCAACCGGTCGAGCGCGTCGGAGACCCCGACGGTGGCGAGGTGGTCGGCCTCGGCGGCCAGCGCCAGCGGGTCCACCACCACGTGCCGCGACAGGTGCGTACGGACACCGGGATGGAACGTCCCTGCGCCGAACTGCGCGAACGTGTGGTGCCGCCCGTCGCGCAGCACGACGTTGTGCGCCGCCTGCGCGCCCCCGTTGAACCGCACCACCGTGTGCACCGGGCGGGTGGCGCAGAGCCAGTCCACCACCGTGCCCTTGCCGGCGTCGCCGTAGCCGAGGTCGACCACCGCCACGTGCCTCACAGGCGGGTCACCCCACCGGCGGTGTCGGTGAAGGCCGGCAGCGTCGACACCTCGGCCCGTCGCCCCCGGTCGAGGCGGGCCAGCGCCTTCGACACGGTGCCGGTGGCACCGGAGCCGGCGCGGTCCAGGTCGCGTAGGCCCTCGTCCAGGTCGATGGCCTGCTCGCCGAGGCCGATGGTGAGCGCGATGGTCTCGCAGACCGCGTCGAGGTCGTCGAGTACGACGGCGTTCTGCCCGAGCAGGTCGCGCCAGAAGTCGAGCACCTTGGCGTTGCCGGCGTAGTGGCTGCCGGCGGGGAGCAGGTAGTACGTGTCCCAGCAGCGGGTCACCTCGTCGACGACCTGCCGCAGCGGCACGTCCTCGGCCAGGTCGTCGCCGATCAGGCCGGCCACCTCCCGGGCCTTCACGTGCGGGTACGCCAGCTCGTCGCCGATGATGAACAGGTAGCCGCGCCGACCGCGCTTCTCCCAACTGTCAGTGCGGGTGTGTCGGGCCATGAAGTACATGGCCAGCTCGTACGACTCGGTCATCTGCCCGCCGCCACCGCCTTCGAGGACGATCCGGCCGAGGTCGTCGTCCATCCGGTTGTCCGACTCGAACTGGCCGACCTGCAACGGCACCCGGTCGCAGGTGGCGTCGCCGATCGCGCCGAACATGATCTGCGGGTCGCTGGCATAGCCCTGCCGTTGCAGCAGCCCGAGCAGTTGCGGCAGCTTGGTCTGGAGGGCGCGCGGCACCCTGCGCATCGAGCCGGTCACGTCGAAGAGCACCGCGACGGGCGTCGACCGGGGGTGCTCGTCGGAGTCGCGGCTCTCGCGCATCGCGTCCCGGGGGTCGAGCGCCGGGTGCACGGTGCGCGCGCCGCTGTCGCTGTAGGAGAACGCGCTGCGACCGGTGGAGCGGCGATAGCGGTCGGCGGCGTCGTACACGTCGGTGGACCAGATTCCACTGCCCATGACAGCTCCTTAGGGGGTGAGGGTGAAGGGTCGGAAGGTGCGCGGGCCGTAGAGGCGGTGCAGCACCTGGTCGAGTTCGCGGAGCAGGCGCCAGGCGTCGTCGGGCCGGGCACCCAGGGACCGTTGTCGGCAGCCCTGCGCGAAGGTGTGCAGCTCGCGGGGTGCACGCGCCCCCAGCAGCCAGCTCATGCAGCCACTCGCCATCGCGATGTCGGTGCCCGGCCCGGAAGGCTGCTTGCGAAGGATCTCCTCCGGGTACCAGTCCTCCTGGCCGGGCACCAGCGCCGGGACCGTGCTTCCGACCGGGGTGGAGAAGCACCAGTCGACCAGCACCACGCCGTGGGCGTCCGGCTCGATGAGCACGTGGCGCGGCAGGACCGCGCCGTGCACCACGCCCGCCCGGTGGGCCAGGCCGAGCACCACCAGCAGTCGCCGCCACATCCAGGCCACGTCCCGGGCGTCCAACCCGTCGGGGTACGCGCGCCGCACCTCGTCGAGGTCGTGCAGGCCGGGTGCGGTGGCGAGCACGTTGATCCGCCGTTCGGCGCCGGTCGCGGCGTCGCGGTGCGGGAACTCGTCGACCAGCCGGGGCACGTACGGCAGGTAGCGGGGGTCGCCGCGCTCGGCGATGGTGTGCAGGGCGTGTGCCTCGCGAGCCATCAGGTCGTTGTCGGCGGGCCGTCGGGGGAGCTTGAGCAGCCGGTCGGCACCGACGTCGTAGAGGTCGGCCAGGTCACCCGAGTGGGCCGGCGCGCCGAGGCGGTAGTCGCCGAGGACGGTGACCTGCCGGGCCTGCCATCGGGTGGTGACGTGGATGAACGCGTCGAGGGCTTCGGCGCGTACCGTCGGATCGGCCGGCAGGCGGTCGGGGTGCAGGGCCGCGACCAGCTCGCGGTAGCGCCGGGCCGGCTGGTCCGTGCCGAACAGGTCGGCGTCGGTGCGGGCGGCCGTGACCAGGTCGATGGCCGCCGCTGTCCTCATCGCACCGTCTCCTCGCGGGCGGGGCGCAGCAGTGCCGGGTGCAGCAGCCGGGCGTCGCCGGCCCGGTAGAGCCGGGCGCGTGGGCCACCCCGGGCGCCACCGCGCTCGGTGCTGGTGCCCGTGCTCTCCACGAAGCCCGGCACGGAGAGCACCTTGCGGTGGAAGTTGCCGGCGTGCAGTGGGTGGCCCCAGACCGTCTCGTAGACGGCGCGCAGCTCGCTGATCGTGAACTCGGCGGCGAGGAACCGCGTGGCGAGCGGTGTGTATTCCAGCTTCGACCGCGCCCGCTCCAGCCCTTCGTCGATGATCCGGCTGTGGTCGAAGGCGAGCTGCCGGCTGGTCAGCGCGGTCACCGGCAGCCAGATCGCCGCGTCGGCGTCGGTGCCGGCGGCCGGGTCCGGCAGGTCGGGGGCGAACGCGAGGTGGGCGACCGAGACGACGCGCATCCGCGGGTCGCGGTCGGGGGCGCCATAGCTGCCCAACTGCTCCAGGTGTACGCGGCGCAGCCGAACGCCCCCGAGCCCGGTCTCCTCGGCCAGCTCACGTCGGGCACCGGCGGTCAGGTCCTCGTCGGGGCGGACGAAGCCGCCCGGCAACGCCCAGTGGCCCTCGAAGGGCGGCTGACCGCGCTGGATCAGCAGCAGGTGCAGTGCGCCGTCGCGGATGGTCAGCGCCACCACGTCGACGGTCACCGCGACCGACGGGTAGGCCCCGGGGTCGTACGCGGCCAGGAACTCCTGCTCGTTCATCGCGTCTCTCTCATCTTGAGAACATCTCGCTCTGAGAACAACTTAGCGCACAGGTGCACACCTGCCAAGGGGCGACTCAGCGCAGGTGGCCCGCCAGGTGCGGTCGACCACGCGAGTCGTGCAGGGCGAACCCGCCATCGGGCAGAAGAGCGAAGCCCACCGTGCTCGGTAGCGGCACGGGCAGCTTGAAGGCGACCTCGACGGTGTAGGCGTCCGGCAACCGGTTCTCCAGCGCGGCCAGGCAGCGAGCCTTGCTCCACATGCCGTGCGCGATCGGCCGACGGAAGCCGAACAGCCGCGCCCCGAGCCGGGACGTGTGGATCGGGTTGTGGTCGCCGGAGACCCGCGCGTACTGCGTACCGACGCGGGGTTCCACCCGCCACCGGGCCGTCGCGGCCGGCGCCTCGGGGCGTCCACTCCGGTCGCTCCCGCCCGGCGTGCGCTCCCGACCCAGGTACGTCGAGACGCCGCGCCACACCTCCTCCCCGTCGACCGAGCCGACCAGCACCACGTCCACCTGCCGCCCCCGGTCGTGTGGGCGCAGGTTCGCCGCGTACGCGGTGAAGTCGAGGGTCTCGTCGGCGGTGATCGGTCGGCCTACGGTGATCCGGTTGCCGACGTGCACCAGGCCGATCAGCGGGATGGGGAAGTCCGGAGCGGTCATCAGGCGGAGGGTCAGCGGGAAGCCCATGACGTGCGGAAACGTCGCGGGCAGCCGGTCGCTGAGCCGGAACCCGCAGACCCGGTCGTAGTCGGCCAGCCGCGCCCGGTCGACGGTCACCCCGCCCACGGCCAGCTCGACCGCCGGCAGGTGCCGCCCACCGCGGGAGACCGGTAGCGCGCCGAGCAGAGCCCGCCGGTAGAGCGGCCCGACAGCCGGCATTCGGGACAGCTCGACCCGAGTCCGGCCGCCCGACTCCGAGCCCGCGCCCATCACGCCCCCAGTAGGCTCTGGCCGCAGACCCGGACCACGTTGCCGCTGACCGCGCCGCTGGCCGGCCAGGCCAGCCAACCGATCGTCTCGGCCACGTCCACCGGCAACCCGCCCTGGGCCAGGCTGTTCATCCGCCGTCCCGCCTCGCGGACCACCAGCGGGATGCGCGCGGTCAGCCGGGTCTCGATGAAGCCGGGGGCCACCGCGTTGACGCTGATCCCCCGCTCGCGCAGGGCCGGGGCGAGCGACTCGACCAACCCGATCACGCCGGCCTTGCTGGTGGCGTAGTTGGTCTGCCCCCGGTTGCCGGCGATCCCGGCGATCGAGGAGACCGACACGATCCGCCCGCCGGTCGGGATCAGCTCCCGCTCCAGCAGCACGTCGTTGATCCGCTCCTGGCTGGAGAGGTTGACGTCGATCACCTGGTCCCACCGGTCGGCGTCCATCCGGCCGAGCGTCTTGTCCCGGGTGATGCCGGCGTTGTGCACCACCACGTCGACCCGGCCGTGCCGGCCGGCCAGGTGATCGGCGAGTCGGGTCGGCGCGTCCGGCGCGGTCAGGTCGAGCTGCACGGCCGTGCCGCCGATGTCGTTCGCCACCGCCGCGAGCGCGTCCCCGGCGGCGGGGATGTCCAGCGCCACGACCTGCGCGCCGTCGCGGGCGAGCACCTTCGCCAGCGCGGCACCGATGCCCCGGGCGGCGCCGGTCACCAGCACGACCTGCCCGTCCAGGGGGCGGTTCCAGTCGGCCGGCGCACTCGCCGTGCCAGCGCCGACCCGGATGACCTGCCCCGAGACGTACGCCGAGCGCCCGGACAGGAGGAACCGGAGGGTCGACTCAAGGCTCGTGCGGGTGCCGTTCTCGGCGCGGGTCACGTAGACGAGTTGCGCGGTGGTGCCCCGGCCGAACTCCTTGCCGATGCTGCGGACCAGACCTTCCAGGGCACGTTGGGCGGTCGCCTCGCGGGGCGACCCGCACTCCGGTGGCGGTGTGCCCAACACGATCACCCGCCCGCTGGGCAGCACCGCCCGGGCCTGCGGGTGGAAGAAGTCGTAGAGCTGACGCAGGCCGGTCGAGTCGGTGATCCCGGTGGCGTCGAAGAGCAGCGCGCCGTACCGCTGCGGTGTGCCGGCCGCGGCGTCGATGCCGGCGACCGGGTCGGCCAGCTCGACCCCGGCGTTGGTCAGGATCCTGCTGATCGGCTCGGTGAGCCGGCCGCCGGTGGCCGGGCCGAGCAGGGCCGGTCCGGGCAGCAGTGGGTCGCCGGGGTGGTGCCGGCGCAGCCGGGGCGGGTCGGGCAGCCCGAGGCGCTTGACCAGCGCGCGGCCGGCGGCCGATTGGACGAAGCTCGCGTACCTGTCGGTCATGGGCGTAGCCTACTGGCGAGTAGGGTTCGGGCAACACACGTCGAGGAGGCGGATCGTGCAGAGCATCCGGCGCGTCGCGGTCATCGGGGGCAACCGCATCCCCTTCGCCCGTTCCAACTCCCGCTACGCGGACGCGTCCAACTCGGATCTGCTCGGCGCCGCACTGGACGGCCTGATCGCCCGGTACGGGCTGGCCGGGCAACGGGTCGGCGAGGTCGTCACCGGGGCGGTGCTCAAGCACTCCCGCGACTACAACCTCACCCGCGAGGTGGTCCTCGGCTCCCGGCTCGACCCGCACACCCCGGCGTACGACATCCAGCAGGCCTGCGGCACCGGCCTGGAGGCGGTGATCCTGGTCGCCAACAAGATCGCCCTCGGCCAGCTCGACGTGGGCATCGCCGGCGGTGTCGACACCACCTCCGACGCGCCGCTCGCGGTCAACGAGGAGATGCGGCGCACGCTGCTCAAGCTCAACTCGGCCCGTACGCTCGGCGAACGGTTCAAGGTCGCGGCGAAACTGCGCCCGCACCAGCCGTTCAAGCCGGAGATCCCACGCAACGCCGAACCGCGTACCGGTCTGTCCATGGGTGACCATGCCGCCCGGACCGCGCTGCGCTGGCAGATCGACCGGCGCTCCCAGGACGAGTTGGCGCTGCGCTCGCACCAGCGGCTGGCCGCCGCGTACGACCGGAACTTCTTCGACGACCTGATGACGCCGTACCTGGGGCTGACCCGCGACGCGAACCTCCGCCCCGACACCAGCCTGGAGAAGCTCGGCTCGCTCAGGCCGGTCTTCGGCACCCGCGGCGCGGACGCCGAGCACGCCACCATGACCGCCGGCAACTCGTCACCGCTCACCGACGGGGCGTCCACCGTGCTGCTGGCCAGCGAGGAGTGGGCGGCCGCGCACCACCTGCCGGTGCTGGCCTGGTTCGACTGGTCGGAGACCGCCGCGGTGGACTTCGTGCACGGCGACGAAGGGCTGTTGATGGCCCCCGCGTACGCGGTGCCACGGATGCTGGCCCGGGCCGGGCTGACGCTGCAGGATTTCGACTACTACGAGATCCACGAGGCGTTCGCGTCGCAGGTGCTGGCCACCCTCGCCGCCTGGGAGTCGCCGGAGTTCTGCACGGACCGCCTCGGCCTGGACGCGCCGCTGGGCGCGATCGACACCGACCGGCTCAACGTGAACGGCTCCTCGCTGGCTGCCGGTCACCCGTTCGCCGCCACCGGTGGGCGGATCGTGGCGACCCTGGCCAAGCTGCTGGCCGAGCGGGGCAGCGGGCGCGGACTGATCTCGATCTGCGCGGCCGGTGGCCAGGGCGTGACCGCGATCCTGGAGCGCTGAGCGCGCGGAACGTCCCTTACCGGGGCGTCCGCCAGCAGGCGTTAATGGACCGTTCAGGATCCGGCCCGCTGGTGGAGGGTTTGCCACGCGATGGTGGTCGCTGCCGCGCCCTGGGCGCGATATCGATCACTCCTGCGTGCGGAACGGGGCCGTAACACGATGGAGTCCGTCGTCCCACGGATGACCACCCTCTCGGTGGTCATCCCCATGTTCAACGAGACAGCGGTCATCCCGGCCCTGGTCGCCCGGCTGCGACCGGTGCTGGACGCACTCGGCGTCGACTACGAGGTGGTCGCCGTCGACGACGGCAGCCGGGACGACACCGTGTCGGTGCTCTTCGACCACGGCCGGGACTGGCCGCAGTTGCGGGTGCTCCGACTGCGGCGCAACAGCGGCCACCAGGCGGCACTGACCGCCGGCCTGCACCGTGCCATCGGCCGGTGGGTGGTCAGCCTCGACGCGGACCTCCAGGATCCTCCGGAGACCATCGCCGAGATGCTCCGGGTGGCCCGCGAGGACGGCGTGGACGTCGTCTACGGCGTGCGCGCCGACCGCAGCACCGACACGGTCTTCAAGCGCAACACCGCCCGGGGCTACTACTGGCTGATGCGCCGGATCGTCGGGGGCGATCTGCCCGCCCAGGCCGGCGACTTCCGGTTGCTCAGCCGGGATGTGATCGAGGTGCTGCGCCGGCTGCCCGAACGCGCACCGGTCTACCGGCTGCTGGTGCCGTCGCTCGGCTTCCCCAGCGCCGAGGTGCGCTATGACCGCGCCGCACGGGCCGCCGGGGAGACGAAGTACCCGCTGCGCCGAATGGTGGCTCTGGCCTGGGAGAGCACGGCCAACTTCTCGGCCGCGCCGCTGCGACTCGCCACCTGGCTGGGGATGTCGAGCTTCCTGCTCTGTCTCGCGCTGATCGTGTTCGGCATGGTCGCCCACGTCTCCGGCACCACGATCCCCGGCTGGACCTCGATGTTCGTCGCGGTGCTGCTGCTCAGTGGGGTGCAGTTGGTCTGCCTTGGCCTCCTTGGCGAGTACGTCGGCCGGATCTACGCCACCGTGCAGAACCGGCCGGCCTTCCACGTCGGGTTCGACTCCCTCGACAAGTTGCCCGGCGCCGAGACCGTCGACGACGGCGCGCGTACGCCGAACTTCGGGCCGGCGGTCAGCGCCCATGGCTGACACCCTGCTGGCCGAGCGGACCGACACCTCGGCCCCGGTGGCACGCCGGAACGCCCTCCTGCCGGCACTCACCACGCTCCCGTGGGCGCTCGTCATCGCCGCCCTGCTCCTGGTCTGGTCGCGCGGCGACGTGCCGGCCTCTGACCTCGCCCGGTTCTCCGCGTACTGGGTGTTCGCGCTGGTGCTGCCCGGGACCCTGGTGCACCGTGCACTGCGCGGCAGCCGGGGCAACCTTCCGGAGGACCTCGCCTACGGCGCGGCCACCGGCCTGCTGCTCGAGATCGTCGCCTGGGCGCTGGCCGCGGCGACCGGCCAGCAGTCCCTGCTGCGCTGGTGGCCGCTGCCCGTGCTCCTCGCCTTCGCCGCCGTCCCCGGGCTACGCCGGCACTGGCGGGTCGGCGAGCGCCGACCGTTGCCGGTCCTGTGGCACTGGGCGATGGGCGTGGCGCTGCTGGTCGTGGTGGCCTGGGGGTACGTCCAGTGGCGGATGGTCCCGCTGCCACCGGTGTACGGCGGCTACTACCAGGACCTGCTCTACCACCTGGGGTTGGTGCAGGAGCTGACCCGGGCGATGCCGTTCGAGTTGCCGCACGTCGCGGGGGAGGGGCTGCGCTACCACTACCTCTCCGACGCGCACATCGCCAGCGCCAGCATGATCACCGACATCGCGCCCACAACGGTGCTGCTGCGACTGTGGCTGGTGCCGGTGATCGGCACGGCGGTGGTTCTCGCGGCCGGGCTGACCCGCGACCTGAGTGGGGCCGTCTGGGCCGGTCCGGTGGTCGCCGTCGCCGGCTTCGTCGGGACGACTGTCACGCTCGGCTCGGCGGTGGGCGCGTCCGGTGAGATGCCGCTGTCGTACGCCAGCCCGTCCCAGACGTACGTGCTGGTGCCGTTGCTGTTGCTCGTCGGCCTCTGTGTCGACGTGGCGCGAGGGCGGTCCCTCGGCCTGGCCTGGGCGCTGGTGCCGGTGCTCGGCCTGGTGTGTGCGGGGGCGAAGTCCAGTGCGTTGCCACCGCTGATCGCCGGCCTGGGTCTCACCGCGGTCGTGTTCTGGTGGCGGGAGCGGCGGGTGCCACGGCCTGCGTTGGTGGCGCTGGCCTGTCTCGTGGCGGCGATGGCGCTCGGTTTCCGGCTGTTCGCCGGTGGCGGGGCCTCCACGCTGCGCGTGCAGGCGCTGGCGTTGCTGCACTTCATCGGCCCGTACTCCGAAACGCTCGGTGGGGGCGACGGAATCTGGCCGGACGCCCCGCTGCCGCCGGGTATCAACGACGGCGGTGCCCTCGGCTGGCTGCTGGCGTTCTCCGTGGTCGCCTGGTGGGTGCTGGGCCAGGCACCACGGTGGGTGGGCATGACCCTGCTCGTCGAACGGGAGCACCGGGCCGACGCGGCCGTCTGGCTGCTCGCCGGCACGGTGCTCGCCGGAGCGGCCACCACCTGGGTGTTCCAGCATCCGTCGATCAGCCAGATCTACTTCTGGATGGGTGTCATTCCGGTCGGCGTCGTGTTGACCGCCTGGTCGCTCGCCGTGGCCCGGGCACCCTGGCCGGTGCTGGTGGTGCCCGCCGTGGCCGGCGCGTTGGCGGGGCTGGCCACGGCCGGCACGGTGGTGGGTTTCGCGTGGCCGAAGATCGCCCGACCCGGCACCCCGTACACCTCGACCATCGAGGGGTGGCTGCGGGTGCTGGGTGTCTCGGCGGTCCGGTACGTGCTGTTCGTGGCGGTGGCCGCCGCGCTCGCCGTCGGGGTGGCCGCCCTGTGGCGGCGGCGCGTTCCGTCAGCGGGGGGTCGTCGACGGGCGGCGACGATCGCGGTGGCCGGCGTCACCGCCGCGATGCTCGGTGCCAGCGGCGCCGTCGCCGTTGGCGGGGTCGTCCGCTCGGTGCTGACCGAGCCGGTGCCGACGACCGGGCCGCAGCCGTACGCGCTGACCGTCGACGAGATGCGCGCGGCGTTGTGGCTGGACGAGCACGCCGCCGACGACGACGTGGTCGCCACCAACGTGCACTGTCGGCCGGTCAAGACCACCCCACACTGCGATGCCCGGGCGTTCTGGGTGACCGGTCTGGGCGGCCACCGGACGGTGGTGGAGAGCTGGGGTTACACCGACGCGGTAGTGGCCGCGCACGGCGTCGACAACCTGGGGTACGCCCGACAGAACTTCCCCGATCAGGAGCTGCTCGCGTTCAACGACGGGGTGTTCACCGCGCCGACCACGGCCGACCTGGATCGGCTCCGGACGCAGCACCGGGTCCGGTGGCTGTTCGCCGACACCAGGGCGGGCGCGGTGTCGCCGGAGTTGGCCCGGCTGGCCCAGGTGCGGCTGGTCGCCGGCTCGGTCACCGTCTACGAGGTCAGCCACCCCTGAACGGCCTCGGCAACCCGGCCCGGTTCCGGTGCAGGCCCGCGGGTGCGGGACAATGAGGTACGTGACGACGATCCCCAACGTGCTGGCCAACCGGTACGCCTCGCCCGAATTGGTCGCCCTCTGGTCTCCAGAGGAGAAGGTCCGGATGGAGCGGCGGCTCTGGCTCGCCGTGCTCCGCGCTCAGCGCGACCTGGGCGTGCCGGTGCCGGACGGTGTGGTCGAGGCGTACGAGCGGGTGCTCGACCAGGTCGACCTCGCCTCGATCGCGGAGCGGGAGCGGGTCACCCGGCATGACGTGAAGGCCCGGATCGAGGAGTTCAGCGCGCTCGCCGGGCACGAGCACGTGCACAAGGGGATGACCTCGCGGGACCTCACCGAGAACGTCGAGCAGCTCCAGGTGCGCGCCTCGCTGGAGCTGATCCGGGACCGGGTGGTGGCCACCCTCGCCCGCCTGGCCTGGCTGGCCCACGAGCACTCCGAGCTGGTCATGACCGGCCGTTCGCACAACGTGGCGGCGCAGGCCACAACGCTCGGCAAGCGCTTCGCGTCGGCGGCGGAGGAGCTGCTGATCGCGTACGAGCGGCTGGAGGAGCTGATCGCCCGCTACCCGCTGCGCGGGATCAAGGGGCCGGTCGGCACGGCCGCCGACCAGTTGGACCTCTTCGACGGCGACGCCGACAAGGTGGCCGAGTTGGAGCAGCGGGTCGCCGAGCACCTGGGCTTCTCCCGGGTGCTGGACAGCGTCGGGCAGGTCTATCCGCGGTCGCTGGACTTCGACGTGCTGGCCGCCCTGGCCCAGACCGCTGCCGCGCCGTCGTCGCTGGCCACCACGATCCGGCTGATGGTCGGCCAGGAGTTGGCGACCGAGGGCTTCAAGCCGGGCCAGGTCGGCTCCAGCGCGATGCCACACAAGATGAACACCCGCTCGTCGGAGCGGGTCAACGGGTTCGCCGTGATCATCCGGGGTTACCTGTCGATGGTCGGCGAACTGGCCGGTGACCAGTGGAACGAGGGGGACGTGTCCTGCTCGGTGGTCCGTCGGGTGGCCCTGCCGGACGCGTTCTTCGCCGCCGACGGGCTCTTCCAGACGTTCCTCACCGTGCTCGACGAGTTCGGCGCGTACCCGGCAGTGATCAACCGGGAGTTGGATCGGTTCCTGCCGTTCCTGGCCACCACGAAGATGCTGGTGGCGGCGGTCCGGCGTGGAGTCGGCCGGGAGGTCGCCCATGAGGTGATCAAGGAGCACGCGGTCGCGGTGGCCCTGGCGATGCGCGAGAAGGGCTCGCCGGAGAACGACCTGTTCGACCGGTTGGCGGCGGACGGCCGACTCGGCCTGTCCCGCGCCGACATCGACACCCTGGTCGCCGACCGCAGCGCCTTCGTCGGCGCCGCTCCCGCCCAGGTGGCCGCGATAACCCGCCGAATCACCAAGGTGGTCCAAACCCACCCCAACGCCGCCACCTACTCCCCACCCCCCATCCTCTAGCCCCCGGCGACTTTCGGCGCCTTACGTCACTGCCGGACCCCACGTCACCTACCCCGGGACATGATCGACACCACATCGCCGACATCGGGGTATCCCTCGCCTCGGATGCCCCCATGTCGGCGAAATGGAGTTGATCAGCCCCCGGCCCCGCTATCCCTTGTTGATCATGAGGTTGTCGTCGCGACACGCCGGTGTGGCGGGCGACAACCTCATGATCAACGCGGTGGGAGCGGGGTGGGGCCGGGCCGGGTGGGAACAATGGGTGGGTGGTTAGTCGCCGGTTGGGGTTTCTGCGGCGGTTCTGAGGTTGGGGGCGCTGGCTGGTTCGGCGATGCCGCCGGGAGACCCGGTGAAGCCCGCGACCTCCGCGGTCCCCGCCGCGACGGCCGGCTGGTCGGCCGGCATGACCTCGGGCATCTTGGGTACGGCGACCACTGCCGTTCCGTACGCGCAGATCTCCATCCACATCTCACCGCAGTCCCGGCTGTCGAACCGCATGCCGATCACCGCGTTCGCGCCGAGCCGCAGGGCCTCCTCGCCGAGCCGGGACACCGAGTCGGTGCGCCACCGGGTCAGGTTGTCCGGGGCCATCGGGTCGTACGCGCCACCGCGCAGGTTCTTGACTCCCTCGCGGTACGGGTTGCGCGTCCTGGCCATCGATGACACCACCTCACCGAGAATCTGGCGGATCTCATAGCCGGGCAGTTGCTCTGTCGTCACGACCAGCACGTTTCCGATGCTGTCAGGAGTGGCGCGACCCGATCGGGTGCATTGTTCACCTGATCGGATGCTGCAAAACGACGCGGCGCGGACGGCCGGCGCGCTGCCGACCATCCGCACCGCCCGGGGCGCTAACCGTCAGACACCGGCCACCGAGGTGATCCAGGCCCGGTTGTACGCAACGCTGCCGTAGTTCTGGATGCTGTAGCCGTCGGCGGTGGAGGCGACGCCGACCTGCTGGCCGTTGTAGAACTGTGGGCCACCCGAGTCGCCCCGCCACGCGTTACCGCTGATCTCGGTGCTGCGGATCGCCTGCCCGCCGTACGCGTCGGTGACGCTGTTGCTGGTCACCCGCACGGTGGCGGTCTTCAACTGGCTGGACGCGGAGCAGCCGCTGTAGCAGGTCATGCCCCAGCCGTAGATCGAGTTCGTCGAGTTGATGGGTGGGTTGCTGCTGGCCAGGGTCACCGTCGAGGTGCTGACGGTGCTGGAGAGCCGCATGAGTGCGAGGTCGTTGCGGGTGTAGGTGGCGCTGACCGTGCGGGTGACCCCGCCCGAGGCGCGGTAGACGCTGCCGACCCGGACGGACATGGTGCCGCTGATGCAGTGCCGGGCGGTGAGCACCCACTGCGAGGCGATGACGCTGCCGGAGCAGGTGAACGAGCCGTTGCTCAGCACCGCGGCGGCCCAGGGCGCGGACGAGACGGTGTTGCCGCCGATGATGGGTTGCGGGCCGGGCGGGGCGGCGGACGCGCCGGAGGCGGCGCCGAGGGCGCCGACCAGCGCGGTGCTGAGTACGACGAGCAGGGGGCGGATGCGCATCGGGTGGACTCCTTGGGCAGGGCGGACCCGGGGTCGCCGGGTGCGGGAGGGCGGCAGCGGGGGTTCCCGCCAACACTCCAATCGACTTCCGTCGATGTACGATAGGGCCCGAGGTCATCGTTATCAAGGCGCGGATCGAGATCGCCAAATGTAACGATTTGGCGACCCGTTGCGCCGTGTATGTCCTGCTGAGGCCACCTGTCGCGCCTGTTGGGCCGACTTGAGCCTCGGTAATGTCGATCACTGCCTGAACTGCACCCGGCCGGTGCGTCCGCGGCGATATCTGCCAGGTACGCTGGCTGCGCTCGCCCGTTGTGGGTCGGCACCCAACTGCGTACACAGTCAGGAGTGCCCAGTGCCTCGCGTCGTCGTCGACGTCATGCTCAAGCCCGAGATCCTCGATCCGCAGGGCCAGGCCGTCGCAAACGCGCTGCCCCGGCTCGGCGTCGGTGACGTCGCCTCGGTTCGGATCGGCAGGCGGATCGAGATCGAGTTCACCGGTGAACCGGACCTCGACCGCGCTCGGGAAATTGCCGACAAACTGCTCGCCAACCCGGTCATCGAAGACTTCACCGTTCGCCTGGTCGAGGCCGACGAGACCGCGGACGCCCGCTCGTGACCGCCCGGGTCGGTGTGGTCACCTTCCCCGGCTCGCTCGACGACGGGGACGCGGCCCGGGCCGTCCGGATCGCCGGCGCTGAGCCGGTCCGGCTCTGGCACGGTGACCCGGATCTGCACGGGGTGGACGCGGTCGTGCTGCCCGGCGGCTTCTCCTACGGTGACTACCTGCGTTGCGGCGCCATCGCCCGGTTCGCCCCGGTGATGGAGACGATCGTGGACGCCGCCCGGGGTGGCCTGCCGGTGCTCGGCATCTGCAACGGCTTCCAGATCCTGTGCGAGGCGCACCTGCTGCCCGGGGCGCTCACCCGCAACCAGCACCTGCACTTCCGCAACCGGGACCAGGTGCTGCGCATCGAGTCGGTCAGCACCGCATGGACCAACACGTTCCAGCCCGGCCAAGAGGTGCTCATCCCGGTCAAGAACGGCGAGGGCTGCTACGTCGCGGACACCGCGACGCTGGACCAGCTCGAAGCCGAGGGGCGAGTGGTTGCCCGCTATGTCGGCGGCAACCCCAACGGGTCGCAGCGTGACATCGCCGCGATCACCAACGCCGCGGGCAACGTGGTCGGCATCATGCCGCACCCCGAGCACGCGGTGGAGGAGCTCACCGGCCCGTCGTTGGACGGCCTGGGGTTCTTCACGTCGGTCCTCAAGCACCTGGTGGGGGCGCCAGCGTGAGCGCCAGCAGCGAGGAGAGGTCATGACCACCCATCCGGACCCGGTACGCGACACGCCGGAGGCGTACTCCGCCCCGGCGCAGCCGGCCGAGTCGAGCCCGGCGCAGTCCACCGCGCCGGCGACCGCTCCCGTCCAGCCGGCCACCGCCGCCTGGACCGAGGGCGTGGACACTGTGCCGCGCGCCGGCGGAACCCCGGGCGAGCTCCAGCCGTACACCGAGCTGGGTTTGCGCGACGACGAGTACGACCGGATCCGGCAGATCCTCGGCCGCCGGCCCACGCAGTCCGAGCTCGCGATGTACTCGATCATGTGGAGCGAGCACTGCTCCTACAAGTCGAGCAAGGTGCACCTGCGCCAGTTCGGTGAGAAGGCCCCGCACAGCGACCGGATGCTCGCCGGCATCGGCGAGAACGCCGGTGTCGTGCAGGTCTCCGACGAGCTGGCGGTCACCTTCAAGGTCGAGTCGCACAACCACCCGAGCTTCGTCGAGCCGTACCAGGGTGCGGCGACCGGCGTCGGCGGCATCGTCCGGGACATCCTGGCCATGGGCGCCCGCCCGGTCGCGGTGATGGACCCGCTGCGCTTCGGTGCCGCAGACCACCCCGACACCGCCCGGGTGCTCACCGGCGTGGTCGCCGGTGTCGGCGGCTACGGCAACTGCCTGGGCCTGCCCAACATCGGTGGCGAGCTGGTCTTCGACCCCTCCTACCAGGGCAATCCGCTGCTCAACGCGCTCTGCCTGGGTGTGCTGCCGGTCAGCCGGCTGCAGAACAAGGCAGCCGCCGGCCCGGGCAACGTTGTCGTACTGATGGGCGCCAAGACCGGCCGGGACGGCATCGGCGGCGTGTCGGTGCTGGCCAGCGCCACCTTCGACGAGGGCAGTGAGGCACGCCGCCCCGCCGTGCAGGTCGGTGACCCGTTCACCGAGAAGCTGCTGATCGAGGCGTGCCTCGAGCTGTACGACGGCCAGCTCGTGGTCGGCATCCAGGACCTCGGCGGCGCCGGGCTGACCTGCGCGCTCACCGAGACCGCCGCCGCGGCCGGCACCGGCATGCGGGTCTGGCTGGAGCGGGTGCCGCTGCGTGAGCCTTCGATGGACCCGCACGAGATCCTGGCCAGCGAGTCGCAGGAGCGGATGCTGCTGGTCGTCGAGCCGGACAAGCTCGACGCGGTGCTCAAGACCTGCGAGAAGTGGGGCGTGCTGGCCACCGCGATCGGTGAGGTCACCGCACCGGAGCCGGACGGCCACCCCGGTCGACTGGCGATCACCTGGCAGGACCACCTGGTCGTCGACGTGCCGCCGGGTTCGCTCGTCGACGACGGCCCGGTCTACGCCCGGCCGATGCGCGAGCCGGCCGACCTGATCCTGCTCCAGGCCGACCGGGCCGAGACGCTGCCTCGCCCGGCCGACCCGGAGGCGCTGCGGGAGACCGTGCTGCGCATGATCGCGTCGCCGAACCTGGCCGACAAGACCTGGGTCACCGAGCAGTACGACCGCTACGTGCTGGGCAACACCGTGCTCGCCCAGCCGGAGGACGGCGGCGTGATCCGGATCGACGAGCGGACCGGTCTCGGCGTGGCGTTGTCGTTGGACGGCAACGGTCGGTACGCCCGACTGGACCCGTACAACGGCACCAAGCTGGCCCTGGCTGAGGCGTACCGGAACGTGGCGGTGACCGGCGCGAAGCCGATCGCCGTCACCAACTGCCTCAACTTCGGATCGCCGGAGGACCCGGCCGTGATGTGGCAGTTCGCCGAGGCCGTGCGCGGCCTGGCGGACGGCTGCCTGGAGCTGGGCATCCCGGTGACCGGCGGCAACGTCAGCTTCTACAACCAGACCGGCGCGGCGGCCATCCACCCGACCCCGGTGGTCGGTGTGCTGGGCGTGCTGGACAACGTCGCCGACCGGGTGCCGATGGGCTTCGTCCCGCGCGCCGGTGGCGACCACGACCAGCTCTACCTGCTCGGCGAGACGAACGTGGAGCTGTCCGGCTCGGAGTGGGCCTGGGTGACGCACGAGCACCTCGGCGGTATCCCGCCGCAGGTCGACCTCGCGCGGGAGAAGACGCTCGCCGACCTGCTGTCCGAGGCGGCCCGCGTCGGGCACCTCAGCTCGGCGCACGACCTCTCCGACGGCGGCCTCGCGCAGAGCCTCGTCGAGTCCTGCCTGCGCCGCGGCGTCGGTGCCCGGGTCGCGGTGCCGGAGCAGTTCGCCGAGGGTTCGATGCCGTTCGTCTACCTGTTCAGCGAGTCCGCCACGCGGGCGCTGGTGTCGGTGCCCCGGGGCCACGACAAGGCGTTCGCGGCGCTCTGCGCCGAGCGGGGCGTGCCGTTCGAGTTGATCGGCGTCACCGACCCGTCCGGCGGCGCACTTGAGGTGCACGGTCAGTTCCGGATCGGCCTGGACGAGTTGCGCGCCGCGCACACCGAGACGCTGCCTCGCCTCTTCGGGGGCTCGGCGGCCGTCGAGGTGGCCGCGCCGGCCGCTGGCGTGGCGGGTGCGGTCGAGGCCGTCCCGCTGCCGGTCGCACAGGCAGTGCCCGTCGACGTGGCGGCGGTGGTCTCCGAGCCGATCGCCTCGGCCGGTCCGGTCCCGCAGGCCGGTGCGGTCGAGCCGATCGAGTCGGAGCAGCCGACCGTCGACCAGGGCGGGTCTGACGCCGGTGCCAGCGCGCCGTCGCCTGACGAGCGCTGAGGCGTTGGCGGCCGCAGTCTACGGCCAACCCGGATCCGGTGCCCGGTTCGACTGGGGGCTGACCGGGGCGGCCGAGCTCGGCCGGGTCTGCGCGGCGCTGGTGGTGGTGGACGTGTTGTCGTTCACCACCGCCGTGGAGGTCGCGGTCGCCCGTGGCATGCGGGTGCACCCGTTCCCGTGGGGTGAGCAGGCCGCCGACTATGCGCTGCGGGTCGGCGCGGTCGCCGCGGTCGGTCGTCGGCGGACGACCGCGGAGCATCCGTGGTCACTCTCACCCGCCGCGCTGATCAGTGCACCGGTGGTGGCGGACCTGGTGCTGCCCTCGCCGAACGGCTCCGCCATCAGCGCGGCCGCCAGCGCCACCGGCCTGCCGGTGGTCGCGGCGTGCCTGCGTAACGCACGCGCCGTCGGGCGTTGGCTGCGCCGCCAGGGGTACGGCACGGTGGACGCTCCGATCGGTGTGATCGCCTCGGGAGAACGGTGGCCGGACGGGTCGCTGCGCCCATCCGTGGAGGACCAACTCGGTGCCGCCTCGGTGCTGGACGCCCTCTCCGGTGTGCCCGGCGGGCTGTCCGTGGAAGCGGCCATGGCGCTTGCCGCGTTGGCGAGCACTCCGGACGTGCCGGCCGCGGTGCGCGGCAGTGTTTCCGGGCGGGAGTTGACCGAGGGCGGCTTCGCCGAGGACGTGGACGTCGCCGTCCGGATCGGCGTGTCGGACGTCGTGCCGGTGCTCCGCCAGGGTGTCTTCTCCGCCGCTTGAGCAACGCGGGCAGCAGCCCGCCTGGCGCGTGCCCACCCCGACGTCATCGACCGGGAGTGAATTTCGTAACAGCGAAACGGTCACCCGGATCTCCGGGTGACCGTTTCCGTGCGCTGTGGTCGGTCAGTCGTCCAGCCAGTCGAGGCGTCGGCCGCCCCGCTCGGTCGGCGGTGGGGTGTCCGGCCGGGTCCGGCCGCCGGCGGGTTGGCCGTAGCCGCCCTGGTCGTAGCCTCGGTCGTCGTAGCCGCCGCGCTGCTGTGGGGGTTCCTGGCCGTAGTTGCCGCCCTGCTGCGGAGGCTCCTGGCCGTAACCGCCGCCCTGCTGCGGAGGCTCCTGGCCGTAGTTGCCGCCCTGGTTGTACCCGCCGGCGGGTTGGCCGTAGCCGCCCTGGTCGTAGCCTCGGTCGTCGTAGCCGCCGCGCTGCTGCGGGGGCTCCTGGCCGTAGTTGCCGCCCTGGTCGTAGCCGCCGGCGGGTTGGCCGTAGCCGCCCTGGTCGTAACCGCCAGCCTGCTGGCCGCCATACCCCGCGGTCGGCTCGGCAGCCCGTCCGCCGTACGGGGCCGGGTCGGACTGGCCGTACCCCTGCCCCTGCTCCGGCTGGTAGACGCCGGTGGCGTACGGGTCGGCCGGAGCCGGGTACTGGGTGCTGTCGCCGGTGTACCGGCCGGTTGGCTCGTCGTACCGCTCGCCGTAGCCCGCGCCGCCAGCGGGAGCCGGCGGGTAGGCCGCCGTTCCGGCCGGGGCGTTGTAGTCACGGCTGCCGTAGCCGCCACCGGAGGCCGGTGCGTTGCCGTAACCAGCGCCGGAACCAGGGGCGGCGCCGTAGCCGCCTTCGGAGCCTGCCGGGGTGCCGTAGCCGCCGCCAGAGGCGGGAGCGTTGCCGTAGCCGCCGCCAGAGGCCGGCGCGTTGCCGTAGCCACCGCCAGAGGCCGGCGCGTTGCCGTAGCCACCGCCAGAGGCGGGAGCGTTGCCGTAGCCGGCGCCGTACCCCCCGGGTGCTGGCTCGTCGCCGTAGCCGGCACCACCCCAGCCCTGCTGGCCCGCACCGCCGTACGCCTGCGCCGGCGCACCGTACGGGTCCGGCGGGACGTCGTCGACCACCGGGCGGTGCATCATCGTCGGGGCCTCGCTCAGCGCCGCACCGCCGACCATGGTCGGGTCCGCCCCGCCGCCGGGCCGGCCGCCCACCATTCGGGTCTGGTCGTCGGCGCCGCGGAACCCGCCCCGCGCCGGCGGCACCACAGCGCCGCCACCAGCCGCCGATGGGGCCGCGTCGTCGTCATCGCCGCCGTTCTCGCGGCGCTTCATCCAGAGCAGCACGATCGTGCCCACGCCGGCGGCGACCAGGAGGCCACCGAGCAGGATGATCAGGTACGAGCCCACCCCGCCGCCGCCGCTGTCTTCGCTGGTCGAGGCGTTCGCCGGAGCACCTGGGCTGGCGTCATCGGTGGCTTCGTCCTCCGCACCTTCCTCGGTCGCCTCCTCGGTGGGAGTGGCCTCGGGGGTGGTGGACGGCGTGGCGCTGGGCGTCACCTCGACCTTGATCGCGAGGCTGATCCGTTGCCCGGTGACGGACTGCCCGGCACTGGCGTTGATCGTCTTCCTGGCCACCACGTTGTCGAAGCTGGCACCCAGGTCGATCCGACCCGGTGCGATCGGGTTGGCCGTGCTGCCGGTGAAGCGGAAGTTGCCGCTGCCGTCGCTGGTGGTGTCGAAGCGCTTGCCGGTGCTGTCCAGCAGCATGACGACCGCGTTCGGCACTGCCTTGCTGTTGGCCTGTGCGACCACCTTGCCGGAGACCGACTGCACGGTCTGCTTCGGCGGCGGCACGGCGGCCTTGCCCTTGACCGTCAACGCGACGTTGGCGGTGTCCGGGCCGGAGTCGGCCTGTACGGCAACCGTGATCGTCGCTGTCGCGTCGCCAGCGTTCTCGTTGGCCGCGATCCTGACCAGCACCGACTTTGTCGGGTTGCCCAGGCCGCCGCCAGAGAAGTCGAAATTGCCGCAACCGCTGGCGCAGGTGACACCAGACGGCAGGCTGGAGAGACTGATCGATCCCTTTTTGTCGTCATTGCCGCCGTTGACGCGCACGGTGATCGTGGCATCGCTGCCGGCATTGACGGTGACCGAGCCGGGGGAAACCTCGACATCTGCGGCCATTGCTGGTGTGGCGGGGACGGCGAGCAGAGCGCCGGCAACCAGCGCTACGACCACACCGGCCCGCTGCTTCCAGGCACGTCGGTGTGTTGACACGTCCACCGCCTTCCGGGCTGACTTCCCTCTGACCGGCGGGGCGCCGGGCCGGGGATCATCACGGTTCGAATACGCCGTCGGCAACTATGCCTTGTCCGACTGGATCGGCGCGACCCAGGGCCAGCGTCGCGTGTCCGGCCTGCGGGTCGTATCGTCCCGTCGTGTCCTCTCCGCACAGTAAGTCCGCTGCCGTTTCGGCGGTGTTGTTGGCGCTCGATGAGGGGCGTACGCCCGAACGGCCGGTGTTCCGAGAGGCGGTCCGGTCGTTGTTGGCCGTCCTCGCGGAGCGCGCCCCCGGCCGATCGGTGGAGGTGCGTGTCCCACCATACGGTGCGATCCAGTGCGTACCCGGACCTCGACACACCAGGGGAAACCCGCCAAACGTGGTCGAGATGGCTGCCGACACCTGGGTGGAGTTGGCAACCGGGAGGATCGGCTGGGCGGAGGCGGTCGCCGAGGGCCGCGTCCAGATGAGCGGTGTCCGTGCGGACCTCTCGGCGTATCTGCCCCTCTAGCCGCCCTGATGTCCCACCCAGGGTGACGCTCAGCAGGGGCATCGTGACTATCTGTATTGACGGCGTTTCGCGTACACTGTCAGGCGACGACAGTGGTCCCGGCAGGGGAGTGTGGATCCGCCCGTGATCCCGCCCGGCCGGTCCAGACCAGCATGAGGGAGCGGTAGGTGCCCCGAGGCGACGGCCGGCTGAGCCACGACCTTGACCCCCAACGACCCGGCCCGCAAGACGCCTGTGGTGTCTTCGGCGTCTGGGCCCCCGGCGAAGAGGTTGCCAATCTGACCTACTTCGGCCTCTATGCCCTGCAGCACCGCGGCCAGGAGGCGGCGGGCATCGCGGTGAGCGATGGCTCCGGTGTGGTGGTCTACAAGGACCTTGGCCTGGTGGCCCAGGTCTTCGACGAGCCCACCCTGGCGAGCCTTCGCGGCCACCTGGCGATCGGGCACGCCCGTTACTCCACCACCGGCGCGTCGAACTGGGAGAACGCCCAGCCGACGATCCGGTCGACCACCTCCGGCACGACCATCGCGCTGGCTCACAACGGCAACCTTGTGAACACGGCCGAGCTGGAGAAGGAGGTCGCCGAGCGCGGCCTGATCGCAGACGGTTCGACAAACGACACCTCCCTGGTGACGATGCTGCTCGCCGGCCGACCGGATCTGTCGGTCGAAGCGGCCGCACTGGAGGTGCTGCCGCAGCTGCGTGGCGCGTTCAGCTTCGTCTTCATGGACGAGTCGACCCTCTACGCGGCCCGTGACCCGCACGGCGTCCGCCCGCTGGTGCTCGGCCGCCTGGAGCGCGGCTGGGTGGTGGCCAGTGAAACGGCCGCACTGGACATCGTCGGCGCCAGCGTGGTCCGCGAGGTCGAGCCGGGCGAGCTGATCGCGATCGACGAGAACGGGCTGCGCTCCACCCGCTTCGCCGCGCCGGAGCCCAAGGGCTGCCTCTTCGAGTACGTCTACATCGCGCGCCCGGATGCCACGATCGCCGGGCGCAACGTCCACGCGGCGCGAGTGCAGATCGGTCGGCAGTTGGCCAAGGAGCACCCGGTCGAGGCTGACCTGGTGATCCCGGTGCCCGAGTCGGGCACCCCGGCCGCGATCGGCTACGCGGAGGCGTCCGGCATCACCTACGGCGCCGGCCTCATGAAGAACCCGTACGTGGGGCGCACCTTCATCCAGCCGTCGCAGACCCTGCGTCAGCTCGGCATCCGACTCAAGCTCAACCCGCTGCGCGAGAACGTCCGGGGCAAGCGGTTGGTGGTCGTGGACGACTCGATCGTGCGTGGCAACACCCAGCGCGCCATCGTCCGGATGCTGCGTGAGGCGGGGGCGCTGGAGGTGCACGTCCGGATCTCCTCCCCGCCGGTCAGCTGGCCGTGCTTCTACGGCATCGACTTCGCCACCCGGGCGGAACTGCTGGCCAACGGGTTGGACAACGACGGCATCCGGCGCTCCATCGGCGCCGACACGCTGGGTTACGTATCGCTTACTGGCCTGATCGCCGCGACCGAGCAGCCGAAGACCCGGCTGTGTCGAGCGTGTTTCGATGGGGAGTACCCGATCGAGCTGCCGGCCGGCAACCTGATCGGCAAGCACGTGCTGGAAGGGGCGGGCCGACGGGTCGCCAACTCGGCACCGGAAGCCCCACACACCAACGGCTCGTTCGTCGCCACTCCGGGTGACGTGACCGCTAACCGCCCGTAGCACCAACCGGCGCGGCCCGGCCACCGCCGGCGCGGCACCGAGAACCAAAGGGGAGAACCGTGACGCACGTGTCCGAGCGCAGCGGCGCAGGAAGCAGCCCGACCGGCGCCGGCGGCGACCGCCAGCCCTGGACGGCCGGTGCTGGCCGTCAGGCGCGCAAACGTTCGGTCTCGTACGCCGACGCTGGGGTATCCATCGACGCGGGCGACCGCGCGGTGGAGCTGCTCAAGTCGAAGGTGCGCCAGACCCGCCGCCCTGAGGTGCTGGGTGACCTCGGTGGCTTCGCGGGCCTGTTCCGGCTGGACACGAAGAAGTACAAGAGCCCGATCCTGGCGTCCTCCACCGACGGGGTGGGCACCAAGCTGGTGATCGCCCAGCAGATGGACATTCACGACACGGTCGGCATCGATCTGGTCGCGATGGTGGTGGACGACCTGGTGGCCTGCGGCGCCGAGCCGCTGTTCCTGCTCGACTACATCGCCACCGGCGAGGTCGTGCCGGACAAGGTCGCCGAGATCGGCGCGGGCATCGCCGACGGCTGCCGCTACGCCGGCTGCGCGCTGCTGGGCGGGGAGACCGCCGAGCACCCCGGCGTGCTCCGCCCGGACGAGTACGACATCTCCGCGACCGGTGTCGGTGTGGTCGAGGAAGCCGACATCCTCAGCCCGGACCGGGTCGAGGTGGGCGACGTGGTGATCGCGATGCGTTCTTCCGGCCTGCACTCCAACGGCTACTCGCTGGTCCGGCACGTGCTGCTCGGCGCGGCCCGGATGCGACTGGACATCGTGATCGACGACTTCGGTCGGCAGCGGACCCTGGGTGAGGAGCTGCTCACCCCGACCAAGATCTACGCCAAGGACTGCCTCAAGCTGATCGCCGAGGCCGAGGTGCGGGCGCTGTCGCACATCACCGGCGGCGGCATCCCCGGCAACCTGGTCCGGGTGCTGCCGGAGCACGTCGACGCGGTGGTCAACCGGTCCACCTGGAAGCCGCAGCCGATCTTCGACCTGATCCAGTCGAAGGGTCGCATCGACGACCAGGACATGGAGTCGACCTTCAACATGGGCGTCGGCATGTTCGCGATCGTGTCGGCGGAGGACGCTGACCGGGCGCTGGCCACGCTGACCGGCCGTGGGGTCGAGGCGTGGCAGGCCGGCGAGATCATCGAGGGCACGGGCAACGTGCAGATGGTCGGTCAGCACACCCGGGGTTGATCACGCTCCGGTGATCGTACGGGCACCTGATCAGGGCTTCACCCGAGTGGCCAATGCCGCCTAGCCTGAAGGGCTCAGGGCTAGGCGGAGGAGGGTGATGGCTGCTCGGGGACGCTCGTTCAGCGGGATGCGCGGTCTGGCCACCGTCCCGTCGTACGTCGTCATGCAGCCGACCACCCTCTGCAACCTCGACTGCGCGTACTGCTACCTGCCGTTTCGTGCCGCCGACCGCCGAATGCCGGTGTCGGTGGCCGAGGCGGTCGCGGCGGCGGTCGAACCCTGGGCGGCGGCCGGCCGGTTCTCGGTGGTGTGGCACGGTGGTGAGCCGCTGGCGGCCGGCCGGGAGCACCTGGCCGACCTGATCGCACCGTTCGGGCCCGAGGTCGAGCACCACGTGCAGACCAACGCCACCCTGATCGACGACGACTGGTGCGACTTCTTCGCCCGGCACGAGGTGCGGGTGAGCGTGAGCGTCGACGGGCCCCGGGCACGCAACGGCGACCGGGTCAACCGGGGCGGCCAGCCGGCGTACGACCGGATCCTGCGCGGCGTGGCGGCCCTGCGCCGGCGCGGCCTGCCCTTCTCCGCGCTGGCCGTGGTGTCCCGGCCGGAGCCGGGGCTCGCCACCGAGCTGTACGACTACTTCCTCGAGTTGGGCTGCGACGTGTTGGGCATCAACATCGAGGAGACCGAAGGGGTCAACACCCGTGACAACAGTCACGACCCGGCGGCGGTGACCGGTTTCTGGGCCGAGTTGGTCGCGGCGTGGCGTCGGGAGCCCCGGATCCACCTGCGCGAGATCGAGTGGTCCCTGCGGTACGCCGCGGCGGTGCTCAACAACTCGGCGGACGGGGTGCTGCCCCGCCGACTGGACCCGATCCCGACGATCGGTCACGACGGCTCGGTGACCGTGCTCTCCCCGGAGTTGGCCGGCTTCACCGACCCCCGCTACGGCGATTTCAGCAGCGGCAACGTGCTGACGACCCCACTGGCGGAGATCCTCAGCGGTGCGGCGGCGACGCCGTGGGTGGGAGAGTTTCTGGCTGGGGTGGAGGCGTGCCGGGCGTCCTGCCCGTACTTCGGCTTCTGTGGCGGTGGCCATGCCGCCAACCGTTACTTCGAGCTGGGGCGTTTCGACGGCACGGAGACCGAGCACTGCCGCAACAGCAAGATCCGCCTATTGGAGGGAGTGTTGGAGCATGCCCGAGACCACCAGTCACCGGCGGCCTGAGCGCGAAGCGGACGACGGCGTCACCGAACGGGTACGGGAGGCGGGTCCTGCGCTCGTCGAGCTGCTGCAGGAGGCCGAGGACGCGCGGCGGCTGCGTTCTGAGGTGTCGGCGGGCGATGGTGCCAGCGCGGTCTGCGCCTGGAACCACTTCGAGAACATCCCGACGTTCTACAACTGGAACAACCGCCCGCGCTGACGGGAGCCACGATCGGGGGCCTGTCGAGCGACCGGATTGGCTCCGGTCGGGTCAGGCCCCCTGATCGTCGGCAACTGCACTGCACGGGACGTGCGTGAGCACGCGGATGTGACCGCGTGCTCATTTCCGTCGAGAGGTCAGCGGGTCGGACGGACCCAGGGATCCGGATCGTCGTCCGCGTGATCCTCATCATCGTCGTCGACGAACTCTTTAGAGTCGTCGTCGAAGTGGTGCTCAGACTTACCAGCACCCGCCAGTTCGCGCTGCAAGGCGGTGAGGTCGGTGTTCGGGGAGTGGTACTTCAACTCCCGGGCCACCTTTGTCTGCTTGGCCTTAGCACGGCCGCGCCCCATGGCTCGACCCCCTCGCACAGAATGCGGGGCAGCCCGAAGGCGGGCCCCGATGACGTCAGGCATCTCTCGTGGCTCTTACGGTACATGGGGATGCCACCGTTCGGCACCTCGGGTTACCGTCAGCCGGCTCTGCGCGTCGCGTCGATCCGGCCGTCACCCAGTGTACCGGGTAAGGAGCGGAACGGTTAGCACCCGTGACACCGGACAAACCGCATCAAAGTTGACCCGACTTCAGCTTACTGGCCTGCGCCGACAAAGGGAGCCCGGAGGCGGATCCCGCCGACCCGCCTCCGGGAACGCTCAGCGCAGATGGATCGCGCGCAGCCGGCCGACGTCCGCCATCCGCCGCTCCGCCAGCCGGTCCGCGGCCACCGCCGGCGGCACGCCCTCGGCGTCAGCCAGGCGCAGGATCTCGCGGGTGGTGTCGTAGATCCGAGTCGCCCGCAGCTTCGCCCGGTCGAAGTTGAAGCCCTCGATCTCGTCGGCCACCTGGATCACACCGCCCGCGTTGACCACGTAGTCCGGCGCGTAGAGGATGCCCCGGTCGGCCAGCAGCTTCTCGATGCCCGGGTGGGCGAGTTGGTTGTTCGCCGCCCCGGCCACCACCTTGGCGCGCAGCGCGGGCACGGTGTCGTCGTTCAGGGCGCCACCCAGCGCGCACGGCGCGTACACGTCGATGTCCGCGGCGACCAGCGCGCTGGCGTCGTCGACCAGGGTGACCTGCGGGTGGTTGGCGCGCACCCACGCCAGAGCCTTCGGGTTGACGTCGGTGGCGACCACCTCGGCACCATCGTCGAGCAGGTGCCCGGTGAGGTACTTGCCGACCTTGCCCAGCCCGGCCACGCCGACGCGGCGGCCCTGCAGGCTCGGGTTGCCCCAGACATGCTCGGCGGCGGCCCGCATGCCCTGGAAGACGCCCCAGGCGGTGAGGATCGACGAGTCGCCGGCACCGCCGTGCTCCACGCTGCGCCCGGTCACGTAGCGGGTCTCCCGGGCCACGACGTCCATGTCCGCCACGTACGTGCCGACGTCGCAGGCGGTGTAGTAGCGGCCGCCCAGCGACTCCACGAAGCGGCCGTACGCCCGCAGCAACGCCTCGCTCTTGATCTGCTCAGGGTCGCCCCAGATGACGGCCTTGCCACCGCCCAGGTCCAGCCCGGCGAGCGCGTTCTTGTACGCCATCCCGCGGGACAGGTCGAGCACGTCGGCGAGGGCGTCGTCCTCGCTGGCGTACGGGTAGAAGCGGGTGCCGCCGAGCGCCGGCCCCAGCGCGGTGGAGTAGATCCCGATGATCGCCTTCAGGCCGCTCTGCTTGTCCTGGCAGAACACGACCTGCTCGTGACCGGTCGAAACCGGGTCGTCGGTGCTCGCGAATACACCCATGATTGGCTCCTGGAATGGTGTGCGTCCTCGTGGGACGCGGACCTGTTGGACCCCGGCGGGGATGCTGCCGGTCTGATCGAGCCTAGTATCGGCCGCCTTGAGGGCGCTCGACGCGCCGCCGCCGTCCCACGTTGCGGCGCGCGTGGTCCGGCCGCTGCCCGCGTACGGGTGCGGTTCGTGGGAGGATCGCGCCGTGCCGTCGCTCTTCGCTTCTTACCTGCGCGTGTACGAGCCGTTGACCGCCTTTGACCGAGACCGGCAGAGCTACTGGCGCCGCTATGTCTCGGAGGGGCGGGCGGTGGCCCCGGTCGAGGGCCCCGGCCGGCAACGGACGGCGGTGATCGAGGCGCTGGGCGCTGGCTGGACCCGGCTGCCCGACCTGCCGGAGGAGGCGTACGTCCTGGAGACGGACGACAGCCTGCTGGTCTGCCCCTGGAACCTGCGGATCCGGGTCGCTGAGGCGGCGCTCAGCGCCCGGGACGGGGTGCCCTCGGTGCTCGCCGACGCGTTCGTCCCGCCGGTGCTGGCCGGGCAGGCCAGGGCGGTCGTCGACGATTGGCGCAGTGGTGCCCGGGTGCTGGAGCACGGGGTGCCCCGGGTGCACGAGCAGATCGCCACCTGGGGGGTGCCGCTGCGCTGGTTCGTGCTCTTCGAACCGGCCGAGCGGGACCTGATCACCCAGCCGGGTCGGCGGGCGCTGCGCTACCGCACCGAGATCTCCAAGGCTCGCCGCCGCTCGTCGCGGGCGCTGTCCGTGCTGCGCAAGTCGGTGGGCGAGGCGCCGATCACCGAGGCGGTGGAGGAGGCGGCCCGCTGGCTGGAGGAGTTCCATCCACGGTCGGTGGTCGAACTGGACTACGGCGGCCTGGTCGACCTGCTCTCCGACGAGACCCTCGCTGCGGACGACTCGCCTGAGTTGGTCGCCACCGGCCTCGCGGGGCTGTCGCGGGGTGAGGCCGAGGAGGCGTCCGCCGCGTACGACAAGTTGGTGGCCCGGTGGCGCGCGGTGCAGCTGTTGGAGCGGTGCAACTAGGGCATACCGCCCAGGGAGCGCTCCCAAGGCGAGGCATGCTCGTAGTTGACGCATCACGAACCGTGATCATGAGTCCGAATAAGGTAGTTTCTACGGTGTAAAAGTCGTAAAAATCGGGCATGGTTCATCCGTCCGTCTAGGGACCTTCATCCGTTCGGCCCATGTCGGACATCGGGGACTAGCCGGACCATGGGAGACGCGTCGGCCGGCGGGACCCCGGCCGATGTCTATACATGTGGAGGAGTGACCGATGGCATCGCGAACGCACGAACCAGAGCCGCTACTCACACCGGCCGAGGTGGCGTCGATGTTCCGTGTCGACCCGAAGACGGTGACCCGGTGGGCAAAGGCGGGCAAGCTCAGTGCCATCCGCACCCTGGGTGGCCACCGTCGATACCGCGAGTCGGAGGTCAGGGCGCTGTTGCAGGGTCAGATCCCGCAGCAGCGGCAGGGCGACTGAGCGGCACGAGTTTTTCCGGTCAGGGGCGGTGGATCTCGATCCGCCGCCCCTTTCCATGCTCGGCGGCCCTGCGCCGCCTACGGGGCAATTCGGGCGGTGATCGACTCCATGTCGCCGATGTGGCGGCATCCCGGCTCGCGAACACCGCAATATCGCCGACCTGGAGCGGCTCAGCGCCGGCCCTCGGCGAGCGTCACCCGGATACCGACCGTGCCGCCCTCACCGCGGCGTAGCCGGCTGCCGAGCAGGCTCAACCGGCCGATCACCCGGTACTTGTGCTTGAGCAGGTCGCGAATGCGACCGGTGTCCCCGCCGCCGCAGATCGTCGCGTGCGCCGGCACCTCCGCGCCATGCGGCCGGCCCCGCACGTCGCACGGCGCCAGGGTCACCTCGCCGTTGTTGCGGATCCGTTTGACCTTGCCCGAGTCGGCCCGGGTCCAGACCGCCAGCGCCTCGCCGTCACGGACCGCCCAGACCGGGGTCGGCACCGCTCGACCGTCCTTGCGGAAGGTCGTGAGCAGCAGATATTTCTCGGCGGACAGCCGGTCCAACACGGTCACGCCCGCCAGGATACGACCGCTGCGGGCCACCGAGTGGCCGGATAGCGTGAACGTCGTGACAGGCGAGCCTCAAATCGGTGACGTGATCGGTGAACTGCTGCGGGACACGCTTGCCGTGGCCACCGGGGTGGGCCCCCGACCGCTCGTCGGCGGCCGACTACCCCGCCCGGTCATCGAGATCATCGAGCGGGACGACGGTCTGATCAATGGCGCTCCGGCCGCGCACTACCTGGACGGCCCGCAGGAGTGGCAGCCGTACGACCATCGGGCGGTGGACCGGGTCCGCGGCGAGACGCTCGACATCGGCACCGGCGCCGGCCGGATCGCGCTGGTGCTCCAGGAGCGCGGCGTGCCGGTCACCGGGCTGGACACCTCGGCGGGCGCGCTGGCGGTGAGCCGGCGTCGCGGCGTCCGGCGGCTGGTGCACGGCACCGTCGACACGCACGTCGCCGACGGTCAGCGGTACGACACGTTCCTGCTGCTCGGCAACAACCTCGGACTGTTCGAGGGCCGGGAGCGTGCCCCCGGGTTCCTGGCCGCGCTCGCCGCGCTGGCCCGACCGGGGGCGCAGATCATCGCGCACGGCACCGACCCGTACGGCACCCGCGATCCGCTGCACACCGGTTACCACGAGCGCAACCGCCGTCGGGGCCGGCTCGGCGGTCAGCTACGCCTCCGGCTGCGTTACCGGGAGCTGGGCACCGAGTGGTTCGACTACCTGGTCTGCTCCGCGGACGAGTTCGCCGCGCTGGTGCACGGCACCGGGTGGCGGCTGACCGATGTGGATGACCGGGACGCCCCCTACTACCTGGCCACCCTGCGCCTGGCCGACTGAGCGTCGGCCCCTGCGCTCCACCGTGCGGAGGGCAGGGGCCGACGTACCGCTCAGACCTGGACGGTCGGCGGGAGCTGCTCGGGCGGGAAACCGCCGTCGCCGTCGACCACCTCGTCCGGAGTGCCGTCCTCGTCGATGTCGACCATGGTGATGTCCACCTTGCCGTCGCCGTTGGTGTCGAACTGGAACAGGTCGGCCTTGCCGTCGCCGTCGGTGTCCACCACCCACACGTCCGTCTGGCCGTCGTTGTTGGTGTCCGCGCGCAGCAGCTCGACCCGCTCGTCGCCCCGGGTCTCCACGATCTCGGAGTCGGTGACGCGCTCCGGTGCCTGGCTCATGTCGACTGGTTCCTTCCCTCGGTTGACGGGCCGTCAATACCCGATCCCACGCTCCCCCAAGCATGGGCGGGTCGTCGCGCTGTCTAGGGTCGCACCATGAGCGAGCCGAGCGGGCGGAACACCCGGGCCGGTGTGGCGGAGACCCCGCCCGCCGGCGGGCGGGACAGGGAGGCGTGATGAGCGATCGTTTCGTGGTCGTCGGTGCCGGCACGATGGGGCTCGGCATCGCGTACGTAGCGGCCGGGGCCGGGCATGCCGTCGAGCTGGTCGAAGTGGACCCGGAGCGGGGCGCGACCGCGCTGAACCGGCTCGCCGAGCTGTGGGAGCGGGCTGTGCAGCGCGGGAAGTTGAGCGCCGACGAGGCCGCCGCGAACCGGCAGCGGGTCACGCTCCGCCCGACGCTGGCCGAGGTCGCTCCCGCCCCGCAGGTGATCGTCGAGGCGGTGCCGGAGCGCCTCGACCTGAAGCGGGCGGTGCTGAAGGATGCCGCCGAGCTGCGCCCGGCCCTGCTGGGCAGCAACACCTCCAGCATCGCCATCGGTGAGCTGGCCGCCGAGCTGGACGCTCCGGAGCGCTTCGTCGGCCTGCACTTCTTCAACCCGGTCTGGGCGATGACGCTTCTGGAGATCGTGGTCGGCCCGGCGACCGCCGAGGAGACCACCGAGGCGGCCGTCGCGCTCGCCGGCCGGTTGGGCAAGGACCCCGTCGTCGTACGCGACCTGCCCGGCTTCGCCACCTCCCGGCTCGGGGTCACCCTCGGGCTGGAGGCGATCCGGATGGTCGCCGACGGGGTGGCCAGCCCGGCCGACATCGACAAGGCGATGGTCCTGGGTTACCGGCACCCGATCGGCCCGTTGGAACTCACCGACCTGGTCGGCCTCGACGTACGGCTGGACATCGCCCGCACCCTCCAGGCCGCGTACGGGGACCGCTTCGCGCCGCCACCGCTGCTCGTGGAGATGGTGGCCGAGGGGCGGCTGGGTAAGAAGTCCGGGCACGGCTTCTACCAGTGGAGTGGCGGGGTCAAGCAGTGAGCGCGACGAGTGGGCTGCGGATCGAGGAGCGGCCGGACCGGCTGGTGGTCACCCTGGACCGACCGGAGAAGCGCAACGCCATCGACGCCGACCTGATCGCCGAGCTGCACCAGGTCTGCGCCGAGTTGGAGGCACGCCCGCGGCTGCTGCTGCTCACCGGTGGCGCGGCCGGCATCTTCGCCGGTGGTGCCGACATCGGCCAGCTCCGCGAACGGGGCCGCACGGACGCCCTGGCCGCGATCAACTCCGCGGCCTTCGCCCGGATCCGGGCGCTGCCGATGCCCACCGTGGCCGCCGTCGACGGCCCGGCGCTGGGCGGTGGCGCGGAGCTGGCGTACGCCTGCGATCTGCGGGTGTGCACGGCGCGGGCGGTCTTCGGTCAGCCGGAGGTGCGGTTGGGCATCCTGGCCGGCGCTGGCGCGACCCACCGGCTGCCCTCGTTGATCGGTGAGGGCCGGGCCAAGGAGCTGCTCTTCACCGGCCGGCGGGTGGACGCGGCCGAGGCGCTGCGCATCGGTCTGGTGAACCGGGTGGTGGACGAGCCCGATGAGCTGCTGGCGGTGGCGCACGCGTTGCTCGACGAGATCGCCCTGGGCTCGTCGCTGGCGCTGCGGCTGACCAAGCTGGCGGTGGACGCCCCCGCCGCCGCGCACCCACAGCTCGATCTGGTCAGCCAGGCGGTGCTCTTCGAGGACGAGGAGAAGCACCGGCGGATGACCGAGTTCCTGGAGCGCCGCCGGCCGCGGTGAGCCCTCGAAACGAAACGGCCGCACCGGCGAGAGCGCCGGTGCGGCCGTCGTGGCCCGGTGGTCGGACTACTGCCGGATCTGTACCCCGGAGTCGGCCAGGCCGCGGATCACCTGAGCGGACTCTCCGAAGCCGATGATCAGCACGGCGTCCGCGCCGAAGTCCTTGATCTCCTTCGCGCCACCGCTGAAGTCGACCGGGGGTGCCTTGGCGTCGGCCGGCGGCTCGTACGTCAGCAGCTTGAGTCGGTCGGCGGCGACGCCGGCCTTCTCCAGCTCGTCACGGACGGTGCCCTGCAGGCCCTCACCGTAGGAGTCCTTGCGGGCGACGATGACGATCTTCTGCGATCCGTCGCGGAGGATGACGTCGGCCAACGCCCGGCCCTGGAGGCTGTCCGGCGGGGCGGTGCGGAAGTAGAGGCCACCGTCCTCCACGTCGGTCAGGCTGCTGTCGGTGTTGGACGGGGAGAAAAGGATCTTCCCGGCCTGCACCACGTCCGGCAGCACCGCCCGGGAGATGCCCGAACCACCCGCGCCGATGATCACGCTGACGCCGTCCGTCACGTGCTTGGCCACCGTCGCCTTGGCCACCGTCGGGCTGGTGCCGTCGTCGCCGTCCAGCCAGGTCACCGGCTTGCCCAGCGCGCCACCAGCAGCGTTGATCTCCCTGATCGCCAGCGCGGCGCCGGCGGCCATGGGCGGGTACGCGATGGCCAGGTCACCGGTCTTCGGCAGCAGGCCGCCCAGGATCAGCGGCTTCTGCCCGGCATTCACGCCGGGGCGCTGCTTCTTCGGCTTCGGCGGCGTCTTGGTGCTCGCCGCCGACTCGATGCCCGCGCCGACGAACTCCGTCTTGCCGTCGTTGATCTGCTGCCCGTCGAAGGTCAGCGTGGCGTAGCTCGCGGTGGCCGGCTCACCCTTGTCGGTGAAGCCCGCCCGGCTCAGCGAGACGCCGCGATACTCGACGTCCTGCCCGGCACGGGCCAGCGCGAGGCAACTGGCTGGGTCCTCGCAGCGCTGCCCGTCGTTGGTCACGGCGACGATCTGCTTCGCGATCGCTGCCGGGTCGGTGGTTCCGGCCAGCTGAGCGGCGAGTACGGCGACCACCACGGCGTCGTACGTCTCGGCGGAGTACACGAAGTCCGTCACCGCCGGATTGACGGCCCGTAGTCGGCTCTTGAAGTCCTCGGGAAGCGGGACGAGCGGCGTGGTGCCCTTCATCCCGTCCACGAGATTCGCACGTTCCTTCAACTCCGCAGGATACGTGTTGAGCATGTTGCCGTCCGTGCCGTAGAGGCGCACCTGTTGGGCGCTGGTCTCCTTGGCCTTGTCATCCCCGCAGGCGCTTGTGGCGAGCAGGATCGTCGCACAGGCAGCCAGTGAGGCCACCCGCGAGCGGCGTGATACGAGCATGGTCGTCCTTCCTCCGGCGAAGGTCCGCTGCGCACATTAGCGTGCCGAGGCCGGCTGCGGGACCGTGGAGGCGGCGTAAAGCGCAGGTCGCTCGCGTTGAACACGGACAGTGACGGTCATCGAAGGCCTTGACCATGCGTCCTACTGTGCGCTGGGTGACGGACCTACCACAGCAGACGTTCGACGACGCGGCCGCGGTGCTCCGCTCGGCGCTGACCGGGGATGGTGACGCGGTGGTGGGAACGTTCGACGCCGTTGTCGACCGGGCCGGCCTGAGCGGCGCTTACGGGGTCGCCTGGTGTCTGGCCGCGACGATGCTCGGTGACGTGCCGGCGGCCAGCGGAGCAGCGCTGGACTTCCCGGGAATCGACCAGGCGGAGTACGACACCCGCTGGGTGGCCCGCTTCGTCAGCGCGTACGCCAATCGGGACGAGCCGACTGGGGAGGCGCTGTTCGGCGCTGCGGCAGCCGACGGGCTGCTGCCCGACTGCCTGCTCACGCTCGCCGGCTCGACGATCGCCACCCTGCGCAGCCGCGCCGGGTGACCGGCCGCCGGGTCGCGGCGTCCGTCGGGGGGCGGACGCCGCGACCGCGCGAACCACTCAGAACGCGTGGTACGCGATCAGCGGCTCGTACTCGTAGCGCAGGTTCTCGAAGCGGACCCGGAAGTTGACCCCGTCCCGGACGTCGGTCGCCACCGTGATCCAGCCCGAGTTGGCCGGCAGGTAGGTCCAGTAGTTGCAGGCGCTCGTCTTGTCGACGAAGATCACGCACGCCTCGGTGGCGTACACGCTCGCGTTGCGGACGTTGATGTCGCGACAGCGGGTCGTGGTGCGGTACTGGCCGGCCGAGCCGCCGTAGCGGCCGGTCTCGAAGTACGACCGGACGGCCCCGCCGTAGCAGGTGGCGAGCGGGGCGAACGCGTTCGCCCCGGTGCTGGTCGGTGTGACCGGCCCGACCGGTTCGGCCCGCGCGGGGGCGCCGGCGAAGAGCAGTGTGGTGGCCGTGGCGACGGCGAACAGGCGAGCGGTTGGGGATGCCATGCATGCCTCCGGGAACAGTTGGTAGACCGTCCGTATTGGACTGATCAGCCGATCGTGACGATGATAGTCATCGATCGAGGGTGGCGCGCACCCTGTGGTGTCCGGCCCATGTGATAGCTCTGTAGGCATGTCCGAGGCCATGCTCAGCAAGGTTCGCAAGCTGCTGGCCCAGGCCGAGGACCCGGCCTGTACGCCCGCCGAGTCGGCCGCGTTCACCGCCAAGGCGACCGAGCTGATCGCCCGCTACGGCGTCGACCGGGCGCTGCTCGCCGCTCGTGACCCGACCACCGACCCGGTCGGCGACCGGGTCCTGGACATCGTCGCCCCGTACGCCCGCGACAAGGTCGGCCTGCTCGCCGCGGTCGCCGAACCACTGCGCTGCCGCTGCGTACGCCGCCAGCGGGGCAGTGGCTTCACGCTGCACCTGTTCGGCTTCGCCAGCGACCTGGAACGGGTCGACCTGCTCTTCACCTCACTGCTCGTGCAGGCGGCGCACGGCCTGGCCGCCACGGCGGTGCCTGCGGACGACCATCCCGCTGCCTTTCGCCGGTCCTGGCTGGCCGGGTTCGCGCAGGTGATCGGGGGCCGACTCTGGGCGGCGGAGACGGCGGCGGCCAGCGAGTCGGGCACACCGTCGGTGGCGCTGGTGCTGGCCGACCGGTCCGACCGGGTGCAGCGACGGCTCGCCGAGGAGTACCCACGGCTGCGCACCGCGCCGCCACGCAGGCTGGGTGGCACCGGCTTCGGCTCCGGGGCGGAGGCCGGCCGGCACGCGGACCTGGGTGGTCGGGACCTCGGCGGCAACGTCGCCCCGGCACGCCAACTCGGCCACTGATGGTCGCGTGGCGGCGCGGGTCGGTGGCTCGGCCCCTGGTCGGTCGCGTGGCGGCAGGGGGCGGCGGCTCGGCCGCTGGTTCGTCAAGAGGCGGAGGCCGACGGCTCGGCCGCTGGTGACCGCGTGACGGGGGCGGTCAGGCGGGGGTGGTGGGCTGGTGGCGTGACACCGTCGCGACGTAGCGGGTGAGCAGCTCGTGCCAGCCGGCGGTGAGCGCCTTGCGGTATCCCTCGGCGGCCTCACCGTGCCGGTCGAAGTGCCGGTGCTCCAGCTCGACCCGGGTGCGCGCCGACCCCTCGGGCAGAAACAGCAACTCGACCTCGCTGGCTCGGGCCGGGTCCGGCACCGGCGCCCGGTCGGGGCCGATCTGCCAGACGAAGACCAACCGGCGCGGCGGATCCCAGGTGAGCACCCGGCCCCAGTCGGAACGGAAACCGTACGGACCGATCTCGTAGAGCATGCCGCCAGCTCGCGGCTCCATGCCCAGCTCGGCGAGAGCGTCCGGGCCGGACCAGGTGTACTCGGTGACCCACCAGTCGGTCAGCTCATCGGTGAAGACCCTGAACGCGTGCTCTGCGGAGCCCGGGACGAGGAAGCTGCACCGTAAGGAGAACCGGTCGGCGTCCTGCCGAATGTCGGTCGGATCAGTCATCCCCTGTCCCATAGGCCCGGACCATACCGGCTGATGCCTGGGTGCGCAGCTTCGCACGGCGCCCGGTTCCGGACACTCGGTTGTCGAGCCGGCACGGCGGGAGGCGTTGCCGAGCGGTCACGGACGGGATGCGCCGCCGGAAAGCGGGTAACCGCGCCGAACGACCCGGATGACCGGGCGGTGTGCAGGCGGGGCGGGAGAACATGAGCGAGCACGCGCAGCAGCGGGAGCCGGGCCGGGTGGACCCGGACGTCCTGCTCGACATTCCGAAGGTCTCCGTCGACTCCATCCGGCTGGCGGTCGACGGCCTGGACGCCGACCTCTCGCTGCGGGCCCGGGTGGCCAACCTGCTCCAGGTCGACGCCGGAGTGCGGGTGCACCTCAACGGCGGCGAGCTGGACGTCAACGGGGTGCACGCCGAGGCGCAGCTGCGGGTGCGGTTGGAGCAGTTGGCCAACATTCTGGGGCGTGCGCTCGACACGCTCGACAACAACCCGCAGATCATCGAGGCGCTCGCTCGGACAGCCGCCACCGCCGTCGACGACGGGCAGCGCAGCGCGCAGCAGTTGGCCGCGGGGGTCGGGCCGTCGGCGGGGCGCTCCGCTGGCGTACTCGACGAACCGGGCCAGCAGGGGCGCGCCCTGGCCGACGGTGTTCGACCAGGTTCCGTTCGTCCGGGGCCGGGTCGCCCAGCGTCCGGTCCCGTCAGCGCGGGAGCGCATGCCGAAGGCCTCGGGCCTCATGCCGGGGGTCCCGGATCCAGCGGCGGGGGTCCTGGGCCTCATGCCGGAGGTCCCGGGCCCAGCGGCGGGGGTCCTGGGCCTCATGCCGGAGGTCCCGGGCCCAGCGCCGGGGGACCCGGATCTCAAGCCGGTGGCCCCGCGTCAGGGGACCGGACCCGACAGGAGGTCGGCGGAACGCAGGGCCCCCAGCCGGGAGGTCGGCGGCACGGGGAGCGGCATCATCCCGCAGGGCAGCGGCCCGCCGACCCGGCTGAGGGGCAAGGGTCTGCGGGCCCGGGTGCGGGGCAGCGGTCGGCCGGCTCGGGTGCGGGGCAGGGGTCGGCCGGAGCGGGCCGGGGAGCCGAGGGCCCGGCGGGAGCGCCGACCGGGCAACCCCGCAACAGGCCCGATGAGTCGCCCGCCCCCGGTCCGAGCCCGTCCGGAAATGGTGACGGGGGCGGTGGGCTGCCGGGCGGGGCGTACGCGGCGGCGCAGAGCGCGGCCCACCTCGCCGAGCAGGCGGGGGAGACGCTGCGGCAGGCCGGGCGCAGCGTCTGGGAGGCGATCCAGGAGGGCATGGCGCAGCACCGTCAGCAGGGGCGCCGCGATCAGTGAGGTTCGCTGCCCTGAAGGAAGAAGGAGTCGGCGCCGGGATCGGGGACCCCGGCTAGGCCCGGAGTAGCCGCAGTGCGGGAGCCGCGCCGGCGCTGCCGCCACATGATCGACTCAATTTCGGCGACATTGCGGTATCCGGGCGCTCGGATGCCCCCATATCGGGGAAGTTGAGTGGATCTTGCCGGTCCGGGTCTGGTCCGGACCTGCCTGGACTGAAGCTGCGGACGATTACCCAGGTGACCAGGAGTGGCCGATCAGGATTGTCGCCGAACCGCCGTAACAGCAAGATCCCCACCTGCGTTTCCGCTGGTGGGGACCTCTGTAGCCCGGCGAAAGGCTATGTGGCCAGGGGCGGGGTCGAACCGCCGACCTTCCGATTTTCAGTCGGACGCTCGTACCAACTGAGCTACCTGGCCGTACCGCTCGGCTCATGTTACCCGCCAACCGGACGAACCGGCGGCAGGGTGACCTGCTCCGATACGCAGAACGCCGCGCGAGGCGCGGCGTCAGCGCTGCGGTCCTGACGGGACTTGAACCCGCGACCTCCGCCTTGACAGGGCGGCGAGCACTCCAACTGCTCCACAGGACCTAGCTTGTGTTGCTCCGGCTTTCGCCGGTCGTGCTCCGGCTTTCGCCGGTCGTGCCCCCAACGGGATTCGAACCCGTGCTACCGCCTTGAAAGGGCGGCGTCCTGGGCCGCTAGACGATGAGGGCGGCCCCGCCATCATTGCACATTGCAACTTCAAGCGGACTTGCTCCCATCCGGCCCCGCCGGAGGCTTGGAAAGCATACGTGATGCCGGGTCGGTCGACAAAATCGGTGTCGGCAAGGGCTTTGGGCTGGGCATAACTGCAGGTCAAGGCCGGTCTAGCGGAGTCGGGTGATGCCGAAGCGTTGCTTCAGGTCGGCGATCAGGTGGGGGCAGGCGGCGAGCGTCGCAGCCCGATTACCGCCTCCGTCATGCAGCAACACGATGGAGCCGGGGCGAGCGGCGGAGTGGACTCGCTTGCCGATCGTGGCGGCGCTCGGCTTGTCCCAGTCCTGTGGGTCGACCGACCAGTGCAGGGGGCGCATGCCGAGATCCTTCGCGACCGCCAGCACTTCCGACGTCCACCGACCCCCCGGCTGTCGGTAGAAGAGCACCTTCGCGCCGGGCGACGCCGCCTGGATGGCCTTGTTGGTGCGTTCCAGGTCGGCCTTGATCTCGGCGACAGGTCGCCGAGCCAGGTCGAGGTCGTGTCGCCAACTGTGGTTGCAGAGCTGGTGGCCCTCGCGGACGATCCGGCGGACCAGCTCCGGATGGCGCTGCACCTCGCTACCGACCACGCAGAAGGTGGCGGTCACCTTGGCCGCCCGCAGTTGGTCGAGCACCTTGGGTGTCCAGGCCGGGCTGGGTCCGTCGTCGAAGGTCAGGACCACCGGGCGTACGCCGGTGTTGCGCCGCAGGCCGGTTGGGAGCTTGGCCGGCAGCGGTCGCAGCGGAGGCTTGGTCGGCTTGGCGACGGTGGGGTGCGGCGACGGGGTGGGGGCTGGCGTGCTCGATTGCACCGGCTGCGGTGCGCCGGCGGGTGCGATGGTTCGGTCCGGTTGGGCACAACCGGACAAGACCAGCGCCATGGCGAGGACGGACGCCAGGACGGCGCGGGCTTGCATGTGCTCGCTCCCGGGGGTCGGGGTAGGCGGACCACCCGACGGTAGTTCACGCCGTCAGCGGGCGACAGTGCGGTCAGTCATGCCTCGACTGGTCCAGCGAGTCACGGACCGCGACGGCGAGCGAGACCGCCTCGGCCAGGTCGACCGGCCGGACCACCCCCGCGGGGAGTGTGTCGGCCCGCCACCCGGGGCCGGCGGCGAGCACCAACAGTGGGCGGCGGGGAGCCGCGAGCAGCGCGCTGAGCTGAGCCGGGTCGGCGGTGGCCCGGGTGTGCGACCAGAGCACCACGGCGGCCGGTCCGGTCCGGTTGACCGCCTCGACGAGGGCGGCCACCGGCACCCGGGCGCCGAGCGCCCGGTAGCTGACACCGGCCTCCGCGAGAGCGGCTGCCAACGCCTCCAACGGCAGTGTGTGCTGTTCCTCGTCGGCGCAGGAGAGCAGGATCCGGGCCGTCCCGGTGGGAACCTTGGCCCGACTGGCTGCCGCGAGAGCCTCCGAGACGCAGCGGGACACCAGATGTTCCACCTCGATCAGGCCGGCGGTGGCGGCGTGGCGTTCGCCAATGCCGGCGAGCACCGGGCGCAGCAGGCCTTCCCAGGTGGCGATGACGCCGCCAGCGGCCAGGGTGTGTGCGATCGTCTCGCTGATCGCCGCCGCGTCCAGCCGCATGGCGGCCCGGGCCAACCCGCGGGCCGCCGGGCCGGCGCGGCCCACCGGGATGGTTCCGCCGCCGTCCCGACCCGGTCGCTGGATCCGGCTGGGGGCGACAGTGCCAGTGGTCGGATCCGGTGCCTGGCGGGCCCAGCGGGCCGCCTCCGCGGGGCTCACCCCGTCGGCGGTGAGCCGTCGCATGATCTCGAGACGGGCCAGGTCGCTGGCGGTGTATCGACGGTGGTGGCCGGGAACGTGTTCGCTGGGCCCGAGCCCGTAGCGCTGGTGCCAGGTGCGCAGGGTCGTCACCGCGACCCCCAGCCGGCGTGCGACCGCGCCCGCGCTCAGCGCCTCATCGACCACCCGACCGCTCCGCCGTGTCATCCGCCGACGAGCCGGGCGGGGTCACGGCCGAGCCGGGTACGCCCGGGGTGGCCCCCGAGGGGTGCAGCAGCCGGTTCACCACCCCGCCCAGCCAGGGCGCGTACGACCGGGGGTCGAGGTCCAGTTCGGCCTCCAGTGCGGCGGGGTCGGCCCACCGTAGCTCGGCCACCTCGTCCGGGCTCGGCTGTAGCGGGGCCGCGGGCAGGAAGTCACCCCGCAGCACGTGGTCGTACTCGAATTCGACCCGACCGGTCGCGGGGTCCTCGGCGTAGTAGACGTAGACGCCGACCTCGGTCAGCTCGACCGGGCCCGTGCCCAACTCCTCGCGCAGCCGCCGGTTGGCCGCCTCGGCGAGTGACTCGCCCGGCTGGGGGTGGCCGCAGCAGGAGTTGGCCCAGCGCAGCGGGAACCGGGTCTTGATGGCTGCTCGGCGCTGAAGTAGCACCTGGCCGTCCGGGTCCACCAGCAGCACCGAGAAGGCCCGGTGCAGTTGTCCCGGGGGCTGGTGTGCGGCCGCGACGGTCATCTCGCCGTGCGCTTTGCCGGTCTCGTCGACCAGCTCGACCAGGTGCTCCTCGCGGGCGCTCATCGGCCTTCCCCGGTGATCCGGCCGGCGGCGAGCTTGCCGGAGATGAGCACCATCGGTACGCCGACGCCGGGCTGGGTCCCGGAGCCGACGAAGACCACGTTCGACAGGTCGCGGTGCAGGTTCGAGGGGCGGAACGGGCCGGTCTGGAAGAGGGTGTGGGCGGCGGCGAACGGGGTGCCCGCGGCCATTCCCTGCTCCTCCCACTCGGCCGGGGTGATCGCCCGCAGCACCTCGACCCCGGCACCGAAGCCGACGTAGCCGCGCTCCTCCAGGGTGCCGATCAGTTGGTCGCTGTAACGCTGGGTCAGGTCGCCCCGCCACTCGAACGGGGCCCGCTCCAGGTTGGGCACCGGGGCGAGCACGTAATAGGTGTGTCGGTCGGGTGGGGCCACCGTGGGGTCGGTTCGACTCGGGTTGGTCACCAGCAGCGACGGGTCGGTCATCAGTTCGCCTCGCCGGATGACCTCATCGAAGGTGCCCTTCCACGCGCGTCCGAAATGGATGTTGTGATGGGCGATCTTTGCATAAGCCTGTCGGGAGCCGACGTGCAGAACGACGCAGGACGGGGAGTAGGTGATCCGGCGCTGCCGAGCGGCGGGGAGCAGGTCCCGGTAGGCGACCGGCAGGTCGGGGTTGAGCACGACCACGTCGGCCGGCACCAGTTCGCCGTCGGCGGTGAGCACGCCGGTGGCACGGCCGTTCGCCGTCTCCACCCGGGTCACCGTCGTGTCGTACCGGATCTGCACGCCGTGCTTCTCGGCGGCGCCGGCCATCGCCTTGGAGACCGCGTGGATGCCGCCGCGCGGGAAGTAGACCCCGGCCACCGAGTCGAGGTACGCGATGACCGCGTAGATGGCGAGCGCGTCGTGCGGCGCGAGGCCCGCGTACATCGCCTGGAAGGAGAAGATCCGCTGGGTACGCGGGTCCCGGAAGAATTGGTTGATCTTCGTTTGGAGGCGTCGGAAGGCCCCACCGGTGAGCAGCTTGAGCAGGTTGCCGGTGAGCAGGTCGGTCGGCGCGTCCAGGTTGCGTTCGATGAAGTCGGCCCGCTCCAGGCGCCACAGCTCCCGCGCGTAGTCGACGAAGCGCAGGTAGCCGTCGGCCTCGCGAGGCCCGCAGACCCGGGAGATCTCGGCCGCCATCCGGGCGGGGTCGGTGCGGACGTCCAGGGTCGAGCCGTCCGGGTAGTAGGCCCGGTAGGCAGGGTCGAGCGGGGTCAGGTCGAGCCAGTCGTGCAACTCCTCACCGACCGCGCCGAGCGCCTCGGCGATCAGGTCGGGCATGGTGAGCACGGTCGGGCCGGTGTCGAATTCGTAGCCGTCCACGCCGAGCCGGCCGGCTCGCCCGCCGGGCACCGGCTCGCGCTCCAACACGGTCACCTGTCGGCCGCTGCCGGCCAGGTGCAGCGCGCAGGCGAGCCCGCCCAGCCCGGCCCCGACGACCACCACCCGGTCCGTCCGTCCTGTCACCGTCCGCACGTGACCACCTCCTGGAGAAAGTCGAACATCATGCTCGCCGGTTGGTGACGGCGGTGGCCAGCCCGGTCAGCGCGGTCCGCGCCGTCCGGTCGACGGGTGCGGTGTCGAGCGCGGCCAGCGCGTCGCCCACCCGCTCGGCGATCATCCGCTCCACCCGGGCCACCGCGCCGGTCTCGGCGACCAACTCGGCGAGCCGGTCGACCGGTCCGTCGGTGGCCCGCTCCAACGCCCTGAACTGGGCGGGTGTGGCCAACTCCTGAGCCAGCATGAGCAGCGTGGTCGGTTTGCCGGTGCGCAGGTCGTCACCGGCCGGCTTGCCGGTGGCGGTCGGATCGCCGTAGACGCCGAGCAGGTCGTCGCGGAGCTGGAACGCTTCGCCGACGGCCAGGCCATAGCGGGTGTACGCGCAGGCCAGCGGATCGTCGGCGGGCACCCCGGCCAGGCAGGCGCCGAAGAGCAGTGGTCGCTGCACGGTGTAGCTGGCGGTCTTGTAGCGGGCGACGCGCAGCGCGCGGTCGACCGACCAGCTCACCGGGTCGTTCTCGCCGAGCACGTCGAGATATTGCCCGGCGACCGTCTCCACCCGCATCTGGTCGTAGCAGCGGCGGACTTCGAGCAGTCGGGCCGGTGGCACCGTGGCGCGGGCCAGCAGCCGGTCGGCCCAGACCATGCAGAGGTCGCCGATGAGCACGGCGACGGCCTCGCCGAATCGCTCAGGATCGCCCCGGTGGCCGGCCGCGATGTGCTGCTCCGCGAGCGCGATGTGCGCGGTGGGACGGCCGCGACGGGTCGTGGACGCGTCCATCACGTCGTCGTGCACCAGTGCGAAGGTGTGCAGCAGCTCCAACGCGGCCAGCGCGGGCAGCACGGGCGGCAGTGGCTCGGCACCGCCGACCGCACCGCGCCAACCCCAGTAGGCGAACGTGGAGCGGATCCGTTTGCCGCCGGCCAGGACGGTCTCTCGGGCGGCGGCAGCGAAGCTGCCCATCGATGTGTCGACTTCGGTGAGGGAGTTGACCTCGGCGGTGAGGAAGGTGGTCAGGGTCTCGTGGACCGCCGTGACCAGCTCCTGGGTGTACGCGACCAGAACGGCACGGACCGGGTCGTCCCGGTCGTCCGGCACTGCCGCCGCCACGGGGGTCGCATTGCCCGCCACTGCGTCGTTGGCCATGCGGCTGAGCGTACCCTAGGCTACGAGTTGCGTCGATTGGTGCGTCGATAAAATGAGGAGGGCCGGTGGATACTGATCTCACCGTTGCCTATGACCGGTGCCGTGAGCTGCACAGACGCCACGGCCGCACCTACTATCTCGCCACCCGACTGCTCCCCGCTTGGAAACGACGACATGTGCACGCCCTCTACGGGTTCACCCGGTTCGCGGACGAGATCGTCGACCGCACCGAGGAGCTGCCGACGGCCGAGCGGGCCGCCCGCCTCGACGACTGGGCCGGCCAGTTCATGGCCGGCCTGCACGGTGCGCCGGTCGACGACCCGCTGCTGCCGGCCGTGCTGCACACGATCGCCGTCTTCGATCTCGACCGGGACGATTTTGCGTCGTTTCTGAAGAGCATGGCGATGGACCTGACCGTCACCGCGTACCCGACCTACGACCACCTGCTCGACTACATGGAGGGCTCGGCGGCGGTCATCGGCACCATGATGCTGCCGATCCTGGGCAGCTCCGATCCGGCAGCGGCACGGGAGCCGGCGCGGCAGCTCGGCTTCGCCTTCCAACTCACCAACTTCATCCGGGACGTCGCGGAGGACCTCGACCGGGGCCGCACCTACCTGCCCGATGAGGACCTGGCGAAGTTCGGGGTCACCCGCGACGAGTTGGCCATGGCCCGCGTCCGGCGCCGCGGCACGTCCCGGATCCGCGAGCTGATCGAGTACGAGGTGACCCGTGCTCAGGCGCACTACGCCGCCGCGGCGCCCGGCATCACCATGCTGGCGCCGGCCTCGCAGGCCTGCATGCGTACCGCGTACGCCCTCTACGGGGGGATCCTCGACGAGGTGGCCGCGCAGAACTACGACGTCTTCGTCCGGCGGGCCCTGGTGCCGCAGCGCCGACGGATGACGGTGGCCGCACGGGCTCTGCTCACCTCGACCGGTACGCCGGTCACCATCCCGGGGCCGACGGTCCACCCGGCGGCCCGGTGACCGCGAGCACCGCGATCACCGGGCCCTCGCCGACCTGCGCGCCCAGCTGCGCGAGTGGGAGCGCCGTGTTGACGTGCGCCGTCACAGCACGGAGTGCAGCGCCTCGACCAGCTCGTCGACCCGGTCGTGCTCGGCCAGGTGGGCGGTGGCGTACGCGAAGGTGTAGCCGCGCTCGGGGTCGGCCCACGCACTGCTGCCGCCGAGGCCACCCATGCCCCAACTGTCGTCCGGCTCCCGCTGCATGCCCAACGTCCACTGGACCGGGTTGCCCAGCACCAGGTCCGGCCCGTCGTACTGGACCCGGGTCGCCTCGGCCACCAGCTCCGGGCTGAACAGCCGGACGCCGTCCAGGACACCGCCGGCCAGCAGGCCGGTGTAGAGCCGAGCCAGGCCGGCCGAGGTGGTGTGCAGGTTGACCGCGGGCATCTCGGCACCGCGCCAGAGCGGGCTGTTCAGCACGGCCACGTCCAGCCCGCCGGCCGGATTGCCCATCGCTCGCGCGCGCAGTGCTCCCGGCGCGCCGAGCTTCCGACTCGGCCATCCCGGGTCGCCGTACCGCAGGTCCGCACAGCGCCGCTGGTCCGCCTCGGCCAGCCCGAAGCCGAGGTCGAGCTGCCACCGGCCGGCGATCTCCTCGGCCAGGAAGCGGCCAACCGACCGTCCGTCGACCCGCCGGACCACCTCGCCCACCAGGTGCCCGTACGTCCAGGCGTGCTCGCCGGCCACCGAGCCCGGCGGCCACTCGGGGTCGGCGGCGGCCAGGTCACCGGCGAGCAGCGCCCAGTCGGCGATGGCGGCGGCCGGCCGGGGCACCGGAAAGGCGGGCAGCCCGGCGGTGTGCGACAACACCTGGCGGACGCTGGCGGGGGTGCGGAACTCCGGCCAGTACCGGGCGACGGGAGCGTCGAGATCGACCTTCCCCTGGTCGACGAGCATCAGCAGGCAGAGCGCCGCCACCGGTTTACCGGCCGAGTAGACGTTCACCAGCGTGTCCGGCCGCCACGGCTCGCCGTCGTGCCCAGCGCCGGTCCGGCAACCGCCGACCAGGTCGACGACCGGCTGCCCGTCGTACCAGATGGTCAGGCTGGCGCCGGTCTCCCGACCGGCGGTGAACAGGTCGTGGAAGCAGTCCCGGACCGGAGCGAAGCGCGCGTGCATCCCGCCACGGTAAGCGGCCGGGGCTGGTCGGCGTGCCGACTTTTCCTCCGGCCCCGGTGGTTGCCGTGTTGTCGCTGGGGGATGCTGTTCGAGTGGCGGAGCTGGAGCTTGTGGATGTGGTCGTGGTGGGGCTCGGCGTCGGTGGCGAGGAGGTGGCCGAGCGGCTCGCCGAGGCCGGCCTGAGCGTCGTCGGCATCGAACGGGACCTGGTCGGTGGGGAGTGCCCGTACTGGGGCTGCATCCCGAGCAAGATGATGATCAGGGCCGCCAACGCGCTCGCCGAGGCCCGCCGGGTCGACGGGCTGGCCGGGACTGCGCAGGTCCAGCCGGACTGGGCTCCGGTGGCGAAGAGGATCCGCGAGGAGGCCACCGACACCTGGGACGACACGGTCGCGGCGGAGCGGTTCATCGGCAAGGGCGGCCGGCTCGTCCGAGGCAGCGGCCGGTTCGACGGCCCGGGCCGGGTCCGGGTCGGTGACCAGGTGTTCCAGGCTCGGCATGGGGTCGTGCTGGGCACCGGCTCCCGTCCGTCGGTGCCGCCGATCGACGGTCTGGCCGACACGCCGTACTGGACCAACCACCAGGCGATCGAGGCCGACCAACTGCCGGAGTCGCTGCTGGTGCTCGGCGGCGGCGCGATCGGCCTGGAGCTTGCCCAGGTCTTCGCCCGCTTCGGAGTCCGGGTCACCGTGGTGGAGGCGCTCGACCGGGTGCTGGCCGTCGAGGAGCCGGAGGCGTCCGAGGTCGCCGCCGCGGCGCTGCGCGCCGACGGCGTGGAGATCCACACCGGGGTACGCGCCGAGCGGGTCGAACACGACGGGACCCGGTTCACCCTGCACGGTGGCGGCGGGGTGGAGTTCACCGCCGACCAACTGCTCGTGGTGACGGGCCGCAAGGCGCACCTGGAAGAGCTGGGGTTGGACACGATCGGCGTGGACGCCGGCCAGCGCTTCCTGCCGGTCGACGACCGGTTGCACGTCACCGACCAGGTCTGGGCGGTCGGCGACGTGACCGGCGAGGGCGCCTTCACCCACATCGCCATGTACCAGGCGGGGATCGTGATCGCCGACGTGCTGGCCCGTACCCGGCAGGCGGAGGCGGGGGCGGACGCCAGCGGGACCTCCAGCGTGGTCGGCGGCGCGATGGGCGCGTCCAGTTCGCTGGCCGCCAGCGGGTCGAGCGGGGCCGCCGGTACCGTCCCGCGAGCCGACTACCGCGCGCTGCCCCGGGTGACCTTCACCGATCCCGAGGTTGGCGCGGTCGGGCTCACCGAGCGGCAGGCCCGTGAGCGTGGCATCAACGTGCAGGTCGGTTTCACCAAGCTCGGCAGCTCGACCCGGGGTTGGATCCACCAGGTCGGCGACGACGGTTTCATCAAGCTCGTCGCGGATGCCGACCAGGGCGTGCTGATCGGCGCGACGTCGGTCGGCCCGGCTGGTGGCGAGGTGCTCTCCGCGCTGGTGGTGGCGGTGCACGCGGCGGTGCCGCTGAGTCAGCTCCGCCACATGATCTACGCGTACCCGACCTTCCACCGCGCCATCGAGGCGGCACTGCACGATCTGTCCTGACGGGGACGCCGGCCAGAACGCGGCAGCGAGCGAGCAATCGTTGCGCACTTTGCTGTTCATTTCTTTCATAGCGGTGACGTACTATTGCGACCGTGACCAAGCGGTTGACTGAAGTTGCCAAGAAGGCGGGCGTCAGCGAGGCCACCGTCAGCCGGGTGCTCAACGGCCGCGACGGTGTCTCCGAGGCGACCCGGACCGCCGTGCTGACCGCGCTGGACGTGCTCGGTTACGAGCGGCCGACAAAACTGCGCGGGGAACGGGCCCGCCTCGTCGGGCTGGTGCTGCCCGAGTTGCAGAACCCGATCTTCCCGGCGCTGGCCGAGGTGGTCACCGGGACCCTCGCCCAGCGTGGCTACACCCCGGCCCTCTGCGCCCGGACCATCGGTGGTGTGTCCGAGATGGACTACGTGGAGATGCTCCTCGACCACCAGGTCTCCGGGGTGATCTTCGCTGGTGGCTCGTATGCGCTCACCGACGCCCGGCACGACCACTACCGTCGGCTGACCGAACGGGGTCTTCCGGTGGTGCTGGTCAACGCGGGCGTGGACGAGTTGGGTTTCCCCCGTGTGTCCACGGACGACGCGGTGGCGGTGGAGCAGGCGTACGGGCACCTGCGCTCGCTCGGGCACGAACGGATCGGCATGGTGCTCGGCCCGGAGGGGCATGTGCCGTCCCGCCGCAAACTGGACGCGATGATCCAGGTGGCGGGCTGGGGCGACGACGAGGCGGAGTGTGTCGAGCGCTCCAGCTTCTCCATGGAAGGGGCGCGGGTCGCCGCGACCAAGTTGGTTGAGCGTGGGGTGACCGGCATCATCTGTGCCAGCGACGTGCTGGCGTTGGGCACGATCCGTGCGGCCCGGCGGCTGGGTCGTTCGGTGCCGGGTGACGTGTCGGTGGTGGGCTACGACGACTCCGCGTTCATGACGTGCACCGACCCGCCATTGACCACGGTGCGGCAGCCGATCGAGACGATGGGGCAGGCTGCCGTGGACCTGCTGGTCACCCAGATCGAAGGCGCCGGCGTGCTGCACGACGAGTTGCTGTTCGAGCCCGAGCTGGTGGTTCGCGGCTCGACCGCGCCTGCCCCTGGTCGCTAGGGACCGCACCGCACGACGCTTCGGCCGTCGACCGCTTCGCGCGGTCGGCGGCCGTTTTCGTCGTTGCTCGCCACGAGCGGGATCGACCGGGCCGAATGACCCTCCATAAGTGAGCAAAAGCCAACATGTCGGGCTGCTTTCACAAGCTTGCCAACATCTGTCGCAATCACGTCGCGTCCTTTCGGAACGGGGTCGATACCTTGCCGAAATGAGTCGGCCTCGTTACAGTGACTCCACTCACACCTGGCTCCGACGCAGCTACTGGGCGTCAGGTCGTATCACCGCAGATCAGCGAAGGTCATTGGAGACACCCGTTCCCGAAGGGATGGACAGATGTCCGTACCGCAATACCGAAAGGCTGCGGCGGTTGCGCTCGTGGCCGGCCTGGGGCTCAGCCTCACGGCGTGCTCCACGAAGGGCGACGACAAGGACTCGACCGCCGGCGGCAAGGTCACCATCACGGTCGACTGCCAGCCGGTCGGGGCCCAGAAAGAGCTGTTGAAGAACTGGAACGACGACGTCGCCGAGTTCCAGAAGCAGAACCCGGACATCATCATCAAGAGCGTCAGCGTCGGCGAGCAGTGCAACAACCCGCCGGACTTCACCGCTCGCCTCGCCGGTGGCACCGTGACCGACGTCTTCTACGGGTACATGACCGACCTTCAGCAGGTGCTCGACTCCGGTCAGGCGATGGACATCACCCAGTACGCCAACAAGGACACGATCTCCACCTGGGACAGCGTCGACCCGGCGCTCAAGGAGGTCTTCACCGACGGCGGCAAGCTCTACGCCGTTCCGGTCAAGAACTACTCGATGGGCCTGGTCTACAACAAGGTCCTGTTCCAGAAGGCCGGGCTCGACGTCAACAACCCGCCGAAGACCTGGGCCGACGTCCGGGCCGCCGCCAAGAAGATCTCCGCACTCGGCAACGGCATCGCCGGCTACTCGGAGTACAGCGCCGGCAACACCGGCGGCTGGCACTTCACCTCCCTGCTCTACTCCCAGGGCGGCCAGGTGCTGACAGCGGACGGCAAGAAGGCCGACTTCAACAACGCCCAGGGCAAGCAGGTCCTGCAGAACATCAAGGACATGCGGTACGGCGACAACAGCATGGGCTCCCGCCAGCTGCTGCAGTGGGGCGACCTGCTGACGAACGCCGGCGCGGGCAAGGTCGGCATGTTCATCGGTGCACCGGACGCCACCCAGGCGATCGTCAGCCAGTTCCAGGGCAAGTTCCAGGACTGGGCGATGAGCCCGCTGCCCGGCCAGGACGGCGCAGCGAAGGGGACGCTCGGTGGTGGCGAGGGCTACTTCTTCAAGAAGGACCTGACCCCCGAGCAGGTCAAGGCCGGTATGAAGTGGATCGCGTACCAGAAGCTCACCCCGGGCAAGGGCCAGTTCGACTACGTCCGGGCCAAGCCGCAGAACTACCCGGTGGGTCTGCCCCAGCCGCTGCTCTTCGCCAACGGCAGCGACGCGCAGAAGCAGGAACTGGAGCTGCGCAAGGCGAACGCGAACGTCGACACGGCGAACTTCGCGCTCTTCGAGGCCACCCCGGTGCCGATCAAGGGTGAGCCGCGCAACGCACAGGCGGTCTACGCGGTGCTCGACGCCGCGATGTCCGGTGTGCTGACCAACCCGAACGCGAACATCGACGCGCTGCTCAAGACCGCCGAGGAGAAGGTCAACCAGCTCCTCGCCGCCGAGAGCTGACCGATCGTGTGGGGGCCGGGACGCCGACCCGGCCCCCACGCCATTCGCACCACATCTCGACGTCACCGACTCACCCAGGAGTTGCCTTGGCGATCACCACCGTCCCGCAGACCCCCAGGAACGCGGGCCGCCCTCCGTCGCCGTACTCGGCGGGGCCGCAGCGCACCAGCCTCGGCCGCAAGGTACGGGACAACCTCACCGGTCACGCGTTCCTGATCGGCGCGGTGCTCTGCTTCGTCGTCTTCTCCTGGTACCCGATGGTCCGCGGCATCGTGATGAGCTTCCAGCGGACCCGGCGCGGTGAGACCACCTGGGTGGGCTGGGACAACTACTCCCGCATCATCGCCGACCCCAGCTTCTGGACGGCCTGGCAGAACACGTTCTACTTCACGGTCCTGGCGCTGGCCCTCGGGTACGTGGTGCCGTTCTTCGTGGCGATCCTGCTCAACGAGTTCCGCCACGCCAAGGGGTACCTGCGCATCCTGGTCTACCTGCCGGTGATGCTGCCGCCGGCCTCGGCGCTGTTCCTCTTCAAGTTCTACGCCTACGACCCGAGCGAGGCCGGGCTCTTCAACGCGATCCTCAAGGCGCTGCACCTGCCCACCTCGCAGTGGATGCAGTCGCCGGAGATGACGATGCCGGCGATGGTGGTCGCGTCCACCTGGATGAACATGGGCGGCGCGGTGCTGATCTACCTGGCGTCGTTGCAGAACATTCCCGGCGAGCTCTACGAGGCCGCGGAACTCGACGGCGCCGGGATCTGGAAGCGGATCCGCCACGTGACGATCCCGCAGACCCGGTTGATCCTCGCGCTCCTGGCGATGCTCCAGATCGTCGCCACCATGCAGCTCTTCATCGAGCCACTGATCCTCGCCAACGGTGCGGGCGCGGAGGACTCCGCGACCTCGGTGGCGTACCTCATCTACCAGCACGGGTTCTTCCAGAACGACCTCAACGGCGCGGCCGCGCTGGGCGTGATCATGCTCGTGGTGCTGGCCGGCTTCTCCGCCGTGTACGTGCGGCTGACTGCGAAACAGGACTAGGACGGCGAGGAATGGCACAGGATTCCGGAACCCGGACCCTCATCTCTCATGCCCAGCTCAGCCGGGGGCGCGGCCGGGTCATCTACTGGACGCTGCTGGTCGTGGTCGTGGCGGGGTTCACGCTCGTCTTCCTCGGGCCGCTCTACTGGATGGTCACCGGCGCGCTCAAGTCCGGCCAGGAGATCGCCCAGACCCCGCCGTCGCTGTTCCCGAAGGACCCGCAGCCGCAGAACTACGTCGACGCGTGGAACAACCTGGCCCTCGCCAAGCTGCTGTTCAACACCTTCTACTACGCCATCGGCGCGGTGCTGTTCCAACTCGTCTTCGACAGCGCCGCCGCGTACTCGCTGTCCAAGCTTCGACCGATCTTCGGCAACACGATCCTCGCCCTGATGCTGGGGACCCTGATGATCCCGGCGATGGTCCTCATCGTTCCGCAGTACGTGACGGTGCTCGACCTGCCGATCCTGCACATCAACCTGCTCGACTCACCGTTCGCGATCTGGCTGCCGATGGTCGCGAACGCGTTCAACATCTTCCTGTTGAAACGGTTCTTCGACTCGATCCCCGAGGAGTTGATGGCGGCCGCCCTCATGGACGGGGCGTCCTCGCTGCGCACGCTCTGGTCGATCATCCTGCCGCTGTCGCGCCCCATCCTCGGCGTCGTCTCCATCTTCGCCGTGACGGCGGTCTGGAAGGACTTCCTCTGGCCGAAGCTGGTCATGCCGTCGCCCGAGACCCGGACGGTCAGCGTCGGCATCTACACCTTCGCGGGCGGCACACCGATGAACGTGGTGATCGCCGCGTCGGTCATCGCCGCGATCCCGACTGTCATCATCTTCCTGATCTTCCAGCGGAACATCATGTCCGGTCTGACCACGGGCAGCATCAAGGGATAGCGACCACCGGTCCTCCCGCGCGGCGAACAACGACCGTTCGCCCGACACATATCTTCCTCCGGCGAACCCGCCGACGTACTGACGCAGAAAGCAGGTGCTCGTGTCCACAGCTGACAGAAGTCCGTGGTGGCGTGGAGCGGTGATCTACCAGGTGTATCCCCGGAGCTTCGCGGATGGCAACGGCGACGGCATCGGCGACATCGCTGGCATCCGGTCGCGGCTGAATCACCTGTCCGCGCTCGGCATCGACGCGATCTGGTTCAGCCCCTGGTACCCCTCGCCGATGGCCGACGCCGGCTACGACGTGTCCGACTACCGCGACATCGACCCGGTCTTCGGCAGCCTCGTCGAGGCGGAGGCACTGATCGCGGAGGCGCACGCGCTGGGCATCCGGACCATCGTCGACGTGGTGCCCAACCACTGCTCCGACGCGCACCCCTGGTTCCAGGCCGCGCTCGCCGGCGGGCCCGACGCGCCCGAACGGGACCTGTTCTGGTTCCGGCCCGGCCGGGGCCCCAACGGTGACCAACGGCCCACCGACTGGATCGGTGAGTTCGGTGGCGAGACGTGGACCCGCACCACCAACCCGGACGGCACCCCCGGCGACTGGTACCTGCACCTGTTCGCCCCGCAGCAGCCGGACTTCAACTGGGACCACCCCCGGGTACGGGCCGAATTCGAGGACATCCTGCGGTTCTGGTTCGACCGGGGCGTGGACGGCATCCGGATCGACTCGGCCGGACTGCTGGTCAAGGACGGGACGCTGCCCGAGGTCCAGCCCGACCAGCCGCACCCGTTCCACGACCTCGACGGGGTGCACGACATCTACCGGGGCTGGCGTCGGGTCGCCGACGAGTACACCGACCGCGCGCTGATCGGTGAGGTGTGGCTGCCGGACCGGCAACGGTTCGCCAACTACCTGCGCCCGGACGAACTGCACGCGGCGTTCAACTTCGACTTCCTCGGCTGCGCGTGGGACGCCTCGGCGCTGCGCGAGAGCATCGACGGGACGCTGAGCGCGCACGCGCCGGTCAACGCGCCGGCCACCTGGGTGCTCTCGAACCACGACGTCACCCGACACGTCACCCGCTACGGGCGGGCGGACACCAGGTTCAGTTTCGCCGCCAAGCGCGAGGGGACACCCACCGACCTGGAACTGGGCACCCGCCGGGCCCGGGCCGCCGCGCTGCTGTCGCTGTCGCTTCCCGGCGCCGCCTACGTCTACCAGGGCGAGGAGTTGGGCCTCTACGAGGTCGAGGACATTCCGTACGCGCTGCGTCAGGACCCGATGTGGGAACGTTCCGGCCGGATCGACCCCGGGCGGGACGGCTGCCGCGTACCGCTGCCCTGGGGCGGCGACGAGCCGCCGTTCGAGTTCAGCCCCGCCGGTTCCGCGGCGCCCTGGCTGCCCCAGCCGGCCGACTGGAAGGACCGGACCGCCCGTGCGCAGACCGGCGACCCGGCCTCGATGCTGGAGCTGTACCGGGCTGCGATCCAGGCCCGGCGGGCCGAGCCGACGCTCGGTGACGGCGAACTGACCTGGCTGCCAGCACCGGACGGGGTGCTCGCGTTCAGCCGCGGCGGTGGCTTCAACTGCCTGGTCAACCTCTCCGACATCCCGGTTCCGATGCCGGCCGACGGCGAGGTGCTGCTGGCCAGCGGGCCACTCGACGACGGGTTGCTGCCGTCGGACACCGCCGTCTGGTTGCGTACCGCCGAATCGGCGGACGGGCCGCGCGTGGCGGACGGACCCGGCCTGACCTGACTCTGCTCGCCCGTGGTGCCGGCGGCCCGTCCCGGCCGCCGGCACCACGCCACCCAGGAGAGGAGGAGCAAGGGGGGAACGCGTAACGCCGCACCGACACGGGGGGATCTGGCCTGCCTGACGAAAGGGAGAGCGCAGCTCATGGCCAACCACACCACCGGCACCCCGCACCATCTCCGACACCCGACCCGGGCAGGGTTGGCCGCCATCGCCGCCACCCTGCTCGCCGCCACATCGTTGACCGCACTCGCGGTCACCGGCACCGCGACCCCGGCCTCGGCGGCCGGGCTGTCCCCCTTCGACATCACCGGCCGGGGCGCCACCGTCCCGTTCATCGAACAGGAGGCGGAGGAGGCCGCCCACAACGGCACGAAGATCGGCCCGGACCGGCGCTACGGCACGCTGCCGTCCGAGGCGTCCGGCCGGGAGGCGGTCACCCTCGACGCAGTCGGCGAGTACGTCGAGTTCACCCTCAGCGCCCCGGCCAACGCGGTCACCTTCCGCTACAGCCTGCCGGACAACTCGGCGGGCACCGGCCGGGACGCCGCCATCGACCTGCGGGCCAACGGGAACCTGCTGAAGTCGGTCCCGGTGACGTCGAAGTACGGCTGGTACTACGGCGGATACCCGTTCAACAACAACCCGGGCGACACCAACCCGCACCACTTCTACGACGAGACCCGGGCGATGTTCGGCGGCACCCAGCCCGCCGGCACGAAGATCAGGTTCCAGGTCTCCTCGACCGCCCAGTCGCCCTCGTTCACCATCGACCTGGCCGACTTCGAGCTGGTCGCACCGGCGATCACCAAGCCCTCCGGTGTGCTCGACGTGGTCACCGACTTCGGCGCCGACCCGAGCGGCGCGACCGACTCGACCGCGAAGTTCCAGGCGGCGGTCGACGCCGGAAAGGCCCAGGGCCGGGCGGTCTGGATCCCGACCGGCACCTTCACCCTCTGGGATCACGTGGTGGTCGACGGGGTGACCCTGCGCGGCGCCGGCCCCTGGTATTCGGTGCTCGGCGGCCGGCACCCCACCGAGCGGAACCGGTCCGTCGGCATCTACGGCAAGTACGTCCCCGGTGGCGGCTACACCGGCCCGGTCCGCTCGCACGAGGCGAACGGGCCGAGCCGCAACGTCACACTGCGGGACTTCGCCATCATCGGCGACATCCGCGAACGGGTCGACGACGACCAGGTAAACGCGCTGGGCGGGGCGATGACCAACTCGGTGGTCGACAACCTGTGGCTGGAGAACACCAAGGTCGGGGCGTGGATGGACGGCCCGATGGACAACTTCACCATCCGCAACAGCCGGATCCTGGACCAGACGGCGGACGGGGTGAACTTCCACACCGGCGTAACCAACTCGACGGTGACGAACACGTTCGTCCGCAACACCGGCGACGACGCGTTGGCGATGTGGGCGCAGAGCGTGCCGAACGTCAACAACTCCTTCACCCACAACACCATCGGCGTGACCCTGCTGGCGAACCACCTGGTCAGCTACGGCGGTCGGGACATCAAGATCACCGACAACGTGACGGCCGACTCGCTGACCAACGGCGGCGGCATCCACGTCGCCAACCGCTACCCGGGTGTGCAGGGCGCCACCGGGGTCCAGGGCACCTGGACGATCGCCCGGAACACGCTGATCCGCAACGGCAACTCGGACTACAACTGGAACTTCGGCGTCGGCGCGATCTGGTTTTCCGCGCTCAACGAGGCGTTCCAGAACCCCACCATCAACATCACCGACACCGACATCCTGGACAGCTCGTACGCCGCGCTGCACTGGATCGAGGGCCAGACCAACGGGATCAACCTCAACAACGTGCGGATCGACGGCGCCGGCACGTACGCGCTCCAGGTGCAGGCGAACAGCCAGGTGTCCTTCACCAACGTGCGGGCCACCAACATCGCGCAGAGCAACCCGATGCACAACTGCGTGGGCGCCGGCTTCCAGATCACCCAGGGCAGCGGCAACTCCGGCTGGTACACGTCGACCCCCTACTGCGGCCCGTGGCCGGAGCCGCGGTGGGGCGGCGGACCCACCACTCCGCCGCCGACCACCCCGGCGCCCACCACGCCGCCCCCGACGACCCCGCCGCCCACCACGCCGCCACCCACCAGCGGGGGGAACCTGGCGCTGAACCGGTCGGCGACCGCGACCAGCACCAACCAGAGCTACACGGCGTCCAACGTGGTGGACGGCAACGCGGCCAGCTACTGGGAGAGCGCCAACAACGCCTTCCCCCAGTCGGTCACCATCGACCTGGGCGCGTCCCGGTCGGTCGACCGGGTGGTGCTCAAGCTGCCCAGCGGTTGGGAGCAACGCACCCAGACCCTGTCGGTGCTCGGCTCCACCGACGGCTCGTCGTACACCACGCTGGCATCGTCCGCCGGTCGGGTCTTCGCCCCCGGCACGGGCAACACCGTGTCGATCGTGCTGCCCTCCGGTGACCGCCGCTACATCCGGGTCACCGTCACCGGCAACTCCGGCTGGCCGGCCGCTCAACTGTCCGAGGTCGAGGTGTACGGCGGCACGTCCAGCACGCCATCGCCCACCACGCCACCCCCGACCACCCCGCCCCCGACCACGCCGCCGCCCAGCGGCAACCTGGCGGCCGGGCGGTCCATCACCGAGACCAGCCACTCCGACGTGTACGCCTCCCCCAACGCGGTGGACGGCAACCCGAACACGTACTGGGAGAGCGCCAACAACGCCTTCCCGCAGTCGCTGACGGTGGACCTGGGCGCCAACCGGACGGTGTCCCGGATCGTGCTGAAACTCCCACCATCATCGGCCTGGCAGACGCGCACGCAGACGCTCTCGGTGCTCGGGTCCACCAACGGCTCGTCGTTCAGCACCCTGAAGGCGTCCGCCGGCTACACCTTCAATCCGGGCAGCGGCAACACGGTCACCGTGACCTTCACGGCGACCAGCCAGCGGTACCTGCGGCTGACCGTCACCGGCAACACCGGCTGGCCAGCCGGCCAGCTCAGCGAGTTCGAGGTGTATTCCAGCTAGATCGGGTGCCCCCGCCCCGCCCAGGGCGGGGGCACCAACCCGCACCGTCCCCCACCTGTCGCGGAACGACGGGCGTACCCCTGCACCCGTCGCCGGGCAACGCACCCACACCCACCCCCGAAAGAGGTGTAGCGACCCCATGGCCAGCAACGGCACCAGACGAGGCACGCCGCCAACCGGCGCGCCCAACCCCGTCCCCCGAACCACCCGCACGCGTGGCCGACAGCTCCTCGCCGGCGCGCTCGCCGGAATGCTCCTCGCCACCGCCCCGGTCGTCACCCCCATGGCGAGCGCGGCGCCGGCGGTCGACGCGTCCGCGGCCGCTGCCCGCGTGGCCATGCTCGCCGGGCTCTCCGCGACCATGACCGCCAGCAGCTACAACCAGAACTACGTGGCGGGCAACGCCAACGACGGCAACGCGTCGACCTACTGGGAGAGCGCCAACAACGCGTTCCCGCAGTGGATCCAGGCCGACCTGGGCGCCACGGTCAGCGTCGACCGGGTGGTGCTGAAACTGCCGCCCTCGTCGGACTGGCAGACCCGCACCCAGACACTGTCGGTGCTCGGCTCGACCAACGGCTCGTCGTTCAGCACCCTGAAGGCGTCCGCCGGCTACACCTTCAACCCGAGCAGCGGCAACACCGCGACCGTCAGCTTCACCGCCGCCAGCACCCGCTACGTCCGGGTGCAGGTCACCGGCAACAGCGGCTGGCCGGCCGCGCAGTTCTCCGAGGTCGAGGTGTACGGCGCCACCGGCAGCACCGACACCCAGGCGCCCAGCGTCCCCGGCAACCTGGCCTACACCCAGCCGGCCAGCGGTCAGATCCGGCTCACCTGGTCGGCGTCCACCGACAACGTCGGGGTCACCGGCTACGACGTGTACGCCAATGGCGCGCTGCGCGGCAGCGTCAACGGTTCGACGCTGGCGTACACCGACAGCCAGGCGGACAGCGCCACGGTGTCGTACTACGTCCGGGCCAAGGACGCGGCCGGCAACCAGTCGGCGAACAGCAACACCGTGACCCGGACCGGCACCGGCAACCCGCCGACCGGGACCAACCTGGCGATCGGCAAGCCGATCAGCGCCTCCGGTTACGTGCACACGTTCGTGGCCACCAACGCCAACGACAACAACGTGGCCACCTACTGGGAGGGCAACGGAAACCCGAGCACGTTGACCGTGCAGCTCGGCGCGAACGCCAGCCTCAGCCAGGTCGTGCTGAAGCTGAACCCGGACTCGGCCTGGGGTGCGCGTACCCAGAACATCACAGTGCTCGGCCGGGACCAGGGCTCGTCGACCTTCACCACCCTGGTCGGCGCGGCGAACTACAGCTTCAACCCGGGCAGCGGCAACACGGTGACCATCCCGGTCTCCGGCGCCGCAGCCGACGTGCGGCTCTCGATCGCCTCGAACACCGGCGCTCCGGCCGGGCAGGTGGCCGAGTTCCAGGTCTTCGGCACCCCGGCACCGAACCCGGACCTGACCGTGACCGGCATGTCGTTCAGCCCGTCCGCACCCGTGGAGACCAGCACGATCACGCTCTCCGCGACCGTGCGCAACGCCGGCTCGGCGGCCTCCGGCGCGACAAACGTCAACTTCTACCTCGGCTCCACCCGGGTCGGCACCGCGTCGGTCGGCGGCCTCGCGGCCGGCGCGTCGACCACGGTCAGCGCCAGCATCGGCACCCGCGACTCGGGCAGCTACCCGCTGAGCGCGAAGGTCGACGAGTCGAACACCGTCGTCGAGTCCGACGACACCAACAACAGCTACACCAACCCCAGCCCGCTGGTGGTCGGCGCGGTCGCCAGCTCCGACCTGGTCGCCTCCGCGGTCGACTGGTCACCGGGTAACCCGCCGCCCGGCAGCACTGTCACCTTCTCCGTGTCGATCCGCAACGCCGGCAACCAGGCGTCCGCGTCCGGCTCGCACGGCATCACCCTGACCGTGCTCAACGAGTCCGGCACCGTCGTCCGTACGCTGACCGGCTCGTACTCCGGCGTGATCAACGCCGGCGCGACGGTCGGCCCGATCAGCCTGGGCACCTGGACCGCCGCGAACGGCAAGTACACCGTTCGGGTGGTGGTCGCCGTCGACGGCAACGAGCTGCCGGTCAAGCAGACCAACAACACCAGTGACCGCCCGCTCTTCGTGGGGCGCGGCGCCAACCTCGGCTACGACATGTACGAGGCCGAGGACGGCACGACCGGCGGCGGCGCCGGGCAGGTCGGGCCCAACCGGGAGATCGGAAACCTCGGTGGTGAGGCGTCCGGACGTCGGGCGGTGACCCTGAACAGCACCGGCTCGTACGTCGAGTGGACCACCCGGGCGGCGACCAACACCCTGGTCACCCGCTTCTCCATCCCCGACTCGGCGGGCGGCGGAGGCATCGACTCGACGCTGAACATCTACGTCAACGGCACCCTGCACAAGCCGATCAACCTGACCTCCAAGCACATCTGGCTCTACGGTGCGGAGGCCAGCCCGAGTGACTCGCCGAGCGCCGGCCCGCCTCGCCACCTGTACGACGAGGCCAACGTGATGTTGAACTCGACAATCCCGGCCGGCAGCAAGATCCGGCTGCAGAAGGACCCGGCCAACACCACCACGTACGCGATCGACTTCGTCAACCTGGAGCTGGTCGCGCCTCGGGCCAACCCGGACCCGTCCCGTTACCGGGTGCCGTCCGGCTTCAGCCACCAGGACGTCCAGAACGCCCTGGACGCGGTGCGGATGGACACCACCGGCACCCTGATTGGCGTCTACCTCCCGGCCGGCACGTACGAGACCGCGCAGAAGCTCCAGGTGTACGGCAAGCCGATCAGCGTGGTCGGCGCGGGCATGTGGTACACCCGTTTCCAGACGCCGACCGGCCAGCAGAACACCGACGCGGGCTTCCGGGTGGAGTCCTCGGCCAGCGGGTCGTCCTTCTCGCACCTGGCCTTCTTCGGCAACTACACCAACCGCATCGACGGGCCGGGCAAGGTCTGGGGTGAGCTGAAGGACGTCGACAACATGACCCTGGACAGCGTCTGGGTCGAGCACACCGTCTGCGCGTACTGGGGGGTGAGCGTCAGCGGGTTGACCATCCGCAACAGCCGCTTCCGGAACACCTTCGCCGACGGGGTGAACCTGACCAACGGCAGCACCAACAACCTGATCACCAACACCGAGGGGCGGTCGAACGGCGATGACGCGTTCGCTCTCTTCTCGGCCACCGACCAGGGTGCGTCGACCGGCAACAACGGCAACGTGTTCGAGAACCTCTCGGCCACGCTGACCTGGCGGGCGGCCGGGCTGGCGGTCTACGGCGGTTACAACAACATCTTCCGCAACCTGTACATCGCGGACATGCTGACGTACTCCGGGATCACCATCAGCTCGCTGGACTTCGGCTACCCGTTCATCGGGTTCGGGGCCAGCCCACCGACCCAGTTCCAGAACATCTCGCTGATCCGGGCGGGTGGGCATTTCTGGGGCTCCCAGACATTCCCCGCGATCTGGGTCTTCTCCGCCTCGAAGGAGTTCCGCGGCATCCGGGTGTCCGACGTGGACATCGTCGATCCGACGTACTCGGGAATCATGTTCCAGACCAAGTACAACGGGTCGCAGCCGGAGAACCCGATCACCGACACCGTCTTCACCAACATCTCGATCAGCGGTGCCCGCAAGAGCGGTGACGCGTTCGACGCGAAGTCGGGCTTCGCGGTCTGGGCCAACGAGATGCCGGAGCCCGGTCAGGGCCCGGCGGTCGGCTCGGTCACCTTCAACAACCTGCGGCTGACCAACAACGCGGTGGACATCCGCAACACCACGTCGACCTTCACCATCAACCGCAACTGATCCAGCCAGCACCGGATGCCGCCGGGAGGGTCACCCCTCCCGGCGGCATCGTGCCATGCCGGCCCTCGCCCGCGGCGAACCGGGCCGCGCCGGCGGGCGCGTCGGTGGCCAGCGAGTTCATCCCGTACGCCAACTCGGTCGCCAGCGCCTCCGGCTCGGACAGCCCGCCGCCGGCCAGTACCGCCGCCCGATCGTTGCGCAGGCAGGTCTGCGGGTGCCGGGCGATCTCCGCCGCCAACCCCTCGGCCGCGGCCCGTGCCTGGCCGGGCGGCACCAACCGATTGACCAACCCCATCGAGTACGCCTCATCCGCCGGCACCGGCCGCCCGGTGAGGATCAGGTCCATGGCGCGGCTCTCACCGATCAGTCGGGGGAGGCGGACCGTGCCACCGTCGATCAGTGGCACGCCCCAGCGGCGGCAGAACACTCCGAGCGTCGCGTCGGACTCGGCGACCCGCAGGTCGCACCAGAGCGCCAACTCGAGCCCGCCGGCCACCGCGTACCCGGAGATCGCCGCGATCACCGGTTTGCTCAGCGTCATCCGGGTCGGACCCATCGGGCCGTCCCCCTCCGGCTCGACCCGGTTGCCGCTCGGCGTGCCGATCGCCTTGAGATCGGCCCCGGCGCAGAACGTGCCACCGGCACCCCAGAGCACGGCCACCGCCGCGTCCGGGTCGGCGTCGAAGGCCCGGAAGGCGTCCGCCAGCGCCCGGGCCGTGGGCCCGTCAACCGCGTTGCGAGCCGCGCCCCGATCCAGCACGACCGTGGTGACCGGCCCGGCACGCTCGATCCGTACACCCATCAACCCAGCATGCCCGCCGGGCAGCAGTTTTGTCACCGCCGACCGGTTTGCGACGGCGTTCGCCGGGAAGTCGCTACTCGTGCGAGCACTTCTGACGAAAGTTGAGCAGGCATCGAGCCTGGACCGGACCGGTGACCGGTTGCAGCGGGTTGTCCTGGGCACGCTGCGTCCGCGGCGGTTGCGGGACCTGCTGCACGGGGTGACCCTCGGGCATCCACTGCACCCGGCGATGGTGCAGGTGCCGGTCGGGGCGTGGATCAGCGCCGCGGTGCTGGACCTCATGCCCGGGCAACGCCGACCCGCGACCATGCTTGTCGGCCTGGGCACGGCCAGCGCGCTGCCGGCGGCGATCGCCGGGCTGAATGACTGGGCGGCACTCGCCCGGGACCAGCGCCGGGTCGGCCTGGTGCACGCCGCCGCGAACACCGTCGGCGTCGGGCTCTACGCGGGCTCGCTGGCCGCGCGGCTCTCCGGCCGGCACGGCGTCGGCCGTGCGCTCGGTTTTCTCGGGCTCTCCGCGGTGAGCCTCGGTGCGTACATCGGGGGTCACCTCGCGTACAAGCAGGGGGCGCAGGTCAACCAGAGTGTCTCCGAGCTGCATCGGATGACCGACGGCTGGCACTCGCTGGCCGACATGGCGACGTTGCCGCAACGCACACTGATCACCCGCGAGGTGGACGACGACATCTCGGTGATCCTCTACCGGCACGGTGACGAGGTCACCGTCATGCTGGAGCGCTGTCCGCACCAGAGCGGGCCGCTCGGCGAGGGCGAAGTGCAGGAGATCGACGGCCATGCGTGCGTGGTCTGTCCGTGGCACGGCAGCGCGTTCCGGCTGAACGGCGGCGAGGTCATGCAGGGACCGTCCGGCAACGACCAGCAGATCCTGCCCACCCGGATCCAGAACGGCGTGCTCCAGACCCGCCTGCCCTGACGGCCCGTGCTCTGACGGCTCGTGCTCTGACGGCTCGTGCTCTGGCGGCCCGGGCGTTCTGACGGGCCGCGCTCTGGCGGGCCGCGCTCTGAGTCCGCTGTGCGCTCGACGCGCTGACCCGACTCCGCCTCTGACGGCCCGCGTGCCAGGTGCCTTGGGCGTCGCGACTTGCACCCGACGCCGAATGCCCGGCACCCGGAGGCGATGTTGCTGATGAGCGATATGACTGTGAGGAATATTTATACCTCAGAGTCATACCGCTCTCCGGACACCTCGCCCGGATTGCCTCCGCCGCGTCCGGTGCCGCAACGGTCAGACGGGTCCGCCCGTAAGCGGCGGAGACCAGGTCGAGCCGGGCGGCGCGGTTCAGCTGCGTCGGTGTCGGCCGACCGGTGGTCCGTCCGGTACGGAGTCCAGACCGTGCCCGCCGTCGAGCAGCCCGCCTTCGGCGCTGTCGTCAGCCCAACTGTCGTCATCACCCCAGCCCGAGCCCCCGGCCGGTGCCACGCCGCCGCCGTGAGGTGCCATGCCACCACCGCCGGCCGGTGCCATGCCGGTCGGTGCCGGGCCGTTGTTCGGCGACGCTGGTGCTTCGAGGGCGGCGGCCGCCCGGCTGGCGGCCCACGCGGCACCGCTCCCAGCCGCCCCACCACTGGTACGCCGGGTGCCGTCGCTGGTTCGGCCCGCGCCGTCAGTGCCCCGGCTCGTGTTCCCGCCGGACCGGCCAGTGTTCCCGCCGGTGCTTCGGGCCGCACCGCCCCGGGGCGTGCGGGAGGGCGCAGCCAACCGGGGAGCTGACCCGGCGGTGGCGGGGCGGCGGCGAAGCCCCAGTACCGCACCGATCTGGGCGCCGACGATGCTCGCCACGGCCAGGACTGCGGAGACCGCGAGCGGTCGATTCACCCGGTCCTCGGCGACGGCTCGGGCTGCGCCGACGGTCATCGCTGGTGGTTGGCCTGCTGACTCCGTACCGCTGGGTGGTGCCGGGTCCACCCGCTGGGGTGCGGCCCGCTCGGGGGCCGGCCGGGGCGGCGGCGGTTTGGGTGCCGCGGGCCGGTCGACCAGCCGGCCGGTGGCATGTCGCCGGGCCCCCTGGTCGGCAGCTTCTGAGGGCAGTCGGAGTAGCTGCCCGGGGCGGATCCGGTCCGGGTCGTCGAGCTGGTTCAGCTCGGCGAGCTGTCGGTAGTCGCCGAACTCGTCCAGGTAACGCTCGGCCACCTCGCCGAGGTAGTCACCCCGCGCCACGCGGTACACCGGCGCGGCCTCGTCATTCGCTGCCGGAGAGCCACCGGGGGCGGCGAACTCCGTCCCGGCCAAGCCGAGCAGCTCGCTGCGGGCCAGCGGGGCCGCCGTGTCGGGAGTCGTGCTCACGCGGGTCGGCGCGGCCATGGTGGCGGCGGCCGGTGCGCTCGGATTCGCGTACGCCGGTACGCCGTAGATCGCCGCGGCGCTGGCGGCGGCCGGGCTGGCGACGAGGATCAGCGCGACCGAGCCGACCAGCGCGGCGGCGGCCTTCTGCTGGCGGCTCATCCCGGGCAGCTTCGGCGCCGGCCGGCGCAGGCTCTGTGCCCCCAACTCGACGAGGACGGAGAAGGCGAACGTGGCCCAGCCGAACCAGCCGGCCACGGCCAGTGCCCGCAGAAAGAGCTGACCGTCGTCCCGGCTGGTCAGCGTGGTGCCCACCTCGCTGATCGTGGGCAGGTGATCAGGCAGCGGGTTGCCAGCGAAGGCCAGCAGCGCGATCGGCGCGCCAACCAGCAGCGCGCACAGCACGGCCAGCGCCCCGATGCCGGTGAGGATCCGTCCGGTCCGCCGTACGACGGATCCACCAGATACGGGCATGGCTACCTTCCTTCCTACGGTGCTGCTGCGGTGATGGCCCGCGCGGTTGCCTCGCCGGTGACGGTGACCGTGTCGGCTCGGACGAACGGCCCGAGCATCGAGCGGCGGTAGGTGATCTGGACGGTGACCCGGATCAGGGTTTCCCCGGCGACCTCGGGGAAGCTCACGGTGTGGCCGGCGGTGCCAGCGGCGGCGTCCAGGTAGTTGTCGACCGCCACGAGGGCCTGCGCCTGGTCGATCCGCGTTGGTCCGCCCTGGATCGCGGTGGCCCGGTCGATTGCCTGCCCACCGGCGCGGGCAGCCTCGGCGGCCAGGTTCTCGGCACGTTGCAGGGTGCGTAGCTGCCCGGCGCCGTCGAAGGTGAGGCCCACGATGGCCAGTACGCCGATCATCGTTATCGCCAGGAAGATGCTCACCCGGCCGTGGTCGCGCGGGTGGGGGCTGCGGGCGGACGGGATGGCGGCGGTCATTGCCGGCCCCGGTAGCGGTCCAGCGGCGAGGTGAACTCCGCGGTGATCTCCTTCTCGCTCGGCATACCGGGCAGGATGTCGAGTGCGATGTCGCTGAGCGACACCAGGCAGGTGATCCTCACCGTCACCGTGGCGTCGTCGCCGACCTTGCTGCTGAACGCCAGGTCGAAGGTGGTGTCCACGCCGGCCACCGAGCCGGTCAACTCCGGGTCGAGGTCGTTGGTGCAGGCCAGTCCGCGCCAGTCCAACTGTTTCTGGGCGGCCTCGAGCGCCTCATCTTGGGCGGTGCCCGAGTCCCGGGAGATCGAGGCGGCGCGGGCGGCGTCGTGGGCCGCGGTTTCGACCGCTTCCGCCGCCACCGCGGTGCGTCCGACCACGCCGGCCAGCACCATCAGCGCGATGAACGCGGGCGCGAGCACCGCCACCTCGATGGAGACCGAGCCCCGCTCGGTGGTGCCGGTCATGGCTGGGTCACCCTCTCCACCGTCCCGTGGGCGGTCTGCTGCACCGCGAAGTCCACGCCCGGAATCACCGACAGGGACCGACCGCGCACCGTGCAGGTCACGTCGGTGTCGTCGGTGACGCAGCTCGGGAGGGTTGTCTGCCAGCCCACCAGCCAGCCGCCGGCGGCATTCAGGAACCGGGTGGCGCTGTCCACCCCGGCACCGTTGGGCGCCTGGTACGGCCGCTGAGCGTTGACGCCGCTCTGCGCGGCGTTCAACGCGGTCGAGCGGGCGAGGAAGACGGCCGCGATCTGGACCGAGGCGAAGAGCAGCACCAGGATCAGCGGCATCAGCACGGCCAACTCCACCGGGTTGGCGCCCCGCTCCCGGTCGCTGCCCGCGAAGCGACCCCGGGCGGCGGTGACCGCCCGGTGCCACCCCGGGTACGTGGCTCGGCTCATGCCGGCTGCTACGGGACCGGGTTCGTGAAGGTCGGGATGTTGGTCATCCAGCTGTTGGCCCGGTTCAGGGCCAGGCCGGTGACGATCGTCGCCACGAAGACCAGCCCGAAGATGATCACCGCGGTGGGCACCGGGCTGTCGCCGCGCTCGCCGTCACGGCGCAGCTCGACAAGGCGCGTCGTCAGCACGACGTGCAGATAGCTGAGGATGGACATGGCGTGCTCCTTCAGGGAGAGGGGGTCAGATGCGGGCGATGAACGGATAGACGACGAAGCCGAGCAGCACGAAGACGAGCAGTGCGCCCGGGATGTCGAGACGGCTGGTGACCCCCTCGGCGCGGGCGAGGTTGTCGGTGCGGATCTGGTCGCGAAGCGAGTCGGCCCGGCTGCGCAGGGTCTCGTGCACCTGCGCACCCTCGCTGCCGGAGGAGCGCATGATCGCGCCGACGTCGCCCAACTCCGGAATGCCGATCTTGTCGGCGAGGTCGCGTAGCTCGTCCCAGGGCGCGTGCATCTGCATCTGGGCGATCCGCAGCGACTCCTGGAGCCGGTCGAACACCCAGCCGTCGCAGACCGCCGCGGCGCGCTCCAGAGACTGCACCGGCCCGTGCGCGGCGGAGAGCTGCAACGCCACCAGGTCGAGGTAGGTGCAGACGGCCTGCCGGAACTCGTCCCGGGCGGCGTCGGCCTTGGTGAGCACGGCCCGGTGCGCCAGCAACCCGCCCATCAGTGCCAGGCCCAGGCTGCCGAGCACCGGTACGACGAGCGGGAACGAGATGCCGAGCGCCAGCAGCGCCACCCCGAGCAGGGTCGGCATGGCCAGCCCGATCAGCGCGGAGAGCAGCACCGACAGCGCGTACTGCTCGGGGGTCTGACCGATCAGGGCGAGCTGCCGGTGCGGCGGACGCAGCCAGCGCGACAACCCGCTCAGCCAGTCCAGCCGGCGGGAGGCGGGGGCGGCGACCCGACCGCCGATGCCCGGCGGCTGGTGCAGACGGCGCAGCGCCGGCCCGAGCGCCGGCGTCGCCGGCACCATCTCCCGGACCACCAGAAAGACGCCCAACCCGACCCCGGCACCACCACACACCGCGATCGCCAACGGCCAGTTCACGATCATGGGAGCCGCCTTTCGTTCGCGACTGCGGGGCCCCGCTGCGCTGCACTCCTGGCGCTCACGCGATCACCTCGTCGGGGTCCGGCGCCGGCAGGAACCGGGCCGGCCGCTGCGGCTGGCTCATCGACCGCACCCAGGCCAGCAGGCCGATGAAGGCGGCGCCCAGGGCGGCCATCACCACCTGACCCGCCGGCGTTCCGTACGGCTTGATGTACTCGGTGTTGAGCAGCCCGTACGCCAGGGTGGCCAGGGTCATTCCGGTGAGGAAGCGGACCGCGAACCGGGGTTGTGTGCGTTTCGCCTCGATCTCCCGACGGGTGGCGACCTCCGCCGACGCGGCGCCGGCGATCGAGCCGAGCACGTCACCCAGCCGTTCACCCCGGTCCGAGAGGTGCAGGATCAGCGCCGCGACCACCTGGTCGCAGACCGGGTCGGCGATCTCGTCGGCGAACGCCAACAGCGCGGAACGGGCCGTCCAGCCGGCCTGCAGGCGGGCGGCGAGCAGTCGTACCTCGTCTTCGACGCCGGGCGGCACACTGCTGATCGTGCCGATGATCGACTGTTGGAGGCCCTGCCCGGTGCCGGAGACGTCCTTGAGGCGACGGGTCCACTCGCCCACCGCCTCGATCCGGGCGATCGCCTTCTGCTCGGCCTTGCCCACCCCGAACAGCCACGGGGTGCCGGGCACCGCCACCGCCACCAGCAGGCCCACCACCGGCAGCCCGGTCAGCAGGAAGGCCAACGCGCCAGCGACCAGCGCGGCGATCAGCAGCACCTGATAGGCCCGCTGCTCCGCCGGGGTGGCGCCGGGTCCGCGCCACAGCCGACCAAGGCCCGGCCCGGCACCTGGGCGGGGCCCAGGAGGGCGTCGGGTGCCGATCAGTGCGACCAGGCCCAACAGCAGCCCGGCGACACAGGCGGCCCCGGAGACCACCGCGATCAACTCCAGGCTGCCCAACATCAGGTCACCGCCGGGCCAGTCGGGTGTGCCGGGGTCGCCGCCAGGCACCCGTGCCGGCCTCGATCCACCGGGTCAGCAGGCGCGCGTCGTAACCCACCCTCATCAACTGGTCGCGGACCCGCTCCGGCAGGTGACGGGGGACCGCGCGACCGTCGGGGCCGGGCCCGAAGACCGTGGTGGTGGTGATGCGACCGGCCTCGCCGGCCCCGATCACCTCCTCCACATGCGACACGAACCGTTGTTTACGCCCGCCGATGGCGGTCTCGTCCTCGACGGTGACGTAGACGATCAGGTCGAGGGCGTTGCCGGCCATCCGGCGGGCCTGGTCGACGGTCATCTCGCGGCCGTGCGCCAACGCCAGCTCGACGATCCGTTCACCCACACCGGCAGCCGTGCGGGCGTGGATGGTGCACATCGAACCCCGGCTGGTGGTCATCGCCTGGAGCATCGGCACGATCTCCCGGGACCGCACCTCGCCCACGATGATCCGCAACACGCCCATCCGTAGCGACAGCGGGATCAGGTCGGCGATGGTCACCTCGCCGGCTGGACGGCCGTCGAAGCCGCGTTCGCCGTGCCCCTCCCGGGCCTCGAAGCTCATCACCGCCCGGTGCCGCTCGCGACGGTGGGCCGGCAGCAGCTCCCGGCTCTCCTCCAGCAGCACGTACGGCTCGTCGGGCGGGATCTCGTTCATCAGCGCCCGGATGATCGTGGTCTTCCCGGCGCCGGCCAGCCCGGCGACCATGATGTTCAGACCGGCGCGCATCGCCGCGCGCAGGAAGTCGCGCAGCAGCGGGTCGATCATCTCGTCCAGGTCGGCCCGGGTGCCCGCGACGTCGTCGAGGCTCACGTCCAGGGTGTTGTGCTTGCGGATCACCGCGTACGGGCGGTGGCTGACCAGGAACACCGCGGCCAGCCGGCTGCCGTCGGGTAGTTGCAGGTCGAGGGTGGGCTTCACGGTCGACAGGGACCGCTCGGTCGCGCCAGCCCGTCGGGCCGCCGCCTGCAGGATCTCCACCAGCTCGCCGTCGCTGTCGGCGATCGGCTCGGCCCAGTCCACCCCACCGCCGTGCCGGGTGATGCGTACCTGGTCGCAGCCGAGGATGTGCACCTCTTCGATGGTGTCGTCGACCAGCAGCGTCTGCAGCCGGCCGAGCCCGACCAGCTCGGCGGTCACCTGGTCGAGCAGCAGGCGTTCCTCGCCGGCGGCCATCGGGGTGCCGGACCGGCGTACCGCGTCCGCGTACTCGGCGACCACCATGACGGCCAGCCGGGCCCGTTCGGTGTCCTCTTCGTCGACGGTGAACTCCCGGCCGCGCTGCCACAGGGTGAGCCGTTCGGTGAGTTCCCGGCGCAGCTCGCGAACCACCTGGAAGTCCATCCGGGGCCGGGGCGACGACGCTGGCGGCGGTGTGCCCGAGGACGTCGGCGGTGGCATCGGCGCGGAGTGGTGTTGCCGGCCGTTCGGCGCGGCCAGTGGGGGCGTGGTGGAGGTGGCCCCGGGGGGCTGTCGGCGCGGGTCGGCGGAGACCGGCTCAAACCGCATCCGGAACCCCCTGCTGTACGGGCCATGCCAGCCGTGCCTGCCGCCGTTCCAGCAGTGCCCCGATCGGCACCTCCAGCGCGGCGGCCGCGCGCATCAGCGGCCGTCCGGTCCGCACGGTCCCGCCCAGGGCGAGCACCCCGGCGGTACGCGGGTCGTGCGGCAGCCGTGCGATCACCGGCAGTTTCAGGGCGCGACTGATCTCGGCTCGCCCGTGGCCGCCGCCGACCAGCAGCAGGCGCAGGGTGCCCGGCGGCACCCGGTGCTCGGCGAAGTCCCGTTCGATCGCGGTGACCACCGCACGGGTGCCGGAGAGGTCCGGCAAGTGCGCCCGGGTCACCAGCAGCACCACGGAGGCGGCTCGCAGCAGCGGCCACGGCGGCCCGGTCACGTGCAGCCGACCGCAGTCGACAAGCACGTCGTAGCCGGGGGTGCCGCGGTCCAGGGCGTTGAAGTAGTCGGCGAACCGCTGCCAGAGCGGGGTGACGCTGCCGCCCTGGGCGGGGTCGACGAGCCCGGGCAGCAGCAGTCGTTCCCGGCGGGGTGCGTCCAGGTCGACGAGCTGCGACCAGAACGCGGTCTCCAGGTTGCCGTCGCGCAGCTCCCCGACGGCCAGCTCGCCGATCCCGCGCGGGCCGTCCAACTGGCCGCCGAGGTAGCCGGCGAGGATCGAACCTCCGGCCGGGTCGCATTCGGCGAGCACCAGCCGTCGGTGCCAGGCCAGCGTGCAGGCCAGCGCCGAGGTCGTGACGCCGGGCGAACCCTTCGCGGACACCAGCGCGATGATCGCCATGCTCAGGCCGCCTCGGTCAGTACGACGGCGATACGGCCCTGCGCGGCGAGCGCCACCACCGCCGGCACGTCCCGGGTGATGAGCGCCAGGTAGAGCACCTTGTCGTCGTTGGCCGGGCTGACCATGTCGATCACGATGGCCGAGAACCGCGTGCCGGCGGTGTCCACTGCCGCGGTGGTGCTGCGGTCCGGGGTGCTCACCAGCAGGACCTTGTCCCCGGGGTGCAGTTGGCGAGCTGGCACCTGGGCGGTCTTCAGGCCGAGCGCGATCTGCTGCTGGCCCGGGCCGAGCAGCGGGTTGTCGGTGATCTGCCCCAGGGTGAGCAGGGTGCCCGGGACGAGCGCCACCGCAGCCCGTTTGCCGACCACCTCGTCGAGCCGGCTGGCGGGCACCGGGCGCAGCCCCTGGCCGCCGGCGACCTGCACGGTGACCAGGTCGGAGGCGCTGATCTCCCGGCCCACCTCCACCTGCCGGGCCACCGCGAGATAACTGCCGGTGGCCCGGACCGAGGTGACCGCGAACGCCGCGCCCAGCCCACCGAGGGCGATCAGGAGCACGGCGAGACCGAGCAGTCCTGGGCGGACCCGGCGCTGCCGGACGACCTTGGGCGGGTTGACCGGCGCGTCCACCGACCCGGTCCCGTTGTGCGTCGCGAGACTCATCGGGTCACCACCTGGAGTTCGTTGATCCGGATCTGCACGACGCCGCTGTTCCGGGTGACCCCGGGTATTTCTCCGGTCCTGCCACCTCCGCGCCAGGTCACCGTCCAGTACGTGGTCGCGGTGATGTCGTAGGTGTCGGCCTTCTGGTAGCCCTCGTCGTAGCCGCAGTCCGGGGAGGTGCGGCCGGCATGTTCCTTGTTCGTCGGGTCGTACTCGGTGCCGGCGTCGTAGCAGGTGACCTTCTCGCCGTTGCCCATGTCCCAGACGATCTCCTTGACCTCCGCCGTGATCTCGACCCGCACGTCCCGGTCGGTCTCGTCGGCGTAGATCGGGCCGAAGTACTTGATGTTCTGCTCGGACCACATCCACACCGGCAGGCCGACCAGGCCGGGGCCGTTTCTCTTGCGGGGTGCGACCGCCAGCGGCGCTGGTAGCAGCGTGATCGACGCAAAAGCACGACGGGCCAACTCCTCCGGGTCGGGCGGCGCGCCGAAGCCCGGTGGCGGCTCGCGCAGCACGTTGACCTGGTTGCCCACGTCCGCGCTGCCGTTGCAGGTCTGCACGTACCACTGCATGCCCTCGGGTGCCTCGTCCTGGGGCGAAGCCAGCCGGTAGTAGCAGCCGTCGCTGCTGTTGAACCAGCCCTTGATGTCGTCGTAGCAGGGGAAGGTCCGCCCGTTCCACTGGCAGCCGCCGCCGCCACCGCCGCCACCACCGTTGTCCCCGCCACCGTTGTCTCCGCCGCCGCCGGGATCGCCCGGGTTACCGCCTTCGTCGTCCCAGACGTGGCAGTCGGGCTGGTCCGGCGGGCAGCTGGCTCCGGGGCCGGCGCGCTGCGCGCCGACGGCCGGCTGGGTCGCGCCGACCACCAGCAGGAGCGCGAGTCCGATCCCGGCGAGTGCCCGCCGGGACGTCGCGACCCGGGGGGTACGGGCCGAAGCGCCCCTTCCCTTCGAGGTCAGCACGGCTGTTCCCGGTGCAACGCGCCGGAGCTGATCAGCCAGCGACCGTCGGGATAGCGGGTCGCGGTGGCGGTGGAGATGTGCTTTCCGCCCCCGCTGCCCGGGACCACGCGTTTGTTCTTGGCGTAGACCAGCTGGTAGCCGGTCGTGTCCAGGCAGTCCTGGATCTCGACGGTGGCCGGTTTCGTGTCGAGGCTGACGGCGGTCACGGTCGGGTCGGACTTCAACGTCCCGGTACGCATAGCGCCGTGCTCCTTAGCGTCGCGAATGGACAACTGGACCCGGGTAAGAAGTGGATCAGCGATGAACCGGGACAGTTCCGGCGCGCGCGGATCACTGCGCCCACTCGCCGTCCGCGAGGCCTCGAGATAGCCGGAGTACGCGTCAAGTGCCGCCTTTTCGGCAGCCTGCCGTTCGACGTCAGGATCTGCCCGCGGTTCGTCGTCCTGGGCTGCCAGTGGCCGTTCGACGGCCTCCTGCCCGCTGGCGCAGGCGGTGACCGGCGCTGCCGCCACGACCGCCAGCAGGCAGATTGCCGCTCGTCTGAGCTGCCGTCCGCGCACCGTCGAGCCTCCTCGTGGTCGCCCGACGTGGTGACGGATCACCGCCGCCGGGCATGCGGAAGCGCGCCCGGATCAGCACATCCGGTGCCGTTCATTGCGCTTCTGCATTCACCGTTACGGATCTTCTACAAATGCAGGTCCTGTTTCGTCCGGTCGTGAAGGTGAGGCTTGCGTCACACCCAAGGGGCGAGCATAGGCTTACGTTCGCCAATGCAACAGAGGCAATTCAAGTGAACACTCTCCGTGATGACAGGTGGTGGTGGCGGGTGTCCGCGCTGCGTCTCGCGCAATGGCCGAGCGAGGAGTCGTCAATGACCGGGCGTCGCCGGTCCGGGTGGGCTCGCCGGGGCCTCGATGCTGGTCCCGGGAGTGGGACATCGTGGCCTCATCCCGGCATCCGGGCGGAGTTGTCGATCGATCGACGAGCTGCCCCGCCCGACGGGGCGCCCGGTCCGGAACCGGCCGAGGGTGCCCTCCGGTGGCCGGGTGGGCAGGTCGCTTTCTGCGCCATCCGCTACACCACAGCGACTCGCCCGTCACGATCCGTGACCGCCCTCCTGGTGGAGCGCCGGGGCGCGATGGAGGCGACATGGCGCTGACCGGCCCCCCTGCGGCCGTCCCCGGTCGGGAAAATCCACCCGATCGGAGCCCGGTGCCCCCGCCGCCCGGTGGCACGACGGAATCCGCCGACCAGGCATGGCCCCCTGGACGTCGCGAACGTCCGGTGGCGCTCGTCCAGGCGGTGGCCCGCGCCCGGCTCGCGACCGTGTTCGCGATCCTCACGGTCAGCCCGCTGATGCGGATGGCTGCGCTGCGCTACTCCGTACCCTCGGGCCTGCCGAGCCGGACCGGCTGCGACGCCTGCGGCGCGCTGGTCGGCCTGACCCGGCCCTGGCCGGCGCTGGGTCCGGCGGCCAGGTGTGGGCGTTGCCGGGCACGGGTCGGCCCACTCCCGTGGACCGTCGAGATCGCCGGGCTCGCCGGGCTCGCGGCGGTGCTGCTGCTGGCGCTGGCCGGCCCGTCGGGCGGGGCGCTGCCGGCGCTGGCCTGGTGGCTCGGCTGGACGATCCCGGCGGTCTTCGTCGACCTGGCCGTGCACCGGTTGCCGGATCGGCTCACCCTGCCGGCGGCAGCCGGGACCTGGCTTCTGCTCGGCGTGGCCACGCTGGACGCCGAGCCGGGGCACTGGCTGCGGGCCGCCGTCGGCGGCGCGGGGCTGGCGCTGGTCTTCGCCAGCAGCACGTTGCTGTTGGGCCACCGCGGCTTCGGGCTGGGCGACGCCAAGCTGGCGCTCAGCGTGGGAGCGTTGCTCGGCTGGTACGGCTGGCCGGTGCTGCTCCTCGGGCTGCTTGTCGCCTTCGGGCTGTCCGCCCTGGTGAGTATGGGCCTGCTGGTCGCGCGTCGGGCCCGTTGGAGCTCGCACCTGCCGTTCGGCCCGTTTCTGCTGCTCGGCACGATGGGCGCGATCCTGCTGGCCGGTTGACGACGGCGACCGCCGCAGGGCGCGTTGCGGGGTCAGGGGCGGGAGCGGCTTGCCAGTTTGGGGACCGCGCCGTCCGCGCTGCTGGTTCGACGGCGTAGCGCCTCGGCGGCCGGACGGGCCAGGAGCGGGGTCGCCACCACGGCGACCAGCGCACCAAACAGCACGCCCGCGATCACGTCGTGCGGATAGTGCACGCCCACGAACACCCGGGAGAACGCAGCCAGTGCGGCCAGAGGCAGCGCGACCAGGCCGAGTCGGCGGGAGAGCAGCAGGATGGTTACCGCCAGCGCGCCGGCCACGGTGGAGTGGTTGCTGGGGAACGACCAGTCGCCCGGGGGTGGACAGGCGCCCGCGATGATCGCCCGGCCGATCGTCCGGCAGGGGCGATCCTCGTCCACCACGGTCTTGAACCATTCGCTGCCCGCGTACGCCAGGAGGGCTGGCAGCGGCGCGACCAGGGCGAGTGCCCGGTCGTGTGGGCCGCCGGACCGGCGGCTCAGCGCGGCCAACAGTAGCAACGCACCGAGTAGCAGGATCACCCCCTCGGTGGCGTGCCCGACGAACCACTGCACCGGCTCTGGGCTGCCGGCGGCGGCGTCGACGACGTCGCGGTACCACTCAGCGCTGATCTCCGGAACGTCCATGCTGCCGTAGTCGGCCATGCCTCACCTCACACCATGTTCATACCTCGTTCACCTTGGGAACACCCTAGGAACACGGCAGAGGGCAGCACATCTGTCGAAGGTCAGGCAGACTCCACGACCTTCGTCTGCTCAGTCCGTCGAGGTCGGCGCGGGAACGCCGGCCATCCGTTCGCGGACGGCCTCCAACGCCTCGAAGGCGTACGCCCAGTTGTGGCACTTGAAGCTGCGCAGGCCGTCGATCGCGGTGTGGCAGTCGGCGCATCGCACGCCGGCGATGGCAGCCGGGATCTCGGTGTTGACGTACTTGCGCTCGCCGAGGATGACCGTGGCGATCATGGCCTTGTCGTGCAGGCCGGAGAGCGCCGACGAGACGATGTCGAACCAGGTGACCCGTCGGCCGCACTTCGGGCAGTCGGGTTCGTCGCCGCTGACCCAGAGGGGGGCGCCGATGCTGCGCGCCGGCATGCCGAGGAGCTTCTCCAGCCGCCGGACGTCCGACTCCGGGGTGGTCCAGCGGTGGCGGCCGGGCAGTGCTGCGGGCGAGTCGTACACGGCGCGGAACAGGTCGTGTTCGACCTGCACGGTCTCCCGCTGAGCGGTCATCGGCGTCCCTCCTCGTTGAGTCGGTGCCCCCACCGTGGCCAGCGATGACCGAGGGCGCAGCCGGATCAACGACACGAGGGGCCAGCGGGTCGTCCCCCCGGGTGCTAGACATCGAGATCCACCCCCCGCCGTCGAAGGGATCCACATGACCGAACAGCCGGCAACCGACGCCACCACCCAACCCAACGTCGCCCGGATGTACGACTACTTCCTCGGCGGCAGCCACAACTTCCCCGCCGACCGGGCCGCAGCCGACCGGGTGCTGGAGATCTTCCCGGAGACCGGGAGCGCCGCCCAGACCAACCGGCACTTCCTGCGCCGAGCCGTCCGGTACGCCGCCGAGCAGGGCGTCCGCCAGTTCCTGGACATCGGCGCGGGCCTGCCCACCCAGGACGCTGTGCACGAGGTGGTGCGGGCCGTGGCGCCCGACGCACGGGTGGTCTACGTCGACTACGACGAGGTGGCCGTCGCGTACTCCCGGCAGTTGCTGACCGGCGTACCCGGCACCGCCGTCGTCCAGGGCGACCTGCGACGGCCGGACGAGCTGCTGGCCCACCCGGACGTGCGGGCCACCCTCGACCTGGACCGTCCGGTGGCGGTGCTGCTCCTCGCGGTGTTGCACTTCGTGCCGGACGACGACGACCCGTGGGCCGCGATCGCCAAGCTGCGCGACGCCACCGTGCCCGGCAGTCACCTGGTGCTGTCCCACCTGACGCTGGACGGCATCCCGCCGGAGCTGGCCGAGCGCGGTCAGGCCGTCTACCGCAACAGCAGCGCCCCACTGGTGCCCCGCACGCACGCCGAGGCGTCGCGCTTCTTCGCCGGCTACGACCTGGTGGAGCCCGGACTGGTAGCCACCACCCGGTGGCGGCCGGACGGCGAGCCGGAGGCCGTGGATTCGCACGGGTACGCGGGGGTCGGCGTCCGCCGCTGACCGCTTTCGCCTCTGGCGGCCCTCCCCGGGTGGTACGACGGACGCAGGGCGTGCGTGCCACCGGGAGGAGCGCCGATGGCAAGCAGGCCCGAACGGCTGCTGCGGGGAAGCGACGCGCCGCTCAGCGCCTCATTCCTGGAGCTCTTCTTCGATCTGGCGTTCGTGCTGGCCCTCAGTCAGTTGGCCGGGCACCTGCTCCACGACCTCACCCTGGCCGGCGCGCTGCGCACCGCCCTGCTGTTGAGCGGGATCTGGTGGATCTGGGTGACCACCACCTGGTTCGCCGACTGGTTCGACCCGGACACCCCGACCATCCGAGCGGTGCTGATCGTCGCCACGCTGGGCAGCCTGCTGGCCGGGGTGGCGGTCCCGCAGGCGCTGGACGGGCGGGGCCTGCTCTTCGCCGGCGCGTACGTCGCGGTCCACCTCGCCCGGGGGGTGGTCACCGCCTTCACGCTGCGCGGTCACCCGCGGCAGACCCGGGCGCTGCGAATCCTCTGCTGGTTCAGCGTCTCCGCCGTACCGTGGCTGGCCGGCGGGTTCCTGCCGGAGTGGCGGGTGCCGCTCTGGCTGCTCGGCCTCGCCATCGACTTCACCGGCCCACGACTCGGCTGGCCCACTCCACGGCTGGGCCGGACGAGGCGGCAGGAGTTGCACCTCGCCGGCGAGCACTTCGCCGAGCGGTACCAGCAGATCATGATCATCGCGCTCGGTGAACTGGTCCTGGTCGCCGGCCTGACGTACGGTGGCACCCGCCTCGACCTCGCGGAGACCGCCGCCTTCCTGCTGGTCTTCGCCCTCTCGGTGCTGATCGGTCTGCTCTATGTGACGCCCGCCGGCCTGCGGCTGGGCGCGGCCATCGAGCACGCCGACCCGTCCCGGCTCGGCGTCATCACCGGATACCTGCACCTGGTGATGATCGCCGGGTTGGTGGTCACCGCCGTGGGTGCGGAGTTGAGCATCGCGCACCCCACCAAGGCCGGCGACACGACCGCTGTCGTGGTCGTCCTGGGCGGGCCGATGCTGTTCCTCGTCGGGCGGATCCTGCTCTCGTTGGCGATCCACCAACGGCTCTCCTGGCCACGGGTGGCCGCCCTGCTGTTGCTGGCCGGCGCCGCGGCCGTCCTGCGACTGCCGCTGCTGGCGGTCAGCGCGGTCGCCACCGGGGTGGTGTTCGTGGTGGCCGTCGCGGACCACGCCGGCATCCTCTCCTACCGCCGCCCTCGACCCAACTGACTGCCTTCCCCGCAGCGCTATTCCGCGGAGCCGAGGTGCTGCGCGGTGTCGGCGAACGATCGGATGAGTTCGGTCTCGTGGCCGGTACGCCAGATCAGGCCCCACCGGCCCGGCGGCGCGTCGCGGATCGGCACGTAGGCGATGTCTGGTCGCGCGTAGTAGCGGGCGGCCTGGGCGTGCACCGGCGAGACGGCTTCGCCCGTGGCGAGGATCGGGATCATCTCCTGGAAATTGGAGACGGACGGGCCGATGCGGATCAGACGTCCGCTGGGTGTGCGCAGGGGCACCAGGATTTCCCGCCAGTAGTCGGGCCGGGCACCACCCATGACCGTCTCGTCCGCCAGATCCTCGTAGCAGACGGAATCACGACTGGCCAGCGGATGGGTCGCCCCAACTGCCAGCACGATGGGCTCGGTGTAGATGACCGGCCCGACGGTGAGGTCCGGTTCCCGGACGGGGAGCCAGACGATCTGCATGTCGATCTCCCCGGCGCGTAGCTGCCCGAAGGGGTCGCCGAAGTCGACGTGTCGTAGCTGCACCTCACACGTGGGGTGATCGTGCGCGAACGTGTCGAACAACCGGCGGAAGTCGTGCAGGTTGACGGCGATGGACCCGATCCTCAGCACGCCGGTCTTGCCGCGGGCTGCGAGCCTGGCCCGATCCATGCCCTCGTGCAGGCCTCGGTACATGGGTTCGATGTCGTCGAAGAGTCGTTGACCGATCGGCGTCAGCGTCACGTTCCGGTTGTCGCGCTCGAACAGGGCGGCACCGACCCGACGTTCCTGCTTCTTGATCGCCTGACTGACCCGGGCCTGGGTCACGTGCAGCCGCTCAGCGGTGCGGGTGAAGTGCAGTTCCTCCGCCAGGACGAGAAAGATTTCGATGTCCCGAAGTTCCACCACTGTTTCCGATCCGTGCATTAGCGAAGGGTTATGGCACGTTACCAGGCGTGATCTTGTCGCCCGGCACGTCGCAGCGCACGCTGATCGGCGTCGGAGCGCGAAACAGCAACCGACGTCGCAAGCAAGGAGATGTCCGTGCGCAAGCTCGTGTACTACGTCGCCGTCACCCTGGACGGCTTCATCGCCGCCCCCGACGGCGCTGACCCCACCGGCCCCGGCGGGTTCTGGCCCATCCCCGACGACTACCTGCACCACCTCGTCGCCGAGTATCCGGAGACCCTGCCCGGTCCGGCCCGGCAGGCGTTCGGCATCACCGACGAGGGCAGCCGGTTCGACACCGTCCTGGAAGGGCGCAACTCCTACGAGGTGGGTCTACGGGCCGGCGTGACCGACGCGTACCCGCACCTGCGTCACCTGGTGTTCTCGCGCACGCTGGGTCGGAGCCCGGACCCAGCCGTCGAGGTCATGTCCACCGACCCGATCGCCACGGTGCGTGAGCTCAAGCGGCACGACGGCAAGGACATCTGGGTGATCGGCGGAGGCGCCCTGGCCGGTGCCCTCTACCCCGAGATCGATCAGCTGATCGTCAAGCTCGCACCGATGACCATCGGCGCCGGCATTCCGCTGTTCGGCCGCGACGCCGTCTTTGCCCCACGCACCTGGCGCCTGATCGACCACACCGTCCTGGACAGTGGCGCGCTCTTCCTGACCTACACCCGCACCACGAAAGAAAACGAGCCCGCATGAACAGCAGCATTTCCCCCGCCGACGTCACGATCCGTCCCATCACCGGCGCGGACGAGATCGCCCTGTTCAACCGACTGCCGTACACGATCAACCACGAACTCGCCGACGACCTGGTCGCACAGCGCCGCCGACCGGAATGGATGTGGGTGGCCCTGCACGGCGACCGCGTGCTGGCCAGGGTCGCCTGGTGGGGCCGTGGCGGCGACAGCACCCCGCTGCTGCTGGACATCCTCGACATCGAAGACGGCGCCGAGGACCTGACCGACGTGGCGCAGGCGCTGTATGACACGGCCGCTAAGCAGGTCCTGCCGTCCGGCACCACCCCACCCGAGTACGGTCGCTTCCTCCCGGCCGACTGGCGCGAGGACCCGGACACGTACCTTGCGGTGCGACGGAGGATGGGCGTCCTCGAGAACACCGGCGCACACCTGACGGTCGAACGGCTACGCCTGGAGTGGCGTCCCGGAGGCGGCCTGCCCGCGCCCGATGCGCGCCTGGCTTTCCGCCCGGCCCTCGACACCGACGAGTTGGTCGCGCTGATGACTCGCACCCTGGACGGGACCCTGGACGCGCACAGCCGTACGGACCTGGCCCAGATGTCCCCCCACGAGGCCGCCGTCAAGCACTACGAGCAGGAACTCGCCACGTTCTCCAGCCCCCGTCAGTGGTGGCGCATCGGCACGTTGGGCGAGGATGGCGAGCCGATCGGGTTCGTCGTCCCGGCGCGCAACACCTACCACCCGGTGATCGCCTATCTCGGCGTCGTGCCGGAGCACCGGGGCCACGGTTACGTCGACGGCCTCCTCGCCGAAGGCACCCGCATCCTGGCCGCCGAAGACGTCCCGCGCATCCGCGCCGCCACCGACCTGGGCAACGTCCCCATGGCGAACGCCTTCGCCCGCGCTGGCTATGTCAACTTCGAGCGGGCCATCAACATGGCCTGGCAGTGAGCCGCACGCCCTGGGTGCTCCGCAAGTGCCACCAGCGCAGATAATCCTGCGCGACGACCTGGGCGAGGCTCTACGCTCCCCACCATGTTCGGTCCAGTGCATATCACCGCCGGCGGATTAGAGATCCGCGAGTTCCGGGCGCAGGACGCCCCCCAGGTGGCGGCATTCGTGACGACCAGGGATCTGACGGCGCTGCCACCGGGCCCTCCGCAGGCAGTCACCGAGGTGGACGCGTGGCTGGCCGATACGGTGCGCCGACGGCTGGATGGAGCGGGTGTGCTCCTGGCGCTGGTGGCGAGAGTCAGCGGCGAGATCGTCGGCAGCATCGCGCTGCGGGACACCGATTGGAGGGCCGGACGCAGCGAAATCGGCTACGGGATGCGGATCGGTCAGCGCGGCCGCGGCTATGCGACCGAGGCGGCCCGCGCGGTCGGCCGCTGGGCGCTCACCGACGGCGGGATGCGGCGCATCCAGTTGCGCGCCCGCGTTGACAACGTCGCCTCCCTGCGGGTCGCCGAAAAGGCCGGATACCAGCGGGAGGGCACGCTGCGGTTGGCCGACTGGGACGGCGAGAAGGCGCATGACCTGGCCGTCTTCTCGATGATCGCCGAGGATCTCTAGACGATCGAAGTCGGACTGAGAGGTGCCATCATGCGCGGCCCGATGTCGGAGGACCCGGAGTTCCGGACCGTCTCCATGCCCGACAACTACCCGGACACCACGACGTCACCGGTGCGGATTCTGCCGGTGCGGCTCGGCGGACGGACCATCGGCTACCTCTGGGCAGCCGTGACCGACGACGCGGCCGGTTTTGTCGAACGCCCCGATGCCGGCCACGTCGGGCTCAACGCGCGCATCGGCTGGGTGCAGCGCATCCGCTGGGCGAAGGCCAACCAGGTGCGCCCGCTACAGGTGCTGCGGCAATGGGCCGGCAAGCCGGAGCACGCGAAGGCCGGGTTCGTGCCGGACGTGGCCGCGCAGGAAGCGCCGAGCCTGGCGGCGCTGCGGACCTACGCCCAGGAGCCCGAGGCGCAGTAGCCGTAACGCTCGCTCCGGCCTGCTCGACCACGAAAGCGCCGCCCGCCGCAGATCTGCGACGGGCGGCGCCGGTGGTGCGCGACGTCAGGAAATGACCACGTCGCTGTAGTAGTAGTGCAGAATCGTCTGGTAAGACTTGCCCGCGTTCGCTTGATCACGCGAGCCGTACTGCGACATCCAGTTCCCGTCCACCCAGCCACCGCACGCGGTGGTGGTCGAGCAGTAGTGCGCCCGCAGGATGTTGCCGCTCCGGGTCATCCGGGTCGACCAGGTGCGGTCCACCGCGGCTGACGTCGAGGCCACCGCAGACGACGGCCGGTACACCTGGTCGTTGGTGTTGTCAGCGACGTCGTAGCACTGCCCGGAGGGCGTCTTCCGGGTCGAGTGCAGCGCCCAGTACCAGGCGTAGCTCTTGACGGCCATCGCACCGGCGTCCAGCGAAGCGGCCGGCCAACTCGTTATCCACTCGTTCGGGAGGACGTTCTTGACGTACGTCTTGAAGTCAACCCGGTCGACTCGCCCGAGACTGACCCGGTAGACGAGGATGGTGGTCGGCAGCTTGCTGTTGGTGCCGTCGGTGCTGCAGCCCGTCACCCCGCCCGTCAGCAGCTCGTGCGAGGCGTTGTTGTTCTTCAGCGTGGAGTTGAGGTTGCCCTTCGCGCCGGCCGCGAAGTCCTGGGTCGCACCGGCGAAGTTGCTGTTGAAGTAGACCCGCACGGTCTTGGAGGTGCGGTTCCACACCGACGCGGCGTTGTTCTTCACGCACAGGCCCTTGCCGCTGCCTGCGCCCTTGAACTCGTAGCACGACGGCTGGGTCGTGCCGTAGTCGTCCTGGGAGTCGGTGAAGTCGGAGACTGATCCCGCGTTGTTGCTGTTGTAGTAGTAACAGAACTCGCCGCTGTCGCAGGTCCCGTCGCGCTCCGCGGCGGACGCCGAGCCCGGCGCCACCGCGACGCCGACGAGCACCGCTGCCAGGACCGCCAGAATGCCCGGAACTCTCTTCAGAATGGTCATCCGCAGCTACCGATCAAAATTGGGGTACGTGCCGGAAGTTGGCATGACATGCCGGGTCACCAGCCGCTCGGGACGTACGCCCAGCCCAGGTAGTCGGACCGGTCCCGGAACGTGCTGGTCTGGTAGACGGTCGGTCCGGTGCTGATGGCGCTGTTACCACCGATGGAGAGCATGACGTGCCCGGCCGACGTGGTGGACGTGAAGAACACGGCCGTTCCGGCCGGCGGCACCGAGCCGGTGTGGATGCGCCCGTTGTCCCGCTGCCACAGGTAGTGCGCCCGGGCCGTGGCGAACTGGCCGCTCGTGCCGTACGCCCGCTCGACGAACAGTTCGCACTCGTTGTTCCAGTCGGTGTGCCCGAGCCGCGCCTTCGCGAACGCCACGGCATCGGCGGCGTCTGGGTCAGCGGGGAAGCTCGTCGAACCACCGATGTCGTGCGAGGCGTTGTTGTTCTTCAGCGTGGCGTTGAGGTTTGCCTTCGCCCCAGCGGCGAACGACTGGGTCGATCCGGCGAAGTTGCTGTTGAAGTAGACCTTCACGGTCTTGCTGGTGCGGTTCCAGACCGACGCGGCGTTGTTCTTGATGCAGAGGCCCTTGCCCGCGCCGGCGCCCTTGAAGTCGTAGCAGGTCGGCTGGGTCGTGCCGTAGTCGTCGATCGACGTGGTGAAGTCCGAGATCGAGCCGGCGTAGTTGCTGTTGTAGTAGTAGCAGAACTCACCGCTGTCGCAGACCCCGTCCCGGGCTGCCGCCTGCGCTGGCGAGGCGACGGTCAGGATGGAGGTGGTCATGGCGAGCGCGGTGCCGACGAGGGCGAGGCTCTTGCGAATATTCATGGCGTCCTACTTCTCGTTGTAGCCCTGGGAGTTCCAGAACGAGGTCGGGTCGGGGTTGTCCAGGGTGGGGTCACCGACGCTGACGGACGCGCGGGTCTGCCGGCCGTTCCGGACCTCGACGTGGGTGTGCGCGCCCGAGCTGGAGGACACCCCGTGCCACGACTCATCGGCGATGATCTCGCCCTTGCTGATGGCGTCGCCCGCGCTCACGCCGGACCTCGGCGCGGTGTGCAGGTAGATCACCGTCTTGTTCAGCGAGGAGTTGTAGACGGCGATCGTGGACAGGCCCCCGCTGCCGGTGCTACCCGCCGCGACGTAGGTGACCGTTCCGGAGACCAGGGCGTGCACGTCCGAGCCGACGCTGCGGGCGATGTCGATGCCCTCGTGCCGGCCGGGCGTGGTGGTGTAACCGTCGAAGCCGCACGTGACCGAGCCGCCGCTGGCCTGGTACAGGGCGTACGACATGTTCGTGCGCGTCGACGGCGAGAACTGGTGCGAGGCGTTGTTGTTCTTCAGCGTGGCGTTGAGGTTGCCCTTCGCGCCGGCCGCGAAGTCCTGGTAAGAACCGGCGTAGCCGCTGTTGAAGTAGACGCGAACGGTCTTGGTGCTGCGGTTCCAGACCGAGGCGGCCTCGTTCTTGATGCACAGGCCCTTGCCGGCGCCAGCGCCCTTGAAGTCGTAGCACGAGGGCTGCTCGGTGCCGTAGTCGTCGAGCGATCCGGTGAAGTCCGAGATAGATCCCGCGTTGTCGCTGTTGTAGTAGTAGCAGAACTCACCGCTGTCACAGACCCCGTCCCGGGCCGCCGCCTGCGCTGGTGAGGCGACGGTCAGGATGGAGGTGGTCATGGCGAGCGCGGCGCCGACGACGGCGAGGCTCTTGCGAATGTTCACGGTGTCCTTTCGTGGACGGTGGGCGTTGGTTGGTGGATGGGTTCGGGGGCGGGTCACTGCCCGCGCTGGTACTGCTCCCAGGTCAGGAACGGGACCTGGGGACCGTCGTCCGGGCCCTGGTTGGCCAGACCGTTCATGCCGAGGTAGTAGTCACCGACCTGGTGCTGCGCCTGGCTGGACAGGTCTGTGTCGCTGATCGCCGTGGCGTGGATGTGCCACGGCCAGTCACCCTGACTCGGGTTACGGACCCAGGCGGCGAAGCCGACCTGGCGGAGAGCCCGGGCGACGGCGGTGCGCTTGGCGGCGGTCATGCCGGTGACCGCGATGTCCACCACACCCCCGCCGTCGTGCGTACCGGCCGAGGTCGGGTCGCCCCCAGGGTTGTACGAGCCCTGCTCGAGCACCAGCGTGAAACCGAGCAGACGCTGAGCCTCGGCCAGCATCGCCTGAGTACGGGCGTCGACGACGTACCCATCGCGCTGGACCTTCGCGCCAGGGCCGATCGTGTTGCTGACGGTGTACCGGTTCTGCCCGAGCTTCGTGAGGGAAGTCGTGCCGGGCAGCCCGTTCGCGGCCAGGCCGGTGTAGCCGAGCGAGCGCTGGTAGCCCGCGTACGCCGAGATGGTCACGGTGCCGAAGTAGCCGTCGACCCACTGAGCGTCCAGCAGGCCCTTCGCCTGGAGCGCCTGCTCCACGGCGAGCACGGAACTCTTCGCGCCCGGGGTCAGTGTGTTGTCGGCACGGCGGGGGTCGATCTGGGCCGCCAGAACGGTGGCCTCCATGGACACGACAGGCAGCGCGGCCGTGGTGACGCTCGGCTGCGCTGTGGCGCCGGACTTCGCGGCCCACGCATGGGCCGGGACGCTGACGGCCCCGCAGAGCACGGCGAGACCGACGGCTATCCAGGGGCGGCGCATAGACGATCCTCCTCGTAGGTGGTGAGTCACGTTGGGAACGGACTCACCTTGCGAGAAGAGGCCTACTGTTCGGTACCCCGTTGTCCTGTCAGATTCGTCAGGCCCTCACGGACCTCGATGGATGCGGTGTTGTCAGCTTGGCTGGTTCCCGAGACTGACATCGAGCCTTCGCGCCCTGACACCTGTCGTGGCGGTCAGGCGATGACGTTGACCATGAAGTAGACCGGCCGGCGGCTGGGGAAGAACTCCTGCCCGTGCTCGTCCACCATCTTCCAGCTGACCAAGCACTGCCCGGGGTGGTTCGGCGCGGTGACCTGAACACTGATGTTCACCTTGTCTCCGGGCGGTGTGTCGCCGATCGGCACCCGATCCGGCACCTTGCAACCGTCCGCGTCGGCGGTGGGGTTCGTCCGCGCGAGGAAGCGGTTGTGCCAGTCGACCTTTCCCACGTTCGCGAGCGTCCACACCTTCAGGAAGGTGGAGTTCACCCGCACCTGTGTACCGTCCGGGATGGTGGCGTCGACGATGAACTTGCTCGAGTCCCCGGCAATCAACGCGTCCGAGAATGGTGTCGGCGACACTGCCGCGGCGGCGGAACCATCTCGAGACGACCGTTCGCGGATGATGACGCCCACGGCGGCGACCGACACCACCACCATCACCGCGGCGGCCGCGAGCCACGGTGACCGTTGCCGACGCGCAGCCGTGGCCTTGGCTTCCGCCCCCGGCGAGTCCTCCACGCCCTGCAGCGCACGCTCGCCCTCCGGCACCCGGTCGGTAGGTGCGGTGACGCTGGGCCTACCGGCCCCGGGGGTGTCCGTGGCATCGGACATAGCGGCGCTCACGCCAGTGTCCACAATATTTTGTATATCGGCTTCGGCCGGGAAATCACTGTCGACCGGCGCTGGTTCGCCGGCCGGGACGGCGCGGACCGTCACCGGACGCTGAGCCGCCTCCCACTCGCGTCGCCACTGGACCTCGTCCGCTTCGCAGGCCCGGACGAACTCGCGGGTGGTCTCCCAGGAGGGAAACCTGGTCCCGGCGGCAGCCTCGTGCAGTGTCGTGTGCGAGATGCGGCCCGACCGCCCGGCCATTTTCCGGAATGACGGGTTACCCACGGTTGTCCGCAGTGTCCGCAACTGTTCGGCGAATCTCTCGGCAGCCACGCGGTCCTGGATCGGTTCGGTGGCAGCACGCTGGTCTTCCATCCGTCCCCCATGTCAGACGTCGTCGTCAGGCGTTGTCAGGGCGTGTAAGAGGGTACCGAACGGACCTTAACGGCGATCATCGTGATGGATACCGACACCGGACGCGACGGCTCCGGTGCATTGAAGGAGGTCACCGATGAAGAGCCTTACCCGACGTAGCGTGCGCATCCTCGCGGCCGCCGGGCTGGCCCTGCCCGCGATGGTGGCGATCTCGAGTCCCGCCTACGCCGAGACAAACCCCCGCTGTGCGGGCTCGGTGCAGATCGGCGCGACCGCGTACGTCACCGTCGGCGGACAGACCGCCGCATCCGTCAAGCAGTACAAGGGCTGCGGCAAGAACTACGCATACACGTACGTGTGGGAGCAGTACCGGGCGAGCCACGGCGCGTACCAGGTCTGCACCTCGATCGTGACCGGCAGCACGCTGCGCGACCTGCAGTGCTCCAGCGGCCCGGACGTCTGGTCCTCGGGCGCCAACACGCTGTCGGAGTGCACCCGGGCCCTCGGCGGGATCTCCGACGTGGCGCAGAAGGAGACCGGAGTGCGCTGCTGACCGACAGCACCAGCTGCGGGGACGGCGGTGCAGGTGATCGTCGAGCGCGGCCGGCGGCCTTCCGCCGAGCCGCGCGACCTCGGCGGCCGCGCGATCAGCGCGGTCGCCGACCGGCCGCTGACGGCAGGGCTCTGCTCTTCTCGTCAGCCGCGCCAGCCCATGCACGGACGAGCCGTCGTGTCCTTACGTCGACTGGCGGCGCGCATCGTCCTATGCGGACTCGGAGGTCCCGGCCGGAACGTGGTGGCGGGTGAACCCCGTATGCGGATGCTGCGGCCCCAACCACACCTCGGCCAGAATCCTCGGCTCCACCAAGCCCGTCATCGGATGACCGCTCATTTCACGCGATCCGTGAGGACCGCGACGCTTCCACTGGGCACCGCATCTGGATGGGTGCTCCTCGCGAGATACCGCGACAACGGCCGCCGACCCAACTTCAAGGCAGCGTTGGTGACCACCTGGTCACGCTGTTGGCAAAGCTCGGCGAACCGGGCACGCACCTCGGGCAGCGGCTGGTGCAGCGCACAGGTGGTACGGAATGCCCTGGCCTGGTCGGCGAAGGCCTGGTTGGCCGCGGCCGCGACGAACGCCACCTCGCTGCGGCGGGCGGCCCCGGAACTGCTGGCGACCGAGGCGAGGACAGCGGCCATCAGGGCCGCGACTGCGGCTGCCGTAACCAGCTTTGCAGAGGCCAGCCCGGCGGCACCGGAGGTGCCTGCGAGAACCGCTGAAGAGACAGTCGTCAGGGTGTTCCAGCGTTGCCACCACGCGGCCTGCTTCAGTTGAAGTTGAGCCCAGGTCGCGTGCCGATGTTCGAGCAACTCGGCTTCGGCGATGAACCCGGCCCGCTCCCGCTGCTCGCCATCCACGCACGACATTGTGTCAGCGTTTCGCCATGGTCAGGCCGATGTCCGTCTGGAGTGTCGACCTGCGGACAGTCAGCGGACCCACTGGTGGGCGCCCCTGTCCTCGCGGGTCACGGCGCATCTGGCCGAGGCGGTTTTGCCGATTGCCGTCACCGATGCGATCGACAGGTCAGGCACCGGCTTCAACCACCGTCGTGCCGAGGGCCTGCCGCTCGCGCGTCAGTCGGATAGCTTGTCCGGTATGGGCATTGACAACGATCGCCGTCAAGCTGCTACCGGCGGATCTCCGGCTGGGAGCGGTGGGACCTCGTCCCAGCCACCCGCGCCGGTACTCATCGCCGCATTGCTCGTTGCCGCTGGCGCGCTGGTGCCAATCGGGTTGCTCGTCCTGGTGTTGACCGAGTTCGAGGGCGCCAATCTGGTGCCAGCGCTACTGCTCGCCTTGGTCGGCGTGGCTGTCTGCGCGTCAGTCGGGTATGGGCTGTGGCGCGGCTGGCGCGGGTCTCGGATCGTGGCCATGGTGCTCGGCGGACTGCTTTTGCTATCGGGGCTGAACTCGTTCGGGTCCAGTGAATTCGGACTTCTGCCCATGGCGTACGGCGCATTGCTGGTGCTGCTCCTGCTGGTTCCCGCCTCGGCCCGCGCCTGGTTCCGTCCTTCCTGACGCGCCCCCTCGCGGGGACGACCGTTATTCGTGAGTCTCGCCGTCATCGACCACGTACCCGGCTGAGGCCAGCCGTTCACGCACTCTCTCGACGTCGGATGCCGGTGGTCGCCTCCGACCTGCGACAGCCGCAGTGGCGTCATGGTTGACATCGACGGGGTGGCCCTGGGTCAGCTCCGCGACGACGGCGGCCAGGTTCCGGTCGGAGAAGTCGGGCCAGAGCACAACGAGAAGGGGAAGGTAGTCCTCGCCCGGCACCCCGTCGGGGTAGGCCCTGCGCAGGGTCTCCAGTTCGCGGATGAGGTGGGATGGCAGCATGCGACCCAGCATCGCAGGGGGCCGCTGCTGTGCTTCGTTGCCGGACCGGGCCTGATCCGGGATGCCAGCGCCCCGGTCAGCGCCGCTGACCTGCTGAGAAGTGGGCCGCCAGGGACTCGAGGGTCTCAACGGTGCGAATCCAGAAATCGTGCGTTGAGTCCGCCCGGTGTTGGACCATCCGAGCACCCTTGAAGCGCCCAGAGTCTCGGTGGCCCTGTAGGGCGCGGGCCAAACCGCGTTACCTCCACCGCAGCTGCGAAACCTCGATTGGATGTCTATCCCTGGGTGCGCCGGGCGGGAGAGCGAGGAACTGCTCGATGTCGGCGATGGCGTCCTCCACCGTGCCGCCGACCTCCGGGTCGCGCAACCGGGCGCGCAGAGCGGGCAGGACTATGTCGGTATCGAGTTGGTGGTGGATGCGGGCAAGGTGGCCAAGACAGATCGCTGCTGTGGCCCGAACGTCCTCCTCCGGGTGATCCAGCACCCGTAGGTAGAAGTCCTGGCACCAGCGCCAGTCCGCATCGTGCAACGCGAGCCCGACCATCGAGTCGGTGAGGGTGTCGATATCGCCTGCTGTGAGTGCGGCTGTGGCCGTGTCGTGGGTCGCCGGAGCTGGTTCGTGGTAGCTGCGCTGTGTGCTAATTCCTCGTCCTTCGGCGGCGCGTTCCATGACCACTACCGGCGGTGAACACCGTATCCGTCGGCACGTTGGACAGAATCAGACCGACCAGGCGTGGATGACGTCGTCAGGTCCCCAGATAAGATCCGCGGCCCCGTCCGGGAGGTCGGCTCCGGAGCGGCTGACGACGACCAGACCGCTGGTCCCGGGCTGAAAACCCGGGATCAGCGGGGCGTGGCGCCGCAGTTCGTCGAGATGATGCCGGTCGAACGGGCCGTCCTGCCACTTGATGGAGCCGGCGAATGCGATGTGGGATGCGATCGGGGCGCGGTCGGCTCCGACAAGATCGATCTCCGGGTTGGATTGCCGGTTCCACCAGCCGCCGACTTCCCACGTGTCGGTCCAGGGCAAGCCTCCAGCGCCGGCGGTCTCAAGCTGTCGACTGCTGTCAGTTGGTGGCGGCCCACGTCGGCGAGCAGGTGCCGGGCGTCGTTGGTTCCGGTTCGGAGTCGACCCGCGTCGACGCTCGCGCTGCCTTCTCGTTGCCTCGCCGCCCGACGCCTCGCTTAGAAGTTTGGGCGCTTCGTCCGGCGAGGTCCATCCGCATCCGCGACCTCGGGCGGCTGTCGGTGCTGAGCCGCTGGCCGCTGTCCTCGCCTCGGCCCGTTGCTGTCGACAGCCACCGCGCGCTCGCGCCGGCCGCACCGGAACGCCTGATAACCGCTGTAACGGTCACGGTATATTGGGGCAGGATCATCGGCCGTGACACTTGTCCTGCCGCCGCGCCTGACAGCCTCGGCTCAGAGCTTGCGCGACGCCGCTCACCGACGCGGACTACGCACCGTCCAGCTCCGCACTTTCGAAGTACCCGCCGGGATGCGTGCTGATCACCTTCATGCGGGACCGAGCTTCGCCGACGTCGTCGCACCGCTGCTCGGGATCGCGCCCCTGGAGGCTGGACCTGGCTGGCTGACTGGCCTTCCTCGTGAACTTACCCGCCGCGAGATCACCTTGGTCGCCATCGGCGAGGCCTACGAACTCCGTCGACCGGCGTTCATCAAGTCGCCCAACGACAAGAACATCCCGGCGATGATCTACACCGATGGCTCCCGCCTGCCCGGCCCGGATGCTGTCGACCGGCGGACTCCAGTGCTCGTCAGCGACATCGTCGACTTCACCGCCGAGTACCGGCTACACCTGCTCGACGGTGTTGTCTACACAGGCAGCCAGTACGCCGCGCACGGCCGGTTGCACCTCGGCCCTCCGTCGACCGACGCGCTAGCCTTCGGCACCGATCTCATCGCCGGATACGGGCACACGCTGCCCTCCGCCATCGTCGTGGACGTAGGACTGCTCGACGGCTACTGGGCCGTGATCGAGGCAAATGCCGCATGGGCCAGCGGCGCCTACTTAGCGGATCCAGATCTGGTTCTCGATGTCGTCCTCCGAGCAGCCAGCCCAACGGCTTCGGTCACCGCCCGCGACCGACAGTTCATCCGACGGCCTCAGCTGACTGCTGCGATTTAGGCTCTTTGAGCGCCACCTCGTCGAGTTGAAGCGGGACTTAGAGCAGCCGTCCCACCATCAGCGGGAACGCTGGTCGGCACCTGCTCACACGGCGTCTTGGGCTGCCATCGTTGGTGGCTGGTTGACGACGTTTGACAGTGTCTTGTGCCCCCTGTGTGCCCCACCCACCGGTACGGCGTGATTAGCTGCCGGCACTGGCATCGGCGAGGGGTCGACGTGGCGTTGACCAAGAAGGGCTCTCGGCTCATCACGGTCGACGGCGTGGTCTACAGGTGGCGGGCGCGCGGAAGACCAACCTACGTCCAGGCGCTCGGTGAGCGACCACTCGCCCTCGCCGTCGAGCAAGCCGACTGCAAGGGCAGCGTACTGCTGGTCAGCATGCCCCAGGACCACCCGAGCAACTGGATCGGCGGTCCGCCGGTCCCTGTTCTTTCCATCGATGGTCGCGGCAGTCATCGGCAAGGCGCTGCGCGAGGGATGGCGGCCTCGCCAGCCGGCGGCGGCCTTTCGCACGACTGCGTCCGACGCATCGCAAGAGCCGCCGACTCCTTGACCCCCAGGCAATCAACGCGGGGCGGCCGCCTGCGGGTTCATTGGTGTAGAAGGAACGGTCCACGGACGTCCAGGCTGGTGCGCTGGCGTCCTCCCCGATGGTCACTCAACTAGTCACCCGTCCAGTGCCCGACCTTTCTGATCAGGTACCGACCACAGGTGCGCAAATCTCCCATGCTCGATCCTCGGCCGCCTGAAACGCGGCCAGGTCCTGCGCCTCCGCCATTTGTTGCAGTGCCACGGCGAGGTCATGCCATGGCGCCTCTCCACCAGCGGCGGCCTCCCCGGCAAGCTTCAGCGCGCGCCCTAGCTCGGGTTCGGCCTGGGCCGCAGTCAGGGGGCCCTCCTCTAGCTCCACTCGAACCCGACCAAAGACCGCACAAGCGTCGGGTCCCATTTCGGAGAAATACCCGCCAATGGAACAGCTGGTCGCGACCATCAACACCGAAACGGCAACCAGTGTCGTCCTACTCAGGGGGCCGGCCACTGTGCTACCACAAGCGTGTCTCACCGGCACATGATGACAGTGACCACGAGATTGATCGCCGAGGAGACACTGAAGGCCGTGCCCAACATCAGCTTGGGAATCGTCTTGATCTGCACCGTGAGTGGCTGAATGACCAGGACCACCGCTACGGCGCGTTAATCCGGGGAACTTCGGTGCACCTCCTCTGACCGATGTTGACCGCTGCATCGGGCACGGCTTGTGCACGCCTTCGCTCCTCTGGCTCGGGTCACCAGGCGTGGGTAGAGTCAGGTGCTCCCTTCAACAGGTGCGGCCGGGGCACCCGAGGCGTGAGCCGAACCGGTGGGAGTAAGAGGCGGCGTGGGGAGACCGCACGCGTGGCACGCGACCGGTGCCCTGAGTAGACCCCACTGGACCCGGCACTCTTCAAGGCCTCTTCGTCCCGAACGCCGTGCGCTGGCATCAACAGGTGTCAGCTCGTGTCAACTGGTGCTCGTCGTAGCACCCGGCCGCCCGTTCCGTGTCGTCCCTCACCATCGGCTATTGGCGCGGCGCGACAGCGGCCCGAAAAGGGCCGCTGACCTGCGGAGGAGTGGGCCGCCAGGGACTCGAACCCTGAACCTATGGATTGCCGGCGGGGCGGCCGGATGGGGTGTGGTGCGAGGTCATCCGGCCTGCTGACGCGCTTCTCGGCCTGGTTCGGCTGGCACGGTTGCTGTACTTCGCTGCTGTACTGCTGGCATCAGACGACGCGTTGGATGCGGACCTTCGCGCGCTCGTTCCTGAGGTGGCCCTGCTTGTGCTGGCGGACCTGCTCGTCCCAGACCTCCTGGTCGTAGTCCGGGCCCGGCGGGATCCACTTGTGGGAGCCGTCGCTGTAGTGGAACTTCTCGTCGCCGGTTCGCAGGATGCTCATCGGGTCCAGCCGAGAAACCGGTGATGCAGGTGGCCGGCGGGGACTTGGGACAGGTCCTGGGCGGCGTCTACGAGTTGGGCGGCTAGGTAGAGGGCGAGTGACACGGGGCGCGGTCGTACTCCGCTCGCAGCTCTCGCCGCCGGGTCTGACAGGGCCAGTCGGCACCGCAGCCGCCGCACGTCCAAGCCGGTGTGACCGGGAGGTGGGTCGTCATTGCGGGCCGTCCTGACTCGGCCAGTGACCGCGGTTGATTGGGATGAGGTGGCGGCTTCTGCATGGCAGGTCGGCTCCGCAGCGGCAGACGCGTCGCCAGTGCCGCCAGGACCAAATCGGCCGATGGCGTCGGGCCAGGGTGAGCGCCACTGCGATGACGTACTCGTCGTAGGTCACGCGCCGCCGAGTGCTCTCCGACCTTCGCTGCCAATGTCCGGAATCCCCGATCGCACGGCCGGCACCTGCGGTTGAGGCAGTTGCATCGTTTGGGCTGGTCACCATGCCTCCCGCCGACGCCTGGGGGTTCCGTGGGCACCCGGTCAGCCGTGTCCGGAGACAGGGCACCCACGGCGGGGCGACCCGGCCGCCAAGCTGGGTAACCCCACAAGCAACGTAGGACGCAATGTGCGCATAGGCAACGACTGGCAACACATAGCGTTGTAAGTCGAGCCTGGGGTGTGGTCTGCTTGCACCAGCCGCCAAGCTGGGAGCACCACCTATGTCTGAAGCTGCGTACCTACAGGTCGCCCGAGATATCCGCGAGCAGATCAGCTCCGGCCAGTTGAAGCCGGGCGACAAGCTGCCGTCCTTCGCTGCCCTCTGCGAGCACTACGAAGTCAGCAACACGGTGATCCGCGCCTCCATGCTCGTGCTCAAAGCTGAGGGCTTGATCGACGGGCGGCAGGGCAAGGGCGTCTACGTCGCCAACCCGCTTCCCCGATAGTCCCCGGTGCATTCGCTGAGTTAGGACGTCTCGCTTACAAGTTCTGGGCGCTCCGTCCGGCGGCGTGCGTCGACATCCGCGACGTTGGGCAACCGTCCGCTGCCGGCCGTCAATGGATGCCCTGGTCCGGTCCTGTTGCTGTCACCGTTGCTGTCGTCCCATCGCCTGAGAAGATCCAGGTCCCAGATGGCGTTCGGTGGGGTCGATGCCCGCAAGACGAAGAAGCCCAAGCCCGCCACGAGGCACACACGCATACACGACAAAGGTCCGACCATCGCAGCGTTCAGCTGCCCACGCCATCACCTGAGAAACATCGACCCCCTCGACTTCGTACTCTTCGGCGGCACCGGTCTTGTCATGGAAATGGACCCGATACTTCGGCTGCCAGATCTCCCATGTCTGGTCGCGCGGGTCGACTGTCCTGATGTCCATGTCTAAAGCATGCCGGACGCTGACCTGCGCTACAGGGATTGGAACGACGACCGCTTCGGTGTGAAGGAACCACTGGCCAGCTGTGAACTGCACCAGCAGCAGGGCTGAGCAGTCCGAGCAGTCCCTAGGAGTCCACGGACGTCCGACGTCGCTTGTGCCCGTCGTCACCCAATTAGTCACCCAGCCGAGTCTCAGACGTTGAAGCGGAACTTAAACCCGCCCTCGCGTGACCTGCGGCAGGCTGGCCGGCAGGCTGGTGACGTCCGGTCTTGAGCTCACGTCATTGATGGCTGGTTGCCGACGTTTCACGCTGTCTTATGCCCCGTGTGTGCCCCGAGTCCGAGGAGCGGTGCTTCTGTCAACGGCGGAGACCCGCGACGATCATCGCCCCACCCACCGCTCCCAACATCGCCTCGTTGAACGGCCCTGGCTGCTCGACGTGTCCCAAGGCGATCACGAGTCCAGCCCCTGCCGTCGACACACCCGCCACCAGCAAGGCGACGCAGAGAACAAGAGGAGTGCGCACTGCATCAGTAGAGCAGCGCGCCAGCCCGAGCGCCAGGCCGTGAGCGGGGCTTGAACCCCTAACCCGCAACCTGACGGCAAAGCCGGCCAAGGTGGACGAATCAACGTGTTGACCTGGCTTGCAACCCTCGGTAGCTCTCGATGTCTCGTACGCGTCCTCACTGTTGGCTGTGCCGAGTCTGTGCCCAATGATCTCCAATCGCTGGTCCCTCAGCCCGAGCAGTGCGTCGCATGGTCATACGACGACTCCCGCCAGGTAACATCAGCCCAAGGAGGCCTAAATGCAGAGCATGAACTCTGGAAATCATTGGCTATATTCGTGGATTGACGAGTTTGAAGCGAATACCCCCGAAGCCGCCCGTCGCGCACTGTCAAGCTCGTCAGCCATAAATCGACTAGAGGACCTGGCAAGGCTGGGCGCACAAATGACTTTCGAGGACGTGCCTTATACCGGAACTGTAGTTGCTGGCCCTGGATTGGAGATCACTTCACCGGCCACTTGCAGCGCATTTGAATGCCGCAGACTGGGCCTAGATAATGAACTTGGCTCAGTCTTGCATTACTTTGATCAGGTAGTCATGCAAGGACCCCAAGCTAGTGCATACCTGATGCTAGTCGAACAACTCCGGAGCAGTAGCCACAGCCACCTGTTGACCTCTGACGTCGTTCAGGACGTTGCATCGCTCAATTACATCCGCGACAGCGGAATGGGTAATCACATAATATTCACCGACAAGCCTTGCTACTGCGAGAACCACCTGTGGGAGTTGGCCCAGAATATCGGCCTGGGTGAGATCGCCACTCCGGATGCAATCTCATCGGCGGCGCAGCAACTGGTCCGCCGGGATGCTGTTCGGATCGAAGAGCTAGAACCGGGGGTCTGGTGGGGCTCGGCCAAATCACCGACGTTCAACAACACCGTTGGCCGTCCGTTTCATCAAAAGCGAAAGCCGTCGAGACGGCATGTAGCTGAATTGGTCATCCGAAACAGCCTGGCGGCAATGATTATCGATGCAGGTGCAGCAAAGGCGCTAGATCTTCCCTTGTCGTCGGTAGCGCACCCCGCCCTATTCGAGCAAAAAGTAGCCGACGAGGTGACTGTTGATGACGTAGCCCTGCGAATGAAAATACCCGTACTTTCAGGCCTGAGCACCGCCCAGCTTATCAAATTGCGCCTGAACGCCCCGGACGATTTTATCGTATTTCAGCAAGCGCTGACAATGGCAATTTCGGCTACGCTAGCCAACGATCAGACATCGAATCCTGCTGCGGTCGGCGAAAAAGCCTGGCAAGAGATTCTAAAACCAGCCTTAGCGGACCTAGAGCGAAAGTTGACGGCAGACCGCTGGGCGCTCGGGGTAGGTGGATTCGCCACAGTGTCAGTGGGTTTCGCCGCAGCAGCTATCAGCTTGATCGCAAACCTGCCGCTCGCTGCGGCACTCCTCGGTTCCGCAGTAAGCGCAACCATACCCCTGAATCAATTCTCGGAATACATTAAAGATCGCAAGCAGGCTCGTTCGTCACCCTATTACTTCCTATGGCGAGCGCGTAAGGTACAGACTCACGCTTAATGTGAAGGCTGTGACCCTGCTTATACGTGTGCCTTCCCGTCTGCCGTCGACCCGCCCTCCTGGGGAGCGGGCCGCCGCCCGGCCCGCCACGTCAAGACGGCCTTGACGGACGTACGGACGCTGGCGGGTCGGGCGGTGGTCTGCTCGGCTTGCCCGGGTCGAGGGCAGGCGGGATGGCCTACCGCAACCACCCACGAGCCGTGAGCCGCCGGCGATACCTCGGCCATCCTGGAGCCGGAGCGCCCCCGCCGGAGGCGCAGTAGCCGCAACCCCGCGACCGCCGCCAGATCGCCGACGCGGCGGGCGTGCGTTCCCCTACGTCGCGCGGGCTCGTGGCCGCGCGGCCCGGCCGGCTGCCGGCCCCACCCCTCACCGGGCCAAGCATCCTGTCGTTCTGCGGCGGCCCCCTTGGGCTTCTCGCTTCCGCGCCAGCCGCCGGGCGTGTTGCGTGGCCGGAGTCGAAGCGTCAGCGGAGCGACGGACGCGCGCCCAGGCGGCGGCGCGTGCGGCCCGTTGCGGGCCGCCTTGATAGACGTACAGAAAGTCCTCCCACATCGGCCGGCAGCCGGCGGCCCGCCCCGGTGACATCATGGCGGGTTGACGTGTCGGCACCCGGTGCTACTCTGGCGCTCATCGAGCACGCCAGCGCGGCCTTCTTGCCGGATCGCTGGACTCGATGTGGAGATGCCGAGCGGCCTTGCTACCGCTGATGCGGGACACGTCCCGCCGGCTCTCAATCACACCGGCCGCTGTGCCGGCTCCCCGAATTCGCTGAGCGGCCCAGTACGGCCTTCCCTGCCGTCCACGATGGCCCGAATTCGCTCCCAGCTCCACGGGTGGGGGCAGCCTGCGGCAACCCGCCGGATGCCGGCATTCCAGGCTCCCCACCCGTGCCACCCTCACTCATCAGGTCCACGAGCGCAAAGGACACGGCCCATCGGCGGAACGAATCCGCCCTCCGGCGTGAGCCGCCCTTCCGGCGGTGCCAGGAGACACGACGATCACCACCAGCGGACAGACGTCCACGGCTGGTGGTGCTTCGTCTTCCGTCCCTGCCACCCCGTGAGGAGAGCCGTGTCCACACCCCTCGACCTGTTCCGTCCCGGCGTTGCCAGCGGCCGTGACGCCCAAGCCCTGCACCGTGCCGCCACGCCTGAGTTTTCCGGCTGGCTGGAGCACACCCGCACCGCCGGCGGCTGCGCCCGCCCTGTTCGCCTCACCGGCACGATCGCCGCTGTCGAGCGGCAGACCGGCCAGGTCCTGGGCGAGCAGCACACCGACGAGCTGCCCGACGGGGCGCTCTACAAGGCGTGCGGCAACCGCCGCGAATCACAGTGCCCAGACTGCGCCTGGGTCTACGCCGGTGACGCCTACCAAGTCGTGCGCTGCGGCTTGAATGGCGGCAAGGGCGTCCCTACCTCGGTAGGCAGGCACCCGGTCGTCTTCGCCACCTTCACCGCGCCATCCTTCGGCGTTGTCCACCACCGGTACATCCCGCGTCACACCTGCGCTACCCGGCAGCGCTGCGACTGCCGCCCGGCTCCCTGCCGTGCCCGCCACACCACCGGCACCTGCCAGCACGGACAGCCCGCAGCGTGCTTCGCCCGTCACGACGCCGACGATCCGCGGCTCGGACAGCCGTTGTGCCTGGACTGCTACGACCACGGACACCAGGTCGTCTGGAACTACCTTTCGGGCGAGCTGTGGCGGCGCACCAAGCAGGCCATCGAACGGCACCTCGCCGCGCTCTGCCGGCGACGCGGCATCCCCTTCGTCCAAGTCGTCACCGACTCCGGCAAGGTGCGACGGGCGCCGCCGGTTCGGGTGTCGCACGGGAAGGTCGCCGAGATGCAGCGCCGGGCAGCCGTGCACTTCCACGTCCTGCTGCGCCTCGACAGCGTCGCCCCCGACGACCCAGGCGCGCTCGTGCCGCCGCAGGCCGGCATCACCGTCGACGACTTGGAGGAAGCCGTCCGCGTCGCAGCCTCCCGGATCACCCTCACCACACCCGCACACCCCGACCGGCCGCAAGGCTGGCTGGTGGCCTGGGGCGAGCAGGTCGACGTCCGCCGAATCAACAGCGCCGGCGGCGAGCTGACCGACGACAAGGTGGCCGCCTACCTGGCCAAGTACGCCACCAAGGCGACCGAAGCCACTGGCCACCAGTCCACCCGACTCACCCCCGCCACCGTTGACGACTACGCCGACTCGGAAGGTGACCATCTCGCCCGCCTCATCGACGCCTGCTGGCACCTCGGCCGTCCCACCCACACCGATGTGACCGGCAGTGCCGCAACCGCCGACGACCGTCAAGCCGGCCTTGACACCAAAGCGAACGCATACGCCGGGCTGCGCCGCTGGGCGCACATGCTCGGCTTCGGCGGTCACTTCCTCACCAAAGCCCGCCGCTACTCCGTCACCTTCCGTCTGCTCCGCGACACCCGCGCCACCTACCGCCGCGCCGAGGACGACGAATCTGCCGATGTCATCACCGTCGGCACCCTCACCTACATCGGGTCCGGTTGGCTTTGCGAGGGAGACGCCCTGCTCGCCAACACCGCCGCCCGGCAGCGACGGGAGCGCACACGCATCGGTCGGGAAGAACTCGCGCACGAAGCCTGGCTCACCGGAGCCGCCGCATGAACCAGGACCTTCGCCCCCGTTGGTACTCGCCGGCTGAGGTCGCCGTGCTGCTCGGCTTCGGCATCTCCAAGGTCAAGATGAAGATCGCCACTGGCGAGCTGCGCTCCATCAAGGACGGCAAGTACCGCCGCATCCTCCCCGAATGGGTCGACGACTACATCCGCGAACAGGTTGAGCGCCAGGAGGCCGCCTGATGCCCGGACGCGCACGAGCCAACGGCGAAGGGTCGATCTTCCCGTACCGGAACGGCTTCGCCGCGTACGTCTGGGTCGAGAAGCCGGACGGCAAGCGGGGCCGGAAGTGGGTCTACGGCAAGACCCGCGAGGAAGTTCACGACAAGTGGATCAAGCTGCACGGGCAGGCCAAGGCCGGCCCGGTGGCGACGCGCTCCCCGACGGTGGGGGAGTACGCCGGCTACTGGCTGCGCGAGATCGTCAAGCCGAACCTGGCGCCCGGCACCTACGTCACCTACGAGGTGGTGGTCCGGCTCTACCTCGTGCCTGGGCTGGGCCGGAAGCGCCTCGACAAGCTGCGGGTCAGCGACGTGCAGACCTGGATCAACGAGGTGGGACGGACCTGCCAGTGCTGCACCCAAGGCAAGGACGAGCGGCGCAAGCCGGCCCAACGTCGCTGCTGTGCCCTCGGCCGCTGCTGCCGGTATTTGCCCTCGGCAACTAGCGTCACGCACCTACGGACCGTGTTCCGGACGCTGCTGTCCCAGGCGATCACCGAAGGGCTGATCTCCCGCAACGTCGCGTCTCTGGTGAAGCTGCCACCGGTACGGAAACGTAAGCGGAAGGCATGGACAAGCGACGAGGCACGGCGCTTCCTGGAATCGGCCCGCGCCGACGACGACCCGCTCTACGCCGCGTACGTCTTGATCCTGGTGCTCGGGCTGCGTAAAGGCGAGATGTTGGGGCTCACCTGGGCTGACGTCGAGCTCGACGCGGGGGAGTTGACCATTGACCGGCAGCTCCAGCGGGTCGGTGCCGAACTGCTGCACCGGGAGACGAAGACGGCCGCCTCGGACGCCACCCTGCCGCTGCCCGACATCTGCACTGTGGCGCTCGACCGCCGCCGGGCTGCGCAGACCGCCGCCCGGGATGCCGCCGGTCCGGCCTGGCAGCCATCAGATCTGATCTTCACCACCGGCTACGGGCGGCCCATCGAGCCGCGCAACTTCAACCGCTTCTGGGACCGGCGTTGCGACGCGGCAGGAGTCCGGCGGATCACGGTCCGGGATGCCCGGCGAACCTGCGCCTCGCTCCTGGCCGACCTGGACGTGCACCCCCGGGTGGCGATGCAGATCCTTCGGCACGCGCAGTTCGCCATCACCATGGAGATCTACACGGTGGTGTCGTCAGCGGCCACCCGCGACGCCCTCAAGCGGCTCGGCAGCGCGCTGGACCGGTAAGGCGCTACTGCTGTACTTCGCCACTGTACCGGCCCGAATTACGGCAACAGCGACCCCAATTGGGGCCGCTGACCTGCGGAAGAGTGGGCCGCCAGGGACTCGAACCCTGAACCTATGGATTAAAAGTCCACAGCTCTGCCATTGAGCTAGCGGCCCGCGCGCTCAGGTTACCCGACGGTGTGCGTCGACGACTCATGGCTTCCGGTCGGCCGTCAATGCCTGCGCCTGACGGCCCATAGCGCACCTGATCATCACCATATCGGCGAGCTGGCGGTGTCCGGCGCGCTGGATAGCCCCACATCGGGGATATGGAGTGGATCAAGCCGCGGGGTCTGCGCGCTCGCGAGCGGGTTCGGGCCACGGGGGGCGGCGCGGGTCGGGGTGGGTGGTTGAGCGGCTGCTCGGCGGGTACGGGGTCGAGCATGCGGATCGTGGTGGTGGGGGCGAGCGGCAATGTCGGTACGGCGGTGCTGCGGCGGCTGCGCCGGGAGCGGGGCGTGGAGCTGGCCGGGGTGGTTCGGCGGTTGCCCGGTCCGGATGCCGGTGAGCCGTACGACCAGGTGGAGTGGCACTCCTGCGACATTGGTGCGCCGGGCGCGACGGGGCAGCTCGTCGAGATGTTCGCGGGTGCGGACGCGGTGGTGCACCTGGCCTGGCAGATCCAGCCCAGCCACGATCAGCGGGTGTTGCGTCGGACCAACGTCGAGGGCAGTCGGGCGGTGTTCGACGCGGTGATCCGGGCCGGTGTGCCGGCGCTGGTGTACGCCTCGTCGGTCGGCACCTACGCGCCCGGCCCGAAGGACCATCCGGTGAGCGAGCGGTGGCCGGCGACCGGTGTGTCCGGTTCGTCGTACAGCGAGCACAAGGCGGAGGTGGAGGCGCTGCTGGACGGGATCGAGCGGGATCACCCGACGCTGCGGGTGGCGCGGTTGCGGCCCGGGTTGATCTTTCAACGGGCCGCCGGTGTGGAGATCACCCGCTATTTTCTCGGCCCGCTGGCGCCGGTGCGGTTGCTGCGCTTCGGCCGGATCCCGCTGGTGCCCACGAACCGCCGGTTGCGGATGCAGGCGGTGCACGCCGACGACGTGGCCGACGCGTACGCCCGGGCGGTGTTGAGTGAGGTGCACGGTGCTTTCAACGTCGCCGCGGACCCGGTGCTCACCCCGGAGCTGGTGGCCCGGCACTTCCACGGTTGGACGGTGCCGGTCGCCGCGCCGGTGCTGCGGGTTGCGGCGGCGCTGACCTGGCGGGCGCGGCTGCAGCCGGTCGACGCGGGCTGGGTGGAGCTGGGTCTGAATGCCCCGTTGATGTCCAGCGAGCGGGCCGAGATCGAACTGGGTTGGCAGCCCAAGATCAATGCTCTCGACGCGCTCAAGGAGCTCGTCGTCGGGATGGCCGGCGGCGACCACGCGGGAAGCCCGCCGCTGTCCGGCGCACGCGACCGACCAGGCCGCCCGACAGCCCTCCTCCATGCCCGCCCCCCAGGCCAGGGCAACCCCTACTGAGGTACGCCCGGCTCGGTGATCAAGAAGTTTCGGTCAGGAAACGCCCTCCCGATGACTCAAACCTCTTGATCACCGGGGCAGGGCCGGGGGCCGCGCCGGGGGCAGAGCCGGGGGCCGCGCCCGGGGGCAGCGCGCTGGGGGGCGGGGCCTGGGGCAGCGCGCCCCTGGGCGGCGGTGGCTTCAGCTCAGCTTGGAGTTGGTGACCGTGGGGTTGCGGGCGCCGAGGAAGAAGATGCCGGGGAAGCCCTGGGTCTCGAACTTGCCGCTGGGGTTGCGGCGCAGGGTCGAGTTTTCGATCTTCATCGTGCCAGTGCGGTTGTTGCTCACGAAGAAGACCGCGCCGCCGCCCTCGTTGGCCTTGTTGTTCTCGATGATCGTGCCGGCGATCCGTACGGTGAACTCGTTGCCGTCGCAGTAGATCGCACCGCCGCTGCCGCCGCCGGGTGTGCCGGATTTAGCCGGGTTGGCGCCGCTGCCGATCGCCTCGTTGTGGCTGAGCACGCTGTTCAGCACCACCCAGGAGACGCCGATGCTGCTCAGCGCGCCTCCGTTGGAGCAGGAGCCGCCCTGGCCGGAAGCGCCGCCGAAGGTGCTGCTCACCACGTACACCGGCTTGTTGTCGTGCTGGCTCAGCACCCGGATGGCCGCGCCGCCCAGGTCGGGGCCGGTGCGGTCGCAGCGGTTGCGGACGAAGCGCGAGTTGACCACCTTGAACCGACCGCCGCGGACGAAGATCGCCCCACCGCCGCCGCCCTCGGCCTCGTCGCCTGTGGAGTTGCCGTCGGCGAAGGTCAGGTTCTGCACGGTGAGCTGTGGGTGGTCCTGGTTCTGGCAGTGCGAGGTGGTCCAGCCCTGGGCCTCGTCGCAGGTGTTCATGTAGAGGATGCGGCGCTGTCCCTGACCGCTCAGCGTGACTTTGCCGCCGCCGTCCAGCACGACCTTCGGCCCGTTGGCGTTGCGGACCTTCGCGGTGGCGGTCATCTTGATCGTCACCGGGGCCGGTCCACAGTTGAACGTGATGACACCGCCGGCCGCGACGGCCTTCACGACCGCCGCGGAGGTGCAGCTCGCCGGGGTGCCGGTGCCGATGGTCCGGGTCGGCTTCGAGGTGTCCACCGCCCGCGCCTCGGCTGGCACGGTGGCCTTGCCGTTCGGGTTGCCGGCCGCGAGCACCTTGTCGGCGGGCTTCGGGCTCTTGCTGGCCCCCGGGCCACCGAGACCGTCGCGGCCCGCCGGCGTTGCGCCCTGGTTGCCCGTCGGCAGTGCCTCCGGCGTGGCGGACGGGCCGGGCTGGAAGGCGGGGGCCGGATCGTCGGACGCGCAGGCGGGCAGGGTCGCCGTGGCGACACCGAGGACGAGCAGAGCAGCAAGCGACGTCATGCGCACCCCGTGATGCTAGGGCCTGTGTCAAAGCCCCTGGCCGGCCTGCGGCGGGCCCAGACGACGACCGGCCGCGTTGGAAGTTCGTCCGGATACAACACCGGTATCCGGACGAACTTCCGCCTTGCCGGACCGCCGCCTGGACTCCGCCTCGGCTCGACCGAGGGCTTTGACACAGGCCCGAGGAGCCCCGACGGCGTCACGACGAATCCGCCGTGCGGGCTTAATCCCTGGTTAAGGCTGGGCGGGGCGCTCAGGCGTGGGACAGGGCGAAGGCGGTCAGGAAGCCGGCGACAGTGCTGAGACCGACCAGCAGGTGCGCGTTCTCGAACGCCTCGGGAACCATGGTGTCGGTGATCATCGCGAGGATCGCGCCGGCGGCCAGCGCCGTGATTCCGGCCAGCACCTCGGGCGGGGCACCGCCCAGCAACGAGTTGCCGAGCAGCGCCGCCACCCCGCTGATCAGCGCGATCCCGATCCAGAGCAGGAAGACGAACCGCCGGGACCGGCCGGCCTGGCGCATGCCGGCCGCGCTGGACAGGCCCTCCGGGACGTTGCTCAGGAAGACCGCAGCCACCGTGACCAGGCTGACCGTGCCGCCGCTGAGCAGGCTCGCGCCGATCACCACCGATTCCGGTACGCCGTCCAGGAGCGCGCCGACCGCGATCGCCGACCCGGAGCCGGGTTGCTCACCCTCGGAGGGTTGGGCGCCCGAACGTTTCCGGTTCCGCGCGCCGTGCCGGGCGAGTGCCAGGTTGGCCAGGGTGTAGACGACCGCACCGCCGCCCGCGCCGAGCACGGTGGGCATCATGCCGCCCTGGGCGTGCGCCTCGGCGATCATCTCGAACGACACGGCGGAGAGCAGCACCCCCGCCCCGAAAGCCATGATCGACGCGATGACGCGCTGCGGCACCCGGGCGAACCAGCCGACGGCCGCCCCGACCAGCAGAGCCGATCCGGCCAGCAGCCCCCACCCACCCGCCTGCAACCACTCCGGCATTCGCGGGACGGTACCCACGGTCGCCGGGGCGGCAAACCCGGCCCTGAGGCAGTCTCAGAAGTCGGCGAAGAGGTACGGCACCCGGCGCGGGAAGATGCTGCGCAGCTCGGCGGCGGCGTCCGGCGGCACCTCGCCCAGCCCACGCAACGGCAGCTCGGCCGGGTCCAGCACCCCGTACGTCAGGGCGGAGAGCCCGGCCGCCGTGAGCGTGGCGGTCGGCGCGCGACCGGCGGTGTCAGCGACCAGCTCCAACGCGCCGGTCGTGCCGTCCAGCAGGTGGGTGCCGGTCAGCCACCGGTCCCCGGTCAACTCCACTCGCACCCGGCCGGGGCCGGCGGGCAGCCCGCTCAACGCGTCCAGCGACAAGAGCCGGGCCATCGGGGCGGACGACCCCGGCACGGCCGTCCGTGCCTCGACGTGCACGTCCAGGTCGGTCAACCACAGCTCCGGCAACTCGTCGGGTGGCACCTGGACGGTGATCCGCGCGATCTGGTCGACGTGCCGGGCGAAGAACTGCAACAACAACGCCCGCGCGAGCGGGTCGGTGACCAGCAGTTCGTTGCCGTGCAGCGTGCCGCCGTGCTCGTCGATCCGGTACGTCACCGCACCGGTCACCTCGCCGTCGACGCGGGCGGTGAGCAGCCAGTACTCGTCGCGGTCACGCATCCCGACCGCCCGGTACTCCGGGAAGACGGAGAAGCCGTGCCGCTCCTGGAGGTGGCGCTCGGTGAACGCGCGCCACGTCGGATATCCGGCGGCGACGCGTTCCCAGCCCACCTCGCCCGGCAGGTCCGCGCGGAGCAGCGATCCCAGGTCGGCCGGGGCGAAGGTGACCCGGCGCGGCTTGGGCAGCCCGACGTAGCCGAACCGGGCGTAGAAGCTCGGCCGGAACGGGTAGAGCGCGCTGAGCGCATGCCCCTCGTCGCGCATCTCGTCGAGGAGTTGGTGCAGCAGCGTCCGGACGTGCCCCTGCCGGCGGGCCAGCGGATGGGTCGCCACCCCGGCGACCCCGGCCATCGGCAGCACCACCCCGCGCAGGTTCTGCCGCATCGGAATGGCCGACACGGCGGCCAGCGTGGTGCCGGCCTCCTCGACGACCAGCGTCCGGTTGCCCTGGTTGTAGGGCAGGTAGTCGCGGAACTCCTCGGTCCGGGAGGCGCCGAGCGGCGACGACTCGAAGGCGTACGCGGCCAGCGGGAAACTGGTGGTGAGACGGTCGTCGGCGGTCACCCGGCGGATGGTCATCCGCCTATCTCAACCTGCCGTAAGGATCGCAGCAACCGGATTCGCGGTATCCGTGGCGCCAGCACCGGCCGGTGCTCCGGTCAGCCGATGGACAGGTGGCGCAGGTGCCGGCGGCGGCGCAGTCGGACGCTGGCGACGGCGGCCACGCTGAGGGCCAGCAGGGCGGTGACGACGACCCCGTGCAGGACTCCCCGGGCGAGGTAGCCCTGGTCGGTGTGGTCCACCGCCCAGGTGGCGATCTCCCGGCTCGACCAGAACGGGGTCAACCTCGCCCCCGAACCAGCCGGGTCGATCAGCATCTGCACGGTCACCACGGTGAGCAGCAGCAGCGTCCCCTCCAACTCGCGGGGCAGCAGCGCACCGATCAGCATCCCGAACGGCGCCGCCACCCCGACGGAGCAGAGCATCGCCGCGGCCAGGCCGCCGTACCGCAGGTCCGCGCCGTCGATCATGGGGAGCAGGAAGAACGGTACGGAGATGACCACCCCCACCGTCCACAGGCCGAGCATCCGACCCAGGTAGAGGTGGTGCGGGCGGTAGCCGGCCAACCGCAGCCTCGGCTCCAGCTCGCGGGCCGCGGTGGTGGCGAACAGCGCGGCGGTGCTCACCGCCCAACCCACGCCGAGCAGCAGCGACCGGACCGACTGCCCGAGGTAGGCGTCCCGCCGAATCAGGTAGAAGGTCAACGGCATCAACAGCAACAACAGGAGTACGCCCCGACGCCGCAGCAACTCCCGCAGGGTCATCTCGGCGACGGTGACGAGCCGGTTCACGAGTGGCCTCCTCGGACGCCGGGCGCGTGCCACCCGGTCGTTTGTGCCGGGGTCAGGTCGAGCACCGTGTCCACCCGGTCGAGCTGGTTGAGCAGGTGGGTCACCACGACGATCGCCGTGCCCGCGTCGCGCAACCGGCAGAGCTGGTCCCAGAAGTTGACGTAGGTGCCCTGGTCGAAGCCCTGGTACGGCTCGTCCAGCAGCAGCACGTCCGGCCTGCTGAGCGTGGACATGGTCAGGTTGAGCTTCTGCCGGGTGCCGCCGGACAGGTGTCGAGCCTGTACGTCACCGCCCGCCTCCCAGCCGAGCTGTCGGGCCGCTGCCCGTCCGGCGCGGCGGGCCGGACCTCGGGCCACGCCCTGACCGGCGCCGACCAGCACGAAGTGCTCGTCGGCGAGCAGGAAGTCGGCGGTGCCGCCGGACTGCGGGCAGTAGCCGAGCCGGCCGGAGACGGTCACCTCACCGGCGTCGGGTGAGACCAGCCCCGCGCAGATCCGCAGGAAGGTGCTCTTGCCGCAGCCGTTCGCGCCGATCACGGCGGCGATCTGTCCGGCCCGGACGGTCAACGTCGCGTCGCGCAGGACGGGCCGTCGGCGGTACCGCTTGGTGATGCCCTCGGCGTGCAGCCGGACCGGCCCGGGGCGGGGTCCCGGCGCGGTGCCGATGCTCTCCACGACTGCGCCCGCGTACTGCTGGGGTGGACCGAAGACGACCAAGGGGTCGCCGCCCCCCTCGCGCAGGTGTGTGGCGACTTCCGCGACCACGTGCCGGGCGGCGTCCGCCGCGACCCGGCGCTGGTGCAGTTCGGCCGTGAGCGTTCGCAGCCAATCGTCGACGTTCACTGGGCGACCCCCTTCGTGACGATGTCGTTCACCGGGCCGACGAAGGTGAGCCAGGCACTGCCGCCCTCGCGGAGCGCCGCGTACCCGTCATCGGTCAGCCGGTAGTACTTGCGGGCCGGCCCGGCGCTGCCCTCCCGCCACTGCGCGGTCACCAGGCCGGTCTTCTGCAGTCGCAGCAGCACGGGATAGAGCGTGCCGCCCTGGATCGGCCCGACGCCCGACACGTCGAGCGCCTGGGCGAGTTGGTAGCCGTAGGACTCGCGCTCGGCCAACAGTGCCAGGACGCAGATGTCGAGCACCCCTCGCAGCCACTGCCCACGGCGGTCGGAATCCACCCGCAGGACACTAGCGGCGCAACCTAGATGGCACAACTACGTAGTCAGCCCGACCGGTAGCCACCCGGCCGGTCCGGTGGACCGTCGGGCGGGCCGTACGGGTCAGCGGGTGACGACGTCGGAGACCACGACTGTCACGTTGTCCGGTGCGCCGGCGTGGTGAGCGAGCTTCACCAACTGCTCCCCACACTGCTGGCGGTCGGCGTACATGCCCAGCGCTGCCGCGATGGCGTCGTCCTCGACGTAGTCCGAGAGCCCGTCGCTGCACAGCAGCAGTCGATCGCCGGGGACCACGGTGAGCACACCGACCGCCGGTGGGGTGTCGGCCCCCTGCACGGCCCGGGTCACGAGAGACCGCTGCGGGTGGTGGCGGGCCTGCTCGGGGGAGAGGGTGCCCTGGTCGACCAGCGCCTGAACGAAGGTGTCGTCCCGGGTGAGCTGGGTCAGCTCCCCGTCGCGCAGCAGGTAGCAGCGGGAGTCGCCAACCTGGGCCAGCACCAGCGTCTCCCCGGCCAGCAGCCCCGCGGTGAGCGTGGTGCCCATCCCGTCGCGGCTCGGGTCGACGGTGATGGCGGCGTGGATCCGCTGGTTGGCGGTGCTGACCACGGCACGCAGGGCGTCGGCGGCGCTGTCGGGCTCGGTGGGCGGAGCCAGCTCGTCCAGAATCCGGATCACGATCTCGCTCGCCACCTCGCCCGCGGGCAGCCCGCCCATGCCGTCGGCGACGGCGATCAGGCGGTCACCAGCGAGGGCGGAGTCCTCGTTGTTGGTGCGCACCAAGCCGATGTCGTTGAGGATGACCGAGCGGAGGATCAGCGTCATGGGGTCAAGCTTGCCAAGAACAACCCGCATTCGTCTCTACGCCTACTGCGTAGGGTCGAGAAATGATTGCGATCTTCGTCGTAGGAGCTGGCGAACCGAGGCCGATCGGCCGGTCCTCAGCGGCGGGGATAACGCAGTAACAGGCTCGCGGTGACCTCCTCGTCACCCACCGCCGCGTACGTGTGCGGCACGTCCGAGACCCAGCGGAGGTGACCACCGGCCGGGGCGGTCAGCGGTGCGTCGGCCGGGCCGGCGCGCAGCACCCCGGCGAAGACGGTGATGTGCTCGGTGACCCCCGGCTGGTGGGCGGGGGAGAGCTGCACCGGGCCGGGCGCGACCCGCATCCGGTACAGCTCGTAGGTCGCGTCGGTGTCGGTGAACACCTCCAGCAGGGTGGCGGTGACCGCGGTGCCGTGCGCGGTGGGCCCGGCGGTCGGCTCCGCCAGCAGAGCGGTGAACGGTACGCCGAGCTGTGCGGTGACCGCCCAGAGCGTCTCCAGGGTCGGGTTGCGGGTGCCGTGCTCCAGGCCGGAGAGGGTGGCCTTTCCGACGCCGGCGAGCCGGGCCAGAGTGGACAGCGAGATCCCGCGCTCCTCGCGCAGGGCACGGACCCGGCGGCCGACGACGGCGGGATCCACGTCGAGGCCCGGACGGCGGGCTGGTGGTGGGTGCGGCACCCGGCTATCGTGCTACACACTGTTGTTCCGTAAACGGAACACTCGGGAGGGTGGGGTGGCTGGACGCGTCCAACCGGTGCTGGCCGGCGCGGTTACCGCCCTGGTCGGCTTCGCCAGCTCGTTCACCGTCGTGCTGGCCGGGCTCCGGGCGGCCGGCGCATCGGACGCGCAGGCCGCCTCCGGCCTGCTCGCCCTCTGCGTGGCGTGCGGGCTCGCCGCCGCCTGGTTGGGCTGGCGGCACCGGATACCGATGAGCGTGGCCTGGTCCACGCCGGGTGCGGCGCTGCTGGTGGCGACCGGGCCACCGCCGGGTGGGTGGCCGGTCGCGGTGGGCGCCTTCCTCGTCTCCGGCGTGCTGATCGTGGCGGCCGGGCTGTTTCCGCCACTCGGTCGTGCGGTGGCCGCCATCCCCAAGCCGGTGGCCGGCGCGATGCTCGCCGGGGTGCTGCTGCCGCTGTGCACCGCCCCGGTCCGCGCGCTCGTCGAGTTGCCCACGGTAGCCGGTCCGGTGGTGGGCGGCTGGTTGCTGCTGCACCGGTTCGCCCGCCGCTGGGCGGTGCCCGGCGCGTTGCTGGTGGCGGTGATCGCGATCGCGCTGACCGCGCCGCCGACCGGCCTGACCGGTGCCGCGCTGGCCCCGTCGGTCACCCTGACCGCGCCCGCCTGGAACACGTCCGCGCTGATCGGCCTGGCCCTGCCGTTGTTCCTGGTCACCATGGCCGCGCAGAACGTGCCCGGCATGGCGGTGCTGGTCGGCTACGGCTACCGGCCGCCGTTCGGCGCGGCGCTGCGGGCGACCGGCCTGGCCAGCCTGTTCGCCGCCCCGGCCGGCGGGCACGCGGTGAACCTCGCGGCGATCACCGCCGCGTTGGCCGCCAGCCCCGACGCCCACCCGGACCCGGAGCGCCGATGGGTCGCCTCGGTCACCGCCGGCGTCGGGTTGGCCCTGCTCGGGCTGGGTGCCGGCGTGGCCACCGCGCTGGTCGCCGTCGCGCCGCCCATCCTCATCGAGGCGGTCGCCGGGTTGGCCCTGCTGGGCGCCCTCGCCACCGCGCTCGCCTCGGCGGTGACCGACCCGGCGACCCGCGAGGCCGCGGTGGTCACCTTCGTGGTGACCGCCTCCGGGGTGACGCTGATCGGCGTGGGGGGCGCGTTCTGGGGGCTGGTCGCCGGCTGCCTGATGCTGCTGCTCTTCCACCGCCGCCCACCCGTCGTGCCGCCTCCAGTCGATCATTCCTCCGACGGTAGGTCGGCCACGCCCACGGCGAGGAGGACCCGGCCGTCGGCGACCGAGCCGATCCGGTCGGCCGGTACGTAGACCGCCCCGGTACGGGTCAGCTCGGTCGAGACCTTCAGGTAACCGCTGTGCAGCAGCCGCGCCGCCAGATCGGCCGGAACGTCCGGCTCCTCGACCGCCGTGGCCTCGATCAGCTCGTCCAGGCTGCTGCCCGGGTCGGCGGTCGGTGCCTGGACGGTCACCGCGTTCGGGTCGGCCCGCTGGACGAGGTCCACCGTGCCGACCTCGGTACCGGCTGAGTCGATCACCGGCATCCCGGTGGTGATCCGCGAGATGGTCGCCTGCTGCTCGTCCTGCTGATCCATCCCATTGCGGTTCCCGGGGCGGTACGCCGTTAAACGCCGCCGCCGCCAGCCCGCCGGGGCGCAGCCCGGGCAGCCACCGGCCGGGCCGGGCCGCTTACCGGACCACCAGCCGACCCGCCAGCCCGCCGACCCGGCAGCAGGGGCCCAAGGCGATGAGGCGCCCGAGAGCGGTATGACTCTGCGGCATATTTATGCCACTGAGTCATAACCGACGAGAGCGCCACCGCCTCCAGGTCCGGGGTGGCGGTGGGCGGCGACCGTTCAGCTGTCCGGAAGAGTCCAACTGCCCGGTGGGCGCGGGGACAACTCCCGCCAGGTGTCCGGGCCGTCGAGCAGCGCCCGGACGGTGTCCTCGGCCTCGTCCGCACTGCCGTACTCGTAGAACCGGGAGATGCCCTCGGCGCCGCCGGCCCGCTGCTCGACGTGCCACCGGTCGGCGTCCACCCGCAGGAAGACGTCCCGTCGGGCCAGCCGCCCCCACTTCCCGTTCCACCAGTGCTTGCGCTGCTCCATGGCGGGACTCTATCGAACACACGTACGAGAACGTGCGGCCCCTGCGGGAATCCCGCAGGGGCCGATGTGCTTCTGCTCGGGTCAGCGCTGCGTCGGCGGCTCGGTGCGACGGCCCAGCACGTCGTCCAGCGCCCCGCGCTGCTGGCCCGGGGTGGTGTGACCGGCGGAGACCAGCGCGTCCCGGATCTCGGTGAGCAGCTTGACCTCCTCGCTCGGCGCGGCCGGCGGCGGCTCCTCGCCCCGCTTGCGCCGCTCGGCGAGCTTGTTCATGGGGAACACCACGAAGAAGTAGAGCGCCGCCGCAGTGAGCAGGAAGGTGATCACCGCGTTTACGAAGCTGATCCAGTCGAACTCGACGCCGCGGATCGTCCAGGCGGCGCCCGCAAGGCCGTTTTTCTTGCCGGTGATCAGCAGCACGATCAGCGCGATCAACGGCTTGAGGAACGCGTTGGTCAGCGACGTGACCACTGTCGTGAACGCGGCGCCGATGACGACACCGACCGCCAGGTCGACGACGTTGCCGCGCATGATGAAGTCTTTGAAGCCTTTGAGCATCCGTACTCCCGAGGTGTCCGCTTTTCTGTCGGGGACAACCTATGCCCAGGGAGCGGGCTCCAGAAAAGCGCCGGCTTCGATCGCCGCCCGGCCTGGATCACCGACCCGGATCGCCTCGACCAGCCGGGTGTGGTCGACGTAGCGCTCAGGTGTGAGCGCGCCTCCCATCGCCTGGGCGACTGTGCTGCGCAGGGCGGCGCCGAACGAGGCGTACAGCTCGGCGAGCATGGCGTTGTGCGCGGCGGCGACCACCGCGGTGTGCAGTGCGGCGTCGGCCTCGACGAACGTGTCGACCCGGCCGCCGCGCCAGGCGGCCTCGCGGGCGGCGAGCGCGCCGTCGAGCGCCGCCAGGTCCTCCGGTGTACGCCGCAGCGCGGCGAGCCGGGCGGCCTCCACCTCGAAGGCGCGACGCACCTCGATGACCTCGGTCATCCGGTCGTCGCCGAGTCGGCGGGCCACCACCGGCGCCAGTTCGTCGGTGGACACCACGTAGGTGCCGGAGCCCTGCCGGCACTCCAGCACGCCGGCGTGCACCAGGGCGCGGACCGCCTCGCGGACCGTGTTGCGCCCCACGCCCAGCGCGGCGACCAGTTGCGGCTCGGTGGGGATGCGTCCGCCGACCGGCCACTCGCCGCCGAGGATCCGGGCCCGGAGCTGCTCGATGGTCTGCCGGACCCGGTGGCCCCGGGGCGGCACCGGCGGCGCGGAGGGGAAATCAACCGACGGTGGCACTGGTTACATCACCGAGCCCAAATTCATCCCATGATTGTAGGTTGGATGCCATGACCCCGCCACCTACCGCAGCTCCGGCGCTGCCCGCCCCCGTCGCCGTCGACCCGCACGCAACGCGCGACCCCGGTACGGGACGACGGACGCACCCGGCGACCGGTGGCGCGCTCCTGCTGGTCGGGATGCTGCTGGTCGCGCTGAACCTGCGCGCCGTGGTGACGAGCCTCGGCGCCCTGCTCGACGAGGTACGCGACGGGCTCGGCCTCTCCGGCACGACCGCCGGCCTGGTCACCACCCTGCCGACCATCGCGTTCGCCGGCCTCGGCGCGCTCACCCCGTGGCTGGTCCGCCGGGTTGCGCCGGCCCGGGTGCTCGTGGTCGCCATGCTCGCCCTCGCCGTCGGCCAGGTGCTCCGGGCCACCACCGACTCGGCCTGGATCTTCGTGCTCACCAGCGCGCTGGCGCTGGCCGGCATCGCGGTCGCCAACATCCTGCTGCCGATGCTGGTCAAGCAACACTTCCCGCACCGCACCGGCCTGGTCACCGGGGCGTACACGATGGCGCTGACCCTGGGCACGACGGTGGCCGCGGCCTCCGCGGTCCCGATCGCGCACGCCTTCGGGTCGTGGCGGGCCGGTCTCGGCATCTGGGCGGTGATGGCCGCGGTGGCCGTACTCCCGTGGGTGCCGCTGGCGCTGCGGACCCGCGCCGCCGCACGGCGCGCGACCTCGACGGCGGCCGTGACCGCGCCGGTGCGGGTCCGGCCGGCGCGGACCCGGCTCGGCTGGGCCATGGCCGTCTACTTCGGGGCGCAGTCACTCAGCGGGTACGCGATCATGGGCTGGCTGGCCCAGTTGTTCCGGGACGCCGGCTACCAGCCGGAGTCGGCCGGGCTGCTGCTCGCCGGGGTGACCGCGCTCGGCGTGCCCATCGCGCTGCTGATGCCCACCGTGGCCGGCCGGATGGCCACCCTGCGCCCGCTGGTGCTCGGGATGACCGCCGCGTCGACGCTGGCCTACCTGGGGCTGGCGCTCGCCCCGCACGGCGCCGCGCTGCTCTGGGTGCTCCTGCTGGCGATCGGCCAGGGCGCGTTCCCGATGATCCTGACCGCCATCGGCCTGCGCGCCCGCACGGCCGAGGGGACGGTCGCGCTCTCCGCGTTCGCGCAGAGCACCGGGTACGTGATCGCAGCCCTCGGCCCGCTGCTGGTCGGCATCCTCTACGAGGTCACCGGCGGCTGGACCGCGCCGATCGGGTTCCTGCTGGGTGCGCTCGCCGTGCAGACGGCGGCGGGCCTGGCGATCGCCCGTCCCCGCTACGTCGAGGACGAGTGAGGAACGGCAGCGGTCAGGAGGAGGCCGGGGTCGGTTCGCCGGCGACTGCCTCATCCACCGTCGGGTAGGTGTGCAGCACCTCGACCAGCCCGCTCACCTCGAGGATGCGCAGCACCCCTCGCTGCGGGGCGGCCAGCCGGACCACGCCGCCGGCCTCGTCGCAGCTGTTCTTGGCGCGGACGAAGACCGACAGGCCGGTCGAGTCGCAGAACGAGACGTCGGCCAGGTCGAACACCAGCCGGTTGCGACCCTTGTCGAGCAGGTCGGTGATCTGGTCCTGCAGTTGCGGTGCGGTGGCCATGTCCAGCTCGCCCGCGACCGACACGACGACCACGTCGCCGCGTTGTTCCGTGTGCACCGTCAAGGACATTCGCCAGACCTCCTGTTATCGGGGGAACGGTATCCCACGACCGGGGTCGTACGCAGAACGGGAGCCGGGATCCGGTGGCCATCATCATTCTGTTGCTACGGGACAAGTAGTCGGCCAGGCCCGGTGATAGAGTCCGCCCGGTCCAGGTCAAGGGGGTTCCAAATGGCGTTGAGCACCGAAGAAAGTGGTCGGCTCGCCGCACTGCTCAGCGGGCAGGCAGACCGGGTCACGTCCCGGTGGACCGAGATCGTCACCAGTTCGTTGCGGGGCCGGCTGAGCCAGGCCGAGCTGCGCCGGCAGGTTCAGGATCTGCACAGCGCCATCGTCGCCACCAGCGAGCAGGGCGACATCGACCTGTCCGCCGACAACGCCGCCGAGTTGCGCGCGGCGCTCGCCGACCTGTCCCGTGGCCGGGCCCGGCAGGGCTTCTCCGCCACGGAGACCACGGTCAGCATCTTCGCGCTCAAGGACGTGCTGGCCGAGCTGGTGCAGGAGGCCGGTGGCGCCAACGCGCTGAACGACTACGTCGCCTTCGCCAAGCTCGTCGACGAGATGGGCCTGTTCACCTTCGAAAGCTTCGTACGCACCCGGGAGAGCCTGATCGCCGACCAGGCCGAGCAGCTGCTCGAGCTCTCCACGCCGGTGGTCAAGCTCTGGGAGGGTGTGGTCGCCGTCCCGCTGGTCGGCACCCTGGACTCGGCCCGTGCTCAGGTCGTGATGGAGCGGCTGCTGCAGACCCTGGTCGACACCAGCTCCCCGTACGCGATCATCGACATCACCGGCGTCCCGGCGGTGGACACCCAGGTCGCCCAGCACATCCTGAAGACCGTGGTGGCCGCCCGGCTGATGGGCGCCGACTGCATCATCTCCGGCATCCGCCCCCAGATCGCGCAGACCATCGTCGCGCTCGGCATCGAGTTCGGCGACATCGCCACCAAGGCGAGCCTCGCCGACGCGCTGCGCCACGTGCTGCGGCTCAGCGGGGTGGAGACCGCCCGCCGCCAGCCGCGCCGGGGCGCCTGATGGAACGGGTGCCGATCCTCAAGATCGGCGACATCCTGCTCGTCTCCATCCAGGTGGACATGTCCGACCAGACCGCGGTCCAGCTCCAGGAGGACCTCGCCGAGCGGATCGTGGACACCGGCTGCCACGGCGTCATCATCGACATCACCGCGCTGGACATCGTCGACTCCTTCGTCGGGCGGATGCTCTCCACCATCGCGTCGATCTCCAAGGTGCTGGACGCGGAGACGGTGGTGGTCGGGATGCGCCCCGCCGTCGCCATCACCCTTGTCGAACTGGGGCTGTCGCTGAACGGCATCCGTACCGCGCTGAACGTCGAGCGCGGCATGGAGTTGATCGCGGCGGCCCACGCCGACGAGCTCGATTACCAGCTCGACGACGATCCGGACGCCGAGACGGCCACGCCGTGACCGCGGGCATCGACCTGGGCCACCCGCAGGCGCAGTCGGTCCGCAGCGACGAGGACGTGGTGCGCGTCCGGCAGTTGGTCCGCACCGTGGCCGTGGCGGTCAAGCTCTCCCTCGTCGACCAGACGAAGGTGGTCACCGCGGCGAGCGAGTTGGCCCGCAACACTCTCGTGTACGGCGGCGGCGGATCCGTCGAGGTGGCAACCGTGGAGAACGGCCGACGTAAGGGCGTCCGGATCGTCTTCGCCGACTCCGGGCCGGGCATCGCCGACCTCGATCTGGCCCTGACCGACGGCTACACCACCGGCGGTGGCCTCGGTCTCGGGCTCAGCGGGTCCCGCCGACTGGTCGACGAGTTCGAGATCGAGACATCCCCGGAGACCGGCACGCGGATCACAGTCACCAAGTGGTCCCGGTGAGCATCGACGCGGTTACCGACAGTGGCATCTGGTTCCGGGTGGAGGCCAGCAGCGCGGCCAGCGCCGTCCGGCGTGCCGCCGAACGCCTCGGTGCTCAGGTGGAGATGGGTGCGGCACGCATCGCCGACCTGGCCATCGTCGCAGCCGAGCTGACCAGCAACCTGGTCAAACACGCCGACGAGGGTGTCCTGCTGCTCCGGCCGGTACGCCGCGCCGGGCAGGCGGGCGTGGAGCTGATTGCCATCGACTCCGGGCCCGGCATGGCCGACCTGACCGTCTCGTCGCAGGACGGGCACTCCACCACCGGCACGCTCGGCATCGGCCTGGGTGCCATCGTCCGGCAGGCCAGCTGGTTCGACGGATACTCCCTGCCCGGACGGGGCACCGTCCTCGCCGTGCACGTCTGGCCGGCGGAGCCGGCCCGGCCGTCCTGGGCCGGCGCCCTCGCCCGACCGCTGACCGGCGAGACGGTCAGCGGCGACGGGTACGCCGTCCGGGTCACCGACGGACGGCACCAGGTGCTGGTCAGCGACGGGCTGGGGCACGGCCCGCTGGCCGCCGCCGCCACCGACGCGGCGCTCGCCGCGTTCCGCGACGCACCGGCCGGCCCACCGGCGGCGGTGGTCGGTCACCTGCACCGGAGCATGTCGCACACCCGGGGCGCCGCGCTCGCCGTCGCCGAGCTGGTTCCGGCGGCCGGTGTGCTGCACTACGCCGGCCTGGGCAACATCTCCGGCGTCATCGTCGAGGGCGACGGAAAACGCCGTGGGCTGGTGTCGCTGCCCGGCATCGCCGGCCACCAGCGGCCGACGATCCGGGAGTACGACTACCCGTTCGCTCCGGGCGCCCGACTGGTGATGCACAGCGACGGAGTCGTCGACCGCTGGCGGTTGACCGACTACCCGGGGCTGGCGGAGCGGTCCCCGCTGGTGATGGCGGCGACACTGCTACGCGATGCCGGTGTGCGACGCGACGATGCCTGCGTACTGGTCGCGAGGTCCTGGGCATGACCGGCGAGTCGGCCGCGCTGCCGCTGCTGCAGATGGCGCTGCGGGTCGAGCAGGACATCTTCGTGATCCGTCAGCGGGGCCGCGAGGTGGCCGCGGTGGTCGGCCTCGAACACCAGGACCAGGTCCGGATCGCCACCGCGCTCAGCGAGGTCGCCCGGGACCTGCTGCGGACGACCGGCGGTGCGGACGTCTCCTTCCACATCGACGCGGACGCCGACAGCCGGTTCCACCTGCGCGCCGACCTGGCCCCGGTCTCCCCGCTGCCCGACGGCCGCTACGAGCCGCAGTCCGGCGCGGTGTCCCGACTGGTCGACACACTGAGCGTGTCGACCGTCGACGGGGTTACGGTCGTGAGGATGTCCCGACGACTGCCGGCCAGCGCGCCCATGCCGACCCCGGTGCGGCTCGCCGAGTTCCGTACCGAACTCGGCCGTACCGCGCCGTCCAGCGCGCTGGAAGAGTTGACCGTGCAGAACGCGCAGCTCATCGCCGCACTCGACGAGGTGCGCAGTCAGCGCGACGACCTGGCCGTGCTCAACGAGGAACTGGCCGAAACCAACCGGGGTGTCCTGGCGCTCTACAACCAGCTCACCGAGGAGCTGGAGGAGACCAACCGGGGTGTCGTCGCCCTCTACGCCGAGCTGGACGAGAAGTCCGCGCAGTTGCGCGCGGCGAGCGAGTCGAAGAGCCGGTTCCTGGCCAACGTCAGCCACGAACTGCGCGCCCCGGTCACCGCGATCATCGGGTTGGGGCGGCTGCTCACCGACTCCGCCTCCGACCCGCTCACCGCCGAACAGGGCCGCCAGGTCGATCTGATCCGCTCCTCCGCGGCGGACCTGCTCGGCCTGGTCAACGAACTCCTCGATCTGGCCAAGGCGGAGTCCGGCCGGATCGAGCCCGACCTGACCGATGTCGACCTGCGCCCGGTCTTCGGCCAACTGCGCGGCACATTGCGTGCGCTGGCCACCCGCCCGGAGGTGGAGCTGGTGGTGGAGGAGCCGGCCGCGCCGGCCCTGCTGCGCACCGACGAGGTCCTGCTCGGGCAGGTGCTGCGCAACCTGCTGCACAACGGGCTGAAGTTCACCGAGCGCGGCGAGGTGCGCCTGCGGGCCCGCCAACACGGCGACCGGTGGCACTTCGAGGTCAGCGACACCGGGCCGGGCATCGCGCCCGACCTGCACGACCGGATCTTCGAGGAGTTCTACCAGGTGCCCGGTGCCACCCGGGTCGGCGGCACCGGCCTCGGCCTGCCGTACGCCCGTCGGCTGGTGACGCTGCTCGGCGGGACACTGGAGCTGACCAGCGCACCCGGCCAGGGCAGCACCTTCACCGTCTCCCTGCCTGTCGGCGGGATGTGACAGCGTGGACGGCATGCCGGCAACCGTCCTGGTGGTCGATGACAGTCGTACCAAGCGTTACCTGCTGGTCAGTTGGCTGACCCGGGCCGGGTTCACCGTGCTCGAGGCCGAGAACGGCGCCGACGCGTTGGCACGGGTCGAGGCGGACCGCATCGACCTGGTGGTCCTCGACGTCCGGCTGCCCGACCTGAGCGGCTACGAGGTCTGCGAACAGATCAAGGCGCGGCACCCGGCGATGCCGGTGATCCACGTGTCGGCGCACGCCGTGGACGTGGCCGACCGCGCCCAGGGGCTGACCCGGGGCGCGGACGCGTACCTCACCGAGCCGATCGAGCCGGAGGAGTTGATCGCCACCGCTCGGGCGGTGCTGCGCTACTACCAGGCCCGCAAGCGCGCCGAACTGCTCGCCGAGCGGCTGCTCGGGCTGGCCGACACGACCGTGACGGTGCACGCCGCGCCCACCTTCGTACGCCTGCTGGAGGCCGCTGCGGAGGGTGCCGCACAGATCTTCAAGAGCCCGGCGGCAGTGATCGCCGAGACGTTCGACGGTGACTGTCTCGCGGGGATCTGCGCCGGTCCGGGCGCCGCCGCCGCCGTGGTGCCGTGGGTCGTCGACGACACCGGGGTGCCGACCGGCTCCACGGTCCGGGTGGAGACCCCGGCGAACTGGGCGTTGGTCGACTGGCCGGCGGACGACTCGGTGACGGTCGCCGCCGCCAAGCTGCGCGAAGACCGAGCCCCGCTGTACGTGGTCGTCCCGACCGCCACCCAGACCGCCCGCACCCCGGTGCTGGTGCAACTCGCCCAGGCCGTCGCAGCCGCCGTCGAGGCGCAACGCTCGTTCGACGAGGAACACCGGATCGCCGTCACCCTCCAACGCAGCCTGCTCCCGCGCGGCCTGCCCACGGTTGCCGGACTGGACCTCGCCGTGCGCTACGAGCCGGCCAGCGCACAGACCGAGGTGGGCGGCGACTTCTACGAGCTGGTGATGCTCGACGGTCACCTGCTGCTGGCGATCGGCGACGTGGCCGGTCACTCGCTGCACGCGGCGACCGTGATGGCCGAGCTGCGACACGCGGTGCGGGCGTACGCCGTGGAGGGGCACCAGCCCGGCGAGATCCTGCACCGGGTCAACGAGCTGATGCGTACCCTGCTGCCGAACGAGATCGCCACGCTCTGCGTACTCCTGCTGCACCCGCCGACCGGACACGTCCGGCTGGCCAGCGCCGGGCATCTTCCGCCGGTGCTCAGCAAGGACGGCAAGGTCGAGTTCGTGCAGCACTCCGCGCCGTTGCTCGGCGTCCGCGCGCCTCGGCCGGCCGACCTGGAGTTCGTGCTGCCAGCCGGGGCGACGCTGGTGTTCTACACCGACGGGCTGATCGAGCGACGGGACGCCACCATCGACGAGGGGCTGGCCGCGCTCGCCGCGATCTCCGCCACGGTCGACGACGATCTGGACCGCTTCTGCGCCCGACTGCTGGTGGAGTTGGCCCCATCGGAGATCCAGGACGACGTCGCGGTGGTCGTCCTGCGCCGACGCTGACCGGGTTGCCGGCGTCGTGGTGCGTGGCCGGGTGTGGCGCGTTGTCGGGCTCACCGCACCGAGCGGGCGTACGCGGCGGGTGACACCCCGGCCACGGCGGTGAAGTCGCGGACCAGGTGGGCCTGATCGCTGTAACCGAGGTCGGCGGCGAGGTCCGCCCAGTTCAGTGGGCCACCAGCGGCCTGTTCGACCGCCTCCTGGAGCCGGTAGCGGCGGATCACCCACTTCGGCCCGACCCCCACGTACTCCATGAAGAGCCGCTGCAACCGGCGGACCGGGAGGTCGTGCCGCGCGGCGAAGGCGTCGACCCGCAGCGTCGCCCGGTCGGTGCGGATCGCCTCGGCCAGCCGGACGGCCTCCTCGGTCGTCGGGTCCGGCTCCGGATCCCACCCGGTGAGCAGGGTGTCCAGTGCGTGGCAGCGCTCGTCGTCGGTGGCCGCGCACACCGCGAAGTCGGGGCCTGCCAGCCGACCGGCGGGCAACGGCACCCGGCGACCGGTCAGCTCGGTGACCGGTCGACGCCAGAACGCGTGGAAACCGCCGGGGCGGAACTGCACCCCGCAGACCCGGCCGGTGCCGGTGAGCGTGATCCGGAACAGGTCACGGCCCACCCCGGCCACCTCGCCGAACTCGGGCCCGTCGCCGTCCCGCCGGAACACCACGTTGACCGCCGGGTGCGGCACGATCCGCTGCTCGAACGGTGTGCTCAACGCCCAGTCGATCAGCCAGTAGTGCTCGACCCAGGGGCGGAGCGACTCCACCGGCAGGTGCCGACGGAAGCGCACCTCGCGCAGCATGCGCCCCGGGTCGAGTATTCCCCGGCTGTCGCCACGCGGTCGGTGTCGCATTTGTTCAAGACCACCCTCATACGCTGGCCCTATGACCACTCAGACTAGCGATCTGCTGGCGGCTGCCGCGCCGCGAACCGTCGATGTGGTGCGCGGTATCGCCGACCATCAGCTCGACCTGCCCACGCCGTGCCGCGACTACGTGGTCCGCGATCTGCTCAACCACCTGTTCGAGGTGGTGGTCAACTTCCAGGACCTGGCCCTGAAGCGGCAGGTCGAATGGGCCGAGAAGCCCGACCACCTGGTCGACGGCTGGCAGGACCGGTTCGAGGCGGAGACCGGCCGTCTGGTCGCCGCCTGGGCCGATCCCTCCACCCTGGAGGGGGTGTCGCCGGGCATGGGCATGCCGCAGACAGTCATCGGCGGCATGGCTCTGCTGGACCTGACCGTGCACGGCTGGGACCTCGCCGTCGCGACCGGTCAGCCGTACCAGCCGGCCCCGGAGGCAGTGGCCGAGTTGCACGGGCTGGTCGAACAGTTGGGCCCCACCGCCCGCAAGATGGGCGTCTTCGCCGAGCCAGTGCCGACCCGTACCACCCCGACCCCCACCCCCGACCTGGCCCACCTCCTGTCCCAGACCGGCCGCACCCCCACCTGGCCCACCCCCGCTCCCTAACCCCACCCCTCCCGGCCTCCCGGCCGCCCACCCTTCCCGGCCTCCCGGCCGCCCCCGTTGATCATGGAGTTATTGCCAACCGCCTCGGCGTGTCGTGGCAATAACTCCATGATCGCGCGGTGTGGGGTGGGGTGGGGGTGGGGGCGGGGCCCGGCGGCGCGGCTGGGCGGCGGCGCGGCCTGGCGCAGCGGGGTGGGACCGGGTGGGGTGGAGGGTGGGGTGGGGTCAGGTTGGGGTGTGGAAGAGGCCTGCGGACCAGGCGATCAGCAGGCCGACGGCGGCGGAGCAGCAGCAGACGGCCAGGGCGGCCGTCACCACGGCGAGGATCATCCACGCGGACATGCGTCGGGCCGCACCCGGCGGTGCGTCGGTCCCCGAGCCGGCCTCGTCGTTCACGCCGGAAGTCTAGGCGCGTTGATCGCGCAGGTTCCCGGAAGTAGTGGCCTCGGCGGACGGCGGTTTCAAGCGGCGGT
>NZ_PYBV01000087.1 GCF_003205615.1 Micromonospora arborensis | reverse complement strand
CGACCCGGCGGTGGCCGGCTGGCCGGAGATCCTGGAGATCCACCGGATCACCGGCGACGCGTGCAGCATGTTGAAGGTGGCCGCCGGCTCGATCGGTGCCTTCGAGGGGGTCATCGACCGACTGGCCCCGTACGGCCAACCGTCGAGCACGATGGTCCTCTCCTCCCCCCTCGACTGGCACCCCATCACCCCCCTCCCGAACTAACCCCTACCCCCCAGCCCCCACCCGCCCCCCCCCGCCCTCACCCGCGCGATCT
>NZ_PYBV01000086.1 GCF_003205615.1 Micromonospora arborensis | reverse complement strand
CCGCGCAGGCCTCGGTACCACCTCCGGACACCGGGGCCCGCTCGCGGGCCCCGGTGCTTCCACGCGCCCCGCTGAATCAACCCCCGCGCACCTTCGAGCCTGTCTGACCACAGGCTGTGGCGGACAGGAGCAGCTCCCATGCGTCATCGCAAATACCCCTTCATCGTGGGGTTCCTCTTCCTCCCGGTGCTGCTGTACGTGGCCGTGGTCATCTGGCCGTACCTGCAGACCTTCGGGTACTCGATGCCCGACTGGTCGGGTGCCTCGCAGCAGATGAACTTCATCGGCCTGAGGAACTACACCAAGCTCTTCGGCGACAGCCCCTTCCTGCTCGCGCTGCAGCACAACCTGCTGCTGCTGCTCGTGCTGCCGCTGGTCACCATCCTGCTGGCGCTGTTCTTCGCCTTCATGCTCAACGTGGGCGGCCGCAGCGGTACCGGCGGCGTGCAGGGGGTGCGCGGGGCGGCCTTCTACAAGGTCGTCTTCTTCTTCCCGCAGGTGCTCTCGGTCGCCATCCTCTCGGTCCTCTTCCAGGGCGTGTACCGCACCGACCAGGGCGGTCTGCTCAACGGCGTGCTGGTCAAGCTGGGCCTGGAGGACGCGAACCACCCGTGGCAGTGGCTGGCCGAC
>NZ_PYBV01000085.1 GCF_003205615.1 Micromonospora arborensis | reverse complement strand
CGCTGCCTGTATGCGCTGCGCCGAACCGGCCAACCACATCGGCAGGTTGCAGAGCGACTCCGCCGCCGTGTGGAAACGCTGCGGATCCAACGGCAACGGAGTGGGCGGAGCGTGCAAAATGTCGCGCGAAAGGCTCCAGAACTCCTTCCAGCGATATTCGTGCGGCGAATAGCCGCCACCCGACTTCGGGAACTAGTCGACCCGCCCCTTGATAATCCAGAACGCCTCATGCTTGACGCCTCCCGTGTTCTGATATAGGTGCCGGCCAGGGTCAGGCTGAGCCAGGCGGGCCGGGTGAACCGCCGACTGTCCATGTCGCCGGCGCCGAGAACCTCGATG
>NZ_PYBV01000084.1 GCF_003205615.1 Micromonospora arborensis | reverse complement strand
GGGTTAGTCCCTGTCGCCTCTGGCGATGCGGCCCGTTCCGGGCTGAAAATCGTGGTGGTCGCTCGCTGACGTCGTGCTTCCTTGGTCCGTGTGAGGTCGTGGGTTAGTCGGGCGCTGGTAGCCGCGTTATGGGCCCTTCACTGTTGCTGCGAGCACGCGAGTTAGATTCACCCGTTCTGTGGCTGCCGCGGGCGACCGCCCTGATGTTCGCGCTGGTGGGGAGGGGTTCGGTTGCTGGAACAGGCGCAGGACGAAGAGCAGATCATCGCGCGTGTGGCGGGGTTGGACATCGGTAAGGCGTCGTTGGTGTGTTGCGCGCGGGTGCCGGACGAGGCGAAGCCTGGACAGCGGTTGCAGGAGGTGCGGACCTATCCGACGATGACCCGCTCGCTGACCGGGTTGGCCGAGCGCCTGGCCGCGCTGGGGGTGACTCGGGTGGTGATGGAGGCGACCAGTGACTACTGGAAGCCGGTGTTCTACCTCCTCGAGGCGCATGGGTTCGAGGTGTGGTTGGTCAACGCCCGTGACGTGAAGCATCTGCCGGGGCGGCCGAAGACGGACAAGCTGGACGCGGTGTGGTTGTGCAAGGTCGCCGAGCGGCAGATGATCCGGCCGAGTTTCGTGCCACCCGCGCCGATCCGGATGTTGCGGGACCTGACCCGCTACCGGGTTGATCTGATCGCTGAGGCCGGCGCGGAACGCCAGCGTGCGGAGAAGTTGCTCGAAGACGCGCAGATCAAGCTGTCGGTCGTGGTCAGTGACCTGTTCGGCACGTCCGGGCGGGCGATGATGGCGGCGCTGATCGGCGGGCAGCGGGACCCACACACTCTGGCCGAGTTGGCCCGTTCCAGCCTGCGCCGCAAGATCCCTGACCTGCGGGAGGCGTTGACCGGTCATTTCACGGATCATCACGCGTTCCTGCTGGGCAAGATGATCGCCCGGATCGAGCAGGTCGAGGCCGACATCCGCGAGGTCGATGCCCGGATCGAGGCGCACCTGGCCCCTTTCGCCCCAGCGGCGGCCCGGCTGCGTGAGATCCCCGGGATCGGCTCGGCCGCCGCTGCCACGATCATCGCCGAGATCGGCGTGGACATGACCCGCTTCCCGACCCCGGCCCACCTGGCCGGCTGGGCCAAGTTCGCCCCCGGCGTCAAGGAATCCGCTGGCCGCCGCAAAGGCAACGGATCAACCGGACACGGCAACCGCTACCTCGCCCGCGTCCTCGGGCAGATCGCGGTCTCCGCCGCCCGCACCGACACGTTCCTCGGGGAACGCTACCGACGCATCGCCCGACGACGCGGCGCCAAACGCGCGATCGTCGCGGTCGGTCGCTCGATCCTGACGATCATCTGGCACCTGCTGTCCGACCCCACAGCCGGGTTCCGTGATCTCGGCGCCGATTTCTACCTCAGCCGCACCGACACCGAACGCCGCAAACGCAACCACATCCGCCAACTCGAAGCCCTCGGCTACCGCGTCACCCTCGACCTCGCCGCCTAACCACCGCTACACCACGACCCATCCCACGCCGCTTCGCGACGCGGGATGCTGCCGCGTGTCTACGTACGGTTCGATTTTCGAGTTAGGAATTACTCGTCTAGGAGCGTCGGTCAGCTGTGCACGATCGTGTAGACGTCCCGGCGGCGCAGCGCGTACTCGGTGGCGACGTCGGTGATGGCGTCCCGGCGGGACCGGCCGGCGGCCTCCCGCTCGGCGACCGCCGCGCGAAGGGTCTCGTCGTCGGGGCGTTCCGGGGCGGTCACCGGTGCGCCGGCCACG
>NZ_PYBV01000083.1 GCF_003205615.1 Micromonospora arborensis | reverse complement strand
CGATCTGTGAGTGGGGTTGTCAAGAGGTGCGGTGGTGGGTGGTGATGATGCGGTAGAGCTGTCGGGCGATGTAGCGCTTGAGGCAGCGGGTGATTTCTCTGGTGGTGCGGCCTTCGGTGCGGCGGCGGTTGATGTAGTCGCGGGTTTCGGGGTGGATGCGGCGGCGGGTCAGGGCGATGGTGTGTAGGGCGCTGTTGAGGGTTCTGTCGCCGCCGCGGTTGAGGCGGTGTCGGTCGGTGCGGGCGCTGGCCACGGGGATGGGGGGGGGGGCGGCGGGGGGGGCGGGGGGGGCTTCTGAGGGGGGGCGGGCGGGGGGTGACCGCGGGGGGGGGGGGGGCGCGGGCGGGGTGGGGTCTGCTGCGGGGGCGGCGGTGGCGGGGG
>NZ_PYBV01000082.1 GCF_003205615.1 Micromonospora arborensis | reverse complement strand
CTACCTCAGCCCCGCCGCCTACGAAGCCACCGGTTCGCACCTTCTACCAACGGTCCAGGCAGCCTGACTAACATCAACACATCGACCCTGTCCGTCGAAACGGGTCAAGCCCAGGCAGCGGCCCGCAACGGATCGCGCCAGGTAGACATAGTGCCGGCGACCGGGTACAGCCGTGAACGCGTTCGGCAGATCCTCCGAGCCAACGGTGTCGAGGCCGACTGATCCGTGCCGCCCAGGTGTCGAGCATCCAACGTACGACTTTTGACATAGTGACGGGACGAGACGCATCCCGCCACTATGTTCGGCGACACCGGCTGACTCGTCAGAGCAGCCCGGCCACGAGCCACGCCAACACACCGAGCACCAGAAGTCGGATCGACCACGTGACATAGGCGAACTTGCGACTCGCCACCATGTGCGCCGCCCAGACGTGTCCCGCCAGCATCCTGGCGGTGGCGTCTTCATCGACTGTGGTTGCCAACCAAGCATCGACAAATCCCTGGCTGTTGCGACCGTAACGCTCGGCTACGTACGCGAAGTGGTGCAGAGGCTCCGACGCAGCCGCCTGTCGTCGCGGCATCAGCGTGTGCAACGCGAGGAGCGCACTCGTCGCGGCCGCTACCGCAGATAACACCGGGAGCACCGGCGACCAGGCCGGGCCCGTCACGGTCAGGGAGTCCTGGCCGGACCACAGGCTGCCGCCCAGGAGCCCGGCGGCTGCAAGGACGGCAGCCGCCTTCACGTCGGCGAAACGAATTGTCTCGTGTAGTTGCTGGAGGGCGTTCCATCCCGCTTCGCTCTGCAAACCGGAGGACCGGGGCGCCTCCGTCACGGCCCGACCCGGTCACTCGGGTCCCCCAGCTGCATGGCGAGGTCCGTGCGGTCGAAGCTACGGAACACCCGACCGAGCTGGCCGATTAGGTGCCTGCGCTCGTCTGCACTGAGCCCGTCGACAAACTTTCCGATGAGCACACTGATCGGGTCCTCCTCGACCTGCGGGGACGCAGTCACACGCTCATCACCGCCAAGTTGGGCAGCGATCGTATCGAAGACAGGGTCCGTCAAGGACCGAAGATCGGCCGGGTGGTGGAGATGCCAGTACATCCGAGCTATGTCCGGCCTGCCGAAGATCTCGTCACGCAGCCACCGAAGCTGACGCAGTTCGTCTCCGCGGCGCTGCTTCTCCAGAGTCGCGTGTCGTTCGGCCTCCTCCCAGGCGGTGGTCACGGCAAGCGCCTCGGCAGGAACGGTGATCCGAACACGCAGATGGGTGAGGACCAGACTGGTCTGCGGCACGGCAATCTCGGTGACGCCCCTGGCATTGATTAGATCAGCCAGGTGACTCGCAAGCGTGACGCGCCGGGTGGCAGCCCACCGGGCGAGTTGATCCCAGGCAAAGGCACGAACCTTGGCCTCGGCCTCCGGCTCGCGTCCCCGCCACTCAACGGTCACCTCCGCCTGGAAGTTCGCGCCGGGCAGTGCGCTAGCCAGCGTGGCCTCGAACCTGTGTGACGGGGCCGGGATGGGGGGGCGCTCCTCATTCCCGGACGTCCACTCCCGGGAGAAACCCCGCAAGAGATCACGCATCTCATGCTCCTACGGTGAGTGGATCGACCTGGTGCAGGCTCTCGACGACGTAGTCACGCACGTCACGCCGATCCGGGCTGGTCACGTCGCGATCGACCGGCTGCCACGCGAACGTCAGCTTGGAGAGGCGCACGAGACGGCGGGTCCCGCCGTCCCCACGACGCACCACGTCCCCGAGGAACTCGACAATCCGGATCCGACTAGCCTCGGACATGAGCGCCGCGTCGAGCAGACTCTCGCCGAATTCCGTACGGGCGTCGTCGACCTCGGTCTGATCGAAGAGTCGGGCCACGGCCCCGACGAGCCCGGTGCGCGATGACTCGTCATGCCAGGTCAGCAACACGGGATGAGCCTCACTACGGGTGAGCGCTGCGAACACCGCCCACGCCGTTTTCGTACGACCGCCAGGTTCACCCTCGGACCAGTTGGTAACCACCTCGACGATCCGAGGGCGTAGCCGGGGTATCTCCCAGAGCCGGCTCACCGCCGTCACGATGGCATCCCGGACGACCGGAGAATCACGGTGGGCAACGTGGCTCAGACGGGTCAGCGACACCCGGGGATAGAGCCGGGCGAGTTCGCCTGAGCAGACCTCGGCGATGGTGCAGAGGGACTGGTCACTCGCACGCTCCAAGCGCGACCAGCGGTAGAGCAGGCTCCGCACGTCAGCCCCGACCTCATCGCTCATGGCAGTGGCCGTCAGGGCCTGCACGACGTGGGGCCGCAGATTGGGCCGCCCGGTCCAGCGATTCAGCCACACCAGCGGGCGGGTGTCCCGGCTCCGCAACACAATTCCCACCAGATTCCCGACAATCCGCTCGGCCAGCCGGGTCTGCCGATGGTCGTTTCGCCGTAACGGCAGGTCCATGGCCCACTCCCACAGCTTCTTGTGGAACCAGGCAGAGCGGTCACCGTGCAGAAAGGTCAGCACTGCCGCGCCGTAGTTCGCCCGCTCGAACCGGAGCCCACCGTCCACCACCTCGGCTTTGGCCTCGCTCATCAGCGCCCGTAGTCCGACTTCCGCGAGCCCGTCGGAGCGGGCGGAGGGCAGGTCACCGAGGGCCCGCCCGAGCGAGTTGACCGCGTCCAGCACCTCTGCCGGTGGCTCTCCCTCGAGCAGGGCGGCTGCGACGAGGAACAGCCGCTGCCGGACACTCTCGGCTCCGCTGAACCAGTTGGCCAGGACGTCGTCCTAGTCACCGTAGGCCCCACACACCTCGTCGACGAGCTTCGTCACGTCATGCTCAGGATGGTTACGGAGTGCGGTCACGATGATTCCGGTAAGCCGCATAGCGTCCATCACCGTGGCTCGGGTCAGCAAGTCGCCGATGGCGGGATTCCCGATGATGGAGGAAGCGTCGACGGCCTGCACTGCGCACTCGCGACGTACTACCTCCGCAAGGTCTGGGGGCGGGACCTGAAAGATGGAGACGGTCCCGACGCCGCCGGCGGCGGCCCAGACGGCTGGGGTTGCCGCGACCACCAGACTTGCGTCCAGGGTCGCCAGGTGCGCGGCGTGGGCCTGCAAACGGCGGCCCAGGTCGGGGCTCACCCGTTCCCGCTGGTCCGGCAGACACAACAGGTATGTCACCCCCCGTTCCGCTGGAAGCTCCGCCGCAGCGAACGGGCGCCCTCGCTCCTCGTCGATCAGAATTTCCTCCAATCGCCGCCCCGCCTGGCTCGACTCGTACAGCAGCGCGACCGCAGCGGTCCGCAGCCCGGAGTTGGCCGGGCCCAGCACCACCACCCATGGCTGGTCGCCGAGGACGCGGGCTGCGGCGGCCCGGTCGAGAGTGAGATCCTGGTCCTGGCTGGCCAGTCGGTAGCTGCGTGGCGCCAGTGACTGCACAACCTGCTCGATGTAGGCCCGTAGCAGATGGTGCCGGCGAATGGCTTCGTTGATCAACTTGTTCTCGACGAAGGTCTGGTGCACTCCGCCGTGCACGGTGCCGCCGGTGACCACCTGCCCGACGTTGATGCCGCTGACCGCCTGCCCGACGATGATGCCGCTGACCGCCTGCCCGACGTTGATGCCGCTGACCCCCTCTGGGTAGAGGTCATCCTCGAGCCGGTCGTCCTCGGCGAAAGCCAGGGTCTCTTCGGGGCTCACGATCGGCTCCCGAGGGGGTTACCGCCGAAGGACTGGTGCATTCCGCCGTGCACGGTCCCGCTCCCGACCACCTGCCCGTAGTTGGTGCCCACCGGCTGCTGCGACGGCCGGTGGGCGAGCCCTGGCGGGGACTGAGACTCCGATGCGGGTTCCGCTTCGTTCGTCCGGCCCACCGGCCAAGCGCCCGACGGGGTGGGTAGGTGCAACCACGCACGCTGCACAAACGCCTTGCCCTCCACCCGGGCCTCCACGTCGACGAAGTGGTCCGGGTGCAGACCGGAGTAACCAGCACTGATCACGTCGTGGAAGACCCGATCCGAGACGATCATGGCAACCAGGGTGATGCGCGGTTTGGCTTCCGTGAGCGCGCTCTTGACCACCCCGGAGTCCAGTAGTCGGTGCGTCTCGTTACGTGCTGTCCCATTGCCCCCCTGCCCCACTGCCGCCGAGTCAGTCGGCAGGGGACCCACGTGCAGGCTCACCCGCAACCGCAGAGGCTCCTCCCCCGGGTGTTGGCGCCGGTGGTCGTCCAGACGATGCTGAAGCATGGCCGGAAAGGGATGGACGAGATACGGGAGTATCCGGGTGGGCAAGCCCACGGCCAGGCCGTCCCCGGTTGGGCCGTAGAAGTCGGGACTCGACCACTCCGCGTCCAGCCCGGCATCGCGCATCGCGTCCCCTACGAGCCGGTGAATGGTGCGGGAGACGTTTTCGTGCGTACAGCCGGGCAGGTCTGTGAAGCCCTTCGCGTCGACCGCCAGCACCGCGCGGTACGGCGGTAGCGGGCGGGACTGCTCGAACGGGGGTGACTGCTCCATGTCGCGTTCCCTTCGCAGGCGGCCGAATCAAGGCAATCGTGTCCGGCCCGCTGAGGTAGCGCTGCCCACCACTGTGCACAGCAGAGGTGACGCGGTTATCAATCACTGCGTCATCCGGCCTGCCGGTGCAGTGCATCGACGTCGAGGATCGATACCCGCATGCGATGGGTGTCCAGCACGCCTTCGGCGCGGAGAACCCCGAGCGCGAGGACGACGGCGTTCCGGGACGCGCCGATTAGCTCTGCCAGATCCTGTTGCGGCAGCTCGAAGGCGCGTTGGCCACCGGCGGCGTCAGCCGTTACGTAGAGCCGGAGCAGTGCCCGGGCTAGGCGCTGCCGTACCGGAAGGACGGCGATCTCGGTCCGCTGGACGTCAGACTGTCGGAGGCGGTTGACGGTATACCGGGCGTAGGCGGCGGTGACGGAGGGTCGCTCGACGAACCGTTTGAAACTCGCCCCTGAGACCACCCGGACCACCATGGGGGTCAGCGTCGAAACCGTGCCGGAGCGGCGGCCACCGTCCATCACGGCCAGGTCGCCCACAACGTCGCCAGCCCCGCGAATCGTCAGGATCGCGCTCTTACCCGCTGCTTCGCCACGAACTACCTTGACCGCGCCGCTGAGGATCACGTAAGCGTGCTCCCCCTCGTCGCCCTGTCGGAATAACGGGTAGTCGGCGGCCATGAGGCACCGGGAACCGAGCGAGCACATCGCGGCCCAGTCGGTCGTCGAAAGAAAGGAAGCGAGACCGCCACTGCTGGCGAACAGGTCGTGAACGTCCACGCACAGAAGGTAACGAGTAGATTCCCTCCGGCCTACCCTCAAGCCGGACCCCGCCCAGAACTGCGGCACCACGCTGAGACGGCGCCGAAGTTCCGGCGGGGTGGTCGGAGGTGGTCAGTCGCCGGCGCCGAGGGCGGCGACCGGGCCGACCCGGGCGGCGAGCGGCAGCGACGGCGGCGGGGTCAGCGTTCATTGCCGACTCCCGCCAGGTGAGTGTGCAGGTCGGCGAGCAAGCGTACGACGGTGCTGACGGGATGCACGACGAGCAGGTCGTATGTGACGATGGCGGCGAGCAGCACGGGTTGGCCGGGCTCGATGCGGCACATGTGCCGGGCATTCGCCGGCAAGGGTAGGTGCCCTCGGCTGCCCACCTGGTGGAGGCCGTCGCTGGCCGAGCAGATGACGAGCATGCCGCGCGGCTCGCCTGAATGTCGAGGCGGCGGTGCGGGGGCCATGCCAGCGCGCGCAGGAGGTGCTGCGCGCTCACCCGGCCACAGCGTGCCGGAAGAGCCATCCCCAGCACCAGGCTGGCGTCGGTGATCGCCGGTGGGCAGACTCGGGCAGGTAGAGCGGGCATCGGCATCGTGCCTGGGCGGGGACGCGCGGGCACGACAGCGGGTACGAGTGGACCGACGAGGTATTCCTTCGGTCGGATAGGTCGTGTCATGACCGAACAACCTCATTCAGCGATGAGGCGCGTCACGTCAGGGGCGGGCTGATGCCCTTCATCGGCGTAATGCTGAAATTAATCTGGGATTCAGCGGAAAGCATTGTAGGATTGGCGCATGCTGTATCAGACTCCTGCGCTCGCCGATGACGACAAGCGCGTTCTCGGCGAACTGGACACGATGCGGGACAACCTTCGGTATCAGATCGCTGAGCCGCACCGCTGGACAGGGCAACTCCGACGCACGCTGATCGCTCACGCCATCCAGGGCTCAAATTCGATCGAGGGTTACCAGGTGTCCCTGGACGACGCCGCCGCCGCCGTCGCCGGCGACGAACCGGTAGAGACCAACCCGCAAACCTGGGAAGTCATCACCGGCTACCGCGACGCCCTGACCTACGTGCAACAACTCGCCCGCTCACGCGAGTTCACCTGGCAGCACATGCTGCTCAATGCACTGCACTTCATGATGCTCCGCCATGACCTCAGCAAGTGGCCGGGCCGCTACCGTCCAGGAGACATCCACATCGACGAGGCGCACACCGGCCGACGCGTCTACACCGGGCCGGACGCCGACGATGTTCCGTCTCTGCTCTCCGAGCTGATCGACTGGCTGGCCGACGGCGAACCGGACACCCCTCTGCTTGTCCGGGCCTCCATGGCTCACCTGAACCTGGTCAAGATCCATCCCTGGCGGGACGGAAACGGCCGGATGTCGCGCTGCCTGCACACCCTCGCACTCGCCCGCGACGGTGTCCTCGCCCCAGAGTTCTCCTCGATCGAGGAGTGGCTCGGCGTCGGCCGAAACACCTACGCCTACTACGACGCGCTCGGTGAGGTCGGCGGCCCAACCTGGCAGCCCGACAACGACACCAGTCAATGGATCCGGTTCTGCCTGAGCGCCCACCACCAACAAGCCCAACTGGTCCGGCAACGCCTCGACCAAGCCGCGCATCTCTGGGAACTGCTCGACACCTGGGTCCGGCGCAACGGACTGCCCGAGCGGGTCGTCAGCGCCCTACACCTCGCCGCCACCGGCGGCCGAGTACGCCGCACCCTCTATCAACGCGACGAGAACCTCACCGACGACCAAGCAACCCGCGACCTACGCGCCCTCGTCAGGGCGGACATGCTCGAACAGCACGGCGAGACCCGAGGCAGGTTCTACCTCACCTCGCCGACACTGCGCGACCTCGCCGCCCCCGCGCTGCGCCCAAAGGAAATCATCAACCCGTACCGACGGTGAGCCGCGGGCTGGCCCCGCACCCGCAAGTCCGCGTCGGCCAGCACGCGCTGGCCGCGGAGTCCTCGAGTAGCTCCTCGGGGTAGGAGGAGGCGAGGGCTCGCCGTGGTTCAGATCTGCTGCCGTGGCCATGTCCCCAGTGCCGTCGCGGCACCGGCTGCCTGGAATGCAAACGACGCCAGTTTACCGGGCGGGAGGGGCCTTAGAGCGGAGCAGGATCGCGCCTCTCGTAGCGGGCCGCCCAGTCAGATAGAGGCAGCCGTCGAAGCAGTGCTACTGGGACGAGAGCATCCCGCGCCGTCCGGCCAATGAGGGAGTCGGTCGTCTCGTGGGGTCACGTCCGCGCTGGTG
>NZ_PYBV01000081.1 GCF_003205615.1 Micromonospora arborensis | reverse complement strand
TCGAAACGGGTCAAGCCCAGCCCACGGCGTGCTCCTAGTCGGTGGACTCGATCGTCATCGCCCGGTCAGTGATGCGCTGAGCGCTGGTATTCGCGTACGCGACGATCTGCTCGACCGCAGGACCGGGGTTGCTGAAGTCCGCGTAGACGTGCGCGTACCGGTCATCGGATGCCACAAACACGCCCGCGAAGATCTTCTCGTTGATCTTCTCCGAGCATGAGCGCGCGACGCGGTACTTGGGGGCGCTCGGGAACGGAACAGGCTCGCCGTAGCAGGGGCCCTCCGTCGCCGTCTTGCGCAGATAGGCCTCGTCGTCGCTGTGGGTGAGGCTGACAGCGATCTTGCCCTGATACAACCGATCTGCCGACGAGAAGTCGAACTCGCAGCTGACCAGAGACTTGCTGGATTCGCGTTTCGGCTCCGCACGGGTCAGGGTCCACGACCCCTCGACGACGCTCGGCAGGGCCTCAGCCAACTCACTACATGAGGGAACGATCTCATCCTCGCCGAACGGCCCCCACCGCCACGCGCCGAGCAATCCGACGGCCACGACGACAATGCCGGACACAGCGGCCAGCATCTTCTTGTTCATCCGACCGCTCACCGACCAGACCGCTGCTCGTACACGGGAGGTTCCATATCGCGTGCCCGCGGTTGCAGTGACGCCAACGCGACCCTGGCCGCAGCCCGCACCTGCCGGGCCAGCGAGTCATCCGTATGGCGGTGCAGGCTGTCGACCTCAACCGCAATGTCACCCCGACGCGACGCGGCGATGCGAACAGACCGATCCGGCGAGTAGACATCCACATCGGGGTCGAGAGGCTCTACGTCGGGATCTAAGGGCTTTCGCGAACCGGGGATCATCGGACCGGTCCTTTCGGAGCGACCGTGCGAACCGCCACCATCGGGTCGTGCGAGCGCCCGATGGACGCGCCCTCCCGTCGCAGCGCCATCATGGCGGTGACCCTATCAACGGGTGTCACCGGCTCGCCGCCCTCAGTGATCACCGCAGATCGATGTGCCAGGGCCGCGCCAGCCCTGCGTGACATCCACCAGCCCCGATCCGATCAACGCGGCTGCTGCGGGTAGCCACCAGAAGAAACCCCATCGAGCAGTTCCTGCCGCGCACCTGCCCCGACAACGGCCTCTCGGCCACGGCGGCGGCGGTTCCAGATCAGAAAGATCGTCAGCGCGAGCAGGATCACCAGCACCAGGCCGACGCCGGCGACGATTACGACAATCTGCTGGTCGGTTGGACCGCCCTGATCGCGCGCAGAAATGGCACGACACGCCAGGACGGCGTACATGTTGCAGCTGGCGGAACTGTCCCGAAAGTCCCGCTGGCGACCTGCAGATCCGAGTGCAGAGGCGGGTACGCCGTGACGTACAAAGATCGGCATGGCAACGGGATCCCCGATCCGCGCCGCCGTCTGCGGTCATGGGCCCAGGCCGGTTTCGGTGAACAGGTCCATGAACTGGCCCTTCACGCCTATGACCGGATGAAACGCTCGACCGGCGTCGACGGCTACGGCATCCCGCTCGGGATCACCGACGCCCCGCCAACCGGCACGACTCCCCGCTGCTCCGCGACACCTTCGCCGCATGCAGCACCCAACTGCGCCACCACTGGCCCGAGCAGGTCACCGCGCACCTCGACGCGGCTACGACAGCAACCGCACCCGCGAGGTCTGCTCAGGTGCGCGGCGGCGAGCCTTTGATGGGTCACCGGCCGGCCATGATGGCGTGGCCGCGCAGCTCGGTGTGGCCGAGTCCTCCGACGAGGCGTGCCGCGAGGTCACGTAGACGACGGCACGCAGACCGTCCGGCTATAGCCGGACGGTCGGCACGGTCGGTGCCGAGACCGACCGGGAGTCGTCACCGGTGGCCATCCCGGTGCAACTGCGTGCGGGGTCGCTCGGGGCCCTTGGTCGACCGGTACAGCGCAATCCGCACTCGCCGACTGGGCGAGCGCCGTGGAGCGACTCGAAGATGGCGGCCGTGACGCTTCACCTGCGTCGTTCCGGCTGCCCGTCCTCCTCGGCGGGCGCGGGGCCGAGGATCTTCCGCAGGTCAGCCATGGCGTCTTCGGCAAGCAGAGCAGGGGCGCTCCCCAACATCAGCTGGACGCTTTCGCCGATCTGCTTCTGCGTCAATGCCAGGGTGGCGCTGTTCAGCTCCGCGGTACCGCGGTCATCGACGATCCGCGCATTGCGCACAATCTCGATCTGCTGCTCGCTGAACAGCCGGGCAGCTAGCGCCACGACAATACGCTTCCGCGCTTCCGCCCGGCTCATACCAGCCCTGTATGCCTCAATAGCGGCAGCCACGTCATGCGACGCTTCCACAGGCGCAGCTTCCAGCACCACACCGGCTTCCACCGGTGCGGAGTTCACTGGTGGAGGTTCCGCCCCAATGTGCGACTCGACGGTGACGACCCGCTTTTCCTTCTTGCGGGTCGCCATGTTCCACGCTGATGAAACGGTCGAGCCGACAGCGGAGCTGGCCGTTACCGCAGCCGACCCCACGGCGGAGCCGGCCGACGCCACCGCCGACCCCACGGCGGAGCCGGCCGTTACCGCAGCCGACCCGACAGCGGAGCCGGCCGACGCCACCGCCGACCCCACGGCGGAGCCGGCCGACGCCACCGCCGACCCGACAGCCGGGACGGCCGACGCCACCGCCGACGTGGCGGCCGGGACGGCGGTTTCGGCCACCCACCTCTCGACGTGCGGCCTGGCCCTTTCCAGGGCTAACAGCGTCACCTCGACAGCCAGCTCGCGCAGGAAGTTCTCGAGCTCGGAGCGTTCCCTGGGTCCTAGATGCGGCATCTCGTCTCCGTCGATCGGGTCGAGGGTGACGTGGCCCAGGTTGTTCGTACCGCCGTCGCGGGTCAGCGGGCTGAACGAACCGGGTTTCTTCGCCGATCGCGACAGACGCGCGCCGTCCTCATACTCGACCCACATCTTTTCCCTAGGCATCCGCCGACCCCATCTCCAGCAACACTGTCCACCCAGCGCGCCACGCAGATTCAGCGCCATGGCACGCCGAGCCGCATCGTCCCAGACGCATCGCCGCCCAGGCCACCGGACAAGATCCGTAAACCTTTGACCACTCCGGCGATTGCCACTCGATGACGTTCGGGCATCGACAGCGGAACCCCTGCCGACCGGCCTAGACGCCGCATTTGACCCGACTACTTCGGAGTGCGGCTTATGGCGTTACGGCGCGCATCGGCCAAATCTCTGTGCGCTAACCGTACGTCCGGCAACCAGCTCGCAGACATGCCGCACTGCGCCCACACCTAGCTTCCGACAGACCGATGGAGAATGGCTGGCCGAGGTCACGCCTGATTAGCTCGCGAAGACCGCGCCGGTCCCGGACGACGACAGATGGCCCTCGTACGCCAAGGGGCGGACAGTGCGGCGATGCCTCGGCACTGTGTTCAACGAGGATCGGGCTCACCACCGGTTTTGCAAGCATGACCTGGACCAACTGTCGCATCAGGGTTCGACGATCCTGTGGCGTCGCGAACGTCGATCAGCCGACCATCGGGAAGCCGGCCAATCCGATGCAGCTCCGCACGACAAGACGTACCGGAATCTGCACCGGAGCCAGTGCGCCGAACCCAGCCCCTGACTCGACTCAGGCCCGCCGATCAACGACGAGAGCAACGCGGTCGGCCAATCCGGTACTCGGGTCGGCCGACCGCCTTGCCAACGTCTACACCCCCTCCCCGATGCCCAGTTGCACCTGGATCTCCTGGGCGCGTTCGGCCGCCGCGCTGGCGCCGTAGTGCCGGGGCATGTCCTCGGAGGTCCAGCCCAACAGCAGCATCAGGTCGCCGGTGTTCCCGCCGGCTCGCTTCCACTCGTGGGCGAAGTTGTGCCGCCAGCGGTGGGCGTACACGTTCGCGACGCCAGCGGCGAGGCCCAGCCGCTTCAGGCGAATCTTGATGCCATTGGCTGCCAACCGACGGCCGCCGCGGTCGGCGAGCCACAGATCCGGCAGTTTCGATCCCTTGTGCTTGCCTCGGGCGCGTAGGTAGCGGCTGATGGCCCGTGCTGTCTTCGGCCCGAATCGCACCCGGCGGTCCTTGGCGCCCTTTACTCTGCCATCCATGCCTCCGCAAGTCACCGTGGTCGATGACCCGAGATCACAGCAGATCCGGGCCACGACGCGCAGTGACACGTGAGGCCAGGCCAGGATGGCGACCGGCCGAAGAGTCACGTTGCGTTGACAGTGCAAGAGGCCAAGGATGCCCCCACTGTTTCGGTCAACGGGACGTCCGCTGCCCGGTGCTACGCGTTACCCGCGTCAAAGACAACGCCTTGTCGAGATCGTCCGCAACCTGGCTGAACGCATCAGCGACGCCAAGGCCAACGGACGGCGCGGCGAGGTCGAGGGCCTCACTGTCAGTCTCCACGCAGCGCAGAACAAGCTCTCAGCGCTTGATCGAGCCGCCCGCAACCGTCCGGGACCCGCGTCCCTCGGGCTACCGGGATTGCTACCCGCCCGCGGGCATTGACGGCCGCGCTGGTGCACGCCGGTGGGAGCTGCTGACCGACGCGGGCGGCTCGGAGGCTGTCCTTCGAGCTAGCCGATGCGCGTCGCACCGGCCCGCTGCGTGGCGGTCAGTAGTGGAGCAGTAGTTTTCTGCTGTGCCCGAAGACGGAGGACAGCGGTCGAGGCTGCGTGCCGAGCGCAGTGACGGCATTCAGAACCGGCAGCGGATCCTCGCGACGGCGATGGTTGTCGTTGCCCGTGACGGCCTGCAGGTGCCGCTCGCGACGGTGGCGGCCGAGGCTGGCGTCGGTATCGGCACGTTGTACCGCCACTTCCCGAACCGCGCGGCGCTGCTGGACGGCCTGGTCGTCCAGTCGCTGCGCCTGGTCGTCGACGAGCTGCGGGAGGCGGCCGCGCAGGCCGTGACCGGGATCGACGCGGTCCGGGGCTACCTGCTCCGGATGATCGACCGCCGGGATGAGCTTCTGCTTCCGTTGCGGGGCGGCCCGGCGGTGATCAGCGACGAGGCAATCGGCCTGCGGGACGAGTTGCGCCAGACGATCGAGGCCATGCTGGCCCGCGGCGGCGCGGACGGCACGATCCGTGCGGGCGTCCGCGCGCTCGACCTGATCTTGATGGCGACGATGGTGGCTCAGCCACTGCCGGGGGTTACCGACTGGGACCGGCACGCACGGCGGGCCGCCGGCATCTATCTCGCCGGCCTCGCACCGCACGACGACGGGCTCGCGCTACTGTAAACGGAGTAATTCATCCGTATAAGGAGACGTCGATGAGCATGCTTTACCTAGCCCAGGCCGAGCAGCAGCAACAACTCGAATGGCTCGACGGCGGCACGCTCGCGCTGCTGCTCGACGGCAAGGCCACCGACGGCCAGCTGATGATGGGCCGCTTCGACGTCAGCGAGGGCGAGGCCCCGCCGTTTCACACCCACACCCGTGAGGACGAGGTCTTCATGCTGATCAAGGGCACCGCTCTGGTGTGGCACGGCGACGAGGAGTACGAGCTGGCCGAGGGCGGTGTCGTGTTCCTGCCCAAGGGCACCCCGCACGGCTACCGCATCACGTCCAAGAAGGCCGACCTGCTGATGATCAACACGCCGGCCGGGATTGAGGGCATGTTCCGGGCGACCGGGCGCGACAAGTCGACCCCGCGCCCGCCTGGCTTCCAGATTAAGCCCAACCCAGCGATCGCCACCGAGTACGGCAACGTCATCGTCGGCCCGCCCCGCTGACCTGCGTCCTTGATCACTCTGCGCGGGCAAAGCCTTGAGCTGCGCATATGTTTAAGCGGACGGATTCATCCGCTTAGCATTCGATCAGGAAGCCGTGACTCATGACCTCACCACTGGACCCGCAGATCGCCGCCGCCCTCGCCCCGATCTTGGAGCACGCCGGTGATCTCACCCCGCCACCGGCCGGTGACGTCGAGGGCCGTCGTACCGCGCTCAACGGGATGCTTTCCGCGATCAACAACCTGGAGCCTGCAGCCGGCGACGTCCGCACGACCGACTACCACCTGACCACCGCCGACGGGGCCGAGTTGCTGCTGCGCTGGTACACCAAGGACGGTGCCCAGCCCGGCTCGGCCGTGCTCTACTTCCACGGCGGCGGCATGATCCTCGGCAATGTCACGATGTGGGACGGCCCGGTGAGCCGCATCGTGTCCCGCAGCGGAGTCCCGTTCCTGTCGGTCGAGTACCGCCTGGCCCCGGAGCACCCGTTCCCGGTGCCGGTCGAGGACGGTTACGCGGCGCTGCAGTGGCTGCACGCGCACGCCGGCGCGCTGGGCGTGGACCCGGCCCGGATCGCCGTCATGGGCAACAGCGCGGGCGGGGGCCTGGCCGCCGCGCTCGCGATCCTGGCTCGCGATCGCGGCGGCCCGGCGATCGCCAGGCAGCTGCTGATCTTCCCGATGCTCGACGACCGGAACACCGTCGCCGACCCGTACATCGCGCCGTACGCGGCCTGGTCCTACGACGACAACATCACCGCCTGGCAGGCCATCCTGGGGGAACAGGCCGGTGGCACCGACGTACCGGCCCTGGCCGCTCCGGCCCGGATCACCGACGCCACCGGGCTGCCGCCGGCCTATATCGAGGCCGGCCAGCTGGACATCTTCCGCGACGAGGATCTGCGCTACGCCATCGCCCTGAGCCGCGACGGCGTCCCGGTCGAACTGCACCTCTACCCCGGCGCGCCCCACGAGTTCGACGTCATCGCCTACGAGAGCGACGCCGCCCGGCACGCCATCGCCGGCCGGGTGCGCCAGCTCCGGTCGCTATAGCCCCCATTGTGTAGGCGGTGCGGCGCTGGGCCGGAGACGAATGGTCGCGGGGATCGTGGATCCTGATCGGCCGGCAAGGCTAAGCTGCTGACCACTCCGGGCTGGCCGCACCAGTCGAGACCCGGCTGCGGTTCGCAGGTGAGGCGAGGCACCCGACCCGTGCGGGCAGGGGCGAGGGTGACGGCCCCGCGGTTGCGCCTTGGACGGCACCAGGTGCGATCGCCGAGCAGAGCCCATTCCCATCGGGCCACAGCAACGCATCAGGAACATCCTCGTCGCCTTTCACGGTGCCGTACAGCAACCGTCGCCATCCTGAACACGGTCGATGTCACCATTCAGCAGGTGAACGACCAAGTTAGTCGCTGGCCTCGATGGTCATGGCACGGTCGACAATGCGCTGCGCGCTGGCATTCGCATAGGCGATCACCTGCGCATCCGACAGGTTCGGACCGCTGAAGTCCGCGAGAATGTGGGCGTAACGCTCATCGGAGGCAACGAAGACGCCGGCGAACACCTTCGCGTTGATCATCTGCGAGCACGAGCGTGCCACCTTGTACTGGGCTGCGCTCGGGTAAGGGACCGCTTCGCCATGGCAGGGCCCGTCCGTTGCCTTCTTGCTTAGGGCGGCTTCATCGCCGACTTCGCTGACATCCAGCGCGACCTTGCCCGTGTACAACTGGTCCGCGGACCGGAAGTCGAACTCGCAGCCGACCAATGCCCTACTCACCTCGCGGTTCGGCTCGGCGCGCGTCAGCGCCCACGAGCCGTCCACGGCATTCGGCAGCGCCTTGACCAAGTCCCCGCAGGAGGGAACGACCTCGCCATCGCCCAGCGGCCCCCACCGCCACAGTCCCAACGCACCGACACCGAGCAGGACGACACCAACCAAGGCAGCCAGCGGCTTCCTGCTCGTCCGCAGGTTTACCATTCTGGCCGCCGTTCACCACGAAGAGTTTCGATATTTGATCGCGGCGGTTGCAGGTTCGCCACTGCCAGCCGGGCCACTGTCCACACCTGCCGGGCCAACGAATTACCACTGTGCCAATGCAAGCCCTGCACGTCCGCCTCCGTATCACCCTGCAGGGTGATCATGATCCGAACCCACTGATCACCTGAATGAGCATCGGCTCCAGCGCCGGCAGTCGCTTCAAAGAAGCCGACGACTTCCGCGGCACAGAAAATAATCGACTGAGAATCCGCTGGTCCGCCCGGCACCTGCCACCCGAGGGCGCAACCGCCGTGTACGACTGCCGACCCGTCGTACCGGCGCTCATGCGGGCGACCCTATCAGCGACGGTTACCGCGTCGCTGCCCTACGGGACCGCGTAGCGACAGCTCAGCGAGAAGCGCGACGGGCCGCTTGTTCACCGTCAATCGGGCCGCATTCGGCGCTGGGTGCGCCCGTTCGGCGAAGTCCGGCGGCGGACTGCAGGCAGGGTTCAGACAGCAGGCCTGCCGGGGCGGGGCACCCAACTGCCTCGGTCGGCCCACGCGGTGCCGCCGACTCCGGCTTGCGGGAACGGCGTCGTGTCGTGGCCGCGGGTACCGAGGTCGGGGCGCTCCTTACGTTCCTGCTCATCGACTTTGATCAGGTCCGACATGGCTTGGACGTACTGCCGCTCCGTGTCGAGCAGGTACGTCACGAATGTCCGCACGGTATCGAGGAGAGCCTTCTCCGGGCTCGAACACGAGGAGAACAGGCCGTTGACAGCCTCGATGTAGCCCTTCAGAGCGTCGATGAGAGTGCCAATGTGCTGGTAGCCGAGGCTGGCGTAGGCGTTGCGCAGGCCTTCCAGCATGCTGGCGGCCTTCTTGCCCTCCTCGGCCAGCCACCGCGCCTGGGTCTCGAGCTGGACCAGGTAGGCCGAGGCACGCTCGGCGTACTGGCCGAACGCCTGTGCGGCGCTGCCGTCCCAGTACAGCTTGAGGTTCTTCAACTCGCCGTCCATCTCGGCGCGCAGCTCGGCGTACGTGCCGGCGGCCGAATGCACCAGGTCGGCCCGGTTCCAGATCACCTTCGGCGCCGATCGCCAGGCGTGAACCATCAGGTCGGTCAGCGGGAGCCGCTGACCGGTGCCGAGCTCGATCAGGATCGCCTCCAGCTGGAGAAGCGTGTCCCGGTGCTCGTGGATGAACGTGTCGAGCTGATCGCCTTCACCGTTCTCGTAGTGGGTGGTCCGGCCGCCGCTGAAGCCGAGATTGTTGCCGTCGCTGCTGCCGATGGTGATTGGCTCCTCAACCACGCGGGTCCGCGGCAGCCTCTCGTTGCGAGTGGCGCCCAGCCGGTCGTTGCCCTCTGGAATGACCACCACCGGCCGGTCGTCCGGGAGCCTGCGCTCGGGCGGCTGGGACAGGATGCCGGCGCCACCCGGACGCACCCGCACGCCGTTGCCGTAGCCGTCGCCCAGCGGCAGATAGAGCCCCAGATCCCGGTTGAACACGTCGAAGTTCGTTGCGACGTCCAACTCGGTGCCCTCGTAGTCGGCGGCGATCTGCATCAGCCCGTCGGCGATGCGCTCCATCTCGTTACGGGCAATGTCCGCCTCGGACAGGCGGCTACCCAGGGCTGTGACCCAGTCCCGGTTGAGTTTGTCCGAGATCCCGTCAAGGGTGCCCCAGGCTCCGACCGGGATCGCACCGACGTCACCAAGGTAGCGGCGTACCGCGCTGTAGGTAACCGCATCCTCGTAGCGCTCCACGCCGAACGCCACCAGAGCGCGCGACTCGACCCGCAGGGCCGACGTGTCCGTGGTCATGATCCTCCTCTCTCCCCCTGCGGTGAATTGGCCAGCGTGAACGGCTCCACACCGATGGGCGAGCCGAAGTAGTCGATGCGCAGCTGCCGGTACTGCCGCCGGTGATCGGCCACCGCGGCGAGCAGTGCCGTCCGGATCTCGGACGCCACCTGGTCGGGGTTGCAGCGGCGCAGCATGCCGGGCCGAATGTTGACCTTCAGGTCTGCGTCGTGGCCACGGACGACGGTTACCCAGCCGTTGGCGGAGACACCTTCGGCCTTGATCCGGGCCACGGCGTCGAAGTAGCGCTCCAGCTTCCCCACGTCGTGCTCCTAATCGGTGGACTTCAGCTCATCGCCCTGGCGATGATCCGGTGCGCGCTTCTGTTCGCGTACCTAGTGACATGCTCGAGCCGAAGACGAGGACTCTCCCGCCCATCCGATCGCTCACCAACCGGGCCGCCGCTCGTGCACCGCAGACTCCACCTCGGGTGCCGGCCGTTGCAGTGACGCCAACGCCACCCTGGCCGCGGCTCGCACCTGTCGGGCCAGCGACTCGTCGGTGTGCCGGTGCAGGCCGTCGACCTCGACCGCGATGTCACCCCGACTCGACGCAGCGATGCGAACGGACCGGTCCGGCGAATAGACATCCACATCAGTACCAGGAGCAGCAACGTCGGAATCGACGGGCTCTCGCGACCCGGGAATCATCGGACTGGTCCTTTCCTGGTGCGCGTGTGCACCGCCGCGATCGGGTTGTGCGGGCGCCCGACGCGCGCGCCCTCCCAGCGCAACGCCGCCATGGCGACGACTTTATCAACGGGTGTGACCAGCTTGCTGCCCTCAGTGATCACGTCGATCGATCAAGGCTCAAAGCATGGATACCGTTTCCCAGCCGACGCTTGACGAGGTCGAGGATCGTCTCGTTGCGCATGTCGAGGGCTAGCTGAGCCGGGACGAGGCCGACCGATGGGCCGCGCGGTGGATGATGCAGGACGGACTCGTCTGGAGGACCTCTCCTGTTGGATGCTTGACCTCCTGCATGGAATTGATCTTCCTTCGGCTGAGTGCGGCGGTTACCTGCACGACGACGAGCAGGTACGGCTCTGGCTCGCCGAGCTGAGGAGCCGTCGGGCGGCGCGACGCGGCCAAAAGCTCCGAGCCTGGCCGCAATCGCGCCCAACGGATCATCGCGGCTGACGAGGGAATCCGCCAGGAGAGACCCCATCGAGCAGGTCGTCCCGCACACCTGATCCGACAACGGCCTCGGGCTTGTGGCGTCGACGGTTCCAGATTAGGAAGTGGGCTTGACCCGTTTCGACGGACAGGGTCGATGTGTTGATGTTAGTCAGGCTGCCTGGACCGTTGGTAGAAGGTGCGAACCGGTGGCTTCGAAGGCGGCGGGGCTGAGGTAG
>NZ_PYBV01000080.1 GCF_003205615.1 Micromonospora arborensis | reverse complement strand
GGCGCGGGGCGCGGGGCGCGTGGCGCGTGGCGCGTGGCGCCGGGCGGGATGCCCCAGGGCCGCTGCCGCCAGACGGGGCGCGGATGTCCCACAGGGCGTGTGGGTGCGCGGGCGCCCCTCGGAGGGCGAGGGCGTGTCCCGTGGGGCCGGTGGGAAGGGCGGGAGCTAGGGTGTCGAACACACGTACTGCTGACGGTGGGGAGGGTGCGGCGTGCGGGTGTTGGGGGTGGACCCGGGGTTGACCCGGTGTGGGGTGGGCGTGGTCGAGGGTGTGCCCGGTCGTCCCTGCACGCTGATCGCCTACTACGTGGTCTACACCGACCCGGCCGACGACCTGCCGCTGCGCCTGCTGCACCTGGACCGGTCGCTGACCGACCTGGTCGCGGAGCACCAGCCGGAGAGCGTCGCCGTCGAGCGGGTGTTCAGCCAGCACAACGTTCGTACGGTGATGGGCACCGCGCAGGCCAGCGGCGTCGCCGTGTTGGCCGGGGCGCGTGCAGGTCTGCCGGTGCAGACGTACACCCCGAGCGAGGTGAAGGCGGCCGTGACCGGGTCCGGGCAGGCCGACAAGGCGCAGGTGACCGCCATGGTGACCAGGCTGTTGCGGCTGGCCGAGCCACCGAAGCCGGCCGACGCCGCGGATGCGCTGGCCCTGGCCATCTGCCACGTGTGGCGCGGCGGGACACGCTCCAAACTGGCCGCGGCAGCCGACCGGGCACGACGAGGAGGGGCATGATGATCGCCAGCGTGCGCGGCACGGTGACCGCGACGGGTCCGGATCAGGCGGTGATCGAGGTCGGCGGTGTCGGCCTCGCCGTGCACTGTGCCCCCGGGACCCTCGCCGAGCTGCGGGTCGGCCAGGTCGCCCGGCTCGCCACCAGCCTGATCGTGCGGGAAGATTCGCTGACTCTCTACGGCTTCGCCGACGACGACGCCAAGTCGCTGTTCGAGCTGCTCCAGACGGCCAGCGGGGTGGGTCCGCGGTTGGCCCAGGCGGTGTTGGCCGTGCACACCCCGGACGCGGTGCGCAAGGCGATCGCCAACGCCGACACGGCCGCGCTGACCCGGGTGCCCGGGATCGGCAAGAAGGGCGCCGAACGTCTGGTGTTGGAGCTGCGCGACCGGATCGGCCCGGTGCCGATCGGCGCCGACGGCGTGACCGGGGTGACCCGCGGCAACTGGCCCGACCAGGTTCGGCAGGCACTGGTCGGGCTGGGCTGGACAGCCGGTCAGGCCGATCAGGCGGTGGCCGCGGTGGCGGAGACGATCGAGGGCGAGACGCCGCCGGTGCCGGTCCTGCTCAAGCAGGCCATCCGCCTGCTTGGTCGCACCCGATGAGCGAGACCGACGGGCTTGTCTCGGCGTACGTCAGCGACGCCGATCGGGACGCGGAGGCCACGGTGCGGCCGAGGCGGCTGGCCGAGTTCATCGCCCAGGACCGGGTGCGCGATCAGCTCGACCTGTTGTTGCAGGGAGCGATGCGGCGGGGGTCGCCACCGGATCACATCCTGCTCTCCGGCCCGCCCGGGTTGGGCAAGACGAGTCTGGCCAACATCGTCGCCGCCGAGCTGGGCGCTGGCATCCGGGTGACCAGCGGTCCGGCGATCGAGCGTTCCGGGGATCTGGCGGCGATCCTGACCAGCCTCGCCGAGGGCGACGTGCTCTTCATCGACGAGATCCACCGCATCGCGCGGCCGGCGGAGGAGTTGCTCTACAGCGCGATGGAGGACTTCCGGGTCGACGTGGTGGTCGGCAAGGGGCCGGGTGCGACGGCGATCCCGCTGGACGTCGAGCCGTTCACCCTGGTGGGGGCGACGACCCGTTCGGGTCTGTTGACCGGGCCGATGCGGGACCGGTTCGGCTTCGTCGCGCACCTCGACTTCTACGCCCCGGCGGATCTGGAGACGCTGCTGCACCGCTCGGCGCGGATTCTCGGCGTGCCGATCACCCCCGAGGGCGCGATCGAGATCGCCGGCCGGTCCCGGGGCACGCCGCGGATCGCCAACCGGCTGTTGCGCCGGGTCCGCGACTATGCGGAGGTCCGCGCCGACGGGGTGGTCGATCTCGACACCGCCCGTTCCGCGTTGATCGTGTACGACGTGGACGCGCTTGGTCTGGACCGGCTGGACCGGGCGGTGCTGACCGCGCTGGTCGACTCGTTCCGGGGTGGTCCGGTGGGTTTGTCCACCCTTGCCGTGGCGGTGGGGGAGCAGCCGGACACGGTCGAGGAGGTCTGTGAGCCGTTCCTGGTCCGGGCGGGTCTGTTGGCGCGTACGCCCCGTGGCCGGGTGGCCACCGAGGCAGCCTGGCACCATCTGGGACGTACTCCGCCAAATGGTATATTTGGTGCGGATAGTCCTGCTGCGCCCGATCTGTTCTCCTTGGACACCGATCAGCCGTGATGTGAACGTGATCTGTGCCGCATTCGGTGTTCTCAGGTGCAGGGTTTAGACTTCGCCGCGGTCTGTACAGGACGTGAGAATCCGCCTCCGCTCCGGCACCCCACGTGCCGGGCAGGTGGCCAATGGGAAGGTCAGTAACCGTGCAGTACTTAGCAGCGGGCAGCGGAGCCGGTGGTTTCACGCCGATTCTGATGATCGCCCTGCTCTTCGGCGTCATGTACTTCATGATGATCCGGCCCCAGCAGAAGCGTCGCCGCGAGGCGGAGTCGATGCAGTCCAACCTCGGCCCCGGCGACGAGGTCGTGACCATCGGCGGGCTCTACGGCACGGTCACCGGCATCGAGGACGACACCGTCCTGATCGAGGTCGCTCCGGGCGTGCAGACCCGCTACGCCCGCCCGGCCATCGCGCGCGTGGTCACCCGCGCCGAGTTGCCGAGCGAGCCGGTCAGCGAGGACGCCGACACCGTCAAGGACTGACCCCCTTCTCCGGGGGTCGCGAGTCCGGCGTACGGCCGGTCGACCGGCTTCCGGGCCACCGCGCCCGACGGGGCAGCGGACGAGACGTGAAAACTGGATAGTTGGGTCGACGCCGGACATCGGCACGATCCCGTGACCGTCGGCGTTCCGCGCCGGTGTGTCCGGTCCTCGTGTCGGCATCTCGTCGGCTCAGGTCAGACCCGTCGGCCGGGACCCCCGGCCCGACACCGCCGCCGCTGCGCACAGCGGCGCGACCGTACAGGGAGACAGGACAGCCGTGGCACCACCTCAGGGACAGATGCGCCCCGGGCGGCAGCTCGCCGTGCTCGGGTTCATCTTCGTGGTCCTCTATCTTCTGGTGTTCTTCTCTGGTGCCAGCGGCAGCTTGAAGGACCGGCTCGAGCCCAAGCTCGGCCTGGACCTCATCGGCGGCACCCGGATGACACTGGAGGCGACCAACAGCGTCGACGGCAAGCCTCCGACGGCGGAGAACCTCGAGGAGGCCCGCCAGATCATCGAGAGCCGGGTCAACGCGTTCGGCGTGGCCGAGGCCGAGGTGGTCACCGAGGGCAACCGGAACATCGTCATCTCCCTGCCCGGTGAGAACCGGGACCTCACCGACGTGGGCAGCGCCGCCGAGCTGCGCTTCCGCAAGGTGCTCAAGGGTGCCGACGGCAGCGGAACGGCCGCCGTGCCGCCGCCGGCCGCGACGCCGGCCCCGTCGGGCAGCCCAGCCCCGTCCGGCAGCCCGGCCCCGTCCGGCAGCGCCACGCCGACCCCGTCCGGCAGCGCCGCGCCGAAGGTGACCTCGTCGCCCAGTGGCGGTCAGGGCGGGATGGCCCCGGCGTCGCCCAGCGCCACGCCGACCCCCTCCGCGTCCGCCTCGGCCACGCCGAGCGCCGCGCCCAGCGCCAGCGAAGAGCCGGTGCCGGCCAGCATCGAGGAGCAGCGCAAGGCCGTCGAGCAGAAGGTCGGCGCCCCCGCGTGGCAGGCCGCGACCGGGCTGCAGGCCCCCGCCGACCTGACCGCCGACCCGTCGCTGGCCGACAAGCTCAAGCCGTTCGGCACGCTGTCGCCGCAAGAGGTCGCGGTGCTGCCGGCGCAGATGCAGTTCAACGTGCCGACGATCGGGTGTGCGCAGCTCGACAAGCGCCCCCCGGCGTCGATCTCCGACCCGAAGCAGCAGGTCGTCTCCTGCGAGGACGGCGCTTCGAAGTACCTGCTCGACCAGGCCAAGGTCGAGGGCACCGACGTGGACGACGCCGACGCGGTGCTCGACCAGACCAACGCCTGGGTGGTCAGCCTGGACTTCTCGGGCGACGGCCAGGGCAAGTGGACCGCGCTGACCCGTGAGGCGTTCAACAACGAGGGTCAGGCCTGCGACGCGACCGCGCTGGGTCAGGACGGCAAGTGCCGCGTGGCCGTGGTGCTCGACAACGAGATCGTCTCCTCGCCGGAGATCCAGGGCGTGCTGACCGGCAATTCCCAGATCACCGGCAACTTCACCCAGAAGGACGCGAGCGCGCTGGCCAGCCAGCTCCGCTACGGCGCACTGCCGGTGACCTTCGAGCCGCAGGAGTCGCAGAACGTCACCGCCACCCTGGGCGCCAGCCACCTGCGGGCGGGTCTGCTCGCGGCCGGCATCGGCATGCTGCTGGTCATCATCTACGCGTTCTTCTACTACCGGCTGCTCGGCTCGGTGATCTTCCTGAGCCTCATCCTCTCGGCGCTGCTGGTCTTCGGCGCGCTGGTGGTGCTCGGCCGGCAGATCGGCTTCACGCTCACCCTCGCCGGCATCGCCGGCATGATCGTCTCGCTCGGTGTGGCGGCGGACTCGTTCGTCATCTACTTCGAACGGTTGAAGGACGAGATCCGAGAGGGTCGCAGCCCGCGGAGCGCGGTGCCCCGCGCCTGGATGCGGGCCCGCCGGACGATCATCTCGGCCAACGCGATCACCCTGCTCTCCGCGGTGGTGCTCTACGTGGTCTCGGTCGGCACGGTCAAGGGCTTCGCCTTCGCCCTCGGCCTGGCCACCGTGCTGGACCTGGTCGTGGTCTTCCTCTTCCGGCACCCGATCATGACGATGTTCGCCCGGACCCGGGCGTTCCTGTCCCCGCGGGTCAGTGGTCTGGGCCGTGCGCTGCCGGCCCGCACCCAGCAGCAGACTCAGCCCCGTAACCCGCGCGCCAAGGAGGCCTGAGATGGCTCAAAACGGTCTGGCGAGCCGCCTCTACAACGGCGAGGCCGGTCTCAACGTCGTCGGCCGCCGCAAGCTCTGGTTCGGTGTCGCCGGGGTCCTGATCCTGATCGCGCTCCTCAGCATCGGGCTGCGCGGCTTCAGCCTCGGCATCGAGTTCGCCGGTGGCAACTCGTTCCAGGTGCCGGCCAGCGTCGGCACCCTGGAGGACGCCGAGCGGGAGGTCAACTCGGCCCTCGCCGCCCAGAACACCGGCATCGAGGTGGCCACCGCACAGAAGGTCGGCGGCACCGGCGGCGACACCTACGAGCTGCGTACCCCGCAGCTCAGCGTCGAGCAGACCAACGCGGTCAAGGGCCAGATCGCCGGGGACCTCGGCATCAACGCGGACCAGATCAGCGGCAACCAGGTCAGCGAGGCGTGGGGCAGCCAGGTGACCTCGCGGGCCTTGCTCGGTCTGGTCATCTTCATCGCGCTGGTCATGGTCTACCTGATCCTGCGTTTCGAGTGGCGGATGGCGGTCGCCGCGGTCGCGTCCCTGTTCACGAACCTGATCCTCACCGCCGGCATCTACTCGCTGGTCGGCTTCGAGGTCACCCCGTCGACGATCATCGGCTTCCTCACGATCCTGGGCTTCGCGCTCTACGACGTGGTGGTGGTCTTCGACAAGGTCCAGGAGAACACCCGGGGCATCACCGCCAACAACAACCAGACGTACGGCGAGGCGGCCAACCTGGCCGTCAACCAGAGCCTGATGCGGTCACTGAACACCTCGGTGGTCGCGCTGCTGCCGGTCGGCGGTCTGCTCTTCATCGGTGCCGGCCTGCTCGGCGCCGGCACCCTGAAGGACCTCGGCCTGGTGCTGTTCGTCGGTATGGCGGTGGCGTTCCTGACCTCCATCCTGGTGGCCACGCCGCTGCTGGCGCTGCTGAAGAACTACGACCCGCGGATCCAGGCGCACAACAAGCGCGTTCTGGCCCGCCGGGGCGCGCTCGCCCGCGGTGAGGTCACCGGGAAGGGCGCTGTGAGCCCGGCCGCGGCCGCCGCGACCGATGAGCCGCTCGACCCGGACGCCGCCGCGTTGGCCGGTGCCGCCCCCAAGGTGGGCGCTCGGCCGGCCGTAAAGCGGCCGACCGGTGCCCGGGGCGGTCGCCCGGGTGGCGGCGGCAGCCGGCCGGGTGGCGCCAAGCGGCGCTGACCCGCCAGGAAACACCCGAACGGCGTCCGGCATGCTGTGCGAGCAGCATTGCCGGACGCCGTCGTCGTTGAAGGGAACGGAACAGCCGTGACGGAGACCCACAGCACCGCGGCGCGCGGGGACAGCGGCCCGGAGGCCGCCCGACTGGTGGCCAGCCGGGTGTTGGACGTGCCCGACTTCCCCAAGCCCGGCGTCATGTTCAAGGACCTGATGCCGTTGTTCGCCGACGGGAAGGCCTTCCGTGAGGTGACCGACGGGATCGTCGCCCACCACGGGCGGGACACCTTCGACGTGGTGGTCGGCATCGAGGCGCGCGGGTTCGTCGTCGCCGCGGCCATCGCGTACGCGGCCGGGGTGGGCGTGGTGCCGGTACGCAAGGCCGGCAAGCTCCCCCGCCCGGCGCACTCGGTCTCCTACGCCCTCGAATACGGCGAGGCCACCCTGGAGGTGCACGAGGACGCGTTCACCGCCGGGCACCGGGTGCTGGTGGTCGACGATGTCCTGGCGACCGGCGGCACCGCCGAGGCGACGCTGGACCTGGTCGAGCGGGCCGGCGGAACCGTCGCCGGGTTCACCGTGCTGCTGGAGCTCGGCTTCCTGGGTGGGCGGAAGCGGCTGGCACCGCGACCCGTTCACGCCCTCTTGACCGTTTGATCCCAGACCCGTCGGGCGGAGCCGGCGCCGACCGTCCGGCGGAGCGGCAGGGGACCGTCCGTGCGGGTAGCATTGCCCTTTGCTGACGCCGGCGGTACACCGTCCGGCGACGCGCGACCAGGCCGGCCGATGTTTGGCCGGTGTGTTTCCGGCGAGCGGTGAGGAGGCCGGTGTCCCACGATGTCGTCCCTCCGGCGGAGGGCACGGTGCACCCGACAGGCGACGCTGACGGCTCGGTGACCGACCGGACAGGCGACGCGCCGTCCCGGGTGACGGGCAACGGCTCCGGCAAAGCTGCGGGCGAGAGCGCGGCGCGTCCGACCAGCGGCCCGCCGAGCGCCGAGGCGTCCCCCGGCGCCGATGGGGTGGTGGTGCCGTTCCCGAGCGACGCCGGCGTCGACCCGTCGCCGAGCGGTGGCTTCGGGTTGTCCAACGCGCCCACCGGCCGACGGGTTCGGGCCCGGCTGGCCCGGTTCAACGCGCCCTGGCAGACCTCGCAGGTCAGCGAGGTGCTGGAGCCGCTCATCGCGAGCCACCGCGACAACCACCCCAAGGCCGACGCCCGCCTGCTCCAGCGCGCCTTCGACACGGCCGCGCGGTGGCACTCCGGGCAGTACCGCAAGTCCGGCGACCCGTACATCACCCACCCGCTCGCGGTGGCGACCATCCTCGGCAACCTGGGGATGGACACCACCACGCTGGTCGCGGCATTGCTGCACGACACCATCGAGGACACCGAATACACCCTCGACGCGATGCGCGCCGACTTCGGTGGCGAGGTGGCCCTGCTGGTCGACGGCGTCACGAAGCTGGACAAGGTCAAGCTGGGCGACGCGGCCAAGGCCGAGACGATCCGCAAGATGGTCGTGGCGATGGCCAAGGACCCGCGGGTGCTGGTCATCAAGCTGGCCGACCGGCTGCACAACATGCGCACCCTGACGTTCCTGCCCCGCCCCAAGCAGGAGCAGAAGGCCAAGGAGACGCTGGAGATCCTGGCCCCCCTGGCGCACCGACTCGGTATGAACACGATCAAGTGGGAGCTGGAGGATCTCTCCTTCGGCACGTTGTTCCCGAAGCGGTACGAGGAGATCAACCGGCTGATCGGGGAGCACCAGCCGCAGCGCGAGGCGCTGCTGCGGCAGGTGACGCAGAAGGTGCAGACCGACCTGAAGGCCGCCAAGATCAAGGCGGAGACGACCGGGCGGCCGAAGCACCTCTACTCGATCTACCAGAAGATGATCGTGCGGGGTCGCGACTTCAACGACATCTACGACCTGGTGGGCGTACGGATCCTGGTCGACACGGTTCGCGACTGCTACGCGGCGCTCGGCGTGATCCACGCCAACTGGCAGCCGGTGCCGGGCCGCTTCAAGGACTACATCGCGATGCCCAAGTTCAACATGTACCAGTCGTTGCACACGACGGTCATCGGGCCCACCGGCAAGCCGGTGGAGATGCAGATCCGCACGTACGCGATGCACCGCACCGCGGAGTTCGGCATCGCCGCGCACTGGAAGTACAAGGAGCACAAGGGCACCCAGATCGTCGGCCCGCCGGCGCACATCGACGAGATGACCTGGCTGCGGCAACTGCTCGACTGGCAGCGCGAGGCGGCCGACCCGAGCGAGTTCCTCGACGCCCTGCGCTTCGACCTGTCCAGCCAGGAGGTGTACGTCTTCACCCCGAAGGGTGACGTCATCCCGCTGCCGACCGGGTCGACGCCTGTGGACTTCGCGTACGCGGTGCACACCGAGGTGGGGCACAAGTGCATCGGGGCGCGGGTCAACGGCAAGTTGGTGCCGTTGGAGTCGACGCTGTCCAACGGCGACGTGATCGAGATCTTCACCTCGAAGTCCGAGACCGCCGGCCCCACCCAGGACTGGCTGGGCTTCGTCAAGAGTCCCCGCGCCCGGACGAAGATCCGCCAGTACTTCAACAAGGAGCGGCGCGAGGAGGCGATCGAGGCCGGCAAGGACGCGATCGTCAAGGCGATGCGCAAGCAGGGCATGCCGCTGCAGCGGATGCTCACCTCCGACGCGCTCATGTCGATCTCGCGCGACCTGCACCTGGCCGACGTGGCCTCGCTCTACGCGGCGGTCGGCGACAGCCAGGTCTCCGCGCAGTCGGTGGTGCAGAAGCTGATGGCCGCGTACGGCGGCGAGGAGGGCGCGGCGGAGGACATCGCCGAGACCGCCGTCGCCACCCGGCCACCGCGCAGCCGGCAGAGCAGCAGCGACCCCGGTGTCGTGGTCCGGGGCGTCAGCGACGTCTGGATCAAGCTGGCCCGCTGCTGCACCCCGGTCCCACCGGATTCGGTGTTCGGTTTCGTCACCCGCTCCGGCGGTGTGAGCGTGCACCGTGACGACTGCGCCAACGCCGAAGACCTACGCGCGCAGAGCGAGCGGGTGGTCGAGGTGAGTTGGAAGCTCACCTCCGCCTCGACGTTCCTGGTCGCCATCCAGGTCGAGGCACTGGACCGGCACAAGCTGCTGGCCGACGTCACCCGGGTGCTCTCCGACGAGCGGGTCAACATCCTCTCCGCCACCGTCACCACCACCCGCGACCGGGTGGCGGTGAGCCGGTTCAGCTTCGAGATGGCCGACCCGAAGCACCTGGGCCACCTGCTGGCCACGGTCCGCAAGGTCGACGGCGTCTTCGACGCGTACCGGGTCACCTCCGGCGCCTGAGGCGTACCCCGCACACGACAGCGCCCGCCGGCTCAGCCGGCGGGCGCTTGGTCGTCTGCGCTGGTGTCAGCCCTGCGGCGCGCTCATCGCGAGGTCCTTGATGATGACCTCCTTCTTCGGGTGGCCACCGCCGGCCTGCTGGGCGAACGCCCCGTCGTCGCCGGCCTTGGCCACGTCCTTGACGATGTCCAGGCCACCGGTGATGGTGCCCAGGACCGTGTACGCCGGGTCCAGCGGCGAGTCGCCGTAGACGATGAAGAACTGGCTGCCGGTGCTGCCCGGCTGGCCGGAGTTGGCCATCGCGATGACACCCTCCGGGTACGGCGGGCGCTTGTCGGTGGGCAGGTTCTCCTCGGGCAGGCGGTAGCTAGGGCCGCCCTGGCCGTCGGTGTCCCGCCAGCCGTTGCCGGTGGCGCTGGGGTCACCGCACTGCAGCACCTTGATGCCCTCGGTCACGAGGCGGTGGCACTTGGTGTTGTCGAAGAAGTTCTTCTCCGCGAGGTAGCTGAAGCTGCCCGCCGTGCAGGGCACCAGCGACCGGTCGACCTTGGCGGTGATCGGGCCCAGGTTGGTGTCGATCGTCATGGTCTGCACGCCGGTGCCGGACTGCTGGTTGCTCGGCAGCCCGACGTCCTTGATCTGCGGGGGCCGCTGATCGGTGGGCAGCGCGTTGTACACGCACTCGGAGGCGCCGGCCGCCGCGGTGTTGGTGGCGGGCTTGTCGTCGTCGCCGCCGAGGGTCACCGCCAGCCAGACGGTACCGGCGACCACGAGCACCAGAACGGCGCCCGCACTGATGATCGCCTGCGTCTGCCGGCGCTTGCGGGCCTTGCCCGCGCGCTCGGCCATCTCCTTCTCGAGCCGGGCGCGTGCCGCCGCGCGCTGCCGCTCTCTGGTGGACGTCACGCCTGGATCCTCCTGGCTGTCTGTTGCTGGGTGCCGCTTCTGGGTGGGTGGTGGCGGCCGGTCAGCCGGCGCTCGGGCTGCTGGCCGGGGCGCCGGAGGCCGACGGTGCCGGTGCCGCACCGGTGACCGGCTCACCGACGGTGAGGGTCTGAATCGTCACGTCGGTGCTGGGCTTGACCTTGGCCCCGGTCCCATTGTCCACGGTCGGCAGGGCACCGATCTTCTCCACCACGTCCAGGCCGCCGGTCACCCGGCCGATCACCGGGTACTTCGGGTCGGTGGTGGTGAAGTCCTTGAAGAAGATCAGGAACTGGCTGCCGTTGTTGCCCGGCGGGTTGGCGATCATCGCCACGGTGCCCTTCGGGTACGTCGGCGGCTGGCCGGGGGCCGGGCTGGCCGACGGGGACGCCGACGGCACGGTCGGCAGCTCCTCGTCGTAGAACGAGTAGGTCGGCCCGCCGAGGCCGGTGCCGCTCGGGTCACCGCAGCGCAGCGCGCCGTCGGCGGTGATCTCGTGGCACTTGGTGTTGTCGTAGAACGACCGGCTCGCCAGGTGGGCGATGCTCGCCGCCGCACACGGTGAGTTGGTCAGGCTCAGCTCCGCGGTGATCGGCCCGCCCTGGTTGGTGGTCACGGTCATCGCCCGCGTGCCGTCGGTGGGCAGGCCCTTGGTCGCCGGCGTGCCGACGTCCTTGAGGTTCGTGTTGGCCGACGCGTCCTGCGGCGTCCAGAGGCAGGTCTCCTCCGCGGCCGAGTTCTGCTTCGGGTCGGAGTCGAACGCCCCGAGTGCCCAGGCCGAGCCTGCCACGACCAACACGAGGATCAGAGCGGCACCGACACCGGCCTGGATCTGCCGACGCCGCCGCGTGGCGGCGGCCCGGCGAGCCAACTGCCGGTCGAGCTTGGCACGCGCCAGTTTGCGCTGCCGGTCCCTGCTGGAAGCCACCCGTGCTCCCCTTTCCTCTACCTGGTCGTCGCCGGCGGCCGGGCGTCCCGGCCCGTCCGGGCGTCACGTGTGCCGCGCCACACGCCCGCCAGAGTGTACGGCTAGTGACTGGGAATGTGGTGTACGAGGTCCACCCCGTCCCGAGCAGCGCTTATCGGGCGTTGTCACTGTGCCCTCCGGGGCGTGCGGGACGGACGCGGCGAACTCGCTCGGCACGCCCGTTAGGCTGCTCGGAGGACGACAGCAGCTCGACGGAGAGGACAGCGCCCGTGCTCGTGGCCGGCTTTCCCGCGGACGCCTTCGGCACCAACTGCTACGTGGTCGCCACCGCGCCGGGGGAGCAGTGCGTGGTGGTCGACCCCGGCATCGGGGTGCTCGACCAGCTCGACGCGCTGCTCGCCGAGCACCGCCTGCATCCGGCCGCCGTGCTGCTCACCCACGGCCACCTCGACCACACCTTCTCGGTCGCGCCGGTCTGCGGTGCGCGTGGCATCACCGCCTACGTGCACCCGGGTGACCGGGAGATGCTGGCTGACCCGTCCAAGGGCCTCTCGGCGGACCTGACGTCGCTCTTCGGCGGTCGGCTGAGCTACACCGAGCCGGATGACGTGGCGGAGCTGACCGACGGCGCCACCCTCACCCTCGCCGGCCTGGAGATCGCCGTCGACCACGCCCCGGGCCATACCGGCGGGTCGGTGCTGTTCCGGGTGCCGGGTGCCGGGTCGGGCTGGGAGGCTGACGAGCTGTGCCTCTCCGGTGACGTCCTCTTCGCCGGGTCGATCGGCCGCACCGACCTGCCGGGCGGGAGCATGCCGGCCATGCTCGCCAGCCTGCGCGACAAGATCCTTCCGTTGGCCGACGACACCGTCGTGCTGCCCGGCCACGGCCCCAGCACCACCATCGGCCGCGAGCGCGCCAGCAACCCGTACCTCATCGAGGTGGCGCAGGCCGGCGGCGGCCGACCGGCGGCACCCACCCGGGGCCTCTAGACCTTCTCCGCGCCGCGCGCGGACCCACGACAGCACCGCGCCGCGGGCGCGGAACCGCAAGGAGTACGCCGATGAGCAAGCCCACGCCCATCTCCGGTTTCCCGGAGTGGACCCCCGGTCAGCGGATGGTCGAGCAGTTCGTGCTCGGGAAGATCCGGGACACCTTCGAGCTGTACGGCTTCGCGCCGCTGGAGACCCGCGCGGTGGAGCCGCTGGACCAGCTGCTGCGCAAGGGTGAGACCTCGAAGGAGGTCTACGTGATCCGGCGGCTGCACGCCGACGCCGAGGGTGCCGGCGGTGACGACCAACTCGGGCTGCACTTCGACCTGACCGTGCCGTTCGCCCGGTACGTGCTGGAGAACGCCGGCAAGTTGACCTTCCCGTTCCGCCGCTACCAGATCCAGAAGGTGTGGCGGGGGG
>NZ_PYBV01000079.1 GCF_003205615.1 Micromonospora arborensis | reverse complement strand
GGGTCAGTTGGTGGCGTAGCCGCGGGTGGCGATCCAGTCGGCGAGGTGCTCGACGGTGATGTCGTAGGAGGCGGTGTTGGGGTCGGCGGAGTCGGCGATGGTGACGGTGTTGCCGTTGTCGTGGTAGCCGACGACGCTGATGTAGTGCCCGCCTTCGTAGGAGTGGGTGTTGCCGTTGGTGTCGGTGCTGGTGCCGGCGATGTTCGCGACGACGGCCCGGCCGTTGTCGACGGTCTTGACGACGTCGGCACGCAGTTGGTCGGTCTGCTTGGCGTCGGCGTCGGGGTTGCTGATCTCGACACTGTGGTAGGCGTCGCCCTTACCACCGGTTTCCTTGTTCAGGACCGGGGTGATGTCGTTGATGGAGTTGGTGCCGGCTTCGGTGGTGCCCATTTCCTTGGCCATGTCGTCGATGTTGATGTCCTTGCCCTGCACGGACAGGGCGTTGCGGGTGGCGGCGGGGCCGCAGTCGTAGAAGTTCGGTTGGGCTTGGTAGCGGACGTTCAGTTCCCGCTCGCTGGTGGGCTTGCGGTCGCCCTGGGTGTGGGCGTCGGCGGCGTACGCGGCGGTGACGGGGCCGGCGATGGCGCCGCCGGTGAAGGCGAGTCCGGCAGCGGTGAGGGCGGTCTTGCGGATCAGATCGGTACGCATGATGGCGTGCTCCTCTGCGATAGGGGGTCCGCGATGCACACCCGGGGGTGGGTGCGCGGCGGGGAAGTCGTTGCGGGGGTTCGCGCCCGGCAGCCCACACGGGGGCCGGCATCGGGTGTCTCAACGGGGGGTGTAAC
>NZ_PYBV01000078.1 GCF_003205615.1 Micromonospora arborensis | reverse complement strand
TCCCCGATCGAGTGACCGGCGAGCAGGTCCGGGCGTACGCCCCAGGAGTCGAGCAGCCGGGCCAGCGCCACCTCGACCGCGAACGTGGCGGTCTGGGTGTGCAGGGTCTGGGCCAGTTCCTCCGGGCCGGCGTTGCGCAGCACGTCGGCCAGCGGCCGGTCGAGCAGCGGATCCAGTTCGGCGGCGACCTCGGCCAGGGCGGCGGCGAAGACCGGGTACGTGTCGGCCAGCTCGACACCCATCCCGGGCCGTTGGCCGCCCTGCCCGGTGAACAGGAACGCCAACTTCCCGCCCGAGCGGGCCACCCCGGCGGCGACGGCGGGCACGTCCTCGCCGGCCGCGTACGCCGTCAGGGTCTGCCGCAGCTCGTCGCGATCGGTGCCGGTCACCACGGCCCGGTGCTCGTGCGCGGCTCGGGTGGTGGTCAGGGCCCGCGCCACCTCGGCGGCGGGCACGTCGGGCCGGTCGGCCAGGAACCCGGCGAGCAGCCCGGCCTGGGCCCGCAGCGCGGCGGTGTCCCGGGCGGACAGCACCAGCGGCGTCACCGGCAGCGGTCCGGCGTCCCCGGCCGGTTCGGGCGTCTCCGGGGCCTGTTCGAGGATGATGTGGGTGTTGGTGCCGCTGAGCCCGAACGAGGACACGCCGGCCCGGCGCGGCTGCCCGGTCGCCGGCCACGGGATGGTCTCGGTGAGCAGGCGGACCTGGCCGGATTCCCAGTCGACGTGCGGGGTCGGCTCGGTGACGTGCAGCGTGCGCGGCAGCACGCCGTGCCGGATCGCCATCACCATCTTGATCACGCCGGCCACCCCGGCGGCGGCCTGGCTGTGCCCGAGGTTCGACTTGACCGAGCTGAGCCAGAGCGGGCGGTCGCGGTCCTTGCCGTACGTCGCCAGCAGTGCCTGCGCCTCGATCGGGTCGCCGAGTTCGGTGGCGGTGCCGTGCCCGTCGACGGCGTCCACCTGGTCGGCCGCCAGCCGGGCGTTGGCCAGCGCGAGCCGGACGAGCCGCTGCTGGGCCGGCCCGTTCGGGGCGGTCAGGCCGTTGGACGCGCCGTCCTGGTTGGACGCGGCGCCGCGGATCACCGCGAGCACCGGGTGGCCCAGCCGGCGGGCGTCGGACAGCCGCTCCACCAGCACCACGCCGACGCCCTCGGACCAGGCTGGGCCGTCGGAGTCGGCGGAGAACGAGTGGCAGCGTCCGCGTGGTGACTGGGTGTCCTGCTGGTTGAACTCGACGAAGGTGCGGGGGGTGGCCATCACCGAGACACCGCCGGCGACCGCGAGCGACGACTCGCCGCGGCGCAGCGACTGCACCGCCAGGTCGATGGCGACGAGCGACGACGAGCAGGCGGTGTCGAGCGTGATGGACGGACCCTCGAACCCGAAGTGGTAGGAGACCCGGCCGGACACCACGCCGGACGAGCCGTAGCTGCCCGGGTAGTTGTGGTACATCACGCCGGCGAAGACGCCGGTGTCGGTGCCGCGGACGCTCGACGGCGGAATACCCGCCCGCTCGAACGCCTCCCAGGTGGTCTCCAGCAGCAGTCGCTGCTGCGGGTCGATGAGCAGCGCGTCGCGCGGGGCGATGCCGAAGAAGCCGGCGTCGAAGTCGGCGGCGTCGTGCAACCAGCCGGCCTCCCTGACGTAGGTGGTGCCGGGCCGCACGTTGTCCGGGTCGTAGAGCCGATCCAGGTCCCAGCCGCGGTCGGCGGGGAACGGCCCCATCGGGTCGATCTCGTCGACGATCAGCCGCCACAGGTCCTCGGGGCTGCTGACGCCACCGGGGAACCGGCAGGCCATGCCCACGATGGCGATCGGCTCGTGGGCGGACGCGGTCTGCCGGCGGTTCTGTTCGCGCAGTCGCTCGGTCTCCTTGAGCGATGCCCGTAGGGCGTCGACGACCTTCTGGTCGGCTGTCGTCATCTCGGCCTCACTTCTCTCGGATGGCGTCGTCGGAGGTGCTGACGGACTCCCAGACCCTGCTGATCAACAGGTCGGTGTCCATGTCGTCGATGGCGGTGGCGGCCGTGCCGCCCGGTTCGACGGGCGGGGCGGTGCCGGCTCCGGCGAGAGCCAGCAGGGTGTCCAGCAGGCCGGCCTCACGCAGCCGGTCCGGGGTGAGCGTGCCGAGCACGGCCCGGATCTCGTCGTCCGGGCTGGGGCCACCGGCCGCGGTGGCGGTCTCCGGCACGAGCGCGCCGGTCAGCTCGCGGGCCAGCGCGAGCGCGTTCGGGTAGTCGAAGATCAGCGTCGCCGACAGCTGCCGCCCGGTGAGCAGCACCAGCCGGTTGCGGAAACCGACCGCGGCGAGCGAGTCGAAGCCGAGTTCGCTGAACGCGCGTTCCGGCTCGACGTGTTCGGGTCCGGGGTGGCCGAGCAGCTTCGCCGCCTCCGCGCGCACCAGGTCGAGCACGAGTTCCTCGGCTGCGGCCCGGTCCAGCCCGGCGAGCCGGTCGCGCAGCCCGCCGCCACCGGTCGTGGCGGCGGAGGCCGCCGCGCTCTCCCGGCGGACCGGGAGGCTGCGGGCCAGGCCGAGCATCAGCGGCGGCAGCTCCCCGGCGATCGCCGCCGGGTCGAGGTGCAGCGGCAGCAGCAGTGGTTCCGGCCGGGCCGTCGCGGCGTCCAGCAGGGCGAGCCCTTCGCTCTCGGCCAGCGGGCGTACGCCCTGGCCGGCCAGCCGCCGGAGCCCGGTGTCGTCCAGCCCGGCACCCATGCCGTCGCCGGTGTGCCACAGGCCCCAGGCCAGCGACACGCCCGGCAGACCCGCACCTCGGCGGTGCTCGGCGAGCGCGTCCAGGTAGGCGTTGGCCGCCCCGTAGTTCGCCTGCCCGGGCGCGCCGAGCACGCCGGAGGCCGAGGAGAACAGCACGAACGCGCTGAGCGGGTGCCCGGCGGTCAGTTCGTGCAGATGCCAGGCGGCGTCCACCTTGGGCCGCAGCACCAGGTCCAACCGTTGCGGGGTGAGCGACCCGACGACCCCGTCGGACAACACCCCGGCGGCGTGCACCACCCCGGTCAACGCGCGACCCGCGAGCAACGCCTCGACAGCACCCCGGTCGGCGAGGTCACAGGCCACCAACTCGACGCGCGCACCGAGCCCCGTCAGCTCCGCCACCAGACCACCGTCAGCCGCCGGCCCACGCCGACTGACCAGCAGCAGATCCCGCACACCGTGCCGGGCCACCAGGTGCCGGGCGACGCGGCGGCCGAGTCCACCGGTGGCACCGGTGAGCAGGACGGTGCCGTCGCCGAAGGCGGGCGGTCCGGCGGGCGGCAGCGGCACCCGCGCCAGGCGGGGCACGTGTGCCACACCGTTGCGGACCGCGAGCTGCGGTTCACCGGTGCCGAGCAGGCCGGGCAGCGCGGTCGCCGAGACCGCGGTGGCGTCCACGTCGGCCAGCACGATGCGGCCGGGGTGTTCGGCCTGCGCCGACCGGACCAGTCCCCAGACCGCGGCGCCGGCCAGGTCGCCGACCGCGCCACCGGCGGCGACCGCGCCGCGGGTCACCACCACCAGGGTGGAGCCGGTGCGGTCACCGGCGAGCCATTCGTGCAGCCGGGCGAGGGCCCGGTGGGTCTGCTCGCGCACCGCGTCCGGCCCGGTGCCGCCGCCGCAGGGTAGGACCACGACGGCCGCCTCGGACAGGCCGGTCGTCAGCGGCACGCCCAGCGCGGCGGCGAGGCCGTCCGGGTCGGGACCGGCCACCTGCCAGCCGGTCGCGGGCACCCCGGCCGGGGTGGCGATCGGGGTCCAGTCCAGCCGGTGCAGCGCGTCGGCCGGTCCGGCCGCGGCCACGGCGGGCGGCGTCGCGGGCCGTACCGCGAGGGCGCCGACCCGGGCGACCGGGTTGCCGGCCGGGTCGGTCAGCTCGACGCCGAGCATGCCGTTCCCGGCCGGGGCGAGCCGCACCCGGACGTCGGTGGCACCGGTGGCGTACACCTCGACGCCGGTGACGGCGAACGGCAGCACCGGTCCCCCGGCGGCCGCGGCGGTGTGCGCGACCGCCTGCCAGGCCGCGTCCAGCACGGCCGGGTGCAGGGCGTACCCGGCGGCCGCGTCGCGTTCCGGTTCGGGCAGGCGCACCTCGGCGAACACCTCGTCGCCGCGGTGCCAGGCGGCGGTCATGCCCTGGAACACCTGGGAGTAGGCGAGCCCGTCGGCGGCCCGGGCCGGATACCAGCCGGTGAGGTCGATCGGGGTCGCCCCGGCCGGGGGCCACTGGCCGGAACCGTCGGACGCGGAACCGGCCGGAACGGGGCCGGCCGCGCCGGGCGACAGGATTCCGGAGACGTGCTGCCGCCAGGTGCCGGTGCCGTCCGGGCGGGAGTGCACGGTGAACCGGCGTCGCCCGGTCGCGTCCGGGGCCTCCACCTCGGCCTGCACGGTCACCCCGGCCTCGCCGTCGAACACCAGCGGGGTCTCGAAGGTCAGCTCGTCCAGGCGGGCACAGCCCGCCTCGTCACCGGCCCGGACCGCCAGCTCGACGAAACCGGCACCGGGGAACACCGTACTGCCGTGCACGACGTGCCCGGCCAGCCACGGGTGGGTGCCGGTGCCGAGCCGGCCGGTGAGCACCAGGGTGTCCGTGCCGGCCAGCCGGGTGGTGGCGCCGAGCAGCGGGTGCGCGGCGTCCCCGGCGGCCGACGGCACGTTGTCCACCCAGTACCGGGACCGCTGGAACCGGTAGGTGGGCAGCGCGACCGGCCGGACCGCGAACGGGGCGTACAAGGCGGCCCAGTCGACCGGGCGGCCCGAGACGTACAGTCTGGCAAGCGCGGTGAGCAGGGTACGCGGCTCGTCCTCGGCACGACGGCTGACCGGGGCGTACACGGCGGACGGGCCGGCGACGGCCGCGGCCAGGCCGGTGAGCACCGCGTCCGGGCCGACCTCGACGAACCGGGTGACACCCTCTGCGGTCAGCCGGCGCACGGCGTCCAGGAACCGCACCGGCCGGCGCACCTGCGCGACCCAGTAACCGGGGTCGTCCGGCAGTCCGGTCTCGCCGGTCACCGTGGACACCAGCGGGATGCGTGCCGGGTGCACGGTGACCGTGGCGGCCACCTCCCGCAGCGCGTCGAGCATCGGGTCCATG
>NZ_PYBV01000008.1 GCF_003205615.1 Micromonospora arborensis | reverse complement strand
AGCGTCTTGCACTTGCTGTCGTCGCATATCCGGCATCGCGCCCACACGACCGTGCCGGCCCCTGAGTCCGCCGCCACGGCGACCCTAGCCAACGGGACAGAACCCTTCAAACGGAACAAATCGACGACACGGTGACCCCGCACGATGGGCGTCCGGGCGTGATCGACTCCATGTCGCCGACATTGCGGTATCCGCGAGGCGGGATGCCGCCACATCGGCGACATGGAGTCGATCATGGCCGAGGCCGGTTCGGGGGGTGGGTCGGCTTAGCTGCGGCGGAAGGCGTAGCGGCGCGGCTGACCGGCTCGCTGACTCTTGCCGCCGGCGGAGCGGCCCCCACCGGCCTGCGGCGGTCCGACCTTCGGTGCCGTCGGCCGCGCGGCTGTCGACGACGGGTCGACCACTGCGGGCACGTCCAACGTTGCCGGGACGTGGACCAGCGGGGGTGCGACCAACGCGTCCTCCGCCGAGGGCACGTCGACCACCACCGGCATGTCGCTCGTCGCCACGTCGACCGGCAGGGTCGACTCGACCGGTAGAGCCGGAAGCGCCGGCACCGGTAGAGCCGGCAGATCCGGTACCGGCACAGCCGGCAGAGCCGGTAGCGCCGGCCCCACCGTCAGGGCGGGGAGCAGGCCGTGCTCGGTCGCCGGGTCGGTGCCGAGCGGGGTCCTACGGGACTTCTTCGGGTTGCGCCTGGCTGGCATCCGGGCCTCCTTCGGTGCCGACCGTCTCGGCCGGTCCCGCGCTCCGGCGGTCGGTCGGATCGGCTGGTGACCGCCGCGGCGCGACGGTCGGATCGGCTGGTGACCGCCGCGGCGCGACGGTCGAACGGGAGAGGAACTGCTCACCGGGGTCGGGCACGGCCAGCACCGCTGAACTGCGGGTGGGATGCGGGACGCCCGGGAGCGCACGGACCACGACGCGGGGCGGCGGGCCGGCTCGGAGAAGGGGCGTCAGTTGCGCATGACCGCACAATATCGGCTCGCCGTACGTCGGCGCAGCCGATTTTCCTGGCACCATCAGCGACATGCTTATCGCGTTCTCGGTAACCCCACTCGGTGTCGGTGAGTCCGTCGGTGACCTGGTCGCCGAGGCGGTACGGGTGGTCCGCGACTCGGGCCTGCCCAACCGCACCGATGCCATGTTCACCACCATCGAGGGCGAGTGGGACGAGGTGATGGCGGTCGTCAAGCGGGCGGTCGACGTGGTGGGCGCGCAGGCGCCCCGGGTGAGCGTGGTGCTCAAGGCCGACATCCGACCGGGGGTGACCGACGCGCTCACCGCGAAGGTGGCGCACGTGGAGGATCGGCTGGCCCAGGGCTGAGCGCCATCGGTCGGTGACCGGCTGTTGGGCAGCGCTCCCCTGTGCGCCCTGCGTCGCGATACCGTCGCAGCACATCGACACGACGGCGAGAGGTGGCGGCACGGATGGTTGAGCAGGCGAGGGCGCAGATTGGTGTGACCGGGCTGGCGGTGATGGGTCGGAACGTGGCCCGCAACCTGGCCCGTAACGGCTTCACGGTGGCAGTGCACAACCGCTCGCCGGAGCGCACCCGCAGCCTGGTGGCCGAGCACGGCGACGAGGGCACGTTCCTGCCTGGCGAGACGATGGCGGATTTCGTGGCGTCGTTGGAGCGACCCCGCGCGGTCATCGTCATGGTCAAGGCCGGCGCGCCGACCGACGCGGTGATCGACGAGTTGGTGCCGCTGCTGGAAGAGGGCGACATCATCGTCGACTGCGGCAACGCCCACTTCGCCGACACCCGCCGCCGGGAGGAGGCGCTGCGCGCGCAGGGCCTGCACTTCAGCGGCACCGGCGTCTCCGGTGGCGAGGAGGGCGCGCTGCGCGGGCCGAGCATCATGCCGGGCGGCTCCGCCGAGTCGTACGCCAAGCTCGGGCCGATGTTCGAGAAGATCGCCGCGCAGGTGGACGGCGTGCCGTGCTGCACGCACGTCGGGCCGGACGGCGCCGGGCACTTCGTCAAGATGGTGCACAACGGCATCGAGTACGCCGACATGCAGCTCATCGCCGAGGCGTACGACCTGCTGCGGGCGGGCCTGAACGCGACGCCGGCCGAGATCGCGGAGATCTTCCGGGACTGGAACAACGGCGAGTTGGAGTCGTTCCTGATCGAGATCACCGCCGACGTGCTCGCGCACACCGACGCGGCGACCGGCCGGTCGTTCATCGACATCGTGCAGGACCGGGCCGAGCAGAAGGGCACCGGCCGGTGGACTGTGCAGAGCGCTCTGGACCTGGGCATTCCGATCACCGGGATCGCCGAGGCGACCTTCGCCCGCTCGCTCTCCGGGCACGTGGACCAGCGGGAGGCCGCGCGGCGGGCGTTCCCGGACGCGGGTGAGAAGTGGCAGGTCGCCGACCGGAACGCCTTCGTCGAGGACGTCCGCCGTGCGCTGCTCGCCTCCAAGATCGTCGCGTACGCGCAGGGTTTCGACCACATCCGCGCCGGCAGCCAGGAGTTCGACTGGGACATCGACCTCGGTGGCACGGCGACGATCTGGCGGGGCGGCTGCATCATCCGGGCCCGCTTCCTGAACCGGATCCGCGAGGCGTACGACGAGCAGCCGGACCTGCCGACGCTGCTGGTGGCGCCGTACTTCGCCGAGGCGGTCGGCGCTGGCGTGCCGAGCTGGCGACGGGTGGTGGCCGACGCGGCCCGGGCCGGTGTGCCGACGCCCGCGTTCTCGTCGTCACTGGCGTACTTTGACGCGCTGCGCGCCGAGCGGCTGCCCGCCGCGCTGATCCAGGGCCTGCGGGACAACTTCGGTGCGCACACCTACCAGCGGGTGGACCGCGAGGGCTCGTTCCACACCACCTGGGCCGGCGACCGCACCGAGTCGCCCGCCTGACTCAGGGCCGCCGTGATCGTGCTCGATCCTGGATGTGGTGGTCTGCCCCGGCAGGGCGGCCACCACATCCACGTTCGGGCGAGATCACGGCGGCGCCTCTCGCGTGGGTAGGGCTCAGGCGACGGTGGCGTGCATCTCCCAGACGAGGATCTCGGCTGGTTCGTCGGCGGAGACCCGCCGGCCGCCGGTCCTGGTGAGCCGGGCCGCGTCGCCGGTGCCGAGCGGGCCGCTACCCTCCAGGGTTACCGTGCCGTTGGGCACGTACAGGTGCACGAAGGGCGCGTCGGGGATGGTGACCTCGTCGCCGGGGGCGAGACGGGCGGCGTGCAGAGTCGCGTACCGGTTGCGGATCCGGATCGCCGACGCGCCGTCGTAGCGGTCCATCCCGGAGGCGATCGGCACCAGGCCGCCGCGGAGCAGCTCGTCCTCGATCTCCAACTGCTCGTAACCGGGGTCGACGCCCTGCTCGTCGGGGAGCACCCACATCTGCACGAAGTGGACCGGGTCGGTGTGCGGCTCCTGGTTGTTGAGCCGCCAGGCGTCGTTCTTCTCGGAGTGCAGGATGCCGGTGCCGGCGCTCATCCGCTGGGCCAGGCCCGGGTAGATCACTCCGGAGTGCCCGGTGGAGTCCTGGTGCACCAGCGAGCCGCGCAGCACCCAGGTAATGATCTCCATGTCCTGGTGCGGGTGGGTTTCGAAGCCGGCCCCCGGGTGCACCACGTCGTCGTTGTTGACCAGCAGCAGACCGTGGTGGGTGTTGGCCGGGTCGTAGTGCCGGGAGAACGAGAACGAGTGCTTGGAGTCGAGCCAGGAGATCCGGGTGGCGAAGCGGTCCTCACCACGGCGTACGTCGACCGCGGGGGCGGGGGCGGTCACCAGGCACGCTGCGCGACGTCGGGGGTCGTCGGCGCCCAGGTGAGGGCCGGTTCGCCGGTGGCCAGCTCGGCGATCTCGCCGGTACGCAGCTGCGGTGTGTGACCGAATTCGGCGCAGTGCTGCTCGGCGATCTCGGCGCAGATGTCGGCCACCTGCTCGCAGATCGGATCACCAAGGTCAGCCGCGTTCAACGCCATGATCATCTTGTACCGAAGGTCCCGCACATCCACCCCCATCGCCGTCGTCCCACCACCTCCGGACCCTACCCGCCCCCAATCCGCAAGACCCCGGAACAACCGCACTGCGGCAGGGCGGAGTGGGGCGGGTGGGGATGGGGCGGCGCCGCCTGCACGGGTGTGCGGGCGGCGCCGGGAGGGGTGAGGTCTTGGGGTTCAGAAGAGCCGACGGCGCTTGGCCTTCTGCGGGCGGATCAGGTCCGCACCCTTGGTCAGCAACCGGGTCGCCCCGGAGGGACCACGCCGGGCCTCCAGGGTGTGGCTGAGCCGGCGGGCACCGGCAGCCGCCAGTGGCACCGCTACCGCCATCACCGCCCACTGGGCAATGCGCTTCTGGATCATGTGGGTTCACCTCCGTCAGTGGCTTCTGACAGAGGTGATACCCAGAGTGACGTGCGGGTAAGCGCGTCGGCTCAGATGACCGGGGCGACCGGGTTGGGCAGCGCCCCGCCGAAGCGTCGGTCCCGCTGCGCGTACAACTCGCACGCGTACCAGAGGTGGCGGCGATCGAAGTCGGGCCAGAGCGTGTCCAGGAAGATCAACTCGGCGTACGCGGCCTGCCAGAGCAGGAAGTTGGAGATCCGTTCCTCACCGGAGGGGCGCAGGAACAGGTCCACCTCCGGGACCTCCGGGTGGTAGAGGTATTTCGCCACGGTCTTCTCGCTGACCTTCGCCGGATCGAGCCGGCCGGCCGCCACGTCACGGGCGATCGCGGCGGCGGCGTCGCCGATCTCGGCCTGCCCGCCGTAGTTGACGCAGAACTGCAGGGTCAATGTCGAGTTGTCGCGGGACATCTCCTCGGCGGTCTGCAACTCGGAGATGACGCTCTTCCACAACCGCCCGGTCCGACCCGACCAGACCACCCGGACGCCGAGGTCGACCAACTGGTCGCGGCGGCGACGGATCACGTCCCGGTTGAACCCCATCAGGAACCGGACCTCGTCGGGCGAGCGGCGCCAGTTCTCGGTGGAGAACGCGTACGCCGAGAGGTACGGGATGCCCATCTCGATGGCGCCCTCGATGGTGTCGAAGAGGCTGTGCTCCCCTGCCTCGTGCCCCTTGGTGCGGGCCAGCCCGCGCTCCTTGGCCCAGCGACCGTTGCCGTCCATCACCACCGCCACGTGCCTCGGCACCGCTTCGGTGGGCAGCGCTGGCGGCCGGGCGCCGGACGGATGCGGTGTCGGCTCGCGCCGGCCGGCCTTCTTCGATCGGATCACTCGGTCACTCCCTGCTCGCGCTGTCCGCCCCGGCCTCGAGGTCGCCACGTGGCCGGAGCACCACGGCCCCGGCGCCTTCCGGTGGCGGGGCCGTGCCGGCCGCCGAGGGACCCCGGTCGACCAGCGGCAGCGAGCGTAGCGCGCGTTCCAGGTGCCACTGCAGGTGAGCCGCGACCAGCCCACTGCACTCCCGGCGTACGCCGGAGTCCGTGGCGTCGGCGACCACCCAGTCGCCGGTGGTCAGCGCGGACATCAGATCGATGGTGGCCGGCGCGGGGTGGGCCGCCCCGGGCGGCCGACAATCCGGGCAGACCGCGCCGCCGGCCGGCACGGAGAACGCCCGGTGCCGCCCGGGGGTGCCGCACACCGCGCACGCGATCAGCGCCGGCGCCCAGCCCGCGAGGGACATCCCGCGCAGCAGGTACGCGTCGAGCACGAGGGTGGTGTCATGCTCGCCCCGGGACAGCGCCTTCAGCGCGCCCACGGTGAGCTGGAACAGGCGTAGCGACGGCTCCCGCTCGACCGGGGTGAGCCGCTCGGCCGTCTCGGCGATCGCGCTGGCTGCCGTGTAGCGGGGGTAGTCCCCCAGGAACCGCTTGCCGTACAGCTCGATGCCCTCCACCTGGCTGACGGTGTGCAGTGCGCTGCCGTGGTTGCCCTTCGGGTCACCGGCAAGCTGGAGGTCGACGTGGCCGAACGGCTCCAACCGGGCACCGAACTTGCTGGTGGTGCGGCGGATGCCCCGGGCCACCGCGCGCAGCCGGCCGTGCCGGCGGGTGAGCAGGGTGATGATCCGGTCGGACTCGCCGAGTTTCTGCACACGCAGCACCACCGCGTCGTCGCGGTAGAGCTGTCGGCGATACCCGGCCATCGGGCCATTCTCCCTCGGGGTGTGAAATCAGGGTTGGTTCGGGGTGGATGCGCGGAGGAACCCCGATGTGGCGGGCTCGCGCTCGGCCGTAGCGTGCTGGCCATGGCACTACACCACACCACCACCCCGCGCCGTCGTCGCGTCGTCGCTCCCGTCGCGCTGGGGCTCGCCACCACCCTCATCGTGCTCTCCGGGTGCGACAACCTGTCGTTCCGGCGGCTCGACTACGACAACACCGAGGAAGTCCAGATCACCACGATTCGGCTGTCGGGTGGCGCGGGCGACGTGGTGGTCCGCGGCACCGGCCCGGCGTCCCAGGTGCGGATCAAGCGGGTGGTGCGCTACCAGGGCGGCGAACCCGACAACGCCCGGTACGAGATCAAGGGCAGCGAGCTGGTGCTGGACACCAACTGTGGCTCGCGGTGCAGCATCTCCTACGAGGTGTGGGTGCCCGAGGGTGTGGCGGTGCAGGGCGAGACCAGCTCCGGCAACGTCGAGCTGAGCCGGGTCGGGGCGGTGGACGTGCGGCTGAGCTCGGGCGATGTGCGGGTCTCCGGTGCGTCGGGCGCGCTCGGGGTGGAGACCCAGTCCGGCAACATCGAGGTGAGCGAGGCCGCCGCCGCGGTACGCCTGCGCGCCTCGTCCGGAGACATCAACGCACGCCGGCTGGGCGGCACGGTCGACGCAGAGGCCACCTCCGGCAATGTCAACGTCGAGCTGGACAAGCCCGCCTCGGCCCGGGTCCACGCGTCCAGCGGTGACGTCACACTGTTGGTGCCGGAGGGCGGCTACCGGGTCCGGGCCAACGCCGACTCCGGCGACAAGACCGTCTCCATCCCCGACAACCCGGCGGCGTCCCTGGTGCTCGACGGTTCGGCCAGCAGCGGCAACCTCACGATCCGCCAGCGTTGATCTCGACGCTGGCCGTCTCCCCGGCCACCCGCTGCGCCGGTACCACCGCTCGTTCGCCGGTCGTCTCCGCCGCCGGGGCACCATCCGCCGCTCCGCCACCCGACCGGAGCGCCGTGTCGGCCCGGAGCGTCGATTCGGTACCCGCTCGGACCGCCGGCTCGGCGGACTGGATCGAGCCGCCCGGGATCAGCTCCGGGCGGCGACGGGCGGCGACGTCCTCGACCCAGCCGACGGCCAGGGTGACCAGCCCGACCAGCGCGAAGACCAGCAACACCCGGATAGCCAACCCCACCGGCTGCCGAGGGGACCAACCCACCACGCCGACCAGCGGAGTGAGCGCCACCACGAACGGCATGTGCCAGAGATAGATGGTGAGCGCCCGTCGGTTGACCACGGTCACCACCCGGTCGGCCAGTCGGCTGCGGCCCAGCCAGCCCACCCCGGACGGTGCCCGACCCAACACGATCAGGATGAACGCGGCCGACCAGAGGGCGTTGCCCAGGTGGTTGTCGTTCAGGTCGTACCCACGGGGACCAGGATGCCCGACGATCCAGGCGCCACCGGCGGCCGCGAGCGCGAGTGCCACTGGGTAGAGCACCCGGCCGGAGAGCCGGCGCAGCATCCCGGCGTGATGGGCGAAGCCGAGCATCCACGCCCCGAAGTAGAGCCCGAACTCACGCAGGACCGGCGGCGCCGCCGGGTAGATCCCCGCCTCGATCGCCACCAGCAGGAGGTACGGGGCCAGCAGCGTGGGCAGGGGGGCACGCCGGAACAGCCAGAACGCGATCGGTGAGGCGAGCACGAACCAGAGGTAGTCGCGCAGGTACCAGATGATGCTCAGCGCCAGGGCACCCCAGTTGTTGGCCGGCGGGTCGGCGACCGGGAACAGCCACAGCAGCACTCGGGGTGTCAACGCCATCCCGCTGAGCAGCATGCCCGGTACGAAGACCACCGCGAGCACCCAGAGCGACGGCAGCAGCCGGCGCAGTCGACGCCCGACCGCCGCCGGCCCGGAGCGGGTCAGCGACGCGGCCATCAGCGAGCCGGCCAGCGCGAACATCACCGACATGGCGGGGAAGACGAGGGTGAGGGTCGCGTACCCAGTGACGTGGTAGACGATCACTCGGACGATGGCCAGAAAACGGAGCAGATCGAGATACCTGTTGCGCATCAGCCTGCATCTCGGTCGGGGACGCGGGGTATGTCTTCCCTACCCTGCGCGGCCTGCGCACCAAACGGCCGCGAGCCCCACCCGAACGTGAACTTCCCCATCTGCCCGACCGAAGATGATCATGCCGTCGGCCGGGCAGCCGTCCCACCGAGGTAGGTCAGAAACCCAGCTTGCGCAACTGCCTCGGGTCGCGCTGCCAGTCCTTCGCGACCCGCACGTGCAGGTCGAGATAGACCCGGCCGCCCAGCAACTCCTCGATCTGCCGGCGCGCGTTGGTGCCGACCTCCTTGAGGCGGCTCGCCTTGTGGCCGAGCACGATGGCCTTCTGGCTGGGCCGTTCCACGTACAGGTCGGCGTAGATCTTCATGACCTGACCCTCGGGGATCATCTCCTCCACCACCACGGCGATGGAGTGCGGCAACTCGTCGCGGACCCCCTCCAGGGCGGCCTCCCGGATCAACTCCGCGACCAGCACCTGCTCGGGATCGTCGGTCAGCATGTCGTCCGGGTAGAGCTGCGGCGACGGCGGCAGGTACTTGGTCATCACGTCGACCAGCGTGTCCACCTGGTGCCCGGAGACCGCGCTCACCGGCACGATCTCGGCGAACTCCCCCATCTGGCTGACCGCGAGCAACTGCTCCGCCAGGCGGCGCTTGTCCACCAGGTCGGTCTTGGTGACCACCGCCAGCACGGTCGCCTTCAACTCGGCCAGCTCACCGCTGATGAACCGGTCGCCGCGCCCGACCGGCTCGTCGGCCGGGATGCACAGACCGATCACGTCGACCTCCGTCCAGGTGGACCGGACCAGGTCGTTGAGGCGCTCGCCGAGCAGCGTACGGGGGCGGTGCAGGCCCGGCGTGTCGACCAGGACCAGCTGCGATTCCGGACGGTGCAGCACGGCCCGGATGACGTGCCGGGTGGTCTGCGGCTTGTTCGAGGTGATCGCGATCTTGGTGCCGACGATGGCGTTGGTCAGCGTCGACTTGCCCGCGTTGGGCCGGCCGACGAAGCAACCGAAACCGGCCCGGTACGGCCGTGCCTGCGGGTCCTGCACGGGGCTCACTGAGTCACCGTGCCGAGGACCGTGCCATCCGGGGCGGCCACGTGGATCGGCGCGTCCACCGCGAGGTCCCGCACCGCCGCGTGCCCCGCGCCGTCCAGGGTCGACGCCTCGGTCACCACCACCGCGGCCTCCAACCGGCTCGCCCCGGCCGCCACGGCCGACGCGACCGCCAACTGCAACGCGGTGAGGGTCAGCGAGGGCAGCGCGACACTGGCCGCGGCGTACGTCCGGCCGTCCTGATCACGGACTGCGGCGCCCTCTACGGCGCCGACCCGTCCGCGTGCTCCCCGAGCCAGGACGACGAGTTTGCCGTCCTCGGCGCTGAGCGCGGCGGCCGACGCGGTGGGGGCGGGCCGGGCGGCAGGCGCGGCGGGTGTGTCAGGCATCGGCGGATTGCCTCTCGTCGTCTCGATAGTTGTTCGTGTCGTGCCCGGGGCCGGCGTGCTCGCCCCGCCCCGCGGTGTCCTGCTCATGGCCCGGCTCCGCCCGGCTGACCAGGACGGTGTCGATCCGGTTGCGCCGGCCGGTGGTGCCCTCGGCGACCAGCCGGAGACCGGCGACCTCGGCCTCGGCGCCGGGGATCGGCACGCGTCCCAGCGACTGGGCCAGCAGGCCACCGACCGTCTCCACCTCATCCGTGGGCAGATCGGTGTCGAACATCTCGCCCAGAGTCTCCACCGGCAGGCGGGCGGTCACCCGCACCGAGGAGTCCGTCAGACGTTCGACGGGCGGGCGTTCGACATCGTACTCGTCGGTGATCTCACCGACGATCTCCTCCAGGATGTCCTCGATGGTGACCAGACCGCCGGTGCCGCCGTACTCGTCGACCACGATGACCAGGTGGTTGCGGGCCGCCTGCATCTCCGAGAGCAGGTCGTCGACCGGCTTGGACTCCGGTACGAAGGTCGCCGGGCGCATCAGCTCGGCCACCGGCAACTGCTCGGCCTTCGGGTCTCCGCCACGGGAGCGCCGGATCAGATCCTTGAGGTAGAGCACACCGAGCACGTCGTCGACGCTCTCACCGATCACCGGGATGCGGGAGAAACCGGAACGCAGGAAGAGCACCAACGCCTGCGCGAGCGTCTTACCCTCCTCGATCCACACCATCTCGGTACGCGGCACCATCACCTCGCGGGCGATGGTGTCCCCGAGCGCGAAGACCGAGTGGATCATCTGACGCTCGCCGTGCTCGACCACACCGCGCTGCTCGGCCAGGTCGACCAGCTCACGCAACTCCACCTGGCTGGCGAACGGCCCCTCCCGGAAGCCGCGCCCCGGGGTGACCGCGTTGCCGATCAGGATCAGCAGCGACGCGAGCGGGTTGAGCGCCCGGCCCAGCCAGCGGACCAGCGGCGCCACCGCTCGACCCACGGCGTACGCGTGCTGCCGGCCGATGGTGCGCGGGGCGACGCCGACCACCACGAAGCTGACCACTGTCATCGCGCCCGCGGTCACCAGCGCGGCCCGCCAGCCGGCGCCGAAGCTGTCCACCGCGACCAGCGCCACCAGTGTGGTGGCGGTCAGCTCGGCGAGCAGCCGCAACAGCAGGAGCAGGTTGAGGTGCCGGACGACGTCGCCGGCGACGACCTGGAGGGTGCGGGCGCCACGCACGCCGTCGCGGGCCAGCTCGGCGGCCCGGGCCGGTGAGACGGCGGCGAGCGCCGCCTCGGTCATCGCGATGAGGCCGGCCAACACCACCAGGCCGGCCGCGAAGACGATCAGCTGCAGGTCGGGAAGGCCGGCGGTGGCGCCGGCCGCCAGTAACGGAGGAGTGGACATCACTGGGTGCGGGTCGACCGCCAGCTCGTGAGCAGGCGGGCCTGGAGAGCGAACATCTCCCGCTCCTCCTCCGGCTCCGCGTGGTCGTAGCCGAGCAGGTGCAGCACCCCGTGCACGGTGAGCAGGTGCAGCTCGTCGGCCGGTGCGTGCCCGGCGGTCGCCGCCTGCTTGGCCGCGACCTCCGGGCAGAGCACGATGTCGCCGAGCAGGGCGGGCTCGCCGCCGGCCGGCGCGGACTCACCCGGGCCGTGGTCGACGCTGCCCTCGTCCATGGGGAAGGCGAGCACGTCGGTCGGGCCGTCGCCACCCATCCAGCGGTGGTTCAGCTCGGTCATGTAGTCGATGTCGACCAGCAGCACGGACAGCTCGGCGAGGGGGTTGACCCCCATCTCGTCGAGTGCGTGCCGGGCGACGGCGAGCACGGCGTCGGTGTCGACCTCGACACCGGACTCGTTGGCGATCTCGATGGACAACTGCTTTCCTCTGCTTTAGCGGCGGCGGCCGGCGCGGCCGCCTTGGGCGGGTCGCCCGGGCACGGCGTGAACGCCCTGCGCCTGCTGATTCTCCCGCTCGGCGTCCCAGCGGGCGTACGCGTCGACGATCTCCCCGACCAGCCGGTGGCGGACCACGTCGGAGCTGGACAACTGGGCGAAGTGCACGTCGTCGACGTTTTCCAGGATCTCCCGGACGACCCGCAGGCCGCTGCTCGTCCCGCCGGGAAGGTCCACCTGGGTGATGTCACCGGTCACGACGATCTTGGAGTTGAAGCCGAGCCGGGTGAGGAACATCTTCATCTGCTCGGGCGTCGTGTTCTGCGCCTCGTCCAGGATGATGAACGCGTCGCTGAGAGTCCGACCGCGCATGTAGGCGAGTGGCGCGACCTCGATCGTCCCCTGGGCCATCAGCTTCGGGATCGTCTCCGGGTCGAGCATCTCGTGCAGCGCGTCGTAGAGCGGGCGCAGGTACGGGTCGATCTTGTCGTTGAGCGTGCCGGGCAGGAAGCCCAGTCGCTCGCCCGCCTCCACGGCCGGCCGGGTCAGGATGATCCGGTTGACCTGCTTGGCCTGCAACGCCTGGACGGCCTTCGCCATCGCCAGGTAGGTCTTTCCGGTGCCGGCCGGGCCGATGCCGAAGACGATGGTGTGGGTGTCGATCGCGTCGACGTACCGCTTCTGCCCGAGGGTCTTGGGGCGGATGGTGCGGCCACGACGGGAGAGGATGTTGAGCGTCAGGACCTCGGCGGGCCGCTCGGCGGTGCCCTGCTCGAGCATGCCGACGGTACGCCGGACGGCGTCAGTGGTCAGGGTCTCGCCTTTCTCGATGAGTTCGAGCAGCTCACTGAAGACCCGCTCGGCGAGGGCGTTGTCCGCGGGGTCACCGGTGATGGTGATCTCGTTGCCACGGACGTGCACGTCACTGTTGACCGAGCGTTCGACGAGTCGGAGGATCTCGTCGCCTGCGCCGAGCAGATTGACCATGATCTTCGAGTCGGGCACGGTGATCCTGGTCTGCACCCGGGGCGGGCCGGGAGGTGGGGTGCCGGTCATAGGTCGGGCCGAAGGGCCCTGCGCCACCTGCTCTCGATCTCGAAGCCGGCCCTGCTGGCACGGCGTGCGGACGTTACACCCATCGTATCGGGTCAACGCGGGGCGCATCGCGCCCATTTCCGCTGGCCGCGATCAACTCCCGGCCCGGAAGTCGTACCGGTCGAAGGTCTCCTGGTGACGGGTGAACCGGTACGTCGCCCAGTGCATCCGGATCACCGCGCCGGCCTCGTCCCGGGTCAGCCGCAGCAGTTCACCGGCCTCCCGACCGGAGACCGTGCGGAACACGTCCGGCTGGTCCGGCAGTGGGGTGAAGATCGCCGGTGGACGTCCCGCCGGGTCGCCGGCCCCGCGTGCCCGCAGGGTGCCGTCGTGCCAGGAGAAGACGTACTCGAAGCCCTCGCCCCACCAACGGCCGAGCACTCCCCGCAGGGCACCCGGAGCGGGTGCGCCGGGCCGCCACGGCTCGATCTCGGCCGGATCGTGCTCGACCGCCGCCGCGAGCAGCCGGTGCGGCAGGTCGAGCACCTCGGCCGCCGTGCCGGACGAGCCGAGCACCGCGGCGCCCATCGCGCCGGCCGTGCCGTCGCCTCCGCGCCGGCCGTACGCCCCGGCGAGGAAACCGGGCATCGCCCCGTCGTGCCCCACGTGCACCACCCGATCCCCCTGCGGGACCAGGATCAGCCCGAGACCGAAGCCCGCGCCCCAGAGCGTCTCGTCGGTGGTGGTGACCGGCCAACGCATCTCGTCCAGCGTGGCGGGAGCGAGGACCACACCGGCCGGGTCCAGCGCGGCCGGGTCGGCGAGGAACGCCGCCCAGCGGGCCATGTCGGTCGCGGTGCTCCAGAGCTGGGCGGCCGGGCCGACCGCGCCGAAATCGGTCGGTGGCTCCGGGTGTGCCTCGTCGGAGTACGCGTCGACCAGGAACCCGGTGGCCGCCGTCGGCTGCGGGGTCACGGTGGTGTCGGTCAGCCCCAGCGGCGTCAGGATCCGCTCGGTGAGCGACTGCGCCCAGCTCTCGCCACGCAGCCGGGCGACGAGTTGGCCGAGCACGGCCATGCCCAGGTTGGAGTAGTGGAACCGGCGGCCCGTCGGCAGCACCCGCTCGGCCCGGCCCAACTCAGCCAGCAACTGCTCGGAGTCGGGCGCGCGCAGACTGTCCCAGACGTCGCCGAACGGCTCGCGTTGCAGGCCACCGGTGTGCGACAACAACCGGCGGACGGTCAGCTCACCGTGTGCGGGGAGATCCAGGTGCCGCCCGATCGGGTCGTCCAGGCCCAGCAGCCCGTCGTCGCGGCACTGGAGGGTGAGCACCGCGGTGAAGGTCTTGGTGATCGAGCCGATCCGGAACTGGGTGCCGGGCCCCAGCGGGTTGTCGGTGCCGGTCGCGCCGATGGTGCAGGTCCAGAGCGGTCGGTCGACCCGGTGCAGCGCCGCCGACACCGCCGGCACCCGGCCGTCGGCCTGCACCCGCCGGACCAGCCGGCCCAGGCGCTCGTCCACGCGGCTGTCGGGCTCGCTCATGCCAGGTCCCGGGCGAGCATCGGGCCGAGCGGTGCGCCACCGAGCAGGTGCGCGTGCACGTGGAACACTTCCTGCCCCCCGTACGCGCCGGTGTTGAACATCAACCGGAAACCGTCGCCGAGCAGGCCCTCGTCCTCGGCCACGGCGGCGGACGTCGCCAGCACGTCCGCGGCCAACGCCGGGTCGCCCTGGGCGAGCGTGGCGATGTCCGCGTAGTGCTCCTTGGGAATGACCAGGATGTGCACCGGCGCCTTCGGGTCGATGTCACGGAAGGCGAGCGTCGTGTCGGTCTCCCGGACCACGGTGGCCGGGATCTCCCCGGCGACGATGCGGCAGAACAGGCAATCGGATCCCATCGGGGCAGTGTAAATAGGGCCGGGACGGCTCAGGCAGGATGGCCGGCATGACGGATCGAGCGGTACTCGTGACGGGTGCTTCACGCGGGATCGGCCGGGCGGTGGCGACGGCGTTCGCGACAAGTGGTGACCGGGTGGCGATCCACCACCGCGACTCCGGCGACGCGGCCGAGGAGTTGCGCGCGCAGTTGCCCGGCACCGGGCACGTGGTGGTCCGCGCCGACCTCACCGACCCGGACGCGGTCCGGGCCATGGTCGACCGGGCCGCCGAGCTGCTCGGCGGGCTGGACGTGCTGGTCAACAACGCCGGGATGTACGGCGACCGGGACGACCCGCACCCCATCTTCGGCGCGTCCTACGAGCAGTGGCAGAAGCGCTGGCGGCAGGTGCTGGAGACCAATCTGACCGGCGCGGGCAACGTCACCTGGTGCGCCGCCCAGCACATGCGGGAACGCGGCGGTCGGATCGTCAACGTCTCGTCCCGAGGTGCGTTCCGTGGCGAGCCGGACCAACCGGCGTACGGCGCCAGCAAGGCGGGGCTGAACGCACTGGGCCAGTCCCTCGCCGTGGCGCTCGCGCCGTACGGCATCGCGGTCGCCACCGTCGCGCCGGGCTTCGTGGCGACCGACATGACCACTGAGCACCTGCGCGGCGAGAGCGGCGCGGCCATCCGGGCGCAGAGCCCGTTCGACCGGGTGGCCCGACCGGAGGAGATCGCCGCCGCCGTGCACTGGTTGGCCTCGCCGGAGGCCGAGTGGGCCTCCGGCACGATCGTCGACCTCAACGGCGCTTCCTACCTGCGTAGCTGACGATTTCCCGGCCCCGGCAGGTGGCTGACGGTACGCGGGCGGGTAAGAGCCACCGACATGGCCGACACCGCGCTGCTGGACCTCACCGCCGACTACCAGGTGGCCGATGACCACGACGACGACCCCGTGCTGCTGCGCCCGGACGGCACCCCCGTGGAGACCTGGCGGGAGGACTACCCGTACGACGAACGACGCGGCCGGTAAGGGCGGCACCATCAAGCGGTTCATGGAGCACCTCAACCCGCGCGGCGCGTCCGTGGTGGCGCTGGGGCTGTGGGCGCAGCCGGCGGTCGACGGTCGGTGGTGACCGTGGGTCGCCTTCGTCGGGGCGGACACGGTATGGAGCGGTATACCTCGGAGGTATCAATATGACTCTGAGGTATACCGCTCAACAGCACATCCATCTGCCGGGCCGCGAGCGCGCGGAGACGCGGTCGCGCGTCGTTCCCTGTTCGTCATGACCGCCGGCCTGGTCTGGCAGGACCCGCCGACCCAGCCCGGCCGGGCCGGCGTGACCGCGGGAGCGGGTCACCAGCGGCCGAGGCGGGTGGCGAGCACGCTGAGGGCCGCCACCCCGGCGGTGGAGGTCCGCAGCACGGCCGGGCCGAGCCGGACGACGCGCCCGCCTGCCTCCCGAAACGCCGTCAGCTCGGCCGGGGCGATGCCACCCTCCGGGCCGACGACCAGGACGATCTCACCGCCGGGCGGCAGCTCGGCGGTGCTGAGCCGCTCCTCGGCCTCCTCGTGCAGCACGAAGGCGGCGGCAGCGCCGGCGATCCGACGGGCGACGGTGGCGGTGGACTCGTCCGGCGCGCCGGCCACCACGGGCAGCCAGGGCCGGCGGGCCTGCTTGGCGGCCTCCCGGGCGGTGGCCACCCACTTGTCCCGAGCGCGTACGCCACGGTCACCGCGCCACTGCGTCACCGAGCGGGACGCCGCCCAGGGGACGATCTCGTCCACCCCGACCTCGGTCATCGCCTGCACGGCCAGCTCACCCCGGTCGCCCTTGGCGATGCCCTGCACCACCACGATCCGGGGGACCGGCGCGTCCGCGTACCCCCGGGAGGTGATGGTGACCTCCAGGCTGCCCCGGCCGACGGCGGTGACCACCGCGGCGGCCGTGCCGCCCCGCCCGTCGGCGAGCAGCAGCTCCTCGCCGACGCGCAGCCGCTGCACGGTCGCGGCGTGGTGCCCCTCCGGGCCGTCCAGGGTGAACGCGTCGCCGGTGGGCAGCGCCTCGACCAGGAACAGCGGCGCGGACACCTCAGGCGTGCCCGTTGAACGCGTCGCGCATCCGGGAGAAGAAGCCGCCCTGCTTGGATAACTCGGCGACCTCCTCACCGCGGGTCTTCGCGAAGTCGCGCAGCATCTTCTCCTGGTCCGGGTCGAGCTTGGTCGGCGTCCGGACGTCCAGGTGCACGTAGAGGTCACCTCGGCCGGTGCCGCGCAGGTGTGGCACACCCCGGGCGCGCAGCCGCAGCGTGCTCGCCGGCTGGGTGCCAGCCTTGACGTCGACAGTCTCCTCGCTGTCCAGCGTCTTGATGGTCAGGCGGGTGCCGAGCGCCGCAGCGGTCATCGGCACGGTGACGCGGCAGTGCAGGTCGTCGCCCTTGCGGGAGTACACGTCGTGCGGCCGCTCGTGGATCTCCACGTACAGGTCGCCGGCCGTGCCGCCGCCCGGACCCACCTCACCCTGCTGGGCCAGCCGGATCCGCATGCCGTCCTCGACGCCGGCCGGGATCTTGACGGTCAGCGAGCGGCGGGTACGCACCCGGCCATCGCCGGCGCAGGTGGGGCAGGGGTGCGGGATGGTGGTGCCGTAGCCCTGGCACACGGTGCACGGCCGGGCGGAGACCACCTGGCCAAGGAAGGTGCGCTGCACCGACTGCACCTCGCCCCGCCCGGCGCACGCCTCGCAGGTCGCCAGGTGGGTGCCGGCGGCCGTGCCCGCTCCGGAGCAGGTGGTGCAGAGCACGGCGGTGTCGACGGTGATCGGCGCCTCGACGCCGAACGCCGTCTCGTGCAGGTCCAACTCGAGTCGCAGGATCGCGTCGGCACCCGGGCGGGTACGCGGACGCGGGCCACGCGCGCCACCGGCCGCGCCACCGAAGAACGCGTCCATGATGTCCTGGAAACCGACGAACGGGCCGGCACCACCCGGACCACCCGGGCCGCCAGCGCCGCCCCCGCCACCCGGGGCGAGCGGGTCGCCGCCCAGGTCGACGATCTGCCGCTTCCGGTCGTCCGAGAGGACCTCGTACGCGGCGTTGATGTCCTTGAACTTCTCCTGAGCCTCCGGGTCCGGATTGACGTCCGGGTGGAACTGGCGCGCCAACTTGCGGTAGGCGCGCTTGATCTCGTCATCGGAGGCTTCCCGGCTCACACCGAGAATGCCGTAGTAGTCCCTGGCCACTGCGTTCCGTGTCCTCATGTTCGTCTCGCGTTGCGCCGATCCGGCGGCAGCCGGCCGTCGGTCCTGACTGTCAGTTCTGGGCCAGCAACTCGCCCACGTAGCGTGCCACGGCGCGCACCGTGGCGATATTGCCGGGGTAGTCCATCCGGGTGGGCCCCAGCACCCCCAAACCGCCGACGATCGTGGCGCCTGGGCCGTACCCGGTGCTGACCACGGAGGCGGCGCGCAGGTTGTCGAACTCGTTCTCGTCGCCGATCAGCACCCGGGTGGTGCTCGGCTCGGTCTCGCCGATGAGCTTGAGGAGCACGACCTCCTCCTCCAGCGCCTCGAGGATCGGCCGCAGCGAACCCTGGAAGTCCAGCAGGCCACCCCGGGTGAGGTTGGCGGTGCCGGCCAGCGCGATGCGTTCCTCGTGGCGCTCGACCAGCGTCTCCAGGAGCACCGTGGCGAGGGTGGTCATCGTCGGACGCAGCTCGGCCGGCGCCTCTTCGACCAGCGCCTGCACCAACGGCGGCGTATCGGACAGCCGGGCGCCGGCGAGCTTTTCGTTGACCAACCGGCGCAGGTCGGTGACGTTGTCGGCGGGCACCGGGCCGGGCAGCTCCACCAGCCGCTGCTCCACGCGCCCGGTGTCGGCGATCATGACGAGCATCAGCCGGGTGGTGGAGATCGGCACCAGCTCCAGGTGACGAACCGAGGAACGGGCCAGGCTCGGGTACTGCACGACGGCCACCTGCCGGGTCAGCTGGGCGAGCAGCCGCACCGTGCGGTGCACCACGTCGTCGAGGTCGACCGCGCCGACCAGGAAGCGCTCGATGGCCCGGCGCTCGGCCGGGCTGAGCGGCTTGACCCGGGACAACCGGTCGACGAAGAGCCGGTAGCCGCGATCGGTGGGCACCCGGCCGGCGCTGGTGTGCGGCTGCCGGATGTAGCCCTCTTCCTCCAGCACGGCCATGTCGTTGCGGACCGTGGCCGGGGAGACGCCGAGCTGGTGCCGCTCGACCAGCGCCTTGCTGCCGACCGGCTCCTGGGTGGAGACGTAGTCCTCGACGATCGCGCGGAGCACGGCGAGTTTGCGGTCGTCGAGACCCATTCTCCGCACCTCCTGTCGCACGTCGGCCGCCGGCGCCGTAGGCCGGCCGAGCCGTCCTGGCACTCGACTGTAACGAGTGCCAGTCTACGTCGGCGTACCCGCCGGCGCGATGATCAACGGCGGCTCATCGGTGCGGCCCGCGCAACCCCGCTGAGCCGATCGGCCCACACTGCCGGGCGGAGTCGCTCTGGTGCGGCGTTGCCACCGGCCTCTACCGTGACATCCATGACTGAACCTCCGCGCCCTCCCGGAGCGGGTGAGCCCGGTGACCACCCGCCGGAGCCGACCTCCCCGAGCTCGTTCCCGTCGGCCGAGCCGCCCACCGCACCACTGTCCGGGGCACCCGGGCCGGGCGGCTATCCCCCAGCCGGTGGCTATCCGCCGCCCACCGGTGACCAACCGCCGTCAGGTGGCTACCCTCCGGCGGGTGGCTATCCTCCGCCCGGCGGTTACCCCCCGCCCGGCGGTTACCCCGCTGGCGGCTACCCGACCGGTGGCGCCTACGGCGGCGGCTACGCCAACAACGAGGACAAGACCTGGGCGTTGGTCGCGCACTTCGGCGGCGCCGCCGGCATGATCGTCAGCGGCGGTGTGCTCGGCTGGATCGGCCCCCTGGTGGCGCTGCTGGCTCGCGGCAACCAATCCCCGACGGTGCGGGCGCACGCAGTGGCGGCGCTCAACTTCCAGCTCATCTGGTCGATCGTCGGCCTGGTCGGCTGGGTGCTGTCCTGCATCCTGATCGGCTTCATCGGGGTTATTGCGGCCGTCATCCTCGGTGCCGTGTTCGGCATCATCGCCGGCGTCAAGGCCAACGAGGGTCAGCTCTACCGCTACCCGCTCTCCGCCAACTTCATCAAGTGATCCGGGCCGGCCGCTCCCCCGGCCGGTCCGCAGCGCCCGCTGCCCCGGCCGGGGCAGCGGGTCCGCTCAGGGCACCAGGTCGCGCACGACCGCGTCGGCGAGCAGCCGCCCGCGCAGGGTGAGCACCGCGCGTCCGGCCGCGTACCCGTCGGCGTCCAGCAGGCCGTCGGCCAGCGCCCGCTCCGCACCGGCCCGGCCGGTGGCGTCGAGCACCGCCAGCGGCAGGCCGCTGGCGAGTCGCAGCCGGAGCATCACGTCCTCCATGTGCGCCTCGTCGACCGTGAGCACCTCCCGGGCCAGGCCGGGAGACGCGCCCGCGGCCAACCGCTGGGCGTACGTCGTGGGGTGTTTGACGTTCCACCAGCGCACCCCACCGACGTGGCTGTGCGCCCCCGGCCCCAGCCCCCACCAGTCCGCGCCGGTCCAGTAGAGCAGGTTGTGCCGACAGCGGGCCTCGTCGGTGCGGGCCCAGTTGGAGACCTCGTACCAGGAGAGCCCGGCCGCGTCGAGTGCGGCCTCCGCGGCGAGGTAGCGGTCCGCGGCAACGTCGTCACTGGGGTACGCCAGCTCGCCGCGTTTCATCCGGGCGGCGAGCCGGGTGCCGTCCTCGACGATCAGGGCGTACGCGCTGACGTGGTCCACCCCGGCGGCCACGACCTGCTCCAGCGAGGCGGCGAAGTCCTCGGCCCGCTCGCCCGGTGTCCCGTAGATCAGATCCAGGTTGACGTGCTCGAACCCGGCGTCGCGCGCCTCCAGGGCGGCGGCGGTGGCCCGGCCGGCGCTGTGTTTGCGGTCCAGGATCGCCAGCACTCCCGGGGAGGCGGACTGCATGCCCAGCGAGATCCGGGTGTAGCCGGCGGCCCGCAACAGCTTCAACGATTCCGGGGTGACCGATTCCGGGTTGGCCTCGGTGGTGACCTCCGCGTCGGCGGCCAGCCCCCAGGTGCGGTCGATGCCGTCGAGGATGCGGGCCAGGTCGTCGGCGGGGAGCAGGGTGGGCGTGCCACCGCCGACGAAGACGGTGTCGACCGGGGGCGGCGGGCTGTCGCCGAGCACCCGGGCCGCGAGTGCCAGCTCGGCCAGGACGGTGTCGGCGTACCCCTCGCGGCTGGCACCACCGCCCAGCTCGGCCGCCGTGTAGGTGTTGAAGTCGCAGTAGCCGCAGCGGCTCGCGCAGAACGGGACGTGTACGTACACGCCGAAGCCGCGCGCGCCGACCGCCGTGGTGGCGGTGGCGGGCAGCGATCCGTCGACGGGGACGGTCTCACCATCTGGAAGGACGCCGGGCATGGCCACTAGTGTGCCCGGCATGACCTCTCCCGACGTCCTCGTGCGGGTCGCCACGGCCCGTGGGGTGACCACCCTCACCCTGGACAGCCCGCACAACCGCAACGCGCTCTCCACCGGCCTGATGACCCAACTGCTGGCCGGGCTGGCCGACGCGGTCGCCGACGACGCGGTCCGGGTGGTCGTGCTCGACCACACCGGCCCGGTCTTCTGCTCGGGAGCTGACCTGAAGGAGACCGCTGCGGCGTACACCGGTGGGACGGTGCCCGCCGGGATGCTGGGCGACGTGCTCGCCGCGCTCTGGGAGTGCCCGAAGCCGGTACTGGCCCGGGTCGCCGGGCCGGCGCGAGCCGGTGGGCTGGGCCTGATCGCCGCCGCCGACCTGGCGGTCTGCGCCGATCAGGCGACGTTCGCGTTCACCGAGGTGCGGATCGGGGTGATCCCGGCGGTGATCTCGGCGACCGTGCTGCCGCGGCTGCACCCGCGCGCCGCCGCCGAGCTGTACCTGACCGGGGACACCTTCGACGGCCGGCGGGCCGCCGAGATCGGCCTGGTCACGGCCTCCGTGCCGGCGGACGGACTGGACGCGGCGGTGCAGGGGTTCTGCGACTCGCTGGTACGCGGTGCGCCCGGCGCGTTGGCCGGCGCGAAGGAGCTGCTGCGCCGGCCGGGCAGCGCCGAGCTGCGTGGCGACCTGGCCCGGCTGACCGCTCTCTCCACCGGCTACTTCCTCTCCGACGAGGGGCGCGAGGGGGTCCTGGCCTTCCGGGAGAAGAGGCCGGCTCGATGGGTGGCCGCTCTCGACGACGTCTGAGCATCCGGGTAGACGTTCCTGTGCGTCGTCCCTTTGCTCTGCTTCAACCGGCGAAACACTCACTGTCCGGATAGCGGACGCGTGGTGTTGCCTCCGGTGAAGCAGAGCAAAGGGACTGCCGTGACGTCACCAGGCGGTCGCGCCGCCGTCGACCGGGTAGTTCGCCCCGGTGATGTACGACGCCCGGTCCGATGCGAGGAACACCACCAGCTCGGCGACCTCCTCGGGGCGGGCGAACCGCTTCAGCAGGGTCTTGCTGGTGATCGCGTCCCGGGCCGCCTGGTTGTCGCCCAGGTCGCGCTCACTGGCCGGGGTGAGGATGGGCCCGGGGCTGACCGCGACCGCCCGGATCCCGTGCGGGGCGCCTTCGAGCGCCAACTGTCGCGTCAAGCCGATGACGCCGGCGTTCGCCGCGGTGTGGCCGACCATCGGCGGGAACTGACCGGCGATCATGCCGGCCATCGAGGCGGCGTTGATGATGACGCCCCCGCCGCGCTGGACCAGATGCGGCCAGGCGAACTTCGACACGAAGTAAGGGATGTCGAGTTCGCCGGTGATGGTGTACCTCCAGTCCTCGACGGAGAAGTCCGGCATCGGGCCGAAGCGGAGCGCGGCTGCGTTGTTGTAGACCACGTCGAGCCCGCCATAGGCCGCGGCGGCGTCCTCGACGAATTTGCGCACCTGTTCCGTGTCGGTGAGGTCGACCGGCGCGATGCCGGTCATCTCACCGCCGGCGAGCCGGACGAGTTCGACCGTCTCTTCGTTGCCGGCCACCTGGATGTCGGCCCCGACGACCTTCGCGCCCTCCCGCGCGAACGTCAGCGCCGCGACGCGTCCCAGACCGCTGCCGGTACCGGTGACGAGCACAACCTTGCCGTCGAGCGTTCCCATGGAACTCCTCCTCGTTCCGTGGCCGGTCCGGCCGCCTGCGTTGCGGCCGCCGGGCCAGCGATTGACATGTCAACCGTAGTAAGTCCTTGACCGGTCAATCGCTTCCCCGCGGGGTCGGGGCGGTGACGCGCACAACAGGTCAGCCGCCGGGATGCAGGGTGTTTGCCACCTCGCCAGCGGGACCTGGCGCCAGATGCCTCGATTGTCGCCGAGCCCTGGTGGGCGGAGAGGGCATACGGGGAGGTGAGACCACGCCCGAAGCGGGAATGCCTCGATCGGAACGGGTCGGCGGAGCCGACCTCGAACCGGGGCGCAGCCGCCGAGCCGGGCCCGAACCGCTCGGACGACCCGAACGGCGCGACGGGGACGTACGCTTGGCAGACTTGTCGATCTGGGGGTGTGAGTGCGAACTCGGGCAGCCGTGGCGGGTGGAGTGGTGCTCATCCTCGTCGCCGTGATCGCGATCTGGCTCGTCGTACGGCAGGTCGGTGACCACCTCCAGCTGCCGGCGCTGTCGCGGAAGTGCACCGTGCAGGCTGACGGCCGGGTCGCGCTGGATGCCGACCAGATGGCGAACGCGGCAACCATCGCGGCGATCGGCGCGAAGCGCGGCATGCCCGAGCGGGCCGTGGTTGTCGCGCTGGCCACGGCGTACCAGGAGTCCGGGCTGCGCAACCTCGCCGACGGCGACCGTGACTCGGTCGGCCTGTTCCAGCAGCGACCGAGCCAGGGCTGGGGCACCCCGGCACAGATCCGCGACCCGCGCTACGCGGCCAACCGGTTCTACGCGGCACTGAAGAAGGTGCGCGGCTGGGAGAAGATGCGCGTCACCGACGCCGCCCAGCGGGTGCAGCGATCAGCCTTCCCCGAGGCCTACCAGAAATGGGCCGATGACTCCGAGGTGCTCAGCCGGGCGCTGATGGGTGACGCCACCGGCGCGGTCGCCTGCACGGTGGGGCGTACCCCGGTAATGCACGGCGCGGCGGCGGCTGCGCAGCTGACCCGCAACCTCGCGCTGGACTGGGGTTTGCAGGGCCTCGACCCGACCGACCCGACCGGCCTCGCGGTGACTCCGGGCGACCAGCGTGACGGCTGGCGGTACGCGCACTGGTTGGTTTCGCACGCCCAGGACCACGGGGTGAAGCGCGTCCGCTTCGGCGACCTGGAGTGGACCGCCCGCGACGGCACCTGGGATCGGGTGACCGACCAGCAGAGCCCCGCCGGCCAGGTGGTGGCCGAGGTGTTCAACGAGGGTTGACCGGTCCGGATCTCTCAACCGGCAGTCACCGCGCAATCGGACAATCCATGCCGATACCCCCAGTCGATCACGGAATTCTCACTCTACGCACTCCTCCCGCTGCGCGGGGTCCCCCTGCGGCCGCTCTCGCGCAACACGCCCTCCCCGACGCCCTGGCCATCGCGTTACGATCGGCGGCCTGTGCCAGAAAAGGTTTCACCTCATGGGGAGGGGTACGACGCGGTGTTCGATTACGGCGACCGGACCGGTTACGAACCGATCAGCGACACTGACCGCAAGGAGTTCCACGAGCAGGGCTTCCTCCTGCTGCGCAACGTCCTGACGGAGGACCACCGGGCGGCGCTGGAGGCGGCAGTCGACCGCGTCTACGCGGAGGAGCAGGCAAAGGGCACCACCAAGAAGGACGGCACCCTGCACCTGCTGGGCTTCCTGGAGCGCGACGAGCTCTTCGGCGAGCTGCTCACCCACCCGATCGCCTTCCCGTACATGTGGGGGCTGGCCGGCTGGAACATCTACACCCACCACAACCACCTGGACGTCACCCCGCCGGCCGCCGAGCCGGAGAAGCCCTACTGGGGCTGGCACCAGGACGGGTACCGGCAGAACTCCGACCCGGAGACGATGGACCCGAACCTGCCTCGGCCCATGTTCTCGCTGAAGGTCGCGTACGTGCTGTCGGACCTCTCCGAGACCGGCCGCGGCGCCACCAAGGTCATCCCGGGCAGCCACCTGAAGAACTCGCTGCCCCGGCCGGCGGACCTCACCGTGCAGAACCCGGACCCGGAGGGCACGGTGGAGATCACCGCCAACCCGGGTGACGCCTTCATCTTCGACCGCCGGCAGTGGCACTCCCGGTCGACGAACCTGTCGACCATCACCCGCAAGATGCTCTTCGTCGGCTACACCTACCGGTGGATCCGTCCGCTGGACGAGCTGCACCCCGACGTGAACGGCGAGTGGTACCGCAACCGCACCCCCGTGCAGCGCCAGCTCATCGGTGAGGGCACCCACACCGCCAACTACTGGGGCATCAACTGGGACGGGTACGTCGACGACGAGATCCCGCTGCGCAAGGAGCTCAAGGAGCGCGGCCTCCTCGACCGCAACATCCCCTGGCTCCGCTGATCTCCCATTGCTCGTGCAACGGCCCTCTGCCAACGGCAGGGGGCCGTTCCACGTTCCGCGAACCGCGCCCCCGGGACGAGTCCGTTCTGCGGCACCCGACGCCACACTGTCGGTAGCGTGGCGGGTGCGCAGCGTCGGGGCGCACCCGCCGCCCGGGGCGCGGGGTGGCACAGGAGGCAGCCGCAGTGACGTCCGCTCCGCTACCCCGGATCCTCCGCCGACGTGGCGAGCCGGAATATCCGACCTTCCTGGAGCTCTTCTTCGACCTGGTCTACATCTTCATGTTCTCCCGGCTCGCTGCCAGCCTGGCCGGCGACCTGAGCATTCGAGGTGCGGCGCAGACCGCCGTCCTCCTGCTGGCCGCCTGGTGGGTCTGGGTGCTGACCGCGTGGCTCACCGACCTGTTCAACCCCCGACTGCCGATCATCCAGGCGACAGTCCTGCTGGTCATGCTCGGCACCCTGCTGATGGCGATCGCGACCCCGTACGCCTTCGGCCGGTACGGATGGCTCTTCGTCGCGGCGTACTTCGGCATCCACCTCGCCCGTGACGCCGTTCTGATCCCCGGCACCCGGGTGAACCGTTCGATCCAGGCCCGGAGCATCCGGGTGTTCTTCTGGTTCGGCATCACCGTGGCGCCATGGGTGGCCGGAGTGTTCGTGGACGACACGGCTCGGCTGGTGCTCTGGTCGATCGCGGTGGCGGTCGACCTCGGCTCGGCCCGGATCGGCTGGCCGACGCCGTGGCTGGGGCGTACCGAGTTGGCCAGCCAGATCTTCACCGGGGTGCACCTCTCCGAGCGGCACCGGGCGATCTTCATCGTCGCGCTCGGCGAGTTGATCCTGAACACCGGCCTGGGGCTGGCCGGCAGTGGATTCACGGCCGGTCCGGTGGCCGCCTGCGCTGTCGCGTTCGTCAGCGCGGTCCTGCTGTTCCAGCTCTACTTCCAGCGGGTCCAGCGGATCCTGGCCCCGCCGGGTGTCGCGATGGTGGAACGGGTGCGCTCCGGCACCTCCACCTCGTACACCCATCTGGTCATGGTCGCCGGGGTGGTGTTGGTCTCGACAAGCACCTCGATAGTCGTCGACCGACCGTTCGACCGCGCCCCGGTCGAGTTGCTGGCCGCCATCCTCGGCGGACCAATTCTGTTCCTGCTCGGCAGCGTCCTGTTCGATGCCGTGGTGACCGCCCGGATCCTGTGGTCCCGGGTGCTGGCGATCGTGGCGCTGGCGGTCGTGGCGCTCTGCGCCCGGGTGGTGCCCGACGCGTTCCTGCTCAGGCCCCTGACCGCCCTGGTGGTGGCGAACCTGGTCCTGCTGCTCACCCTGGTCTGCGAAGAACTGGCCGCGCGTCGCGGACCGGTCGGAGCCATCGCGTCGGCGCGATGAGGGCCGCCTCGCCGTCGCCGCGATGAGTCACCGCCGCATCGGCGGTGCCGGCGTGCGCGTGTGTCGGCGGGTGCTCACCAGGTTCGCCACGGCGATCAGGGCCAACACGGTCATGGCGAGCAGCGCGACCATGACCGGCGGCAGCCGGGGCGCCGCCGGCGCCACGCACGCCAGCAGCACCAGCCCGGCCAGCCGGGACCGCGAGATCCGCCCGAACACGGTGAAGTCGAGTACGCCCCGCCCGACCAGGTACAACGCGGGGCCACCGAGGATGACCACAGCCCACGACGGCGGGGTCTCGCCCCACGGGCGGCCCACCACCAGGCGACTGGTGACCGCCGCGCCGACGATTCCGGCCACCATGATCAGATGGGTGACCGCGGCGGACTGGGTGAGCAGCGCCGGGTTTGTCGACCGGGCGATGGCATCGGTCAGCAGCTCACCAGCGCGGTAGATGTAGATCCGCCACATCAGCACCACGGTGCTGAACACCACCACCAGCGCCCAGGCTCGGTCCATCGTGAAATCGTTCGTGCTGAAGGTCGTTCCGGTCACGAACAGTGAGACACCGAGCGCGACGATGACGAACTGCCGGTAACGCTCGGCCACCCGCCCGCCGACCAGCCGCCAGTCGCGCGCTCGGGAGCGGCCGATCCCGGGCACCGGCCAGCCGAACGCGGCTGCGGAGTACTCGACGACGACCGCGAGCACCCAGATCGGCAACTGGCCCGAACCGCCGACGAGCGCCCCACCGATCCAGCCGATGCCGGCGACGGACTCCCAGACCTGGATCCGGATGCTGTTGGGGAGCAGGGTCTTGGTCGGAGTGAGAAGAACGTAGTAGGCGGAGGTGCTGAAGTGGATGAACACGTACGTGATCGCGAAGAGCAGCCCGCGATCGTCGTACGCTTCGGGCGCGACCGCGGCCAACAGCAGGCTGGCCGCCGCCACCCAGATGAACTGTCCCTGCCCGGACGGGCGGGCCAGGTCGATGGTGTCCGCCCCCCACACGGTCAGCGCCCAGATCATCGTGAACGCGAGCAGCAGCACCAGCGTCTCGGCGAAGCCGGTCCAGGTCAGCTTGTTGGCCAGCATGGTCGCCAAGGCGACAAGCGCGAAGACGTAGACGAGATCGAAGAAGAGCTCCAGGAACGCCGGACGCTCCAGGTCCGGGTCGGCTGCCGACGCCGCCGCCGCACCACCATCCGTCGCCATCGACATCGCGCTTCACCCGGTCCCCCGCCGCAGGCCCTCGGTGGGGACAATACGGGCAAGGATCCTCCGCCGGCCCCGTCATCCGGTTCTTACGGGCCGATCCACCCACTTGCTCGCCGGCTGTCCCGACCCGGACCCGACGGCCGGGTGTCGTCGACCCGACGGCCGGGTGTCGTCGCGGACCGCGGTCAGCCCAGGGCGGCGAGGCGACGGCGGGCCTTCTCGCGGATCTTCTCCGGCAGGTCCTGCGCGTCGAGCAGCCGGGGCAACAACTCCGGCTCCAGGCTGGTCGCCCGGAACACCTCGCCGATGGTCACACCGTGCGCGGGCCGCTCCACCACCTCGACCGGGTCGCCCGGGCCCACCTCCCCCTCCCGCAACACCCGCAGGTAGGCGCCGGGCAGTGCCCGGGCGGTGAACCGCTTGATCAGATCCGGTACGCCCCAGTAGCCGGCGAAGGTCGTGCACGGCGTTCGGGGCTTGGTCACCTGGAGCAGGGCGGCACCGACCTGCCACTGCTCACCGATCACCGCGCCGGTGACGTCGACCGCGTACGTGGTGAGGTTCTCGCCGAAGCCACCGGGCCTGATGTCCCGCCCCAGTTCGGTCGTCCACCAACCGGCGTCCTCCTCCGCGTAGGCGTAGACCGCCTGGTCGGGGCTGCCGTGATGGGCCCGCTCGCCGATGAAGTCACCAACCACCCCGTCGAAGCGGATCAGCACCGGCCCGTCCACCGGTCGCTTGTCGATGCCGCTGCGTCCGCTCGCGTCGCCAGCCCACTCCGCCTCGGTCACGACGCCGAGGTTCACCGCTGCCACCCTGCCCGTCATGGCGCCAGCCTAACGGCACGTCGAGGCCAGGAGTAGCCATATTGTGCTCGATGCGGAAAGTACTTTCCTATTGGGCAAGGAGATGCTCTACTTGCTTGACAAGAAAGTTCTTGCCTTCTCCTCAAGGAGCAGTCATGACCGAGCCTGGCATCACTCCCGCGTCGGCCGCCGACGCACTCGCCGAGATCCACGCCCGCCGCGACCAGGTAGTCACCGCCACCCTCGTCCCGCACTGGTACTGGCCGGCGTTGGGCGGGCTCATCGTCGCCTTCACCGCCGCCGTGGAGACCCGCCGGCCGTGGGTGCTCGCGGTCGGGTCGGTGGCGTACGCGATCGGCCTGGCCGCCGTCGTGGGCCGAGTCGTGGTGCGGCACCGTGCCCAGGTCCACACCAGCCTCATCGGTGTACACGGCGCGATCACCATCGCCGTTTACGTGCTCGTCCTGGTCGCGCTCAGCCTCGGCACCGGGTTCGCCGCCGAGGCGGCCGGCCTGGCCTGGCCCGCGACGATCGGCGCGGCCACCACCGGCGGCGCGATGACCGCCACCGGGCTGCCGCTGATGCGCTACCTTCGCCGGGTGATGACCACCCGACCGCTTGGCGGCGGCCGGTGAGCACTCCCCGGTTCGACGAGCTGATCCACGCGCCGACCCGGCTGTCCCTGGTGAGCCTGCTCGCGGCCACCGAGTGGGCGGAGTTCCGCTACCTGCGCGAGCAGCTCGGGCTCTCCGACTCGGCGCTGTCCAAGCAGCTCACCACGCTGGAGCAGGTCGGATACGTGGAGATCCGCAAGAGCTTCGTGGGCAAGCGCCCGCGTACCTCGGTGACCCTGAGCAGGGCCGGTCGGGCGGCGTTCGACGGGCACGTGGCGGCGTTACAGGAAATCGTCGCCCGGTCGGGGCTCACCGTCCTGCCCGGCGGCTGACCACCGGCCCCTGCGGTCGTCCGCGGCCAGCGGGTCAGCCCTTGACGGCACCGGCCACCAGGCCGGAGACCATCCGGCGCTGCACCAGCAGGAAGAAGATGATGACCGGCAGGGTGAACAGGGTGGACGCGGCCATCACCGGCCCCCAGTTGGTGTCGTCCCGGCCGAAAAAGAAGGTCATCGCGACCGGCAGTGTGTAGCTCCCCTGGTCGTTGATGAACGTCAACGCGAAGATGAGCTCGTTCCACGCCGTGATGAAGGAGAAGATGCTGGTGGCCACCAGGCCGGGCGCGACCAGCGGAAAGAGGATCCGACGGAAGGTCTGGGCCCGGCTCGCGCCGTCGATGGCCGCGGCCTCCTCCAACTCCTTGGGCACCGCGGCGACGAAGCCGCGCAGCATCCAGACCGCGAACGGCAGCGAGAAACCAAGGTACGTGAGGATCAGGCTGGGCAGCGTGTTGTAGAGCCCCAGCCGCTGGATCATCAGGAAGAGCGGGATGACCAACGCCTCCAGCGGGATCATCTGCACCACCAGCAGCATGATCAGGAAGCTGGTCCGCAGCCGGAAGCGGAACCGGGCCACCGCGGTCGCGGCGAGCAACGCGACCAGTCCGCTGAGCACCACAGTGGAGACCGCGACCAACGCGCTGTTGAGGAAGAAGTCGAAGAAGCTGACGCCGGGGATCAGGTTGCCGGTCAGGATCTCCCGATAGTGCGCCAGCGTCGGGTGGGTCGGCACCGGCTGCGGAGTGGCCGAGAAGATCTCGTCGCTCGGCTTCAGCGAAGTCGAGATCATCCAATAGACCGGGAACGCCGCGAAAAGCGCGACCAGCAGCCCGGCGGCGTTGAGGGCGACCTTCTTCACGACTCGTCCTCCTGCCTGAGCACCATCCGTACGTAGAACCCGGTGACCACCAGCAGGATCAGCGTGAGGATCACCGCGATGGCCGCGCCGAGTCCGTACTTCGGCGGCGGGGAGAAAGCTTCGGCGTACGAGTAGATGGCGAGCATGAACGTCGGCCGGTCCTGGGTGCCGCCGGCCAGCACGAACTGCTGGGTGAAGACCTTGAAGTCCCAGATCGTGGAGAGCACGATCAGGATCCCGAAGACCGGGCGCAACAGCGGGAAAGTGATCTTCCAGAAGACCCGCCACGGGCTGGCGCCGTCCACCCGGGCCGCCTCGTGCAACTCACTCGGAACGCTCTTGAGACCAGCGAGAACGCTCACCGCGATGAACGGGAACGAGTGCCAGACCACCACCAGGGTGAGGATGGCGAAGAAGAGCAGTGGCGAGTTGAACCAGCCGTACCCGGTCCAGTCGCTACGACCGAACAGGCTGCTGGAGAGCCCGTCCGGCAGCGCGTTGAACAGCCAGGTGACCAGGCCACTCGTGTCGTCGAAGATCCACTTCCAGACGATGGTGCCGGTCAGCGCCGGTGTGGCCCAGGCGAGCATCACGCAACTGGCCACAAAGGTCGCCATCTTGCGGCCGAGCCGGTTGAGCAGCAGCCCCACCAGCGTGCCGAGGATCATCGTGAGCAGCACGTTGGCCGCGGCGAACAACACCGTGTTGCGCAGCACGGTCAGGAAGAACGGATCGGAGAGGATGTCGGCGTAGTTGCCGAGCCCCACCCACGGCCACTCTCGGTCCCCGCGCAGTTGCCGGACGCTGTTCAGCCGATAGAAGGACATCGCCACCACCTGGCCGAGCGGCCAGAGCAGCAACACCCCGATGATCACCAGTGCGGGCAGGAGCAGCAGGTAGGGCAGGCGGTCCACCCGGCGACGCCGCCGCGCGGGGGTCTCCCGCGCGGCGGCCGTCTCCGGCACCTCGGTCAGCGTGGTCACTTGGCGTTGAGGATGCTTTCCATCTCACCGGCCGCATCGGCGGTAGCCTTCTCGACCGTCTTCTGACCCTTCATGACCGAGCTGTTCATCGCCTGGGTCACCGTCTTGGTCCGGCTGACCTCCACCCACTTCGGGGTGAGCGGCGTGAGCTTGGTGTTCTGCATGGTGGTGGCGAACGCCGCCATCACCTTGTCATTGGCGTACGTGTCACCAGCGACCAGATCCTGGTAGACCGGGAAGAAGCCGAGGCTGCTCGCGAAGCTCTGCGCGTTCTTCTTGTTCAGCAGCACGGTCAGGTAATCCCAGGCCAGGTCCTGCCGCTCGCTGTCCTTCCAGATCGCCACGTCCGAGCCGCCCGCGAAACCGGGCGCCGCCTTGCCGTCCGGGCCGGGGATCGGGAACGTACCCCAGACCTTCTCGATCTCGGGGTTGTCCTTCTTGATGGCGGCCTGCTGCCAACTACCGGCGAACGCCATCGCCGCCTTGCCGGTGGCGAACTGGGTGCGCGCGTCGATCTCGTTCCAGCCCGCCGCCGCCGGCGGGGCGACCTTGTGGACGGTCACCAGGTCGGTCCAGAACTTGACGGCCCGCTGCGCCTCGGGCGTGGTGTAACCGGACTTCCAGGCACCGCCCTGGTTGCTGGCGATCTCGCCGCCGGCACCCCAGAGGAAGGAGTAGAAGGGCAGCTCGGAGTTGCCCGGCAGGGCGATGCCGTAGGTGCCCTTCTTCTTCGCCTGCACAGCCTTGGCCACCGTGACCAGGTCGTCCCAGGTCTTCGGCGGCTGAACGCCCGCCTCGGCGAACCAGTCCGTGCGGTAGTAGATCGCCCGGACGCCCGCGTACCACGGCACGCCGTACTGCTTGCCGTCGAGCTGCGCGTTGCGCACCAGGTCAGGCAGCAGGTCCTTGCCGTCGGCCCAGCCGCCCATCCGCCCGCTCACGTCGGCGAGCGCCTCCTGGGCAGCCCAGCCCTGAGTCTCGGTGTTGCCCAACTCGGTGACGTCCGGCCCCTCGCCCCCGGCGAGCGCGGCCTGGAACTTCTTGGGCGCCTCGAGCCAGGGAATGTACTGCACCACCACGTCCGTGTCGGGGTGCTTCTGGCGGAACTCGGCCTCGACCCCGTCGAGGAAGGTGTTCTGCGCCTCGCCGCCCTCGCCCATCATCCAGACCGTGAGCTTGCTGTCGTCGGCCGCGTCCTCACCGGAGCCCCCGCAACCGGTCAGCACCATCGCGGCCGAGGCCACCATGGCGGTGACCGGGGCCAGCCGCTTCCACCTGTTCACGCCAGTTCTCCCCTCGCGCCGCCTGGAACTAACCTTCTCCGCCGCACCTTAGTACGAAGAATTCCTTTACGACAGTGGGCGGGGCGGCCCGAAATCGTGGCGACCGTACCGCAGAGGCCCGACGAGCGGCGCCCTGGCATCGGGCCGAACGTGGGCACTTCGCACGAAAGAGCGCCCGGCCACGGCCGGGCGCTCTTTCGTGTGGCGCCGTCTTGCCAGTACTGCCGTCCCGCAGGTGATGCCAGGTCGTTACCAGTACTGCTGTCCGGCAGGTGATGCCAGGTCGTTACCAGTTTTGCTGTCCCGCAGGTGATGCCGGGTCGTTATCGGGTGACGTGGCGGCGGCGACCCACGCCAGCCACCAGCGCGACCGCGATGGCCGCAACGACGACCTGCACCAGCAGCTCGCCCCAGTCCACGCCGCTCGTCTCGGTGGCGATACCAATGGCCCGCGCCAACACGGTGCCCAGCAGAGCCGCGCCGATGCCGATGAGCATGTGCAGCCAGATCGGCATGTTCTGCCGACCCGGGACGACCAGGCGGCCGAGCGCGCCGACGATGAGACCAACAACGATCGCAGTGACAATGCCCCACACGGTGAGCTCCACGGTCGTCCTCCTTCAAAGAATGTCGGACACACGATCTGTGTGCTTCCTGTCGTGCCCGCTAAATGCCCGGCCCGTCGAAAATCCAAACCGACTCCAGCCACCAAACGATCACGACTTGGCCGACAGGAACACGTTCCACCGCCCGCCCCCGCATGCCCCACAGACGCGACCAGTGCGACCGAGCCGGCGGACCACCAGGGCGACCGGGGCAACGGGGGCGGGGGCGATGGGCCAGCGACCCAGGTCCACCGGGGCCATCGGCCCACCAAGGCCGCTCGGCTGTCCGGCCCACCCGGCCGGCCACCGGCCACCAGCCTCCAGGCCTCATGATCAACACCAGGTCACCGATATTGCGGCATCAACGCGCAAAGACACCCCCACATCGCCGAAACGGAGTGGATCACGCGGGGTCCGCACCACAAAACCCGACCACGCCTCGCCACACGGCCCTCTCAGGACACCGGACCAGAAGATCAACACCAGACCGCCGACGTGGCGGCATCAACCCACGAAGACACCGCCACATCGCCGAAACGGAGTGGATCACGCCAGGCCGCACCACAAAAACCCGACCACACCCCGCCACACGGCCCCCTCAGGACACCGGACCAGAAGATCAACACCAGACCGCCGACGTGGCGGTATCAACCCACGAAGACACCCCCACATCGCCGAAACGGAGTGGATCACGCCAGGGCCGCACAACAAGGACACCCTCACGTCGCCGAAGGGGCGCAGAGCCGAGCACGGGCGATCCGACGTACCGGAGGCGCCCGACAGGCACGGTGACCGGCCACCGCCAGGAGGAACGCCGATGGGCGCCCGACCTGTCGGTCGGGCGCCCATCCGGGGTGTTGCGGTGGTACTCGTATTGCTCGGTGTTATCGGGTGACGTGGCGGCGGCGACCCACGCCAGCCACCAGCGCGACCGCGATGGCCGCAACGACGACCTGCACCAGCAGCTCGCCCCAGTCCACGCCGCTCGTCTCGGTGGCGATACCAATGGCCCGCGCCAACACGGTGCCCAGCAGAGCCGCACCGATGCCGATGAGCATGTGCAGCCAGATCGGCATGTTCTGCCGACCCGGGACGACCAGGCGGCCGAGCGCGCCGACGATGAGACCAACAACGATCGCAGTGACAATGCCCCACACGGTGAGCTCCACGGTCGTCCTCCCTAAAAGAATGTCGGACACACGATCTGTGTGCTTCCTGTCGTGACCGCTAAATGCCCGCCCCGTCGAAAGCCCAAACCGACTCACCTCAGAGGACAACGCCAGGCGTCAATTCCTCGCGAGTGCGTCGGTTGGAGCGGGAGCGCGTCCACACAGGTAGGAGCCCATCTCGTTGACCCGCTCGGCCGGCGACAACGCCTCAAAAATTTCTACAGCCGCGGTCACGCCACCGTCGTCAACTGCCAGCCGGCACCCACAACGGGCCGGCGGACCGGCCGAGGCAGACGGGCCAAGGGGACTAGTCGAAACAGCCCGACCGAGGCAACGGGTCGACGAGACCGGTAGATGCAGCTCGACCGAGGCAGCCCGGCTGCGGCAGGCCGACCGAAACAGGCCGACCGCGCCAGACCAACCGAGACAGCCCGGCCGCGGCAAACCCGGCCGAGGCAGGCCAACCGAACCAGCCCGACTGCGCCAGACCAACCGAAACAGACCAACCGTCGAGAGAGCCGGCCACCGGAGGCCCGACCACACGGCCACCTGACCGCACAAAGACCGACCGCACAAAGACCGACCGCACGGAAGGCAACCGCACCAACAGGCGACCCCACCAACGAGCGACCGCACCAATGAGCGGCTGTGCCAATGGGCGACCGACCACCAGGTGGCCGCACCACCAGGTGGCGCTACTTCTTTCCGGCTGCCTTGCCGTCGCCGGAGTCGGAGGAGAGGGCGGCGATGAAGGCCTCCTGCGGCACCTCGACCCGGCCCACCATCTTCATCCGCTTCTTGCCTTCCTTCTGCTTCTCCAGCAGCTTGCGCTTACGGCTGATGTCACCGCCGTAGCACTTGGCGAGCACGTCCTTACGGATCGCCCGAATGGTCTCGCGGGCGATGACCCGGCTGCCGATGGCCGCCTGGATCGGCACCTCGAACTGCTGGCGGGGGATCAGGGTACGAAGCTTGGCGGCGATGGTGACGCCGTAGTTGTACGCCTTGTCCTTGTGCACGATGGCGCTGAACGCGTCCACCGGTTCGCCGTGCAGCAGGATGTCCACCTTCACCAGCTCGGACGCCTGTTCGCCGGAGGGCTCGTAGTCGAGTGAGGCGTAGCCCTTGGTACGGCTCTTCAACTGGTCGAAGAAGTCGTAGATGATCTCCGCGAGGGGCAGTGTGTAACGCAGTTCCACCCGGTCGGCGGAGAGGTAGTCCATGCCGAGCAGGGTGCCGCGCCGGCCCTGGCAGAGCTCCATCACCGCGCCCACGTAGTCGTTGGGCGTCAGCACGGTGGCCCGGACCACCGGCTCGTACACCTCTGCGATCTTGCCGGTGGGGTACTCGCTCGGGTTGGTCACGACGATCTCCGCGCCGTCGTCCGTGATCGCCCGGTAGACGACGTTCGGCGCGGTGGAGATCAGGTCGAGGTTGTACTCGCGTTCCAGCCGCTCCCGGATGATCTCCAGGTGGAGCAGGCCGAGGAAGCCGCAGCGGAAGCCGAAGCCGAGCGCACCGGAGGTCTCCGGCTCGTAGTCCAGCGCGGCGTCGTTGAGCTTGAGCTTGTCGAGCGCCTCGCGCAGGTTGGGGTAGTCGGACCCGTCGATCGGGTAGAGGCCGGAGTAGACCATCGGCTTCGGGTCCTTGTAGCCGCCCAGCGCCTCGGCAGCCGGCCGGCTGTTGATGGTGACCGTGTCACCGACCCGGGACTGCCGGACGTCCTTGACACCGGTGATCAGGTAGCCGACCTCGCCGACGCCGAGCGCCTCGGCCTTGACCATCTCGGGCGAGATGACGCCGATCTCCAGCAGCTCGTGCACGGCCCCGGTGGACATCATCTTGATCCGGTCCCGGGCGCTGATCCGGCCGTCGATGACCCGGACGTACGTGACGACGCCGCGGTAGACGTCGTACACCGAATCGAAGATCATCGCCCGGGCGGGCGCCTCGGCGTCGCCGACCGGCGGGATGAACTGCCGGACGATCTCGTCGAGCAGGTGCGGTACGCCTTCGCCGGTCTTGCCGGAGACCCGGATGCAGTCGGCGGGGTCGCCGCCGATCAGGTGGGCGAGTTCCTCCGCGTACTTCTCCGGCTGGGCGGCCGGCAGGTCGATCTTGTTGAGCACCGGGATGATGCGCAGGTCGTTCTCGAGGGCCAGGTAGAGGTTGGCCAGGGTCTGCGCCTCGATGCCCTGCGCGGCGTCGACCAGCAGCACGGCCCCCTCGCAGGCGGCCAGTGACCGGGACACCTCGTAGGTGAAGTCGACGTGCCCCGGGGTGTCGATCATGTTGAGCACCGCGTGCTCGCCGGTCCGCTCGCCGTCGCGGATCGTCCACGGCATGCGGACGGCCTGACTCTTGATGGTGATGCCGCGCTCGCGCTCGATGTCCATCCGGTCCAGGTACTGGGCGCGCATCTGCCGGGGGTCGACCACGCCGGTGAGCTGCAGCATCCGGTCGGCCAGGGTCGACTTCCCGTGGTCGATGTGGGCGATGATGCCGAAGTTCCGGATGCGACCGGGGTCGGTGGCACCAGGGGCGTTCGCGCCGGGATCGAGCTTCGGTGGCACAGCGGTCCGTTCTGGTCGGCTGACGTGAACAGGCCGGCGCGCCGCCGACCCCCTCTATGTTCCCACGCCGCCGGGGTGCGCCCGCTGCGCGGGCGACGGATCGGCCCGGGGCCCCCTCACTCCATCGGCGGCTCGACGAAGAGTGCGGCCAACCGGGGCAGCCGACGACGCGCCTCTTCCTCGTCGTCGAAGTCCCAGAAGTCGTTGAGGTCCGGCGTGCGCACCGGGTCGCGGTCCGCCGGCAGTTCGGTCGCGGTGGCCTTGCGGTACGCGTCCCAGGGCACCGAGAGCATCTGCTCGGCGGAGAACTCCTCGCCGCTCAGCGAGGCAGCCCGCACCTGGGGCAACTCGGCCAGCGAGTCCGGTTCGGCGACCGCGCGGGCGAAGACCGCCCGTCCCTGGGTCATCAGCCAGCCCCGGAAGTGTTCGAAGCCGTCGGCCGAGGCGCCACCGTTGATCAGGTACGCCGCACCCCACAGGTCCGCCTTGTGCGAGGCGGCCAGCACCCGTGTCTGATGCCGCGCGTACCCGATGATGTCCTCGGGGTCGCGCTCGGCGAGCAGCGCGACGGCCCGCGCGGCGACCGGGCCGGGCTCACCCCCGCCGCCGGCCCGAGCCTGGTCGATCAGCTGCCAGAAGTCCTCGGTCCTCATGGGTTGGCAGTCTGGCAGTGTCGCCGTGCGTCGCGCACGTACCCCGGGGCAGCATGGTGGGGTGTCTCCTCCCCCGCTGCCGCCGGTGCCGTACCACGCGAGCGCGCTGCGCCCGTCGTGGCCGGCGTTGCCGGCGGCGCTGCGGGCCGCGGTCGGCGAACGGCTCGGCGCGCCGGTGGTCACCGCCCGCGTCGCGGGCGCCGGGTTCACCCGGGGGTTCGCCGCCGTGCTCGAGACGGCCGACGGTGGCCGGGCCTTCGTCAAGGCGGCACCGGCCGCCGAGCAACCGCATCTGGTCGACTGGTACGCCCGAGAGGCCGCGATCCTGGACCGGCTGCCGGCGGGCCTGCCCGCGCCCCGCCCCCGGTGGACCCTGCACGAGGCCGGCTGGTTCGTGCTCTGCACCGACGCCGTCGACGGCCACACCCCGCGCCTGCCCTGGGTAGCCGGCGAGTTGAACGCCACCCTCGCCGGGTACGCGGAGGTCGCCACCGCCCTGGCCGAACCGCCGGCGGAGCTGACCGCGCTCGGCTTGCCGCACCTGGCCGATCTGGCCCGCTCGGACATCCTGTGGTGGGAGGAGGTCGCCGAGGGTCGCGAGCCAACCCCACCGCTGCCGCCACCGGCACAGGGCCGACTGCCCGAGTTGGTGGCGCTGGAGTCGCGCCTCCCCCGGTACGCCGCCGGGGTGACCGGCCTGATCCACGGTGACCTGCGGGTCGACAACGTGCTGATCGACGCGGACGGCCGAGCCTGGTTCTGCGACTGGACGTGGGTCTGCTCCGGGCCGGCCTGGTTCGACCTGGCCGGCCTGCTGCTCACCGCGTACGCCAGCGGGCTGGACGCGGACCGGCTCTTCGCCGCGCACCCGGCGACCGCGGGCGCACCCCCGGACGCGTTGGACGCGACCCTGGCCGCGTTGGCGGGCTACTACCTCACCGGTGCCGCGGCGGCACCGCCAACCGCGTCGCCGCACCTGCCCGCCCACCAACGGTGGAGCGGTGAACAGGCACTCGACTGGCTGGCTCGCCGCCAGGGCTGGCGCTGACCGGCGGCAACGGCCGGGAGGTATTCTGGTCCCCGACGGGCCGGGTCCGTCCGCGCGAAGGCCGAGCCGTTTTGGCTCGTCCCGGGCGACCTGGTAACCTGGCTCTTCGCGCAGCGATGACGCATGTTCGTCATCCCGCGCATAAGCTGACCAACCCGAGCTATCAAGACGAGGCTGTCGCGTGGCGAACATCAAGTCCCAGATCAAGCGCAACCGGCAGAACGAAAAGGCCCGGCTGCGCAACAAGTCGGTCAAGTCGTCGCTGAAGACCGCCGTCCGGAAGTTCAACGAGGCTGTCGAGGCCGGTGACGTCGAGAAGGCCACCGCCCTCATGCAGGACGCCTCGCGCAAGCTGGACAAGGCCGCCAGCAAGGGCGTGATCCACTCCAACCAGGCCGCGAACCGCAAGTCCGCGATCGCGAAGCGCGTGGTGGCGCTCTCCGCCTGACGATTTCACCGTCAGACTGATTCGGAAAGCCCCGGACCTCGGTCCGGGGCTTCCGTGTGTCTACAGCCCGGTCGTATGCCCGCAACCCCGGCGGTCAGCCGGACGGATTGGGGCTCGGCCTTCCGGCCCGGGGCTCGGCCTTTCGGTCCGCCGTTCGGCCTTCCGGTCCGCGGTTCGGCCTTCGGCTCGGGGCTCGGCCTTTCGGTCCGGGGCTCAGCCGGACGGGTCGGCGCGGCGGGTGGGTGGCACCGGTTCGGCGGTGATCACCACGCCGGTGACGCTGTGCGAGATCCACTCCACCCGGGCCCGGCCGACCACCGGTTCCATCTGCCGACGGAAACGGTCCCGTTCCTGCTCGGGCACGAGCGCGGCGGAACGAACCACGATCGCGGCCACCATGTCGTTGAGCTTCACCATCGCCGCCACCACGACCGGCAGTACCAGTACCGCCCACCAGGTGACCAACTCGGCGAGGGCGAGCAGCACCGCCAGGGCGATGGTCCCCTCGAAGAAGAGGAAGCACAGCACACCGCCGGGGTTGACGAACCGCAGACCGAGGAGTCGGGCGTAGAGCGGTCGGTACCGCTCCTCGTCGCCGGCGACGGTGGCCCACGCTGGGCGGTTCGCTCCCGTCACCGGGTGCTGCCCTGCCGGGCTGCCGCGACCGAAAAGACCGCGCGTTCCAGGGCGTACGCCCGGTCGTCGGAGCCGCCCTTGACGGCCGCGTTGCACTCGGCTGCGACCTGCATGGCCCGGACCAGACCCTCCGGCGTCCAGCCCCGCCCCTGCCGCTGCGCGCGCTCGATCTTCCACGCCGGCATCCCGAGGGTGCTGGCGAGCTGGTACGGGTTGCCCCGCCCCGCCGACGCAACCCGGGCCACCGTGCGCACCCCGTCGGCCAGGGCATCGGCGATGGGCACCGGGTCGACCCCGACGTGCAGGGCCCAACGCAGTGCCTCCAGTGCCCCCGGCACGTCGCCGACCATGGTGGCGTCCGCCACGGTGAAGCCGGTCACCTCGACCCGACCCCGGTAGTAACGGGCGACCGTGTCGGCGCTGATCCGCCCATCGGTGTCGGCGATCAACTGGGAGCAGGCGGCGGCCAGCTCACGCAGATCGTTGCCGACCGCCGCGATGAGCGCCTCGGCGGCGTCGTCGGTGCACTTCCCACCCGCTCGTCGGATCTCGTCACGAACGAAGGCCACCCGGTCACGGTGCCCCTTGAGCTTCGCCGCCGGCACGACCGTCGCGCCGGCCGCCCGCAGCCCGTCGGCGAACGCCTTGCCCTTGGCCCCGCCCAGGTGCAGCACCAGCAGTTGAACGTCCGGGTCGGGGTTCTTCGCGTACGCCAGCAGCGCGGCGACCAGGTCCTTGCGGGCGTCCTGGCCGGAACGCAGGATCAGCAGTCGCCGCCCGCCGAACAGCGAGGGACTGAGCATCTCGGCGATCTCGCCGACGGTGAGCGCACTGGCCTGGTACTCGCGGACGTCCACCTCGGCGTCGACGCTGCGGACCTTCGCGACAGCTTCGGTGACCGCGCGCGTGGCGAGCAGTTCCTCGTCACCGAGGACGAGCAGAATGGGGGCGAGGCTGGCGGCGGTCACGCCGCCCATATTCGCACGGCCCACGGCGGGATCGTGCCTGCTCATTCGCTGCTTGGTCGGCGCAGCCCGCACACAGCGCAAATCCCGACATCTATCCCAATTCATCATCAGATCCGCAATTCGCCTATCGGGCGTAGGCTGCTGCGGGGTTGGTCGGCGCCCGACCGGCCGCCCTCACGAGCCCAGCGAGCCCCGCCAGCGCCACGAGCGCCACGAGCCCCGCGAGCCCCGCGAGCGCCACGAGCCCCGCGAGCGCCACGAGCCCCGCGAGCCCCGCGCTTGATCCACACGAGATCGCCGATATCGCGCTATCAATCACCGCCGATGCCCCCATATCGGCGATCTGGAGTGGATCAGCAGGGCGAGTATTGGAACCTGCTCGTCTTGGACTCGCATCGACAGGACAAAATGCTCGTATTGGACGTCGAGCTCCGGCATCGCGTGAGACAACGAAGGCGGACGCCGTCCGGTCAGCGCGGAGGGCTTCGCTGATCGGTGGGCCGCGCACCCGATGCGCCGTCGACTCAAGCGTGCACCGATGCGCGGGCGGCTCAAGCGTGCACCGATGCGCGGGCGGCTCAAGCGTGCACCGATGCGCGGGCGGCTCAGGATTGTCGACCCGGTGGGATCCCACGACGGGCCACGGCCAGGCCATCATCAGTCCGGATTGCCGCCAGGTCGCCGTCGGTGTCGGTACGCAGCACTCGGGCGCCTCCCCTGCTCAGCCGGGCGAGCAGCCCCAGGTTCGGGTGCCCGTACGTGTTGCCGTTGCCTACCGGCACGAGAGCGACTGCCGGCCGTACCGCGTCAAGGAAGCCCGGGTCCTGATACGCCGACGCATGAGCGCGGCGGGTACCGACAAAAACGGGCCCGGCAGGTGCTGTAACACCTGAGCCCCGGGCCCTCGACCGGGACAGGACCCCGATCAGCCATGAGTGTAGCCGTCAAGGCCGCCCTGCTCGCGACCCGTGATCTCGGGAAGAACGAGCGCGCCGTAGCCATCGCCATCGCTGCCCACGCCAACCAGGAAGGCCACGCCTGGCCGTCCGTCGCCACCCTCGCCGAGTACGCCGGCTGCTCTGAGCGGACCGTGCAACGGGCTCTCGCCAAGCTGGTTCAGCTCGGCCGCCTGGTCGTCGCCAAGGTTGCCGGCATCGCGACTCGGGTCTACCGCCTGGTCCTCGGTCAGGGGGTGACGAACCAGCCCGCCGGGGTGACAGATCAGCCGTCCGGGGTGACAGAGCAGGGCACCAGGGGTGACACCTTGGCTGACACCCGAAGTGGTGAAGACCAAGGGAAGAAGAAGACGGGCGCAAGCGCCCGGGACTGGCGTCGCTTCCTTCCGAATAACCCGAAGAACAAGAACACCAACCCCGGCACCAGCGGCTACCCGTACGCCGAGCGTCGGGGGGCGGCCCTGCCACCCACCAGCGGCACCGACCATTGCCCGCGTCACCGGGGTTCCCTCGCCCACAACTGCGGCCCGTGCCGCTCCGAGGCTCTGGCTGGTGGGCGATGAACGAAACGGCCGCCTACGCCCTGGTCCTGATCCTGATCGGTGGTCCGGCCTCGATGGTCGTTCCGCTCCTGGTCGCCCGGCACCTGGTCCAGAAGCACGACAGCACCCCCGCCGCCCCCACAACCGAGGAGGCCGCAGCGTGAACATCACCTCTGTTACCTCTCGCCTGACCACCGGCCTGGTCGCGCTGGTCGCCGGCTACGCCTCGTTCTCCCACATCTTCCAGGTCGCTCGGCAGGCTGGTGAGCAGGTCTCGGTTGCCGCCGTGCTCCCGCTGTCCATCGATGGTCTGATCCTGGTCGGCACGCTGGCGATGCTCGACGACAAGCGCAGCGGCCGGAAGCCTCGCCTGTCCGCTCGCCTCGCTGTGGCGTTCGGCATCGTCGCCACCCTTGCCGCCAACGTCGCATCGGCTCACCCGACCTGGACTGCCCGTGCCGTTGCCGCCGTTCCCCCGGTGGCGTTCCTCATCGCCGTCGAGGTGCTGAGCCGTCGAGGCAAGCTGATCCACCCTGAGCCGGTTGCCCCGGTCGAGCCGGTCACCGCTGAGCCGGTTGCCGTCGAGCCCGAGCCGACCCCCGAGCCGGTTGCCGCCGAGCCGGCTGAGCCGGCCAAGATTCAGCGGGTCAAGCGGGCCAGTGAGCCGAGCCGTAAGCCTGTCCCCCGGTCGCTCACCTCAGCTGACCGGATCATGTCGGCTCACCTCGCCGAGCCCGGGGCGACTCATGCCCGCATCGCTGAGCTTGCTGGGGTATCCCTGGCGACCGTGAAGCGTTACCGCCCCACCCGTTCAACCGGCTCGGCTTCCCCAGCGCAGCCTGCGGAGGCTGTCGTCAGCGAGCGTGCACCAGAGCTGACGGGGGTAGCGGCATGACTGAGCTTGAGCGGGCTCTCCGCAAGCTCCAGCGCAAGCACACCGTGTCGCGGGTGGCCTATCGGTACCTCTCCGGTAGGCCGCTCAGCGGCAAACCTGGCTACCCGTACCGGCACCGGGGACCGGGCCGGCTCGCCGGCTGGCAGCGTCAGGTGATCCGGCTCAGTGTGCCGGCTACGGCTGCGCTGGCCGTGGCTCAGCCTGAGCAGGTCGGCTCACTGATCGGCTCGGCTGTCCTGGTGTCCGGCTACCGGCTCAGGCGACGGTTCACCATGCGCCGGTTTAACCGGGAGTACGTCACCCCGACCCTGGCAGCTCTCGTCCCCGCGATGGGTCTACAGACCGGCATACGCCTCCACGTTGATCCGTCGTTGGGCAACCTCACGCCCCGGCTGGCCAAGCCACTCAGTCCGGCTGAGAAGGCCGTACGCCTCTGGTACGGGGAGAACGCGGAGCCGATCATCCGGTGGCTCCCTGAGCGCGCTCAGCGGGCCGCATGGGCGGCACAGCGGCAGGCCGAGCCGATCACGTCCCGGCTGGCCGTGTTCCGCCGTCCCGCGGACCCGGACAAGGGACCGCGTATAGAACTGACAGCCAATACCCCGTATCTGACCAGGGAGCAACGGCAGCTCGTCTCTTCAATCGTGGGCAGCAAGATTCCCGTTGCTGACTTGGTGGAGACGTGGCACCAAGTTGGGCCGCGGGTAACCGCTACGTGGACTGTTCGTAAGCGTCCACCGTCCCGGGTCGGTGCCGAGCAGGTGGCCGCCAACCTTGCCGGGTTGGCCGAATGGGAGTTCTACATCGGGCAGGGTGCCGGGGATCGCCCCGTCACGTTGTCTCTGCGCGACGACTCTCCCCACATCGCCGTGAGCGCGGGCACGGGAGCGGGCAAGAGCGTGCTTGCCGAGTTGGTTGCGGTCCAGGTGCTCAATCGGGGCGGACGGGTGGTCATCCTCGACCGCAAGGGGTCTCATCGGTGGGCCCTCGGGTTGTCCGGGGTTGACTACTGCACCAAGCCGGCGCAGATGCATGACGCCCTGGTCCGCCTCGCCGCTCTCGCCGACGAGCGGAACACCCTGGCGATGCACGAAGCGGAAGACTGGGACCCCGGTCCCCGGGTGCTGGTGATCGCCGAAGAGTTGAACGCCACCATCGGGCAGCTCGTCAACTTCTGGGCCGAGGCACGCGGCAAAGGCGACCCGAAACGGTCGCCTGCCGTGTCGGCTCTAGCCGATCTGCTGTTCATGGGCCGCAGTGCCAAGGTCAACGTGCTGGCTATCGCGCAGATGCTCACCGCCAGGGCCATCGGCGGGCCGGAGGCGCGGGAGAACTTTGGGGTTCGCTGCCTCGCCCGGTACACGGCAAACAACTGGAAGATGCTGGTTCCTGAGGCTGCGATGCCCCGAGCGTCCCGGACGCTCGGACGATGGCAGATCGTCATCGGTGGTCAGGCTACTGAGACACAGGTCGCGTACCTGACTGTTGCGGAAGCTAGGGAGCTTGCATGTCCCCGGTCCCCGGGGACTTCGCAGGTCAGCGGCCTATCAAGCCCTGCCGGAGACTTCCTGACGCTGCGTCAGGCGGTAGAGGCCGGGGTGCTGCCCTGGACCTACGAAGCCACCAAGAAGCGGCTACAGCGTGGCGTCGGTGAAGTGCCCGAGGCACGCGGGAAGCAGGGTAACGCCGACCTGTATACGCGAGAGGAGCTTGCCGCCTGGGCGGGCAAGACGGAGCCGGCGTAGCGGCGGCTCCACCTGTAGCTAAAACGCCACTTCGATCAACTCTCGAACAAGAGTGTAAGCGGCGAACACCAGCCCAGCGATGCTCGTGAGCGCTCCTAGGAGCGCTCCCCGCGACCGCTCTCGTTCTGCATAACCGTCCTCCTCCACCCGCACCTCCGTGTCCACCAGGTGCTCAATGACCGCATCCTTGCTCGGCTTCGGGGCATCTGAAGTCAAGATCTGGATCAGAGTCTCCTGCTTGTGTCGAATCAGTTCGGGGCCAAAGAGGATCGCTTGGCCGTCGACGGCAACACCGGACGACGCCGCGCCGTCTGGCGGGTGGAGGAGGGCCTCGACGGAAACGCCGAGGTCGATCCTGATGGGTCGACCTTGATCGAAGTGTTCACTCGCGATTGCGTGCCGGCCAGTGTTTCTCAAGATGACGGTCACAACGTAGGGATCGTGAAGCACACGTCCCTTGCGCGAAACAACCAAGTCGTCGAGACCAGCCCGTGCGCTGTTTAGCAGTCGAGCAGGAGCCAGAAGGTGGATGGTAAGGCTTCTCCGAGGTGGAAGCAGCGCCCTACGCGCGAAGTGAGCCCCTGCGGTGCCAACGAGCAGGGCTAGCAGGGCGACCGCCAACGTTGCACCGTTGAAGCCCTTGCCCTCGAAGAGATCCAGCGCCACGCTTGAGGCCTTCCTTGGCTGCCCGACACGCGCCTTAGCCCGCCGTCCTGGCAAAGATAGGCAACACAGTGTCGCCCAACTCTGTCACGAGATGTATCGTGCGAAGCGTTACAACGCTATGCACTGCGATGCAGTGTGGTGCAGTGGAAGACCCCCGCCCCAGGTTTCCGAGGCCACGAGGCGGAGGCCCTTCCCGCTCGGTCGTGGGCCCAGTTGACCGGTCAGGTCAGTTGGGCCCGCACCCGTTTCCGGCCAGCGTTACTGCAAGGCCGACGGCGTAGGCGAGCACCTTGAGTATCAGTGCCACCCACTCCCCGACATCCCGCCACTGGTTGGCGTTGGTCTGCCGGTTCTTCCTCGGGCCCGAAGGCCCCTTGCGGCGCATCGTCACTCGCCGTCCCTCCCCGAGATCCTGGGTCGGAGGACCGTCCCCCGCGCGGAGGGACGCTCCCGTACCCGCAAAGACGTCAGTGACAGGTGGGTCTGTGCGTTGCGCTGGAGACACCATAGCTAGGTGGTCTCGATGTATTGACACTCGATACACCTATGCAGGGCGCGCGTAAGAAGTGGACTGGTTCGGTGACCAGCGTTTTTCGAGCGACAGGGCCCGATCGAGGGGCCTCGGATTACTAGTTTCAGCCAGCCTGACCTGCGGCTTCGGAGCTTCGTCACCAGACCCAACGCCTCGGCGATGAAGTTGTGGATCGACACCCTGGCCGCGATGAGTATCTGGTTGGCGAACGAGCCCGCCGGCAGACACAGCAAGCAATTGCTCTACGCAAGAGACCAGTCGGCGTCCCCGTCCTTCACGCTGGCGTCGCTGTAGGTGGATGAGTTGGGCGAGGGCCACTTGCCGCCCGGGAAGGATCGGCTGTCCACCGCCTCGCCGTGCAGGTTGACCATGCTGGTTGCCTGCGCGGCGAGGAAGGCGGACAGGGTGACGATCGCGGTAGCGACGATCGCGGTGTTGACGCCTGCCTCTTCCAAGACGATGCCGGCACCAACCCACGAGAAGACGGCGGACCCGAACGCCGCTATCGCCGCGATCGCGGCGACGATGAGCTTCGCCAGAACAACTGCCAGGGTGGTGTAGAAGGCTGCGCCGGCTGCCGCGCACGCAAGGAGATGACCTGAGGTGCTCGCCGCGATCGCCGTGATCCTGGATGCCGCGTCGGCGTGGCTGCCAACGCTGCTGACGTAGGCATCTCGCGCCTTGCCCGCCCAGTCGGAGTTGTCGACGACGAGATGTTGTTCCGTTAGGGCGCTGGCGACACCGGAAGCGGAGCCCCGGACGTCCATCCAGTCCCAGGCGTCCTTAAACATGAAGATCGGGGCGGTAGCACCCTTCATGAGATCGATGAGGAAGTCGAGGGCCTGTCTGCCGACCTCGACGGTCTGTCTGCCTAGCCAGAGGATCGAATCGGCCACGCCCGGCGGGATGTACCAATGGTTAGCGGCGGCGGTAGCGGCTGGTCCGATCTGGTCGAGGCGCATGCTCAGGTCGTCCAAGCCGGCGCTGATGTCGGTGAGCAACCCCTCGAACTGTGCCTTACTGAAGTCCACGTCATGCCCTCATCAGTAGAGGTTTCGGAGCTTGTGCTCGTTGCTGCGGTCTTCCTCGTCGTAGGTGTCGGCGACCTTTCGGAGCGTGGTCGCCACCTCCGTCATGGCGGCTTGGCCTTCTTGGCAGCGCTGGCTGACGTGCTGAACGATCTCGTTGTAGGGCGAGACGATGAGTTGGAAGAGGCCGGCCTCGACCCGGCCAAGTTCCATGCCGGCAACCTTCGGCACAACTGCCGACATCGCCGCGCTCTGCCGGTCCCACTCTCCGGCCTCGGTGCGCAGAGCGTCCGTGGCGACGGTGACTTGTTGACGGCTCGGGGGCGGCATCTCAGCCCTCCTCGGGTGGGTTGTTGAAGTCCTGGAATCTGGCGAGCGTGGCCAGTGCCTCGCGCGCCAAGTCGTCGAGCCCTTGGGCCTCTGCCCTGCGTCGTGCGGCGTGCTCCTCTATCGCCGCACGGGCGGCTCTCAACGCCTCCCTGAGAGCCGCGTTGAGAGCCGAGGCACCTTGCCTCAGTGCCCACCGCGGATTGATGGTGCAGCCCTGCAACCCACCAGGGGTGAGGGTGATCGAAACAGCGCGGTCGCCGTCCCAGCCAGTCACTGTCACGGGCGGCGCAGCAGCTTGGTCCCGCGTCGCCTTCAGCGCCTTGAGCGCTTCCTCAGTCAGCGTCAACGGGTCGCGCGGACTACCGAACGGCCGGGCCTGCTGCAAGGGCGGCAGCCCTGCGCCCTCCCGCTCCCCCGCTCGCGCCGCTTCAGCTCGCGACCGCCACGCGTCAAGATCGAAGGACTCAGACCACGCTTGTGTCGCCTGAGCAGCCGTCTCCTGAAAGACGAGCAGCACCAACGGGCCCAACTCTGCGGCGGCCACATGCCGCTGCCAACCGGCTCTCACCTCGATGCGTGAAGGCAGCCCGTCAGGGTCGACCACAAGGCCAACGCAACCGCTCGGGTCGGTCCCGTGCCCCTCGCTGGGCTTGGGCTGGGACTGCATCGCGGCTTGAAGCTTCAGCGTATGCCCTTGGATTTGCTGAAGGCGGGCAAGGATGTCGTCACTCATGCGGCCATCACTGCCCTAACCGCGCCGACTGAGCAGGACTTGGCCTGCTCACGAGCAGCCATCCGATGACCGCCGTTGCGACGGCGGAGTGCGCAAGGAGTACTGCGAATACAACCCACGTGCCACTCATGCCGAAACCGACCATCAATACGACTAGGAGTCCCGAGGTGATCCCCAGTAGCAACGCCAGGACTCGACGGAGACCGGCTGCAGCCACGACCCATGCGAACGTAACCGCCGCCAGCACAAGCACCATCGCAACCAGCGCTACGGCCTGCGATCCTGCAGAGCCGAAGGCTGCTTCGGCGGCCACATCGGGGAAGGATGAGATCGCGAGAGCTACAACAGGCAGCTCGAAGACGGGCCCTGCGGCCCAGAGCAGGAACCTCATCCGACTCGGACGATGCTTACTGCGTAGAGGTGAAACCAAGCCTCTTCCCCCGTCTAACTGCCCGGCGACTGCCCGCGCTCGGCAACCAACCAGTCGCTCCCCGTGGCAAGCAGCGTGCCGCAACACGTAGAGCTGCCGCAACCCCACCGTCCGCTCACCCAACCTGCTCTATGACGGAAGGAGGACCAGAAGGCTGACGACATCACTTGCAGTCATCTGGTCAAATCAGAGCGTGAGACAGAGGCCCCCACTCATGGTCTTATTTGCGATCGCTGTCGCCGCAGGCACCGGCGGCTACTTCCTGCCGACACCGTGGACGATTCCTGCACTCGCCATCAGCTTCGTCTTGTTGATAGCGGCGGGGATCGGCGTGAGGCTGCCAACCGCCAGGGACGGCAGCCCCAACCTCCGTGTTCCAGCAGCGCGGAATAATGCGGTAGCCGGACGGGGCGTCTCGGCTGCCGGAGACAGTGCCGTCACCAACTATCACAAGGCTGGAGACCGCTTCCCCTCAGAACGTGGAGTTAGCGACACATCGGTCGCCGATGTACCGACAGAGCCGGTTGCCGAGCCATCCCGAGAAACCCGACCGGCCCCTGGCAAGCGACGTCACCATCGGCCCTCGCAGAGCCGCGAAGGTCACTCGCGGACTTCTCGCATTCGTCGGCCAGGGCCAGACAGCTACACGGCGGCCATGAGCCCAAACGCTCAATCCGCCTGGCAGCCACTCGTGGCCGAAGCTGCGGCACGAAGCGCCGCCTCGTTCGTCCAGGGCACCGCTCGCCGAGGCCAGCGGATGGAGTTGTGGTGGTTTCTTGCTGCGGTGGCCGCGTCGATCCCTACTGGAATCCTGGTCAACCTTCTTACAGGCTGACCTTCGCACGCCAGTCGACTTCAATCGAGGTGACGGGTTGGCAGCCCGCCCGACGCCAGACCGCCATCTATTTCAAGGCAGGCACCGTGACCACCGCCGAGAAGATCAACATTGGCGTTGCTCTCGCTGCGGCACTCGGGGTGGGTGCGTTGATCCACGCGCTGCTTGGCCACCGCCTCAACCGAGACGAGCGGAAAGCCAACATCGCAGACAAGTTCATGCAGATGGCTACCGCGATGACCACAGGGCTGGGCAAGCAACTCTCTCACGTACAGGTGGAGTTGCGAAGCATGAGAACGCCGAGCTGCAGTCTGAGCTTGAAGCAACCAAGGCAGCAAGCGTGGAGGATGGTTAGCGGCTCAGGAGCCTTGGACGAAAGGCGCGATCAACTTCCAATGCGCTTGATCAGGCGACGGTAAAACTGACCTCCGTGCGGGATGGCGTCGCTCGGCAGTGGGATCCGAAGTCATCAACGCGTTCGTTGCCAGATGGTTGATCAATGATCGCCCCCTGCAACCCGCGGCTTTGCGGCTCTGTTGGCTTCGCTTATCGGGAACCTCCCAAGCCAGCGGATAGGAGATGACGAGCCGCCCGAGGGGCCGGCAGGCGTGCGGCAGGGTGAGGCGGCGCACCTGAGGGTGCACGTTGTTCCGGCGGAACGGGGGCCTGTTCGCCACCTCGAGATTCCCCAGGCCGACTATCCCAGCCCTAACTCAGGACCGCCTGCGGCGTTCCGCCGCCTTCAGTTGGCACGGCCCGCACGGGGTCGTCGTGCACCGCTCGGGGTCGTGGTTGTCTCTCAACCAGCGGCCGTACTCTCGGCCGAGGTTGCGCACGTACGCCCGCTGCTCAGGGGTCAACTCCATGCGGCGAGCCTACCTACCGGAAAGGCCGGGCGGTTGCGTCCACGGGAGTGG
>NZ_PYBV01000077.1 GCF_003205615.1 Micromonospora arborensis | reverse complement strand
GCCTGGCTGTGCCCGAGGTTCGACTTGACCGAGCTGAGCCAGAGCGGGCGGTCGCGGTCCTTGCCGTACGTCGCCAGCAGTGCCTGCGCCTCGATCGGGTCGCCGAGTTCGGTGGCGGTGCCGTGCCCGTCGACGGCGTCCACCTGGTCGGCCGCCAGCCGGGCGTTGGCCAGCGCGAGCCGGACGAGCCGCTGCTGGGCCGGCCCGTTCGGGGCGGTCAGGCCGTTGGACGCGCCGTCCTGGTTGGACGCGGCGCCGCGGATCACCGCGAGCAC
>NZ_PYBV01000076.1 GCF_003205615.1 Micromonospora arborensis | reverse complement strand
CCCCTCTTCCCCCCCACCCCCCCCTCCCCTCCCCGCCCCCCCCCCCCGCCCCGGGCGGGGCCCGCCCGGTGTCGGCAGCGCCGGTCCCCCCTCCCCCCGGCGTCCCCGTCTCGGCCCCCCCTGCCGCACTTCTGCGGCTGGAGTCCCCCCCCGCGCCGATGGACCCGCCGATCGCCGACGAGCGGTCGGCTGCCGGGTCGCACCCCACCCCACCACCGCGTTACCCCGGCCCGGACAACGAGGACCGCCCGGTGGACCAGCGGCGCGGCGGGGAGCCGACCCCGGCCCGCCACCGGGTCGGCACCACCGACAGTCGCCCTGCCTCGCCGGAGCGCCCGTTCCCGTCGGACCGCCCCACCGCGGTAGACCGACCGCCCTCACACGGATGCACAGCATCGCCGCAGCGCCCGCACTCGCCTGCGTGGGTGGAGTCGACGGCCGCGGCACGTCAGTCCGTCGCGCCGC
>NZ_PYBV01000075.1 GCF_003205615.1 Micromonospora arborensis | reverse complement strand
CCACCAGCGCGGACGTGACCATCGTCGAAGGTGCCCGCGCCGAGGCGGGCAGCGACACCGAACGCGTCGCCCAGGTACTCCTTTGTCGTCTTCGCGCATTGACTCCGCACGAGATTGAACAGTTCGAGGAACTCTGGTTCCTGGAGCAGGACGAGCTCTACTGCTGGCCGATCCGGGATGCCGCCACGCTGTTGCTCGGCCCCTTCGACGACGATGACTTCCTCGCGGTACAGGACTGGATCGTGTCGCACGGGCGGCAAGTCATGCGGCGCGTCCAGGCCAACCCGGACACCCTTGTCGAGTTGGCCCCCGATCGGCACAACGCGCGGATCGATTGGTTCTGCGGCCTGCCGATCGAGGCGCACATCGCCGCAACCGGGGCTCCCTCCGCCATCGATGGGCCCTCCGGACCCGACACACCCCTCGGAACCCCCGCAGACCTAACCAACGAAACCCTCACGAGGCAACGTTTCCCCAACCTCACGACCTACCTGGACGCCAATCAGTGGATCGAACGGCCATGGAAAGCGCAGCCAGCTGACCACCGACCGCACCCACCGGCCGAACACCGACCCGACCGAGCACCCTGACGTTCCGTAGCGCGCGGCTCGCGGCAGAAGACTGCGCTCAAAGTCCTGTATCGAAGGGGCCATGCGCCGTCGGTCGGCCGTCCGGGCCGTAGCATGACGGCGTGATCCGCGCCCCGTTGCCTGCCTCGGTGGGTGGCCATTGGACGGGCTTGGTCTGTGAGACGGATGGCCCGGCACGTCCCGGGCTGCGCGTCGAAGTGACGGGCGGGCGTCGTCTGCTGCTCCGTCAGGGCGATCGGGTCGTGCTATTGGGCGTTCAGCGGGCCATGCATCGAGGGGTGTACTACGCCCGCACCGGCCGGTATCGCTCGCCGCTGCCACCAATCAGCGCGGCGGAGGCCAGGCGGGTGCGGGAGACCAGTGTTGACGACGATGCGTGGTCGGCACGCTGGACCCACCAATTCACCGACTTGCTCCAGGCCGTCGGCGATGGCCCGATGTACGCCGGCCGCTGGACCCTGGCGTGGGGAATGCCGAGCTGGAGCGTCGCCGCCCACTGGCACCGTCTCCCGGCGGTTGACCCAGATCAAGGTCACATCACCTGGTTCGGTTACGGCGACCCAGTTGAAGACCAGCGGGACATCCTGCCGCTACGCCGGCTGTCACCGCACGGCGCCGCGCGGGTGCGGTCCTACCGCCGCCAGGTCCGCGAGGGGGTCTTGCCCCCGGCGCTGCTGTGGTGGGTGAGCGGCCTCGACATATTGCTCGTGCTCGACGGCCATGACAGGATCGCGGCGGCGCTGGCCGAGCACACTGTGCCAGCGGTGGTTGTCCTCGCGCCAGCCCCTGGTCCTACATGGGCTGCAGGCGCCGATCGGCACATCGTCCGCGAATACGAGGGGCGCCTGCAGGCTCTGCAACCCGCCGCGAACCACGGTGACGAACTGGCGAAGGCAAACATCGCCAACATCACTCGCCGGTTCGCCGGTCAGCTCAACGACGTCGCTCGCAGCGAGGGCCGCACCCGTGCCTGGCCGCTGCCCGGCGGAAGGGCGGCCTGGCAACAGCAGGCAGCGCAGCTGGCACCCGACTGGACGATCGGACCAGCAGGGTAGGTGTAGTGGCGTCGCGACAACACCGCTGAAGATCCAGACAGGACCCGCGCGGCCATCGATGATCACCGTGGTCTCTGATATCCGCCTCTCGGCAGTTCCGGATGGCGAGCGGCAGCTCCAGCCGTCACGCTGCGTGCCGCGCGAATCGCGGCAAATCCGCGCGTCCGGCCTTGGTGAGCAGGCAGCTATGCAATCTTGGCGTCGCCGCTGAGAAGAATCCTCCAGATCGCAGGATGGTGAGGCGCTCTCCGAGCGCGGTGATAATCGATCTCGTTCCGGCGCGCTCACGGGCACAATGAACGCCGTGCTTGCCTCCACCCGCATGTTGCTGACCTCGCTCGATCCGCTTTCGTACCGCAGCCGGATGAGCCGCCTCGCGGAATGGGCGCACACTGCGCCTGACCGGGTCCAGGTTTGCGCGGACCTGCGCGGGCAGGGCCCCCATGAGCGGTATCTCGCCCTGTTCGCCGCGGTGCTGAGCCGAGACACCGAGGGCATCACCGCTGCGACGTGCGACGCACAGCCGTCGATCAGGGGTGCCGCCTTGATCGCGGCGGTGCAAGCTGGCATCCCGATCGAGGGCCTCGCCGACAGGCCTGCGATCGAGCGTTGGCGTGTCTATCGGGCCCTGCGCCGTCGCTACGCACCGGCCGTAGCTGACGCACTGATCACCGAGGTTCGGGCCCAGGTCGGCGATGAGGAGGCCGCCGCGCTGCTGCCAGCCTGCGGCACCGAGACAGTACGCGAGATGCTGCCCCACCTGGAACACGCGCTCAACCTCGAGCGGCTGGTCCGGCGGCATCCCGGCCCGCTGCTGGATCGGGTCCGCGAGCGGCTGGCTGCGGCCACACCTGAGCTGCGGGTCAGGGTTTGGGCCGATGCCGCCGATGCGGTGCTGCGTTGTGACCCGGCGCAGGCACTCGACTTGCTCGAACGGTACGCATCCGAGGAGTCGTTGCCCGGTCCGCTGGGCGCATACGGAGTGCTCGCGGCACACGACGCGGTTCGGGTCGCCCGCCTGCTCACCGCGCCGGCCCGCGCGGCCTGGCTGAAGCGGACCGTGCTGCCACCGGCCCTGCTCCGCCGCCTCGCGTCGCTACCCATCGAAGAACTGGCGCCGCTCGCCAGTCGGTTCAGGGAACACAGCCCGGCGCTGGCAGCACTGCTCGACGCCGTGGCACCGAGTCGGCGCGGCGAGCTGTACGACCGGGCGTTAGCACACGTCGACACGGCGGTGCTGATTCCGGCTGCCGAGATCATGGAGGTGCTGCCGGTCGCGGTCCGGATCCGTGAGGCGAGTCGGGTGCTGGGCCTGGCGAAAATCCGCGAGCGGGAGACGGACGTGCGTACCTGGAGTGCGTACCTGGACTGGCCGGACGCCTCCGCAGCGCTGGATGTCGCGCTGGGATCGGGTGAGGCCGACGAGCGGGCGCACGGGTACGCGTTGCTGGTGGAGGCCGCCCGCCGCTCACGCAACCCGCACGCGGTGGCCGCGGTGATCGTCCGGCTCGGCCGGCTGCGCAACGAACAGGATCCGGTACGCGCGTCGGCGCTCACCGCGTTGACGAAGGTGGCGCCACTGCTGACTGCGGACATGGCGGCCGGGCTCAGTCAGCTGACCACCGACGCGGTCGACGCCCGCGACACCTCCGCCGCCACGACGAGCGCGTTGAGCATGCTCGCCGCCGATGTCCTGCAGCACCATGTCGCCGTACCGCAGCTGTGCGAGTGGGCGCTGCTCACGATCGACCTGGTCAGCACGAGCGCGAGTGTGCCGGTACTGCGCCGCTTTGACACGGTGCTGCGCAGAGGCCAGGAGGCGATCGTCTTCGAGCGGCTGCGCGGCTGGGTCGACGCCGGCATTGCCCGCGGCCGGTACGGTCCGCTCTTCGCGCTCACCCACGCGCTCGGCAAGCGGGCCTGGCGTCTGGCGCAGCTGCAGGAGTTGCTGCGTCAGGCGACCGGCCCCCGCACGCTGCTGTCGGTGGCCCGGACGGCGATCGCGCTATGGCTCGACAACCCCCGTACCCGCGCGGAGCGGGTGATCGAGGTGCTTGAGACCGATCCCTCGGCGGTGACGATCCAAGAGGTGTGGGCGACGATCTCCCGATCCCGCACCGACCTGCTCGACCGGGTGCTGGACCATCGCCCGCGCGGCCGGTTCATCGAATCGGGGGTGCGATGGGTGCCCGCCTGGGTGTTTCGCAGCGAGCGCTGGCTGCCCCGCCAACAGGCCCGTTTCGTAGACCTGCAGGAGCTCATCATCGACGACACCGGGCAGGGGGTGTGGCAGCGGGCGGCTGCGATCCGGGCCGCCGCCGGCGTTGGCGTCGCGGGCCGTGAACTGGTGCTGCGCCACCTCGACGCCCCCGAGGTGGCGATCGCCGAGGCAGCGCTGGGTGCGCTGGTCTGGACCGACCGGCCGGACGAAGCACTTCCGATACTGCTCCGGTACGCCGGCGGTGACCGGGCGCGTGTCGCGATGTATGCGGTCAGCCGGGCGGCCCGGCACGTCCCACCGTCTCGACTGGCCGATGTGCTCGGCGAGGTGGTGATCGGCTCGGCGAAGATCACGAGCCGGAAGGAAGCGGCCCGGCTGCTGGCACGGTACGGGCCGCCGCAGGTGATGACGGCGCTGCACGATGCACACACGGACTCGGACGCGCACCGCGATGTGCGCGCGGCGATCGTCTCCGCCGCCCGGCAGCGGCTGCAGACCGAGGCGAGCTGGACCATCCTGCGGGCCGCGGTCGACGGCAGCCGTGAGGAGCGACGCGCGGTCCTGAGCGCGTACCCGAACACAATCCCCGAGCGGCACCGCGCGCGCTACGGCGCGCTCATCGTCGAGGCTTGCCGCGCCGCCGACCGGGAGGTTCGGCGGACCGCGTTCGGCCAACTCGGGGAATGGTCGCCGTGGCTTACCGGGATCACTGAACTGGTGGTGAACAGGCTCAGTGATCTCGGAGAAACGATGGCGCGCATCGAGGTGGCCCAACTACTGAAGGCCGGAGGTGATGCGGTACTCGGCACCGCGCTGGCCCGGCTCGTGAACCGCGATGCCAACGACGACCATCCCGGCGACCCGGCCGCCGATCGCCCTGCACGGCGCCGCATCGAACTCCTCGCACGCGGCGCGGCCGTCCGGTCCGAGAGCAAACCCGCCAATGCCGACCGGACAGCCCTGGTTCAAGCGGCACGGTGGCTCGCAGATCATCCCGATTTCGCCGGCGCGGCCACGGCGCTGCTGGTCGACCTCGGGCGGCTGAACAATCTGCACGAGATCGCAGACCTGTGTGCGGACCGGCCCGTCCTCGCGTTCCGCACTGCGGAACGCGTCGGCGCCCGCTTGCGGAGCTTCCGCGAGTGGCCCGCCCCGGCGATTTTCACCGACAACATCGCGCGCCTGGCCAGGCGCGGAGACTTGGCCGGCGGGCTGTTCGCGGTGGCGCTGGTCCGGCACGGGGCCGGCTTCGGCTGGAAGGCGCCATGGCGGGACCTTCTGATTGGGCTACGCCGGCACCCGAACTCCGACGTACGCGAAGAGGCGTACGCCGTGGACATGAGCTGACGCCCTTAAAACAGCTGCCGATACCGCGTTCCCTGAGCCCAGGGATGGCAGCACCGTTCGAGCCCGGGCCATGTTTCGGGGAGCAGGCCCATCGTGCGCGGGCTCCCGGAACGGCTCAACCGGGGCCCGAACCGATTCAGCCACAAGCGGCGGATTGCGGCGGACCCGGATGTGCGCGGCGGCCAGTCCGGCGAGGCGACCAGTAGCATCCCGGACATGTCCGATCTTGCTGCGCGGTTCGCCCGGCTCGCTGGCGAATACGACTGCCGAAAGAGAGCGGCGACCGCGCTCGTCGGGCGCTGGGACTGGTACAACTGGCCGGGCCTTGATCTTCGTCCGTTGCACTTCGAACGGGACCTGCTCAAGGCTGGCCGCCGGTTGGACGCCAGACCGCCGGTCGATCGGGATGTACTGCGCATCGGGTTCGACGCCGAGGGCCGCCCGGTGGTGATCGAGGAGTACAGCGGCTTTCTTCACGGCCGCCTGTACTACGAGACGTTCGTCAGCTACGACGGCGACGTGGTCGAGGCGGCGCACTTCGATACGGACGGGCCCATCTACCTGCACGAATACCGCTTCGTGGACGGGTTGATGCGCTCGGCCGACACGGTCGCGCGGGGCGGCTCGGGGCGGGAGTCGTACGCATACACCGATGGGCGGATCAGCCGCGTCGAGATCGAGCACGACGGCCGGGCGCCCTCGGTGCTGACGGCGGAGCACGACGACCGCGGCCTGGTCCGCGTCGTCGAGGTCACGGGCCGTCGGTCCGAGGCGCGCTATGAGCGGCCGCCGGCCGGATTCGACCTCGAAGCGGCGTGCCGGATCATCGAGGACGCATTCCTCACGCTGATCCCGGACGCCGTGGCGCGCCTGGCGGTCGACGGCCCCGCCGCCTGCGTCGCGCTGAGCTACTACCGATCGGACGCGCTGTCCTTCGAGGTCCACGGGGCTACTGAGGACGAGCGAGCGGCCCTGGCGGCGATCGACAACCGGGCAGCATGGTCGCCGGCCGACTTCGAGGCCAGTACCGACGTCAACCTCGACGATGCAGGATCGGTGCGGCTGGTACGACAGGAGCTCGCCCTGCTCGACGCCAACGACCTCGATGCCGCCGCCGGATCCGAGGTGGGCCGGCGACTGTTGTGCGCGGTGGCGGCTCGGCTCAACATCCTCGACTGGTCGGACACGCTGCCAGTCGCCGACGACTTCATGGTGTACCCAGTCGACCTTGAGCTGGTCGACCTAGAGCGGAACCTGGCCGACTGCCTACCGCCGGACCGGCTCGCCCGGCTACGCGAGCGCGGCCTGCTGTGACTGACCCCGGCCAGACCCGATCTCCGCATCCGCTCTTCGGCATGAGTGCACGCCACGTCGGGTCGTGGAGGCGTGTCCGGCTGAGAGGGCTCGTGCATAAACATGGGTCCCGAACGCCTGGCCCGGGACCCGTCATAGGGCCGTTCCTCACTGGCCGCCGATAGGGAGCACCCCCGCCTGCGCGGGGAGCGGATCGGCCCCAACATCGGCTTTGGGCCTGCCCCGTTTTGACGGACATCCGAGATCAGGGGACCTGGGGTCTCCGGGAGGATGTCCATCATCATGGAGAGCATGGGGAAGAAGCGGCCGCGGCCTCGGCGTTCGTTCACGCCGGAGTTCAAGGCCGAGATCGTCGAGTTGTGCCAGCGCGGTGATCGCACTCTTCGGCAGGTCAGCCAGGATTTCGACCTGACCGAGACCGCGGTGCGTGACTGGGTCAAGCAAGCCGACCTCGACGCTGGCACCCGCACCGACGGGCTGACCAGCAGCGAACGAGACGAGCTCGCGCAGTTGAGGCGGGA
>NZ_PYBV01000074.1 GCF_003205615.1 Micromonospora arborensis | reverse complement strand
GGGCGACGGCTTTCTTCGCGTTAATGCCAGACTGATCGACGTCCGGCGGGGCTCGCTCATTTCTTCGCTGCCCCGGCCTGCGGCTGGTGGCTTTTCCTGATGTGCGGCCCCGCCGGACCCTGCGCCGGGCCTGGAGTGGCTTGATAGGAGCCTGCTACTGCTCGATTAAGGCATGCCCCCTCGCCCGGCTCGCGGACCCTCACCCCCGGCAGCGAGGAGCTGGCATGACCGTGATCGGAATCGACGCCCACAAGCGCACACACACCCTGGTCGCGGTCGACGACCTGGGCCGCAAGCTCGGCGAACGAACTGTCGTCGCGACGGATGAAGGTCACCTCCGCGCCGTGGAATGGGCAGGTCAGTGGCCGCAGGTGAGCTTCGCGGTCGAGGATTGCCGGCATATGACCCGCCGGCTGGAACGCGACCTGTTGCGTGCCGGGCATCGGGTTGTGCGGGTGCATACCCGGTTGATGGCTGCGGCTCGTAGGTCGGGGCGGCAGCGAGGAAAGTCCGACCCGATCGACGCCGAAGCTGTCGCCTTGGCCGCGTTGCGCGAGCCGGATCTGCCCGTTGCCCATCTCGACGGGCCTACCCGGCAGGTCAAGCTGCTCTCCGATCACCGTCACGATCTCGTCGTGGAACGCACCAAGCTATGCGGGCGGCTCCGCTGGCACCTGCATGAACTGGACCCGGAACTCCAGGTGCCCTCCCGGGGCCTGCGCCGCTACCGCGTCATCGACGAACTGGCTGCCAGACTCGCCGACCTCGACGGCACGGTCGCCCGGATCGCCCGAGATCTGCTGGTCCGCTGCCGGGAGCTGACGGTGCAGATCAACGCCCTGGAGCGTGAGCTGCGGGACCTGGTGGAGGATCTGGGACCGACCCTGCTCGCGATCCCCGGCCTGGGCGTGCTCGGCGCGGCGATGATCCTCGGCGAAACCGCCGGCGCTGCCCGATTCAAGTCCAAGCACGCCTACGCCCGCTTCAACGGCACCGCCCCGATCCCAGTGTGGTCCGGAAACAAGGTCCGGGTCCGACTCAACCGTGGCGGCAACCGCACCGTCAACACCGCGCTGCACATGGCAGCGGTCACTCAAACCCGCGGTATCGGGCCGGGCAAGGAGTACGTCGACAAGCTGATCAACAGCGGAAAGACCAAGACGGAAGCCCTACGACTGCTGCGCCGACGTTTGTCCGATCGGGTCTTCACCGCCCTACTGACTGACGAACGGGCGTGCCAACCAACCGATCGACCCGCCTGCGCTGCCGCCAGCAGCGCCCACACCGCTACACATCTGCAGCCGCTCCCGGTAGCAGCTTGACATAGGAGCATCAAGGAGACCCGGTGAACGTGCACCCGTTCATCGAGGCGGAGCAAGCCGGCAAGCAC
>NZ_PYBV01000073.1 GCF_003205615.1 Micromonospora arborensis | reverse complement strand
GGCCGCCGCCGCGCTGGTCATCGGCCCCACCTGGTCGTCACCTCGGTCACCGGCACAGCCTACTAACCGTCGTAGTAAACGACTGACCCCGCCTCGGCACCACCGACGCGTCCCACCGTCGGAGTGTCCGGCGCTCGCTGTAGAGCTGCCCCGCGAGTGGGGCGGGTTGGGGAGCGTGGGTGGTGTTCCGTGCGTGCGGGCGGGGCCGGGACCGCGCTGGGGGCCGGCGGGTGGGGCGGGGCGGGGGGGGGGCGGG
>NZ_PYBV01000072.1 GCF_003205615.1 Micromonospora arborensis | reverse complement strand
GTACGGCCGGCGGTAGCGGACCTTCGTCTGCCGCAGCGGACTCGTCACCAGACTCTTGCTCGCCGAGCCCTTCGGACACAGCCGACCCCGCGAGATCGGGCTGTCCGGATCACCCTCGATCTGACTGACCTGCCCGTCCTTGACGAACACCCGCTGACCACAACCCACCGCGCAGTACGGACACACCGAACGAGCCACACTGTCGGCGTCCTCGGTACGGGCAGTGAGCGCACGGGAGCCGGCGGACTTGGCCGCGGCACCCCGGCCCAGCGGGTCGGTGCCGGTGAGCTGCCGATAGACCGGCCAACCCTCGATCCAGCTGCGCACCCCCATCGCCGCACCTTTCCGACTAATCCGGCCAAATGTGAACAGCCTGACATTAGACGAGGTACGCGCCCGGTCGCAGCGAGATCACCAGAGAGACACCTCGCCCGGCCGTTTTCGCGCAGGCCGGGGAAGGCATGGTGTATGTGGTTCAGTTCGGCTGGAGCTGCCCGACGTGGTGGTCGCTGAAGGCCCGGTAACGGCGCAGCTCCCAGAACAGCCAGCCGATACTGATGATCGCCAACACGACGAAGACCAGTGAGCCGGAGAAGGTGTCCCACAGGGTGTGCAGGACGACGACACCCAGGAACGTGCCGATGAACCCGAACAGCCGGGCGACGCTCGGGCTGGCCAACAGCACCCACAGCGCGCCGGCGGTGAGCCCGGTCCACGCGGTGTGACCCGCGGGCGCGGTCAGACCACGGATGAACAGCGTCTGCTCCACCGCTCCGATGTTGCCCTGCGAACCCAGCAGGGCGCTGAACGCGTAGCCCATCGTCTCCAACGCGGCGAAACCCATGCCGGCGGCGACGCCGATGATGAGTCCGTCGGAGGGCACCCGACGGCGATGCTGGGCCACGACCGTGAACAGCAGCACCACCGGAACGATCAGCTTCGCCGCCTCTTCGATCAGTGCCACGAACAGCAGGGGCAGCATGCCGAGATCGCGCAGGGTGTCGTACTCCAGCGTGCCGGCGACCACCGTGCCGACCACGCCACCGAAGAACGCCGACGTCACCAACACCGACGCCGGCACCTGCCAGCGCCCGGTGCGGGCCTGCGCGAACGTCAGGAACGTCAGCGGCACCAGCGTCGCCCCGAGCAGGATCAGCGCCGGGACGAAGTTCGGATTTTGCGTGCTGACGAGGGTCCGCAGCACCGCCATGTAGAGGATCAGCCCGATGACGAGCACCCCGACCCACGCCCACCGGCGCGCACGATCACCCATACCGCGCAGTCTGGCGGATCCAGGTTACGAACGCAGCCACGGCGCTGAGATCGGGCCGGCTCTCGTTCAGATCGCCTCGGCCACCCTTGCCGCCGCCAAGGCGACGAGCTTGTGCAGTTCTTTCTCCGCTGTCGCGTCTGACGTCTTCGCGCCGGCCGAATAGTCGATCAGCGACGTAACGCTTCCCACCCTGAACAGCACGCTGTACGCCCGGAAAGGCGGGGCGGCCGGGCCGATCCGGCTGGTGTAGCGCCAGGCCACCGCCTCGTCACCCACTCGGGGAGCCGTCGCCAACTGCATCGACAGGTTGTGCAGATAGCCGGCTTCGAGCCCCTCGCCCTCGCCCCAGGACCGACACCGCTCGACACTCGCGCGGACGCGGGCAACCTCAGCCGCAGCACCCTGCCCCGGATGCAATTTGACCACCTGGAGGAATCCTCGGCCGTTGCCGGGGCCAGCCTGTCGCCAACGGAGCGAGCCCTGCAGGCTGGCGTTTTCCGCGCTGTAGAGATCACGCTTCACGCGGGTGCAGGCCGGGTCACTGGTCTTCGGCTCGCGCGGCAGATCACCCCGCCCGAGGATCTCCCAGTCACCATCCAGATCCTGCCGGCCCAGCAGCAACGCCAGCATCCGCTTGTCCAACATGCCGTCAGAGAGCGTCGGAGTTGTCGTCGGGGAAGCCGTCCGAGAAGGTTCAGGGCCAGGCGGGGACGCGGCGGGCGCAGCCTCCGGAGGGCTGGCGCCCGCGCTGCACCCCGCCAGCGACAGCGCAATGGCGCAACAAACCGCGATCGTCGTCCTTCGTGCCATGCCCGTGATCATGCGCGACCGAGCCGCTGACGGCGACCCCGAAATGATCCGCTCCTGCGCCGTCCGGCCTGGTTACTGGCACTCGTCGTCGTGCCGGAACTGTCCACCCGCACCCCTGAGCCGGCCGTCATTCTGGACAACCCGATCTCGAGGGGTGCCTCGCAAAACCCGCGATCACGTGTACGAGCGCCAGGAGGCGGCTCCACCCGAACCGGCCTGACCTGCTGGAGCCACGGGGCCGCCCGGGTACCGCGCGGCCAGACCTTCCAGGTCGTGATAGCGATCCACCGCCGAACGCGGCGAGGCCTTTAACGAGGGGCGCAATGGTCAGGGCCTGTGCGGCTGATCATGAAGGGAATCCACTTTAACCGAAAACTTCCCACAGGACGCGAAACCCCTCAGAATCCGCGAATCGGTCTAATACGCTACGACTCGCCCGATTAGCTACGGTGCGTCACGCATCGGTGGCTATGGGCGCATCTAGGGCGGCTCTCTGGAGGGGTCATGAGCAACAACCGACGGCTGCGGCGAGGGCTGAAGCCCGGCCGTGCCGCTTCCGGGCTGAGTTCTGCCCTGATGGTGGTCGGAATGACGGGCGGGCCCGCAGCCGCAGCGCAACCCGTGGAAGCGAAATCGTCCACCCAGGACGTGCATGTCGGCACGCCCGGCCCACTCGGCCAGTACGGCGGCTGGCCCACGTTCCTACCGGCTGCTCGAGACGGCGGCGGACCAGACGACTCGGCGGACCAGCACCCTGAGGGGCCACCCGACTGCGGGCCTCAGGGCTGGCAGGGCCCGTGGGGCCAGCACGACGAGGGCAAGCAGCCGAAGCCGGACTACCCGCACGGCTCGCATGGCACTCAAGGCCCCCAGGGCGCTCAAGGTCCCCAGGGCGACACTGGCGCACAAGGCGACGCTGGTGCCCAGGGCGACACTGGCATTCAGGGTTCCCAGGGCAACCAAGGTGCCCAGGGCGACACCGGCACACAAGGCGCACAGGGCGCCCAGGGATTCCAGGGTGACACCGGCGCTCAGGGCGACGCAGGCGCTCAAGGCGCTCAAGGCGCTCAAGGCGCTCAAGGCGCTCAAGGCGCTCAAGGCGACACAGGCGCGCAAGGCTCCCAGGGTTTTCAGGGTTTCCAGGGCGACACCGGC
>NZ_PYBV01000071.1 GCF_003205615.1 Micromonospora arborensis | reverse complement strand
AAGGAGACCCGGTGAACGTGCACCCGTTCATCGAGGCGGAGCAAGCCGGCAAGCACAACGTCAAGCGTGCGTGTGAGCTGCTCGAGGTCTCCAGGTCCGCCTACTACCAGCGCACATCCGGTATCCAGTCCCTTCGCGGGCGCGTTGATGCCCAACTCACCGAGAAGATCATCCAGGTCCATGCGGTGTCGAAGGGCACCTACGGGGCACCACGCATCCACGCCGACCTCGCTGACGCCGGCATGCGGCACGGCCGTAAACGCGTCGCCCGGCTGATGCGCGCCGCTGAACTGGCCGGCAAAAGCCCTCGCCGGTGGCAGACCACAACGACCCCGGACCCGAACGCCAGCAAACGCCCTGACCTGGTCGAGCGGGACTTCACCACCGATCCGGCCGCCCTCGATTCCCGCTGGTGCGGGGACATCACCTACATCAACACCTGGCAGGGCTGGCTCTACCTGGCCACCGTCATCGACCTGGCCTCACGCCGCATCGTCGGCTGGGCCATCGCCGACCACCTCAAAACCGACCTGATCGACGCCGCCCTCACCGACGCCCTCGTGCGACGCCGACCCCAGTCCGGGCTGGTCTTCCACTCCGACCGCGGCTGCCAATACACCAGCGCCCAACACGCCCGCCTCGCACAACGCCACGGCATCCGCCTGTCCGTCGGACGCCGCGGGCAGTGCTGGGACAACGCGGTCGCCGAATCGTTCTTCTCCACCATCAAGACAGAACTGCTGCACCGCCAGCCATGGCCCACCCATCAAGCTGCCCGCCAGGCCATATTCGAGTACATCGAAGGGTGGTACAACACCCGCCGCCGACACTCGACCCTCGGCTACCTCAGCCCCGCCGCCT
>NZ_PYBV01000070.1 GCF_003205615.1 Micromonospora arborensis | reverse complement strand
GGGCGGGGGCCGGGCGCGGGGGGGGGGGGGGGGGGACCGGCTCAGCCGGGAAGGGGCCGGGTGGCTGGGGGGGCGGGGGGAGGGGCGGGTGGGGAGGTGCGCGGGGGGCGCGGGGGGGGGGTGGAGGCGGGGCGGGGCCGGGGGGGGCGCCGGGGCGGGCGGGGGGGGGCGGAGGGGGGGGGGGGGGGACGGCTGCTGCGAGAGGCGGGGGGTGGGCGGGGTGGGGGGGGGGGGGG
>NZ_PYBV01000069.1:3652-4738 GCF_003205615.1 Micromonospora arborensis | reverse complement strand
TGCTGGAGCCGTGGAGCCGGGAGGGCATCAGCTTCGCGTTGCGCTCCGGTGAGCTGGCCGGTGCGGCGGTCGCGGGCGGGGATCTGACCGGGTACGAGCGGGCGGTCGCCGAGCGCCTGGTGCCGGAGATGCGGGCGGGGTTCCGGCTGCTCGACGTGTTCACCCGCCGCCCGGACGTGTTCCACGCCCTGTTGGCGACCCCGCCGGGCTGGCGGATGTTCGTGCAGTTCTGTCAGGGGCGGGCGAGCTTCGACGAGATGCTGCGACGCCGGCCGATCCGGGCTGCGCTGGCGGTGCTCGACCGGCTACCCGGTCCGCGCCGGCCCACCGTCATTCACCCAGGATCCTAGGACGCCTTACGCGGTGTGACGTGGCACTGGCGCTGACCGCTCCAGCCGCTGAACAATGACGGGGGAGCAGCAGGAGGTGCTGATGGCCGAGCAGCCGTTTACCGACGACGAGTACGCGTTCCTGCGCCAGATCCGCTTCGGAGAGCTACCGCCCGCCGTGCGTCCGGAGGACCGCGTCGCCCTGACCGAGACCGACCCTGGACGGGACCGGCCGGAGGAGTCCGAGGACCCGGTCCGCTGGAACGTGCAGGGCTGAGAACGCGCGACGGGCCGCGGGTGTCACACCCACGGCCCGTCGACGGTCGGCGATCAGAAGACCGGCACGCCCTCGCGTACCAGCCGCCAGTTGGGCTGGAAGAAGTCGTCCGGGTTGATCGTCCCCTTGGCCTGCGCCCAGTCGATGAGCGGCTGACGGATCTCCTGCTGTGCGTTGTAGACCTGCGTCTTCACGACGCCGGGGAAGTTGCCGCCGCCGCTGCGCCGGTAGTTGTTCACCGCCATCACGAACTGTGCGTTGTCGGCTACCGGCGTGTCGGTGCCGGGCAGCACCAACCGCGTGATCCGCTGGCCCACCGGCTTGGCGATGTCGATGTCGTACTCCAGGCCGGAGATCACGTCGTAGTTGTAGTCCGGCACCGCCGGTGAGTCGCTGATCTGCTCCGGGTCGACCGGGGCGCCCGGGGCGAGGGTCCGGAAGTACTTCGCCGAGTACTCCAGGTACGCGCGCACCTCGGCG
>NZ_PYBV01000069.1:2197-3580 GCF_003205615.1 Micromonospora arborensis | reverse complement strand
CGTACAGGCCGGCCACATCGCGGATCTTGACGTCGCCAGCGGGGAAGACCGCGGTACGGCTGAACGGCGAGGCCTGCGACAGCACCGGCAGGTCGGCGTACGGCGTGCCGGCCAGCGCCTCCGTGACGGTCTGGGCCTGGACATGGTTGATGAAGTCCAGGATGGGGGTGTCCTTGTACCTGGATTCCACCGTGGACATCTCGACGGTGGCCTGGGCCACCACCTGGTTCACGTACGCGATGGTCTTCTGGTGCTGGGCCCGCACCGCCGCGAGGACCTTCGGGTCCTCGACCACGGTGTTGGTGTTCAGCATGCTCGCGGCCTTCTTGGTGATCGTCCAGCGGCCACGCTCACGGGTGAGGGTGAAGTCCATCCGGGTGAGCCGCTGGCCCCACTTCGACGGCTCGGAGAGCAACACCTGTGCGCCGGTCCGCTCGTTGGTGACGAACCGCTCGACCACCTCGTTGTGGGCGTGCCCGAAGAGGATCGCGTCGATCCCCGGCACCTGCTGGGCGATCAGCGCCACCGGGTTCTCGTTCGGCAACTCCGGGCCGTAGCTGGAGGTGCCGCTGTCACCGCCGTGCGCGGAGATCAGTACGAGGTCCGCGCCGCGGGCACGCATGATCGGCACCCACTTCGCGGCGGTCGCCACCATGTCGTCGAAGCGCAGCTTGCCCTCGACGTTGCCCTTGTCCCAGATGGCCACACCGGGATTGGTCAGCCCCAGGATGCCGACCCGCAGGGTCGGCGCGGCGAAGCCGAGGGAGACCTTCTTGATGACGTACGGCAGGAAGGCCGGCTTGCCGGTCTTCGCGTTGACCGCGTTCGCGGCGAGCGCCGGAAAGCCGAGCTGACGGATCCACAGGTCCAGCAGCGGCAGACCGTAGTTGAACTCGTGGTTGCCCAGCGTCACCGCGTCGTAGTCGATGACGTTCATCGCCCGCGCCATCGGGTGTTTCTCCCCGGTGGCGGTGATCGGCTCCTGCTTGGCGTAGTAGGTGGCCAGCGGCGTGCCCTGGATGGTGTCGCCGGCGTCGAGCACCAGCGTCGCCTTGCCGCGCCGCTCCCGACGGATCTGGTTGATCAGGGTTGCCAGCTTCGCGACGCCGATGTCGTTCTGCTTGCTGTCGTCGTACTCGGCGTCGCGGTAGTAGTCCCAGTTGTAGACGTTGCCGTGGGTGTCCGACGTGCCCAGCAGGGTGAGGTCCCAGCTGCGCGGACGGGCCGCGCCGGCCGCCTGCGCGGGCGCGGCGGCGATCAGCGGAGCGGAGGCCGCGGCCGCCGCGGCAACGAGCACCTGGCGGCGCGACGGGCCGGAGGGAGAGGTCATGACGTGCCTTCCCATCGGGGTGGACGCGCCTCGTGAGCGCCTCGCGCACCATA
>NZ_PYBV01000069.1:1371-1877 GCF_003205615.1 Micromonospora arborensis | reverse complement strand
CGGCCCGCACGTCCGCCGGATCCAGCACGGGGTCGACCTGCCGTGCCAGCACCAACAGTTCGGTCACGTCGTAATGCTCCAGAGCCGCCGCCACGTCGATGAAGTCGCGGACCTCCCGCCGGTTGACCAACGCCGCGATCTTGTTGGCCACCAGGTCACGGACGTCCATCACCGGGCCCAGGTCCATCACCACCGGACTCTGCTGGCGGTCCAGTCGGGCGAGGCTGAGCCGGATCTGCCGCCCGTCGCGGCTCACCACGAAGTCCTTCATGTCCTGCTCGTACCCGTCGAACAGCTCGTGCAGCTCACTGTCCGGGTCGGCGTCGGTGACGATGAACCCGGCCCGTTCCAGGGCCACCCGTACCCCGGCGGACGCTGCCGCGGCGGCGCCCTCCACGTCTGCGAACAGGTCGACGTCCTCCGTCGGGCGGGCGACCAGCCCGTGCGCCGCCCAGGCCACCCCGCCACCCAACACGAACCGGTACGGCCCGGCGGCGGTCAGCGCC
>NZ_PYBV01000069.1:0-1315 GCF_003205615.1 Micromonospora arborensis | reverse complement strand
GGCCGATCACGCGGCGCGCAGGCCGCGGTGCCGGCTCTCCCACGCCTGGCGTACGCCTCGGGGGAGGTTGAGCAGTCGCCACACCCGGCGCAGCGTCCGTCCGTTGATCAGGGCGCGCAGGTCCTCGGTGCGGGTGGTCTCGCGGAGCACGTTCTCGTACATCCAGAGCAACTGGTCGGGGTCGCCGAGGTCGAAGGTGCGCTCGGCGTTCCACATCAACCGGACCGGCAGCTCCACCACGCCCCGGGTGGGGCCGGACAGCTCGGCGAGCGTCCTCGCCACCACGGCAGGGCGACCTGGGCGTGCCAGGAAGGTCACGCCGGTCGGGGTGGGGGAGACGGCCTGCATGGTGTCAGGGTAACGCCCACCGGAGTCGGTGTCGCTCAGGACGATCCCAGAAAGGCGCGGACAGCGGCGGCGAACTGCGCTGGAGCGTCGTGATGCACAACGTGACCGGCTGGCAGCTCGACAAGATGGGCTTGGCCGGTATGACGGGTGATCATGTCGCGAGCGTGGGCAGCGGTCAGTTCGTCGCTGCGCGTTCCATGAATCAGGAGGGTGGGGCTGCTGACCGATGCCCAGTCCTTCCAGTGGTCACCGTTGAGTGCTTGCTGGGATGCCACCGTGTCGTCGATGTCGAACGACAAGCCCCAGCCGTTCTCCGTCTGACGGAAGGAACATGCCAGGTAAGGCGCTGCCGTGCCCACGGCCGAGGCCAGCGCCTCGCGGGTTGGCGCGTGGCGGGGGAGTGTGGTGGTGAAGGCCCAGTCGCACTCCACGACCGCACCGATGTCCTCGACGATCAGCGCGGTGACCTGGTCCGTGTGCCGGGCGGCGTACTGGTAGGCGTTCACTCCGCCGAGTGAGTGGCCCAGGATCGCCACGGGGCCGACGGCCAGATGCTGGTGAAAGGCGGCGACGTCGGCAACGTAGTCGTCCCGCTCGTAACTTTCGGCGCGGTCGGACTCTCCGTGCCCACGCTGATCGAGTGCGATCACCCGCCACTGCGGTGCCAGCGCCTCCGCCAGCGGCGCCCAGGCCGACGCTTCGTTGTAGTGCCCGTGCAGGGCCAGGAGTGGGGTGCCCGGACCACCGAAGTCCAGATACGAAAGCCGCCGACCCTCAACCACGAAGTACCCACGCATGACCCGGGATAGTAGATCTTGGTTGCCGCGCGTGCATCCGACTTTGTCCCCGCCCTCGTGCGGCCGGAAATGCGCTGTCGCAGTCGACGTGTTCATGATCGACTCCACGTCGCCGATATAGCGGTGTCCATGCGCGCGGATATCCCCATGTCGGCGATGTGGAGTCGATC
>NZ_PYBV01000068.1 GCF_003205615.1 Micromonospora arborensis | reverse complement strand
ACCCCACTCACAGATCGCGGAGTAGGGAGTTCAGGAGCCGGTCGGCACCCCGTTCGCCGGTGGCGCGGCCGGCGTGGCGGTGTACTCGTTGACCGCCCCGTCCGCCTCGTCGGTCTCGTACGCCGGCCCGAAGTAGGTCTGCACTCCCCCGGTCACCCGGCTCAGCCGCTGGCCGCCGTAGCCGGAGTGGTCCTTGACGGAGAAGCGCAGCGGCGCCAGCCCGGGACCCTGGAAGCCGCCCTTCTGCACCGCCTCCAGCACCTTCTCCCGGGTGAGGTCCTTGCCGGCGGCGAGCAACGTCTGCACGAAGAGGTAGCCGACCGACATGCCGTAGACGGTGTTGCCGTCGAACGGCGCGTCCCCGTTGTGCTCTTTATTGATCTTCGTGAAGAGTTGGATCCACGGGTTCGCGGTGTCGTTCTGCATCGGCAGGTAGTTGGTGCCGACCATGCCCTCCAGCAGCGGGGCGGCGGCGCCGAGCTGCTTGGCCAGGGTCGGGTGGTCGGCGCCGACGTTGGAGACCAGCCACTGTGGCTTGAAGCCCAGCCGCGCGGCGGTGCCGATCGACAGCGCGGTGAAGCCGGGCACGGTGGCGAGCACGACGACCTGGCATCCGGCTGCCTTGAACGCGCCGATCTGCGGCGCGACGTTGGTGTTGCTGGTGACGTAGGTCTGCTTGACCGCCACCGCCCCGGCACCGAGCACCTTCTCCACGCCGGCCAGGCTGTCCCGGCCGAAGTCGTCGTCCTGGCCGAGGAAGCAGACCTTCTGACCGGCCAGGTTCGCCTTCGCGTAGTTGGCGAGGATCTTGCCCTCGACCGTGTAGTCCGGGTTGAACCCGAACGTGCCGGGATACTTGTCCGGCTGGTCCCAGCTGCGGCTGCCGGAGGCGACGAAGAGGTCGGGCACCCGGTTGCTCTTGAGGAAGTCGAGCACCCCGGTGTGCGTCGGCGTCCCGAGACCATTGAGGATGGCGAAGACCTTGTCCTGCAGGACGAGCTGACGGACCACCTGCTGAGTGTTCGCCGGGTTGTAGCCGTCATCCATGATCTTGTAGGTGATCTTCCGACCATGCACACCGCCGTTGGCGTTGACGTAGTCGAAGTAGGCCTTCGTCGCCGGCGCGATCTTCGAGTAGCCGGCCGAGGCCGGCCCGGTGAGCGGCATGTGGGTGCCGACGACGATCTCGGTGTCGGTGACGCCCGGCACCGATGCCCCGCCGGGACCGGAGCCGTCGTCACCGCTGCAACCGGCGGCGGCGGCCAACAGGGCGATAGTGCTGGCGATCGCGAGACCACGTTGTGCCAAACGGTGCATGGAGAACACCGACCTTTCTCGGTCCGGTTCGGGGGAACGGTGTGGGTGGTGGAACGCCCGACCAGGGCCGGGCTCGGAGCAGTTCAGGAACGCCGGGCCCGCAGGCGCCGACCAAGACGGGACAGCAGTCCCTGGATGCCACCAGGTGCGGCGATCATGACGACGATCAACGTGAGCCCGAAGATCGCCAGCGGCAGGTTTCCCTCCAGCCGCTGCGCCACCGCGGGCGAGAGCGTGAACAGCTCGGTCACCGAGTGGGTGAGGTCGGGCAGCGCGACCAGCAGCACGGCCCCCCACAGCGCGCCGGTGAGGCGACCGAGCCCCCCGATCACCACGGCCATCAGCAGGAACAGCGACAGGGTCAGCGAGAACGCCCCCGGGGAGACGCTCTGCGCGAGGACCGCCAGCAACGCCCCGCCGAGCCCGGCGGTGGCGGCGCTGACCACGAATGCGAGGACCTGGGTGCGGGCCACGTGGATACCGGCGAGGCGGGCCGCCACCTCGTCGTCGCGGACCGCCCGGAAGGAGCGCCCGTACCGGCTGCGAATCAGGTTCGCCAGCAGCAGCAGGGCGAGCAGGGTCGCCGCGCCGGTGAGCCAGAGCTGCCACCGCTCGTACGGGAAGTACGGGCCGAGCGACAGCGGCGGCGGCTCCACCGGCACCGACAGCCCCTGCTCGCCGTTGAACACGCCGTCGAAGGTGACGGCCAGCGCCGGCACGACGATGGCCACGGCGAGGGTGACCCCGGCCAGGTAGGGACCGCGCAGCCGGGCTGCCGCCACACCGACCACCGCGCCGACCGCGACCGTGCTGACGATCGCCGCGCCGAGCGAGAGCGGCAACAACCAGCCACCGCTCATTCCCCGGTCGGCGAACGCGTTCTGACACAGCGCCACGGTGTACGCCCCGGTCGCCATCAACGCGCCGTGCCCGAGCGACAGTTGACCGTTGAGCCCGGTGAGGACGGTCAACCCGGCGGTCGCGCAGAGGTAGGCGGCCACCGTGGCGAGCTGGAAGTTGCGGAACGGCTCGATGGCGTAGCTGACCGCGACCAGCAGCAGCCCGGCGGCGAGCACCACCGCGAGGTGGCGCAGCAGGGTGGAGTGGAATCGGCGGTCGACCGGTCGGTCATCGGCCTCGACCGGCCGGCGCTTCGGCGGCAGGGCCGCCCTGGTGGCGCTCACACCCGCCTCGCCGCGACCGGGGCGAACAGCCCACCCGGCCGGACCAGCAACACCGCCAACAGCAGGACCAGCACCGCGAGCGGCGTGAGGTCGCTGCCGGCGTAACCGCTCACGTAGGAGAGCAGCAGACCCACCACCAGGCCGCCGACCACCGCCCCCGGTGGACTGTCCAGCCCGCCGACCACCGCCGCCGTGAACGCCGAGACGAACACCAGGTCCATCGCGTGCGGATGCAGGCCCAACTCGGTCGGCATGACCAGCATCGCGGCCAGCGCGCCCACCCCGGAGGCGAGCGCCCAACCGAGGGTCAACATGCCACCGACGTTGACCCCGAGCAGCCGGGACACCTCGGGAGCGAAGGCCGCCGCGCGCATCCGCAGCCCGACCGGGGTACGGGCGAACAGCCAGGCCAGGCCGCTCACCACCACCCCGATCGTGGCGAAGACGAACAGGTCGTACGGCGACAGCACCGCGACCCCGCCGACGGTGAGGGCGGACCGACTGAACGGCGCCTCGGCGGGGCGGAACTCGTTGCCGTAGACCATGCCCAACACCGCCTGGATCAACAGCACCAGACCGAGCGCGACGATCACCGGGTTGAGTGGCGAGGCGTGGTCGACGTGCCGCATCACGACGCGGTCCACCAGCGCCCCGAGCAGCAGTCCGGCGACGATCGCGACCACGAAGCCCAGCCAGTAGGAGCCGGTCGTGGTCGAGACGGTGTAGGCGACGTACGCGGCGGCGACGGCCATCGCCCCCTGGGCGAAGTTGACGACCCGCGCCGCCCGCCAGATGAGCACCAGGGCCAGCGCGAACGCGGCGTACACCGCGCCCCGGGACAGGCCGTCGACGGTGAGGAAGACGAAGCGGTCCAAGAGTCCTCCCTCCAGGGGACGAGGTGGTGGTCAGAAACCGAGGTACGCGTGGCGCAGGTCGACGTCGTCCCGCAGCTGCACCGCCGGGGCGGCGATCACCACCCGGCCGAGGGACATCACCACGCCCTGGTCGGCGACGGCGAGTGCGCTGCGGACGTTCTGCTCGACCAGCAACACGGTCAGACCGGTGCTGTCGCGCAACTGACGGAGCAGGGCCATGGTCCGGGCGACCACCCGCGGCGCCAGGCCGAGCGACGGCTCGTCGAGCAGCAGCAGGCGTGGTCGGCCGACCAGGGCCCGGCCGAGCGCGAGCATCTGCCGCTCACCGCCGGAGAGCTGGTGGCCGAGGTGCCGGCGACGTCGGGCCAGTGGCTCGAAGAGCTGGTAGACCTCGTCGAGCGCACGACCGGCGTCGGCCCGGTCGCGCCGCCACAACCCGCCGAGCCGCAGGTTCTCGTCGACCGTCAACTCGCTGATCACGCCCCGCCCCTCCGGCACGTGCGCCAGGCCGCGCCGGACGAGCTGTTCCACGGGCGTACCCCGCAGCTCGTCGCCGGCGAGGAGCACCTGGCCGGCCGCCGGGCGGATCATGCCGGAGAGTGCGCGCAGCAGGGTGGTCTTGCCGGCGCCGTTGGCGCCGACGACCGCGGCGATCGTGCCGGCCGGGACGGTGAGGTCGATGGCCTGCAGCACGGGCGCGGCGCCGTAACCGGCGACCAGCCCGCGCACGACGAGCAGGTCCGGCGCGCTCATGCGACGTCACTGTCGACTGCGGCACCCAGGTAGGCGTCGGTCACCGCCGGGTCGTCGCGGATCGTGTCCGGAGCGCCGGTGGCGATCACCCGGCCGAAGTCGAGCACCACGATGTCGTCGCAGACGGCCATCACCAGGTCCATGTGGTGCTCGACCAGGAGCACGGCACAGGGATCGGTGTCGCGCCGGGGCAACTGGCGGACCAGCTCGGCGAGCCCGGCGATGTCGTCGCCGCCGAGGCCACCGGCGGGCTCGTCGAGCAGGAGCAGCCGGGGTCGGGCGGCGAGCGCGCGGGCCAGGGCGACCCGCTGGCGTACGGCGAAGGGCAGTGTGGTCGGGGCGGCCTCGGCGTGGTCGGCGATCCCCAGGTCGTCGAGGATGTCCAGGGCTTGTCGACGCAGCCGGCGCTCGTCGCGGTCGCTGGCCGGCAGCCCGAGCAGCGCCGAGACGAAGCCCGCATGGGCGGTGTGTGCGGCACCGGTCATCACGTTCTCCAGCACGGTGAGCCCGGCGAAGAGCCCGGTGCCCTGCAGGGTCCGGGCGATGCCGAGCCGGGTCAGCTGGTGCGGCCGTGGCCGTAACGGCCGGCCGTCGAGGGTGAGCGCACCCGTCTGGGGCGCGACGAAACCGCAGATCACGTTGAAGAGCGTGGTCTTGCCGGCGCCGTTGGGCCCGATTACGCCCACCACCTGGTTGGGTGGCACCTGCAGTGAGACGTCGTCGAGGGCGGTGAGGCCGCCGAAACGGACGCCGATGTGGTGCAGTTCGAGGCCGCGCTCCATCACCCATCCCTCTGTCGTGGCGGGTGTTATTTACACTCGCAGTGTACGTTTCTCGGGTATCGCGTCAAGACCCTTCGATGCCGATCCCCGCACCGGCGAAAGGGGCGGTCGCCAGCGGCGACCGCCCCTTCGACCACGGTCAGGCGCTGGGGCAGGTGTTGCGGTACTCCTCGATCTGCGAGCCGCTCGGGCCGGGGCAGAGGAACTGCTCGTAGCGGGTGTCGTCGTCGACGAACCGCTTCAGCCAGGCCACCATCTGCCGTGCGGTCGGCGTGTTCGTCGTCTGCGGGAAGAAGTGGCTCGCCCCGTTCAGCTCCAGGTACGCCTTCTCGGCGGAGGCCGGGATGCTGTTGTAGAACGGCACCGAGTGCGTCGAGACCGGCGCGACGGTGTCACTCTCCCCGCCGATGATCAGCGTGGGCACCCGCAGCTCGGACCAGCTCTTGTCGGTGTTCCACGGCGCGAGCGGCACTGCGGCCTGCAACGACGGCCGCGACGAGGCCGCCTCCAGGGTGCCCCCGCCACCCATCGAGTGACCGGCCACCGCGAGTCGACTGCTGTCGATCCGGGTGCGGACCGAGCTGCGCTGGGTGAGGTAGTCCAGCGCGGCGAGCAGCTGGCGACCCCGGCTGTCCGGCTGGTCCAGCCGGGTGTTGGTCTCGATGCCGATCACCACGAAGCCGTGCGAGGCGATCCGCGGTCCCAGCCAACTGATGCTGGACCAGGCCGCGGTGTAGCCGGGCGAGATGGCGACGGCCCCGAAGGTGCCCTCGCTGGTGCTGGTCGGGTAGTAGATGACGCCGCCGCCGAAGCCGGTGACGCTCAGCGACGACACGCTCTGTGAGGACGTGGCGAAGGGACCGCGACTGGCCTCCAGGATCGCGGTGGTGGGGTCCGGGCCCCGCTCGTACGGGCTCGCGGCCTGCGCGGCGCCGGTCGGTCCGGCCAGGACGACGCCGGCGACGAGGGTGGCGGCCAGCGCGAGCCGGGCGAGGGCGGAACGGGGACGGGTGGTGGTTGGTGACGACACGTCGGGCACTCCCTAAAGTCGAGGGATATCGACGTACGTCAGTTTCGACCCTCTCCGCCGATCCACACATCGGTGAAATCACCAGTCCCGGCCGAGGACGCCGAGAGCAGTTGTGTTTCGACCCCCTGACCAGGGGTAGCAGGGCAGGCGCCGGCCCACCCACGCGCCATGGAGAGGTTCCTTCAGTGGATTCAAGCAAGCCCGCCGAGGCGGTCAAGAACGCCGTGAAGACCGCCTCAGGAAAGATCGCCGAGGCCCTGACCCCGGAGGTCCCCGGCGCGCCGGGAAGCGCGCCACCGACCGTCGAGGAGCCGACGACCCCGCACGGCCCGCTGCCGCCGAAGCCGGAACAGGGGGCACCGCAGACGCGTACGCCGACCGGCGCCGAGACCGGTGCGCCGGCCACCGCGAACGGTCAGCAGGGCGCCTACCTGACAACCGCGCAGGGGGCCCGGCTGCGCGACACGGACCACTCGCTCAAGGCCGGCCCGCGCGGCCCGGTGCTCCTGCAGGACCACCACCTACGCGAGAAGATCACGCACTTCGACCACGAACGCATTCCGGAGCGCGTGGTGCACGCCCGCGGCGCCGGCGCGCACGGCGTCTTCACCGCGTACGGCACCGCCGAGGCGGTCACCCGGGCCGGCTTCCTCAAGAAGGGGCGCGAGACCGAGGTCTTCGTCCGGTTCTCCACCGTGCTCGGTTCGCGGGGTTCGGCCGACACGGTCCGCGACACCCGTGGCTTCGCCACGAAGTTCTACACCGACGAGGGCACGTTCGACCTGGTCGGCAACAACATGCCGGTGTTCTTCATCCAGGACGCCATCAAGTTCCCGGACATCATCCACGCCGGCAAACCGCACCCGGACCGGGAGATCCCACAGGCGCAGAGCGCACACGACACCTTCTGGGACTTCGTGTCGCTGCACACCGAGGCGCAGCACCACACCATCTGGAACATGTCCGACCGGGGCATCCCGCGTTCGTACCGGACGATGGAGGGGTTCGGCGTGCACACCTTCCGCCTCGTCAACGAGGCCGGGGAGACGGTGCTGGCCAAGTTCCACTGGAAGCCGAAGCTCGGCGTGCACTCGCTGACCTGGGAGGAGGCTCAGCTGCTCGGCGGCATGGACCCGGACTTCCACCGCCGCGACCTCTACGACGCCATCGAGGCCGGCGCGTACCCCGAGTGGGAGCTGGGCATCCAGGTCTTTCCGGACACTCCCGAGGAGACCTTCGCCGGCATCGACCTGCTGGACCCGACGAAGATCGTGCCGGAGGAGTTGGCAGAGGTGCAGCCGATCGGGCGGCTGGTGCTCAACCGGACCCCGACGAACTTCTTCGCCGAGACCGAACAGGTCGCCTTCCACCTCGGTCACCTGCCCCCGGGCATCGACGTCACGAACGACCCGCTGTTGCAGGGCCGACTCTTCTCGTACGTCGACACGCAGCTCACCCGCCTGGGCGGGCCGAACTTCTCGCAGATTCCGATCAACCGCCCACACGCCGCGGTGAACGACATGCTGCGCGACGGTTTCCACCAGCACGCCGTGCACGCGGGCGTCGCGCCGTACCGACCGAACTCGCTCGACGGCGGCAACCCGTTCCCCGCCGGCGACGCCGAGCACGCCTTCGTCGACGTGCCGGTCACTGTCGCGCAGGCACCGAAGGTACGGGCGAACCCGGCCTCGTTCGACGACCACTACAGCCAGGTACGCCTGTTCTGGCTGAGCATGTCGCCGGTCGAGAAGGAACACATCATCCGGGCGTACACCTTCGAGCTCGGCAAGTGCTACCACCAGGCGATCAAGGAACGCCAGTTGCAGAGCCTGGCCAACATCGACCCGGTGCTGTGCGAGCAGGTCGCCACCGGCCTGGGCCTGCCCGCGCCGCAGCCGACCGTGCCGCTCGCCGACGTCACACCCAGTCCGGCGCTGTCGCAGGTCGGCGGGGAGTGGCCGAGTGACGGCCGTACGGTCGGGATCGTCGTCGACCCCGACGGCGACCTTGATGACGTCGACGAGGTCCGGCGGGCCGTGTTCGAGGCCGGCATGGTGCCGCTGCTGATCGCCCCGCACGGCGGCATGGTGGCGGACCTGCCGGTGCAGCGCACCTTCGCCACCGGCCGGTCGGTCGAGTTCGACGCGGTCCTGCTGGCCGGAGCGCCAGCCCCCGCACCGGATGCGGTTCCGGCCCGCGACGACAAGGCGGGTAGGGCGGGCCCGGCAGCCGTGGACCCCCGCGTGCTGCTCCTCGTCGAGGAGTGCTGGCGGCACGCCAAGGCGATCGGCGCCTGGGGCGCCGGCGGCACCGTGCTGGAGCAGGCCGGGGTGGCCGGCACCCCCGGCGTCGTCACGGCGAGCTCCGGTGCCGAGGCCCTGACGGCGGTACAGCAGTTGCTGGCCGCGCACCGGGTGTGGGAACGGTTCCCGGCGTCGGTCGCCTGACCCCACCGGTCAGCGCCGAGGGCTGTCCTCCGCTCCGCCGGGAGGGCAGCCCTCGTCGCACGTCATGCTGCTATTTCCTGGTCCACTGCAGATGGCTGCTGGCGCTGCAACCGCGCTGCTCGATCAACGCCCCGTTCGCGGTGCTCTGACCGACCGCGCCCAGGCACAATCCGCTGTGCGTGTTGACCAGCTGGCGAGCCTCGTTCAGGGTGAACTGCTGCGCCGGGGTCGTGTTGCAGGTGGTGAGCTGGATGGCCGCCCCGGCGTCGCTGGACGCGCCGAGCACGTCCAGGCAGCGCCCGCCCAACTGCACGCTCCCGTCCGGTCGCATCGCCCAGAGCTGGTTGCGGGCGCGGTCGTCCCGGCAGTCAAAGAGCCGGAGCCGGACCGGGTCCGGTGAGTCCGGCGCCGAGATGTCCAGGCACCTGTTGCTCGCCACCCCGACGAGCTGGTGGCCGGCCTGTGCGGGCGGCGCGCTCGGCGTCGACGACCGGCGAGGGTCGGGCGTGGCGCTCGGGGTGGCTCCGCCCGTCATCGACGCCGGCCGGAAGCCCGCGGTGACCACCCGGAACGCCTCCGCTCCCGCCGGCCAGGCGGCCTCGGGCGTCAACCAGCCGATGCTGTAGCCCTTCCGCTTCGCCGTCGTGAAGGTGCGCTGTCGGGCATGCATCGCCGTGCCCGCGTCGCTGCGGAAGGACCATTCCAGGTCGGCGGCCTTGAGGTGGTAGTTGACGGCGAGCAGCTCGACCCGACGGTAGTCGCGGTACCGCTCGCCGACCGCAGGGCTGCTCAGCTCGGCCATCGGATCGCTACGAGGCGAGTCGGTCTCGCTGACAACGAGCATCCGGTCGCCGTCCGGCTCGTGGAACTCGACCTGCCGGCCATGCCGGACGACCTGCCAGGCGCGCGGGGCCGGCACCGTGAAGCCGCTGTCGTCCCGGTAGACCGACCACGAGTTCGGCGGGAGCGTACCGGTGGTCGGTGCGGCGCCCGGCGTCGGCGGCACACCGGTAGCGGCGGCGTCCACCAGCTGGGCCCCGCTGCCCGTCGCACCGGACTGGCGGCGGTTGGCCAGCGGGATCCCGATCGCCAGGCCGAGCGCGGTCAGAGCCGCGACGCCGCCGAAGAGCAGGGTTCGCCGTCGGTGGGCCGCCCCCGGACCGGCACCGTCCGCCGCGGTTCCGGCCGACGGCGAGGGTACGTCGTGCACGCCGATCGGGCGCACCCCGATCTCCGCCGGCGACCGGGGCGCGGCGGGCACCGGACGCCGCGTCACCGCGACGGGCCTCGGCGTGCCGTCGAGCGCCGCACGGAGCAACTGCTCGGCGGTCTCGGCGTCCAACCGTTCGGCCGGTTCCTTGCACAGCAGGCCGGCCAGCACCGGTGCGAGCGGTCCGGCGTGCCGCGCCGTCGGCGGTGGTTCGGTGACCAGCGCGGTGAGGCTCATCAGGCTGGACGGGCGGGCGTACGGTGACTGGCCCTCGACCGCGGCGTACAGGGTCGCGCCGAGCGACCAGAGGTCCCCTTCCGGGCCCACGGTGCCGCGCATGGCCCGCTCGGGAGACACGTACGCGGGCGATCCGAGCACCACACCGGTCAGGGTCAGGTTCACGTCCTCGACGGCGGTGGCCAGGCCGAAGTCGGTGAGCACGATCCGTCCGTCCGCGCCGACGAGGATGTTTGCCGGTTTCACGTCGCGGTGCATGATCCCGGCGCGGTGGGCGGCGCGGAGCGCGCCGAGCACGGCCAGCCCGATGGCGGCTGCCCGCACCGGTGGGACGGGGCCGTCGGTGGTGATGATGTCGTGCAGCGAACGGGAGGGCACGTACTCCATGACGATCTGCGGATCACCGTCGGCGCCCAGCAGCACGTCGAAGACCCGAACGACGTTGGCGTGGTCGAGTTGCGCGATCGCCCGGGCCTCCCGAAGTGACCGGATCCGCAGTTCCTGTCGCGCCTGATCGGTGAGACCGGGTGGTGGAACGATTTCCTTGATAGCGACGTCCCGCTGCAGCATTCGGTCGCGGGCCTTCCACACTCGACCCATTCCGCCTTGGCCGAGGATCTCCAAGACTTCATACCGATCGGTAACTAGAAGCGGTAACATCTGTGGCACCCGGAGAGGCTACCCGGCCCGCCACACGCGCAATTTTTGGTGGGCAGAGAAGGGCCGCCAGGTGATCCAGGTCATTTCCTTCCGGGCACATTGTTTCCGGGGGCCCGAGCCAGTGCGGGCGCACCGATGGCACATCGGGAATGGTTCTTTGTGCACAGTGGCCGCCCGCACGGGCGCGACAGTGATCAGCCGATTTCGGCCAACCGGGGCAGTACCTCGTCACCGAGCCGAGACGCGAACTCCACCGGGTGCCGATCCGGCGTGACCTGTACCTCGGTCACACCGAGCGCGGCGTAGTCGGACACCTCGGCGAGGAACCCGTCGGTGTCGTTCAGTGGCGACCGCGAGGCGACCACGGTCTTCTCGATGGCGTCGTAGTCACGGCCCTCGGTGGCGCAGTGCCCACGCAGCACGTCCAGCTTGCGTGCCACCTCGTCGGCGCCCTTGTCGCTGCCGAACAGATTGCACGCGTCGGCATACCGGGCCACCAGCAGCAGAGTCTTCTTCTCGCCGCCGCCGCCGATCATGATGGGCGGACGTGGACGGCTCATCGGCTGCGGCGAGTTGATCGTCTCGGTGAGCTGGTAGTGCCGCCCGTCGAACGGCCCGTTGTCGTCGCCCCACATCTGCAGGCAGATGCGCAGCGTCTCCTCCAGCCGCTCGAACCGCTCGGCCATCGGGACCACCGGCACGCCGAGGCCGCGCTGCTCCCGCTCGTACCAGGACGCGCCGATGCCGAGGCGGGCACGTCCGCCGGAGAGCACGTCGAGGGTCGTCACGGTCTTGGCGAGCAGACCCGGGTAGCGGTACATCACTCCCGTGACCAGCACACCAAGCGTCATCCGCTGAGTCTTCGCCGCCACGTAGCCCAACGTCGTGTACGCCTCCAGCATCGGCTCCTCGGCCGAGGCCACCGCTTCCATCTGGAAGAAGTGGTCCATCACCGTGAACGAGGCGACACCGGCCTGGTCGGCGATGGTCGCCGCCTGGGCCAGGGTCGGCGCGATCGCGGCCGGGTCGGCGGGGGTCGAGTAACTCCAGTAGTGCAGCCCGAGCTTCATGTTCGGCACCTCCGGATCGAGCCTAATGGCCTCCGGGGTCTGCGGCGCGCTGGTCGGCGAGGCCTGTCCGCCGGGGCCCGGCCGCGTCCATTACCGGTTCATGACAATTCGTGGATCACGCGCGGATATCCGGCTGGCAGCTTCTGTCGGGTGATCCAAGAGCTGTCGTCCACCGAGTTTCGGCCCGTCGAAAACGAACCTGACGCGTCGCGTGTCCGGTTCCGGCACCGCTATCGGACCGGAACCACACCCGCCGGGCAACGGTCCCAGCGGGCGGAATGGGCCGATGCCGCGAAGGGCTTCTGCATCATCCTCGTCGTCCTGTGGCACGTCGTCGTCAAGGACTACCTGCAGTTCGACTGGCACGTCGGGGTGCCGGTGCCGGGGCTGTGGGGAACGCTGGGTGAGCAGTTCCTACCGCTGCGGATGCCGCTGTTCTTCACCATCTCGGGCGTCTTCGCGGCGAACGCCGCCCAGCGGCCCTGGCGGGTCGTCGCCCGCAGCCGCATCGCCGGGTTCCTCTACCTGTACGCCGTCTGGCTGCTGATCCACACCGCGATCCTCGCCGCCGCTCCGGAGTTGCCGACCGACCGCGCCACCTCTCCCCTCGGCCTGCTGGAGCAGCTCACCATCACGCCGTCCAACCTCTGGTACCTGTACGCCCTGGCGCTGTACTTCACCATCGCCAAGGCCACCCGTCGGGTGCCCCGGGTGCTCGTCCTCGTACCCGCCGCGGTGCTGTCCGCGGTCGCCGCCGCCGGCCTGCTCGACACCCCGGGCAACCGCGCTGGCCTCTACCAGAACCTGATCTTCTTCCTCGCCGGCCTCTACCTGCGACCGCAGATCCACCGGTGGGCGGCCACCGCCAGCCGACGTCGTCTCGTGTTGACCTCGGGCGCCTACGTTCTCGCGCTCGCCGCGATGGCGCTGGCCGGCGCCCAGGAGTGGTTCGGCGTGTGGCCGGCAGTCTCCGTCGTGGCAGTGATCTTCGGCATAACTGCCGCTGCCCGGGTGGCCCGGTTGGCCGTCCTCAGCGATCCGCTGGCTAGGCTCGGCCGCATCACACTGCCGATCTACGTCATCCACATGCCGGTCCTGGCTCTGCTGCACCGGCTCTTGCTCGTACCGGTTTCCGGGCTGGGCCGGCCCGCTCAGGGCCTGATCGTGCTCGGTTATCCGGTTCTGCTGACCGGGCTGGTGATCGCCCTGAGCCTGGGCATCCACCGCGGGTTGTTGGCGGTGCGGGCACGTTGGCTGTTCGCGCTGCCCGGCTCCCGCAGGGTGGAGGCGGCCGGATGAACACCCTGGCCGAGGCGGTGGTCGACCTTGAGGCCATCGCCGGCAACGTACGGGCGATCACGTCGGTCACCGGCACCGACCTGATGGCTGTGGTGAAGGCTGACGGGTTCGGCCACGGCGCGGTGCAGGTGGCCCGTGCCGCGCTGCGCGCCGGTGCCACGTGGTTGGGAGTGACCTCGGCGGCAGAGGCGCTGACGCTGCGCGCCGCGGGTGTGACCGCGCCCACGTTGAGCTGGCTGCACCGGCCGACCGACGACTTCGGTAAGTTGATCAACGCTGGCGTCGACGTCGGCGTGTCGACGACGACGCACCTGCACTCCGTCGTCGACGCGGCCCACCTGCTCGGCGTACCGGCGATGGTGCAGCTCAAGGCGGACACCGGGTTGTCCCGCAACGGGGCAGCCGGGGACGACTGGCCCGAATTGGTCGGTTGGGCCCGCAAGTACGAGCGGGAGGGCGGGATCCGGGTGCGCGGCGTGTGGTCCCACCTCATCGACGCGGACCTGCCCGGCACCCCCGAGTTGAACCGGCAGGTGGCGACCTTCGAGGAGGCGCTGCGGATCGCGCGCTCGGCCGGCCTCGACCCGGATCTGGTGCACCTGGCCAACTCGGCGGCCGCGCTGTCCGCACCCCGGACCCGCTTCGACCTCTGCCGGATCGGGATCGCGCTGTACGGCGTCGACCCGTTCGGCGCGAGCGGTCCGGGTGAGTTCGGGCTGCAGGCCGCGATGACGCTGCGTACGAGCGTGGTCAACGTCAAGCGGGTGCCCGCCGGCACGGGCGTCTCCTACGGTCCCGAACACGTGACCGACGCTCCGACGACGCTGGCGCTGCTGCCGCTCGGCTACGCCGACGGGCTGCCCCGCGTCACGGGCGGCCGCGCCGCGGTGTGGCTCGGCGGCCGGCGGTGCCCGATCGTCGGGCGTATCGCCATGGACCAGTGCGTGGTCGACGCCGGGGACCTTCCCGTGACGATCGGTGACCCGGTCGTGGTGTTCGGCCCCGGCGAGGGTGACCAGAACCCACCCACGGTCGTCGAGTGGGCCCGCTGGGCGGACACCAACCCGCACGAGATCTTGACCGGCATCGGGCCCCGGGTGGCCCGCGACCACCTCCACGAAAGGGCACGGATTTCATGACGACCCGACTGGCAGTGCTGTACGGCGGGCAGAGCGGCGAGCACGAGGTGTCCTGCCGCTCGGCGGCGAGCATCCTCGCCCACCTGGACCGTGAGCGGTACCAGGTCACCGAGGTGCTCATCGACCGTGACGGCGGGTGGCATGTCGACGGCCGCCCGCTGCCCCTCCCCCAGGCGCTGCGTGTCCTGCGTACCCAGGATGTGGTGTTCCCGGCCCTGCACGGCCCGTACGGCGAGGACGGCACCGTGGCGTCGCTGCTGGAGTGGCTCGGCGTGCCGTACGTCGGCAACGGTGTCTTCGCCAGCGCCGCCGGCATGGACAAGGGTGTCACCAAACGGCTGCTCGCCGCGGAGGGCCTGCGGGTCAGCCCCGGGGTGACGCTGCGGGCCGACGAGGAGTTGACGCCCGAGGACCGGCGACGGCTGGAGCTGCCGGTCTTCGTCAAGCCGGCTCGCGCCGGTTCCAGCCTCGGCGTCGTCAAGGTGACCGACTGGGCGGGAGTTCCCGCCGCGCTGGATCAGGCCCGCCAGGTCGACCCGAAGGTGCTTGTCGAGCAGGGGGCGCGGGGGCGTGAGATCGACGTGGCGGTCCTCCAGCACCCGGACGGCCGGGTGCAGGCCGGCCCGCCGCTGGAGATCCGGGTGACCGGTGCCGGCTTCTTCGACTACGACGCGAAGTACGACGGCGGGGCGGTCTTCCAGATCCCCGCCCCGCTCGACGCGGCGACCACCGAGGTGCTCCAGGACCGCGCGATCCGCGCCTTCCGCGCGCTGGACTGCCGTGGGCTGCTCCGGGTCGACTTCTTCCTGCCCGCGGAGGGGTCGCCCGAGCCCATCGTGAACGAGGTCAACACCTTCCCCGGGTTCACCGCCGCCTCGCAGTTCCCCCAGATCTGGCAGACGGCTGGCCTCGGGTTCCCCGCCCTGATCGACATCCTGATCGCCGGCGCGCTGGCCGACCGGGACCGGGCCCGCTACAGCGGCCTGCCCCGGCAGGGACGAGCGGTCAACGCGGTGTGAGGCGGTGCCCCCGCCCGGTCACTTGATCGGACATGGCCGAGGCGGTCGGGCGCCGTCCGGCCCGACGATGGTGACCGGGCTGAAACTGAACGCCAGGTCGACCTGGGCTGCGGCGTCGGCCACCGTGCAGATGATCTGGTCCGCCGCGTGCGCCGACAACGACAGTGCCGCACCGGTCGTCCGCACGGTGAGGCCGGATCGATCGGCGCCCGCCGTCACCGTGACCGGGTCGATCCCGACCGGCACCTCGCTGGTGAAACCCTGGCCGCGTTCGTCCTCGTCCGGGCCGGCCACGAGCAGGGCGAGCGCGTTGGCGGGCGACGCGTCCGCCGTGGCGGGCAATGCACCCGCCGTGGCGGGTGACGCGCCCGCCGTGGCCGGGCGGAGGACCAGCACGAGTTCGCCCTGCGCGAGCAGGTAGAGCCCGGTGCCCTGCGACGGGCCACTGACCGCAGAGCGACCGGTGATGACGCGGCTGGGCCGTACCCCACAACCGGCCACGAGCAGCGTGAGGAGCAGCCCACCGGCGAGCAGCGCGCGGCCCGTCCGTCGGCCGGTCACCGGTCACCTCCGGCGTCCGCCGGGTCCCGGGGCAGGCGGAGGGTGAACACCGCGCCACCACCGGGGCGGTGGCCCGCGACGAGGCTCCCCCGTCGATCGCCATGGCGGTGCAGGCGCGCGTTCTCCCAGGCGATGGCGAGGCCGAAACCACTGCCCTCGGAGCGGGTTCGCGCGGTGTCGGCCTTGTAGAAGCGGTCGAAGACGTGCGGCAGCACCTCCGGGTCCAGTCCCGGCCCCTGGTCGCTGACCTCGATGGTGACCCAGTCCGGGTCGGCGCTCAGGCGCACGGACACCGGCTCCGCGCCGTGCCGGAAGGCGTTGCCGACCAGGTTGGCGACGATGACGTCCAACCGACGGGGGTCGAGCCGGGCCACGACTCCGGGTGGCAGCTCCGTTCGTACCCGATCGAGCCAACCCCGGATCCGCAGGGTCGCGGTCACCGCCGCGGCCACGTCCACGTCATCCAGGGCCAGCCGCGCGGTGCCGGAGTCGAACCTGCTGACCTCGATGAGGTCGTTGACCAGCTGGGTGAGGTTCTGCGTCTCCTGGCTGACCAGGCGGGCGGCTCGGCCCGCATCCCCGGCCAGGTGGCCCGCCTCCTCGTCGAGCACGTCGGTGACCGCCGTCATCGCCGCCAACGGCGTACGGAGCTCGTGCGAGACGTCGGCCACGAAGCGTCGGGCGTCGGACTCCATCCGCCGCAGCTCACCGACCTGTCGTTCCAGCGTCCCCGCGGTGTCGTTGAAGGTCCGCGCCACATCGGCCAACTCGTCGGCGCCCCGAACCGTCAGCCGGGTGCTCAGGTCGCCCTCGCCGAGGCGGCGTGCCGCCCGGCCCAGGTCCCGGACGGGTCGCAGCACACCACGGGCCGCCAGCAGGGCCAACAGGACGGCGAGGAGCAACGACAGCCCGCCGGTCAGCCACGCCAGGCTGGCGAGCCGGTCGATGCTCTGCTGCTCGGCCACCAGGCTGCGCACCGAGTAGACCTCCAGCCCGGACGACCGGGACGTGCCGTCGGGCCGCGCGAACTTCAGCTGGGTGCCGATGAGCAGAACGGGTTCGCCCTCGAATGAGACACGTTGCCAGGCGATCCGGCCGTCGCCGACGTTCTGGCGCAGCTCGGGGGTGAGCAGCTCGGGCGAGTCGGAGCCCTGCGCCCGCAGGTCCCGGTAGATGACCACCGCGAAGCCTTCCCGGTCGGAGAGGCGTTGGGCCAGATTGTCGAGCTCGCCCTGGGTCGGCGGGAGCTGGGCGATCGGGTAGACCTTCGTGAGTTGGTCGGTGAGCGACGCGACCGCGGCGTCCTGGGCCTGCTGCAGGATGACGGTCCGGGCCTGGATGTAGCTGCCGCTGGCCACGGCCGCCGTGGTCGTCACCCCCAGCAACGCGAAGGTCAGGAGCAGCCGGACCCGCAGGCCCAGGACCCGGGCGCCGGCCCAGCGCCACGGTGTCACAGCGGCCCGAACCGGTATCCGAAACCACGCACGGTCTGGATGAAGACCGGCGCCGAGGAATCGGCCTCGATCTTGGCGCGCAGCCGCTGGACGCACGCGTCCACGAGTCGCGAGTCGCCGAGGTAACCGTGCTCCCACACGGCTTCCAGCAGTTGCTGACGGCTGAGCACCTGGCCTGGCGTGTGCGAGAGCTCCAGGAGCAGGCGCAGCTCCGTCGGGGCGAGACTCACCGGAGTCCCGTCCTTGCTGACCACCAGCGCGGCCCGGTCGATGGCCAACGCGCCGTGCTGTTCCAGGCCGGCCCGTTCACCACCGGTACGCCGCGACTCGCCAGCGGTCCGTCGGAGCACCGCCCGGATGCGCGCCTCGAGCACCCGGGCCTGTACGGGCTTGACCACGTAGTCGTCGGCGCCGGCCTCCAGGCCCGCCACCACGTCCATGTCGTCGTTGCGGGCGGTGAGCATGATGATCGGCAGGTCGCCGAGCTGCCGAATTCGGCGGCAGACCTCGAACCCGTCCATCCCGGGCAGCATGAGGTCGAGGACCACGACATCGGACGCCGTGGTGCGCAGCCACTCCAACCCCTGCTCACCCGTCTCCACCGCATGCACCGTGTGGCCCTGTCGGGTGAGCGCCAACTGCAGCCCGTCGCGCACCGTCTGGTGGTCTTCGATCAGCAGGACCTGGGACATGTCGTCAAGTATCCCATCATGAGATCTTTTGGGGCTCGGCCGACGGCGGCCAGTGCCTGGTGCCTCGCCCGGAGGGCGCGACCGCGAAATCGGCCGAACGCACCAGGAACACCACCGAGCCCACCAGGAACATCGTCATCGCGCCCGCCGCCACGATGGCGACGAGCGCCCCGCGCTGCACCGACGCGGCCAGACCGGGCACGACCACCACGAGTGCCCAGACCAGCACCACCAGGCCGACCGCCGCCTCGGCCAGCCCGCGCCACAGGCTGCCGCCGTCCGGCCCGCCGTCGGCGTCCCGGTCGCCCCGCCAGCCCGCCAGCGCGGCCGCGGCAAGGCAGAACAACGCCACCCCCAGCAGTACGCCGCCGAGCGCGTCACTGAACCGGTGCCAGCCCGCGATCATCGTGGCCGCGGCGATCACCGTGACACCCGCCGCGCCCGGCACCGCCAGCCAACGCCGGGCCCACCCGGGCAGGACGAGCATGAACGCCAGCAGCAGCGCCGTCGCCGCCGCGACGTGGCCGCTGGGGAAACTGTTGTGGGTGGTCGAACTCTCGATCTGGAGATCCGGGCGGGGCAGCGCCGACTTCGCCGCGCCGGCCACCACCACCGCGCAGAGGACCATGCCGACGCCGACGACACCCGCCACCAGCCGTCGGCGGAGCACACCCACCAGCAGCACCGCGCCAAGCAGGGCGGCGAGGAGCGTCGGGCTGCCGAAGCCGGCCAGCACGGTCTTGGCCGGACCCACCAGGACGGTCTGCTGCTCGTACCCTCCGCCCCGCTCGGCGCGCGGCAGGAGCGCGCCGTCGAGCCACTGACCGGGGTAGGTCCGCACGAAGACCACGGCGGTCAGCGTCAGGGCGAGCAGACAGCACAGCGACGCCGCGAGCAGCCGAAGGCCCAGCGGCGCCACCGCGCGGGGGTGTGGCAGCGGTCGCGCCGGCTGCGGGCCGGGCGTCGACCGCCCGACCGGGTACGACGATCCGATGGACATGGTGACCATGCTCGCCCCGACAGGTCCGTACACCGTGCTCGGATTGTCTTGGTTCTGTCACAACTGCTTTCGGAAAACCGGACACCGGTCGGATGATCCGCGGCATGAATAAATTCATGTGCTCCCATGCAACCATGTTTTACCCAGCCGAGATCAACCGCCACTAGGGTCAGGACCCCGATCGATGTTTCTCATCGACGGTGCGAGAAATCCATCCGGAGAGACGTGGGGAACCGGAAGGGGTCGGAAAATGCAGGGTATTCCAGTCGCCAGCGTGGTCATCGGCATCGCGTCGTCGCCAGCCGAACGCCGACATCTGGCCCGACTGCTCGGCGGGAGCGACGCCTTCCTGATCGTCTCGAACGTCGACCAGGCACGAGTGTTCCTCGGGGTGGTCGAGGCGCCTCCTGCCACCACTCCCCCGACCAGGGCCATGGTCGCCGAGGCCACGCCGATCGCGCAGCCGCCGCCACCCGACCTGGCGGTCGACTCCGACCGTCGGGTGCTGCGGTGGCGCGACCAGGAGATCGACCTGACCCGGTTGGAACACGACGTCCTACTCTGCCTGGTGCACGCGCCCGGGCAGGTCTGGACCTACGAACGTCTGCACCTTGAGGTCTGGGGCAACCGGCACCTCGGCCGCGGCTCCGACATGCACTCGGTGATCCGCCGGGTGCGCGGCAAGCTGGCCAGGCTGAACGCCGCGGCGACGATCCACTCGGTACGCGGGGTGGGCTTCCGGCTCGCCCCGGTCTGACCCACCGGACACGATCCGGCCCGCCTGGTCTGGGACCAGGCGGGCCGGACTTTTTCGCTACCGCTCAGGCGTCAGCACCGGATCGGCGCCAACCCGAAATTCTCCACCGTGGGGGTGTCGGTGGCGATCTTCGCCTGACGGGTCTGGGGCTTCCACCCGTCCTTGGCGACGATCATCGTGAGCGGGTTGTTGCGGCGGTCCATCCAGTAGGCGTACTCGCCCTCGGCGTCGGTGGCGAAGGTCCACGACGACGCCCACGAGTCAACCTGGACGATCGCGCCGGTGAGCGGCGAGGTCGCACCCTGGCAACTGGTGCCGGTGACCGTACCCATGAGCTTGCCCCAGGTCTTCGGGGGGTTCGCGGTCATGGTCACCGCGACCGGTGCCACCGAGTACGGCGTGTTCTCCGAGATACCAACCGAGCCCGAGTAGGTGCCCGGCTGGTCCACGTTCGCCGTCATTCCGACGGTGACCGTGACCTTCGCACCTGGTGCGAGGGTGGCCGCCGACTTGTCGATGGTCATCCAGCTGACGTCGGCCGCCGACTCGGCGCAACCCTCGAAGCCGGGGAGCACCTCGCTCTCGGGAGCCGCGCTGAAGCTGCCGGACGAGCCGCCGATCTTGTAGAAGCCGCACGCCGCCCCGCCGCGGTAACGCGCCGAGTTGGAGTTTGGCAGGTTGGACCACGAACCGGTGGCCGGGTCGAAGGCGAAGCCGGCGTTGCTGATGGCCCCACCCTGGGAACCACCGACGACGAGGAGCTTGCCGCTGGCGACAGCGAACGAGCTGGCCCAGTTGTCGACCGGCGCGTCGGCGATGGCGGTCCAGGTGTTGGCACCTGGATCGAACGCGTAGCTGGACTTCTGCGCGGCGGCACCGTCGTTGCCGCCGGTGCAGTAGACCATGCCGTCGATCCCGCCGCAGGAGGCGAAGGCCACCGACTTCGGGTAGTTGGCCAGCGTCTCCCAGGTGTTACTGGCCGGGTCGTACCGAACGACGCTGTTCGACATCGGCGTACAACCGGCCGTGGTGCAGCCACCGATGGCGTACAGCTTTCCGTCGACGACGGCCTGACCGGCCGCAGCCCGCGGTGCGGGGTTGTCGGCCAGCTCGGTCCAGGTGTTGGCTCCCGGGTCGTACGACCAGGTTGCCGAGTCCGGGCCGGCGTCGGCCCAGCCACCGGAAACGATGATCTTCCCATCCACGACGCCCGCCGTCACGGCGTTACGGGCGCCGGGCAGGTCGGCGATCGCCGTCCAGCTCTGCGCGGCCGGGTCGTAGGCGTAGTTCTTGGTGCTGGAGGCGAAACCGTCGCCACCACCGATCGAGTACACCTTGCCGTCCAGGTTCACCACCCGGTTGTCCATGATGGCGGACGGGTAGTTGGCGATGTTGGTCCACGGCGCCGCCTGCGGGCCGACCGCGGCAGTCGCGGCCTTGGCTGCCTTGCCGGATGCCTTGGCGGCGAACGACGTCGGGACGTTGAGCCGCTGCTCCGGCGCGCCGCTGGCCCCGAGCACCTGCTGCCTGGTGACCTTCGAACCATCGGCCCGGAGGATTTCGAACCCGTTGTCACGCTCACCGAACTTGACCTCGACCGGCGCGCCGCCGGTGTTGGTCACCGTGAACGTCTTGCTGGCCTTGCCGCTGGGCATCTGCAGGTTCGCGCTCAGCTGCGTCGGCGTCACCGACAGTTGACCAGCCGCGAGCTGGAAGTTCGCGGCGGTCGCCCAGTCGGCATCGACGTCGACCTGCTTGGTCTGGCTGACGTAGTTGCCGGCGGTCGCTGTGAACGGGTGCGTACCGGTCAGCGTCGAGTAGAGCCAGTAGAAGCCGTCGGCCAGCGCCGCGTCGTCGGGGGTCGCCACGGTGACGGCCTTCTCGGCGGGCCGGTCCTTGCTGGTGACCGTCGCACCGTTGACGTAGCTGTTGTCGTTCTTGTCGCGGACGTTGCCGACGACCAGACCGCCGTCGACCGGCACGCAGGTGACCTGGCTGCCGATCAGGACGCTGTCGACCTCCCACCACCACTCGTACGAGGCGTCGTAGTAGTGGAACCGGACCTGCACCTGCGCCTGACCGGCCGCCTGCGGGATCGGGATCTCGGTCACCTTCGGACCCCGGACGTCCGTCTCCTGGCGGAGCACGTTGGCCCAGGTGGCACCACCGTCGATGCTCAGATCGACGTCGGCGGTGTCGGCATTGAGCTGGTTGAAGTCCTGGTTGAACCGGATGACCGGGGTCGCGACGCCGGTCAGGTTGACCACCGGGCTGACCAGGGAGGTGTCCTGGCTCTTGCCCGCCCCGTAGTCGTCGCTGTCGATCATCGCGAAGTTGCCGCTGGCACCGGTCAGGTTGCCCCGGTTGCCGTCGTCGGTGAACTTCCAGACCTGACCGCTGCCCGCGTTGTCCACGACGGTCCAGCCGGCCGGCGTGGTCGTGCCGTCGAAGGTCTCGTACTCACCGTCGGAGCCGGACGTGTAGCCGGGCGCCGTGGTGCAGTTGTTGGTGTCCACCGGCACGGCGACGTTGGCGGTGGCGTTGCCCGAGCCGACCACGACCTCCTTGGTGACGGTCTGGTAGCCGGGGTACTGCGACTCGTACTTCAGGGTGTAGGTCTGCCCGGCCGGCAGCTTGATGCTGTAGCGGCCGTTCGTCGGCGTGGTGTAGTCGTAGACGCCGGACACGCCGGTCACGGTCACCTTCGCGTACAACGGCCACCCGTGGCCGGAGCCATCGGTGACCGCTCCGGTGACGTTGACACTCGGCACCGGCGCCAACGCGACGTTGAGCGTCGTGGTCGCGGCCTTGGCGACCGTCGCCGCCTTCGTGGTGCTGCCGTAACCGAACGCCGCAACGGCGACCTGGTAGTCACCGGTGGGGAGCTGGGTCGAGTACTTGCCGTCGGCACCGGTGGTCAGCTCACGCGCGGCCGGGCCGGTGAGCGTCAGGGTCGCGCCGGCGATCGGGGCACCGGTGGACGCGTCGGTGACCGTGCCGGCCAGGGTGCCGATGTCGCCGGTCGGGGCGGCGTTGAGCAGTGCGAGGGCGTCCAGCAGGCCTTCGCCGTAGACGTTGTTGTCGGCCGCGGTCCCACCACACTGGTCGTCGGCCTTGTCGACCGCGGCGCCGTTGAGCAGCGCACGGGTCGCGTCGATGTCACCGACCAGCGACGGAGCCGCGGAGTACAGCAGTGCGATCGCGCCCGCGAGGTGCGGTGCCGCCATCGAGGTGCCGCTGATGCTGCCGTAGGCGTTGCCCGGAATGCTCGACCGGACGTTCACACCCGGCGCGGAGATGTTGGGCTTGATCTCGCCGTTCTGTCCGGCACCCCGGCTGGAGAAGCCGGCGACGTTGTTGTTGATGTCGTACGCGCCGGTCGAGTAGTTGCTGGCGAGGCTGCCCGGCGAGCCACTGGTCTGGCATGCCGGCCCGCTGTTGCCGTTGGACCAGGCCCCGAAGATTCCGGACGCGGCCCAGGCCAGCGTCACGTCCTCCATGAAGGGCTCGTTGGACGGGTCCTGGCTGCCCCACGAGTTGTTGATGATGTTCGGTCGCTTGCTCGCGTCCGCGTTCTGGCCGTTGAGGTCCAGCGGCTCGAGCATCCACTGACCCGACTCGATCAGAGCCGCGTCGCTGGGGCAGCAGCCGTTCGCCGCGATCCACTTGACCCCCGGGGCGACACCGATCTGGTTCGCGCCGTCGGAGCCGGCCATGGTGCCCATCGTGTGCGTACCGTGGCCATTGTTGTCACAGGGCGCGTCCGCGCAGGTGCCGGCGGCGTTGTACCAGTTGTAGTTGTGGTCGAACGTCCCGTCGCCGTTGTTGCCGCGGTAGGAGTTCACCAGCGCCGGGTGGTCGAACTGGACCCCGGTGTCGATGTTCGCGATGGTGATGCCCTCGCCCTTGACGCCGTACTGCGACCAGACGTCGTCGGCGTTGATGTTGGCAATGCCCCACTCGAGGGAGTTCACGGTCTTCTCGTCGGTGCCCTTGGTCGTCTCGGGCACCTTGTAGGCAACCGGGGCGTAGAGGCCTTCGACCTCGGCGTGCCCGGCGAACTTCTGCGCCATCGCCAGCGAACCGCTGCTCACCCTGATCGCGTTGGTGGCCCAGAAGGTCTGGTACTTCGCGCCCGAGCCGTCGAGCTCGGCCTTGATCTTGCCCTGGCTCGCCGCGGCGGTCTTGCGCAGAGCGTCCGCGACCGCCGTACCGCGCTTCGACCAGTCCTTGATGGCGCTGGCCTTGCTCAGGTCCGCCCGGTCCTTGAACCGGATCCAGAAGTCCCCTTCACTCTTGGCCTGGAGCTGCTTGGCGAGCTCCGGTCGGATCTTGTCCCCCACCGGGGTGCCCGCCCCCATTGCGCCACCCGGCGCGGCCTGCGCGCCGGAGCTGATGGTGGCCAAGCATGTCGCGGCGAGGATCGTCGCCGCCCCGGCGCTCACCAGTGATCTGGCTGCGCGCCGCCATTGTGGACGTCTGAACATGTGGTGCTGCCTCCCTCAGAACGACCCAGGGGTGTAGATGGGCCATGGTGAGAGTGCGGGAGATTCGACTCGGCGTACCGAGCGATCGAACCCTCCATGCCTCCCCATGCACCGCGCGGGTCACGCCGGTTGCCCGACTGGACACTATGATCGAGAAGAACGGACGATCAAGAACTTGCCGTGAGCATCTTGTCGCTAAGAGTTGCCATGCTGGCGGCGCGCTTGCCAATCATTGTCAGGACCATGACGAGAGCTGGGCAGGGATGCCCATCGATCCCGGGCGGTGGAGTGGCCGAGGACGACGAGGCAACGGTGGACAGTGGTGTTCCGGCCGACGAGCCGTTCCCGCTGCTGATCGCGGTGACCCCGTCGCCGGCCGAGCGCATCCGGCTCGCCGAGCGCCTCGACGGCATCGCACCACTGCTGCTGGTCGCCGATCTCGACGAGCTGCGCCGACTGATCGCGGCACCGCAGCAGGTGGCCGCCACCCCGTCCGAGCCGCCGCCCGCCGCCACCCTGGTGATCGACTCAGCCCGGTCCAGCGCGCGCTGCGGAAGCCGCGAGATCGACCTCACCCGACTGGAACACGACCTGCTGACCTGCCTGATTTCCGAACCGGTCCGCGTCTGGACCTACGCGGAGTTGCACCGGTCGGTCTGGGGTGACGAGGGACGCGAACGCAAGGCGGACGTGCAGTCGTTGGTGAAGCGGCTGCGCCGCAAGCTGCACGACCTCGGCACCGGGGCCACCATCGACGTCGTTCGAGGTGTCGGGCTCCGGATGACCGATCACCAGCAGGCGCGGGTCGAACGAGCCTGACAGCTTCGTCGCATGAACTGATCACGCCCGGGGTAGGACGTGAAGTTCAGCAAGGGAACAAGGCGACGAAGAACGCTGGTAAGGAGAGTCAGGATGGCATTCCCCAACCCCTCGACCGTGTCCATCGGCCTCAAGGCTGCCGCGCACGTCGGGATCGCGGTGAGTGACCTCGACCGCTCGGTCGCGTTCTATCAGGCCCTGCTCGGCACGGAACCGGTCGTCCGCGACGAGAGCATGCACGGCGCCGGGTTCGCGCAGTCGCAGGGCCTGCCGACGACGAAGCTGCGCTACGCCACCTTCAACCTCGACAACCTCGGGATCGACCTGATCCAGTTCCAGGAGCCGGTCGGTGACGTCGCCCAGGTGGCCGCCAACCGGCCCGGCTCGATGCACCTGTGCTTCCAGGTGGACGACGTGCGCTCGGTCTTCGACCGGATGCGCGAGGCCGGCTTCGAGTTCCTCGGACAGCCGTACACCTTCGCGGCCGGCGAGGTGAACCCGCCGGACGCCGTCGGCACCGAGGTCGCGTACTTCAACGACCCCGACGGCACGAACCTCGAAATCATCGCGCCCAAGGGAGGGTTCTCCCGCGAGTAGGTCCGGTCGACGGCGTGGGGTGCGGCCGGGTCCCGGCCACACCCCACGCCACTTCGGTCGGACGGTTCAGCGGCCGGTGCCACCGCCCTGCGACTGGGGCCGTCCCGGCTCGGACGGCATCTTGGTGATCGGCGGCAGGATCAGGGCGACGAGGGCGACGATCGCGATGACCGTGAACGGCAGCGTGTAGCTGTTGCCGCTCGCCTCGTAGAGCAGTGACGTGACCAGCGGACCGACCACGCCGCCGATGCTCCAGGCCACGATCATCGCACCGTAGATGGCACCGCCGTTGGGGGTGCCGAAGTAGTCGGCCGCGGTGGCGGGCATCGTGCCGAAGCCGCCGCCGTACGCGAGGTAGATCAGCGCGGCGAGGACTGCGAAGAGCGCGAACGACGCGGCGTGCGGCAGGATGAAGAAGCAGATCGCCTGGAGCAGCAGCATCCCGATGAACGCCGCCATCCGCCCGGTGCGGTCGGACAACCACGCCCAGGCCACCCGTCCGGCGCCGTTGAACAGGCCGAGGATGCCGACCAGGGTCGCCGCTGTCGCCGCGCTCGCCCCGGCGATGACCTGGGTGGCATCCGACGCCTGGGAGATGAACGCGATGCCGCAGGCGACGTTGAGCGTGAGGATGGCGGTGAGCAGGTACCACTGCCGGGTGCGCAACGCCTCGCGCAGGGTGTAGACCCGGGTGCCGGCGAGGGCCCGACCGGCGGTCTTCGGGGTGAACCCGGGCACCTGGTAGCCCGCCGGTGGGTTACGGAAGAACGACGCCCCGAGCAGGATCGCGATCAGGTACGCGAGGCCCAGCGGAAAGAACACGCTGGTGGGGTCGTCGGTGCCGTTGAGCAGGCCCTTCGCCACCGGCGCGACGATCACCGCGCCGAAGCCGAAGCCGGCGACCGCGATCCCGGTGATCAGGCCACGCCGGTCCGGGAACCACTTGGCGAGCATCGCGATCGGCGTGATGTAGGCGGCTCCCAGGCCGATGCCCCCGAGCACGCCGTACGTGAGCACCAGCAGCCAGAGATCGTCCTTCGACGACGTGAGCGAGGCCAGCATGTTGCCGACCGCGTAGAGCACGCCACCGCCGAGCGCGACCGGTCGTGGTCCACGCCGGTCCTGGATCCGGCCGCCGATCAGGCTGCCGATGAAGATCGTGCCGATGGCCACCTCGAACGGCAGCACCGCCTCCCACTTGGCCCAGCCGAACTCATCCTGCAACGGCTTGTTGAACACGCTCCACGCGTACACCGCGCCGAGCGCGAGTTGCACGAGCACGGCGGCGACGACGAGGCCCCAGCGGCCCCGCGTCGGCGCGGATCTTCCCGGAACAGTTGCGGTGTGTGCCATGAGCTGAGTCCCCCGTCTGCTGGCTCATTGGCTGGCGCCTGCTGGTCGAGCTACGTCCCCTTCTCCGCCGGCGACCGGCCCTCCCTGCGGTCACGCCGCTCCCGTTGCGGCACAACCGTGTACTTCGGATCGCGCGCCGACGCCACGCCCGCCTCGAAGACCCCGAACCGGGTGGCGACGGACGACGCGACGAGAGCAGCGCCGGAGAACGCCGACAGGAGCCGGTTCCGTCGGCTGAACAGCGCGGCAACGGCGCCCACGCCAAGCAGCACACGGCCCGCCCGGACCAGTCGGCCAGCGCGCCCATGCTCGTAGGGCTCACCGGTCAGGCCCATCCGCTCCAGCCGTCGGCCGCTGACCATCTCGATGGCCGTGGCGGCGAGAGCGAGTCGCCGCAGCGGCGCGGTCTCCGCCGCGGGCGCCGCGATCAGTCCGACCCCGGACGCGGCGGCGAGGGCGCTGCCGGCGAAGACGAACGGCAGTGCGGGGTACGCGTCGTGCCACGACGGTACGGCGGTGTCGGCGAGCAGCACCCCGGTGTAGGTGGCCAGCGCCGGGGCGGTGGCCGCGGCGGCCAGAGCGGCGACGTCACCGACCGGCGGCGCCAGTCGGCGGGCGAGGCCGAGCACCCCGTGCTGCGGGAGTCGCGGCGCGATCTCGGCGACCGCGGCGACACCGGCGAGTGGCCCGAAGACGGTGAGGATCCAGGTGCCGACCGACATCGGCGAGGTCAGCTTGGCGATCCGGAGCATGTGGTGGAACCGGCCCGGCCGCCCGAGGTCGTGCACCAGCAGGTACGCGCTGGCGGTGACACCGCCGAGGGCCGTCCAGCGCCCCACCTGCCGCAGGCCGGGCCGCCCGGTCAGTTGCGCGCCCGCGCCGATCAGCGCGCCTCCGGCGGCCAGGCCCCCGGTGAACAGGTAACCGGCGATGTCGTGCTTCCACACCGGCGGCTTCAGGACGGGACGGCCGTAGTAGGAGGTGAAGTCGGCCGCCGGCACGGCGAGTTGCTCGCCGTCGTGACCCCGGCCTCGGCGGCGCTGCCCGTCGGGCTGATCGATGCGGGCCTGGAAGTCGCGGAACCGGGCACCGACCGGCTCGTTCGGTGGCATGTCGGTCATGGCCGCCTGCCCAGGAACGCGAACACCGTGGCTGCGGTCATGGCCAGCGCGGCGAGGCCGGCGCGTTTCCACATGGCCGTCAGGTCGCGGGTGGTCACGACCGGGTCGGGTGGCAGCCCGTACACCTCGGGCTCGTCCAGCAGCAGGAAGAACGCGCCGTCGCCGCCGACCCCGTCGTTCGGGTCGTGACCGTACAGGCGCGCCTCGGGAACACCCCGCTCGTGCAACGTCGCCACCCGCGCCGCCGCCCGCTCCCGCAACTCCTCTAGGGGCCCGTACTGAATCGACTCGGTGGGGCACGCCTGCGCACACGCCGGCGTCTGCCCCGCACCCAACCGGTCGTAGCAGAGGGTGCACTTCCACGCCCGGCCATCGTCCTTGCGTTGGTCGATCACCCCGTACGGGCAGGCGGAGATGCAGTAACCGCACCCGTTGCAGATGTCCTCCTGCACCACCACCGTCCCGAACTCCGTCCGGAACAACGAACCCGTCGGACACACGTCCAGGCAGGCCGCATGCGTGCAGTGCTTGCACACGTCCGACATCATCAGCCAGCGGAAGTCCGTGCGATCCTCCGCGCCGCTCCCCCGCCCCGGCGGCTGCGCGCCCGGCATCCCCAGAAACTCCGGCCCACCCGACATCCGGGCCGCCGCGCCCGGTGAGCCGGTCGGAAGACCCGGGTCCGTCCCGGTGTCGGCGCTGGTCAGCGCGCCGAGCGCCGCGGTCTCCGGGCTGATCGCCGGCCCGGCCGGTTCCTGCTCGAACGCCGGGGTCGCCCGACCGGCCCTGCGCGGCTGTTCCACGAAGGCGACGTGTCGCCACGAGTTCGCGGTCAACGCCCCGGTGTTGTCGTACGACATGCCCAGCAGGTCGAGCCCGCTCTGCGGGACGCCGTTCCACTCCTTGCAGGCGACCTCGCAGGCTTTGCAGCCGATGCAGACGCTGGTGTCGGTGAAGAACCCCATCCGCGGCGGGGCGTCCTCGTAACCGGCGTCGGGCGCCGGGTCGAGCGGCCCGTAGAGGGCGTTGGCATGGGGCATTGGTCAGGCCTCCCGGTCGCTGCTGCTGTCGGCGACGTCAGTCGTGACCTGCGGTGGGTAGCGGTGGCTCAGGTCTCCCGACCTGCGCCGGTAGTCGACAACGAGTTCCAACAGCTCCGGTCCTCTCGGGCGTCGGCCGGGTCGGATGTCGCAGGTGCCGACCTTGCTCTCCTGGATCAGCACGTTCGGGTCGAGGGTGATCCCGAACAGGTCGTTGGCCGCATCGCCGGTCACCAGGCCCTCGAACCCGAAGTGGTAGGGCAACCAGACCTGGTGGATGATCCGGTCGTCGACCCGCAGCGGAGTGAGCCGGTCGGTCACCAACACCTTCGCCTCGATGGCCGCCCGGGCGGTGACCAGGTGCGCCCAGCCCAGGTGGTCGAGGCCGCGTTCGACCGCCAACTCCGGCGACACCTCGACGAACATCTCCGGTTGCAGCTCGGCGAGGGGCGAGACGGTACGGCTCATCCCACCGGCGGTGTGGTGCTCGGTGAGCCGGCTGACCGTGAACACGTACGGGAAGACCTCGCTGTGCTGCTGCGGTGGGCTCGGGTTGAGCGTGTTGATCGGGTGGATGTAGACCTTGCGGGTCGGGTTGGCCTGCTGCCGGTAGAGCGGGTTGCGCACCGGTGACTCGACCGGCTCGTAGTGGGTGGGCAGCGGCCCGTCGAGCACACCGGTGGGCGCGTACAGCCAGCCCTTGCCGTCGCCCTGCTGGATGAACGGGTCGTCGCCGGCGATGCCCTCCACGCCCGAGGCGTGGCGAGCGGGCCGGTAGGACGGTGCCTTCTTCTTCTCGAAGTCCGGCACGTCGTAGCCGGTCCACTCGGCCTTCTCGGCATCCCACCAGACGTACTTCTTACGCTCACTCCACGGGTTGCCATCCGGGTCGGCGGAGGCACGGTTGTAGAGGATGCGCCGGTTCGCCGGCCAGGCCCAGCCCCACTCCAGAGCCGTCAGGGACTGCTCCGCGCCGGGTTTGCGACGGGCGGCCTGGTTCACGCCGTCCGCGTATACCCCGGTGTAGATCCAGCAGCCGCCGACGGTGGAGCCGTCGTCCTTCATCTCGGTGAACGAGGACAGTGGGCGGCCGGTCGCCACGTCGTACCCGTTGATCTCCAGCAGCACCGACTCGGCGCTCGGCTCCGCGTGCGGACCGTGCGTGGGGTAGCCCCAGGTCAGGTCGAGCAGCGCCCGGTCGCGGGGTTTCGTCGACGCCGCCAACCGTTCCCGGACGATGCGCCCGAGGTGGTAGAAGAACCACAGCTCGGAGCGGGCGTCGCCCGGCGGCTCGACGGCCTTCTCCCGCCACTGCAACAGACGCTGCGTCTGGGTGAACGTGCCCTCCTTCTCCACGTGCGAGGCGGCGGGCAGGAAGAACACCTCGGTACGACACTCCCGCGTCACGATCTCGCCGGTCTCGATCTCCGGCGCGTTCTTCCAGAACGTGGCGCTCTCGATCTCGAACAGGTCCCGGACGACCAGCCAGTCGAGGTTGGCCATGCCGAGCCGTTGCGCCCGACCGTGCGCCGACCCGACCGCCGGGTTCTGGCCCAGCAGGAAGTACCCCTTGATCTTCCCGTCGATCATGTCGAGCACCTGCTGGTAGGTGCCGTGATCACCGGTCATTCGAGGCATGTAGCCGTAGCAGTAGTCGTTCTCGGCGGTGGCGGCGTCGCCCCAGTACGCCTTGAGCAGGTTGACGCCGTAGGTGCGGGCGTTGCCCCAGAAGCCCTTCTGCCCGGGGTGCCGGATGCTGTCCACCCAGTCGTCGAAGCTCGGGTGGTCGGCGTGGTGCGGCATCGGCAGGTAGCCGGGCAGCAGGTTGAACAGCGTCGGAATGTCCGTGGACCCCTGGATGCTGGCGTGCCCGCGCAGCGCCATGACCCCGCCGCCCGGGCGGCCCATGTTGCCCAGCAACAACTGGATGATCGCCCCGGTGCGGATGTACTGCACACCGACGCTGTGCTGCGTCCAGCCCACCGAGTAGACGAGCATGCCGGTGCGTTCCCGGCCGGAGTTCTCCGTCCAGGCCTGCGCCAACTCGAGGAACTTCTCCTGCGGGATCCCGCAGACCCGTTCCACCATCTCGGGCGTGTAGCGGGAGAAGTGCCGCTTGAGGATCTGGTAGACGCAGCGCGGGTGCTGCAACGTCTCGTCCCGTTCGGTCTCGCCGCCGACCGGGGCGCCGTGCGACTCGTTCTCCAGCCCGGCCGCGGTCTCCCGCTGGGTCTCGCTGTCGCGGGTCGTCTGGTTCTGCCGGTGGCCCTGGTAGCGCCAGCTCGCCTGGTCATAGGTTGCGCTCTCCTCGCTGAAGCCGGAGAAGAGTCCGTGCAGATCCTCGGTGTCGACGTACTCGTCGGTCACGATCGTCGCCGCGTTGGTGTAGGAGATCACGTACTCCCGGAAGTCCAACTCGTTGTCGAGGATGTAGCGGATCACTCCGCCGAGCAGCGCGATGTCGGTGCCCGCCCGGATCGGCAGGTACGAGTCCGCGAGGGCGCTGGTCCGGGTGAACCGCGGGTCGACGTGGAAGACCTTCGCGCCGCGACGCTTGGCCTCCATGACCCACTGGAAGCCCACCGGGTGTGCTTCGGCCATGTTGGAACCCTGGATGACGATCACGTCCGAGTTCGACAGGTCCTGTTGGAACTGGGTGGCGCCGCCACGACCGAAGCTGGTCCCCAGACCGGGGACGGTGGCGGAGTGTCAAATACGGGCCTGGTTCTCGATCTGGAGCGCCCCCATCGCGGTGAACAACTTCTTGATGAGGTAGTTCTCCTCGTTGTCCAGCGTCGCCCCGCCCAGGCTGGAGAAACCCAGCGTCCGGTTGAGCGGCCGGCCCTCGTCGTCGGCGTCTTCCCAGGTCTCGTCCCGGGCGGCCAGGACCCGATCGGCGATCATGTGCATGGCCGTGTCGAGGTCGAGGTCCTCCCACTCGGTGCTGTACGGCCGGCGGTAGCGGA
>NZ_PYBV01000007.1:22698-64500 GCF_003205615.1 Micromonospora arborensis | reverse complement strand
CCCACTCACAGATCGGCGCGGCAGGTGGTGTCAGCGGGGTAGCAGGGCGGTTAGCTCGGCGACTACCGCTGCCGGGGTCCGGCCGTCGGTGGTCACCGTCTCGGTGGCGACCTCGTTGTAGAGCGGTCGACGCTGGTCCATCAGGTGCTTCAGAGTGGCCCGCGGATTGATCGCCAGCAGGGGTCGGCCGGCACCGAGCCCGACGCGTTTCACCGCGTCGGGCAACTCGACCGAGAGGTGCACCACCCGGTGACCGATCAGGGCGGCCCGGGTCTCCTCGGCCAGCACCGCGCCGCCACCGAGGGCGAGCACGCCCGTGCCGGAAGCCAGCGCCGCGGCAACCGCGGCCCGCTCCAGGGTACGGAAGTGCTCCTCACCCTCGTCGATGAAGATCTCCGGGATCGGCTTGCCGGCCATCTGCTCGATGTCGATGTCGGTGTCGCGGAACTCCACCCCGAGGGTGGCGGCGAGCGCCCGCCCGACGGTGGTCTTGCCGCAGCCGGGCACGCCGACCAGCACGACGACCGGCGCCATCAGCGGATCACCAGGGCGTCGAGGTAACCGGCCAGGTTGCGGCGGATCTCGGGGATCGAGTCTCCGCCGAACTTCTCGGTGGCCGCCTCGGCGAGCACCAGCGCCACCATCGCCTCGGCGACCACCGCCGCGGCGGGCACCGCACAGACGTCGGAACGCTGGTTGATCGCGGTGGCCGGCTCGCCGGTGGCGACGTCCACGGTGGCCAGCGCCCGGTTCAGCGAGGAGATCGGCTTCATCGCGGCGCGGACCCGCAACGGCTCACCGGTGGTGATGCCACCCTCCAGCCCGCCGGCCCGGTCGGTGACCCGACGGACGCCGGTGGCCGACGCGATGATCTCGTCGTGTGCCTCCGAACCGCGGGAGCGGGCCTGCTGCCAGCCGTCGCCGATCTCCACGCCCTTGATCGCCTGGATGGACATCAGCGCGGTGGCCAGTCGGGCGTCGAGTTTGCGGTCCCACTGCACGTGGCTGCCCAGCCCCGGCGGCACCCCGTACGCCAGCACCTCGACCACTCCGCCGAGGGTGTCGGCGGCCTTCTTCGCGGCGTCGACCTCGGCGACCATCAGGGCGCTGGCCTCCGGGTCGAGGCAGCGCAGCGGGTCGGCGTCGATCCGGGCGGCGTCGGACGGGGTGGGGCGCAGCCCGGGCTTCGCGGCCACCGGGCCCAGCTCGATGACGTGCGAGACGATCTCGATGCCGAGCGCCTGACGGATTAGCGCCTTGGCGACCGTGCCGACGGCGACCCGGGCGGCGGTCTCGCGTGCGCTGGCGCGTTCCAGGATCGGCCGGGCGTCGGTGTGGCCGTACTTCTGCATGCCGGCCAGGTCGGCATGGCCGGGCCGGGGACGGGTCAGCGGGGCGTTGCGGGCCTGCCGGGCCAACTCGTCGGGGTCGACCGGGTCGGCGGCCATCACCGTCTGCCACTTCGGCCACTCGGAGTTGCCGACCCGGATCGCCACCGGGCTGCCCAGGGTGACGCCGTGCCGCAGGCCGCCGAGCACCTCGACCTCGTCCCGCTCGAACGACATCCGGGCACCACGGCCGTAGCCCAGCCGCCGACGGGCCAGCTCGTCGGCGATCTCGGTGGTGGTCACCTCGATACCGGCCGGCACCCCCTCCAACATCGCGACGAGGGCGGGACCGTGCGATTCACCTGCAGTCAACCAGCGCAACACAGCGATCAGTCTGTCACGGCCGGCCACCGCCCGGACACGCTGCCCGCCGTGTCCCGCCCGGTGGACGCCGCCGGCTCGACGGGACTCCCAAGATCAGTTCAGCGCGCCGGGCAGCCCGGTCGGCGCTGACGTCGTCGACCCAGGTCAGCGGTCTCCCCGCACGCACACCTCGGTCAGCACGCCAGCCGACTCCCGGTACTCACCGCCCGTACGCGGACAGACGAACCGGCCGTCGCCCTTGGCGACCAGCGGCTCGCCCGCACGGCCCACCCAGGCCACCCGGCGGGCCGGGACGCCGACCACGAGTGCGAAGTCGGGCACGTCCCTGGTGACGACGGCGCCGGCGGCGACCAACGCCCAACGCCCCACCGTCACGGGCGCCACGCAGACGGCACGAGCTCCGATCGCCGCGCCCTCCCCCACGGTGACCCCGATCGCCGTCCAGTCGTCATCGCCCTTGAGCCGGCCCTCCGGCGTCACCGCCCGCGGGTACTCGTCGTTGGTGAGCACTGCCGCGGGCCCCACGAAGACGCCGTCGCCCAGCACGGCGGGCTCGTAGACCAGACCGTAGTTCTGGACCTTCACGTTGTCGCCGAGGCGTACGCCCGGTCCGACATAGGCGCCGCGGCCGATCACGCAGTCGGACCCGAGGCGGGCGTCCTCCCGCACCTGGGCGAGATGCCAGATCTTCGTGCCGGGCTGGATCGTCGCGCGTACGTCGACATCGGCGCCGGGCGCGACGAACACGTCGTTCCGGTGCGGCTCCACAGAATCGGTCATCTCGTTCCTCGTCGCGAGTTCGGTGCCCATCACTGTAGGAACCCGCGCCGGCTACCGGCTCCCGTTGAGGCGGCCGGTGTCACGCACCCATCGGTTCGAATTGACGCGCCGACAGCCGATACGCCTGGGCCGAAGGTATCGGTTCCCCCGCGGTGGCCCGCCGAAATCCGACACAGCGCTGTCCACGCCGATCGCCGGCCGGTAGCTTCCCGGGGCGGGCCAGGTCAACGGGTGCCAATCCTTGTCCGACACTGCGCTGTGTCGGACGTCGGCTCTTGGTCGCCCCCCACGAACGCCGTAGACGAAACGGATCGCCGTGACTTCTTCACCTGCCGTCTCCGACAAACCCATCGGGATCGCCGTGATCGGCGCCGGCTACTGGGGCCCCAACCTCGTTCGCAACTTCCAGGGATCCACGGCGTTCCGTCTTCGCTGGCTGTGTGACCTCGACGTCGAACGGGCCCGCCGGGTGCTCGGGGACTACTCGACGGTGCAGGTCACCGACGACCTCGACACGGTACTGGCCGATGACGCGGTACAGGCCGTCGCGATCGCCACCCCGGCCGGCACCCACCTGCCGGTGGCACTGGCCGCGCTGCGCGCCGGCAAACACGTGCTGGTGGAGAAGCCGCTCGCCGCCACGTACGACGAGGGACGCCAACTCGTCGAGGAAGCCGACCGGCGCGGGCTCACGCTCATGTGCGACCACACCTACTGCTACACCCCGGCCGTCCTGCGCATCCGCGAGCTGCTGCACGCGGGCGAGCTGGGCGAGCTGCACTACCTCGACTCGGTTCGCATCAATCTTGGCCTCGTCCAACGTGACATCGACGTGATCTGGGACCTGGCGCCGCACGATCTGTCCATCCTGGACTTCGTGCTGCCGCCGGGCGTCGCGCCGGTGGCCGTCGCCGCGCACGGCGTCGACGGCATCGGTGCCGGCCGCAGTTGCGTCGCGTACCTCACGCTTGCGCTCAACAGCGGCGCGATCGCGCACATCCACGTCAACTGGCTCTCCCCCGTCAAGATCCGCACCGCCATCATCGGCGGCTCCAAGCGCACCCTGGTCTGGGACGACCTCAACCCCAGCCAGCGGCTGGCGATCTTCGATCGCGGCGTCGACGTGGCGACACCCGACGAGCTCGGCGCCGAGGAACGCCACGACATGCTGGTGTCCTACCGCTCGGGCGACATGGTGGCGCCGGCACTGACCGAGCGCGAAGCGCTGCGGACCATGGTCGAGGAGTACGCGCGCGCCATCCGCACCGGGTCGCCCGCGCTCACCGACGGCCGATCCGGCCTGCGGGTTCTGCAGATCCTGCAGGCAGCCTCGCACAGTCTCACCAAAGGCGGCGTGATGGTCGATCTGGAAGGAGAGTCCGAACGATGAGTGCTGCGGTTTCGGTCAAGAATGCGCGTGCCCTGGTGACCGGCGGAGCCGGCACGATCGGCTCGCACGTGGTCGACCTGCTCGTGCAAGGTGGTGCCAGCGAGATCGTCGTCCTCGACAACCTCGTGCGCGGCCGGCGGGAGAACCTCAAGTGGGCGCTGCGCGACGATCGGGTGCGCGTGGTGGAGGGCGACATCCGCGATGTCGACCTCGTCCGCGATGTCACCCGGGGCAAGGACCTCGTCTTCCACCTCGCCGCCATCCGGATCACACAGTGCGCCGAGGAGCCCCGGCTGGCCAACGAGGTACTCGTCGACGGCACGTTCAACGTGCTGGAGGCGGCCGCCGCCGAGGGCGTCCGCAAGGTGGTCGCCTCGTCGTCGGCGTCGGTCTACGGCCTGGCCGAGGAGTTCCCCACCAACGAGCGGCACCACCCGTACAACAACGACACCTTCTACGGGGCCGCCAAGGCGTTCAACGAGGCCATGCTGCGCAGCTTCCACGGGATGTACGGGCTGGACTACGTGGCCCTGCGGTACTTCAACGTGTACGGCCAGCGGATGGACGTCCACGGGCTGTACACCGAGGTGCTGATCCGCTGGATGGAGCGCATCGACGCGGGCCTGCCCCCGCTGATCCTCGGCGACGGCACCCAGACGATGGACTTCGTGGACGTGGTCGACATCGCCCGGGCCAACATCCTGGCCGCCGAGTCGGTGCACACCGACGAGGTGTTCAACATCGCCAGCGGGGTCGAGACCAGCCTGGAGGAGCTCGCCCGCACCCTCCTGTCGGTGATGAAGAGCGACCTGTCCCCGGAGTACGGCCCGGCGCGGAAGGTCAACGGGGTCACCCGGCGACTCGCCGACACCTCCGCCGCCGCGCGGGCACTCGGCTTCCGGGCGGAGATCGATCTGCGGGAGGGCCTGCAGGGGTTGGTCGAGTGGTGGCGCGCGGAGCAGCCCGCCGGTGGCGAGTCCCAGGAGGCGCGGTGACCGTCGAGGCGGCACGTCGCATCCCGGTGATGCTCCCCGCGCTCGGCGAGGAGGAGGCACTGGCCGCGGCGGACGCCGTCCGCTCGGGGTGGGTTGCCCAGGGCCCTCGGGTCGCGGCGTTCGAGGCCGCGTTCGCCGCCAGCGTCGGTGCGGCCCACGGCGTCGCCGTCAGCTCCTGCACCACGGCGCTGCACCTCGCGCTCGTCGCGGTCGGGGTGGAGCCCGGTGACGAGGTGATCGTCCCGTCGTTGTCGTTCATCGCCACCGCCAACGCGGTCCGCTACGTCGGCGCGCGGCCGGTCTTCGCCGACGTGGACGTCGCCACCGGCAACGTCACGGTGGCGACGCTCGACGCGGTGCGCACCGCACGCACCAGGGCCGTCATCGCCGTGCACCAGGGCGGTGTGCCGGCCGAGGTGTCCGCGCTGCGGACCGCCGCCGACCACTGGGGCGTCTCGCTGATCGAGGACGCGGCCTGCGCGGCGGGCTCGATGGTGAACGGTGCTCCGGTCGGTGCCGGGGCGTTGCTCGCGGCGTGGTCGTTTCACCCGCGAAAGCTCCTCACCACCGGCGAGGGCGGAATGCTCACCACCGACAACGCGGACTGGGCGGCGCGGCTGCGCCGGCTGCGCGAGCACGGGATGAACGTGTCGGCCGCGGACCGGCACGCGAGCGCGCAACCGATCCTCGAGGCGTACCTGGAGACGGGCTACAACTACCGGATGACCGACGTCCAGGCCGCCATCGGCCTGGTTCAACTCGGCAAGCTCGGGGACATCGTGGCGCAGCGTCGCCGCCTCGCCGCGCGGTACCACGCCTTGCTGGCCGACGTGCCCGGCACGCTCGCGGTCCGCGACCCGGCCCACGGCCGCACCAACTTCCAGACCTTCTGGGTGCTGCTCACCGACGAGTTCGGCGTCGGGCGGGACGAGAGCCTCGCCGCGCTCGCCGCCGCCGGGGTGTCCGCCCGGCGCGGCATCATGGCGTCGCACCTGGAGCCGGCGTACGCGGACGTCGAGCCGGCCCCGCTGCCGGTGACCGAGCGGATCACGCGGGACTCGCTGGTCCTCCCCCTGCACCACGCGCTCACCGAGGACGACCAGGACCACATCGTCGGCACACTTCGTGCGCTGGCCCGCCGATGACCAACGATCTCGTGATCGTCGGCGCCGGAGGAATAGCCCGGGAGACGGCGGCCGCCGTTGCGGCGATCAACGCGGCAGCGCCGACCTGGCGGCTACGTGGCTTCCTCGACGACGACCCGGCCCTGCACGGTGCGACCCGTGCCGGGTTGCCGGTGCTGGGCCCGCTGGACGCGATCGCGGACCTGCCCGACGCCGCCGTGGTGGTCGGCATCGCCAACGCCCGCGATCCTGGCGTCCGCGAGCAGGTGGTGCGGCGGTTGGGCCTGCCGGCAGCGCGGTACGCGACAGTCGTCCACCCGTCGGCCGAGGTGCCCGCCGGCTGCACGGTCGGGCCGGGCTCGGTGCTGCTGGCGCAGGTCGTCCTGACCGCCGACGTCACCCTCGGCGCGCACGTGGCCATCATGCCGCAGACCGTGCTCACCCACGACGACGTCGTCTCCGACCACGTCACGATCGCCTCGGGCGTGCGGATCTCCGGTGCCGTGCGGATCGGGCCGGGCGCCTACCTCGGGGCAGGCGCGCTGATCCGCGAGTCGCTCACCGTCGGCGCGAGGTCGCTCGTCGGCATGGGTTCGGTCGTCCTCAGCGACGTACCCCCCGATGAGGTGTGGGCCGGCAATCCGGCCCGATTCCTCCGCCCTGTCCGTCAGCCAACTCTGCAGGGAGTGCTTCCACGATGACCGCGATTCCGTTGGTGGACCTGCAGGCTGCGCATGCCGAGGTGGCGGAGGAGGTCGCCGTCGGCTTCAAGCGGGTCCTGGCCGACACCGCCTTCGTCGGCGGCCCCGAGGTGGCCGCCTTCGAACGCGAGTACGCGGCGTTCGCCGGGGTGGACCACTGCGTGGGGGTCGCCAACGGCACCGACGCGCTCGAACTGGCGCTGCGCGCCGTCGGCGTCGGACCCGGGGCCGAGGTGATCCTGCCCACGAACACCTTCATCGCCACCGCCGAGGCCGTCGCCCGGACCGGCGCGCGGCCGGTGCTCGTCGACTGCGATCCCGACTCCTACCTGCTCGACGTCGACGCGGCGCTGGCCGCGATCACGCCGGCCACCCGGGCGATCATCCCGGTTCACCTCTACGGCCAACTGGCCCCGGTGGAGCGGCTCCGGGGCGGCCTGGCCGGGCGCGACATCGCCGTCGTCGAGGACGCCGCGCAGTGCCAGGGCGCCACCCGGCACGGACGCGGCGCCGGTGTCGACGGCATCGCCGCGACGAGCTTCTACCCCGGCAAGAACCTGGGAGCCTACGGCGACGCGGGCGCCGTGGTGACCGCCGACGCCGACGTCGCCACCATGGTCCGCACCCTCGGCAGCCACGGCGGCCTGCGGAAGTACGTGCACGACGTCATCGGTGTGAACAGCCGGCTGGACGGTCTCCAGGCGGTCGTGCTCCGGGCCAAGCTGGCCCGGCTGGCCAACTGGAACGCGCTGCGCCGGGCCGCCGCCGCCCGGTACGACGCGCTGCTGGAGTCGGTCGACGTGGTCCGCCCGGTGACCCTGCCGGGCAACGAGCACGTCTGGCACATCTACTGCCTCCGGGTCCCCGGCGACGGCACCCCGGCCCGCCGGGACCGGGTGCTGGCGCGGCTCAACGCGAGCGGCGTCGGGGCGGGGATCCACTACCCCGTGCCGGTGCACCGGACGGGAGCCTTCGCCGGCCTCGGCTACCCGCAGGGTGCGTTCCCGCACGCGGAGCGGATCGCGACCGAGCTGCTCTCGCTGCCGATCTACCCGCAGATCACCGCCGACCAACAGGAGTCCGTCGTCGCCGCGCTGAGGGCGGCACTGGCTGGCTGACCGCCCAGGTCGAGTGCGACCCGGGCGGCGGACGGCAGGCGGTGCGGAGGTGGTGGGCCGGGGATGGAGATGTCGTGTACGTGACGCTGCGGGACCGGCCGGACGACGCCGGTACGAGCCGGGCCCGCCTCGCCGTGCGCCGCGTCTCCGCAACAGTGGTGCTGCTCGGCACGGTCAGCCTCCTCACCGACGTGTCGTCGGAGATGGTGGCGTCGGTCCTGCCGCTCTACCTGACCGCCGTGGTCGGTCTGAGCCCCATCGCGTACGGCTTCCTGGACGGCGTGTACCAGGGCGTCAGCGCGCTGGTACGGATCGCCGGGGGGTATGTCGGCGACCGCGGGCAGCGACCGAAGTGGGTGGCGGTGACCGGGTACGCCGCCTCGGCGCTGAGCCGCCTGGCGATGCTGCCGGCGGCTGGCTTCGCGGCGATAACCGCGGTGGTCACCGTCGACCGGTTGGGCAAGGGGCTGCGCACCGCGCCCCGGGACGCCCTGATCGCCGCGGCGTCGCAACCGGACGTGCTGGGGCGGGCCTTCGGCGTGCACCGGGCACTGGACACCCTCGGCGCCGCCATCGGCCCACTGGTCGCCTTCGCGCTCCTCGCGGCGGTCCCCGGCAGCTACGGCTCGATCTTCGTCGTCTCGTTCGCCTTCGCGGTCGCCGGGGTGGCGGTGCTGGTGCTGCTCGTGCCGGACCTGCCGACCGCGGCCGGCGCGGCCCGAGCCACTCTGCGCGAGGTGTTCTCGGAGATCGCCGGGCGAGGTCTCCGGCGACCGCTGCTGGCCGCCGCCCTGCTGGGCCTGCTGACCATCGGCGACGGCTTCCTCTATCTGCTCCTTCAGGAGCGCGACGACTTCACCGCCCGCTACTTCCCCCTGCTCTACGTGGGCACCAACGTCGCCTACCTGGCGCTGGCCGTACCCCTGGGGCTGCTGGCCGACCGGGTTGGCCGCGGCCGGGTGCTGGTCGCCGGCCACCTGGCGCTGCTGGGCGCCTACCTGCTCGCGGCGCTGCCCAGCAGCGGCGTCGGCGGAACCCTCGCGGTCCTGCTGCTGCTCGGCACCTTCTATGCCGCCACCGACGGCGTCCTGGCGGCGTTGGTGAGCCGCCTCGTGGCGGCCCGGGCCCGGGGTAGCGGAATCGCCGCCGCCCAGACCACTGTGGCACTGGCCCGGTTCGCCGCGTCGGTGCTCTTCGGTCTGTTCTGGAGCATCCAGGGGCCCCGCCCGGCGCTGCTGCTCTTCGCCGCCCTGCTGGCGGTCGCCGTGCCGATCGCCGCCTGGCTGCTGCGTGGCATCGACCGTCCGACCCCGGCGACGCTGCCCGGAACTCGACCCGGTGGAGTGCCGGCATGAGCGGGCGGGTGGGTGGGCTCGGGCCGCGGGCGCGGCTGACGGCACTGGCGGTGGTGCTGCTGGTGGCGTTCCTCGGCGCGGGCGGCTATGTCTGGCAGGCCCGGCAGGAGCTCAGCGCCGTAGGGGCGACGGCGACCGGTGCGCCGACACGCGACGACCTCACCGTGGTGCGCGACGTGCCACACCTCGTCTTCCGGAACACGGCTCTCGGCGCCGACTACGGCCGGGTGGCGATGGTCCCGCTGTCAGCGCCGGCCGGGCCACGCGCGGTGACCGACGCCGCCTGCGAGCGGGTCTACGCGACCCGGGACGAGGCGATCTGCCTCTCGGCCGACCGGGGCCTGCTGACCACGTACCGGGCGCGGTTGCTCGGCCCGGACTGGTCGGTCCGGCGCGACCTACCGCTGGTCGGCACGCCGAGCCGGGCCCGGCTGTCGCCGAACGGGTCGCTGGTGGCGACGACCACGTTCGTCTTCGGGGACTCGTACGCGAATCCGGGGCAGTTCTCCACCCGTACGGTGATCAGCCGGACCTCCGGTGCGGTGCTCGGGGACGTGGAGCGGTTCCCACTCGTCGTCGACGGCGCGGAGGTCACCGCGGTGGACAAGAACCTCTGGGGGGTGACCTTCGCCGACGACGACCGGTTCTACGCGACCGCCGCGTCCGGGGGGAAGACCTGGCTGGTCGAGGGGAGCCTCGCCGCCCGCCGGGTGACCGCGCTGCGGGAGGACGCCGAGTGCCCGTCGCTCTCCCCGGACCGGACCCGGATTGCCTTCAAGAAGCACGGCGACCTGCCGCCCGGCCGCTGGCGCCTCGCCGTCTACGACCTCGCGACCGGCGCCGAGACGCTGCTCGCCGAGACCCGCAGCGTCGACGACCAGGTCGAGTGGCTGGACGACACGAGAATCATCTACGCGCTGCCCCGCGGCGGCGCCGGGACGGCGACCAGCGACATCTGGTCGAGCCCGGCCGACGGCCGGGGCGCCCCCGAGCTACTGGTCTCCGACGCCTGGTCGCCGGCGGTGGTCCGGTGAACACCGAACAGCCGGGCCCACGGCCGGCCGACAAGAGGACTCCTGGCATGTCACGACTGGACATCATCACCCCCAGCTTCGCGCCTGACTTCGACCGCTGCGCCGACCTGCACCGCTCGGTGCTGGCGCACTCGCCGGACGCGATACGCCACCACATCATCGTGCCGCGCGCCGATCTGGCGCTCTTCGGTCAGATGAGCGGGCCGCGCGCGGTGATCCACGACGAGTCGGATTTCCTGCCCCGATCCTTCCGGTCCCTGCCGGGCGGGAAGCTCTCGGTCAACCTCCGCCGCCCGTTCCCGCCGTTGCGCGGCTGGATCCTGCAGCAGATCATCAAGCTCTCGGCCGCGGCGCGATCCGACGCCGACGTCGTCGTGCTGGTCGACTCGGACATCCAGTTCGTCCGGCCGTTCTCCGCCGACACCTTCCGTCGTGACGGGGTGGTCCGCTTCTATCGCAAACCCGACGAGGTCGACGAGCGGCTGCCGCGGCACGTGATCTGGCATCAGGTCGCCCGGTCCCTGCTCGGTGTGCCGGCGGCCGCGCCGCCCTATTCCGACTATGTCTCGTCGTTGTTGGCGTGGGATCCGGCCGTCGTACGGCGGCTGCTGGCCCGGGTGGAGTCGGTGACCGGACGCCGGTGGGCGGACGCGATCGGGGCGAAGCTGCATTTCTCCGAGTGGACGTTGTACGGCGTCTATGTCGATGAGGTTGCCGGGGCGGAAACGAATGTCGACTCCTTCAGCGTCGCGGACACCCTCTGCCATGCCTATTGGGAGGAGACCCCATTGGACGAACGCGCGATGCAGGAGTTTCTCGGCGCGATCCAGGATCGCGACATCGCGGTGATGATCTCCGCAAAGTCCCGTACGCCCACGCCGCTGCGTCGACGGGCACTGGCCGACCTCTCCCTGGCCTGAGCACGGACGACAATGCGATGTGTACGAGAGGTCCGGACAAAAACGACGGCCCGACGCGGTGGTCGACCCCGGCCGTCCGGCGCGCTGACCGGTGAAACAGGACGATTCCGCGGGTCACCCCAGAGCGGTACGCTCGGGCCAGCCCTCCACTGAAAGATCCCGATTCAAGGGCAGGAACGAGAGCATGGTGCGGCGATTCAACGGATCGACGACAACCATGACCGGTGACGCCAGGCACGTCAACGGCGGCCGGGTTTCCGGAGGGAGACTCGCCGAGACCCGCCGGGTGGTACGACCGCAGGGGTCCCGCCAGGCCGCCTTCATGCTGCAACTGTTCATCCTCAGCGCCTTCATCTTCCCGTCGGACACGGTGATCCGGATCGTCGGCGCACAGGGTTATCTGGCCAGCCTCGTATCCCTCGTCCTCTTCCTGGCCTGGGCGGTGACGGCGCTGCTCGGCCTGCACGATCCGGTCCACACCCGCTATCCCGTCCGCGGTGCGCTGGCGGTGCTGTGGATCTGCGCGCTGCTCTCCTACGCCGCCATGCCGCTGTTCACGCCGGACGAGACCCAGCGGCTCAGCGCCGACCGTTGGATGCTCCTGCTCGTCGGCATGTCCGGGGTGATCCTGGTGACCGCCGAGCACCTGCGCAGCCCCGCCGACCTGTTGCGAGTCATTCGGACCGTGGTGTGGGGTGGCGCGTTCTCCGGTGTCGTGGCCACCCTCCAGTTCTGGTTCCTGTGGGACCTCAAGCCGTGGCTGCGCCTGGCGTTGCCGGGGTTCGAGGCCGGCGACGCGTACGGCTCGTTCCAGGGCCGCGACGCGCTCGTCCGGGTCACCGGGACGACGATCCATCCGATCGAACTGGGCGTGGTCGCCGGCATGCTCCTGCCGTTGGCGATCTGGCTGGGCATCCACGACCGGGAACGCCCGCCCGCGCGGCGGTGGCTGCCGGTGGGACTGATCGGCATGTGCATACCGATGTCCGTCTCCCGGTCGGCGATCCTGGCTGTCGGCGTCGCGGTGGCGACGTTCGTCATCTGCCTGCCCGCCAGGCAACGGGTCTGGCTGCTCGCCTTCTCGCCGATCGCCGTCGTCGGCATCTTCGCCACCACACCGGGCTACCTGCGCACGATCATCGGCTCCATCACCATGGGCGCGGAGGATGCCTCGATCACCAACCGGCTGGACAACTATCCCCGGGTGGTCGCGCTCGTCCAGCAGGCCCCGTGGCTGGGCCGGGGCGGTGGCACGTTCCTGCCGGAGGACGCCACCCGGATCCTGGACAACCAGTACCTGAAGACCGCCATCGAGATGGGCGTCCTCGGCCTGGCCGCGCTCCTGCTGTACTTCCTGGTCCCCGCCATCACGGCACTGCAGACGCGGGCCCGGACGACCGATCCTGAGTTGCGTTCGCTGTGCGGGGCGCTCGCCGGCGCCTGCCTCGCCGCGGCGGTCGGGGCGTACACGTTCGACGCGTTCTCGTTCGCGCAGTTCGCCTCGGTCCACGCCGTTGTCCTCGGGCTCTGCGCCACCTGCTGGCTGGCCGTCCAGCGGTGGCCCGCGCAAACCCGGATCTTCCCCGTGTCGGCGCAGGCTGCGGCTCTGCGGCCAGCAGAGCCGGCACCGGCCGCCCGCCCGTCTCCTGCCGCAAGAATTGAGCCCTGATGGATCTCCTGGCCCTGTTCACGACCGTGCGACGCCACAAGCTGATCGTGCTGGCGGTGCTGGCAGTGCTGATCGCCGGGAACGCGTTCGTCGCCTTCGGGATAGCGCCGCGGTACGAGTCGCAGGCGCAGTGGGTGCTGATCGCCCCGCCGCCCCAGCCGAGTGACGCCGCGATCGCCCGGGATCCGGCGCTCCTCAAGGTCAACGCCAACAATCCGTACCTGCGCCTGCCCAACCCGTCCGTGGTGGTCGACGTCCTGGCCCAGCGGGTGTCGGGCGGCCTGGTCCGGCAGGGGTTGATCAGCCAGGGGGCCGACCAGGACTACACGATCAGCTCGACCAACGCGATCGGCTCGGGCCTGGTCATCAACATCGTCGGCACGGGCAGCTCACCCGATGCGGCCGCGAAGACGCTCGACCTGGTGTCCAAGAGCATGGAAAAAGAGCTGTACGACATGCAGAAGGTCGACGGCGCGGACGACAAGTACCTGTTCCAGGCACTGCCGATCAACCCGCCGACGGATCCGACGCGCAAGGTCACCGGGACCATCCGGTCGATGATCGCGGTGTCGGCCGCCTGCCTGGTGCTGCTCTTCGGCATGATCTCCGTCGCCGAGGCGGTCGGCCCGCGCCGGACGAAGCAGGTGGTGCCGTTCGACGATCCGGACGCTCCGCGAGACGCGACCGAGCCGACGAGGACACCCGTCGCACCGCAGCGGGCCAACGCCTCCGATCTCACCATCGTCCTACCGCGCGTGAAGGGCGCCGAGCAGCAGGGTCCGGCGAGCCAGAGGCAAGCGCGGGACTAACCGCCGGCGGTGACCGTCGGTCACCTCCGTCAGGGCGGATGCGGTAGTGAGCGGTATACCGCAGAGTCATATTCATACCTCTCCGGTATACCGCTCAACAGCACATCGACATGGCAGGCAGCCACAGCGGATGGCGAGCGTCCTTCGCTGTCAGCCATCCGACCGAGCGTGCCTGATCGGGTGGCCGTGGGCGACCGCCCGGTGTTACAGCCAGTGTGGACGGCCGTTGGCAAGAGGTGAGGGGTTCTCTACTTTTCAATATTGAGCCGCCCGGCAGGCGCCGTGACGTCTCGTAGCGAGAGGTTGGTGCCCGATGGCGATGCGCCCTGTCACGACTGGGATATCTGGCACAGCCTGCGGTTCACCTCGTCGGCTGCGACCCGGTGTCGCGTTCCTCGCCGTCGTCGGCGTCGTCCTCGCCGGAGCGGTCGCCGGCCCGACGGGGGCCGCTGCCGCCAGCTGCAGTCCGAATCCCGTGGTCTGCGAGAACGCCCAGCTGGGTCAACCAGCCACGGAGTGGGACATCGACGGTTTCGGCGACTGGACGATCCAGGGTTTCGCCACCGACATCAGCGTGAACCGGGGCCAGCGGATCGACTTCAAGATCGACACTGCGGCGACCGCGTACACCATCGAGATCTACCGCCTCGGATGGTACGGGGGCGCCGGCGCCCGGCGGATCACGCCGGTGACACCGTCCGCGACACTGCCGCAGCACCAACCAGAAGAATGCATCACCAACCACGAGACCCAGATGTTCGACTGTGGCAACTGGCGGGTGTCCGCCTCGTGGCAGGTCCCGGCGGACTCCGTCTCCGGCGTGTACGTCGCACGGTTGAAGCGCACCGACATCGACACCGGCAGCGCCAGTCACATCACGTTCGTGGTGCGGGACGACAGCAGCACCTCAAGCCTCCTCTTCAAGACCTCCGATGCCACCTGGCACGCCTACAACACCTACGGCGGCGGGAACTTCTACGAGGCACTGCAGAACGGTCGGGCCTTCGAGGTCAGCTACAACCGGCCGTTCTCCACCCGAGGCAGCAGCAACGGTCGTGACTTCCTGTTCAGCAACGAGTACCCCATGATCCGTTTCCTGGAGCGCAACGGGTACGACGTCAGCTACACCACCGACATCGACACCGACCGACGGGGCAGCCTCATCCGCAACCACGACGTGTTCCTGTCCGTCGGGCACGACGAGTACTGGTCCGGCCCGGAGCGCAGCAACGTCGAGGCGGCCCGCGACGCCGGCGTGAACCTGGCCTTCTTCAGCGGCAACGAGGTCTACTGGCGGACGCGGCTCGCGCCCAGCGTGGACGGCGCCAACACCCCGCACCGCACGCTCGTCTGCTACAAGGAGACCTGGGCCAACGCCGACATCGACCCGTCCACCGAATGGACCGGCACCTGGCGAGATCCGCGGTTCATCCAGCCCGGCAACGGCGCGGGGCAGCCGGAGAACGCGCTGACCGGCACCGCCTACATGAGCAACAACACCGATCTCGCGCTGCAGGTGCCGGAACAGCAGGGTAAGTTTCGGCTGTGGCGGTACACCGGCCTCGCCACTCTCGGGTCGGGGCAGACGGCGACGCTCGCCCCGCACACGGTCGGCTACGAGTCCGACGAGGACGTGGACAACGGTTTCCGGCCGGCCGGCCTCATCCGGCTCTCCACCACGACCGGATCGACGCCTGAATACCTGCGCGACTTCGGCAACACGGTCACCCCGGGTACCACCACCCACCACCTCACGATGTACCGCGCGGCCAGCGGAGCTCTGGTCTTCGGCGCCGGGACCGTCCAGTGGGCGTGGGGTCTGGACCCGGTCCACGACGGCACCACCTCGGCGGCCGACACCCGAATGCAGCAGGCCACCGTCAACCTCTTCGCCGACATGGGGGTTCAGCCGGCGACGCTGATGCCGGGCCTCCAGCCGACGTCGGCGTCCACCGACACGCAGGCTCCGACGGTCACCATCACCGCACCGGCGAACGGTTCGAGGGTCACGAACGGCTCCCTGGTGACCGTGCGGGGCACCGCCGCCGACCTCGGCGGCGGCCGGGTCGCGGGCGTCGAGGTGTCGACCGACGGCGGCGCCACCTGGCACGCCGCCGACGGCACCACGTCCTGGTCGTACAGCTTCCACTCCGGCGGCGCCGGCACTCAGGTGGTCCGGGTCCGGGCGATCGACGACAGCGTCAACATGCCGGCGACGCCGTCCACGATCACCCTGAAACTGGCCGGGCCCAGCACCCTCTTCGGATCCCGGGTGCCGGACAACCCGGCGGTCAACGACAGTTCGCCCGTCGAGTTGGGCGTGCGGTTCACCTCGCAGGACGACGGCTACGTCACCGGAGTCCGCTTCTACAAGGGCGCGGCCAACACGGGTACGCACACCGGAAGCCTCTGGACGAGCAGCGGCACCCGACTGGCCACCGGAACGTTCGTCGGGGAGACCAGCGCCGGCTGGCAGACACTGGCCTTCGCCAGCCCCGTGCCGATCACCCACGGCACGCAGTACGTCGCGTCCTACACCGCCCCCAACGGCGGCTACGCCGCCGACCCACTGGCGTTCAGCGGCCGGGACGTGAACTCCGCGCCGCTGATCGCACCCCGATCCGTTCCGTCGCGCGGCAACGGCGTCTTCGCCTACGGCAGTGGCTTCCCGACGTTGACCTACAACGACGTCAACTACTGGGTGGACGTCACGTTCATCGACAGCGCGGCCGGCCCGCCGAGCCCGGTGGCGACCGCACCGACGGCGAACGCCACCACGGTGCCGATCACGGTACGTCCGTCCGTGATCTTCTCGAAGCCGTTGAACCCGACGTCCATCCAGTTCACCCTCAAGAACCAGGCGGGCGTGCCGGTCGTCGGCACGGTCGGATACGACGACGCGACCAAGACGGTGACCTTCACCCCGTCGGCCTCCCTGGCCACCGCGACCACCTACACCGCCACGGTGACCGTGACCGACAACCAGGGCAACCCGGGTGACGAGCCCACCGTCTGGTCCTTCACCACCGACGCGTACGCGGCCATCTACACGATGTTCGCGCCGAACGCGACGCCCCAGTCGGCGGCGGACAGCGACCCCAGCGCCGTGGAGCTGGGCGTGAAGTTCGTCCCGACGACCGACGGTCGGATCGTCGGGGTGCGCTTCTACCAGGGCCCCGGCAACAGCGGTACGCACACCGGCAGCCTGTGGACCGCCTCCGGCACACTGCTGGCCCGCGCCACGTTCTCCGGTGAGTCGGGCTCAGGTTGGCAGAGCGTACGGTTCGACAGCCCGATCGCGGTGAACGCCGGCACGACGTACGTCGCGTCGTACTTCGCGCCCAACGGCCGCTACGCCTCGACGTCGAGCTTCTTCGCGACGCTCCGGACCAACGGACCGCTCAGCGCGCCAGCGACGACCGCCAACGGTGTCTACAACTACGGCAGGCACGCCTTCCCGCAGAGCTCGTACCAGTCCACCAACTACTGGGTCGACCCGCTCTTCGTGCCGGACTCGGCACCAGATCCGGACCCGACACCGACGCCGACGCCGACACCGACGTCCAGCCCCACCCCGACTCCCCCGCTGGGATCGCCGGTCAGCCTGTTCGGCGACACCGACACACCGCAGCATCCGAACTGGAACGACCCGAACTCGATCGAGGTCGGCACGCGGTTCACCGCGGACGTCAACGGTTCGGTGACGGGGGTGCGATTCTTCAAGGGGCCGGACAACAACGGACTGCACACCGGCACGCTGTGGACCTCCGGCGGGGACCTGTTGGCGACGGCGTCATTCACGAACGAGACCGGATCCGGATGGCAGGTCGCCACATTTTCGCAACCAGTCAGCATTACGGCGGGCACCACGTACGTCGTCTCCTACTGGACCTCGGTCGGGCAGTACGCGGTCAGTCTGAACGCCTTCGCGGGCCAGGGAATTGATCGAGGACCACTGCACATAGCGGCCGGCGGCGCCGGCTTCCGCTACGGCGGTGGCTTCCCCGATTCGGCCGTCTCGCACAACTTCTGGGTGGACGTCGTATTCCGGCCGAACACCTGAGGCAGTCAACTACCGGACACCAGCTCGAAGCAGTCGGAGGTTGTGCGTCGACGCGGAGGTACGGCACCTTGAGGAGCGGCGCGGCCATGCTTGCGCGGATCTCTGTCCACAGGCGATTGAGGGAGTCTTGGTGAGCCTGGCCGACGTGGGCGTCGCCGCATGGTGACCCGGGAACGGCCGCGCCCGTTGCGGCGCCGGCCGACCGTTTCCGTCGTGGTTCCCTGTTACAACTACGGCCGTTATCTTCCGGCCTGCGTGCAGAGCATTCTCACGCAGGAGGGCGTGGACGTCGACGTCCTGATCGTCGACGACGCCTCACCCGACGGCAGCGCCGAGGTGGCCCGCACGATCGCCGTGGATCCGCGGGTCCAGGTGATCGAGCACGTGGTCAATCAGGGCCATCTCGCCACGTACAACGAGGGGTTGGCGAAGGCGACCGGCGACTATCTCGTCCTGCTCTCCGCGGACGACCTGCTGACACCCGGTTCGCTCGCGCGGGCCACCGCGCTGCTGGAGGCGCATCCGGAGGTCGGGTTCGTCTACGGCTTCTCCGCGGCGTTCAACGACCGCACTCCCACACCACGGACCCGGGCGACCTCGTGGACGATCTGGACCGGCGCGGCGTGGCTGCGGGAGAACTGCGAGCGGGCCACCAACCCGGTGTCGACGCCCGAGGTGGTGATGCGGGCGAGTGTCATGCACGACCTCAAGGGATACGACTCACGGGTGCCGCACGCGGCGGACTTCCTGCTCTGGCTACGGGCCGCGGCCCGCGCCCACGTCGGTCGGGTCAACGGTGTCGACCAGGCCTTCTACCGCGTACACGGTGCCAACATGCATGTCCAGGAGTTCGGCGGCATGATCCGGGACATCACCGAGCGGAACGCCGTCTTCGAGATCCTCTTCACCGAGGAGGGCGACCGGGTCGAGCCGGTGCGCCACCTGCACACCGCAGCCCGGGCGGCGCTCGCCCGGACGGCGTTGTCCCTCGCCTGCCGGGCCTACGAACTGAACGACGGCGGCGACGAGTTGCCCGAGCGATTGGCCGACCTGGCGGAGAGCATCGACGCCGAGGCGCGGGGGTCACGGCTCTGGCGGCGTTACGAACGCAACGTACGCCGCGGACGGCGGCCCGAGCGTCCACCCCGGTTGCGGCGGCTGGCCGACCGGGTGGATCGCCGGGTGCGGTGGGGCTGGTGGCGTTGGCGGGGCATCCGGGTCTGACCGGCGCGGCGAACAAGCAGAACCACGAAGGTGAAGGGGCGGTTGACGGCATGTCGGCGATTTCGGAGAGACCGGTTGACATCGGCGTGGCCGATCGCCCGTCGGCCGGGCGATCGGAGACACCCACCGCGGCGGACGGCCTCGGCCGGGGGCAACGGGACGGCGCGCGCTCACCCGCCGAGGCCGAGGAGGTCCTCGTCCTGTCCGGCCTGACCAAGGTGTACGAGCCGACGCCGCGGTGGATGCGGGTCCTGGCGCGGACGCACATCAAGTCGGACGTGCTCGCGCTCGACGGCATCGACCTGACCGTTCGCGCCGGCGAGATCTGCGCGATCGTCGGCCCGAACGGCGCCGGTAAGACCACCCTGTTCCGGATAATCGTCGGCCTGACCACGGCGACGAGCGGCGAGGGCACCCTCCTCGGGCTCGACGTCGAACGGGACTCGGAGCAGATCCGCCAGGTCGTCGGCTGGATGCCGTCGGACGACCGGAGCCTGCTCATGCGGGCCACCGCCCGGGAGAACCTGCACATGCACGGCCGGTTGCAGGGCATGTCGCCGCGGCTGATGGCGACCCGGATCCCCGAGGTCCTGGCGACGGTGGATCTGGAGTCGCGGATCGACACGGTCGTCGCCGGCCTGTCGGCCGGCATGAAGGCCCGACTGAGGCTGGCGCGGGCGCTGCTGTCCGGCCCCCGGGTGCTCATCCTCGACGAGCCGACCGGTGCGGTGGATCCGATCGCGGCGCACGGCCTCCTCGACCTGATCACCGATCTCGTCCAGCGGGAGCGACTCGCGGTGCTGATCTCGTCGCACCGCCTCGAAGAGATCGAGGCGTTGCGTTCCCAGGCCCTACTGCTCGACAAGGGCCGGGTCAAGTACTTCGGCGACCTCGACAGCCTGCGGGAGCAGTGGGAGCGACCACAACTGGAACTGGTCTTCGCCTCGACCGACGCAGCCGACCAGGCGGCCGCGGATCTGACGTCGCTGGGCCTGGAGCTCACCGTCGACGGGCCCACCGTCCGGTGCTGGCTCAAGGTACGCGACGGAGCGGGTGACGTGCTGGCCGCGCTCGGTGCCGGCGCCCGGCAGGTTCGGCACGTCCGCGAGATCCCGATGCCGCTGCGGGACCTGATCGCTCGCGCCTACCGGCACGACCAGACCGCAGAGGGCGGACCGACATGAGCCTGGCCTACACCGCCCCGATCGGCCGTCGTGGCCTCTGGCGCAAGTCGCTCGACACCTGTGCCGCCTACGTCCGCATCGACCTGGTGGAAGAGCGGATGTTCCCGGCCACCACCATCCTGCGGTACGCCGCAGTGGTCTTCCCCGTGCTGCTCTACTTCTTCCAGGGCTCGTTCCTGAATGCCACCGACGCGTTCGCCTTCATGCTCATCGGTGCGAGTGTCACCGCGGGCTTCCAGGACGCGCTGACCGCGTTGACCAACCGGCTCCAGTTCGCGCAGGAACGCGGCACACTCGAGACCTACCTGGTGGAGCCCGTGCCGTGGGCGCTGATTCCGATCGCGATGAACATCTGGCGTAGCGTCACCGGCACCGTGATGGCGGCCTTCATGATCGCGTTCGGCAGCCTGTTGGGTGCCCAGATCGAGTGGCGGTCCATCCCCCTCGCGCTGCTGGTGTTCCTGGTCGGGATAGCCGCCTGCAACGCCATCGGCACCCTCGCCGCCAGCTTCATCATCCTGTTCAAGCGCGGCGAGCCGGTCATCATGCTGTACAGCCTGGCCGCGGGGGTGCTCGGCGGCACCCTCTTCCCGATCAGCGTGCTGCCGGAGTGGATCCGCTGGGTCAGCTACCTCGTGCCGCACTCCTACGTCATCGCCGCCGAGCGGCAGTTGCTGATGAATGACCCGCCGGCCGAGGGGTTGTCCCCGTTGGTGTCGCTGGCGATCCTGACCGGGTTCAGTGTGATCATGTTCGCGATTGGCCTGACCGTCTTCGACCGTTCCCTCCGGCTCGCCCGCAAGCTCGGCATCCTGAGCATCTGACGGCGAGGCGACGATGGGCCTTGAGGAGCAGGCACGGCGGGCGTACCGGGTCTATCGGCGGTACCGGCAGCACGGTCCGCCGAAGATCCGGTTACGAGGGACGTCCTCCAGGGCGCCGACCATCTACTACCTGGCCCGCGACTACAACGAACCCTCCGGCGGCATCCGCACCCTCTATCGACACGTCGACGTGCTCAACGAGGCCGGGGTCGCCGCCGCGGTGCTGCACGAGCGGCGCGGCTTCCGGTGCAGTTGGTTCCCTAACCAGACCCGGGTCACCGACGTGCGGTCGAGCCCTCTCGGACCCGACGACCTCCTCGTGGTGCCGGAGACCGACGCCCGCCTGCTGCCCCGGCTGCCGGCGAGTGTGCGGCACGTCGTCTTCAACCAGAGTGGGCACCTCACCTGGAACGTGGACGCGGAGCTGGTCACGCGGCACTATCTGGGCAGCCCCGGTCTGCTCGGCGTCATGGTGGTCTCGGAGCACAGCCAGGACCTCCTCGAATACGCGTTCCGCAGGCCGGTCCACCGGGTCCGGTTGAGCGTCGACACCGCGCTGTTCAACCCTCCCGACCGGCCCAACGGGCGTGTGCTCAGCTACATGCCGCGGCGTGGGCGGGCGGACGCCGAGAACGTCCTGCACCTGCTGCGGGCTCGCGGGGCGCTGGGCGGGTGGACCGTCGACGCGGTGGACGGCGTCCCGCAGGAGGAGGTCGCCCGGCGGCTGCGCGCCTCGACGATCTTCCTGAGCTCCTCCTACCAGGAGGGCTTCGGGTTGCCGGCGGTCGAGGCGATGGCGTCCGGGAACTACGTCGTCGGTTTCCACGGTTTCGGCGGCCGGGAGTTCTTCGATCCCGACTTCAGCCGGCCGACGCCCACCGGCGACCTGCTCGACATGGGTCGCGCGCTGGAGGAATGCCTGATCCGGGAGGCCGAGCAGCCCGGCTGGTGCTGGTCGCGGGGCGTGGAGGCGGCGCGGCACGTGCGGGCCGAGTATTCGGCCGACCGGGAGAGCGCCAGCATCCTGGCGTTCTTCAAGGAGATCGGCCACCGCCCCTGACCTCGCCGGTGCCGCACCACACGGCCCGCACCGCTCCCCCGGCCGCCGGGATTCCGGCCCCACCAGGGTGGGGCCGGAATCCGGGTGGGTAGGTCAGGACATCACGGCGTGATCTTGTAGATGTGGTACGCGGATTCCCGGGCGAACGCATCCTGCAACGCGCCGCCGCTGATCGGCACCGTCCGGTTCTCGAACAGCACCTCGGCCCGCGCCCCCTTCATTCCGGGCGGGAGCGTCAGCGTCTGGGAGCCCGTGCCGGCGGTCCGGCCCGGCATGGCGAAGACGTAGTACGAGTTCCCGTACGCCTTGAGCATCGTGTCGAGGTTCGGGTTGAACCGCCACTCGTACGACTGGGTGTTCAGCACCGGCGCCAGGGAACTCACCCGCCGGTTCAACTCGGTCACCACCGGTCGGACCGCAGCGCCACACCGATCGCGCAGCACGTGCTGGGAGAGACAGGATCCACCGAAGTTGTGGTTGAAGTACTGGATGCCCCGCGCCTCGTGGATCAGCGAGTTCAGCACCGCGCCGGCGATCTGGTCACCGGTGATGGTCGGTGTGTCGTTCTCGGTGAACGGATGCCCCACCTCCACGAACGCGAAGATCGGCTGCCGTTTGCCGTCGGCACCGTCGAGGTGACGCATCCGGTCCATGGTCCGGCCATAGTTCGCGGCGCGCCGGCAGTTTTCCGGCCGGACGCCGATGCCGGGCCCCTCGGACGGGGAGTCGCAGACGCCGGGGTCGGTGTACCAGTAGATGTCGTTGGAGACCACGTTGGTGTAGCTGTTGACGAAGCGACCCGCCTCGGCGTCGGTCTCCCAGAACATGACGCCCTTGCCGTAGTTGGCGTACCGCATCCGCCCGTCAGCAGGGAGCCGCTTGAGCATCGTCTCCTGGATCGTGTATCCACAGCGACTGTTGGCAGGTTGGCAGACCGCTCCCTGACCGGGATAGTTGCCGGTCCAGGCGGAGCTGCCCGGGCCGCCCCACATGTCCACCTCGTCGGACACCGACCAGGCGACGGTCGACGGCCCGACCTGCCGACTGTTGCCCCCGATCACGCTCATCCCGGCGCTCTCGATGAGCCGCAGGTTGCTGTTGTCGGTCGGCGCGACGTACGTGTTGATGCCGGCGCTCTTGTCCAGCGCCGTGTCCCGAGCCTCGATCACGCTCTCCTGCCACACTCCGATCGGGAAGAAGGCCGGGTTGGTCCAGCCCGCTCCCTGGGCGAACGGGTACGCCCCGTAGTAGGCGGGGCCGCCCTCCCAGGCAACACGGGGCAGGGCCAACGGATCGACCGCCGTCGGTGTCGGGCCGGGCGTCGGGGAGCGTGTCGGCGACGGGGACGTCGACGGGGTGCGGGTCGGCGAGGTGCTCGGACTGGCGGAGGCAGTCGGGGTGGACGTTCCACCCGCGGCGAGCGCGAAGACGACGTCGACCCAGTAGTTGCTGGCCTTGTAGGTCGACGTGGGGAAGCCGCTGGCGCCGTACGCGTAGACACCCGCGACGCCCGAGGTGCTCAGTGGGCCGGAGGTCACCGTCTGATTGAAGTAGTTCTGTGTCGCTCGGTACCGAGTGGTGTGGTACGAGACGACGTACACCTGTCCGGCCTCGACCGGGACCGGCGTCGGGAGCGTCACCTCCTGCCAACCCGAGGACGACTCTGTGGTCGAGGTGGCGGTGGCGAGTTTCTGGCCCCTCGCGGACCAGACGCTGACCGGGTGCGAGCCTCCGGAACCGTTCCCCTTGAGAAATCGGACGGCGGCCAGCGTCCCGCTGCTGCTCGAGGTGAAGCGCAGGCCGAGTTCGACGGGTTGGGTGTCGGGGTCGGTCGGCACGCCGGAGACGTCCGTTCCGGCGAAGAAGGAGAAGGTTCCCGGTCCGCTGGTGGCGGCGTCGGCGGCGATGACCGTCGCCGAGGCCAGGACGGCCAGGGCCGCGGCGATCGTGAAGGGCAGGCGGCCGCGACGTGGGCGGCGCCCCGGTGATGGTGGGGCGGGCGGGCGGAGGGCCGGGGGAACGGGAGGATGTTGGCTTTCCACGAGACTTGGCACCTTTCGGGTTGGATCTCTTATCGCCGCCACCCCGTTTGTTCGAGATGGACACGCCTCCCCAGTGCGTTTGTCTGACGCGGGCAGCTACCGCTGTTCCGGCCAGTCGCCGCTGCCCGGGCTAACGAGGAGCAGGAGCCGATCAGGTACGGCCCTCCGCGAGACTTAATGGTTACTTGAGAATAGGCACACCAATCGCCCGGAATGCCCATCCGGTGCTCGTACCGGCAAAAGCGACATCGTCGCCGAGGGCCTAGCGCCTGAGCTGGGGAAACTCCTGCCGCCCCCAACCGGAGCGCACACTCCACCCTGGAGAGCGCCGCTTCGCCTCGGCCAGCACGATGATCGCGACGTAGCAGGCCGCCGCCGGCAGCAGCCGGGGCGACCGGAGCAGCACGTGCCGGAGCCAGGACCAGGAACTCGGGCCGGGCACCGGGTCGACCGGAAGGCCGTACTCCGGCGGGGCCGACCGGACGAAGCGCCAGAACTCCGCGTTGCCCTCCCGCGCGCGGGCCACCCGGCGGATCAGATCTCCCGTGCGGCGCGGTGCGCGTACGCGCACCACCGCCTCGATCTCCACCTTCTCGTGCGCGCCGACCACCGCGTCGAGGAACATGTCGTCGGCCGTGATCTCGGGGATCCGATCGAAGCGGGACCTCCCCTCGGCGGAGAGCGCGATGATCCCGCGCCCGAAGAGGCGGTTGCGGAACACCGGCAGTCTGGCGTTCATCGCGTAGTAGGCGCGGACGGGCCAGGTGCTCCCCGAGGTGTCGACCAGTGGCCGGGGCACCGCCGCGACGACCCCGGGCTGACTGACGGTGGCGGCGAGTTGGCGTAACACGTCCGCCGTGACGGGCACATCAGCATCCACATAAATGAGAACGTCGCCTTTCGATGCCTGGTCAGCGGCGTTCATTGCGGCAGCCTTGGACGGCGTGGAAATTTCCAGAACGTGTACGCCGAAAGAACGAGCGACTGCGGCAGTGTTGTCGGTACATCCGTTTGCGGCGACGACGACCTCCATATCCGCGTCGAATTGCGGGGATTCGAGGAGGCGCCGCAGGACACCACCGATCCCGGCCGCTTCATTGAACGCGGGCATGATGACACTGATTCGCACGCATCGATGCTGCCAGCCCCGAGCCGAATCAACAACCGGTCGAATGGCCGAGGGCTGCCTCACGAGGAAGCCACAGATGCTGCCCGTTCGATGCCTTGCCTGTACCCGCAGCGTCGGTAGATTACTTTCCCATGCGCTCCTATGTGCACGGTTCTCGGGTCGGAAGCCGGGTCAACGTCTACGGAGTCGACTTCGACCCGCTACAGGAGAAAGACGTGATTCAGCATGTCGTCACCGAACTTGCCGCAGGCCGGGGCGGACAGATCGTAACTCCTAATGTGGACATCCTTCGACTTACTCGTCGAGATCGGGAATCACGGGCGCATGTCGAATCAGCGAGCCTGGTCGTGGCCGACGGCAAACCACTGATCTGGGCCAGCCACATTGCCGGACGGCCACTACCGGCCCGGGTCCCGGGCTCGGACCTGATCTGGAGCCTGTCGGCCGCACTGGCCGAGCAGGACCGCTCGGTCTATCTGATGGGCGGCGCACCGAGCACCCCGAGCCGCGCGGGGCAGGTCATGCGGTCCCGCATCCCGCGGCTACGGATCGCTGGACACCTCAGCCCGCCGTTCGGCTTCGACACCCACCCGGAGCAACTCGAGGAGGTCTGCGCCACCGTGGCGGCGACCCAACCAGACCTGGTGTTCGTCGGGCTGGGCTTTCCCAAACAGGAACGGGTGATCGCCCGGCTCCGCCCGCTGCTGCCCCGTGCCTGGTTCCTCGGCTGCGGCGCGGCCATCGGCTTCGTGGCGGGTGTGCAGCGACGGGCTCCGCAGTGGATGCAGCTGTCCGGGCTGGAGTGGGCGCACCGCCTGGCCAGCGAGCCGGCGCGGCTGATGCGCCGGTACCTCGTACACGACCTTCCGTTCGCGCTGGAACTGCTGGCGGTGAGTGCCCGACAGCGGCTGCACCTCCGGCCGGAGGCCCCCGCCGACCGGGTCGCGGGTGGGCCAGACGAGCCGGTCCAGGCCGGAGGACAGCGGTGAGCCGGCCCGACGTCTCGGTCGTCATCGTCTCGTACAACACGCGCGACCTGACCCTGCGCTGCCTGCGGGAACTCAGCGACAGCCGCACCGAGGACGTCCGCTTCGACATCACCGTCGTCGACAACGCCTCGCACGACGACTCCGCCGAGGCGATCGCCGAGCGTTTCCCGGAGGTGCGGCTGATCCGCCTGACCGAGAACGTCGGCTGGGGCCGTGGCGTCAACCGGGGCGCGGTCGCCAGCGACGGGGAATATCTTCTGCTGCTCAACCCGGACACCGTCCCGGTCGGGAACCCGGTCACCAACCTCCTCACGTTCGCTCGACGTCAGCCCGGGCACCGCATCTACACCGGGCGGACGCTGCACGCCAACGGCACGGACGACGGATATTCCTGCTGGGGCCTGCCGAGCCTGTGGAGCCACCTCACCTTCGCCACCGGCCTGTCGACGGTCTTTTCCCGCTACCACTGGGCCAACCCCGAGGGCCTGCCTCGCTACGACCGGCAGTCGGTGCGTGAGGTACCGGCGGTCTCCGGCTGCCTCATGCTCATCGAGCGTGACCTGTTCTGCCAGCTTGGCGGCTTCGACCCGCAGTTCTTCCTCTACAGCGACGACATCGACCTGGCGGCTCGGGCCGCCCCCCTCGGCGCTCGGCCGATCCTCAACCCGGACACCACCGTGATCCATGTCGGTGGCGCCTCGTCGAGTTCGGAGGGGCAGCGGGTGAAGATCCTTCGGGGCAAGGCCACCTACGTCCGCCGACACTGGTCTCCGCCACGGGCCCGGCTCGGCATCGGCCTGCTGGCCGCCGGTGTCGGGCTGCGGGCCGTCGGCACGAGACTGCTCGGGTCCCGTAGCGTCGACTGGGTCTCCATCTGGCGGCAACGCCACGTATGGTCGGCCGGCTGGCCGCAGATCGACGAGCCCCGGCCGCCGCAGGACCCCAGCCGTGTGGCGCCGCGGCCGATTCCGCCCCTTCGGCATCGAACGCCATTCGGATAACCGTCTCACGCTTCTGCGTGGACCTGCCGCCCGGTCCAACCAGTGGGACTCGATTGCACAATCGGCCACAATCCGAATCCCCACCAGAAAGACGACGCGGCTCAAACGCTCGTCCGAGAGTCCGGACATCGATGACGTACCTGAGGCACGTACGAGTTTTCCTGCGCCTGCTCGACCGGACCACTCTGCCAGCTTGATTACCGGTGATTCCACCCAGAGTCATATTGTCGACAACGGGCCGAGCACGGGCCACCGCGAGCGGCTCAGCAAGGTGAAGGAAAATCGGGCGGCGACGCGTTCGACAAGCGACACGGCAACCCGCACAATGCCGTTTGCACATCGCGTCGCGGACATGCTGGCGACCCGGCGATCGTCGGTCAGTGCCGCCGGATGGCGATGATCGACTTGGTCAAGCCGAGCAGACGCTCGTTACGGATGGTGGCGTCCGGAAACAGGTAGCGGAGTTCGGCGCGACCAATCAACTCGGTGGTCAGGACCTGCCTCATGGCCGCCTCGTAGGACTTGCCGGGGGAATACGCGAGCGGCCACCTACGCGCCACCACCACCCGCGCCGACACCGGCAGGAACTGCATTCCCGGCGCCACCCAGTGTGGCTCGACCGGGAAGTAGCGGTACGGCGTCTGCACCCAGTACGCGCGCCCCAACGCACGGACCGCCTCGGCCATCCGGCGACGACGTTCGTGGCCACCCACGTGCTCCAGGACGCTGTTGCTGAAGACGAGGTCATAGGTGCGGCTGAGGATGCTCCTGGGCAACTCGCAGGCATCGGCCTGGTCCGCCTCGGCCCAGTCGGGCAGATCCGCCGGCAGCGGCTCCACGTTGACCACGTGCACGTGTGCCGGCCGGACGGGGACCCGGGCCCAATTTTCCACCCGGCCACCCAGGTCGAGGACGGTCATGTCCGCCAGGCTCGGGAACGTGTCCGACAGCCACGCCGCGCGCAGCGCCCGCCGTTTCGCGCCCAGCGAGGTCGGTGAGTCGACGAGACGGAACCTGAGCGCGTGGAGCTTCATGGATGCGTGTCCTCCGCTCTGCTGATGGTGTCGATGACGCAGGAGTTGCCTCGCCTCAGATGCCCCGACCACGCCTGTGCAGCGTGCGCAGCACCGTGTCGGCACGGAGCACCCTCCCGGCCACCGCGAGCGCGAGGTACGCGCGCGGCTCGCGCGGGTTGCGCCGGAGGGCGTGCCGGGCCCAGCGCAGCGCCGCCCGCCGGTCGCCGGAGGCGGCGTTGGCGAAGGCGATCTGTCCCGAGACCCGCGCCGCGCCGGCCGGCTGCGTGCCGAACTCGGGGTAACGCTCCAAGAGCCACTGCAACGCCGCGGAGATGGTCTCCCAACGCTGCGCGAAATAGGACTGTTTGTGCCAGCGCACCAGCACGTACGGCGTGCACAGGTTGACCAGCGGCGCGCTGCGCGCCGCGCGGAGCAGGAAGTCGTAGTCCTCCGCGTAGCCGCCGGGAATCTCCTCGTCGACCAGTCCGAACCCGGCGCGCAGCGCGGCGGCGCGGATCAGGAACGTGGACGGGTGCAGCTCGGTCATCCTGTCCCGCAGCAGGTCGGCGAGGGTGACCGAATCCCGGGTCAGCACCCGGTCGACGGTCTTCCCCTCGTAGCTGACCCGGATGCCGCAGGTGACCACCTCCGCGCCGGGGGCTGCGGTGAGCGCCTCGACCTGGGCCCGCAGCTTGCCGGGCAGCCACTCGTCGTCGTCGTCGCAGAACGCGACGAAATCCCCGACGGCGGCGAGGGCCCCGGAGTTGCGCGCGCCCGCCAGGCCCGGGGTCCGCTCGTTGGGGACCACCCGGATCTGGCGGTCCCGGCGAGACAGCCGCGTCAGCGATTGATCCGGCTCCGACTGGTCGTGGACCACCACCACCTCGACCGGGCCGGGGTAGTCCTGGTCGAGGATGGCCCGCACCGCGGCCCGGAGCAGTTCCGGACGGTCCCGGGTGGGCACGACCGTGCTCACGCTGGGGTGTCCGGTCATCGCCGCTCCCCGTGCCGGGCCGTCAGGAGCCACGACCACCATCTCGCGCGCTGCCGCTGTCCGGCCGACGCGGCCACCAACTCCTCCACGATCCGCCCGACCTGCTCGACCGCCGCCCGGCGTGCCTTGGACGCGTCCGGGTCCGCCGCGACGGTGAACCGGAACGGGTCGGCGAGCCCGGCGTTGAGTGCCCCGATCACCGCCTCGCGGGTCTCCGCCAACGCCACCATGCCGGCCGCGCCCAAGCGGCGGGCGAAGAGCAACTGGTGGTCGTCGACGTGCTCGCCTCGGGCCGGGTCACGGGGGGTGACGATCGGCAGATGCCCCTGTCTGCGTGCCTCCAGAATGGTGGCAGGCCCGGCGTGGCAGACCACCAGGTCGGCCTCGGCCATCGCGGTCTGGAGTTCGCCGTGGCCGAGGAACGTCACCGCCCCGGGGACCGCGGGCGCCCGGGTGTGTCCGTGCTGGATGGTCAGCCCGACGTCCTCGACGCCGCGGTGCCAGTCCTCCAGCCAGCGGATCAGGCGGTCGAAGGGGTGCGTGTCGGTGCCGACGGCGACCAGCACCCGGGCCCGGGCGAGGTCACCGGAGCGGCGCGGTCGGGACAGCCCGATGCTGGGTGCCGGTCGGGGTCGACCCGCGGCGACCCGGTGCGCGGGGACATTGCCGAGACTCTCCGGGCTCACAACAGCGGCCCCACGACGGTGGCCTCCGGATACTGCCGCCGCTGCTCATCCCACTGCACGAGCATCGCGGAGAGGAACGGCCGGCAGAGTCGGGCGGTCACGGTCGCGGTGTCGATGCGGTCGTACACCTCGATGTAGACGGTGGGGACGCGCCAGAGCCGGGCCAGCAGCACGAACGGGACGGCCACTCCGGCTCCGGTGGTGACCACCGCGGCGACCCGGCGTGACCGCAGCACCCGCCAGGCGAGGACGGTGTTGCGCAGCAGGTTCGGCACGTTGCGGGTGGTCGGATGGTATGCCGGGATCAGTTCTTCGCCGCCGAGTTGTGAGACCGCCTCGGGTGTGTCGAAGGTGATCCAGCAACGCCGCCAGCTCTCGTACCACGGACGCAGAGCGAGCAGTTGGGCCAGATGGCCGCCACTGGAGCCCACCAGGAGCAGGACCCCGGGATCGTCGGCATTCTCGTTTGTCGTGTCCACGCGACTCCCCACGAGTGCTTGGATTTTCGGTGGCAGCCCTGCAACAGCAGATCACACCTCCCCAGTCGGTGAACAGTGCGACCGAGTCGACACGATCATTCACATCAATGATCACCATGGGCGTGGAATGCCTTTCTCATCGTCCGAGGTCGATGGCAGCCGGGACATTGCCGATCTCGAAGGATCAGTCCGCACGTCGTTTCTCGATGACGTCCAGCAGGGCGGGGTGCAGCGCGGCGTTCCAGCCCGCGCCGGCATCGGCGAGCCGCCAGACACGCAGCCACATCTCCAGCAGGTAGGCGTCCGCCACCAACCCTCGGGCGGCCGGCCCGAGCCCCAGCTCCGCGCCGTACCGGTCCAGGTGGGCGTCGACGGCCAGGGCCGCCGCGGCGGCTGGCGCGTCCCGGAGGACCAGGGCCCGCTGGAACGCGTCGTGGGCCAGATCGAAGCCGAGCGGAACGCCCGGCCCACTGTGCTCCCAGTCCCAGGCCACGAGGCGGCCAGCGTGCACGCCCAGGTTCCAGGGCACCCAGTCGCCGTGCCAGTGCCCGAACTCGACGGCCGTGCCGCCGTGTCGGCGCGCCAACCCGGCGACGGCGGTGACCGCTCGGCCACCGTCCGGTGTGCTGGCGGCGGCGCGCTCGGCCTCGACGGTGAGCCGGACCAAAAACGGCGACCCGGCCAGCCGTCGCGGTGGCTCCGGAGGGCCGCCCCGACGAGCGACCGCCACCAGCGCGGCGATTCGGGGTGCGCCGACCGCCACCCCCCGCACGGCCGGCGGCAGCGGTTCGACGAGCGCGACCGTCTGCCCGCCGACGGCCGTCTCGGCGAGCAGTCGGGGTGCCGCCGGATGGTCCGGCGCTCGGGTCGCCGTGGCCAGGTCGCGCAGGGCCGCCGCCTCCGCCGTCACCAGGGCCCGGGTGGCGCCGTTCCAGCCGATCTTCGCGTACCCGAGGGCGCGACCGTCGGGCGCGAACAGTTGCAGGGTCGGCTTGTGGTTCGGGTCCGGCGGGCGGACCCCGCAGGCCGCGTAGACCGCGGGCGCACCGAGCGCGGCGCCCAGCCGCCCGGTCAGCAGCACCTCGTCGGCCGCGACCTCGTCGGGTAGCGACACGGTGAGCCGGGGGAACGGTGCCAGGTCGATCGCGCCCACCCGGGCCAGCGCGCCCAGCGCGGCCCGCACCGCCCGCACTCTCCAGGGGCGCAACGCGTTGTACGCCAGCAGCGAGGCGGCCGTGGCGCGCGGCGCGTCGAGCGGCAGCAGGAACCGTGCCCGGGACAGCGACGGGACGACCGCGTACCGGGCGACGGCGCGGTGCCCGGGCGGCGGTGGACCGCTCACGGTGAGTGCGATGCGCGCATCGCCGAACACCGCCCGGGTGACCCAGCCCAGTCCGTCACCGCGAGAACGAGGATCGCAGGAAACGGTGGCCCGCGCCGTCACGGTGCCCGGTCCGGCCAGTCGAGGTCCAACCCCAGCCGCTGCCGTAGGGCCTCGTTGTGCGGTCGGTAGTACCCGGTCAGCTCCGCTCGCACCGCCGGATCCAGCGGTGCCGAACGGCGCTCGTTGTAGACCTTGAAGGTGGGCAGGTCGTGCGCGGGCAACCCCAGGAAGTCCACCGTCGCGCGGTAGGCGCCGCGGGCGTCGCGGTAGAGGTCCTCGCTGGGCAGGAACAGGATCCGCTCGCGGTCGAACCGGTCCAGCCACGGCTCCAGATGCTCCAGGTAGCGCCCCCGGGCACGGTAGGTGTACCAGTCGTAGGGCTCGCTGAAGGACTCCGGCTCGGCAATCAGACGCTCCCGCTCCCCCGCCGTCCGCTCCTCCTCGGCGGCCAGCGCGTCGGCGAAGTCCAGCGGCTCGACGCCGTGCGTCCGCCGTTCCTTCCAGTGCGAGTACGCCCGCTCCACCGGGTCCCGCAGCAGCACGATCAGCCGCACCGTGGGCATCAGCGCGGCGACCCGCTGTGCGGCGAGCGGGTGGAACATGTAGAGCGGAGCTGCCTCACCAACCCGGACCGGCCCGCCGTACCGGCCCTGCAGCGTCGCCCGCTGCCGGGACGTCGGGAAGTGCGAGCGGTACCAGGCCTCGCCCCGGTGCCAGTTCTCCTCGAAGTAGTGCGAGGCCTTGGTGTTCCAGGCGGGGAAGAGGCGCGGCACCAGCGGGTGCTGGATGAGGTAGTTCCACAGTGAGGTGGTGCCGCCCCGCTTGGTGCCGATGATGAGGAAGTCCGGCAACGGCCGCCGATCGCTGGTGCGTACGCCGTAGTCGACCAGAGAGTCCTTCACCCGGTCGGTCACCCGGCTCGGCACCATCTGCTTCACCCGGTCACGGATTGACGACACGGCTCTTCACCTGCCCTTCGGCGACGTCGAGTTGGCACCCGCCGATGCCGCCTCGACGTCGCCACGGAGTTGCCTCATGGTCACCCGGACGAACCGTCGTACGTCGGGCACCGTCACCAAGCCGACGCAGCCGACGGCCAGCACGCTCAACGCCACCAGCAGGCCGGGGAGCCCCCGGCCGCCCGCGAGCACGCCGGCCAGGGCTGCGGCTCCCACCCCGACGACCACCCCGGCCGCCGCGCGCAGCAGCGTCGCGTCGACCAGCGGCTGACCCAGCGCCGCCCGAGCGCAGCCGAACGCGGTCAGGTTCTCGGTGGCGATGCCGGCCGCCCAGGCGACGGCCGCGCCGGTCACGCCGTACCCCGGGATCAGCCACAGCCCGACGGAGACGGTGACCACCAGCCCGATCACCGTCGCGGTCAGGTGCAGGCCGCTGCGACCGCCCATCAGCAGCAGGCTCTGCACGTTTCCCACACCGGTGTTGACCAGCATGGCCAGGGCGAGCACGGTCATGCCGGTGGCGCCGGCGGTGAACTCGGGTCCGAAGAGTTCGAGGAACCCCAGCCCGAACACCGCGAGCAGCAGGTAGACCGGCCACGACAGCACCAGCGCCCAGCTGGTCAGTTGCCGGTGCACCGCCGCGGCGGCGACCCGTTCGCCGCGCCCCAGCAGCCGGGACAACTGCGGCGACACCGCGACCCGCAGCCCCTGCATGGCCAACTGTCCGGCCAGGATGTAGCGACCGACCGCACCGAAGACGCCAGCGTCGGCCTGCCCGGCGAGCACCGAGGTGAGCAGGACGCCCACCCAGACGGCGCTGGCGTCGATCGCGGCGGACGCGGCGCGGGGCAGCGCGAACCTCCAGAACGCCGACCAGTCGGCCCGCTCGGGTCGCAGCGCCGCACCCCGGCCGACGCCGAGCGGACCCACCACCAGCGCCAGGCAGACTCCGACGGCGAGCGCCGCCGGGAGCAGCCAACCGGTCAGACCGACCAGCACCCCACCACCGGCAATGGCCGCCACACCGACAAGCACCGGTCGGGCGACCGGCACCAGGACGGACTGCACGACGACGTACGCCCGGATCGGACGGACGCAGCGCACCACGGCGAGCAGGAGTGTCATCGCCACCACCAGCGGCACCGCCGCGAAGCTGGCCACGATCAGGGGCGTACCGCCAGCGCCTGCGTCCAGCAGGCGGGGCCCGAGCGCACCCGCCGCGAGAACCCCGACGAGGCCGACGACCACCGCGGCCGCAAGCGGCGGTAGGAGGGCCACCGGAAGCACCCGGGCGGCGTCGCCGCGCCCGCCGAGACGCCGGCGAGGCAGCATCCAGATGAGGCCGGTCTCCGCACCCAGGGCGCAGACAGCGGCGGTGACCGTGACGATGCCGACAGCGGTGAAGAACGCCCCCGAGCCGACCGTGCCGTAGCCGCGGGTGATGACGACCACCAGCAGAAAGCCGAGCAGACCGTTGACGGCGGCTCCGGCCAGACCCACGACACCGGTACGGACGCTGCTCCGGGCCGCGGTCGCGGCGTCGACGGAGGGCTGGTCGTGGCCGGAGTCGACGGCCGGGTGGGTGCCGGCCGTCATCCCGCAACGGTCCTTCGAAGGCGGGTGGGAGGTGCCCGGTCAGGGCGCCGAGGGCCCGCTTCCCGCTCGGCGAGCGCCATCGCGACGCCGACCCCGAAGAAGACGATCGTGATGGTGGGGTCGGCCATGCCGTAGAACGGGACCTGCACCAGGCAGATCACCGGGACCACCGCCAGCCACTGCCCGGGCGCCGAGCGGGCCCGCGCGCTCCGCAGCGCGACGATCACCAGCCAGGCGAGGAAGCAGAGCAACGCCGGTATGCCGTGGCTGAACAGCACCATCCAGAGCTGCCCCTGGGTGCCGACGGGCACCTCCGCCGTGACCGTGTCCACGCTGACCGGCGCACCGTAACCGAGCCACGGCGAATCCCCGATCCGGCGGATGACCTCCAGGTAGAGGGAGAGCCGGTCGGTGTTCGTGTCGCTCGACTCGACCCGGTTGTTGATCAACTCGGCGACCGGGATCAGCAGCGCGGTGAGCCCGCCGATGACCAGGACCCCGACGACGGAGGCACCCACCCGGACGTTTCCCCGCAACGCGGCCCGCACGCCGAGCACGCCCAGGCCCACGCCGAGGCTCACGAACATCACCCGGTTCAGGGTGAGGAAGGTCGGCGCCAACGACAGCGGCAGCGACACCAGCAGCGCCCAACGGAGGAATCCACGGCGGCGCAGCATGGTGTACGCCACGACGCAGGGCAACGTCATCGCGTACGCGCTGCCGTAGTTGTTGGTGTACGGGAACGGCGCCGCCGGACGGTAGATCGGGTTGAGCGACAGCTCGCTGTACTCGGCGGCGCTGATGTGGACCAGATCCTGCACGTACGGGTGGCCGACCAGACCGGCGGGCAGCAGCATCTCCATCGGGGTGGTCAGCGCGAAGCGCGGCGCCAGCACACCGAGCCAGCCCAGCAGGACCAGCCCGAACCAGAACGCGCAGATCGGCACGAGCGCCGCCGCCGGGTCGGCTCGCTCCCTGGCATACACGTACACGTAGCCGCCAACCACGAGAGCGGTGACGTAGTAGCCCAGCCGCAGACCGAAGGGGAGCAGCGAGATCGGCGAGGACAGTTGGGTGGCGCTGAGGAGCACCAGGGCCAGGAACAGCAGCCAGACACCGGTGGCCGGCGGCAGCGGCACCCGCCCCCGGACGATCAGCAACGCCAGCAGCACCGCGCCGCACAGCGGCCAGATCAGGTAGAACGCGCCGGCCAACCACCACAGCGGGACCAGACCGAACATGATCAGCAGCGGCCAACGGGGCAGCCGCGGTGGCAGCGGCGCCGCGACGGCCGACGGGCCCTCCCCCTCCGGCTCACTGGCCGCCAGGGCGAGGGTGACCGCCACCGTCAGCCCCGTCCGCTGCCGGTGAGCACGAAACCCAACGGGGTGACGCCAGCCGCACGAAGCCGCTCCGCGAGCCGGCGCAGGTCGCTGTGGCGGGTCCTGTCCTGTTCGACAACGATGACCGCGGTGCCCTGGCGGGCCACCGCGACGCCACGCTCGTCGGCCTCGGAGGGTGGCGCGTTGAAGAGCACGACCCCGGTGGTGACGCGCTGCCGCCACGTGCCGAAACGCACTCCGCCGGCGCCCACGGGCACCTCGTCCGCGTTGTTCCCGGCCGTACCCATGCCGTTCGCGGTCGCGTTCAGACTCGTTCGCGGCAGGGTCAGGGTGGCGTCCGGGTCCTTCGACGGATGGCTGCCGACCGGGTAGGGAGACGGGCGGCGGGTGGGGACCTGGCCGATGACCCCCGTGCCGCTGACCGAATCGGCGCCCCGGGGTTTCGGGACGAGCGGACGGGCCGGGTTGGCCGCTGCGGGCAGGTGTTCCCGGTCCGCCAGCACCGCGGCACGCAGCCTCTCCAGGCGACCGCTGTCGTCGGCCACATAGACGTCCCGGCCGGTCGCGGCGAGCGCGACGGCCAGGGAGGCGGTGATGGCGCTCGGGTCCTCACGCGTGGTCAGCAACGCCACCCGGGCCGGCTCGCGAACCCGCTCGGCGATCGCCATCGCCACGTACCGGATGTCGGCGTCCACCACCTTCCGCCGGCCGCCGAAGAGTTGGCCACCGAACAGCCCGCCACCGAACGCCCCGCCGCCGAACGCCCCGACGCTGGACGATCCGCCGCCGGACAGCCGGGCGGCGGACAGCCGGGCGGCGGACAGCCGGGCGGCGGACAGCCCGCCGGTGGACAGCCGACCACGCACGGTGCCGAGCAGCGGCAGGCCGGTGACGTCACGTCCGTCGTGGACCGATCGGACCCGGCGGTCCGCCGACTCCCAGGCGAACGCCAGCACCACGCCCAACAGTGCGCCGCCGAGAAGCCCGGCCAGCACGTACAACAGGATGTGCCGACCGGAGGAGACCAGAACATTTTCCGCGCTCTGCGTGATCCACCCCGGATTGACGTCGACCGCCGCAATTTCCGTCCGCGCCGACCTCAACTGGGTGAGCTGATTGTTGCTGCCGCCCAGTTCGGCGATGGCGGCGTCCAGCGAACCATCCCGCGCGCTCACGATTCGCCGCTGCAGAACCTGCCGCTGCCTGTCCACCTCCACGATGCTCTCGTCGTAGCGCTTCAACATCTCGGCTCGCTGCTTCTCGTACATCGTCCGTCGTACGTCGAGGTAGGTCTGCGCGGCGAGGTTGACGTTGCGTACGGCGTCGTCGGCCGAGCGACCGGTGTACGAGAAGCGGAGGATCTGCCCGCCGGTCGGTACCTCCACCTCGAGAGCGTCCCGTACCTCGCGCTGGTCCCCGCCCTCGGCGGCGAGCCGCTGCACGACCTCGGTCCCGGTGGCGATGCCGCTCTCCACGTTCATGTTCACCGCCCGGTCGGCGGCGGCGCCGCTCGGAGTGAACGCGTCGGTGACGACCGGGCGTACCGCCACCACGGCGCTCGCGGTGACCGCGCTGGGCATGAGCAGGACGTACCCGAGGACGGCGAGGAGGCCAACGGCGGCGACCGCCCCCACCAGCCGGATCCGGTGCGCCGGGACGCGGAGCAGGTCCGTCAGGGTGAGCGTCCGGGCCGACGTGCCCCCACCGCCGAGCGCGTCGGCGGACCAGGAGCCGGGAGGTGCATCAGCCATGAAACTTCACCGTCTGTCGTGAGTTGCCGGGACGTGTCGACGCCTGCGACAGGCGGGGCACACCCCCTCGTGACGCTTCGGACCGGCGACGTGGCCCGCCGCCGGCCCGATCGCGATCCATCGATTCTCTCTGACGGTGGGCCCTCCGTCACTGCACCGAGAAGAAAATCCGGGGCGTGGACCAGCTCAGTCCTCCGCTCGCCGGTGCGATCACGGTGCTGGTCGCGCCGTTGACGGCGACGTCGGCCCTGGGATCGAACGACACGCCGCGCAGCGTGCCGTCGCTCCCGCCGTACACGATCCGGCCGCCGACCCAGGCCATGCCGCGCACCGACGACCAGGTGACACCCGTGGTCTGCAGGCTGAACTCGGTGGCGCCCAGGTAGTTGCCGTCGATCTCGAAGTAGCGGTAGTAGAGCGCGTTGGCACCGGTACGGGTGTAGTACAACCGGCCGTCGAGATAGAACGCCCCGGTCATCCCCGCGGCGTTGAACCAGTCGTTGAACCCGGACGACTCCCAGGGGACGCCGACGGCACCGCCGTTGAACATCGAGACGTCGATCCGGCTGCCGGTGGGGGCACCGGCCACGGTGTGCGCCCAGTAGATGCGGTCGCTCACCCGCCAGGTCGCGCCGGCACTGGTGTAGTTGGGTTGGCTGACCGTGGTGGGGGCGCCGACACTCGCGCCGTTGAACGAGGCCTTGGCCAGTTGGCCCTCGCCGGTGCCGAGGTAGAGGTTGCCGGTGGTCGCGGTCGGCGGGTTCTTCGGGACCACGGTGCGACCGCCGTCGAGTGGGAACATTCCGAGCCGGCCGTGGTACTCGCTGCCCATTCCGTCGGAGTTGTGGCCGAAGTAGAGCCCGTCGCTACCTCGCCAGAGCACGGGGACCTGCGAACCCCAGTTGCTCGTGCCGGCCGGCATGGACGCGCTGCCGCGACGGCCGGGATTCCAGGCCACCGGCAGACCGGTCGCCGGAGTGACGGCGGCGATCCCGAGTCGGTCGATCGCGCCGTCGCCGGCCGCGTCGGTGGCGTTCGGGTTGTTCAGCCAGCGGAAGTGCCCGCCCAGGTAGATGACATTGTCGGCCACCTCCACGGAGGTGATGGTGTCGTTGCCGGTGTAGTCGACCCAGGTGCCGAGCTGACCGCCACCCCGGTTCGCGGTCTCGAACCGGATCAGCGCGTCGCAGTACGCCGCCGGCCACCCGGCACCGCCGTTGGTGCCGACGACGAACCAACTGCCGTCCGCACCGAACTTCACATCCTGGACGTAGTGCACGAAGGTCTCGGGTGCCGCGCACGGCGTGACGAACTTCTCGGTGCTCCAGTCCAGCAGCGTCGGCGTGCCCGAAAGGTCGATCATCGCCATCTGGTTGCGGGACAGTCCGTTCACGAGGGTGAAGTTGCCACCGGCGATCATGGTCCGCCCGTTCGGCGTGACATCGATCGTCCAGCCGTACGAGCCGGTGCCGTGCCTCCCGACCGTGGCGTTGATGTTGAACGTCGGGTCGATCGCGCCGGTGGTGGCGTTGAGTCGACCCAGCCCGGAGTGTGCCGCGCCGTTCAACCAGTTGAAGGCGCCCGCGACGTAGAGCCAGTTGCCGCGCAGCACCATGTCCCGGATCATGCCGCCGTCCGAGCGACCGACCCAACTGTCGATGGTCGCCCCGGTCGTCGGGTCCAGCGCCACCAGGTTCTTCCGGGAGACACCGTTGACGGTCTTGAAGCCGCCGCCGACGATGAGCGTGCCGTTCGGGCCGGCGAGCAGCGTGTTGACCGGGCCGTCGAGAACCGGCAGGAACGTGGTCGAAATGGTTCCGCTGGACCGGTCGTACGCGAACAGGTAACTCTGGTTGAGCCACGCCGCGGCGGCGTTCTGCCGAATCTGGGTGAAGCTGCCCCCCACGTACACCCGCGAGCCGACCTGCGCGAAGGCGCGGCTCTCACCATCGCGGCCGTGCGGTGTGACGTCGGCGGGATTTGTCGACACCAGGGTCGCCGTCTCCGGGGCCGGCACCACCGCGGCCGAGGCGGCCGAGGGGACCGTCAACACCGCGGCTACGGTCAGCAGACCGACTGCCGCCGCCCGGATACGAAATCGTGCAGATCGCCGAGAGGGCCTGACTACGGGCACGCTATGCCTCCAGGTTGGACGAGAACCCACGTAGCGTGCCCCCTCGGTCACGGTTGGCGATATCCGCCGATTGGGCGGTCGCTGGCACAAACGCGACGGCGGCGGGTCGTTTCGCTGTCGGGTGTCAGACACCACGGGTGAGCCGTGGTCGAACGGCGATACGACGAACGGGTCAGGCGGTGGTCGTGACCTCGACGGGTGCCGCGTTCGCGGACCGTACGGGTGGACGCACCCGCCCGTCGGCGACGAGGACCGTCAGCACCAGCACGCCGAGCAGCAGAGCGCCGAAGATCCAGCCGCCGAGCACGTCCGTGAGCCAGTGCTTCTCGGCGTAGATCCGGGTGTAACCCTCCACGGAGGCCAGCACCGCCAGCCCGGTCGCGATGGCGATGCGGCCGCGTCGCGGAACCTTCCAGGTCAGGCCCGCCAGCACGGCGATGGTGCCGAACGTGAGCAGGACCCGGGCGCAGCCGCCCGAGGGATAGGTGCCGACGTCAGCGGGTGGGTGGCCCCGGTCCACGGTCAGCGCCAGGATCTGCTGGGTGTACTGCTCGACGACGAACTGCATCGGCAGCGCGATCAGCGGGATCCACCAGCGACGTCGCCGCCAGGCGAGGACGAAACCGACCGCCGCGACCACCGTCACCCACTTGAGCGGGTACCGGTCCCCGAGCGGGGTGACGAACGAGTTGAGGTCGGCCCACCCGTCGGCACGGCGGGCGTGCACGTAGTCGAAGACCGGATGATCGACGGACCGCTCCAGTCTGGACAGCGCCTCCCCGAGCGGCCAGCAGATCGTCACCACCGCCGCCATCCCGGCGAACAGGACGACGAGAGCGGCCCCGCTTCGGCCGAGAGCCTCGGTGAGCCCGGCCACCGCGACGCGTAGTCGGTCCGCTGCTCGGCTCTCCAGTGCGGCCGGAACCCATCGGGTTGCCACCACGGGGATCAGGACGGCCGGCACCAGCACCGACGCTGCCCCCAGAACGTAGATCAACACCATCGGCCCTCCTCCACCCTCCGTGCGAGCGTCAGCGGCTGCCTCCGGTGGGCTGCCGCAGGTACGGATCCTGTCCGGCCTGCGCGAAGCCCGCCACCGCCGAGGCGTCGTGGTTCATCGTCATGTCGCAGCTTGCCGTACGGCTGGTCATGCCCGCCGAGTTGAAGTAGATGGCGGCCTTGATCTTCGGGTGTGCTCGCAGCGCTGCCGGGACCTCCTGGAACCAGCGCCGTTTGGCTCCCAGGTCGGCGGAGTTGAAGTTGGTGCCGAACTCGGCGAGCATCCGGGGCTTGCCGGCGCCGATGCCGCTGTCGTCCAGCCAGTCGTAGAAACCGCCGACCGTCGTGCTCGGGCTCTTCCACACCGTGCTGCCGTTGCAGACGTGGAAGTTGTACGGGTCGTAGGCCACCCAGTCGACGTAGCGGTCACCGGGGTACAGGCCGGCGTACCGGGAATAGTGCCCCGCCCAGCCCATCATCGTCCAGACCCAGACCGCGTTGGTCGTACCCGCCGTGGCGAACCGGTCGTGGACGTAGCGCCAGGCCCGAACGAAGTCGGCGTCGCTGCCCTTGGTCGGCTCGTCCTCCGGCTCGTGGTCGAAGCCCAGGAAGACCGGCACGCCGGCGGCGCGGATACGACCCGCGACCGCGTCGATGGTCGCGTCGTGCCGGCCGCTGTAGACATCGGCCCAGGTGAGGGTGGTGCCGGCGGAGAAGTCGCGGGACTCCCAGGCGAAGAACAACAACCGGCCCTCACGCATCTGCCGCACCTCGTACGCGTCGGGGAACGCACCGTTGCTGCCGGCGTTGGAGAAGTCGTGGTAGCGGTGCACGATGTCGAACCTGCGCCCGACCTGCGTCTCCACGTCGGTGACAGCCTTGCCGTGGTCCCAGCCGCCGGCCGCCCCGGCGGGTGAGTACATGCCCCACCAGGCACCGCAGGAGGGCACGAGCTTGTCCGACACCCAGCCGCATCCGCCGGCCGTGGCGGAGGGCGCCCGGATCGACGGATCATCGCTGGCCAGCAGCGGCATCATGGTCGCCACGATGCCGGCGACCACCGAACCGCCGACCACGCCGACGGCGATCGCCCTGCGCCGGTGTGCGGTGCGGGTCCGAGTGCTGCGATGCAGTCCATGCCTGGCCAAGGAAACTCCCTGTATCTGCTTCCGTAACGCTCAGCAGCGTATCGATGACCAGGTGGTGTCGCATGCAGGACAGTTTCCCGTAAGCGCGTCTTAACTCTCAGCTAAGTTCGCCACCATCACCCGACCCCGGGAGGCTGCGGCGACCGTCGGTCACCTCAGTCAGGACGGATGCGGTAGTGAGCGGTATACC
>NZ_PYBV01000007.1:0-22635 GCF_003205615.1 Micromonospora arborensis | reverse complement strand
TATCGCTCAACAGCACATCGACATGGCAGGCAGCCACAGCGGACGGCGAGCGTCCTTCGCTACGCCCGCAGCCCCGTCTTGAGTGAGGACTTCCTCGTCTAGCGGGCAGCGGTGAGGGCTGCCCGCATCGCCTCGACCGGGGCGGCCACGCCGGTGAACTGCTCGAACTGCCCGACCGCCTGGGCCAGCAGCAGGTCCAGGCCGGACACCACACGCAGGCCGGCCGCGACGGCGGAAGCGGCCAACGGGGTGGGCCACGGGTCGTAGAGCGCGTCGAAGAACACCGCGCCCGGCCGCCAGGCCACCTCGGCGGCCAACGGGTCGGCGACCCCCTTGGGCACGGTGGAGACAGCCACCTCGGCGGCGGACAGGTGCCGATGCGCGTCGGCCCAGCCGGCGGAGGTCAGCGCGACACCCAGGGCGCCCGCCACCGGCCGCAACTCGTCGACCGCCGCCGCACGGCGGGCCACCACCGTCACCGACGAGCAGGCCAGCTGCGCGGCGGCGGCGAGCGCGGCGCGGGCCGTACCACCCGCACCGAGCACCGTCACGGCAGCGCCGGCCACCACCCCGGCATCGGTCAGCACCCGCACCATGCCGGCGACATCGGTGTTGTCCGCGTACCAGGAGCCGTCGGGACGGCGTACCAACGTGTTGGCCGCGCCGACGGCGACGGCGACCGGCGACGCGGCGTCGGCCACGGCGAGCGCCGCCTCCTTGCCCGGCATGGTCACCGACAGGCCCGCCCACTCCGGGCCCAGGCCGGCGACCAGATCCGGCAGCTCCGCGGCCGCGCACTCGACCCGGGTGTACGACCAGCCGGTCAGCCCGGCGGCGGCGTACCCAGCGTTGTGGATCACCGGGGAGAGGGAGTGCGCGATCGGCTTACCCAACACCGCGGCTCTACGGGTCGACACGACCACCGCCGGCCCCCCTCAGATGATGCCGGCCTCTTGGGCCTTGACCTTGTTCCGCTCGTGCTGCTCGGGGGTCTCGGCGAACTCCGAGTGGCCCTGCTTGTCGATCGCCACGAAGAAGAGCCACTTGCCCTTCGGCGGGGCCATCGCCCCTTCCAGGGCCTGCTTGCCGGGGCTGTTGATCGGCGTGGGGACCATGCCCCGCAACTTGCGGTTGTACGGGTTCTTCGGGTCGTTCAGCTCGGACTCGGTCATCTGCTTGGACGACTTGGTCGGCTTGCCGATCGACTCCAGGTAGTAGTTGACCGTGACGTCCATCTCCAGGCAGTTGCAGGGGAACTCGCCGTACGCCCGGTTGTAGGCCACCCGGGCGACCTTGCCCAGGTCGTCGGCGTTGCCCGCCTCGGCCTGCGCCAGCGAGGCGACGATCAACGCCTCGTACGGGCTGACCCCGCCAAGTTTCTCCTGCACCTCGTCGGCGAACTTCATCTCCCCGGTCACCGAGAGGAAGCGGTTCACCATCAGCTTGAGAATGGTCTCCGCGGTGGCCTTCGGCGGGATCTCGTACGTGTCCGGATAGAGGAAACCCTCGACGGACTTGACGGACTTCTTGCCGTCGGTGCGGGTGAACCACCAGTCCGGGATGCCGAGCGCCTCCGGGTCCTTCGCCGCGGCCTGGAAGTTCTTGACCGGGATCTTGGTCTTGTCGGAGAGCAGCTTGTAGACGTTCATGCTGGTGCGACCCTCGGGGATCGTCAGCCCGTTGACGATCTTGTTCTTCAGGTCGAGCATCGCGGTGACGGCGCTCGCGCCACTCATCTGCTTACGCAGCTTGTACGTGCCCGGCTGGATGTTCTTGCTGCGCGAGTTGGCCTCGGCCGCCTCGACGAACGCCTTCTGACTCTTGACCACATCGGCCGCCACCAGGGCGTCGGCCATGTCGGCCAGCAGCGCACCGCTCTTGATCTCGACGGTGATCTCACCGGACCCGTCGCCGTCGTAGTCGGGGGTGACGAAGTAGTTCTGGATGCGGTCGAAGCCGTAGAACGCGCCGCCGCCGACGCCGCCCAACAGGACCAGGGCCATCAGCAGGGCCAGGAACGTCTTGCCCCGGCCGCCACCGGACCCACCGTTGCGCTTGCGGACGAAGCTGCGCCGGTGCCGGCCCTTCTCCCCCCGCTCCGGCTCGTCGAACCCAAGGTCCAGATCGTCGATCATTACGTCCGCCTCCGCTGCGCGTCCAGCCAGCTCTGCAGGATCTCCACTGCGGCTGCCTGATCGACAACCGCACGTTGACGTTTACCTCGGACGCCACGCTCGGCAAGCCTACGAGAGGCGACCACGGTCGACATCCTCTCGTCAGTGAGGGTTACCGGGACGGGCGCTATCACATCGACCAGTCGGTCAGCGTACGCCTTCACGTGGACGGCTGCGGGGCCGTGCTTGCCGGCGAGATTGACCGGAAGGCCGACGACTACCCCGACGGCCTCGTGCTCGGCGACAAGCGCGGCCAACTCGGCGAGGTCGCTCGGCACCGCGTCAGGCGCCGCCGTGAGATCCCGAGCGAGGGTGACCAGCGGCGTAGCCAAGATCCCGTCCGGGTCCGAGCGGGAAATCCCCACCCGAACCTGACCGACATCCACGCCGATCCGCACACCTCGTGCCAACTCAGCCACCGATGGTCACCACCGACGCTGAACACGCCAGGGCGGACCAACCGGCCCGCCCTGGCTGACAGTGACCGTCCATCACGCCTCGGTGATCGCCTTCTCGACGGTGAGCAGCAGGTTCGGTGCCTCGGTCGCGGGCAGGCCGCCACCCTGGGCCAGGTCGGGGCTGCCACCGCCACGACCGGAGAACGCCGCCTTCACCAGATCCGAGGCGGCCAGGCCCCGGCCGCGCGCGGCCGCATTGACCGCCACCACCAGAGACGCCTTGCCATTCGACCGGGCCGCCACCGCGACCACCGCCGGCCGCGCCGGGTCGATCTTGCCGCGAATCTCCTGGGCCAGGGTCCGCACATCGTTGCCGGCCGCGCCCTCCGGCGCCTCGGTGCCCACGTACGCGACCCCGCGTACGTCCTTGGCCTGCGCCGCGAGCGCCGACGCACCGCCCAGCACCAGCTGGGCGCGCAGCTTCTCCAGCTCCTTCTCCGCGTCCCGGAGCTGGGTGACGGTCTGCTCCACCCGGTCGGCGACCTGATCGTTGGGCACCCGGTACAGCTCGGCCAGCCGGGAGACCAGCAGGTGCTCCTTGGCCAGGAAGCCGAAGGCGTCCATGCCGACCAGCGCCTCGACCCGGCGGACGCCGGACCCGATCGACGACTCGGAGAGGATCTTCACGAGGCCGAGCTGGGCCGAGCGGGCCACGTGCGTGCCACCGCACAGCTCCCGGGCGTAGTCACCCACCTCGACGACCCGTACCTCCTCGCCGTACTTCTCGCCGAAGAGCGCCATCGCGCCGATCCGCCGCGCCTCGTCCAGCGAGGTGATGAAGGCATGCACCTCCAGGTCGGCCAGGAGCACCTCGTTGACCTGCTGCTCCACATCCCGCAGGACGCTCGGCGACACCCCGGTCGGGGTGTTGAAGTCGAACCGGAGCCGGCCGGGCGCGTTCAGCGAACCCGCCTGCGTGGCCGACTCGCCGAGGAAGTTCCGCATGGTCTGGTGCACCAGGTGGGTGGCCGTGTGCGACCGGGAGATCGCCCGCCGCCGAGTCGTGTCGATCTCGGCGTACCCCGTCTCGCCGGCGCGCACCTCGCCCCGGATCACCCGGGCCCGGTGCACGATCAGACCGGGCACCGGCTGCTGCACATCGAGCACCTCGACCTGCCCGCCACCAACGGTGATCATGCCCTGGTCGGGCTGCTGGCCACCGCCCTCGGCGTAGAACGGGGTCGTGTCGAGCACCAGCTCGATGGTGTCGCCCTCGGTCGCCGCCTGGCGCGGGCCGTCGGCGCCGAGCAGCGCCCGCACCGTCGACTCGCGGGCCACCTCGCTGTAACCGGTGAACGTCACCGGGCCACCCGAGTCGAGCACCGACCGGTACGACGACAGGTCGACATGCCCCGTCTTGCGGGCCTGCGCGTCCGCCTTCGCCCGGGTCCGCTGGTCGGCCATCAGCCGCCGGAAACCCTCGTCGTCGACCGCGAGACCCTGCTCCGCGGCGATCTCCAGAGTCAGGTCGATCGGGAACCCGTACGTGTCGTGCAACTGGAACGCCTTCGCCCCGGACAACGCGGAACCACCCGCGGTGCGGGTCTCGGCGATCGCGGTGTCCAGGATCGTGGTGCCGGCACGCAGGGTGGACAGGAACGCCTCCTCCTCCGCGTACGCGTAGTCCGCGATCCGCTCGAAGTCGGTCGCCAGCTCCGGGTACGACGGGGCCATGCAGTCCCGGGCCACCGGCAGCAGCTCGGGCAGCGCCCGATCCTGCCAGCCGAGCAGCCGGATCGACCGGATCGCCCGGCGCATGATCCGGCGCAGCACGTAACCGCGACCCTCGTTGCTCGGGGTCACGCCGTCGCCGATCAGCATCAGCGCGGTCCGCACGTGATCGGCGATCACCCGCAGCCGGACGTCGTCCGGGTGCGACTCGCTCGCCACGTGGCCCGAGTGCGCCCCGTAGCGCTTGCCGGTCAGCTCGGCCGCCCGAGCCAGGATCGGCCGAACCTCGTCGATCTCGTAGAGGTTGTCGACACCCTGCAGGATCGAGGCCATCCGCTCCAGGCCCATGCCGGTGTCGATGTTCTTCGCCGGCAGGTCACCCAGGATCGGGTAGTCCTCCTTGGTGGTGCCCGGACCCCGCTCGAACTGCATGAAGACGAGATTCCAGTACTCCATGTACCGGTCCTCGTCGACCGCCGGGCCGCCCTCGGCGCCGTACTCCGGGCCCCGGTCGTAGAACAGCTCCGACGACGGACCGCACGGCCCGGGAATGCCCATCGACCAGAAGTTGTCCGCCTTGCCCCGACGGACGATCCGCTCGGCCGGCACGCCCACCGACCGCCAGATCTCGTACGCCTCGTCGTCGTCGAGGTAGATCGTCGGCCAGATCCGCTCCGGATCCAGCCCGTAACCACCCTCGGCGATCGGCTTCGTGGACAACTCCCACGCGAGCGGAATCGCGCCGGCCTTGAAGTAGTCGCCGAAGGAGAAGTTGCCGTTCATCTGGAAGAACGTGCCGTGCCGGCTGGTCTTGCCGACCTCGTCGATGTCCGGGGTGCGGATGCACTTCTGCACGCTGACCGCCCGCTGGTACGCGGGAGTCTGCTGACCCAGGAAGTACGGAACGAACTGCACCATGCCGGCGTTGACGAACAGCAGGTTCGGGTCGCTGATGGCGGGCAGCGGAGCGGACGGCACCACAGTGTGGCCATTCGCCTCGAAATGGGCGAGATACCGCCGCTTGATCTCCGCCGTCTTCATCGCTGGTGTTCCTCCGGAAATATGTCTCGATCGCCGATCCGCGGGTCTTCCCGCAGGTCGGCGTACTGATCGTCGAACGCCACGCCCTGGGCGAACGCCTGGTGGATCTCCTGCTCGCGATCGGCCATCCCCACCCGGACGTCCTCCACGAAGCTACGCAACGACTCAAGAAGCCCGCCAGCGGATTGTGTCACCGTGCTGGCGATGCCGGCCGGCGTGTACGCCTGGGCGGTCCGGGTCGCCTTGCGGACCACGACCACACCGACGGCCACCCCGATACCGAGCCAGAACAGACGCCTCATGTCTCGCTACCTCCTGGTGCGCCGGGCCGGTCAGCTGTTGCCGCGCCGCGCGGCCCGTCGCTGCTGCTTGATGGTGTCGCGCACCTCGCGCTCGGTCTCGGCGTGCCGGCGGCCGGCGGCGGCCTTGCGCACGCCGTAACCGAACGCGGCCACCTTGACCAGCGGGTTGGCGGCCGCGGCGGAGACGACGGTGGCGAGGTTGGCGATGTTGGCGGTGACGTTCTGCGCGTGGCTGGTCATGGTGTCGACCTTCGCCAGCTGGAGGTTCACGCCGTCGAGCGAGGTCTGCACCTGCTCCAACGCGGTGTTGACGTTCTTCACCGTGGTGTTCACGTCACCGAGCAGCGGCGCGGTCCGATCGTTGAGGTCGTTGATCATCCGGGTGGTGGCGTCAACCGTGTGCCGCAGCCGCAGGATGGGCAACGTCAGGATGAGCACCAGCACCGCGAACGCGCACGCCGCGACCAGCGCCGCAATCGCTCCAATCTCGCCCACGCCTGTCCTCCTCAAGCAGAGTTCCGCAGGACCCGACGTCCCCGGAACACACAACCGTGGTACCCGTACCGGTCGCCATGCCATCGGCGCTCACCGGTAGCGGGCGTGCCCGCCAGCCCCAGACCCTACCGTCCGTGATGGAACCCGCCTCACGACGGTGAGGGTGTCAGCTCCCCCAGCGGATCCCCGCTGACCGTCGGGAACGGATCCTCTCCGGTCAGTGACGGGTCGGTGGACGGCTGTGGTCTGGTCCGCTCGTCGTCGATCGCGTTGCGTACCTTCACCGACACCAACGAGCCGGCGCACTCCGTCGCAGCGGCCGACGGGTCCGGAGACGGCACGACCGCCGGCTCGCCGTCGACCGGCGGCGGTACGCAGGTCGGCTCGCGTACCCACAGGTCGAGGGTCAACTCGTCGCGGCGCCAGCAGGTGTAACTGCCCTTCGTCTTCTGCTCCGGGCAGCGGCTCACCTTCCACGGCTGCCAGCCGTCCCGACGCAGCGCGTCCTCGTAGACCTGCGCCGTGTCCGTCGGTGACTTCTCCGAGGTCACGGTGCGCTCACGCAGCCGGCAGTCGAGCAGGCACCAGCGGCTGCCGCTGACGTCGTCGACCGTCTTCGCGGCAGCCCAGCCGGGCACGTCGAGCTGATCCAGGTTGTCGAAGACCGGATCACGGCTCAGCGTCCGGATGCCGAAGAACAGCGGCACCGCACCGAGCAGTACGACGCTGACCAGGGCCAGCACCGCCGCGCGCAGGCGACGCCGTTCGCGCGACTGCCGGCGCAACTCCGACCGGGCCCCCGGTGCGGCATCGTCGTCGGGCGTGTCCTGCCCGGCCGAGCGCAGCGCGGGCCCGCCGGACGGCTCCGGCGCCGGACGGTCCACCGGGCCGGACGGGGACGGCACCACGGCGGCGGCACGGGCCACACCGACCGGCTCGCCGGGGCGGCCGGGCGGTGGCACCGGGGCAACGCCGCTCGGCTCGGAACGGCCGGGCTCCCGGTGCGGAGGCAGGGCACGCCCCGCGGCACGGTCGGACGGCGCGGGCCGACCGACCGGGGCACCGCCACGAGCCGGCGCCGGGGATCCGGGACCGGCGCCCGGCTCACCAGGCGCCCGGTCGTCGGCGAGGGGCGGCTGCGCCGCGCCCGGCGGGCGGACGGCGGCACGAGCCGGGCCGTCCGGACGCGACCGCGGCGGACCGTCCACACCCGGCACCGCAGCACGAGCCGAACCCTCCGGACGCGACCGCGGCGGACCATCCACACCCGGCACCGCAGCACGAGCCGAACCCTCCGGACGCGACCGCGGCGGACCATCCACACCCGGCACCGCGGCACGAGCCGAACCCTCCGGACGCGACCGCGACGGACCATCCACACCCGGCACCGCAGCACGAGCCGGGCCGTCCGGGCGGGCGGCGTCCCGGGGGGCCGCTTCGGCGCCCGAGCCGGGGCGGGGCGGGGCTTCGGCGCCCCGGCGCCCAGCGCCCGGGACCGGTGCGTCACCCGGGACGGGCCGGGCCCGGCCGGGCGGGGCGGAGCGGGCGGCGCCCCGAACCGGCGCGGCGGGACCGGCGCCGGGAGCGGGTCGTCCACCGGCGTGAGCGTCGTCGCCGTGGTCGCTCCCGGGACCGGGTCGACCTGGGCCGACCGGGCCGTCCGGGCCAGCCTCGGTCGGCGGACGACGTCGCCGGCCGGTCGGATCCGGCACGGGGGTTCCGTCCGGGCCGGGCGCGGCCACCGGACGGCCGCGCCGGCCGGTGGGGTCCGAGCCGGGCGCCCCGGCCGTCCGGCCACGGGTGCCACGCTCGCCGGACGTCGGCGGATGGGGCAGGGCCTGTTCCCCGGTGGCTCCCGACGCGTCAGGTCGGGCGGCACGACGACCGGTCGGTGCGTCCGCGCCCGGGTCGGCCGGCGGGCCGGCGGGCCGGCGGTCAGCGGTGCGCTCCACAGCCGGGTCGGGCACGCCGAGGCGACCCGACGGGTGGTCAGCGAGTTCCCCGATGCCCCCGGCCGGCGGCGTGCCGCCGCCTCGGCGGTTGACCACCGGCAGGCCGGGGTCGGTGTGCGGCAGGCGACCGGCTTGGCGCAGCCAGTCGGCCGGCCGCTCCGGGCGGTCCGCCCGGGGTTCACCGCCGGCCGGCGTGCGTCGCTCCGGGTCATCGGAGACAGCCCGGCGGCGACCGGTGCCGTCGGCCGGGCCGACGGTGGGCGTGGCGCCGCTGTGACCGCCGGAGGCCTCGGGCACCGGCAGCGCGTTGCCCGAACGGGGAACGGCGGGCTCGTCGGGCTCGGCGGCACGGCGGCGGCCGGCGGCTGCCGGACTGGAGCGTTCGGCGCCACGGCGGCCGGTGGGCTCCGGTGCCCCCGGGTCGACCGGGCCTGGACGACGCCGCGCGGTACGCGGGTCACGGTCGATGGCGGGGTCGGGCCGCAGGCCGTCCGCGACCGGCGGCACGGCGCCCGCCGACGCCCCGTCGAAGCGGGCCGGGCCGGCGGCGGCTGACCCGCCGACCCGCGTCGGATCGGGTCCGGCGGCGCGTCGACCGACGGGCGTGCCGTCTGCGGGCGGCAGTGGCCGACCGGGCTCGGTCGGCTCCGCACCGGGTCGGCGGCCCGGAGCGGCGGCATCCGGACGACGCAGCGGCGGCATCGCGTCCGGATTCCCCCCGGGCGGAACAGCAGCCTCCGGACGACGACCAGGCGGAACAGCAGCCTCCGGACGACGACCAGGCGGAACAGCGGCCTCCGGACGACGACCGGGCGGGGCGTCCGAGGTCGGTGGGCCCACCGGTGGGCCGGCGGGAGCCGTTGCCGCACGGGGCCGGGCCGGGCCGCCGGCAGCGTCCGGGGTCGGGCGAGGCCCCGGCGGGCTGGCCGGGTCGCCGCCGACCGGGCGGGCGGCAGGTGGCGACGGCGGTACGGCGGCGCGGGCGCCGGCCGCCGGCTGCACACCGCGACGCGCCGGCTGGCCCTGGGCGGGGGCAACGGGGCCAGCGGCGGGTGACCGCTCATCCGGGCGGCGGCCCGGTGGCGGCGTCTCCCCCGGCCACGGGCCGTCGGCTCCTCGACGTGCGGCAGGGCCGCCCGGGTCGCTCTGGCGCGGGGCAGGCGGCGCCGAGGCCTCCGGCGGCACCGGCCGACCCGCGCGCGTACCGGCCGGCTCTACCGGCCCGCCGGTACGGGGCCTGGCGGGTTCTACCGGCGTACCCCCGTGGGGACGCTCGGGTTCTGCCGGGGCGCCGTCCGGACCCAGCTCGGTGCGCTGCTGCTTGGCCGAACGAAGATCGTCGATCCAGCCGAACTCCTCGCCGGCGACTGGCTCCTCCGGTTCAGCCTCGGCTGCCCGCCCTCGACCCCAGCGACGCGTCTTGGCGCGGGGATCGCGCCGCTCGTCCGGGCCCTCGTCCGGGCGGTCCCCACCACGCGATCTCACTGTTGACCCTCTCCTGCGGCGTCAGCGCCGCTGTCCTGCGTCGTGCCGGGGGCGCCCGCACCCGTCGTCGGGTGACCGGTCTCGTCAGAAAGCGCGGCTGCGGTCTGCCCCGTCACCCGTGGCTCGGCCGTCGGAGCCTCCGGACGGGACACCGGCGCCGGCAGGCCCCGCACGATCCGGCGCAGCAGCGGCAGCCGGGTGGCCACCGCACGTTCCGCGCCGTGCGGGCTGGGCTGGTAGTAGTCGGTGCCCACCAGGTCGTCCGGGACGTACTGCTGGGTGACCACGCCACGCTGGTCGTCGTGCGGGTAGCGGTAGCCCGTGCCGTGGCCCAGCCCTCGAGCGCCGGCGTAGTGCGCGTCGCGCAGCCCACGTGGCACCGGGCCACCGCGACCCGCCCGGACGTCGGCTATCGCGGCGCCGATGGCGGTGGTGGCCGAGTTCGACTTGGGCGCGGTGGCCAGGTGGATCACCGCTTGGGCCAGGTTGAGCTGCGCCTCGGGCAACCCGACGTACTCGACGGCGTGCGCGGCGGCGGTCGCGACGCTCAGGGCACCCGGGTCGGCCATGCCCACGTCCTCGCTGGCGAAGATGACCAGACGGCGGGCGATGAACCGGGCGTCCTCACCGGCGACCAGCATGCGGGCCAGCCAGTGCACCGCGGCATCCACGTCCGAGCCGCGCATGCTCTTGATGAACGCGCTGACCACGTCGTAGTGGGCGTCGCCGTCGCGGTCGTAGCGCACCGCCGCCACGTCGACCGCCTGCTCGGCGGTGGCCAGGTCGATCCGCCCGCCGCCGAGCGCCATGGCGGAGGCCGCCGCCGCCTCCAGCGCGGTGAGGGCCTTGCGGACGTCACCGGCGGCGAGCCGGACCAGGTGCTCCTCGGCCTCGGCGGTCAGGGTGAGCAGGCCGTCCAGGCCACGCTTGTCGGCGACCGCGCGGCGCAGCAGGCCCCGCACCGCCTCGTCGTCCAGCGGTTGCAGGGTGAGCAGCACGCACCGCGACAGCAGCGGAGAGATGACCGAGAAGTACGGATTCTCGGTGGTCGCCGCCAGCAACGTGACCGTACGGTCCTCGACTGCGGCGAGCAGCGAATCCTGTTGGGTCTTGCTGAACCGGTGCACCTCGTCGATGAAGAGCACGGTCTGCGGGCCGCCCGAGCGGCGCTGGCGGCGGGCCGTCTCGATCACCGCCCGCACGTCCTTGACGCCGGCGGAGAGCGCCGACATGGCGACGAAGCGGCGGTCGGTCGCCCCGGCCACCAGGTGCGCGATGGTGGTCTTGCCGCTGCCCGGCGGGCCCCAGAGGATCACCGACATCGGTGCCCCGCCGGAGACCAGCTGCCGCAGTGGGGCGCCGGGGGCGAGCAGGTGGTTCTGCCCGACCAACTCGTCGAGGGTGGCCGGGCGCATCCGGACGGGCAGGGGCGAGTCGTCGGCCACCGCAGTGAAGCCGTCGACACCGGCGGGACCGTCGGGCGCGCTGCGCGACCCGGCGGGTTCACCGAGGGAGAAGAGGGCGTCGGACTCCATCACGAAGACAGTACCGGGCCGGACCCACGACGCCGGAATCGCTCCGTGGGCCCGCCACCGGTGATCGGTTCCGGTCAGCCACGCCCGGGGCGCCGGCCCCGGTACCAGCGGCCGCCGCCACCGCCGCGCGGGCCGTTGCCCACGCCACCCAGGTAGAGCGAGAGCAGGAGCAGCCCGATGAGTACGAGAGTGTTCCAGTTGAACAGATCCGGTGCTCCGAAGTCTGTGTCGAGCAGGTCGAGCAGCAGGGCGAAGCCAAAGACGATGGCAGCGAGAATGGCGAACATGTCGGTCCTCCGGTGGGGGTTCCCAGTGGGTCGGCGCGTGATGTACCCAATCGGTCGGCTCGCCAATCTCCACCGTGGATGACGGGTACTCTCGCGGCTTTTCTGCCCCGCCCCGGGGCCCATAGGCTGGTCGCCATGATCGCCGACGCCCAGGTGCTGCAGAGCCGGGACGCCGTCCTGGCTGCCGCCCGGCACCATCCGTTCGCGCGGCACATGCTCTGGCGTGAGGTGCCGGCGCGTGCCTACCAACGCGACGACGCGGTGCTCTGGCTGCTGTCGCCGCCTGAGCACGCCCCCTCCGGCGGGGCGATCGGGCCGGCCGGGACGGTGCTGGAGATCTGCGTCGCGTTGGCCGCCGACGGGGTGCTACGCGCCGGGCAGGCGCTGCACCTGCCGCGACTGGAGCTCGGCGTGGTGTCGCAGCGGCTGGCGGTGGTCGAGCACGACGACTGGGACCTCCACTGGACCGGCACGGCTCCGCCGGCCCAGCCGGACGAGGAACGGGTGGTCCGGCTGACCCACGCTGATCACCCGGCGCTGGCGGCGCTGATCGACGAGGCCTTCCCGAGCACCACCTCCCGCCCCGGCGACCCCCGCGTGGTCGACTGGTACGGGATCTGGGCCGGTGGTCGGCTGGTGGCCTGCGGCGCGGACCGCAGCCGGGGCGACATCGGCTTCCTCGCCGGCCTGACCGTCGCCCCGGAGCAGCGGGGTCGGGGGTTGGGCGGAGCGCTGACCGCCGGGATGACCCGGGCGCTGCTGGCCCGCCACGACACCGTCGGGCTCGGCGTCTACCCCAGCAATGTCGGGGCGGTGCGGCTCTACCATCGCCTCGGCTTCACCAACACCCACCCGATCAGCACGCTCCGCCTCGCCTGATCGCTCAGGCAGGCGGCCCCGGATGAGCGCCTGTGGTTCATCCGGGGCCCCCGTTTCACCGATCAGCGGCGGGTATCAGGACCGCGGGCGGGTCGGCGGGCTCGGCTGCGACACGTCGGCCAGCCAGCCACGCGGGCAGGTAGAGCGGAGCGGCGACGGCCAGCACCACCGCGCCGACCACCATGGCGGTGCCGACGCTGGTGGCGGCGGCGATCGCGGTCAGCACCACCCCGCCGAGCGCGCCGGCCGGCTGCGCCATCATCGAGTTCAGTGACAGCACGCTGGTCCGGTACGGACCGTCGACCTGCCGATGCAACAGGCCACTGTGCAGCGGGTTGGACGCGCCGTGCACGGCGTAGCAGGCCAGGTAGGCCACCAGCACGCCGACCGGCCCGGCGAACAGCCCCATCCCGACCACCGTCACGCCCTGCAGGATGCGCAGCAGGGCCGCGCCGGGCGCGGCGCCGAGCCAGCGCAGCAGCAGCGGGGTCAGTGCCGCGCCGGCGGCCGAGGCGAGCCAGGCTGCCGAACTGGCCGGCCCGAGCAGCGCGGCGGCGCGTTCCGGGTTGCCGATCACCTCGGCGAGCCGGACCGGCAGCAGCGACTCGAAGGTGACCATGCCGAAGCCCCAGAACAGCTCCACCGCGACCAGGGCCAGCAGCACCCGGGAGCGGCGCAGCAACCCGACCGCCTCACCGATCATCCGGGGCGCCTGGACCACCGAGGCCCGCACCGCCGCGAATCCGGTGGCCGGCCGCTGCTCGACCAGCAGGACGAGCAGTGTGACCAGCGCGACCGCCTGCGCGACGATCGCGGCCAGCACCGGCACCGTGAGCGCGGTCACCGGCCCGATCGGACCGAGCGCGATCAGGCCACCGCTGAGCAACGCGCCGGCACCGATGGCACCGCCGGCGACGGCGCCGGCGTACCCGAGGCCCCGCTCGTACTCGGCCTCCGGGTCGGCGGCCAGGGTGGCATCGACGTACCAGGACTCCAACGGTCCGCTGTCCAACGCCCGGTAGACCCCCTGCAACGCCCAGACCAGGAAGAACAGCGCGAACGAGTCGGCCACCGCGAACAGCGACAGCGACACGAGGTTGAGCGCCCCGGCGGCGAGCAGCACCGGCCGGCGACCGAGAGCGTCGGCGAGGCCACCGGTCGGCAGCTCCAGCGCCAGCACCAGCAGCCCCTGCGCGGTGCTGACCAGGCCGATCTGCGGCAGCGACAGGCCGCGCTCCTGCATCAGCAGGATCATCACCGGGATCAGCAACCCCGTGGGCAGCCAGCGCAGGCCGTACAGCGTCAGGTATCGACGCCGGACCTGACGTACGGACAGCGCGCTCACGACGACACCTCGGATCGCGACTGCGGGGCTCGCAACCCCGGCTCACTCCTCGCGCTCACGACATCACCTCGGATCGCGACTGCGGGGCTCGCAACCCCGGCTCACTCCTCGCGCTCACTGGAGGCCCTCGCGCAACGGGTAGGCGGCCAGGAAGACCTGCACCGGGCGGGCCTGCGGGTCGGCGGAATCAGCGGAGTCCGCGACGGTGGCCTCGCGGTGGTATCGCTCCAGCACCTGCCACACCTCCGCCTTGAGCTCCTCCAGCCGGGCCGGCGGGATGGTCAGGAAGATGTCGCCCATACCGAAGCCGTCCCGCCAGGCGGGCGACCACTCGTGCTGGCTGGCGAACCAGCGTTCGGCGGTCTCGACCAGCAGACGCACCTGGTCGCCCTGGATCCACTCGATCGCGGCCCGGGCGTCGGGATCGTCGTCGAAGTCGGTCGGCTCCCAACTGGTGACGTCGTGCGCCGCCTGCCACCAGCGCTGCCGCCCGCTGCCCCGGTCAGGGTCCTCGACGACCAGCCCGACCTCGGCGAGTTGGCGCAGGTGGTAGCTGGTCGCGCCGGTGTTGGTGTCGAGCAACTCCGCGAGGGTGGTGGCGGTGGCGGGCCCCTTCACGCGCAGGGCTCCGACCAGCCGCATCCGCAGCGGGTGCGCCAGCACCCGGACCTGCCGCTTGTCGATCCGAACCTCGCGCGGCGCTGGCCGCGGGGTCACGTCGTCGTTCGCCATAGTTGCACACTATCTCTGCACACTTCCTATGCACAAGAGTTATGCACAGGAAGTGTGCGTCGATATCAGCGCGCCAGGAGTTCGCGTACGCCCCGCAGCCGGGTCCGCAGCAGGCCGGCGGCGCGGGAGCTGTCGAGGCGTACGTCGAGGGGGCGGGACAGGCCGGTCGCGGCGCCGGTGGTGGTCTTGAGCCCGGCCGCGTCGAGGCCGAACCGCTCGGCGACCAGCAGGCCCAGGTCGGCCCGGCTCACCGCGTCGGGGCCGGCCACGTTGAGCAGACCCGCGTACGACGAGGCGGCCAACTCCAGGACGGCATCGGCCAGGTCGGTGACGTCGACCGGGCAGCGGAACTCGTCGCTGAACAGGACGGCCCGGCCGGCGAGCGCGTCCCGGCAGAGCTGGATCTGCTTGCTGCCCTCGCCCAGGATCAGCGAGGTACGCACCAACGCCGCGCTCGGATCGATCGCCCGCACGGCGGTCTCCGCCGCCGCCTTCGCAGCGCCGTACGCGTGTACCGGGGTGGGTGGATCGTCGTCGGCGTAGGGCGTGGGACGGCCGGCGTGCAGCGCGTCGCTGGACACGTGCACCAGCCGGGCGCCCACCTCGGCGGCGGCGACCGCCACGTGTGCCGCCCCGTCGGCGGTGACCGCCCAGTCGTCGTACCGGTAGGGGGTTGCGACCACCGTGTCCGGCCGCACCTCGGCGACCAGGGCGCGCACGGCGGCCCGGTCGGTCACGTCCAACCGCCGCGCCGCAACGCCCGGCACCGAGATCTCACCGGAATGAAAGGTCCCGACAACCGACAGCCCGGCGTCGAGACCCCGCCGACAAACCGCCCGCCCGAGTAACCCACTACCCCCCACAACAAGCACCCGCATCCCCACCACTCCCCCGTTGATCAAGAGGTTTGCGTCATCTCGCGGGGCGATAATGACGCAAACCTCTTGATCAACCAAGCATGGTTGGGGTTGGGGTTGGGGTTAGACCGGGTCTGCTACCGGGGCTGCTGGGCCTGCGGTTCCGGTGTGGGCCGTCGCGGGGGGCTTGGGCTTGGCGTCGATGCCGGCCTCGGTGCGCTGCTGGGCGGTGATCGGGGTGGGGGCGCTGGTCAGCGGGTCGAACCCGCCCCGGGTCTTCGGGAAGGCGATGACCTCACGGATCGAGTCGGCCCCGGCGAGCAGCATGCACACCCGGTCCCAGCCGAAGGCGATGCCGCCGTGCGGCGGTGCGCCGTACTTGAACGCCTCCAGCAGGAAGCCGAACTTGTCCTGCGCCTCCTCGGGCGTGATGCCGAGCAGGTCGAAGACCCGCTTCTGCACGTCACCCCGGTGGATACGGATCGACCCGCCGCCGATCTCGTTGCCGTTGCAGACGATGTCGTACGCGTACGCCAGGGCCCGGTCCGGGGCCTCCTCGAACCGGTCGACCCACTCGGCGTTCGGCGAGGTGAACGGGTGGTGCACGGCCGTCCAGCCGCCCTCGTCCGTGCGCTCGAACATCGGCGCGTCGACCACCCAGCAGAACGCCCAGGCGCTCTCGTCGATCAGGCCGGACCGCTTGGCGATCTCGACACGGGCCGCCCCGAGCAACTCCTGCGCGTCGCGCGTCGTGGCGCTCGCGGCGAAGAAGACCGCGTCGCCCGGCTTGGCGCCGACCGCGTCGGCGAGCCCGCCCAGGTGCTCGGCGGAGAGGTTCTTCGCCACCGGGCCACGCGCCTCGCCGGTCTCGGCGTCCAGGACCACGTACGCCAGGCCGCGCGCGCCACGCGCCTTGGCCCAGTCCTGCCAACCGTCGAGCTCCTTGCGGCTCTGCGCCGCGCCGCCCGGCATCACGACCGCGCCGACGTAACCGCCCGCGTCGATCGCACCGGCGAAGACCCGGAACGCGGTGCCGCGCAGGTAGTCGGTCAGCTCGGTCAGCTCGACGCCGTAGCGCAGGTCCGGCTTGTCCGAGCCGTACCGGGCCATGGCGTCGTGCCAGGTGATCCGCGGGATCGGCCCGGAGATCTCGTGCCCGGCCAGGTCCTTCCACAGCGTCGAGACGATCGCCTCACCGAGGTCGATCACGTCGTCCTCGGTGACGAAGGACATCTCGATGTCGAGCTGGGTGAACTCGGGCTGCCGGTCGGCGCGGAAGTCCTCGTCGCGGTAGCAGCGGGCAATCTGGTAATACCGCTCCATGCCGCCCACCATCAACAGCTGCTTGAACAGCTGCGGCGACTGCGGCAGCGCGTACCAGCTGCCGGGCTGTAGGCGCACCGGCACCAGGAAGTCGCGGGCGCCCTCGGGCGTCGACCGGGTGAGCGTCGGCGTCTCGATCTCCAGGAAGTCCCGCTCGTGCAGCACGCCCCGGGCGAGGTGGCTGGCGCGCGAGCGCAGCCGCAGCGCGTTCGCCGGGCCGCTGCGACGCAGGTCCAGGTAGCGGTACTTGAGCCGGATGTCGTCGCCGGCCTCGACCTGGTCGTCCACCGGCAGCGGCAGCGGCGCCGCCTCGGAGAGCACCTCCAACTCGGCGACGGTCACCTCGACCTCACCGGTGGGCAGCTCCGGGTTCTCGTTGCCGGCCGGCCGGCGGGTCACCTCACCGACGACCTTCACGCAGAACTCGTTGCGCAGCGCGTGCGCGTCCTCCTCGCGGAACACCACCTGGACGACGCCGGAGCCGTCGCGCAGGTCGACGAAGATGACCCCGCCGTGGTCGCGACGGCGGGCGACCCACCCGGCGAGCGTCACCGTCGAGCCGGCGTCCGCGGCGCGCAGGCTTCCGGCATTGTGGGTACGGATCACGGCTGGCAACTCCTCATCGTGGAACAGTCCTCACCCGCATTCTGTCAGGGGTGGCCGCCCCGCCTCCGGGGCACCCGCCAGGCCGGCGCGATTCGCTGGTGGGGTGGACCGGCGAACCCGGGTCAGCCGGCAGTCGTGCCGGTTAACGTGGCGAAATGCGCGCCGTACCGAACTGGGCCGTCGCCACGGCGGCAGCCGCACCCATGCTGTTGGTGACCGGTTGGACGGTCGCGCAGGCCCGGCAACCCGCCGGGTACGACCCGATCCGGGACACCATCAGCGAGTTGGCGGGGCAGGACGCCACCGACGCCTGGATCATGGTCGGGGCCCTGGTGCTGCTCGGCTGCTGCTATCTGGCGGTCGCCGCCGTGTTGCACGCGGCCGGGTTGCCCAGCCGTTTCCTGCTGGCTGTCGGTGGGGTGGCGACCATCGCGCTCGTCGCGTTTCCCCGGCCGCCGGTCGGTGGTTCGCTCAGCCACGGCATCGCGGCGACGGTGGCCGTCCTCGCCCTGGCGCTGTGGCCGGCCGGCTCGGCGTTGCGGCTACCCCACGGCCCGGACGCCGCGCACCCGGACGCCGAGCAGCCGCCGTGGGCGTTCCGCCGCGCCGTGGGGCTGAGCGCCACGCTCGTGCTGCTCGCCCTCTTCGGGTGGAGCGCGTACGAGGTGACCAGCGGGTCCCGCACCGGATTGGCCGAGCGGGTGACGGCGGTGGCCGTGTCGCTCTGGCCGTTGCTGGCGGTCCTCTCGGCCCGCCGGGCGCACGTCGCCTGGGCCACCAGAGGCACCACCTCCGTCGGCCCGGCGCTGCCTGGCGTCGTACCCTCGGATCCCCTGCGACCAGCGGACGGGACCGATCGGCTCGCGTGAGACGGGCCCCGCGCGCGACGCGGGCCGCCGGAATGATCCGGCGGCCCGCGTGCGGTGGATCGATCAGAAGACGCTGACGCCGTAGCGGCTCAGGGCCTCGGTGACGGGCTGGAAGAACGTCGTGCCGCCGGTGCGGCAGTTGCCGCTACCACCGGAGGTCATGCCCAGGGCGGTGCCGCCGCTGAACAGCGAGCCGCCGCTGTCGCCCGGCTCGGCGCAGACGTTGGTGCGGATCAGGCCGGAGACCGAGCCCTCGGCGTAGTTCACCGTGGCGTTGGTCGCGGTCACCGAGCCGCCGCGCAGGCCGGTGGTGCTGCCGGAGCGCTGCACCGACTGGCCGACGGAGGCGTTGCCGGAGCCGGTGATGTCCTGGTAGCTGCCGTTGTAGAGGTAGACGTTGCCGGCGGCGTTGGCGGAGTTGCTGTGCCGCACGATGCCGTAGTCGTTGCCCGGGAAGCTGGTGCCGGTCCGGGTGCCGATCAGCGCGGTCTGGGCCGAGTTCGAGTACCAGCTTGCCGAGATGTTGGTGCAGTGCCCGGCCGTCAGGAAGTAGTAGGTGCTGCCGCTGCGCACGTTGAAGCCGAGCGAGCAGCGCCCGCCCCCGCCGGCGTAGATGGCCTGACCGCCGGAGATCCGGGTGCTCAGTACACCGGCCTCGGCCTCGACCCGGACCGCGCCGTTGGCCCGCGCGGCGGCGGCCTTGACCCGCTCCAGCTTGGCGCCGGTGACGGTGCTGTCGACGGAGACGACAACCTGGTTGGTGACCGGGTCGCTCCACCAGGCGGTGCCCGGGATCTTGGCGGAGCGCTCGAGGTCGGCGGTGGCCCGGTTGAGTTCGGCGGCACCGCGGGTGACGTAGCGGACGACAGCGCCGGCCTTGCTCGCCTCGCTGGCGGCGGCCGCGTCGGTCACCGTGACGACGGACCGTCCGCTGGCGTCGATGTACGAGCCGGCGGAGCGGTCGCCGAGTGCCGCGGAGAGCGCGGCGGCGGCGTCGGGCGAGGCGGCGGGAGCGGCCTGGGCGGGTGCGCCGATGAGCGCGCCGACGACCAGGCTGCCGGAAACGGCGACTGTGGCCGCAACGCGGAATGAGGACCTCGTGGGTCGCATGTAACAAACCTCCTGGGCGGGGGAGCGGGTCTCGCCGAGGCCGGCTGACCCGATGGCAACCCGGTCGATCTGGGGAAACCGGCCGAATGAAGTGAAGTATTCACATACTTAAGATCATTCACAAGGCTTGGTTTCGCCCGGACTCACCGATCGTCGCTGGCCATCTGGCCGCAACACCTCTGACACTCCGGCGAACAAACCCCGTCACACCGAGTCGGTCGTTCGTCGATGCGTGGGGCGGGGTGTGGGCACCGCGCGTCAGGGGGTACGGCGGCGGGCGCCCGGACCCGGGCGCGGCACCACGTCGCGCGCCTGACCCACCTCGTGCCCGTCGGCACAGCGCAGCTCGACGCGCACCGGGGCGCCGCAGTCACGATGAGCCACGCTCAGGGGCGAGCCCTCCGCGTCGGCGAGGTACCGGTCGCCCCACCCGAGCACGGCGACCAACACCGGCCACAGGTCCAGGCCCTTTTCCGTCAGCCGGTACTCGTGGCGCAGCCGACTGCCGGGCTCCCGGTACGGCTCGCGACTCAGCACGCCCTGCTCGACCAGGGTGGCCAGTCGATTGGTCAACACCTGCCGCGGAATGCCGGTGCGCACCCGCATGTCGTCGAAGCGGCGCACGCCGGTGAACACCTCGCGGAGGACCACCAGGGTCCACCGCTCGCCGAGAACCTCCATCGCGCGGGCGATGGTGCAGTTCTCCACCGACCAGTCCAGTGCCGCGGGTCGCATCCGACCAGGCTAGGTCTCATTGACAGACTCAGCAAGCGGCTGCCAGGCTGCGTCCATGACGCAGACGCAGGAACCGGCGCGCAGCCGCACCTTCACCTGGGCGGACCCGGCGGCCAACGCCGCCCAGGTCGGTCGACGCAGCGGCATCGACATGCTCCGAGCGATGATCGCCGGCGAGCTGGCCGCGCCACCGGTGATGCACCTCATCGACATGGCAAGGATGGAGGCCGACGAAGGTCGGGTCGTCGTCGAGCTGATCCCGCAGGAGTTCCACTACAACCCGCTCGGCAGCGTCCACGGTGGCGTCCTCTCGACGCTGCTGGACACCGCCGCGGCATGCGCCGTGCACACCACCCTGCCGGCCGGCGTCGGCTACACCTCGCTGGACCTCAACGTGAAGTTCCTCCGCCCGGTCACTGTCGACAGTGGCACGCTGCGCTGCGAGGGCACGGTGCTGCAACGCGGCCGCCGCACGGCTCTGGCCGAGGCCCGGATCACCGACGCCCACTCCCGCCTGATAGCCCACGCAACCAGCACCTGCCTCCTCCTCCCCCAAGAACCCCAACCCCAACCCCAACCCTGACCCAACCCACGCCCCCGCCCCCGCCCCCGCCCACGCCCCCGCCCCCGCCCTCGCGATCTTGCACTTAGTGTCGTCGGATTGCGGGGTATGCGCGAATATGCCCCCGCAGAAAGTGCAAGATCGCGGGAGTTGGGGTGGGGCGGGGCGGGGCGGGGGGGGTGGGGCAGGACAGGGGGTGGGGGTTTAGCGGAGGGCTAGGCGGTTTGCCCGGGCGTCGCGCTTTTCTTCGAAGCGGCTCGCGGCGCGGTCCAGGGTTTCCATCTGGGTGGCGAGCTGCTCACGGGCGGCTTCGCCGTCGGCGTCGAGGCCGGTCACGTTGAAGACGTCCCACTGGCGGAGCACCGGCTGCAGCACCTCGTCGCGGTGCTGGCGCAGGTCGTAGATGCCGGCCAGGGCGATCGCCACCGACTTGCGGGCGAAACCGTCGATGCCACTGCCCGGCATCTGGAAGTCGGCCACCACGTCGGCGACGGCCCGCATGGCCTGGCTCGGGGCCAGCTCGAACGCGGCGGCGAGCAGGTTGCGGTAGAAGACCATGTGCAGGTTCTCGTCGGCGGCCACGCGGGCCAACAGCGCCTCGCAGGCCGGGTCGCCGGTGGCCTTGCCGGTGTTGCGGTGCGAGATCCGGGTGGCCAGCTCCTGGAACGAGACGTACGCCAGCGAGTGCAGCACCTCGTCGCCGTGGGCGTTGGTGTACCCCTCGGACATGTGCGTCATCCGGGCCCGCTCCAACGCCACCGGGTCGACCGCCCGGGTGACGGTCAGGTAGTCGCGGATCGCGACACCGTGCCGACCCTCCTCCGCGGTCCACCGGTGCACCCAGGTGCCCCATGCGCCGTCCCGGCCGAACAGGGTGGCGATCTCGTGGTGGTACGAGGGCAGGTTGTCCTCGGTCAGCAGGTTGACGATAAGCGCGGTGCGGGCCACGTCGGGGATGGTGGAGTCCGTCGGCGACCACGCCTCACCGCCGAGCGGCCCGTCGAAGGTGCGCCCTTCGCTCCACGGCACGTACTCGTGCGGGAACCACTCCTTGGCCAGCGAGAGGTGACGGTCGAGGTTGCGGGCAACCACCGGCTCCAACTCGACGAGGAGCGCGGTCTGGCTCAGTGTGGTGCTCATGGTCACGAGAAACTCCCTACGGTGGCGTAACTTACGCTACCGTAGGTCCCCGCGGCCATGAGCGCCAGTGGGGAGACTCAGCTGACCGCCGGCCGGAGGTCCTCCACGGGTGGCATCCACTCCTGCGCACCGGCCGTGACCTGCGTACCGGACCGGATGTCCTTCACCTCGTCCGGCGCACCGTCGGCGCCCGGGAACCACACGTACGGAATGCCGCGCCGCTCGGCGTAGCGGATCTGCTTGCCGAACTTCGCCGCGCTCGGCGAGACCTCGGTGGCGATGCCGCGCCGCCGCAGCGCCGCCGCGATCCGGCCACTTTCCGGTCGGTGTTCCTCGTCGGCCAACGCCACCAGGACACAGGTGGGCACCGAACGGGAGATCGGCAGCTCGCCCGCGCCGAAGAGCAACCCGAGCAGCCGGGTCACCCCGATCGAGATCCCCACCCCGGGGTACGAGGTGGCGCCGGCGCTGGCCAGGTTGTCGTACCGGCCGCCGGAGCAGATCGAGCCGAACCGCTCGTAACCGCGCAGCTGGGTCTCGTAGACGGTGCCCGTGTAGTAATCCAGGCCGCGGGCGATGCGCAGGTCCGCGACGCAGAGGCCGGGCGAGTGTTCGGCGGCGGTCTCCACCACCCGGACCAGTTCCTCGATGCCCTCGTCGAGCAGTGGGTTGCTCACCCCGAGCGCCCGGACGGCGTCGGCGAACGAGGCGTCCGGGGCGGAGATCTCGGCCAGCGCGAGGCATGCCTTGGCCTGGGCCTCGCTCGCCCCGGCGGTCTGGGCCAGCAGGTCGGCCACCTTCGCCGGGCCAAGCTTGTCAAGCTTGTCGATCGCCCGCAGCGCCGCCTCCGGGTCGGTCAGCCCGATGCCCCGGTAGAAGCCCTCAGAGATCTTGCGGTTGTTCACCTGGATCGTCACCGGTGGGATCGGCAGCGACCGCAGGGCGTCCCCGATGACCAGCGGCATCTCCGCCTCGTGGTGCGGAGCCAGCGTGTCCCGGTCGACGATGTCGATGTCGGCCTGGACGAACTCCCGGTAGCGCCCCTCCTGCGGCCGCTCCCCCCGCCACACCTTCTGG
>NZ_PYBV01000067.1 GCF_003205615.1 Micromonospora arborensis | reverse complement strand
GCTCAACGACCTGCTGCCCACCTGCTCCGCGATCGTGCAGCACGGCGGGTTCGGCACCCTCGGCAACGTGCTGGTGCACGGCGTGCCCCGCCTCACCGTCCCGGCGCCCTGGTGGGACGAGCGCGCCCTCGGTCTCAAGCTGCACCAACGGCGCGCCCGGGCCCCCCCCCCCCCCCCCCCCCCCCCCCCCCCCCCCCCCCCCCCCCCCCCCCCCCCCCCCCCCCCCCCCCCCCCCCCCCCCCCCCCCCCCCCCCCCCCCCCCCCCCCCCCCCCCCCCCCCCCCCCCCCCCCCCCC
>NZ_PYBV01000066.1 GCF_003205615.1 Micromonospora arborensis | reverse complement strand
GCCAGCAGGGGTGGCCGGGGGGGCAGGGGGGGCCGGGCCGGCGGGGGGAGCCCGGGGTTGCCGGGGTGGCGGCCCACCCGGGAGTGGGAGCGCCGGCCCGTTGAGGGGTGGGCGTGCCCGGCCCCCCCCCCCCCCCCCTCCCCCCCGGCCCGCGGGGCGCACCCCCCGCCCCCGACGCCGGCGCGCGTGGTGGACAGGTGCCCCGCCCCCCCCCCCAGCCTCCCCCCCCGCCCCGCCCGGGCGCCCCCCGCCCCCACCCCCCCCCCCCCC
>NZ_PYBV01000065.1:2854-17266 GCF_003205615.1 Micromonospora arborensis | reverse complement strand
ACGCAACAACCCCACCAGCCAAACCCGAACCCGGACCCGCCGCCCGACCACGACCAAACGACTCCGCCGGACCCGGCTGCTGCCCCGGCTCGTCACCAGTCCGCGCGCCGGTGCCCGGTGCGACCGGAGCACCAGCGGAGACGACCGTGCCCGGCACGTCCGCCGTCATGATTTGCCGCAGCCGACCCTCGTCGTCCAGCACCAACCGCACCGGACCCCGCAGCGCCGGCGGCAAGAGGTGCGCGACGTCCGCGGCCGGCCCGAGGCCCAACGCCGCCCGGTGCTCCGGCGTCTCGGAGACACCGAATTCGAGGAACCGCTCCCCCGGGTCTCCGTGCGGATCCCACATCACCAGTTGGCCGTCCACCTGGCGTTCCACGAGTGCCATGAACCCGGAATCACCCGGTCTCGCCACCAACACGGGCGTCGCCGCACCCGGCCGCAGTTCCGCCAGACCGCCCACGCCGGCCGGAACGAACGCGCCACCGAACGCCACCGCCAGATCCTGACCGGAGCTGTCGTCGCTCAAGCTGACGACCAACACCACGCCCAACGCAGCCGACACCCGGCGTACCCGTGCCACGGAGTCCGGCGACCTGCCGTCCCAGGGCGACAGCTCGTAGACCGCCGCCCGCAACGGTGCCGACACCTGATGCCAGTACATCGGCGGCGGGTCCGGAACGTAGTGGGGAGGCCGGATGATCGACCACTGCTGGCCTTCGCCACTGATCCATCCGGCCGAGAACCCATCGTCGATCAACGCGGTGGTGTCCACCATCAGGTACGAGACTTGTGCGTGACGAGCGTCGTACTGAATGAGATACCGATCCGGCACCGTCAAAGTGATCAAACCGGTCTCATCGCCGTCAAATTGATCGAACGCGATATCGGCCGGGTCCTCGAATCCGACCGCGAGGCCCCCACTGCCCGCCAACCAGTCCCAGATGGTGTGCGGTGCGGGGGCATCGACAAACCGGAACGTCAAGGCGGTGGTGCCGTCTCCGGAGGACCGGACGTTCAGGTTCAATCGCCGGACCCTGAACAATTCCTCCCGCATGGCGGACGGATCAGTCCCGTACTGCAATCTTGAAATCATATCGTGCGCGCCGCGTCGTCTCTCAACGCCCAGTCGCGAAGCCAGAAGCCTGCCGAGGTCAGGTCCGGCGAGCGTCGAACCCGCAGACCGGTCTCGCCACTGGATCACATCCGGGTTGGCCGGATCGTCCGGCGGCAGGATGCTGGCCGCGACGACTGTCGTGTTCGCACTGGACAGGTCGCGGATGAACGCGGGTTCGTCGCCGCCGGCCTGCGGCGTCAGCGGCGCTACCAGCACCACCACCCGCAGCTGGCCCCCGACGTCGGGGAGCCGAAGCTGGGCGTATTCAGGCCCGGTCAACCATCGACGATAACGCGGCGACCACAGCACTGAGCCGGCTGGATACCGCGCCACGACCCGTCCCGTGACCGCCGGATTCCTCCGCACCAGGTCGTCGTACTGCGCCTCGGACACCCACCGCATCGACGACTGCGCCTCGGCGTCGTTCGTCGCGTCTGAGGGCAGAGAGTCCAGCTCAAGAAGCTCTCGCGTATTCAATTGACCCGGATCAAAGAACAGCCGGTCAAGCGCGGCAAGCGGGATTCTCAGGTTGATCAGTCGCTCAGCGGTGAGCCCGGAGGGGAGCACCTCCGCCGCGAGACCATCAGCGAACCGGGACACCCACAGATCCCGCCAAACAGGGTAACCATGGTCGTCGACGCCGTCCGGCGGCCGGATGGTCACCACGTGCAGCTCAGGGCCGGCTTCGCCAGCCGGCGAGTAGACGACCGGGGCCATCACCTCGGGCGGCAGCGACACCTCGACCGCGGGTTCGGCCGCCAAGGGCACCCGTTGCACCGTCCGCGACCGCACCCAGTTCCGCGCCGCATCCAGCGACAGCGACTCCGTCCGGGCCGACCCCACCGGCACCCGCACCGACCCAAGCGGACCTACCGGCGGCTCTTCCTCAAGTACTTGATAGGAGGGCATACCCAGCATCTGCGCTTCGGGGTCAACTCCCGCGTGCTCGGCAACCAAAGACGACAAGGTCATGTCGTCGACCAACGAGCTTCCACCCGCCAATCGGCGTCGCAGCTCAGCAGGGAGGTCGAGCCAGCGCGGCTGCCGGACCCGGGCGTCATCCACCGCGTCCCGCAGGCTGCCGAATGGCCCGGACGGCCCGTCGTACCCCGGGTGGGTCACCCACCACTCGGGAGTCGCAGATGATCCCCAACCCGCATAGACCACAGCCCGCGGTACCGGATGACCGTGCAGGGCGCGCTCGTCAATCGCCGACTGCACGCGGTTGGCGAACCTTCGGGAGTCGTCGTGCGTCCCGCGCAGATACAGCGTCAGGACATCCGGGGAGCTGACCCGTACCCCGTCAGCCGCGCCCGGTGCGCTGAACGGTTCGTCGAGGAGATCCTCCGCCCGCAAAATCCCACGGTGCGCGCCACGGCCGGCGATCCCATAATGCTCGACCAGCACACCGACAATCAGCGCCACGTTCTCCGGCGCGGCCAGCTCGGCCGTCACCGCCTCGATCGCGGTCACGTCCACCGAACTGCCGCCAACCACGTCCGGTGGTGACACCAACCACACACCGTTCGACAAACGCCGCAGCGTGGGTTCAGGCCCGCGCTCGTCGAGGTCCGGCGCCGATGACCGCCCCGATTGAGACGGTCCTGCCTCGCCCAGCTCGGCACTGCCCGCCCCGGCCGAATCCGAACCGACCACCGGTCCGTGCCGGCTCGACGTCGAATCGACAGAGTCGATCTGATACCACCCGGTCTGCGACTCGACCCAGATCTGGGCGATGGCCCGATGCGTGCTGGCCCCTTCGCGCGCGCCCAGCAGGCTCAGCAGCCGTACCCGCACCTCCTGGCCCGACAGCCCCGCCGGCCACCCACCCCGATCACCCGTCGCGCCCTGAGCCGAGACAGTGATTACTCGGTCGGCGTCCTCCGGCGGGCTTGGGACGACCAACAAGTGGAACTGCTCGCCACCGGGCAACCTGAACCGTTCGTTCAGCGAGGCGGCAGCCTGCTGAACGAGAGCCTGCTGGTCCCGGAGTAGCTGCGGCCCGACTCCGTCACCAGCACGCCAGGCCAGACGCAGCAGGAACACCCGAACGTCCGCCTGGAGGTCCAGATCGCGGTAGACATAGGAAACGTGTTCGCCGTCGAACGGAACGTTCTCCAGGCCCGGCGACCCCACTTGACGGAAATCGAGCGGACCGGTCTGCGCGAGCCGGGCCTCCACGCCGCGGACCGGCTCGAACACCCGCCACCAGCCCGGAGCGCGCTCCTGGTCGGCCGAGAGCGCCAGCAGCCCCGGCCGGTAAACAGCCTGTTGGTGGCCGCTGAGTCGGGGAGTCTCGAAGCTGACTTCCACTATCCCAACGTGCTGCCCCGCCGATGGGTCCAGGCGGCGCTGAATCGGGAGGATCGCCTGCCTCATTGCCATGGCGATTTGGTCCGGTGAGTTTGTCAAGTACGACGAAGCGGGAGAATATTGACGAAGAGCAATGATTCTCCCCAGAAAGAAGGTGAAATCCAGTTCCAGCTCCGCCAGGATCCACGAGTCAGGGACCGCATTATACGACTCTTCGTTCGCGGAGAAGGTGACCGCCAGCCGAGGCATGGGCAGTCCGATAAGGTTCCGGGCCAATACCTCGGGCAACAAGACACTAAAGAATCCCAGGCCGCGACGCACATCGGAGGGCGGCGACCACCCGTCGGATTGCGGCCAGTCGCGGGACAGGTCGACGAGCAGCTCGATCCGGGAACCTTCCTGCACCACGTCCGCATCATCGGCAGGCTCGGCGTCCGGCGAGGTCGCCGGCGCCGAGTAGTAGTTGAGCGGCGGGCTTCCGGCGGTCTGCTGAAGCAACCAGATCCGCAGCAGATAGTCGACGGGCACATTTCCGTCGACCATCTCATTCCGATGCGGCCAGTCGCTGGCCACGTCGTTTACGCCCAACATCCGCAGCAGCCGAGCGAGCAGCGCCGCGTCCGCCTCGGCAGCCGAATCGCCTTCGGAAAGCAGGAGATCAGTTGGCCATTCGTCAGGCGACCTCGCAGCTGAGCCTTGCGGCGCGTCACCGTCGACCAGGCTCACCCGCCAGTCGGCGTCGTCGGACTGGCCGAAGTTCAACCGGACTTCCAGTTGCAGCAGTTCCTCGGAGGGCAGAATGTACCGCCCGTTGACAGAGTTCACCACCTCGTGGACGAGGCTGACCAGACGGTCCCGGCGGTCCTGGTTCTGGCTCTCGGCGTTCACGTCGATCCTGAGCAGAAGAGCCAGGACGTTCCGGGCACCGGCCGGATCGTCAATTTGGAGCCGGAGCATCCCGTACGCCGCAGCGGGGCGGCCGTCGTTCGGAGCAGACGAATCCAGCCGCACCGATTGAATCTGGAAGTCACGCTCGGCCATCGCCTGACGGACCTGTGCAGCAAGGGCCGTCGCGGCCCCTTCCGCATAGCTGATCCGCAGCGTGGGGACGTCCTGACTGTTTATCCAGATCGGAACCGCGTCGTCGACGCCCCGCACTTCCAGCCCGTAGGCCCCTGGGCTATCCGGCCGCCGTTCCTCGACAGACTGCCTAACCGGCAGTGACCACGACGGATCCCACAGACTGGTCAGGACTCCGGTATTGAAGAGCCACTGGTGGTGGTCCGGTGCCAACTCCGACACGATTCGGCGCAGCTCGCGGTGCACCTGGTGAGCGGGCGGCGCCTCCTGAGCGACGTTTCGGTAACGGACGACGAGTTCCGCCGATGGCATCGGCAGGCCGAGGCCGAATCGAAAGACCGCGGCGAGAGCGAGCCGGTCAGCCAGTCGTTGGATCGCGGTGAGACCGATTCCGGAGAGGCCCTCGTCCATGGAGTCGAACACCAGCTCCACGACGGATGGAGAGTTCTCGGCCGGGCGCGGCTGCCGCTCGATGTTGAACGCCTCGGTGGGGTCGTCGCCGAAGCCAGTGGCCTCGCGGTCGTCCCCGTCGGGCTCGTCGTCGCTGAATAGGATGTCGCTGCCGGCGTCACTGGCGGTACGGAAGTTGGATGGAGGGAGGAACACAGGCTCGGCTTCGGGGTCGTCAGCGGACAACTCGGAACCAGTCTCGTCCATCAATTCCGACGCGACCGGTAAGTTGGGCGCGGAGACCTCAAGTGGCGGGAAGGGGCTGCGTGGCGCCTCGCCCACGGTCTGCTGGACCCTCCAGATCCGCAGCAGATAGTTGTCGGGAACACCTCCGGCGACCATCTCATCCCAGGCCGGCCCGTCGCTGGCGACGTCATGGACGCCCAACATCCGCAACAGTCGGGCGAGCAGCGCCGCTTGGGCCTCGGCAGACCCGTCCGGCTCGGCAAAGAATTCTGCCGGCCATACATCCGGACGGTTTGCGGCGGACGGGACATCCGACGGCGAACGCTCAACGACCACTTGCCAGTCGAGGTCGTCGGCGTTGTCAGTGTGATCGCCCCTGGCGATGTTCAGGTGCACGTTCAGGTGCAGCATGCTGCCGCCGGGCAGCGCGAATCGCCCGTTAATCCGACCCACGACCAGTTCGACGAGCCTCTTCACCGGCTCTCTCATGGTCCATTGCTCGACGCTCACGCGGAGACTGAGTGCAAAGACCAGGACGTTGCGGCCCTCGGACGGCTGATCATGCACTAACTCGACCACCCGGTACGCCGCGGTCGGCAGTTCTGAGTTGAACTCCCCAGCAGACGGCCCTAGCCAAACCGGGGCAAGCAAGTCCTCATTTGCGACGAGTTCGTCCTCCACGTCCCTAATGAGTCCGGCCATCTGCCCGGGATCCAAATCAGTGATTGTCCACCCATGCACTGCATTGTCGATCACCCAGTTAGGAACCGTGCTGTTGCCATACGCGACTCGCAACACGTACTGCCCGGCGTGAACGGACCGCTCACCCCCCCACTCCATCGCCACCGGCAGGCGCCAGTACGAATCCCATTCTCCATCCACCAATTCCGTGACATGGTGACGCTGGAAATGTTGCGGCGCGTGCTCGGACACGTAATTGGTCAACACCGAAGACAGTTCGCGGGCAGCAGCCACCTCCCTTGGGTTCTCGCTCTGTTGGCCAGCAGGCTGAGGGATCTGGATCCTGACCATCGGCATCGGCAAGCCGAGGGGGCCCCGAATTGCCGCGGCACGAGCGAGTTCGTGACCCAGACCTCGAATCTCGTCGCCGACGGCTCCGGGGTGTTCCCCGTCCGTCGAGTCGAACAGCAGCTCTATGACGTGAGGCAAGCTTTCGGCCTGCTGCTCCTGCGGCCCGGGCCCGTCTGCCGGATCGAGGTCGCCGCTGGATTCGGCGGACTCGGGCGCCGCGCCATCGGAACCGCCGTCGGACAACTCGGAGGCGGTCTCGTCCGGCCTTGCCCACCGGCTCGGCGAGCCGGGTGGGGAGACCTCAACTGGCGAGTACTCGTTCGCCGGCACGTCGCCGAGGGTCTGCTGAAGCAACCAGACCCGCAGCAGATAGTCGTGGGGCACCCCCCCGTCGGCCATCTCATTCCAATACGGCCCGTCGCTGGCGACGTCGTGGACGCCCAACATCCGCAACAGCCGGGCGAGCATCGCTGCTTCGGCATTGGCATCGGCCAACTCAGGACCTTGGACAAGCAGGGGGTCCGCTGGCCACAGCTCAGGGAGATTCGCAGCCCCGTCAGGCGACCCCGGACCGTCAACGAGGTTTACCCGCCAGTCGGCGTCGTCGGCATCGTTGAAGTTCATCTGAACGTCCAGGTGCAGCAGGTCGCCGAACGCAGTGAACCGTCCGTTGACCCGATCCATAACCCGCTGGGCGATCCAGCTCAACCTCGGCTGGTCCTCAACCGCAGCCGTCACGGCGAGCCTGAGCTGGAAGACCATGACGAGCCGCTCGTCGAGCGCACCGGCGCGCTCCAAGTGGAACACCCGGTAGGCCGCTATCGGGCGATCAATGGACTGACCCCAATCGGACGGGTCAATTCCAGACGGTGACAGCCGAACCTGATGGGTCTCGAGGTCTTCACGGGAGGCGAGCACCCGCTCGACCTCCTGGGACAAATTGTGCGTGTCCGGTCCGTGATCGGTAACGATCGTCGGCGTGGTGTGCGTAGAGTCCATCGCCCAGTTCGGAATCCTGGCGTTGGCGTACACAATTTCCACGGCGTACTGGCCCGCCAGATCCGGACGCGGCAACTCTGGCGCCAGATAGACCTGCGGAGACGAATCCTGGCTGAAGCCAGACCCGACGAGATCTCGCACCCGCTCGGGTACGACCTGCATGAACTGCTGGACCACCCGACGAGCGGCAGCTACCTGACGCGGATCCTCGTGCCGTTGACCGTTCGGCCGATAGACGCCGATGATCATCGTCGGACTTCGCATGCCGTAACGGGCTCGGAAGGCCGCGGCCATGGCGAACTGCTCACCTGTGGCTTGGATCCAGTTGAGATCGGAGTCGCTCGGCTCGCTGTCCTCCGTGTCCAACCGCAGCACCCTGGCTGGACCGGCGATCTCGGTCTGGAGGTATGGCTCTGTCGCGCCGACGACGGAGCCTCCGTCTTCATCGTCGGCGTCGTAGGATCTGTCGTTCAGGTCGTCGTCAGCAGGGTCCTGTGGGGTGTTGTCGGACAGGACCAGGCCGTGCGGCGGTGCCGCCGGCGCCGCCGCGATCCCGTCGAAACGCCGGTAACTACCATCCGGAAGCTCGTCGTTGACCACATCCCAACCACCACCAGGCGCACCCTCCACCGACGGGGAGAACAACACCCACGACTCACCACCGGACGACAACACCTCAGCAAGCTGATCCCGGCTCCCGACCGTCACCGCACCAGGCGGAGCCAACACCTCCACCCGCCGAACATCCGACAACCGCTGCGCAAAACCGTCACCCAACAAGCCCGTACCACAGGCAACCAACAGCAGATCCACACCCTCAGGCGCAACCCCGTCAAGAATCTGGGACAACTGCTCCGCAGTAAGGGACACCGCCCCAACCGCACCGTCAACATGACGGACCGGAACCCGCACGCCCTCACCCGCACCATGAACGAGTACCGGATACCTCACCCCATCCGGCAGCAGCCGCTCAGGATCAGCAAGCAAACGCCAATCGTCATCAGCCAGCAGAGCGACACCACCACGGGCACCACCCAACGACCGCACAACAACCGGCAACCCATCCGCCAACCAACCACCGTCATCAGCCCGCGACACAACCGTCACACCAACCGGCACCGGGCCGACACCACCGGCCATCTCCAGACCGTTGCCACGCGACTCGTCCGCCAGCGTCGCGGTCGAGGACGACGTGGTGGCGACCGTCTCCCCGGAGCCCGCCACGACAACCTGCCGCAGCTGCCCCTGACCGTCGCGCACCAACTGCACCGGCCCTCGCAGCAACGGCGGCAACACGTCGGTGGTTGCCTGAGCGCCCTGCCCAAGATCGAATCCGAAGAACAGGTTGCCGCGTTCCCCACGTGGGTTCCACGCCACCAACTGCCCGCCGAACCGGCTCTGCGCCAACTGGTCACTCAACCGGCGTTCCACCAACACCACGCCCGCCGCACGATCCGGCCCCGCGATCCACACAGCCGTTATCGCACCCGGCCGCAGATCCGCGAGACCACTCAGATGCGAGTCGACGAACGCACCACCAAACGCGGCCGCCACGTCATGACCGGGATCCGCACCAACGCCACCCGGCTCACCGACCGGTGCCACACCCAACGCCGGCAACACCTGCCATACCCGGTCCACACCGTCTGGTGACCCCGCCCCAGCCGGTAGCTGCCGCACCGCCGCCGCCAGCGGCATCGACGGCAACTGCCACTCGCCGCTCTCACGTGCCGGCGGATCCGGATACGACGGCAGGTCCGAATAGTTAACTGGAAGCTCCGTGAGCAACCAACGCGAGCCATCACGCTGAATCCACTCGGCCGAGAAGCCGTCCTCGCGCAACGCGTCGAGGTCCAGGTACTCGACATCACCGACCACATCCGATCGGCCAGCTTCGGCGGGCCGCCGGGAGATATAGCGAAGCGGCACCATCAAAACGACCGCCGTCGACCGGTCGCTACGGGGTCGAATTTCGAATGGGTTCGCGATTGACAGCGCGCGCCAGATCGCATTCGCCGACGCTCGCCGCCCGGCCAGCAACCGAAGCTCGATCCTTCTGAGCTCATCCCCGGACTGATCGAACTCAGGCACCGACCCGACCGGGGACACCTCATCCCGACTACCGGACCCATCGTTCAGATCGCGGCCGGACGCCGGCTCGGCGGCGAGTATCGAATGCAGCAGGTGGACCAGGTCCTGATGCCCACCGCCGTCAGGCTCGCCGTCCGGCGAATCGTGTGCCTGCCAGATCTGCCAGAAGCCTCCTACCGGGATAGCTCGACCATTCCCCGTCGGTTCGTCCGTTGCGGTGGCCACAACAACTGTCGTGTTCACGCCGGACAGATCACGGATGAACACCGGATCATCCCCGCCGGCCTGCGGGCTCAACGGCGTCAGCAGCACCACCACCCGTCGCTCGCCGCCGGCATCGGGTAGCCGAAGCTGGGCGTACTCACGCCCGGTCAACCATCGAAGATAACGCGGCGACCACAGCACCGAACCGGCCGGATACCGCGCCACGACCCATTCCACGGCCGCCGGGTTCTCCTGCACGAGGCGGGCATACCGTTCCTCGGTCACCCACCGGTCGCGCCACAGGGGACCATGCCGCTCCTCAGCCACCTGCCGTTCGTGCCATGTCAGCGCCAGCGCCTGCGCATCGCCCGTCGCCGCAGAAGGCAGACGCTCCCCGACCTGCAAAGGGTCCAACTCCACAAGCTCTTGCGTGTTCAAGTGACCCAGATCAAAGAAGAGCCGGTCAAACACGAAAAGCGGAGTGGCTCGCCCAAGCAGCCGCACCGTGGTGATCCCGGCCGGCAGCACCTCCGCCGCGAAACCATCGGCAAAGCCGGAAACCCACAAGTTCGGTCGAATACGGGAGTCGCGTTGGTACCCGTTCGGCAGCCGAATGGTCATCACATCCAACGCCGGATCCGCCCCGCTGGCGGGCAGATGCAGAACCGGCACCGCCACATCGGCCGGCAGGAGCACCTCGACCACGGGCTCCACCGCCGAAGGGACCTGTCGTACCGTCTCCGGCACCAACCACGCACGGGCCGCGTCCAACTGCGCCGAGGCGGTCTGGGCCGAGCCCACCGGCACCCGCACCACCGGCCCGATCGGACCCACCGGCGCCACCGCCGGTGCATCCTGCTGATAAGCGGGCGCACCCAACCGGTCCGCGTCAGGATCCACGTTCCCGGCCGCGGCGATCATCCTCGACAGTATCGAGTCACCAACGAACGTACTCGAACGTGCCAACCGATGGCGCACCTCCGTTGCCAGCCCGACTCTGGCCGGCTGCCGCGACCGGGCCAACTTCACCGCCATATCGAGGCGCGGATACGGCCCCAACACCGTGCCCAGGCCCGGCTGGACAACCCCCCAACCATCGAACCCGGACGGGTTGCGCCCGGCGAAGACCACCGCACGCGGCACGGGAGCACCCCATGCAGCGCGATCGTCGATCTCCGACTGCAACCGCACAGCGGCCTGCTGGAAACGGTCCATGGGCGCCCAATGCCCAGCCCTCCGCCACCCTGGTCGGCCGATGTCGTGAGCAGACAGGTGATACAGCACCAGGACATCCGGGGAACTGATCGGCGCCGTTGTGCCCTCAGCCGGCACGCTGAACGGCCCATCGAGAACATGGTCCACCGGCATCAACTCGCGGCTGCCCTCACCCCGCGCGGCCAGCTCACCGGTTGCGGTCAGCACCCCAACCACGAGAGCCACATCCGGCGGCACGACCATCCCGGCCGCCATCGCCTCAGCCTGTTCCGCGTCAACCGCCACGCCGTCAACCACGTCTGGCGGCGGCACCAACCACGCACCGTTGGGCAACCGTCGCATCGACCTAACCGGTGATCCCTTACTCGGATCCGGCTCGCCAGCCGATGACCCCGCAACAGCCGCCCCGGATCTCGACGGACCCCCCTCACCCGACTCCGCCGGCCTCTCACCCAGGGCAGCCAACACATCCGGGTCAAACGGCCCGGGACCTGACGGACCGAAATCGCCCAGGAGACTCTGCTGAGATGGACTGGCCGGAACAGGGGAAAAGAATGGCGCTGGGTAGTCATCAGCGTCCCGCAGCGGAGACCCGGGTTCGTAATCGGTGTCCAAATTCAGGTCGGTGGTCGGCGTCGCGACAAGGCTCGCCTGCAACCTCCAGATCCGCAACAGGTACTCGTCGGGAACGCGCCCGGCACGCATCCTGCCCCACAGCGGGCCTCCGCTGGCCACATCGTGCACACCCAACATCCGCAACAGCCGGGCAAGCACCCGCACCCTGGCTTCCTCAGGCGCGGCCTCGGACAGCAGACTATCGGGCCAGACCTGCGGATTCGCCGCCGCAGACAAACCCGAGCTCGAATCGGTGAGGGTCACCCGCCAATCAGCGTCTCCAAAATCGACCACATCAACGTGCACATACAGCACCGCCCCGTCAGGCAGGACGACACCCCGCTCGTTGATCAAAACCGCGATTTCCCGGGCCAGTCGCTCCGCTGCATCCGCACCCCGGATAGACCCGTCGAAGCCGAGTCGCAACCGTATGACCTGGACCTCGACATAAGCATGCGACAACCGGAATACCTCGTACTCCGCGAGCGTGTCCCCGCCCGCGTCGTAGTCGAACGGAAGCAACCTCACATGCGTGCTGCTGAACTGGTCACGGCTGTCGAGCAGCGATCCAACCTCCTGGGCCAGAATGACTGCATCATCGGCCTCAAGACGACGGATCGTCGGGCGCTCCCGACCGCTCTGACCCGAGAGTGGCTCCGGCTCCTCCCAATCCAAACGCTGGTTGACGATGTGAATCTCCATCGCAGCTTCCGGCGGCGTGGGCGGCGCCAGCGCCCCGATCGCTCCGTCGACCGGCAAATCCGGCAAAGACCACGAGAGGTCCACGGCGACCGGACCCAAGTCGTCCCCGCTGGCAACGAGGAGCGCGTGCTGTTCCGGCAACTGCTCGGACACGATTCGGCGCAACTCGTCCCGCAGCCACGAATTCGATTCCGCCATCCCATACTCGAACTCACGCCGATGATTCACAAGAATCGATGGCATCCGCAAGCCGTAACTAGCTCGACGGAGCGCTGACAGCGCAACTTCCCGACCCAGCTCATGGATCACGTCGCGATCGCGCGCGGAAAGGCGGCCGTCAGCGGGCCGCTCCCCTTGCGTACGCCCAACGTACGTAGATACAACGGGCTCCCGCTGAACAATCTTCGGCCGGGTGCCGGGCATCTGCGCGAGGACATTGCGAGCAGCGTCAGGCGTAGAACGACCAGAGTCGGGCGCGAGACGACCAAAGTCGGACTCGGGCACACCCTCGCTGTATTCGCGATCGGCGTGCATGTCATCGTCGCCGATCAACGCGGATAGCTCGGCACGCCAACGATCACTTCGGGAATCGTCGTCATCAGAGTCAACGGCGTCCGGCGTGGCATGGCCAGAGCCGGCAACGGGTGCATTCTCGCCATCCTCAGCGGTGTAGAAACTGTCGTCGCCCTCCTCTCGCTCTCCGTCCTCGTCGGCGTCGTAGAACCTGTCGCTCAGGTCGTCGTCACCAGGGTTCTGCGGGGTGTTGTCGGACAGGACCAGGCCGTCCGCGGGTGCCGCCGGCACCGCCGCGATCCCGTCGAAACGCCGGTAACCGCCACCGTCCAACAGGTCGTTGACCACATCCCAACCACCACCAGGCGCACCCTCCACCGACGGGGAGAACAACACCCACGACTCACCACCGGACGACAACACCTCAGCAAGCTGATCCCGGCTCCCGACCGTCACCGCACCAGGCGGAGCCAACACCTCCACCCGCCGAACATCCGACAACCGCTGCGCAAAACCGTCACCCAACAGACCCGTACCACAGGCAACCAACAACAGATCCACACCCTCAGGCGCGACCCCGTCAAGAATCTGAGACAACTGCTCCGCAGTGAGCACCACCGCCCCACCACTGCCATCACCGAGCCGAACCGGAACCCGCACACCCTCACCCGCACCATGCACGAGTACCGCAAACCCCGTACCGTCCGGCAACAGGCGCTCAGGATCAGCAAGCAACCGCCAATCATCATCAGCCAGCAGAGCGACACCACCACGGGCACCACCCAACGACCGCACAACAACCGGCAACCCATCCGCCAACCAACCACCATCATCAGCCCGCGACACAACCGCCACACCAACCGGCACCGAGCCGACACCACCGGCCATCTCCAGACCAATGCCACGCGACTCGTCCGCCAGCGCCGCGGTCGAGGACGAAGTAGCGGCGACCGGGACCACTGCTCCCGACGGGTCGAGGACAACCGCCTTGGCTGCGGAAACCGGTCCCACCAGCTCACGCGTAATGAGCCGCGCACCGTTCTTGCCCTGCGGCTGCACCCACTGCAACGGCTGGTCCGTATCGGTGGTGTGGTGCACCGCGAACGCCTGCCGGACGCCACTAGCAACCTGCCGCCAGACCAACGCGGTACTACCCGGCCCGGCCTTCGTCACCCGCCGCTCGACATCAACCCACGACGACACCGGACGCCATTCGTCGCCATCGATGCGATCTGTCAGATGCCCCGCATGGACGGCCGAGGTGTCCTCGGTACCGGCCACGTCGAGTGTCCGCTGCGGATACAACGCATCCTGGAGTCCCTTGAGCAGTTCGACGCTCTGCCGCCGATCTGCCCCACGCCGGCGAGGCGATGACCCGCGACGGTCTGCGACCTGGGCGGCAACCATGTTGACCAGGGATTCCAGACCAGCCCGGTCGAGCTGTACCGGTGCGGATGTCTCGGGCGAGAGCGCATCGGCTTGCTTTGCACTCCCAACCGTCTCCGGGCCGTCGACAACACCCGCAGGCTGGTCCGCCTCGGAGACACGACGCCCACCACCCTCGCCCGAAGAAACCACCGACCCGCCGGGGGAAACCACTGGCGTGGCTGCGGCACCGCTGGTCGCACCGGTGAGCGGAGCACGCACTCGGGCCGTTCCACCGTCGGTGACCGATTCGACCGAGCTGACCGGGCCACCCCGCCCAGCCGCGACCGACAAATCTCGTACCGGGACCGGCCCCGAACCCCCACCAGCCGGAGCACCTCCGGCGCTGCCAACCGGAACCGGACCGGACATCACCGCAGCGCCACCAGTCGCAGCCGCCCTGCCAGCCGCGGCCGCACCACCACCCGCGGTCGCACCACCAGCCGCGGTCGCACCACCACCCGTGACCG
>NZ_PYBV01000065.1:0-2710 GCF_003205615.1 Micromonospora arborensis | reverse complement strand
CGTGACCGCACCACCAGCCGCGGCGGCACCACCGCCAATGGAACCGGGGCCGGCGCCGAGGCCAGTACCGGTCGGTGTCACCGCTGGCAGAGCATTCGACGTGAGCGGGCCAGCCACCTCCCCGACGAGGCCCGATCCACCAGGCGCGGAGACCGCGGTCGGAGCAGCGGGCTCGACCACATTCCCCTGACCGGTCAGCAGCCCTGGCGACCCCGGCGGGCCATCGACGTCGTCAACCACATTCGGCCCGCCCGTCCATGACGCGCCGCCCGGCGACAACGGGCTACCAGCCGACGGTTGCGCCGACGTACCACTGGCCCACTGCCCCGGCACCGAAGCACCCGACGACGAAACGGGCGGCCGGCCGGAATCGGACGGCTCTGGTCCACCAGCTACCGAGCCCGTCCGTGGCAGGGCAGCACCAGGAGCAGGCCCCGGGTCCGCGACCACACCACCAGCCGGAGGTCCACCCGTCCCGACACCACCCACAGCGGGAACCTCGACAACGGACGGCCCGTCCTCGACGCCACCCACCACCGGCCCCACCCCGGCGCCCGGACCACCCGGCTGACCTGGCTGACCTGCCGGAGTCGTCGGGCTCAGCTGGCCCAACTCCACCGGCTCACCCGACTGATCCCGCTCACCCAACCCGAGCAGGCGAGGCCCTTTACCGGTCAGACCACCGTATCTTGCGTTCAGGCCCCGACCCGCCATGTCGCCGGTCTCCGTGGCGATGCCCGACAGCGCACCAGAGATGAACGTCACCGGGGCGGTGCTCCACTGCCACTGGTCCCCCTTGACCAGGTTGTAGGTGCCCTCGCCGACAACCTCGACAGCACCCTCCTGGACAACCTCCCCGATGAACGTGCCCGGCGTGTGCTTGACGGGAGCCGCTCCACCCACACCACCAGCACCACCCGAGCCCGGCTTCGCACCCAGCCCAGGCCCAGGCCCAGGCCCAGGCCCCGGGCCGTCCACGGCGTCCACCCCACTGGCTATCCCCCGAGGGGGCCTGATCCGCCGCGCGATCTGCGTACCGATCGCACCGCCCGCGGCACCCAACACCGTACCGATCGCGCCCACCCAGGCGCCGACCTCAGCCGCCTGACCGATCCGGTCGAGGTTCCACCCCACCTGATGACCCTGACCCCGCATATACGCCTGCGCGATCACCTCCATCAACACCTGCAGACCAACACCAACAACCTGACCCATCGCCACCGCGAAAATAATCTCCGCAAGCCACGCCGCGATCCTCAGGTGCTCCACGAGCAGCCTCATCGCGAAGTCCTGGATAAGATTAGGGAACAGCCACGACAGCGCCAACACGATGGCGAACTCGACCATCAACTGGATGACCGTCAACACGATCATCACCTGCGTATAATCAACCTGGTTCGCCGTATCGTCGAGCTGCAAACCCAACCGTCGAATATACTTCGACGCGATACCCAGATAACCATCATCCTTGGTATAGTCCTTCATCAACTCGACGAAGGCCCGCTCGGAGTCACCCACCACACCATCCGCGATGCTGTTCACCGCGGTAATAAGAATCGGAATTACCTGATCGATGCCATCCGCGGCATCACCGTGCGCCTCCGCCAACGCCCGCAACATACTCGGCCGGGTGCCGGGGAACTCCTCACCACTGAACCACTTCAAAAACTCGGCACCATCATCCGAGATCTGAATATCAGCCACCCCGACACACCCCTAACCAGACGACGGGTCACACCCTCGACGGCGAGGGTGTGACCCGATCAATACTTTCAGTGCTTGGACGTGCCCGAATTGGAGTTCGGGTTTGCCAGGTCGGCGTTATCGACCTCTACGTCGTTGAGCATTTTTTGCAGCCACCCAACAGCGGTGGTGTCACCGTGAGCAAGCTTCGTGATGCCATCGATCACGTCAGTAACCAGAGGGAGCTGCACGTTGAGCCCATCATGGATCTGCTTGTCGACCTTGCTCCGAACCTTTCCTGGCGGCGAGTTCTGACTAACAACCTTCTCGAACTGATCCTTGACTGCGGTCATGTGCCGGAAGGGCGGAATCAGTTTCGCGTTGTTTATCAGGTCCGTGTCAGCAGCGAGATGGTCAGCGGCCATCGGTCGTCCCCTCCCCCGCAGCGCGCCTCGACCCCGGGAAGGGCTCATTGACCGAACGCATCGCTTCTCGCATCATCTCGTCAAAGTTCACTGTGCCGTTGAGCATATCTTTGATCGGCAGACCGGGCGGCAGCAACTTCTGGTAGGCGTTCGCCGCCTGTCCCCTCGCCTGATCGCGGGCGGTCTTGAGGGTTTCCACCAAGAGGTTCCCCAGCTCGGCCGGCGCCATCGTACGGTACGAGTTCGTCGGGAACTTGACCTCCACGAGGTCGCCCCGACCGTCCACTATGACGGTGAGCGCGCGGTTCTTGGCGGTCACCGTCGTCTGTGCCGTCGACAGTTCCTGCTTGACCTCGGCGATCGCCAACTTCTTCTGCTCGAACTCGGCATACGCCTGTTCGATCTTGTCGTGCAACGGACTTGTCATTCTCAACTCCTTCTAGTTTTGGCGGTTGGTTTGCCGGCCGGTTCCCCGGGCCGGGCCGAACGGGGACGCGGGCGTGCCGGGTCCGCTCGGCGACCAGGGAGTACGCTCCCCCACCGAGTCCGGGACCTCATCACGGCCAATGACCCCTGGCATGGCGTTCGGATCCGTACCCCAC
>NZ_PYBV01000064.1:2187-4535 GCF_003205615.1 Micromonospora arborensis | reverse complement strand
CCGAACCCGCACCACCCAGACCCGGGAACGACCCACCGACACCCGGTAGGCCATCGATCGGCGACGGAATCTCGTCGAAGTCACCGGCCCCGGGAAGCCCGATCGGCGGATTGGCCGACTGATTGTCATCACCAGGCCGACCGTTCAGACCACCCAAACCAGGAAGACCACCCAGACCACCGAGGCCAACCCCGCTACCTCCACCGGGCAACTCGACACCACCACCGGTCAGGCCACCAAGGTCGACACCACCGCCGAGGTCGAGACCAGACGGCAGTCCTCCGGTTGATCCACCGACACCGCCCTCCAGACCACCGCCACCGACAAGCTCCTCCAGACTGGGACTGCCACCACCACCACCAACGCCGCCACCAATGTCGGCCAACCCGGAACTGCCACCACCACCGAGAGCGTCGGCCAGGCTGCCACCGCCACCGCCAACGTCGGCCAGCCTGGAACTGCCACCATCAACGCCACCGCCACCGAGAACGTCGGCCAGGCCGGAACTGCCACCACCACCGGCAACGTCGCTCAGCTTCGGGCCACCACCACCACCAGCACCGCCACCGAGCTTGCCAAGAACGTCGTTTATGTTGGCACCACCACCGCTACCGCCAGCACCCGCGGTCGGCGGCGGAATCGGCGCGTACGTCTGCAGATCGACCATGTTCGTATAGGAACGCTCAAAGCTTTCCCGCAACTCCTTGAACCGCTCAGCCATCGCAAGATGCAAACTGGCCGCAGCCTTGGCGAAGGCCGCATGCATCCTCGCGTCAAGCGCCTGCAACGCCTCAGCCGGCTTCTTGAAGTCGTATTGCTGCGAATCAAGGCCATCGCCGATGTCGATCGAAATATTCCAACTCTCGAGGTCGTCCCAGGCGGTCAGTTTGCCGTCGTCCCATGCCTGCTGGTTCCAACCGTCTGTGCTATGCCCCAAATCGTCGATGGATTTCTCGATATCCTTCATCACGCGCTCGACCATCGTGTTCGGCTGGTATTCCGGTCGACTCGCGAAATCTGCCCACACCTGGCGGATCTGCGTCCAGAAACGCTGCGCGGCATCACCGTTGTCATGCAGCATCCGCACCCAGTCGTCGGAGGTCTGAAGATCCTGCCGCAACAGCTTCATCTCGCCGTGCAGATTCTTCAACGCATCCGACAGCGCCTGCGACGAAGAACCCTGAAAACCCGAACCGCCGGAACCCAGACTGTCGATCTCGGCCTGGATGCGCTGCGCCGAACCGTCCAACCACATCGACAGGTTGTAGAACGACTCCGCTGCCGTGTGGAAACTCTGCGGATCCAACGGCAACGGAGTGGGCGGAGTGTCCAAGATGTCGCGCGAATGGGTCCAGAACTCATTCCAGAAATATTCGTGCGGCGAATAGCCGCCACCCGACTTCGAGAACCAGTCGACCCGCCCCTTGATAATCCAGAACGCCTCATGCTTGACGCCGCCCGTGTTCGACACCGAAGAAGCAGTACGCCGGTAGATGGTGAACTCGTTCGCGCCCGGCGTGCCCATCGAGTCGTTCCACGGCTGGTTTCCGGACGTGATATAGGTGCCGGCCAGGGTCAGGCTGAGCCAGGCGGGCCGGGTGAACCGCCGACTGTCCATGTCGCCGGCGCCGAGAACCTCGATGAGACCCTGCTCCCAGGCCGGCAGACCCATCGGGTCGGTGCCGGGCAGAGTACTGGGATTCGGCTGGGTCATCGAAGTTCTCCACTCAACGCAGAGTCGAGTGGATTCACGCCAGCTCTGACCTGGGCACCCTGGTTACGAATCTTCATGCTCAAGTCCTTCTAGCTTTGCCGGTTGCTCTGCCGGCCGGTTCCCCGCGCCGGGCCGTACGGGGACGCGGGCGTGCCGGGTCCGCTGGGCGACCAGGGAGTGCGCTCCCCCACCGAATCTCCGGGGATCTCGTCACGGCCAATGACCGCCGGCATGACGTCCGGATCCGTACCCCACACCTCTTCTTCCTCGGCCAACCAGGTGGTGCGCTCACGCTCCTTCTCCTGCTGACCACCACCTGCTCCCCCCATGCCACCCATCGGCGGCATCATGGGCGGCATCCCTCCAAAGGCACCACCCGCGCCAGCCGCACCGGGGGTATCCGGGATCAATCCGTCGACGGCAGAGGTGGGGGCGACCGGCGCCGGGCCGAGCGCGCCGACCATCAGACCATTCGGCAACGGGGCGCTGGCCTGCCCAGTAAGACCCCCGCTACCAGACCCCCCACCACCCACACCGGGACTCCGCAACTCGGGGAAAGACCCACCCGAACCAGAACCACCCGAACCCGCACCCGCACCACCCAGACCCGGGACCGAACCACCCGAACCCGCAC
>NZ_PYBV01000064.1:487-2079 GCF_003205615.1 Micromonospora arborensis | reverse complement strand
GGGAACGAACCACCCGAACCGGCACCACCCGAACCCGGGATCGACACACCACCGGAGCCCGGTAGGCCGTCGATCGGCGACGGAATATCGTCGAAGTCACCGGCGCCGGGAAGCCCGGTCGGCGGCTTGGCCGCCTGATTGCCATCACCAGGCCGACCGTTCAGACCACCCAAACCAGGAAGACCACCCAGACCACCACCGAGACCAACCCCGCTACCTCCACCGGGCAACTCGGCACCACCACCGGTCAAGCCGCCTGCGCCGGCACCACCGCCCGGCAGTCCACCGGCGCCGACACCACCACCCGGCAGGCCACCAGGGCCGGCACCACCGCCGGTCAGGCCACCTGCGCCGGCACCACCGCCGAAGTCGGAACCAGACGGCAGTCCTCCGGTTGATCCACCCGCACCGCCGTCCAGACCACCGCCACCGACAAGGTCCTCCAAACTGGGACTGCCACCACCACCAACGCCACCACCACCACCGACGTCGGCCAGCCTGGAACTGCCACCACCACCGAGAACATCGGCCAGGCTGGGAGTGCCACCACCACCGCCACCGAGGCGACTACCGCCACCGGCAACGTCGCTCAGCTTCGGGCCACCACCACCAGCACCGCCACCGAGCTTGCCGAGAATGTCGTTCAGGTTGGCACCACCACCGCTACCGCCAGCGCCCGCGGTCGGCGGCGGAATCGGCACGTACGTCTGCAGGTCGACCATATTCGTGTAGGAACGCTCAAAACTGTCCCGCAACTCCTTGAACCGCTCAGACATCGCAAGATGCAAAGTGGCCGCAGCCTTGACGAAGGCCGCATGCATCCTCGCGTCAAGCTGCTGCAACGCCTCAGCCGGCTTCTTGAAGTCGTATATACCCGGCTTAGCGCCATCGCCGATGTCGATCTCAATCAGCCACTCTTTGAGGTCTTCCCAAACAATCAGGTCGCCGTTGTCCCATGCCGTGGTGTTCCAGCCCTCGGTGGTTAGCCCCAAATCGTCGATGGATTTCTCGATAGCGTGCATCGCCCGCGCGACCATCGTGTTCGGTTGATTTTCCGGCCGACCCGCGAATTCTGCCCACACCTGGCGGATCTGCGTCCAGAAACGCTGCGCGGCATCACCGTTGTCATGCAGCATCCGCACCCAGTCGTCGGAGGTCTGAAGATCCTGCCGCAACAGCTTCATCTCGCCGTGCAGATTCTTCATCGCATCCGACAACGCCTGGGACGAAGAGCCCTGAAAACCCGAACCGCCGGAACCGAGACGGTCGATCTCGGCCTGGATGCGCTGCGCCGAACCGTCCAACCACATCGACAGATTGTAGAACGACTCCGCCGCCGTATGGAAACTCTGCGGATCCAACGGCAACGGAGTAGGCGGAGCGTCCAAAATGTCCCGCGAATGGGTCCAGAACTCATTCCAGAAATATTCGTGCGGCGAATAGCCGCCACCCGACTTCGAGAACCAGTCGACCCGCCCCTTGATAATCCAGTACGCCTCATGCGAGGCATAGTTGGCCGATACGTAACGAGCGGTCCTCCGGTAGATGGTGAACTCGTTCGCGTTCACCGTACCCATCGAGTCGTTCCACGG
>NZ_PYBV01000064.1:0-444 GCF_003205615.1 Micromonospora arborensis | reverse complement strand
CATCGAGTCGTTCCACGGCTGGTTTCCGGACTTGATATAGGTACCCGCCAGGGTCAAACTGAGCCAGCCCGGCCGGGTGAACCGCCGACTGTCCATGTCACCGGCGCCGAGCACGTCGATGAGACCCTGCTCCCAGGCCGGCAGACCCATCGGGTCGGTGCCGGGCAGCGTATTGGGATTCGGCTGGGTCATCGGAGTTCTCCACTGAATGCAGAGTCGAGTGGATTCACGCCAGTTCTGACCTGGGCACCCTGGTTACGAATTTTCATGCTCAAGTCCTTCTAGCTTTGCCGGTTGTTCTGCCGGCCGGTTTCCCGGGCCGGGCCGTACGGGGACGCGGGCGTGCCGGGGCCGCTCGGCGACCCGGCAGTACGCTCCCCCACCGAGTCCGGGACCTCATCACGGCCAATGACCCCTGGCATGACGTTCGGATCCGTACCCCAC
>NZ_PYBV01000063.1:67699-76608 GCF_003205615.1 Micromonospora arborensis | reverse complement strand
CAGACACCTACCCCAACACGGGTTTCCGTGTCCCTATCAGCGGTCCGCCGACGCCACCCGACCCAGCGACAACACCCCCCGGATCATCCGAACGACAGGGGCAGGAAGTCATACCGGGCCGGGCGACCGAGGGTCCCCGGCTGGGGACGATCAAAAAGGTAACGGGGTTACTGGGGGTCGGTGGCTGTCTGGGTCGCTGACCCTTCGGCGTGTCGGAGCAGCCCGTCGAGCGGGGCTGTCGTTGGCGCGGGGGCGCCGGGTCGGCGGGTGCGGACTGTGTCGTAGACGCTGGTGCCGAGGCGGGTCAGCGCGAGGGCGGCTGACAGGGCGACCACGATGCGGATGGCGTGACCGACGTCTGGTGCCCACAGCTGGAGTTTGGCTAGTCCGGCGCCCTTCCAGAAGGAGGGCACCAGCCACGTGGCGGTGGCTGCGACGGCGGTGCATCCGCCGATCCAGCAGGCGGTGGTGACGATCGTCCGGGTGCGTGAACGGGCCGGCGGGGTGGGGCCGTGTCGCCGGATACGGAGGATGCGGGTCACGGACCATCCCAGCATGACGAGCAGTGCTGCGGCGATGGCGAGCAGCCCGCCGAGGGCCCAGGTGTGAATCGGGTCTTCGGTGGCGGCCGTCGGTGTGCCACCGTGCAGAATGCGGGTCACGTTGAACGCTCCGGCGCTCAGCGGCGCGTCCATCGGCAGGCCGTAGATGTTGGTCATGATGATCACGGCGAGGTCCGCGTCGGGATCCAGCACGATGTGGGTGAAGTAGTCCGGGGTCGCGCCGGCGTGCCAGACGATGCGCGCGCCGACGCCGTCCAGGGTGCTGTTCTTCCAGCCGAACCCGTAGGTGCCGTGACCGGTGTCCACGGTTCCGGTGTGCATCTGTTTGGTGCCCTCGGCGCTGAGGATCCGGGTGTCGCCGAAGCGACCGCCGCCCAGTTGCGCGACGGCGTAGTGGGACAGGTCGTCGAGGCTGGCGGCGAGGAACCCGTACGGCACTCCGGCGGTGTCGAACGGCGCGGCGAAGCGCTGCGGCCGGCCGAGGTAGTACCGGTGCCCGGCGGGGATGCCGACGGCGCGGGCCTCGTCGGCGGTGGCCGCGGAGCGCGTCATCCGGAGGGGATCGAGCACGTGGCGGCGCAGGTAGCCGCCGAAGGTCTCGCCGGTGACGCTCTCGACGAGCGCGCCGAGGATCATGTAGTTGGCGTCGCTGTACTCGTAGGCCTGCCCGACGGGCGCGGTGGGTCGCAGGGTGCTCAGGTCACGCACGGATTGGGTCAGTGCTCCGGGCCGGTTGTCGTACCGGTCGGTCAGGTCGGTGCTCCACACCTGCGGTAGGCCGCTGGTGTGGAGCAACAGGTGGCGGACGGTGACCGTCCGGGCGGTGTCCGCGGCACCGAGTCGCAGCCACGGGAGGTACGTGGAGGCCGCGGCGTCGAGGTGGACCCGGCCGGACTCGACCAGTTGGGCCACCGCCAGCGCGGTGAACGACTTGCTCGTCGATCCGAGCATGAACGGCGTCTGTGTCGTCATCGGCCGTCCGTCGCCGTCGACACCCCAGGCACCCCGCTGGAGGATCTCGTCGCCGCGGATCACCGCGTATGCCAGTCCGGGTGCCCGTGTCTGCTTCAGATAAGTGTGTAGGTAGTGCTCGGTGGCGGCCAGTTCATCGACGGACGCGGGGCTGGCCGCGACGGGCGCGGCCGTCATGGCCAGCACGACAAGGCAGGTCGCTGCGCCGATGAGGCGACGGGTCCGCGTACGCAGTCGGATCAGGGTGTTCACGTCGAATGTCCTCCCCCGTCGGTGGTTCGTCAGCCGATCTGGCTCAGTAGCTTCTCGAGGGCGGCCAGTCGCTGCCGGACCTCGCCGAGTTCGTCCCGTACGCCCTTGAGCTCGCCTGCGGTGGCCTGCGCACTGTCGGCGCCCCGTTCGGCCAGCACTCGGTAGCCCTCCTCCCGGGCCGCCGCGTACCGGGCCCGATAGATGCTGGTCGCGATGAGACCGGCGACGGTGATCACCGCCAGCACGATCGCCGTCACGGCGATCGTGGAGGTCTGCGCCACGTCCAACGCCATCTGATGGGTCATTGCTCACTCCTCCTGTTGTGCGGCCGACCCCGAGCCGGTCAGGCTCTGCGCTGCCCGCACGATCGTGTCCAGGTCCAGGGGAACCGTGAACGGCACGGCCTGGACGTACTTCACCGAGCTGCCGTCGGGTGCGGTCACCAGTTCGCCGGTCACCAGGCCGGCCGCTTCCAGCTTCTGCAGGTGCATGTAGAGCAGTGGTCGGTTCATCTGCAGCTGCCGCGCCAACTCGCTGACGTAGGTGCGCTGCCGCGCCAGGGCGGCAAGGATGCGCAGCCGGTGTGGGCTGGCCAGGGCGGCCAACAGCGGCACGAGCTCGTCACCGGTCGGCGAGGTGCCGCTCATCCTGGACTCCCTCCTCGGCAGCCGGTGTCAGATTCCTCTGACACCCGGTGTCACAAAAGTCTGACAGGGGTGTCGAGAGGTGTCAACGCCAGACGAGGAACGTGGGATCGCAGTCGCCGCCCCTACCGGGTGCGGCTGGTTACTGCGGCGGAGCGCTGCTGCTCATTCAACGCGGTACCGGCCCGGCGCCGCTGACAGACACTGACGCGTCAGCCGGGCCCGGCGCGGTGGCGGATCAGCGGCGGCGGCTGGGTGAGTCGAAGCGGCCGGCGCGGATCTCGCGCAGGGCGCGGCGGCGGATGTCGCCGCGCAGAGTGTCGACGTAGAGGGTGCCGCGCAGGTGATCGGTCTCGTGTTGCAGCGCGCGGGCGAGGAACCCGCTGCCGGTGATGCTGAGCGGCTCACCGTGCTGGTCGACGCCGTGGGCGGTGGCGTGCAGGGCCCGTACGGTCGGGAAGTACAGCCCGGGGATGGACAGGCAGCCCTCTTCGTCGTCCTGGACCTCGTCGGACAGCTCCAGGGTCGGGTTGATCAGGTGGCCGCGGTGCCCGTCGGCGTCGTAGACGAACACCTGGGCGCTGACGCCGATCTGCGGCGCGGCGACGCCGGCGCGGCCGGGTTCGCCGAGCAGGGTGTCCATCAGGTCGGTGACGAGGGCACGCAGCTCGGCGTCGAAGGTGGTGACCGGCTCGCACTCGGTACGCAGGACGGGGTCGCCGATGATCCGGATGGGCCGCATGGTCATGCGGGTCAGCGTATCGCCGCTGGCGGCGGGGTCAGCGTCCGGCCAGGGTGGCGCGGATCGGGGCGGTCTTCGCGGCGGCTTCGGCGACCTCGGCGTCCGGGTCGCTGTCCCAGGTGATGCCGCCGCCGGCCCAGGTGTGCAGCGACTCGGCGTCGGCTGCGGCGGTGCGGATGGTCAGGCCGAGGTCGACGCGGCCGGGGGCGACCCAGCCCAGCGCGCCCATGCTGGCGCCCCGACCGACGGGTTCGAGGGCGCTGATCTGGGTCAGGGCGGCGTGTTTCGGGGCGCCGGTGACGGAGCCGCCGGGGCAGGTGGCGCGCAGCAGGTCGGCGAGGCCGAGCCCGTCGGCGGCGGCGGCGCGTACGGTCGACTCGGCCTGCCACAGGTCGCACCAGCGGCGTACGGCGAACAGGTCGTCGACGCGAACGGTGCCGGTGCGGGCGATGCGGGCGAGGTCGTTGCGTTCCAGGTCGACGATCATGACGTGTTCGGCGCGTTCCTTGGCACTTTCGAGCAGTTCGCGGCGGCCGGCGGCGGTGGCCGGGCGGGTGCCCTTGATGGGGCGGGTGATCAGGTGCCCGTCGGTGACCTCGACGAGGGTTTCCGGGGAGGCGCAGCCGATCGCCCAGCCGTCGCCGGTGAGGACGCCGCCGTAGCGGGCGCCGGGGAGCGCGCCGAGGCGGCTCAGGGCGGGCAGTGGGTCGCCGGTGTAGCGGGCGACGGCGTGCCCGACGAGGTTGGTCTGGTAGACGTCGCCGCGGCCGATGGCGGCGCGGACCGCGTCGACGGCGTCGGCGTGCTGGCGGGGCGTCCAACTCTCGGTCCACTCGCCGAGCCACCACGGCGCCGGTGGGCCGCCTGAGGTGGCCCGGGCGTGGCCGTGGTCGTAGACGACCACGGTGAGGTCGGGCAGCGCCGGCGTCGGCTCGGGTGCCGTGGTGGGTACGCCGGCCAGGTCCGCCCCGGCCGCGGCGGACAGGTAGAGCGCCGCGCCGCAGGCCCCGGTGTCGTGGTGGGCGGGGGCGGGTCGGGTCAGGTCGTGCAGGGGCAGGCCGTGCGCGGCGAGGAACTCCTCGGCCAGGGCGGCGGGGTCGCCGCCGTCGCCGAGGCGCCACTGCAGGCGGGCGCGTTCGGTGAGCACGCCACGACACGCGGCCGGTGCCGCGGGTACATCGACCAGCACCTGTGGGAGCGTTTCCACGCCGTACGGTCCGACCTTCCTCATCCGTTCAGTGGATTTCCCGTGCGCCAGGCCGACACCTGCTCGATGCTGGACACTTTCGCTTGGTACTGTGCGTCACTGGTCATGTGAACCATGACACAGTGCCCCCACAGTCCGGAGACCCTGATGTGCCAGCACCAACCGACCTGCCCCTCCGCTGAAGCCACCGACCGGGAAGCCGCACGGGTCCTCGCCTGCTTCCGTGAGCAGGGCTGGAGCCTGCTCTGCAACGGCGTGATCGTCTTCGAGGACACCGGCGAGTTGCTCCCCGACGGCAGCAGCATCGCACCGCACCGCGGGCCCGCCCGCCACGCCCTCGTAGCCTGATCGACCACACAGCGTCACCACATAGCCGCCGTCGACCCAGGCTAGTCCCCCGGTAAGGGACGTCCCGCCCAGGTCGCGGCGCCGCCGGGGCGGCCATACCGCCCGCCCCGGCTCGCCGTTGTCAGTCCTCGAAGGCCTCCGGCGACGGGCACGAGCAGACCAGGTTCCGGTCGCCGTACGCGCCGTCGATCCGCCGCACCGGAGGCCAGTACTTCCCGGCCCGGTCCACCCCGGCCGGGTACGCGCCCACCGACCGCGGGTACGGGTGCGGCCACTCGTCACCGCTGACCATCGCCGCGGTGTGCGGCGCGTTGGCGAGGGGGTTGTCCCCCGCCGGCCACGCCCCGGAACCCACCTGCTCGATCTCGGCCCGGATCGCGATCATCGCGTCGCAGAACCGGTCCAGCTCGGCCAGGTCCTCACTCTCGGTCGGCTCCACCATCAGCGTCCCCGCCACCGGGAACGACATCGTCGGCGCGTGGAAGCCGTAGTCGATCAGCCGCTTCGCCACGTCGTCGACGCTCACCCCGGTCGCCTTCGTCAACGGCCGCAGGTCGAGGATGCACTCGTGCGCCACCAGGCCCTTGTTGCCGGCGTACAGGACCGGGAAGTGCCCCCGCAGCCGCGCCGCCACGTAGTTCGCCGCGAGGACCGCCACGCCGGTCGCCCGGGTCAGCCCCTCGGCGCCCATCATCCGCAGGTACGCCCACGGGATCGGCAGGATCCCCGCCGACCCGTACTTCGCCGCCGAGATCGCCGGCGTCGCGTCCACGTGCGCGCCCAGCGGGTCACCCGGCAGGAACGGCGCCAGGTGCGCGCGCACCGCCACCGGACCCACACCGGGGCCGCCACCACCGTGCGGGATGCAGAACGTCTTGTGCAGGTTCAGGTGCGACACGTCCGCCCCGAACCTGCCCGGCTTCGCGAAACCGACCAGGGCGTTGAGGTTCGCCCCGTCGACGTACACCTGACCACCGGCGTCGTGGACCTTCGCGCACAGCGACGCGATGCCCGTCTCGTACACCCCGTGCGTCGACGGGTACGTCACCATGATCCCGGCCAGCGCGTCCTGGTGCTTCTCAATCTTCGCGTCCAGGTCGACCAGGTCGACGTTGCCGTTGTCGTCGCAGGCCACCACGACGACCCGCATGCCGGCCATCACCGCCGACGCCGCGTTCGTGCCGTGCGCCGACGACGGGATCAGGCACACGTCGCGGTGCGACTCACCCCGCGACGCGTGGTACGAGCGGATCGCCAGCAACCCGGCCAGCTCACCCTGCGACCCGGCGTTGGGCTGCACGCTGACCGCGTCGTAGCCGGTCACCTCCGCCAGCCACGACTCCAGCTGACCGATCATCTCCCGGTACCCGACGGTCTGGTCGTCCGGCGCGAACGGGTGGATGTTCGCGAACTCCGCCCAGCTGACCGGCTCCATCTCCGTGGTGGCGTTCAGCTTCATCGTGCACGACCCGAGCGGGATCATGCCCCGGTCCAGGGCGTAGTCGAAGTCCGACAACCGCCGCAGGTAGCGCAGCATCGCCGTCTCCGAGTGGTGGCTGCGGAACACCGGGTGGGTCAGGAAGTCACTGGTCCGGGTCAAAGCCGGCGGCAGGGTCGGGTCGACGGCCCCGTCGAAGCCCGGCACACCGAACGCCTCCCACACCGCCGCCAGGTGCGCCACGGTCGTCGTCTCGTCGCACGACACACCCACCCGGTCGGCGTCGACCAGCCGCAGGTTCACCCCCCGCTCGGCGGCCGCCGCGACGATCTGCGCCGCCCGGCCCGGCACGGCTGCGGTGACGGTGTCGAAGAACGCCACGTCCGCGACGTCCACGCCACCGGCGCGCAGCCCGGCCGCGAGCCGCGCCGCCATGTCATGGGTACGCGCCGCGATGTCGCGCAGCCCGTCCGGGCCGTGGTAGACCGCGTACATGCCGGCCATCACCGCGAGCAGCACCTGCGCGGTGCAGATGTTGCTGGTCGCCTTCTCCCGCCGGATGTGCTGCTCACGGGTCTGCAACGCCAGCCGGTAGGCCGGGTTGCCGTCCGCGTCGCGCGACACCCCGACCAGACGCCCGGGCAGCATCCGCTCCAGGCCCGAGCGCACCGCGAGGTAACCGGCGTGCGGCCCACCGAAGCCCATGGGTACGCCGAACCGCTGCGTGGTGCCGGCGGCGATGTCCGCGCCGATCTCCCCCGGAGCGCGCAGCAGCGTCAACGCCAGCAGATCCGCGGCGACGGTCACCAGGGCGCCGGCGGCGTGCGCCGCCTCGACGAGCGTCGCGTGCTCACGCACCGCACCCGACGCGCCGGGGTACTGCAGGTGCAGGCCGAAGAACTCCGCCGGCAACTCGTCGGCATCGACGTCGAGGACCCGCACGTCGATGCCGAGCGGCTCCGCCCGACTGGTGATCACCGCGATGGTCTGCGGCAACGCGTCGGCGTCGACGACGTACACCGGGCTCTTGCTCTTGGACGCGCGGCGGGCGAGGGTCATCGCCTCCGCGGCGGCGGTGCCCTCGTCGAGCATGGAGGCGTTCGCGGTGGCCAACCCGGTCAGGTCGGTGACCATCGTCTGGAAGTTCAGCAGCGCCTCCAGGCGGCCCTGGCTGATCTCCGGCTGGTACGGGGTGTACGCCGTGTACCAGGCCGGGTCCTCCAGCACGTTGCGGCGGATCACCGCCGGGGTGTGCGTGCCGTGGTAACCCAACCCGATCATGGAGACGGCGACGGTGTTGCGGGCCGCCAGGGCTCGCAGCTCGGCGATCGTTTCGGCCTCGGTCGCCGGGTCCGGCAGGTCGAGGGTGCCGTGCCAGCGGATCACTTCGGGGATCGCGGCATCCATCAGCTCGTCGATCGAGTCGTGCCCGACGACCTCCAACATCCGACGTTCATCGTCGGGGCCGGGACCGATGTGACGGGTGGCGAACTGCTCTACGGTCATGGGGGCACTCCCGGGGCGAGGTCGACGTGTCGGCCTCCCCCTCTGTCACACCCCACAGGGGCGCTCCACAGTGCCTGCCCACGAGGTCCTTTTGCCTGAGAGGTTCCGGGGAGGATTTGCCCCTTCGGCGCCGCCCTGCGTGCTGTCGGGCGGTCTCTCCCACGTGGGTGTTACCGGCATGGTCAACGCTACCAGCGCCGGTGTTTCCGGCAGATGTCCTACCCCGGGCTCCTGCTCACAGCGGTGCGCGTCTGCGCGGTCACACCCCGACCGTCGTCGCCGCGTCACCGACGACCCGCGCGGCCAACTCCGGCAGCAGCGCGCCCAGCGGCGCGTCGACACGCACGGTGGCGTGGCCGTCGCCACGGGTCGGCCCCTGGTTGACGATCGCGACCGGAATGCCCAGTTTCGCCGCCCGAATCACGAAACGGCGCCCGGACATCACCGTCAACGACGACCCGAGCACCAGCAACGACCGGGCCTGCTCCACGGCCGCGAAGCAGCGCTGCACCCGCTGTGGCGGCACCGTCTCCCCGAAGAACACCACGTCCGGCTTCAACATCCCGGTGCCGCAGATCCCGCAGTCCACCGGCCGGAACGCCGCCACCTGCTCGTCGGGGAGATCAACATCACCGTCCGGGTTCACCGCGGCGACCTGCGCCACGAAGTCCGGGTTGGCCTCGCGTAGCCGCCGGTCCAACTCCTCCCGTGAGGTCAGGTTGCCGCAGTCCAGGCAGGTCACCTCATCCAGACGACCATGCAACTCGATCACCGACGTGCTGCCGGCCGCACCGTGCAGACCGTCGACGTTCTGGGTGATCACCGTGTCGACCAGGCCGGCGTGTTGCAGCCCCGCCACCGCCCGGTGCCCGGCGTTCGGCGCCGCACCCGCGATCAACCGCCACCCCAGGTGGCTACGCGCCCAGTAGCGCCGCCGTGCCAGGGGATCCCGGGTGAACGCCTGGAAGGTCATCGGGGTGTGCCGCCGCGCGACGCCGCTGGGCCCCCGATAGTCCGGGATGCCCGACTCGGTGGACAGGCCGGCGCCGCTGAGCACCACCACCCCACCCCCGGCCAGCAGCGAGGTCAACACGTCGAGGCTCTCCGTCACCCCTCAATGCTGCCTCAACCCACCCGCCGACGCCGACGGGCAGGGCTGTGAGCGCAGCCGCAGCCGGAGGTGACCGTCGGTCACCTCCGTCAGGGCGGATGCGGGAGTGAGCGGTATACCTCAGAG
>NZ_PYBV01000063.1:0-67663 GCF_003205615.1 Micromonospora arborensis | reverse complement strand
ATACCGCTCAACAGCACACCCTCATGGCAGGCAGCCAAAGCGGATGCCGAGCGTCCCTCGCTGCGCCCGCAGCCCCATCTTGAGTCAGGACTTACTCGTCTGGGCGCCGGTGGCTGGCCGCTCTACGCGGCGACGACGTCGGCGACGACGCAGGCGATGTTGTCCGGCGCCCCTGCGGCCTCAGCCAGACCGATCAGTGCCCGCACCGTCTCCCCGGGATCGGTCGCCGCGCTCAGCGTCGACCGCAGGTCGGCACGGTCGACGACGGCGGACAGGCCGTCGGAGCACAGCAGGTACCGGTCACCGGGCAGGGCGGTGCGCAGCGCAAGATCCGCTTCGACCTGCTGGCCGCCACCGAGAGCACGCACCAGCACGGCGCGCTGAGGGTGCGCCGCGGCCTGCTCCCGGTCGAGCTTGCCCTGATCCACCTGAGTCTGCACCCAGGTGTGGTCCTGGGTGAGCAGGGACAACTCACCGCCGCGCAGAAGGTACGCCCGGGTGTCACCGATGTGCACCAGGGCCAGTTGGGAGCCGCTGCGCAGCAGCGCGGTCAGGGTGGTGGCCGGCTGGTGCTCGTCGGTCGCCAACCCCCGCACGACATGATCGGCGTCGGTGACCGCAGCGGCCACCATCGTCAGCAGATCAACGGCCGGTACATCGGTGAGTTCCAACGGCTTGAGGGCGTCGATGGCGGCGGCACTGGCCGCGGCGCCGCCCGGTCCGCGCACACCGTCCGCGACGGCGAACAACCGCCCGCTGGCGTACGCGGCGTCCTCGTTGCTGCCGCGCACGATCCCGGTGTCACAACCAGCGGCGCAGCGGATGGCAAGGGTCGGATTCGCCTGAGACATGGTGGTGCCCCCTTCAGAAAGGTGATCCACGAGGAAGGTGGCGAGCCGCGCCCGAGCCGCGGTATCGGCGGTCACCTGCTGCCAGTACGCGGTGATCGCCTCAGCCGCCGCCGGCGGCTCCAAACCACACACGGTGCGGATCGTCGCCAGCGGCATGCCGATGCGGCGCAGCTGGGCGACCAGCCGCGCCAACGGCAACTGGTCCGGGTCGTAGAGCCGATATCCGGACTCGGGATCAACCGCGGCCGGCACCAGAAGCCCCACCTGGTCGTACAGACGCAACGCCTTCGGCGTCAGTCTCGCCGCCTGCGCGAACGCCCCGATGGTCAACAGCTCCACGTCGACATCCTCCTCGTGCCGGCCACGGCGACCGGCACGCACCAGGTTGGGGGTTGCCCAAAGGGCAAGGTCAAGTGCGCAACCCACGAAACTGGCCGGCCCCTGGTGTCGCGTCTGCCACCACCACCGCCGGTAGGTTGGGCGCATGCGTGTCGTCATCGCCGGAGGCCACGGCAAGATCGCCCTACTGCTGCAGCGCCACCTCGCCGGGCGCGGTGACAGCGCCGTCGGTTTGATCCGCAACCCCGAGCAGGCCCCGACGCTGGTCGCCGCCGGCGCCACCCCCGTCGTCTGCGACCTGGAACACGCCGACGCCGCCGAGGTCGCCGCGCACCTCACCGACGCCGACGCCGTGGTCTTCGCCGCGGGTGCCGGCCCCGGCAGCGGCGCCGCCCGTAAGGACACCGTCGACCGGGCCGCCGCCGCACTGCTCGCCGACGCCGCCACCCGCGCCGGTGTCCGCCGCTACCTGCTGATCTCCTCGATGGGCGTGGACGCCCCACCCTCCGCCGACACCGACGAGGTGTGGGCGGCGTACCTGCGGGCCAAGAAGGCCGCCGAGGACGACCTGCGCGGCCGCGACCTGGCCTGGACGGTGCTACGCCCCGGGCGGCTCACCGACGACCAGCCCACCGGCCGGGTCACCCTCACCCGACACGCGGGCCGGGGCGCGATCAGCCGCGCCGACGTCGCCCACGTCCTCGTCGCGTTGCTCGAAGAACCAGGCACCGCCGGAGCGACCCTGGAACTCGTCGGCGGGCCCACACCGATCGCCGACGCCATCCACGCCGTCACGACCTGACCGCACCACCCAGGAGAGCAATGGACCCGCAACCACTCGACCACCGCTTCACCGCGCCCCCGGCACCGAAGTCACCTTCCACCTCGAGCAACGCCTCAGCTGACCGCGCTGCTGGTCCCCGACGCCTAACGAAGCCGCCGCGCAGATCAGCTTTCTGCCGCGTCGATGTGCTGTTGAGCGGTATACCTCAGCGGTATGAATATGACTCTGAGGTATACCGCTCACTACCGCATCCGCCCTGACGGAGGTGACCGACGGTCGCGGCTGCGCCCACAGCCCGGGCTGTGGCGCGCGCAGGGGTCTACTTCGACTCGACGCGTCCGATGGGTGTGGTGCTGTCGGCGAGCGCTGCGGTGGCCTGCGTCCAGGACGGGTCTTCGGGGTAGAGCTCGCTGCGCAGGTAGGCCCAAATGAGCGCGCGTACGGCGGCAACTCGGTCGGGGTTTTCGTCGGTGGTCTCGGCCGCGTCGAAGGTGGAGATGCCGCCGAGCCCGTGCTCGGCGTCGAAGATTTCCAGCCGGGTCTTCGGCCCGGGCGCTGCCGTGTAGGGGTCGCTGCGCCAGTCCTGCCGATCGGAGAAGAAGGGGTGCCAGTCCTTCTCGCCGACGACGATGAGCACCTTGGGCGTCATGCCGTCGAAGTTGGTGCTGGTGAGTGCGACGTAGGGCTGCGCTGCGGGGCCGTTCAGGTCTTCGCCGCAGCCGGGGGCGGCGATCATGACGCGGGCGCTGAATCGGGCGTCGACGGCTCCGACCGTTGACCCGTCGCTGGTGTCGGTGATGGTCTGGCCCGAGATCAGGCCGACGGTGTGACCGCCGGCTGAGTGACCGACAGCGGCGATGCGGCCGGTGTCCAGGCGACCCGCGAGTCCCGGAACGGCGCGTTCGATCTCGCCGAGGTGGTCCACGAGCTGACGGAGATCGTTGGCGCGTGACGAGAGGTACAGCGGCGCGTCCGGGTCCTCGGCCTCACGCAGGCCGAGGAAGGTGGCGTCGAGGTGCGTGGGCTGGATCACGACGAAGCCGTGCGCGGCCCAGAAGTTGACCAGCGGACCGTACCCGTAGAACGAGGAGACAAAGGTCGACGGGCCGTGCCCGTGCGAGAGAACGATGACCGGCAGTTCACTGCCGACGGCCGGAGCCGTCACGCGAACCGCCAGCGGGACCGGGCGTCCCGGAACATCGATCAGGACCGGCTGGTACGAGTAGACGGGCGTGGGTTCCGTCACCGGGAAACCGGCAGCATACGTCGACGGGTCTTTCGCAGAGTCGTTGAGTTGCATCGAGTGCTCCTTGCGAGTCGTTCCCCATGTCCGGGTGGATGTCCCGGCGAGCACCTCGTCTGCCGTCGACGCCGCTGTCAAGCCGGAGCCGAGCGGCCGTTGGAATTCCGAGGAGTGGGTCATGCCTCCAGCGTGAGCGAGATCGGACGAACTTTGAATGCTTGACGGTGCCGATTTCCTTCGCGATAGTTCAAAACGTGATGGTTGATCAGTTGTCGGAGGTGTTCGATCTCCTTGACGTGCGCGGCCAGGTCTCCGGCGCGTTCGCGGTGCGGGGACGCTGGATCACCCGGTCGGTGATCGCGAGCCCGCTGAAGTTGACAGTGATGGTGCGTGGCCGGTGCTGGCTGTCGGCCGACGGGCTGGATGCCCCGATCGAGATGGAGGCCGGTGACGTCGCGGTCCTGACCGGCCGCTCGTGGCTGCGCGCCGAAGGCGGCACCGGCGACGGCCCGCCTGAGGAGTTCGCGCCCGAGCCGGGGCACTATGCCCTGCGCGTCGGCGGCGCGGACTTCGCCGTCGACGACGTCATCCTCGGCGGCCACGTCGAACTCAACCAGGCCGGCGCGGCGCTGCTGACGCAGACGCTGCCGCCCCTGACGCTCATTCGCTCCTGCGACGCCGCCGCGCCCGCCCTACGGGCGTGCGTCAACCGCCTGGTCGAGGAGGTGACGGCCGAGCGGATGGGCGCTGCCTTTGCCGTACGCCAGCACGCCCAACTGCTGATCTTGGAGGTGCTTCGGGCTTACCTGAGCCAGGCCGAGCTGCCGCCGGGGTGGCTGCGGGCGCTGACCGACGACCGGCTGCGTCCCGCGCTGACCCTCATGCACCGCGAACCGGGCCGGCGTTGGGGGTTGGAGGAACTGGCCCGTGCGGCGGCGATGTCGCGGACGTCGTTCGCCGTGCGGTTCCGCTCCGTGGCCGGTGTCCCTCCTCTGACCTACCTCAACTCCTGGCGGATGCTGCTGGCCCAGCGGGCGCTGCGCGACGACGACGTCCGGATCGGGGCCCTCGCCGTGCAACTTGGCTACACATCGGAAAGCGCCTTCAGCACTGCCTTCAAACGAGAGACAGGAGAGGCGCCCCTACGCTACCGACACCGGCTCCGACAAGCGTCCTGACCAGCGGCGTTCGAGGCCACCGATCTGGACCCGCTACCGACGAGCCAGAGGCCTGAATAGGATCAACATATCGATCCTGTCCCTCAGGGCGGATCGAGCCCGAGCGACATGCCGAAGAGGACGAGACATGCCGAAGAGCAAGAGACGTAAACGTCGGGACGGCTCAGTCGTGGAGTTCCGGGCAACCCCGAACATGACGACGGCACCGCCCCAGCGACGGTCTCACGAGGTGGAAGATGATGACGACTACCTCATGTTCGGCTCCGGCGGAATCGCGCACACTCGGTCTGCTCAGCCAGCGGTCAGCATTGGCCGCGGCACCTACCAGACCCACCTTGAGAACACAGTGGTGCACCTGACGAATCAAGCCAGAGCCAAGGCTGGTGTGCCCCCGCTGAAGATCAACGAGCTGCTTCGCCAGGCAGCACGCAGCCACAGCACCGACATGGCGCGGCGTGGCTTCTTCTCCCACATCGACCCAGATGGCGCTACGCCCTTCGACCGGATGCGGTCACACGGGTACGCCCAGCCTGGCGCAGAAAATCTCGCCATGGGCCAGAGTCGGCCGCACGAGGTGATTCATGCCTGGCTGAACAGCCCCGGGCATCGGGCCAACCTACTGAATCCCGAGTTCTCTGTTATCGGCGTCGGCCTACACCTCGACAGCGGCCCGTGGTGGACGCAGAACTTCGGCTACGCGTGAGACGCTCCAACCCAGGTCTTGCGTCCGAACCCAGGAGATGAGCGGACCCGCTCCTGGGTCAGCGCCGGGGCTCACCCTGCTCCCCCTCGCCTCGCGGCGGTGGCCGACCAGCAACGCCTTGTCGAGCCCGGGCCGGCGGGCGTCTCGTCGAGGAAGATCTCACATCAGCAACCTCACGGCATTCCCGGCAGCGGTGCTTCGGCAAGGTCGCCGATGAACTCCGACAGCAGGGCGGCGAACTGCTGCGGTGCCTCCTGGTGTGGAGCATGGCCGACGCCGGCCAGCACCTGAATCTCGCCGCGCCACAGGGTCGGAATGGTCAGCTTGCGCAGATAGTCGACGCTCACCAGTTGCTCGCCGGCACCGTGCACGATGGCGAGAGGCTGGCGGAGTGCGGAGATGACCGCGATCTCGTCCGCGAACCGGCCGGCCCCAACGCTGGCCCCCAGCCCGGCGCGGGCGGCGCCGTCGGTGGCCAGGATATCGGCGACGAACTCGCCGGTGTCCAGTGACGAGCCGGGCGCGATGAAGCTCTCAGCGACCAGCTTCGCCTCGGATTCGCTGACGTGCTCGGTGAACAGGGCACCCATCGCCGGGTTCGGCAGGAACGCCTCCCCTATCTGCTCAGGCGACGTGACCGGCGGCGCGCCGAAGATCACGAAGCCCTTCGCGTTCGGCAGTTGGGGCGCCGCTTCCATCGCGATCTGACCGCCGAGGCTCCACCCGACGATGACCGGGTGGGCAATGCCAAGTTCGTGCACGAGACCGGTGAGCAGGGTTGCGTATCCCGGCAGCGAGTAGTCGGCCGGATCCCTGGCCGGCTCGGACTGCCCGTGGCCGGGCAGGTCCAGGGCGATGCAGCGAAACCGTCGGCCGAACTCGTCCGCCATCAGCGGACGCCAAGTCTTGGCCGACGACGAGTTGCCGTGCACGAAGACGACCGTGGGGTCGTCTGCGTCGCTACGGTCGGCAGGGCTCTCCAGGTACGCAATCCGCTGCTCGTTGATCTTCACACTCGGCTGACTCACTTGACGCCCCTCATTCTGCGAACTGCCGGCCTGGCCGCTGCCCGAGCCTTTACCAGCTCGGCATCCATCTCAGGTTGACGATCCGCTGGAGCCACGGGTTCAAAGGACTCGTGTCTCCCGCCTCATCGGTGACGACATCGGCGTACTCCGGACCGCGCCCGAGAACCCGATGTGGCAGGTACCTGAAGGTCAATGGTCGACGACGCGGCCGAGGAACCGTTCACCAACCTTGGCGATGTCCTCGGCGGTCCACTCGAGGGCGGGTGCGGCGACGGTGACCTCGGTCATCGCCATACCCGGCACGGCTGTTTCCTGCCATCCGGCGACGAACCACACCTTCTCATCTTCGGCGAGGGCCAGCGCAGCGTCGTTGAGGGCCTGCGCGGGGTGGGGCAGCCAGAGGCGGAATCGATGGGTGTGCGGAGGTTCTGGATAGACCCGCGCGCCGGGAAGCGCGGTGAGTGCCGCGGCGACTGTTCGCGCGTGCCGCACATACTCGGGGATGCGTGGCAGCTCCCGGTCGACGCCGGCGAGTGCGGTCAGAGCGGCTGGCCACTGCTGGAACACCTCGCCGCCGTAGCGGTGCCGCCAGGTGCGGGCGTAGGAGGCGAGCTGCGTGGTGCCCGCGAGCGCCGCCCCGCTGATGCCGCCGATCGTCTTGTAGAACGAGACGTAGGTGCTGTCGGCGAGGTCGGCGATCTCGCTGAGGGTGTGTGCCAGGTGTGGGGTGGATTCCCAGATTCGGGCGCCGTCGAAATGTACGCGGGCGCCGATGGCGCGCGCCGCAGCGGATACGGCGGCGAGTTCGTCCCAGGAGGGGAGGACGAAGCCGGCGTCGCGCAGCGGGAGTTCGATGACGACGGTGCTCACGGGTTCGGCGAGGGCGGTGATCTCCTCGGCGGTGGGGTTGCGGGGCGCGGTGGTCGGCCAGGTACTGCGCAGGCCGCTCAGGTGGGCGTAGGCATGCCGTTCGTCCGCCTCCAGGTGGCCGAGCGGGTGAAGGGCGACCGTCGGGTGCCCGGTGCGGTCAGCGCCATAGCGCAGCGCGACCTGCTGGGCCATCGTGCCGGTGGGGAAGAAGACAGCGGCCTCGGTTCCCAGTAGCTCTGCCACGCGTTCTTCCAGCGCGTTCACCGGACCGTCGCCGTAGAAGTCGGGCTGACCATCCAGATCACCGCCTGCGTCCATGTCCGCGAGCCGCTCCCTCATGGTCGTGGGCCGGATGCCGGAAAGGATCTGGTCGCAGGCGCGCAGCGCGGCAAGCCGACGCTGCCTGGTGTTGTGGGACATCGGCGGAGCCTCGCATGTCAGCGCAACAGTGGCCAAACGGTTTCCGGCGGCACGCGATCATCGCCGCTGCGGGGCAGTTACACCATACTGAGTGCTTACGCACAAGAACTGTCATTATGGTGCCTGTCCGTTTCAGGCCTTTCGTCCCAGCTAATTAACGGATTATCGTTAATAACAATCCATTATTGGGCGCCCCTGGCCCCGACCGCCGGCGCCAGCCGCCTCGGAAACGCGGTGGCTTGGCGGGCCCCACGCGCTGAGGATGTCGGCATGAATGACCACAGTGCGAACGCGCTCACCGAGCAGGAGGAAGCGCTACCCGGCGGCAACATGGGGGGTGCGACACGGGTTGGTGCCACTGTCCGGCGAGGTGCTGGGGCGTGGAGCCCGACGATTCAACGCCTCCTACGACACCTTCGTGAGCACGGCGTCACCTGGGCGCCGTACCCGCTCGGAACCGATGAGCACGGACGCGACCGCGTCTCGTACCTGCCGGGCCTCGTGCCGCAGTACCCGTTGCCGGACTGGATCTGGAGCGATGGCGTCCTCACCGATGCCGGTGTCTACCTCGCACACCTCCACCACGCCAGCGCCAGCTTCGACACCGCTGGCGGAACGTGGCAATCTCCGTTGCGGCAGCCAGCTGAGGTCATCTGTCACAACGACTTCGCGCCGTACAACATGGTCTTCAACGACCGGCGGCTCATCGGCGTCATCGACTGGGACACAGCCTCGCCCGGTCCCCGGTCGTGGGATCTGGCCTACCTTGCCTACCGGCTGGTGCCGCTGGCCCATCCCGACAACGGCGACGCAATCGACAGTGACCTGGGCGAGCGGGCACGTCGGCTCCGCGTGCTCTGCGATGCCTACGGCTTGGGGCAGGACCCTGCTCGCATCCTCCAGGTCGCAGTCGATCGACTACACGACCTCGCCGCCTTCACCGAGGCGCGGGCTGATCAGGGACAGGAGAACATTCGCCGTCACGTCGGGCTCTACCGACGCGACGCGAAGTGGATCACCGCGCACGCCGATCAGTTGGGCCGAGATGTCGCCTAGGCCACCAGTGCCCCCATTGGTCCCGCACGGCGTGCGTTGGACGCGCGAGATCCCGCGCATGAGCGGCTGGACTGCGGCGGACTCGGCGCTGAGGAGCATCCACTTTGCCTTGGCGGGCTGTGCGGCGACGAGGTGCGACTGGATTCAGGTGTTGACGGGAGCGGCTTCGCGGGCGGGTTGGAAAAGTTCGATGAGGTTGCCGGCGGGGTCGGCGAGCAGGATCTGACGTCCGCCGGGCCCGGAGACCGGTTCGCTGCGGAACGCCAGGCCGGCGTCGCGGAGCCGGTCGATCTCGGTGTCCAGGTCGTCGACGATGAGGTGGATGCGGTTGCGGCCGGGGCTGGTGGCGTCGTCCGGGGTGGCGCGGGCGCCGGAGCTGGCGGGCCCGGACAGCAGTAGTCGTAGCGGGCCGCGCACGACGTCGGCGAAGGCGGGGGCGGCGCTGGTCTTGAGGTGAAAACCGAGGTGGGCGGTGTAGAAGTCGACGGCGGCGCGAACATCGTCGACGAGGTAGCGGACGCTGACGTACTGCTCGGGTGTGCTCACGGTGTGGCCTCCTGGGGTTCGGTGGCGAGGACGGGCAGCAGATGCCGCACGCGGGTGTCGATGTCGGCGGCAACCTGCAGGAAGGCGGGGTAGTCGTCCCGGGTGCCGGCTGCGGCGGGGTCGGGGATGCTCCAGTGCAGCTGGCCGGCCGGGTTACCGAAGTCGGGGCAGACTTCGCGGGCCTTGTCGCACAGGGTGATCACGTAGTCGAAGCGGCGGCCGGTGAGCGTGTCCAGGTGCCGCGGGCGCCGGCGCGCGACGTCGACGCCGAAGTGGTCGCGCAGCGCCCGCACAGCATGGGGGTGGAGCTGCGGTCGGGGGCGGGTTCCTGCGCTGGTCACCTGCACGTGGCCGGCGGTGTGGCGTCGGAGCTGGGCTTCGGCGATGGGGGAACGTGCGCTGTTGCCCGTGCACACGAACAGCACGGTTCGCGGCGGTTGGACCGGCGGGGCCGGTGGAGTGCTGCCCAACTGCAGGGCGGGGTGCAGAGCGGTACCGGTGCCCGCCAGCGCGTGGGCGCAGCTGTCGAGGTCGAGGTGGTAGTAGCTGTCGCGGCCGTCGAAACTGCTGCGGGTGGCGGTGACCAGGCCGCCGTCGCGCAGCAGCCGTAGGTGGTAGGAGACCAGGTTCTGCGGCTGGGCCAGGAGGCGGACCAGTTCGCGGACCCGCAGGTCACTGTGGGCGAGTGCGGTCAGCAGTTGCCAACGCAGCGGGTGCGCGGCCAGCCGGACGAACGGCGGCGCGGTGTGACTCGGCGGCCCCATGACCCCGAAGATACATCAAACCAGCTTGATCGGATCGCACGTACGACAGTCGTCAGTTCACCGTGGCGGAGGTCGCCGCCTCTTGCGGCCGGCACGCCAATGACGATCTACCGCAACACTGCGAATCGGTCGAGGGCATGAAGAATGTGCTCGCGCGTCTCGGCGGTGCCGAGATGCCCCGCACTCTCGATCACGGTCAACGTCGAGTCGGGCCAGGCGCGGTGCAGGTCCCACGCTGTTTGCAGCGGCCCGCCCAGGTCGAGTCGGCCATGGATGAGGACACCGGCGATGCCGGCCAGCTGGCCGGCATCGCGCAGCAGTGCGCCTTCCTCCAGCCACGCACCATGGGCGAAGTAGTGCGCGCAGATGCGCACGAAGGCCAGCCGCGCCGCGCTCGGGCGGCCGCCGTACGGATTGGACGCGCCGCCGGTCTCTCCGGACAGGACCGCGTCTTCCCAGGCGCACCAATCGATCGTTGCCCTGTCCCGTACGGCGGGGTCAGGGTGTTCCATGAGGCGGGCGTACGCGGCGACGACGTCCCCGTCGCGGGGTGTGCCCGGGGCGCCTTCGAGGAATCGTTCCCACTGCTCGGGGAAGAACCGGCCGACGCCCCGGTAGAGCCAGTCGATGTCGGCGCGTCGGGTCATGGTGACGGCGGCGATGACGATCTCGGACACCCGCCGGGGGTGCTGCTGCGCGTAGGCCAGGATGAGCGTCGAGCCCCAGGAACCGCCGTGCAGCAGCCAGCGGTCGATGCCGAGGCGTTCGCGCAGCCGCTCCATGTCGGCGATCAGGTGCCAGGTGGTGTTGTGCCGCATATCGGTCGCCGGATCGCTCGCGTGTGGTGTGCTGCGACCGCATCCGCGCTGGTCGAACAGGACGACCCGGTACCGGTCCGGATCGAAGTACCGACGCCAGCCGGTCCCACACCCCGAGCCGGGCCCACCGTGGACGACCAGCGCTGGCTTACCGGCCGGGTTGCCGCACACCTCCCAGTACACGAGGTTGCCGTCGCCGACGTCGAGCATGCCGGTCTCGTACGGCTCGATCGGGGGGTACAGCTCGGTCACGGTCCAGGCCTCCGAGAAGTGGACGGAAGTGATGTCACGGTGGCACATCCCTGGCCCGTTCTGCGACCAGGTTCTCGGCCCCGAGCGGAGTCCTTTCCGCAGGAGCGCGGTCCGCAATGCCGTGACCAGGCACCGCGCACCGAATCCACGATCACTCTTGGCCCCACGTGCCGGACAACCGGTTTCGGACGTCACGACGAAACCCCTTGACCAATGGTCAAGAAACGTTGACCATTGCTCCCATGGCCAACGATGATCTTTCCGAGACGTTCCACCCGGCATCGCGAGCAGGCCGAGGGGGACGACAGTTGCCGCCCGGGTTCGGACGGCTGTGGACTGCGCAGACGGTGTCCTCGCTCGGTGACGGGGTGATGCATGCCGCGCTGCCGCTGCTCGCGTTGACGTTGACGCGGGATCCGATGGCGCTCGCCGTCGTCACGGCCGCCGGGACGTTGCCGTGGCTACTCTTCGGGGTGCTCGGCGGTGCGCTGGTGGATCGCTGGGAACGCCGGCGCACGATGTGGGTCGCGGACGCCGCGCGCGCGGTGCTGCTCGCGATACCGGTGGTGGCTGCCGGGCTCGACGTGCTGAGCATCCCGCTACTCGCGGCCGTCGCCTTCCTGCTCGGCCTCGGCGGACTCTTCTTCGACACGGCCGCCACGGCCTATCTGCCGGATCTGCTCGGCCGCGACACCGCGCTCCTGGAGCGTGCCAACTCCCGCCTGCGCGGCACCCAGACCGCCGCGTCTGGTTTTGCGGGGCCACCGCTGGGCAGTGCGCTGCTCGCGCTCGGGCGGGCGGTTCCGCTGCTCGCCGACGCGGTGTCGTTCGCGCTCTCCGCACTGCTCGTACGGTCGCTGCCCGCCACGCCCCGGCCCGTACCGCAGGCCCGCGAGTCGCTGCTTCGGCAAGCGCGGGCCGGGGCGTCGTACGTCTTCCGGGACCGGTTGCTGCTCGGCCTCGCGCTGCGTCCCGCGGTCGGGAACGTCGCCTTCCTCGCTGTGGAGACCGTCCTCGCCCTCTTCGCGCACGACCGTCTCGGCATCGACACCTACGGCTTCGGCCTGCTCCTCACGGCGGAGGCCACCGGCGGCCTGCTCGGCGCGGGCATCGCCTCCTTCCTCGGCCGGCGACTCGGCACCGGCACCGCGCTGACCTGCACGGCCGCAGTCGAAGGGCTTGCCATCCTGGGCCTTGCCGCCGCCCCGAACCCGTACGTCGCCGGCCTCGCGCTCGCCGTGTGCGGGGCGGGCATGGGCGCCACGATGGTGCTCGCCCCCTCGCTCCGACAGGCGATCGTCCCCGCCCACCTGATGGGCCGGGTCGCCTCCACCTCCCGCATGCTCGCCATGTGCGCCGCCCCGTTCGGCGCCTTCCTCGGCGGTTGGCTGGCCACCACCTCCGACGTGCGCACCCCGCTCTACGCCGCCGCGGGGCTCCTCCTCACCATGACCGCCGTCACGTCGACCATGACCAGCAACCGCCGGGTGGAGGCGGCGCTGCGTGCCGCCGCCCCGGCTGATGATCCAGTTCACCCGGAGTTCGTGGACTCCGTTCGGGAGGGCGCCCTCCAGGGCTCCGGAAGTCGTTGACGCCAGTGCTGAGCCCAGCTCGGCGCTCCAGGGTGCCGAAAAGGGTTGGACGGAATGATGCGCGGGCTTGTAGCTTGTAGCTGATCGTGACACCACCCGAGGAGGTGAGACCCATGAACGCTGTATCGATGTGGGTGCTCCCCCTCCCGTCACGGCCGGGCGATTGACGTAGGTGTCGCCGGGAGCGCCTCGACAACACGGCACTCCCGAAAGGCAACACCGATGCATCCTCCACAGTTCACCGCCGCGCCGTCGCCGACTTCCGGCACCGAGCGCAGGCCCTCCATGTTCGACGTGATCATTGCCGGGTGCGGGCCGACCGGTGCGATGCTGGCCGCCGAGCTGCGGCTGCATGACGTACGGGTACTCGTCCTGGAGAAGGAGACCGAGCCCGCGTCGTTCGTCCGCATCGTCGGCCTGCACATTCGCAGTCTCGAGCTGATGGCGATGCGCGGGCTCCTCGAACGCATCCTCGAACACGGAAGGCAGCGTCCGGCCGGCGGCTTCTTCGCCGCCATCAACAAACCCGTGCCCAAGAGCCTGGATTCCGGGCACGCCTATCTGCTGGGCATCCCGCAGCCGGTCATCGTTCGCCTGCTCGAAGAACATGCGATCGAACTCGGTGCGCAGGTCCGCCGCGGGCGTGCGGTAGCCGGGTTCGAGCAGGACGACGACGGTGTGACCGTCGAGCTGGCCGACGGGGAACAGGTGCGTTCGCGCTACCTCGTCGGCTGCGACGGCGGGCGCAGCACGGTACGCAAACTGCTCGGCGTCGGCTTCCCCGGCGAGCCCACGCGGGCCGAGACGCTGATGGGCGAGATGGAAGTGGGTGTGCCGCAGGAGGAGATCGCCGCCACGATGGCGCGCATCCGCGAGACCCAGCATCGATTCTGGCTCCGGCCCGTAGGCGTCGGGGTCTACAGCGTCGTGGTCCCCGCCGCAGGAGTCAGCGACCGCGCCCAACCGCCCACCCTTGAGGATTTCAAACAACAGTTGCGCACCATCGCCGGAACCGATTTCGGTGTGCACTCCCCTCGTGGGTTGTCCCGCTTCGGGGATGCCACCCGGCTGGCCGAACGGTATCGGGTCGGACGGGTGCTGCTGGCCGGCGACGCGGCGCACATCCATCCACCCATCGGCGGACAGGGCCTCAACCTGGGCGTCCAGGACGCAGTCAACCTCGGCTGGAAACTGGCCGCACAGATCCGCGGCTGGGCACCGGAAACGCTCCTGGACACCTACCAGATCGAACGTCGTCCGGTCGCCGAGGACGTGCTGGACAACACCCGCGCCCAGACGGAGTTGCTGTCCACCGAACCAGGCCCGCAGGCCGTGCGCAGGCTGCTCACCGAGCTGATGGACTTCGACGAGGTGAACCGCTACCTGATCGAGAAGATCACCGCGATCGGCATCCGCTACGACTTCGGCGCAGGCCCTGACCTGCTCGGCCGCCGCCTGCGCGACATCGATGTGAAACAGGGCCGCCTCTACGGCCTGCTGCATCGCGGCCGCGGCCTGCTGCTGGACCGTACCGAACGCCTGACCGTCGGCGGCTGGGCAGACCGGGTCGATCACCTCGCGGATCCCACTGCGGCACTGGATGTTCCGGGCGTCCTGCTACGCCCCGACGGGCATGTCGCCTGGATCGGCGACGATCAGCAGGACCTGGACGACCACCTCTCCCGCTGGTTCGGCGAGCCCGCCAACTGATTTCGGCTGACCAGAGCTGCGGCTGTCGGCCAGGAACTGGAAGCCGGCCATTCACCGCCCGCTGGTATGGCGAACATGGCCATGCCAGCGGGCGGAGCTCGACCGGACCCTGGGGCCGGAACTCTGGTCAGCGCAGGAATCGACGCCCTGGAACGTGTCGCGGCCGGCGGCACCGCCATGGACCCGGCCGTCATCGCCAAACTCCGTCATCGCCAAACTGCTGTCCAGCGGGTCCTCGAACCGACGACTCGAACAGCTCACCGAACGCGAACGCTCCGTGCTCGGCCTCATGGCCGAAGGACTGTCCAACCATGCCATCGGCCAACGGCTCTTCCTCAACGAGCTCGGCATCACCGACGACGACAACAATCGCCGTGTGCTGGCCGTCCTGGCCTACCTGAACAACCCCTGACGGTCAGGGGTTGTGCGGCGTGCTCAGCGACCGATTGAGCCACTCCGTCATGAGCGCGCGTTCGGCGTCGCTGAGCCCCGGAAGGTCCGGCACCACCGTGGCGAAGGTGACCGCGACCGCGCTCGTGGTCGTGTCGGGTGTCGCCGGCGTGGTCACGCGGATGCTGCTGAGGACGGCATCGAACATGGCGTCACTCAGACCAGGGTCGCGCCTGTCCTCGGGCATCGCCAGCAGGGCGAGAATTGTGCCATTGCCCGCCGCGTGGATCATCATGAGCGCACGCTGCTCGTCGACGCGGAGCAGGCCGGCTGCGGCCAGTCGCCGTACGCGGGTGCGCAGCACCTCGATGCCCGCGGCCGTCGCCGACGACGGCCCTCCGCGCCCCCGGGTGCCGATGAGTGCGTACAGCTCAGGATTGGCCAGCCCGAACTCGACGTGCACGCGCCATCCGGAGCGCAGGTCCGCTACGGGATCACCCTCGGCGGTTTCCGCCGCAGCCGCTTTGGCGGCGACGTAGGTGGCCATGACGTGTTCCGCGACGGCGTCGACCAGGCCGTCCTTGTCGCCGAACAAGCGGTAGATGGTGGGCGCCTGCACGCCCGCCGCCTGGGCGACCGCCCGCGTCGTCACCGCGCTGGCGCCCTTCTCCCGTAGCAGCTGGCTAGCCGCCGTGACGATGCCGGATCGGACGTCGTCTCGGGAAGTCGTGTCCTGTGCCGCAGCCATGAATCAATGCTAACAGCATCTTGTTACCTTCCAATTATCGGTGCTAACGTTGAGCCGATACCGCCGATAACACTGGAGTGTTCACCATGTTCGTCATCACCGGTGCCACCGGTCAGCTCGGATCCCAGATCGTCGATCGGCTGCTCGAACGGGTTCCCGCCGACACCGTGGGCGTCAGCGTGCGCGACACCGGCAAGGCCGCGAGCCTCGCCGAGCGCGGCGTACGGGTCCGCGCCGGAGACTTCACCGACCCGGCCACGCTGGAACACTCCTTCGAGGGTGCCCACCAGGTCCTCATCGTGTCCGCCGCCATCCGCGGCGGCGAGGCGGTCACCGCGAACCGCGCCGCCATCGACGCCGCTCACGCCGCTGGAGCCAAGCGCATCCTCTACACCAGCCACCAGGCCGCCTCCCGGGAATCACTGTTCTCCCCCCAGCTCACCCACGCCGCGACCGAGGAGTACCTGGCGGGGCTGGACGTCCCCTTCACCGCCCTCCGCAACGGCTTCTACGCGAGCACGCTCAGCTTCGCCATCGGTGCGGCACTCGAAACCGGCCAGCTCGTGGCGCCGGCGGACGGTCCGGTCTCCTGGACCGCGCACGCCGACCTTGCCGAGGCAGCGGCGATCGCCCTCGCCGAGGACGGCGCACTCGACGGGATCACGCCTGCCCTGACCGCGCCGGAGATGCTCGACCTGGAAGCGGTCGCTGGCGTCCTCACCGACATCACCGGCCGCACCATCCGGCGCATCGTCGCGGATGACGACCAGTGGAGGGCAGCCGCCATCGAGCGTGGGATGCCCGCGGCCGCAGCCGACTTCACCCTCGGCATGTACCGCGCGGCCCGCCGGGGAGAGTTCGCCGTCACCGACCCGACCCTGGAGACCCTCATCGGTCACCGTCCGAGGTCCGTCCGCTCGGTGCTCGAGGCCATTGCCTCGCAAGCCTGAGAGGCTCGGTGGCCGAAGGAGAGCGCATTCTCTGAGCGGCAGAAAGGCTGTCGGCCGCTTGCTAGCGGGCGGCCGACAGCCAGGGGCGCAGCGCTGCCGCGACCGCGTCACGCATGCGCCGCTGCAGCTTGCGGGGGTCGTCGAGCGCGCCCGGCTCTTCGAGGAGGACCTGAAGGGCGCCCATCACCGCGCCGAGGAACGCCCCGACCAGGGCGCTCGCCTGCACGGCGTCGAGGTCGTCGGGGAATGCCGCCTGGAGGTGGCGGGCGATCTCGAGTTGCGCGTCGAGCTGGATCTGCAATCCGCGACCGCGCACGGCCGGAACGGTCTGCATGAGCCGCATCCGTAGCAGCGCGGTGGGGCTCGCCATCTCGGTGCTGTGTTCGTTGACGTCACTCAACGCCTGGACGAGCAGGTCGGCGGGGCTGTCACCGGGCTTGCGGGCGGCGATCGCGGAGACGGCGGCGGCGACGCGCGCGTCGCTTTCGGGAAAGAGCAGTTCCTCTTTGCTGGCGAAGTAGCTGAAGAACGTCCGGGTGCCGATCTCTGCCGCTTCGGCGATGTCGGCGATTGTTGTGCCTTCGTAGCCGTGGCGCTCGAAGAGGTCGACCGCGGCGTCGACGATGGCCTGCCGGGTCCGTTCGCGTTTGCGCTCGCGCAGGGAGGAATCCGCCATGGTCGGCAGCATACTGCACCCAGCGCATTGCGGCACTCATTGCAATTCTGCACTGAGTGCAGATATTCTTCGGACATGACGAGTGTGAAGACCGTGCTGATCTCCGGAGCCGGCGTCGCCGGCCCCACCCTTGCCTACTGGCTGGCCCGCCACGGGTTCCGGCCCACCGTCGTCGAGCAGGCGCAGGGCCTGCGCTCCAGCGGCAGCCCCGTCGACGTGCGCGGGCCCGCCGTCGGAGTCGCCGAGGCCATGGGCATCATGCCGATGCTCCGCGCTGCGGCGACCGACGTGACCGCCCTGACCTTCGTGGACGACAACGGTCGCCGGGTCGGCGGCATGCGCCTGGGTCAGACGCGCGGCGAGGTGGAGCTACCCCGCTTCGACCTCGCGACGATCCTCCACGAGGCGGCCCACGAGGAGGCCGAGTACATTTTCGCCGACTCGATCGCCACCCTCGCGCAGGACGACGCCGGCGTCGACGTTACGTTCGAGCGCGCCGCGCCGCGCCGGTTCGACCTGGTCGTCGGCGCCGACGGCCTGCACTCGCGGACGCGCCGGCTCGTCTTCGGGGACGAGAGCCGGTTCGTGCGGCACATGGGCGTCTGGATCGCCACCCTGTCCGTCGACGGCCTCGACCTCGCGCCGCACGAGATGTTGATGCACAACGCACCCGGCCGTGCTCTCGCGTTGCACCCGAATCGCGGAAATCCGGGCGCAGCGTTCATCTTCCGCGGCCCATGGGAGCCCGGCTTCAACCACCGCGACACCGCCGAACACAAGCGCCTGCTCACGGCTGCCTACTCCGGAGGCGGCTGGCGGACACCCGAGATCCTTCAGCGGGTAAGCGCAACCGACGACCTCTACTTCGACTCGGTGAGCCAGGTCCGGCTGGACCGGTGGTCGGCCGGCCGGGTGGCGCTGCTCGGCGACGCGGCGTCCTGTGTGTCCCTCTTCGGCGACGGGTCGACCCTGGCGATGGTGGGCGCGGCGACGCTCGCGGAGTCGCTGGCCGCGACGCCCGGCAACCTCGCGGAGGCACTGCGACGTTACGAGCAGACCCACCGGACGCTGGTGGCGCCGAAGCAGCGCAACGTCGCGCGGGCCGCGTCGCTCCTCGTGCCCGCCACCCGGATCGGAATCACGACCCGCAACGTCGCCGCCCGACTGCTGTCGCTGCGAGGGCTACGCACCGACCCGAGCACCAGACCGACGGTCCCCAGCCCTCGTTTCGAGGAGTCGACGCAGCGCAGCGTCGTCTCCGCTGACGACGACCGCGCCGGTGGTGCGAGCGGTGGCCAGTGAGATGGAGCCGTCGAGCAGAGAGTTGAGCGTCGAAGGGTCGGTGCGTAGGCCGGCGTCGGGGTCGGCCGGTTCGCCGGCCTCGACGTGGACCTGGCCATCCCGGGTGCGGACGGTCCACACCCGGTTGTCGAGCTCGAACCGGTAGGTGGCCGGCGGCGCCTGCGGGCTCGGGTGCCGTGAACCGCGCAGGAACAGCAACACCGAGGTCGCGCTCAGGTGGACCGGCGCCGGCGGCAGGGGTACGCGTAGGCCCCAGCCGCCGAGGGCCAGCACGATCGGCTCCAGTTCGCGGCCGGACGCGGTGAGGTCGTACACCGTCGAGGCCGCGGGGGGCGGCAGTCGGCGCTGGCGTACCACGCCGTGGCTCTCCAGCTCGCGCAGCCGGTCGGTGAGCATGTTGGAGCTGACGCCGGGCAGTGCCCGGCGCAGGTCGGAGAAGCGCTGCGGGCCGAGGAGCAGTTCACGGACGACGAGCAGCGCCCAGCGTTCCCCGACGACGTCGAGGGCGCGAGCGATCGCGCAGGCGTCGCCGTAGGTGCGGCTGGTCGGCATGCAGGGCTCCCTTTCCCACTCGACTCTGGACGTTGAACACTACCGTGTGGTTGTTTTTAACAACCACTGGCGTTACGGTCTGGCGAAATAGAGACAGGGAGAGATCCATGGGGATGCCAGTGGTGCATTTCGAGATCATCGGGACCGACCCGCAGCGGTTGCGCTCCTACTACAGCGAACTCTTCGACTGGCAGTTCGACGTGGGGGACGCCACCGCCGAAGCCGTCTCGGCGCCGGGCACCTACGGGTTCGTCCACCCCCACGACGGCGGAATCCCGGGCGGCGTGGGCGGAGGCGCGGGTTACCCGCACCGGACACTGTTCTACGTCGGCGTGCCCGACGTGGAGGCGGCGCTGCGGCAGGCCGAGCGCCTCGGCGGCACCCGCGTGTCAGGACCGCACCCCAACCGCGACGAGACCCTGGTGGTCGGCTTTTTCACCGACCCCGAAGGACACCTCGTCGGGCTCGCCGCCGCCGGGCAGCCGCAGTGATTTGACCCTCGACCCGGTTGAGGGCCGAGCATCGGCGACATGGACGACCAGCCCACACCCGACCCCACCATGACGCGCATCATCGAAGCGGTGCAGCTCGGCCACTCCGGTTCACCGGGCCAGGCCCGCGAGCTGCTCACCGCACTGTGGGACGAGATCGGCCCCACCGGTGACGCCCTGCACCGCTGCACCCTCGCCCACCACCTCGCCGACCTGCAGGACACCACCGAGGCCGAACTGCGGTGGGACGAACGCGCCCTGGCCGCCGTCACCGACCTGACCGACGACCGTGCCCAGCAATACCATCACGCCCTCCAGGTGCAGGGCTTCCTGCCGTCGCTGCACCTGAACCTGGCCGACGTGCACCGACGGCTGCGCAACACGACAGTGGCCGGGGCGCACCTGGCGACCGCTCGGAGCCTCGCCGAGCAGTTGCCGGCCGACCAGTACGGCGACCTTGTCCGCGCGGGCGTCCAGCATGTCGAGCAGGCTCTGGCGGCGGGTTCGACCGCTCGCCTCGACTCGCACCCCTCGGTGGCTGGCTGACGATCTCAGTTGCGCCACCCGGTTCGCACTGGGAGGGTCGACGGATGTCAGCGGCGACCGGCGCCGACCTGCTCCAGGCGGCCGACGAGATGACCCAGGTGCTGCTCCCGCACCGGGAGCGCGACTGGTCGGTGCCCGCCGGCACTCTGACCTGGAGCTGCTGGACCACCGCGGCGCACGTCGCGCACGACCTGCTCGGGTACGCCGGCCAGGTCACCGGCCTCCCGCAGGACGCTTACCTGCCGTACGACCTGCGGGTCTCCCCCACCGCGAACCCGGCGCAGGTGCTCGCCGTGATGCGCGCGTGCGCCGGGCTGCTCGCCGCCGCGGTCGACACCACCGGGTCGGACGCGCGGGCCTGGCACTGGGGCCCCTGCGACCCGGCCGGCTTCGCCGCGATGGGGGTGGCGGAGACCCTGCTGCACACGTACGACATCACCGTCGGTCTCGGCGTGCCGTGGCGCCCGCCGCAGCGGTTGAGCACGGTGGTGCTGCGCCGGCTCTTCCCGGACGCCCCGGAGGGCCCCGCACCCGACGTGCTGCTCTGGATGACCGGCCGGGTCGAGCTGCCCGGCCGGGCGAGGCGCACATCCTGGGTGTGGCGGGCTGCAGTCGACTGACGCGCACCTCGGTCGTGGGCCGCAGCGGCCCGCGCGCACCTCAGCAACGGATCCGTGGTGCCAGCCGCACGTCTGCGGGACCGTCACGGTCCAGGTAGGTCGACTCGATGAAGGCCAGGAAGCGTTCCGCGTCCGCCGCGGTGGAGGCCAGACCGAAGGAGACGCGTACGGCGCCGCCGGTCGGTAGCCCCAGCGCGGCGAGATGCTGGTCGATCGTCCCGACGTACGCGAGGTTCGTACCGCGCAGCAGTCCGGGGTTGATCCCGAAGGCGGCCTCGGCCGAGCCCGGATTGCAGAAGCAACCGGTTCGTAGGGCGAACCCGGCCGCCGAGGTTTCGTACGCGACCAGCCGCTCGTCGACGAGCGTGCCGTCCGGGTAGCAGAAGTTGAACGCCACGGTGCCACCCCGGGCGTCGCCCGTCGACGGCCCGTAGATCCGGACCAGTGGCTGGCCGTTGCGGTGCCGCAACGCGGTCAGCCGCTCCAGCAGCCAGCCGGTGAGCAGGCCGACCCGGGTGTGGATGAGGTCCACGCCGATCGAGTCGAGCCAGCGCAGCCCGAACTCCACGTCGGGGATGCTGAGGAAGTTGAGCGTGCCGTCCTCGAACCCCGTCTCGTCCCCCATCGGCTGATGCCAGTCACCCTGCACACTGACCGCCCGGATGGTGCCACCCGCGAACCAGGGGCGACGCAGCCGGCTCAGCGCGGCACGCCGGGCGAGCAGCGCCCCTACGCCGGTGGGGTAGCCGAACAGCTTGTACCAGCTCAGGCAGACGAAATCCGGCCGCACGACGCTCAGGTCCAGCTGGTTCGTCGGGGCGAACGCCGCGGCGTCGAGCAGCACGTCGTACCCGTGCTGGTGGGCCAGGTCCACCCAGTCGAGCGGATGCTGCACACCGGTGAAGTTGCTCTGCGCCGGGTACGCGAAGAGCCCCACGGGGCCCGACCGCCGCGACCAGGGACGGCCTGCACGCGCGGCCAGCGCGGCTAGCACGTCGGCTTCGGCCACCCGCAGGTCGGGCCCGGCGGGCGGCACGTAGCGGACCGGCGAGCGGGCCGCGCGGGCGTACTCCCGGATGCCGTTGACGGAGTTGTGGTTGTCCCAGGTCAGCACGAGCGGACGGCCCCGGCCGAAGCCGTACGCCTCGCCCACCAGGCGGCAAGCGCCACTGGCGTTGGGCGTGAAGACGACCGCGTACTCGCCGGGGTCGGCGCGGAAGAAGTCGAGCACCGCCCGCCGGGCCGACTCGACCAGCCCGCCGGCCGCCTCGGAGGTGAGGTTCTCCGAGTGCGGGTTGCTGTACAGACCCGCGAGCAACCGGTCGTGATGGGCGATGATCTGCGCTCGGGCGGCCACCCCGGCGCCCGTGTAGTCGAGGTAGACCCCACCGTCGCGGTCGAGGTGCCGGTACTCGGTGGCGCGCAGCTCGTCGATCCGGGCGGTGCCCGCGTAGGCGGCGGTCACGGGGAAACGCGCCGTGCACGCGCGCGGCTCAGCCGTCATGTCGAACGTGGTCGGACCGGCTCAGGGCACGCCTGTCGAGTTTGCCGTTGGGCAGAGTGGACAGGGACTCCACCCGCTCGAACACGGTGGGCACGGCCACGGCGGGCAGCCGGTCGAGCAGGTGTGCGCGCAGGGCCTTCTGCTCCACCGGCTCGCTGCAGACGACGTACGCGACGCTCCGGTAGGGGACGGCGACGCCGGCGAGAAGCACCGCCGGGTGGGCCATCAGGGCGTGCTCGATCTCGGCCGGCTCGATACGCATCCCACCAATTTTAAGCTGCTCGTCAACGCGTCCGTGGTACCGCAGCAGGCCGTCGTCGCCCATGCTGACCCGGTCGCCGGTGCGGTACACCGGCCCCCCGGACACCACCCCAGGCGAGGAGATGCACAGCTCACCATCGCTGATCGAGACCGTCGTGCCGGGGATCGGACGGCCGATCGGCACCGGGTCCTCCCCCACCGCGCACCTGTGCACCGTGCTCCAGACGGTGCACTCGGTGGGGCCGTACTCGTTGTAGAGCGTCGCGTCAGGCATCCGATCGTGGTGCAGGTCGACCAGGCCGGGCGGGCAGCTCTCCCCGGCCACGATCACGGTTGTCAGGCTGGGCACCGGCGAACGCAGCATGAGGCGGTAGAGGGATGGCACCATCAGCGTGTGGGTGGGCCGGTGCACGGCGCCGGTCCGGACGATCGCCCGCACGTCGAACGGTCGGTCGGTCGGGATGACCAGGGTGCCTCCGGTGCACAGCGTCCAGTAGATGCCTGCCACCGAGCTGTCGAAGGAGATCGACGAGCACAGCAGAAACCGCTCGGGTGGGCGACCGTAGTACTCCAGCCGGGCGCCGGTGGAATAGCTCAGGGCCGCCCGCGACACCGTGACCGCCTTCGGCACGCCGGTCGAGCCGCTGGTGAACAGCGTGTACGCGTCCGGTCCGTCCTGCCAGTCGAAGCGGGTCGGACGCAATGTCGCCAGCAGTTCCTCGGTGAGCGTCACGCGAGCGCCGCTGCCGGCGGCCATCAACTCTCGGCGGGCCGCCGGGAACGCCGCGTCGATGGGGACGTAGCGCGCTCCCGCCCGCAGCACGCCGAGCATCGCCACGATGGCCCAGCCCGACAGCCGGGTGTGCACGATGACCGGATCGCCGACGGCCACCCCCCGCTGCGCGAGATGGGCGGCGACCGCACCGCTCAAGCCGTCCAGGTCGGCGTACGTCAGGGACTGCTCGGGATCCACCACGGCCAGCGTGTCCCGGCGCGCGCGCAGTTGGGCGGCCAGCGCCTCGGGGATCACCGCCGGCCAGCCAGGATCGGCATCCGCTTGATCCCGCCCAGCCAGTTCGACCGTACGCGCTCGATTTCGGCCGCCGGTTCGAAGGACGCGAAGGTGGCGAAGAGTTCCTCGAAGAAGACGCGCAACGTCAGCCTGGCGACTGCCGCCCCCAGGCAGTAGTGCCGGCCCTCCCCGAAGGCCAGGTGCCGGTTCGGGTGACGGTCCGGGTCGAGGGTGTCGGGGTCGCGGAAAACGGACTCGTCACGGTTCGCCGACCCGAGCCACACCACGACGGCGTCGCCCGCCGCGACGTGTACGCCGCCGAGGGTGGTGTCGCTCGTCGCCAGCCGCATGAAGTGCCCGGCCGGTGAGCTGAACCGCAGCGCCTCCTCCACCGCGCGGCCGATCCGCTCGGGTCGCCGGGCCCAGTCCTCGTAGCGCCCGGTGCGGATCAGCTCGGCCAGCACCGCGCGGGGCACGTGCGGGAGGGCCGCGCTGCCGCCGAGCAGCACGCTGTAGCAGTTGGCCACGATCGCCCCGGCGCGCAGCGGCATGGCACCCAGCAGGTCCACCAGGTCGCCGCGCGGGCGCCGCCGGTGCGAGAGCACCAGGTCGAGCAGGTACGCGAACAGTTCCCGATGCCCACGGTCGAGGGTCGCCGACGGCCCGCCCGGCAGCATGACGTCCGGGTCCTGTTCGGCCACCGACATGGACACCCACCGGGCCAGGTCGGGCCAGTCCGCCGCCGGGATGCCCATCAGCGGCCCCAGGAAGGCCATCGGCAGGGCGGAGGTGAGCGAGACGAAGTCCACGAGTCCGTCGGCGGGGCCGAGCAGCTCCCGTACGAAGGAACGGATGGCCGGTTCGTGTCGTGCCACCGCACGTGCGGTCATCTGCTGCTGCAGCGGCCCCCGGATGAGGCCGTGTCGCGGCGGGTCGCTCGCCGCGAACTGCTGGTTCTGCGCCGGTTCGGGCCGGCCGAGCATGCTGAGCACCACCCCACCGGTGGAGGTGAACCGGGCATGGTCGGCCAGGACGGTTCTGACGTCCAAGTGGCGGGTGACCGCCCAGAAGCCCGACCTGTCCGGTACCGGCTGCCAGCTGACGGGATCCCAGCGGCGCAGCGTCCGCCACGCCGCGTGCGGGTCGCCGCCGTGCAGGTCGGGGTCGGCGAGGTCGATCCGGTCCGGGGGGCGGGTGTGCCCACACGGCGGGGTTCTCATGCGGCCAGCACCTCGTCGACCAGCTCGGCGATGGTCGGCTTGAGGAACAGCACCGCGGCATCGACCTCGACGCCGAGCTGGTCGTAGAGGTCCATCAGCAGGTCGGCGGCGAGCAGTGAGTCGCCGCCGAGGGCGAAGAAGTCGTCGTCGACACCCACCGGCGTGACGTTCAACTTCTCGCTCCAGAGCCGGGTCAACATCGTCTCAAGCTCGCTGCGCGTCTGCACGGATCTCCTCCCAACTGTCGATGAATCGGCGGACCAGGGCCTGCATGTCGGCTCCCCGGTGCGAGCGGCGGTAGCGCACGCAGGCGGTGTAGGCGCCGCCCGCCCCCGGCTCGAGCCAGAACGCCAACCCGTTGACGGGGAGCAGCGGCCCGCCCAGCCCGAGGCCCGGCGGAATCGTCAGCGGCTCGATCCCGGCACCCTCGGGCACCTGGATCACCTCGAACTGGGCCAGGCCCGGCCCGCCGTCGGCGAACAGCGGGCCGGTCTGTGGCACCGCGTCCAGCAGCACCGGGAACGGGATCTCGTGCGCGTACGCCTCGGCGAACGCACGGTGCACCGCGCCCACCGTCGGCGTGCCGAGCCGCACCGGCAGCACGTTCATGTACAGCCCCACGGTGTCCCATTCGGAGCGCTGCCGCCCGTGCGTCAGTACGGGGATGACGGCCTCGCCCGGGCTGAGCGGGCCGAGGGCCTGTGCGAACGCGGTGAGCAGGACGACGAACGGGGTGCTGCGTACGGCCCGGGCGACCTCGGCCGCCTGCTGCTGGGTGATGCCGCTCGGCGTTCTGATCTCGGCCGTGCCCTTGTCGTCGTCGGCGCCCGGGGCCAGGGCCGGTACGTCGGCGAGCAGCTCCCGCCAGAACGGCACGGACCGGTTGACCCGTTCGGGTGCCGGGGTCGACGTGCTGCCGTGGTAGGAGGGGGCCGGCCCGGTCCCCGGCTTCAGCACCTCGCGCAGCAGCAGCCGCATCGACCATGGGTCGGACACGTTGTGGTGCGCGACGAGCAGCAGCTCGCGACCGGCCAGGTACGCCCAGAGCAGGCACTTCGCATCGGGCGGGTAGCGGCCTGCGGAGGCCGCCGCCCACACGTCGTCGACCGTGCGCAGCCCGACCGGTCCCGCACCCAGCACGGGGTGCCGGGCCAGGATCGCGTCCAGGGTGTGCCGCAGGGCGGCGGGGTCGGGTTCGGCGGGTAGCCGGACCCCGCCCAGTGCGACGAACCGGTCGGGGTTCGCCGGCCCACCCGTCCAGGAGAGAATGCGCTGGCCGAACGGCTGGTCATCCACCTCGTACACCTCCGATGGCCTTGCCGGCCGGGTCGACCGGCGACCGCCCATGCGGTGCCGGGAAGCTCGTCGTCGGCTGACCGCCGGCGGGCGCGTCGGCCTCGTCCGGCAGGTCACGCCATCGCCGGAGCGGCGAGAAGTAGAGCACCAGGCCGGACGCCCACACGCCGGCGGCCGCGATCCACAGCGTCGGTCGGACCCCCAGCCAACTGCCCAGCAGCCCACCCGCCAGGGCGCCCACCGGCATCACCCCGAAGATCACGAATCGGACCGACGCCGTCATCCTCCCCAGCAGCTCCGGGGGGCAGACCCGTTGCCGGTAGCTGACCACGGCCGCGTTGTAGATGGCGAACAGCATTCCCATGCCCGCCATGCCGACCGTGTAGGCGGCCGGACCCCAGCCGGGCTCGGCGGCCGGTACGAGCAGCACTGTCCAGCCGAGCCCCAGCGGCGCGACCCAGATGATCCGGGCCGTGCCCACCAGGCGCGCCAGCCGTGTGGACGCCAGGCCGCCGGCGATCCCGCCCAGCGTGGTCAGCCCCATCACCACACCGACCATGCTTTCGCTCAACCGCAGGTCGCGCACCAGGTACAGGACCGCCAACGCGAAGAGCATCTGACTGAACAGGTTGAACGACGCCGAGGCCGCCACCAGTCGGGGCATGACCGGGTGGCGAAACACGAAGGACAGGCCGTCGCCCAGCTCGCGGCGGAAGTCCCGACGCCGCGTCACGACCGGCGGCTCGTCGGCACCGCGGATCAGCAGGAGGGACACGGCGTTCAGCACGTAGGCGAGCGCGTCGACGCCCGCGGTACGCGCCACGCCCAACACCGACACCAGCGCGCCGCCAACGCCGTACCCGGCGATCTGCGAGACCGAGTACGTGGTCGTCAGCTTGCCGTTGGCGTCGAGCAGTTGGTCCTTGCGGACGATCGACGGCAGGAAGCTCTGATGCGCGGTCTCGTACAGCACGGTGCAGACGCTGGACAGCAGCGCCACGGTCCACAGCTGCACCATCGTGATCCAGCCGGCCCACGCGCCGACGGCGACGGTGGCCACCAGCCCGGCCCGCACGAGATGACAGAGCACCATGACCCGGCGTTTGCGCATCCGGTCCACCCACACCCCGGCGGGCAGGGAGAGGAACACGTAGGCCACCATCCGGGTGGCGCTGAGGATGCCGACCTCCACGGCCGAGGCGTCCAGCACGGTGACGGCCAGCAGCGGAATGACCAGCAGCGAGACGGCATCGCCGACCTCGCTGAGGGTCCGACCCGACCACAACACCATGAAGTCACGGTGTCGCCACAGACTGCCGCTCATGCCGCGTCCTTGACCGCGCGCAGCAGCAGGTCGGTCATGACGGTCAGGAAGCGTTCCACCTCGGGGCGCCCGTACCCGCTGCGCATCACCCGCATGGTGAGCTGCACGTACGGGTGCACCCGCGCCACAACGTAGAAGCTGGGTCCGCTGTACGCGCGAGGGGCGAGGAACTCGATGCGCCCGGGTTCCGGCTCGGACGACACGGGATCGGCAGCGGCGTCGGGCGGCGCGGGGATGAAGGTGAAAAAGCTGCCCTGATCGAAGTACGTCAGGTCGCCGGCGAACGGGTCGTACACGCCGTGCTGCAGGGCGCGCACCGCCGCGACGTTAATGTCACGGGCCGGCGGGCGCAGTGGCCCGTCCGGGTCACACCCGGCCAACATGGGCACCCACTGAGTCATGGATGACACCAGGCGCCGCACCGTGGGGTCCATCCGGTTCGAGGACAACTGCCACAGCAGTTGATCCGGCTGGCCCGTTGTCGCGGCCAGCGCCTGCGCGTACACCGTCAGCAGCAGGGTGGGCAGAGTGACACCCAGCCGGCGGGCCGCGTCACGAACCGCGCCGTGCGGAATGCCGGTGTCTGCGCAAGCCCGCACCAGCGGACCCCGGGACACCGAAACCTTCGGTGCGGCAGCGACGATCTGTCGGCGGTATTCGCCGGCCGCGACCAGTTTGGCCTGGAAGGCGGCGGATCGTTGGCGTTCGGCCACCTCGCGTGGGGCGGGGGCGTCGGCGGGGCGCTCACCGCGCAGCAGTGCGTGAAAGTCGGACTCCAGGATCGTCACGGCGGCGCCATCGGCCACGATGTGGTGGATCAGCACGTGGACCTGCGGCGTTCCACCTTCGTCGGGAGTGCGCACCCAGGCCCGCCACGCCGGCGCGGCGGCCAGGTCGAACGGGTCGCGGACGGACGCCTCGGCGAACCGCACGATCGGGTCGCGCAGGACCACCTGCCGCACGCCGCCGGGATCATCCGCCGCCCGGTACACGGTGCGCAGCGACTCGTGCCGGGCGGCCAGGGCGGTGAGTGCCTGGAGTACCTGCTCCTCGGTGGCCCCGGCCGGAGTCGACCAGATCAGGTCCTGATTGGACTCCCACATCTGCTCCGGAGGGCGTACCGAGAGGGACCGCCACATCGAGAGCTGACCCATGGTGAGCGGGTGGTCACCCAAACTGTGCATGACTTCTCCAAGGCCGAAGGGTGGGTGGCCGCCGGCCGGCGACCACCCACCGCGCTTCACACGGATCTCAGGTGGCGCAGTCGTTCTTCCGCATCGTCCGTACCTCCTCTCGGCACAGTGGTCGGTTTCCTCCGGCCATCAGGTGAGTCCGGAGGCGCTCCCAACGAAATGGAGCGTCACGGTCAGGTCCAGCTGATGCCACGGTTGCGGACGTTGCGCATGCGCTTCTCCTCTCCCGTAGATGGCGGCCCCCGTGCCCGCCAGGTGACCTCAGCGTCGGCCGCCGCTCGCTTCGGCGGTAGGGCTGTCGGCGTTCGAAGTCGTTCGGCCTTGTTCGACCGGAGCGTCGAACGTCACCGGGTTGGAGGCGGGCCGCCGAGGCCACAGCGGTACGAAGACGAGGACCGCCATCGCGCCCGCCAGGCCGCTGAACCCGATCACCGTGGTGGCCGGCCACCGGTCGGCGGCCAGACCCGCCAGGACCATCGCCGCCCCCTGGAGCCCACTGAGACCGGTGATCGCCACCCCGAACGCGCGTCCCCGGTACTGCGTCGGCACCGCCCGGCCGAACAACGCGTTCAGCGGGATGGCGAAGGCGCTCGCGGCGCCGGCCAGCACCAACAGCAGCAGCATCAGCCACAGCGGAGGGGCCAGCCAGGCCACCGTCAGCACCCCTGTCGACAGCGCGGCCAGGGGCAGGATGAGTCGTGGCCGGGCCGCCGGTGGACAGAAGCGGGTGAGGGCGACTCCGCCGACGGCCATTCCCAACGGCGCCGCCGCCAGCAACAGCCCGACGGTGCCGGCGCCACCGCCGTACTGTCGGGCCAGCGGTGCCATCAGCCCTTCGGCGGCGTAGGTGAACGCGCTGGCCGTCCAGAGGACGAGGACGTAGGACCGCAGCCGGGAATCAGCGAAGATCACCCGCAGACCGACCGCCCGGCCACGGCGGGTCGGGCGCGACGGTGGTCGGGGCGCGGGGCGGGAACGCACGCCGATCGTGATCAGCAGGGCGGAGACCAGGAACGTGCCGGCATCCACCAGCAGGGCGCCGCGCAGCGACAGCAACGCCACCAGACTGCCCCCGACGGCGAAGCCGACCACCTGCACGACCTGGGCGCAGATGTTGTCCACGCCGTTGGCCACGGCGTAGCGGTCGCCGTCGAGCACTTCCGGCATCAGCGCCGCCCGCGCCGCTACGAACGGTGGCCGCATCAGGTTGACCACGAAGAGGAGCACCACCAGGGCCGGCGCGGGGAGGGCCGGCAGCGCCGCCAGCGGGATGAGCGCCGCGCGGCCGAGGTCGCACGCGATCATGACGCTTCGTCGCGGGAATCGGTCGGCGAGGCCGGACAGCAGCGGCCCGCCGGTGAGCCAGGCGAGGTAGGAACTGGCGTAGCCGGCCGCCGCCAGGGCGGCGGACCCGGTTTCGGTGAAGACGAGGTACGCCACGGTCACGGCCGTGAGCTGGTCGCCGGCCAGGGACAGCAGGTACGCCCCGAACAGGTGGCGGTATTCGCGCACCGCGAACACCTCGGCGTACGTCGCGGCGCGCTCGGTCACTTCGCCCCCGTCGGGTCCCCGCACCCGCTGTCGTCAGGGCGCTCGGCCCAGACCGTAGCCGCGCTGGCGCGCCAGGGGCCGGGACCAGGCGTTCGGACCCGTTCGGATCTGTTCGGAACGAGTGCGGCCAGCCGACGCGGGTCAGCCCCGGCGACGCCAGGGCAGCCACCAGCCGCGGCGGGGCCGGCGGGCCGGCGCGGTGGCGGTCACCGGCTCGGTGGCGGGCGGAAGCTGCTCGCGTCGGGCACGCCCGGTGCGCCACTGGCGGACCACCTCGTCGGCGTTGACCGGCCGCACCGCCACACGCGGACCCTCGGGGTTACGCAGCCAGGCCACGATCTGGGCGTTGAGCTGGGCCACGAAGTCTCGTACGGACTGTTCGGTGGGCAGGTCGCGGACCTCGTCGGGGACCTGCTCGACACGCCGACGCAGTTGCAGCGGGGTGGGCAAGAGCAGGTCGCTGGGCAGCGCCTCACGTTCCAGGAAACTCTTGATCCACCACGACTCGTCGTACGGTGCTCCTCGACCGGGGATCGGCTTGCCCATGCCGGGCAGGTCGTCGAACTCCCCGCGTTGCACGGCTCCCCGGATCTGCGCCTCCACGGCCGCTTCCCACGCATCCGTCACCCTGCGGCACCTCCCCTGGCCACCGTAACGCGCGTCTTCTCGACGGCGACGCGCACTGCAACGGATCAGCGCAGCCGCCCCGGTGAGCATTCCCGGTGGACGCCGCCCAGGCGGTTTCCTCCCGGGTGACCGGTTACCCGAGGCAGGCCACGACCTGCCCGTTGGCCCTGCTGCGGGACGCTCTGCTCGCCTACGGTCAGGATGAGTGTTCGAGGAACGGGGGCCGTCATGGTGGGCACGGGTGCACTGCTGGGTATCGCGCTGGTGGCGTTGGGGCTGGTGCTCACACCCGGCCCGAACATGGTCTATCTGGTCTCCCGGTCGGTGGCGCAGGGCCGTCGGGCCGGGCTGATCTCACTGCTCGGGGTGGCGGCCGGGTTCGGCGTCTACCTGGCGGCGGCGGTCGCCGGCCTCGCCGCCGTGTTCGTCCTGGTGCCGACGCTGTACGCGGTGGTGAAGCTCGCCGGGGCCGGCTACCTGCTCTGGCTGGCATGGCGGACGCTGCGTCCCGGTGGGCGCTCACCGTTCACGCCCGCGCCGCTGCCACCCGACCCGCCTCGGCGGCTGTTCACCATGGGCCTGGTCACCAACCTGCTGAACCCGAAGATCGCGATCCTGTACGTGTCACTGCTGCCGCAGTTCATCGACCCGGCGCGGGGGCACCTGGCGATGCAGAGCCTGCTGCTGGGCCTGACCCAGATCGCCGTGGCGCTGAGCGTCAACGCGCTGATCGTGCTCAGTGCCGGCGCGTTGGCCGGGTTCTTCGCCCGCCGGCCGGGATGGCTGCGGGTGCAGCGGTGGCTTACCGGGACGGCCCTCGCCGCGCTGGCCGTCCGGATCGCCGCGGACCGGTCCCGGGCGGCGGTCGCCACCGGCTGAGTCGTCGCTCAGGCTCGCGCTCCGCCGTCGACCCGCAGGACCGCGCCGGTGACGAACGAGGCGCGATCACTGAGCAGCCAGGCGGCGGCCTGGGCGATTTCGTCGGGTTCGGCCACACGGCGCAGCGGCTGCGATGCGATGCGATGCCCCTGGCGCGGGTTCTGCTCCGTCATGGAGAAGGTGTGCGCCATGCAGGCCACCGACCGGGGCCTCACGGCCGCCTTCCTCACCCGGTTCCCCGAGGCCGTCGACTACGAGCGCGCCCGAACCCACGCCGAGAACAGCCTTGCCCGGCTGGTGCAGCGCGCCAAGGACGGGGGACAGTTGCGGGACGACTTCGACCCCGCTGACGTCACACTCCTGCTCCTGGCCAACAGCGGCATCGTCGGAGATTCGCACCAGGTCTCGCTGGCCGCGTCCCGACGACTGGTCGCCTACCTCCTCCAGTCCTTCCGGGCCGGCGACACCGAGCCCTTGCCCCCGCCTCCCCCGCTGGCACTGCACCACATTCACCGACCTCCGCCCCGCCGCTAGGCTGACCGCCCGGGCCGCGAGCTGACCCACCGGCGGCCCGGCACTAGACTGCGACCTCGATGGACGCCCAGCCCACCACCACCGAGACCCGCCCGTGTGCCCACTGTGGACGGCCGGTGCCGCAGCGTGTCGGCGCGGGCCGGCCGTTTCGCTACTGCCGGGACAACGACGGTGCCTGCCAGCGTGCCTCCCGCAACAGCCGGATGCGGCACCGCAACGCCCCCGGCCTGCCGGGGCAGGTGGCCCGCACCTGGGAGGCGGTGGACCGCCTCGACCAGATCGTCGAGACGTTGACCGAGTCGCTGCACGCCGAGTTGTCCCCGGTGGGTGTGCAGCGGCAGCTCGCCCAGGCTCGCGCGGAGGCCGCCACCGAGATCGCGGCGGCGCAGACCGAACGCGACGAGGCCCGCGACGACGCCGAGACCGCGGCCGCCGACGCGGCGCGTGCCCGTGAGCAGGCCCGCGGTGCTCTCGCCGATGCCGACGACGCCCGGCAGCGCGCCGAGCAGGCCGTGCGGCAGGCCACCGCGGCCGACGAGCGGGCGCAGCGCGCCGAGGTCGCCCGTGCGCAGGCACGCAGCGACGCCAGTGCCGCCGAGGCGCTGCGGACCCAGGCCGAACGCGACCGCGACCAGGCCCGCGCCGAGGTGCGTGACCTGCGGGCGGAACGGGACACCGAGCGGCAGCGGGTCGCCGACCTGACCGTGGAGCGCGACGCGGCGCGCGCAGACGCCGAGCGGGCCACCCGGGCCGCCGCCGAGGCGACCGAGCGGGCCGGGCGGTGGCAGGCCGAGGTGCAGGACGTGCGGCGCCAGATCGAGCAGGCCCGCGCCGACGCCGCGCGGACCCGCGCCGAGGCCGCCGACGCCGCCCGCGCACGCGAGCAGGCCGACCGGGCCCGCGACCGCGCCCAGGTCGCCGCCCTTGCGGCCGACGAAGCCCGGCAGGAGGCCGCGGAGCTTGCGGCGCGGCTGCGCGCGGAGCTGGCCGCCACGGCCGCCCACCGCGACACGCTCACCACCGAGCTGGCCGCGGCCCGGCAGGCCGTGGCCACCGCCGAGGGCAGCGTCACCGCCCTGACGGTACGGCTCGACGCCGCCGAAACCGACCGGGACCTGGCGCAGCGGCGGGTGGCGCAGCTCGGTGACCAGGTCAGCGACCTGGCGTTGGCGCTGGCCCGACTCGGCGCCGCCACGCCCGGCGACAGCACCCGATGATCTGCGCGCAACCTTCGCTACGCTCAGGCGGTTAACATCCCCGGTGGCAGCGGACAAACATCCCGTTGCGACCCGCCTGGGCATCACCTGACCGGGTGACTGTCCCGGCCGGCTACCCTTGGTCCCGGCCCACCCGTGGACGCCTCACGCCCTCGGGCGGGAATGGCTCGACGGGGACGCACCGTTACACCCAGAAGACCAGCACCACGAACGAGGGGAAGTCGATCATGGGCGAGCGTATGCTGCGCGGAAGCCGCCTTGGCGCGGTGAGCTACGAATCCGACCGCAACACGGAGCTCGCGCCGCGTCAGACCCGCGAGTACCTCTGCGCCAAGGGCCACCAGTTCGAGGTGCCGTTTGCCGTCGACGCCGAGGTCCCGATGACCTGGGAATGCAAGTTCGACGGCAGCGTCGCCCGACTCGTCGACGGCAACGAGCCGGAGCAGAAGAAGGCCAAGCCGCCGCGTACCCACTGGGACATGCTGCTGGAGCGGCGCTCGATCGCCGAGCTTGAGGACATCCTCGAGGAACGCCTCCAGGAGGTTCGGACCCGCCGCGGCCGCGCCTGAGCCGCACGACGCACGACGACGGCGCCCCCGGGGAAACCCCGGGGGCGCCGTCGTGTCTGTGGCCTGGCCGGCCGTGTGCTCAGTGCCGACCCGGCTCGATGATCTCGCCCTCGATGGGCCGGCCGCCGTCGACCACCACCGGCCGCTCCGGCTGCGGGGTCGGTTGCGGCGCCCCCTGACGCACCCGCACCGTCCGGGGCCCGAACAGGTCACCGGCGACCATCGACGACACCCGCCGCTCAGTGGTGCGTCGCACCCCGGCGCGGGCCAGTCGACGCACCGGCGGCACCAGCAACAGCAACCCGACCAGCCCGCTGACCAGGCCGGGCACCGCCAGCAACAGGGCGCCGGCCAACCCGACGAGCCCGTCGGTGACCTGCCCACCCGGTGGTTGCCCGGCCGCCGCGGCGGAGCGGAAACCACGCCAGGCGCGCATCCCCTCGCGGCGCAGCAGCACCAGCCCCAGCAGCGACGCGGCGAACACCAGCAGCACCGCCGCCCCGAACCCCAGCGCCCGCCCCACACCGACGAACACCGCCAACTCCAGCACCACCGCCAGCAACAGGGCCAACGGCACGAACCTCAGTCCTCGGCGCATCTCACCTCATCGCCATTCCCGCGACACCACGGACGTGTCCCGCTCATCCAGCATGACACGGCCGCGCTCACGGCCACCGCGCCTGACCGGTGGACGTGCCGTGCAGGCCACGGCGTACCGCCTGCCGCCGGTCCTGCACCCCCCAGGCGGTGATCCGCCACAGCGCCTCGGCCACGATCCGCGGGCTCATCTTGCTGTCCCCGTGTTCCCGTTCGGCGAAGGTGATCGGCACCTCCACGATGCGTACCCCGGCCCGGTGCGCCAGCCGGGACAACTCCACCTGGAACGAGTAGCCCTGCGACGTCACCGACCCCAGGTCGATGGCGTCCAACGCGCCCATCCGGTACACCCGGTAACCGCCGGTGGCGTCCGAGACGGGCATGCCCAGAGCGAGACGGGCGTACAGGTTGCCGCCGCGCGACAGCAGCAGCCGCCGCAGCGGCCAGTTGACCACCTGCGCGCCGCTGGTCCACCGCGACCCGATCACCACGTCGGCGTCCCGGGCGGCGTCCAGCAGCGCCGGCAGGTCCTCCGGTGCGTGCGAGCCGTCGGCGTCCATCTCCACGACCGCGTGGTAGCCCCGTTCCCGCGCCCACCCGAACCCGGCCAGGTACGCGGCACCGAGGCCCTGTTTGCCCTGGCGGTGCAGCACCTGCACGTGCGCGTCGCCGTCGGCCAAGGCGTCGGCGATCGCACCGGTGCCGTCGGGGCTGTTGTCGTCGGCGATGAGGATCTGCACCGCCGGGGCTGCCCGCCGGACCCGGCCCACGATCATGGCGATGTTGTCGGCCTCGTTGTAGGTGGGGATCACCACCAGCACCCGACCCACCCCGGGCACCTCGTCCGGGCGTCGGATCGTATCGGTCGCCTGGATCATGGTTCCTCCGCTCCCGCCGGCGTACCGGCTGTTGCTATTCGGGCATGACCCGCTGCCGCCGGCGCAGCACCGCCGCGCCGACCAGGGCCGCCACGGCCAGCGCGGCGAGCGTCATCTCCGGCCACCAACCGAGGCGGGTGGCGAGGGTACGTCCGTCGTCGAGCCGCAACTGCCGCACCACGACCTCCCGGGTGTTGAACCCGGTGGCATCGCTTACCCGCCCGTCGGGTGCGACGAACCCGGACACGCCGACCGTGGACGCCATCAACGCCGGCCGGCCGTGCTCCACCGCCCGCAGCCGCACCATGGCCATCTGCTGGCGGGCCTCCGCCACGTCGAAGGTGGCGTTGTTGGTCTGCACCACCAGCAGTTGCGCGCCACCGATGACGGTGTCGCGGACGATATCGTCGTAGGCGACCTCGAAGCAGATCACGTCACCGAGCACAGCCGGGCCGGCGCGTACCACGCCCGGGGTGCTTCCGGGCACGAAGTCGCTGCGGATCAGGTCGACCTGCTTGCTGACCATCCGGGCGACGTCGCGTAGCGGCACGTACTCGGCGAACGGCACAGGGTGGCGCTTCGTGTACAGCTGACTCATGTCGGCGCCGGCGCCGGGCCGCCACAGGATGCCCGCGTTGCGGACCTGCCCGGGGCCGGGGCCGAGCAGCACCGCGCCGACGAGGATCGGCGCGTGCACGGTGTCGGCGGCCTGGGAGATCCGTGCCCCGGCGGCCGGGTTGCGCAGCGGGTCGATGTCGCTGGAGTTCTCCGGCCACACCACCAGGTCGGGTTGGCGTTCCTGACCGGCGGCGACCCGCCCGGCCAACTCGATGGTGGCGTCGACGTGGTTGTTCAGCACCGCCTGCCGTTGGGCGTTGAAGTCCAGACCCAGCCGGGGCACGTTGCCCTGCACGATCGCCACGGTCACCGTGGCGCCCGACCCTGCGGTGGCGACCGGCACCAGCAGGCTCCCGGCGGTCAACGCGACCGCCACAAGGGCCGGTACGGCCACCGGCGCCCACCGCCGCGCAGGCGTGTCACCGGGTGGCCCGCTGGCCTGCGACACGGCGTCCTGCGGGGTGCGCCGGGCGGCGGCCCAGCCCCGCCACACGGCGGTGACCAGCAACCCGCCGGCGAGCGCCACCGCGAAGGTCACCAGCGGCGCACCACCCAGCGCGGCCAGGCGCAGCAGCGGGGAGGTGTCCTGGCTGAACGCCAACCGCCCCCACGGGAACCCACCGAACGGGGTGCGGTCGCGCAGCGCCTCCTGCCCCACCCACAGCAACCCGGTCAGCACCGGCCACGCCCAGCGGACCCGGTCGGCCAGCGGCGACACCCAGGCGGTGGCCGCGCCCAGCAGCGCCAGGTATCCGGCCTGCAACAGCGACAGCAGCACCCACGGCAGGTAACCGGTGTGCAGGTTCGTCCAGGCCAGCAGCGGGCCGAAGAGCGCCACCCCGGTGAGGAAACCCAGGCCGGCGCCGGCGCGCAACCGCCGCCGGTGTGCGGCGGCGGCCAGCATCGCCACCCCGACCGGCGCGAGCGGCCACACCCCGTACGGGGGGAACGCCACCAGCAGGGCCAACCCGGCGGCCACGGCCAGGGGCGCGGCGAAGCGCAGCGGCAGCGGCCGGCCGGTGCCGACCGGCGGCGGCAGCGTTGCCGGGGTCAGGGCCTCGTCCCGGTCCAGGGTCGTCACCGCTCTACCTCGATCACGGGGCGAAGGCTACCTGGCTGGGGGGCGTACCGACCGCATCGGGCCGGCGGGCACACACCGCCCAGCGGACATGAAATCGGGGCGCGGCTGACGCCGCGCCCCGATGCTCCCAGGCCCTTCCCGGCCGGTGTGGCGAGAATGGGGCACGACGACCTTCGGACCGACCAGGCGTGGACTGGCTGCCCCCGCCGGGCCGTTGTCTACTGGCCGTGCACCTCACCCTGCCCGTACACCGGTAACCGCGGCCGGTTCGCGCCGCCCCGCCGACCCCCGCCCGCTGGACCTGGCCGCCGCGACTGTGACGCTGAAAAATGTCGCTCGGCCAGCGGACGAGAGGACGAAGCGAACAACAGCCGCTTCCCGTGGTAGGACTCAAAGACGGTACGTGCCGACCCCCGTCGCTTGTCAACCCACCCCCGGCCTGTCGTGTCTTGCGACACGGCGTGTCGGGTCGGCGAGTCTCAATGCGTGCGCAGATGGTGGCGCAGCAACGCCCCCGCCGCCGCCCGGTGCTCCTCGGCGAGCAACCCCCCGGCGGCCAGCACATAGTCGGCGTCGACCACCGCGGCGGCGGCGCGCGGCAACGCCCACCCGCCGGCGTGGTCGGCGAGGACGGCCGTCAACACCTGCCGGGACGCGTCCGTCGGCGCGTGCCGCAGCACCCCACCGGAACCCACCAGCAGCCGCACGTCGCGCAGGTCCCGCCCGGCCCGCTCACCCGTGGCGGCGCCCCGGGCGTGGCGCCGCAACGCCACCGTCGCCGCGAGGGTGGCGATGCGGGCGTCCACGGCCCGTTCGACGTCGTCGACGGCCAGGAACGCCGGGTCGGCGGCCCGGCGTGCCGCGGCGGCGGTCAGGTCGTCGGCGTCAGCGGAGCTGAGCAGTCGTTCCTCGGCGGCGGCGCGGACGACCCCGGGAGCGCTCCACCGCATGCCCAGGTCACCTTCCACGGTGCGGGCCCGCCACAGGCTGCCGGTGACCTCCCGAGCCGGCCCGGTGGCCCGTTCGTCGGGGGTGAGCACCGAGTACACGTCGGTGGTGGCACCACCCACGTCGACCACGGCGAGGTCACCGCCGATGGTGTCGGCGAGCACCTCCACACCGGTGAGCACCACGTCCGGGGTGGCGGCCCGCACCAGCCGCGCGAACCGGGTGCCCTTCGACAGCCGTTTACCGCCGATGACGTGACGCAGGAACACCGCCCGGATCGCCGCCCGCGCCGACGCGGGGGCGAGCACCCCGATGCGGGGCAGGACGTTCTCCGCGCCCGTCACCGGCACCCCGGCGGCCTCCAGCAGCCCGGTCAACTCCGCGCGGACGTCACTGTTGCCGGCGAACACCACCGGCACCCGCCAGCGGGCACGGGCCAGGCGGGTCGCGTTGTGGGTGACCGTCTCGGCGTCACCGCCGTCGGTGCCGCCGACCAGCAGCACCACGTCCGGTCGGGCCGCCCGCAGCGCCGTCAGGTCCGCCGCGCCCAGCCGACCCGCCGCCACGTGCACCACGTGCGCCCCGGCGGACAACCCGACGCGTCGGCCCGCCTGCGCGGTGACCAGCGGCTCGTAGCCGATCACGGCCAGCCGCAGCCCACCACCGGCCGACGAGCACACGTACCACGGCACGTCACGCACACCGAGCCCGACGGTGGCCGCCGCGACCGCGGCGTCCAGGCCGTGCAACACGTCGGTGCCCACCGTGGTGGGCGCCGACGCCGCGCCCACCAACACACCGGCGGCGAGGTCCACCACCGCGACCTTGGTGTACGTGGACCCGACGTCCGCGCAGACCGCCAGGCTCACGAGCCCTCCTGTTCGCGACTGCGGGGCTCGCAAACCCGGCTCACTCCTCGCGACTCACTCGGGTTGCCCTGTTCGCGACTGCGGGGCTCGCAAACCCGGCTCACTCCTCGCGACTCACGGTGGCGGCGGGAACGACCACGGTCCCCGTCGCGGTGACCGCCACGATCGGCGGGTCGAGGACCTCCGCGGCGGACTCGGAGCGGTCCGGACGGCCCCGGCACACCACCGCGCAGCTCAGTTCCAGGGTGCGGCTGCGAGTGCCGACCCGCGACACCTGCGCGGTCACCTGCACCACGTCACCGGCGCGGATGGGCGCGTGGAACCGCACGTCGGAGTACCCGGCGAACAAGCCCTCGTCGGAATCGGTGCGAATGCACACCTCGGTGGCGACGTCGCCGAACAGTCCGAGGGCGTACGCCCCGTCGACGAGGTTCCCGGCGTAGTGGGCGTGCGAGTACGGCACATACCGCCGGTGGGTCACCGTCAACCCGAGCCTGGAGTCGGTCATGGCGTCGCCTTCCGCTGCGTGATCAGGGCGTGCACGAGGTAGCTGGCCACCTCGCCGGGCGTGGTGCCGCGACCGAAGATGCGGTCCACGCCCAACTCGTCGGTCATCGTCTCGTCGAAACGGGGACCCCCGACGATCAGCAGCGGCCGCCGCCCCGCCGGCAACGCCTCCCGGAACGCGGCGGACATCTCCCGGGTGTTGTGCAGGTGCGCGTCGCGTTGCGTGACCACCTGCGACACGAGCACCGCGTCGGCCTTCTCCGCCCGGGCGGTCTCCACCAGCTCCGGCACGCTGACCTGCGCACCCATGTTGGTGACCTTCAACTCCCGGTAGTACTCCAGGCCCTTCTCCCCCGCGATGCCCTTGACGTTGAGGATCGCGTCGATGCCCACGGTGTGCGCGTCGGTGCCGATGCACGCCCCGACCACGGACAGTTTGCGCCGCAACCGCTGCTTGATCACCGCGTTGACGTCCTTCGCCGACAGCAACGCGAAGTCCCGCTCCACCACCTGCACCGCGTTGAGGTCGACCAGGTGGTTGACCCGCCCGTAGACGACGAAGAAGGTGAACCCGTCACCCATTCCCTTGGCGTGCACCACCATCGCCGGGTCGATACCCATCCGGTTGGCCAACTGCACCGCCGCACCCTCGGCCCGCTTGTCGTGGGTCACCGGCAGGGTGAACGACACCTGCACCATCCCGTCGCCGGTGGTGTCCCCGTACGGCCGCACGATCTGCTTCTGCGCCCCGCTCACACCGCCGCTGCGCGGCTGCGTGAGCGCAGCGCTGCTGTGCTGGCCGGTTCGCTCACTGCGCTCGCTCACGCCGCCGCCTCCAGGATGTCGGTGGCCGGGTTGCAGTAGTCCGCCTCGTGCGCGGCGACCCCGGCCAGGCCCTTACCCCGGTCCGCGGGCCGCTTCATGATCCCGAACGTGCCCTCGGCGATCGCCGTGAGCAACGTCTGCTCCCCGATGCGGTCCAGCAGGTCCAACGCCTCACCGAGGACCTGGTTGGCGCGGCGGCGGATGAACCCGTCGGGCGCCGGCACGAAGTCCTCGTGCAACCCACCGGCGGCGCCCAGCACGTACCGCACGTTCTGCAGGGCGATGTCCCGGTCGGACAACCATGGCGTCACCACCGCCTCGGTCATCATCCCCACCAGCAGGATGCCCTGACCGGTCAGCGCGCCCGCCAGGTTGAAGAACCCGTCGAGCAGGTTGCCGCGGAACACGTCGCCAGTCATGTGCTTCGTCGGCGGCATCCACTTCAGCGGCGCGTCGGGGAACAACTCCCGGGCCAGCAACGCGTGCGCCAACTCCAACCGGAACGACTCCGGCACCTCCGGGTTGATCTCGAACGCGTGCCCCAACCCCAACTGCCAGTCCGCCAACCCCGCCTCGTGCGCGAAGAACTCGTTGAGCAGCTGCGACACCGTCACCGTGTGCGCCTCGTCGACCGCGTCGGCGGTGGTCAGGTAGTTGTCCTCACCGGTGTTGATGATGATCCCGGCCCGGGCGTGCACCTGCCGGGAGAACCGCTGGTCGACGAACGTCCGCACCGGGTTGATGTCACGGAACAGGATCCCGTACATCGAGTCGTTCAACATCATGTCGAGCCGTTCCAGGCCCGCCAGGGTCGCCATCTCCGGCATGCACAACCCGGACGCGTAGTTGGTCAACCGCACGTACCGGCCGACCTCCTTCGACGACTCGTCGAGAGCGGCGCGCATCAGCCGGAAGTTCTCCTGCGTGGCGTACGTGCCGGCGAACCCCTCCCGGGTCGCACCCTCCGGCACGTAGTCCAGCAACGACTGCCCGGTGGAACGGATCACCGCGATCACGTCCGCACCCGCCCGCGCCGCGGCCTGCGCCTGCGGGATGTCCTCGTAGATGTCCCCGGTCGCCACGATCAGGTAGATCCACGGCCGCTGCGCCGGATCACCGTGGCGCTTCACGAGACGGTCCCGCTCGGCGCGCCGCCGGTCGATGCGTCGGATACCCGCACCGACCGCCCTGCGCGCCGCCGACCGGGCCGCCGTGGCGGCCCGACCGGTGGGCTGGGCGAAACGCACCGACCCGGCGGCGGCCTTCTGCGCCAGCAACGTCACATCCGTGATCCCCTCACGGACCAGGGCGTCGAACACCGGCACCGCCACCCCGTGACCCAGCCCCACGTCCGCGGCGACCGCGTCGACGAGACGGTTGACCCACGGGATGCCATCCGGGTCGGCGCCGGTCACCCCGGCCAGCCGCAGCACCGCCCGCTCCACCGACACCGTGGTGTGGCTACGCGCCAGGTCCACCACCGGCTGCCCGGCCCGACGCGCCAACTCCCGCGCCCGCGCCACCAGCACCGGATCAAGATCAAGCTTGCCGGTCACGCCGTCGCCCCCGCCACATCGATCAACCGCTCGCTCACGACGACCCTTCCTCGTAGATGACCTCACCGCGCAGCACCAGGCTCCGGCACGTCGGCAACGGCGTCGGGTCGTCCGGACCCCGCAACTCCGAGTCCTCGGCCAGCAGCACCGGCAGACCCCGCTCCACCCCGGCCGGCGTCGACCACACCGCGAACGTCGCCGGCGCACCCAACGCGAGGACCCCCTCGACGTCCAGGTGCACCGCCCGCCACCCACCACGGGTGTGCGCCGCGAACGCCGCCCGCACACTCATCCGCTGCGCCGGGTTGTGGTGCGCCGCCGCCGCCCGCACTGACCCCCACGGGTCCAGCGGCGTCACCGGCGAATCCGACCCGAACGCCAACGCCACACCCACACCGTGCATCGCGCCCATCGGGTTGGACTCCAACGACCGGTCCAACCCCAGCCGCGACTCGTACATCCGGCCCGCGCCACCCCACAACCGGTCGAACGCCGGCTGCATGCTCGCCACGATCCCGTACTCCACGAACCCGGCGATCAACCGCTTGTTCATGATCTCGGCGTGCTCGATGCGGTGCCGGGCGGCCCGCAACCGCTCCACACCCAGCGTCGCCGCCGCCGCCGCGAACCCGTCAAGGACCGTGCCGATGGCCGCGTCCCCGATCGCGTGGAACCCGCCCTGCAGGCCGTGTGCCGCACAGTCCACCAGGTGATCACGCACCTGCTCCGCCGTCAGGTACCCGTGCCCGCAGCCGTCACCATCGCCGTACGCCTGCGACACGTGCGCGGTCCGTGAACCCAACGCCCCGTCGGCGAACAGGTCACCACCGGCGCCCACCGCACCCAACTCCCGGGCCCGCGCCGCACCACCCAGCTCACCCCAGTACCCGTACACCTCCGGCAACCCCGCACCGGAGATGCCCAGCAGACCGGTGAAGTCCTCCTCGTCGGAGATGTCCGGGCCACCGCACTCGTGCACCGCCGCGATGCCCAGCGACGCCGCGTGGGCAAGGGCCACCCGCTGCGCGGCGACCCGCTGCGCCCGACTCACCGACCCCTGCGCCGCCGCCCGCACCACATGATGCGCGTCGCGACGCAACCACCCGGACGCGTCGTAACCGGCCGCCTGCACCACCTGCGGACACGCCGCCAGCAGCGCCGACGACACCAACGCCGAGTGGATCGACGCCTGCGACAGGTACACCCGACGACCACCGGCCGCCCGGTCCAACGCCGCCGCGTCCGGCACCGTCGAATCCGACCAGGTCGACTCGTCCCAGCCGTGCCCCAGCACCACCGCGTCACCCGGCAGACCCGCCGCGAAACCCGCCACCGCGTCGAGCAACTGCCCCGCCGAGCGCACGCCGGACAACTCCAACCCGGACAACGCCAACCCGGTGTCGGTGGCGTGCACGTGCGCGTCGACGAACGCCGGCGTCACCAACGCCCCACCCAGGTCCACCACCCGGTCGGCCGGCGGCGCGTCACCATCGGTCCCCAACCAGGCAATCCGCCCACCGGACACCAGCAGCGCGGTCGCACTCGGGTCGGCGGGGCAGTGCAGCACGCCGCCGCGGTACAACGTCGAGGGATTCGTCATGACCTCAGTCTGCCGCGACCCGCGCCGCGAACAGTTGACGCACCCCCGGCTCGCCGCGCAGCAGCCCCAGCGCCAACTCCGCGTGCCCCGGCACGTACCCGTTGCCCACCAGCATCGTCACGTCCGCGGCCAGTCCCTCCGCGCCCAACGCGGCAGCGGAGAAGCTCGTCGCCATCGAGAAGAAGATCACTGTGCCGCCGTCGGCGGTGGCCAACACCGCCCCGTGCTCACACCCCGGCACGTCGACACAGACGACCGTGACGTCCGCCGGGGCACCCAGTGCGGTGGTCACCGCCGTGGACAACCCCACCGGGTCCCGCGCGTCGGCCAACGCCACCGCCGACGCCAGGCCGGCAGCCGTCAGCGCGTCGCGCTCCGCCGCCACCGGCACCACCCCGACGGTACGCGCGGCGCCTGCCCGCCGCGCCGCAGCGAGCGACAGCGACCCGCTCTTGCCCGCCCCGCCGATCACCGCGACCCGCACCGGCGTCGGGTCACCGACACGACGACGATCCTCGACACAGCGCGACACCACCCGCGCGGTCAACGCCGGCGCCCCGCACACGTCCAACACGGCCAGGGACAACTGCGGGTCCTCGTCGTCGGGCAGCACCGCGGCGATGGAACGGGCGAACAGGATCGCCCAACCGTCACACGGCACCTGCTCGCTGCGCCCGTCCCAACGGGCCAGCCCGTCGGTGATCACCAAGGGCGTCAGCGTCAACGACACCAGGGTGGCGACCCGCTCCCCCGGCTTGAGCCCGAGCGGGGAACGCCGGCCGGCCTCCTCGACGGTGCCGATCAGCATCCCGCCGGAACCGGTCACCGGGTTCTGCATCTTCCCCCGCGTCGCGATGATCTCCAGCACCTCGGCGCGGACCGCGTCGCCGTCCCCGCCGTGCTTCTCCGACAACTGCCGGAAGCTCGCCGCGTCCAGGTTGAGCCGCTGCACCCGGATCCGCACCTCGTTGGGCGCGATCGCCGCCGACGTGTCCAGGCGCCAAGCCGCCTGCGGCAGCACCCCCGTCGGTTGCACGACGCGGTGCAGTCCCACCGGTGACGTCACGCCAACCTCCCCTGTCCAGCCGCTCGAAGCCCCGGTCAAGGCTCGCGTAACGGGAAAACTTACGGCAGACTAATTTCTTCGCCGAATATTTTCCAGTAGCCTTCGGGCTTCGATGATCAGCCGCAACACCGAGGAGGGGCCGTGACCCAGACCATCCCGCACCCCCGTCACGTCCCGGCCGCCGTACCGACCGCCGGGCAGCCATACGAATACCACCGCCGCCCCCTGGTCGAACCCGACTGGACCCGCTTCCCCGGCTGGCGGCACGTCACCCGCGACCAGTGGGAATCCGCCCAGTGGCAACGCGTCAACTGCGTCAAGAACATCAAGCAGCTCCGCACCGTCTTCGGCGACCTGATCGACGAGACCTTCTACGCCGACCTCGAGGCCGACCAGAAAGCCATGGCCACCATGTCCATGCTGGTGCCACCCCAAATGATCAACACGATGGTGCCGTTCGCGCCCCTCACCACCGAGGCACTGCTCGCCGACCCCATCCGCCGCTACATGATCCCGGTCGCCTCCGACCGACGCACCGACTGGCCGTCACACCCCTACGCCAGCCGCGACAGCCTCCACGAACACGACATGTGGGTCGCCGAAGGCCTCACCCACCGCTACCCCACCAAGGTCCTCGCCGAGCTGCTCTCCACCTGCCCCCAGTACTGCGGGCACTGCACCCGCATGGACCTCGTCGGCAACTCCACCCCCGCCGTCGACAAACTCAAACTCACCCTCAAGCCCGTCGACCGCTACGACGCCCACATCAGCTACCTCAAAGCCCACCCCGGCGTCCGCGACGTCGTCGTCTCCGGCGGCGACGTGGCCAACGTCCCCTGGCGCAACCTCGAGTCGTACCTGATGCGGCTGCTGGAACTGGAGACGGTCCGCGACATCCGCCTCGCCACCAAGGCCCTCATGGGCCTGCCCCAGCACTGGCTGCAACCCGACGTCGTCGAAGGCCTCGAACGGGTCGCCCGCACCGCCGCCCGCCGCGGCGTCAACCTCGCCATCCACACCCACGTCAACCACGCCCAGTCACTCACCCCACTGGTCGCCAAGGCCGCCCAGACCGCCCTCGACGTCGGCGTCCGCGACGTCCGCAACCAGGGCGTCCTCATGCGCGGCGTCAACGCCACCACCCCGGAACTGCTCGACCTCTGCTTCGCCCTCCAGGGCGAAGCCGGGATCCTGCCCTACTACTTCTACATGTGCGACATGATCCCCAACGCCGAACACTGGCGGGTCCCGGTCTGGCACGCCCAGCAGCTCCAACACGACATCATGGGCTACCTCCCCGGCTACGCCACGCCCCGCATCGTCTGCGACGTCCCGTTCGTCGGCAAGCGCTGGGTCCACATGCTCACCGACTACGACCGCGAACGCGGCATCTCCTACTGGACCAAGAACTACCGCACCTCCATCGAGTCCGCCGACCTGGAGGCACTCAACAAGCGCTACGCCTACTACGACCCGATCGACACCCTGCCCGCCGACGGCCAACAGTGGTGGAACGACCACCGCGACGACTGACCACCATTCAGACGCGGATTCCGGCGAGGACGAGGTCGGCGAGCCTGCCGATCACCTGGGCGCTCGTCCTCGCCGGCAACCGCCGCAGCGACGCGATGGCCAGGAGACCGGCCCGAACATCGTCCACGTCGACACCAGCACGGAGCACACCCGCGGCCCGCGCGCGGGCGACCAGCACGTTCAACGCCTGCGCGTGCTCCCGCCGTTCGGCACCGAAGGCGGCACTCACCTCGCCGGAACCCAACAACGCCTCGTTCAACGCCTGATCCCGGACCTGCCGATCCGCGAACTCAAGGACCGTGCCGGACAACGCCCGCCATGGGTCGGGATCATCGAGAGCACGACGCATCTGCACACCACAGGCCTCAACCCGCTCGGCGAGGACCGTCGTCACCAGGTCGGCGCGGGTCGGGAAATGCCGGTAGAGGGTCGCCACCCCGATCCCCGCCCGCCGGGCAACCTCACGCATGGGCGCCTCAAGCCCTGCCGCGGCGAAAGTCTCCCGCGCCGCCGCCAGCACCCGCTCACGGTTGGATCGGGCATCGGCGCGCTGCTTCTGAGGCAATGTCAACCCTCCCCCTTCTCACTTGACCCTCACAGCGGAACAGCTGCTCCGGTTCCGGCCTACGGTACGGCTACGACCACGTTATCGAGGCAGAGGAGCCGCTGATGTTCGCAGTGCAGTTCGACCGGTTCGGCGGTCCCGAAGTACTTCACCTCACCACCGCCGACGCGCCACGACCAGGGGCCGGCCAGATCCGGATCCGGGTCCACGCCGCCGGCGTCTCCCCGGTCGACGTCGGACTCCGCGCCGGCCGCACCCCGATGAGCGCGAAGCTGCCACTGCCGCACATCCCCGGCGTCGACGCCGCCGGAACCGTCGACGAGATCGGCGACGACGTCGACGGCGTGACCATCGGCGACCACGTCTTCGGCATCGTCGACCTGACAAAACTCGGCGGAGCAAGCGCACAGTTCGCGGTACTGCAACTCTGGGCACACAAGCCCCCGACCATGCCATGGGCCCAAGCCGGCGCAGCGGGCTCCAGCACCGAGACAGCCACCCGCGCCCTCGACCTCCTGGACCCGCAACCCGGCATGACCCTCCTCGTCGACGGGGCCGCCGGCGGCGTCGGCAGCGTCGCCATCCAACTCGCCGCAGCCCGCGGCCTCCGGGTCATCGGCACCGCCCGCCCCGAAAACCACGACTTCCTCCGCCAACTCGGGGCCACCCCCGTCACCTACGGGCCCGGCCTCGCGAACCGGCTCAACGCCCTGGACGTACCCCGGGTGGACCGCGCGCTCGACGTCGCCGGCGCGGGCTCCCTCACCGAACTGCTCCAGCTCACCGCCGACCCGGCGGCAGTGCTGACCCTGGCCGACTTCACCGCCCCCACGCACGGCGTCCGCCTGTCCATGGGCCAACTGGCCGGTGAGCCCGACGGCCGACACGGCCTGAGCGCCGCCGCCGAACTGTTCACCGAGGGCCGGTTCACGGTGCCGATCGAGGCAGCCTTCCCCATTCAGAAGGCGACCGACGCACACGACGCGGTCGAACACGGATCCCGCCGCGGCAAGATCGTCATGACCGTCGAGGACGCGCAAGAAAACTGACCAACCTCGGCCCGCACACACGTGCCGGTCAGCCGGCGGCCAACACCTCGGACAGCGGCGCCGGCACCAGGTCCCGCTCCCGCAACCCGGCCAGGATGTGCGGCAACGCCTCATCGGTCATCGCGGCATTCGCCTCGGTCACATGCATGATCACCACCGACCCGGGGCGGACCTTGTCCAACACCGCCCGCACCAACGGCTTCCACGCCGTCGCGAACGGATCACCGCTGACCACATCCCCGTCGACCACCGTCACACCCAGCGGCGCCAACGCGTCCAGCGCCGCTGGGTCGTGACACAGCCCCGGAAACCGGAAGTACCGGGTCTGCCGACCCCCGTACGGCTCCATCACCGTGAACGTCTTCGCCACATCGCCGGCCAACTCGTCGACCGCCAGCCGGGGCAGGTCGTAGCAGTCAGCGGTGAACGCCGCATGCCCATACGTGTGGTTGGCCAACTCGAAGCGCGGATTGCCGGCGATCCGCCGGGTCACGTCCGGATACCGCTGCACCCACTTGCCGGTCAGGAAGAACGTCGCCGGCACCCGCTCCCGTTCCAACAGGTCGAGGATGCGCAGGTTCGCGTACGACTTCACCCGCCCGGCCCGCAGGCTGGCCAGCATCCCGTCGGTCATGTCCGCGTCGAAGGTCAACGCCACCTTGTCGCCGGTGCGCGGCCCGTGATCCACCACCGGTGCCCGGGTCCCCACCCGCGTCGCCCCCGGCACCGTGGAAACCGTCACCTGTGGTGTGCCGGAAGGCGTCGGAACCGCCGGCGATGCGGTAGCGCTGGCTGACGGTACGGCCGGAGAGGCAGACGAACCAACGAAGACCGGCTTGTCCGGTGGCACCCGGGTTGCCGCACACCCGGCACTGCCGACAACGGCCACCAGTACGCCACACCACAACGGGCGAAGCCAAGGTCGGATCACGCGCCGATCATCGCAGACGCGAAAACACCTCACTGCCCCGTCCGCCCGCCGGCGCTGCCCACATCCACCCGACGCGTCGATCTTGTAATCGGGACAGCAAGTGCAAGATCGCGGAGCAGGGACAGGGCTACGCGGAGCCGCCACGTGGCGCGTACATGATGACCGCGACGCCAAGCAGGCAGAGCGCCGCACCGGCCAGGTCCCACCGGTCCGGGCGGAAGCCGTCCACCACCATCGCCCAGCCCAACGAGCCGACCACGAACACCCCGCCGTACGCGGCCAGGATCCGGCCGAAGTTCGCGTCCGGCTGGGACGTGGCGACGAAGCCGTAGCAGCCCAACGCGACCACACCGGCGGCGATCCACCACAGCCCACGGTGCTCCCGCCAGCCCTGCCAGACCAGCCACGCGCCACCGATCTCAGCCAACGCGGCCAGCGCGAACAACACCAGGGAGCGGAGCACGGTCACCGGGTGACAGTAACCGCAGCACCACCACGGGTCCCCGGGCAACGGTGCGCCCGGGGACCCGTGGACCGCTCAGGTCACTTGGTGAAGGAGTCCTTCACGTTGCGCCCGGCGTCCTTGACGTTCTGACCGGCCTGCTTGGCGCGCGCGTCACTCTGCTGGCTGGCGCCCTCGCCACGCATCCGTTCGTTGTCGGTCATGTCGCCGACGCGCTCTCTCGCGGCGCCGGCCATCTGCTCAACCTTGTTCCTTGCCTTCTCGGTGAAGCTCATCGCGCCTCCTCGGTCTGGCGGGTGTCCCGGCTCGCTTGCCCGCTCTCCGGGTGCCGAAACCGGTGGTGCCGGTCGGCACACCGCGTAGGGCATCCTAGGAAGATAGGTTGAGGGGGGCCGGCGACGGTGTTGCGAACCAGTATTGGGATGGGGCCGGATGGGGGCGGAGCGGCTGCCGCGCGATCACGGGCACTTGGCGGCTGCACCGGCGACACCTATCCGCAGCTGGGCGCGGCGATGATGCAACACCCGATCCGCTAGGACTTGCTTGAGCAGTACCTCGTGGAGCGGTTCGGCGAGCTGTCGCACCTGCGCGTGGGGCTCTTCCTGGTAGATCAGATTCCGTCGCAAGAACCTGTCTACCGAGGGCCCCACGCCCTGTCGCCGAACATCCGTTATGGACGCGATGCCCGTGCATCCCGACCTGGGCCCGGACCCTGTTGGGATCACCTCAGTGGACACACGGGTAGGGGCGGATGTGGAGCTTCATAGAAGTTCAGCTATGAAGCGGAATTCAGTGGGGCGTTCCTCACAGGGACTTCCATTGACGTCGCCTTCGGTAAGGAAATACCATTAATCACAATCAGTAAGCTTCTATTTACGCGTCTCGTAGGCGAAATCACGAACGCTTCGTCAATCGGACCCCATACACTCACCGACACTTGGAAATCCGTCATGAATGGCGGTAACGGATCGTCGCCAGTCATCCGGGAGTAGAGAAGATGGACCCGCTAACCGGGAATTCGATGCTGAACCGTTCGCCGGTGGCGATTTACGACAGCGTGGCCGAGCAGTACGACCGAGAGAGGTCAGCGGCAACGTACGAGCAGAGACTAGAGATTTATCGCACCCTGCTGGACGAGCACGCACCCACCGCACGCCGCGTTCTCGACCTGGGTTGCGGGACCGGGACGTTCACGCGGCTGCTCGCCGACCGCGGGTTCGACGTCGTAGGCCTGGACGCCTCGCGCGAGATGTTGCGGATCGCTGTCGGGTCTGAGCGCCCGCAAAGGTCTGCCGCCGTGAGGTATGTCCATGGCGACTTCATCGAGCTACCAGCCCTGGGAAAGTTCGACGTGGCGCTCACCGTCGGCGAACCCTTCAACTACCTCAAAGACGAGGCGGAACTCGTCCACGTGCTCAGGAACGTGGCGGCCGTGCTGGATTCTCCCGGCCTGCTGATCTTCGACGTGCTTAGCCGCCGCTCCTTCACCCGCATGACCAAGGTCCCGCACGTGGAGGAGGTGGCCGGGGTCATCCGCGTCATCAAGGGCGAGGCGGAGGACGACGCCACGCACATCAACGTCAGGGAACGCAGATTCTCGCCCCATGGTGACCTATGGAAACTCGTTACGAACGTCCACCGGCACACTCTGTTCGATTCCGACGCCATTCGACGATGTGCGAGCCAGGCCGGATATGCCGGCGTGCAGTTGTACGGAATCCGCCAGGGGCGCCTGCAGGACAGATTCGATGATGAGCTGCATGCCTGGTGCATCGCGGTCGCGTGGAAACAGTAAAGGCATTTCCGGAAATCGGGAATGTCCGCACGTGGCGGCTGTGCACCGTGTCCAACGAGCGCTCGCGACGGAGGGAGGTGATTAGCATGGAGATTCGATGGATTCCCCCGGATTGGCTCGACGAAGACGACGCCTGACAGTCATTTGGGGGGTTCTGCGGTGCGACGACACCCGCGGAGCCCCCCAAATGGTGAAATGGCCGTTCTATTGATCTGGGCAGCGAGAGAGCGGTCCGCTCAAGGTTTGGCACGAGCGTCATGAAAAGCGGCATGGCCGGATCACCTCTTGCGGTAGCGGCGCGCGACGTGTCCTTCCGCCGGTATGGGTGGCTGACCGCATTGACTTGGGCGCCGTACGCCGTTCTCGCCCTCCCGGTCGGAGGCTGGGTGGCTCGCTTCCGGACCAACGTCGCCGACGTGATCGCCGAGGGCTACCCGGATCACGCAACCGTTGGACTCGAAACCCCACCAGCAACGTCAGTCACAGACACACCAGCACGAGGTGTCCGTCACGGGCTGCTGGCACTGTCACAACCAGTGACGAAGACGTCGAGGACGGCGCGGCTCCAGCAGATAATGGGCTGAAAGCTACGGGCGATCCATGCCGAGCTGACCTCAGTGGTTAACTGGCCGCATGGGAGAGCTCCTGCTGATCCGGCACGGCGAGACCACCTGGAGCGCCAGCCTGCGGCACACCTCGTACACCGACCTGGAGCTGACCCCCGACGGCGAGCGACAGGCCCGCACCCTCGCCGCGTTCCTGGCCGGCCGGCGGTTCGTGACCGTGCTGGCCAGCCCTCGCTCCCGGGCGCTGCGCACCGCGCAGCTGGCCGGGCTCACCGTCGACGCCGTCGACGAGGACCTCAGCGAATGGAACTACGGCGAGTACGAGGGCCGCACGACCGTCGACATCCACGAGGACCAGCCACACTGGAACATCTGGACCGACGGCTGCCCCGGCGGAGAGTCACCCGCGCAGGTGGGCGCACGACTCGACCGGGTGCTGGAGCGCGTCACCCCACTGCTCGAGAGGGGCACCGTCGCTCTGGTCGGCCACGCGCACAGCCTGCGGGTTCTCGGGGCCCGCTGGATCGGCCTGCCCCCGTCCGCCGGCGGGCGACTGCGCCTGGAAACCGCCACGGTCAGCGCGCTCGGTCACGAGCACGGCCGGCAGGTCATCCTGCGGTGGAACCAGCCGGCTCCTCCGGCGCCCGGGACCGCGACCGACTCGGTGCCGCAGCACTGATCTTCGGCGGCCGGTTCTCGTACGGGGTGGACAGCACCACCGTGGTCCGGGTCGTGACGTTCGCCGACGTACGGATCTCCTGCAGCACCCGCTCCAGGTCGGTCGGGCTCGCCACCCGCACCAGCAGCAGGTAGAAGTCCTCCCCCGCGACCGAGTAGCACGAGTCGATCTCGGGCAGGTGAGCCAGCCGCTCCGGCGCGTCGTCCGGCTGCGACGGGTCGAACGGGCGGATCGCCACGAACGCGGTCAACGGGAGGTCCAGCGCCTCGAACGAGACCCGGGCGGCGTACCCCTTGATCACCCCGCGCTGCTCCAGCCGGCGCACCCGCTGGTGCACCGCGGACACCGACAGCCCCACCTTCTCGGCCAGGTCGGTGTACGACAGTCGGCCGTCGGCGGTCAGCGCGGCGACGATAGCGCGGTCGATCTCCTCCACGGCGTGCAACCTACCGGGAAAACGGCCCGACGGCGACGAGGTACCCGCCGGGCCGGGTCGGCGGCGCGGCGCGGTGGACCACCGCAGCCGCGCCGCCACACCTCGCTGGCCTGGTCAGCCCTTCGCCAGCGCCCGGGAAATCACCATCCGCTGGATCTGGTTGGTGCCCTCCACGATCTGCAGCACCTTGGCCTCGCGCATGTACCGCTCCACCGGGTGGTCGGCCACGTAGCCAGCACCTCCGAGCACCTGCACCGCGTCGGTGGTCACCCGCATCGCCATGTCGGTGGCGAAGAGCTTCGCCTTGGCCGCCTCGATCGCGTACGGCCGGCCGGCGTCACGCAGCCGGGCCGCGGCGAGGGTCAGCGCACGGGCGGCCGAGATCTGGGTGGCCGCGTCGGCGAGGATGAAGCCGAGCCCCTGGAAGTCGATGATCGACCGGCCGAACTGCTGCCGCTCCCGGGCGTAGGAGACCGCGTAGTCCAGGGCCGCCTGGGCCAGCCCGACCGCGCAGGCCGCGATGCCGAGGCGGCCGGAGTCCAGTGCGGACATCGCGATGGTGAAGCCGACCCCCTCGCCGCCGATCAACCGGTCGGCGGGCACCCGCGCCTCGTCGAAGACGATCTGCGCCACCGGGGAGGCGCGCAGTCCCATCGTCCGCTCGGCCGTCTGCGGGGTGATGCCGGCCGTGCCCGCGTCGGCGAGCAGGCAGGAGATGCCCTTCGGGCCGGGTCCTCCGGTGCGGCAGAAGACGTTGTAGAAGTCGGCCGTCCCCGCATGGGTGATCCACGCCTTGGTGCCGGAGACCAGGTACGCGTCGTCGGCACGGACCGCCCGCGTGCTCAGCGCCGCCGCGTCCGAGCCGCCCTGCGGCTCGGAGAGGCAGTACGCGCCCAGCAGCTCGCCGCCGAGCATGTCCGGCAGCAGCTTGCGCTGCTCGTCGTTGCCGAACGCGAACACCGGGTAGCAGGACAGGGTGTGCACGCTGACCGCCTCGGCCACCGCGAGCCAGCGGCTGGCCAGGATCTCCAGCACCTGCAGGTACACCTCGTACGGCTGGGCCGCGCCGCCGTGCTCCTCGGGGTAGGGCAGGCCGAGCAGGCCGGCCCGGCCGAGGGTACGGAGCACTCCGCGGGGGAATTCGGCGCGCTCCTCGAAGGCGGCGGCCTTCGGCGCGAGCTCGCGGTCGGCGAGCTCGGTGGCGAGACCCAGCAGGTCGTGGGCCTCGTCGGTGGGCAGGATCCGGTCGACAGTCATAGTGCGATGAGCTCCGTGGGGGTCGTGTTGAGCCGTTGCACGCCGTCCGTGGTGCAGACGACGATGTCCTCGATGCGGGCGCCGTGCCGGCCCGCCAGGTAGATGCCCGGCTCGATGGAGAACGCCATCCCGGCCTCGAGCGGGCGGTCGTTGCCGGCCACCAGGTACGGCTCCTCGTGACCGTCGAGACCGATGCCGTGGCCGGTGCGGTGCAGGAACGCGGGACCGTAGCCGGCGGCGGCGATCGGTTCCCGGGCGGCGGCGTCGGCCGCCGCGCCGGTGACCCCGGGCCGGACCGCGGCGACGGCGGCGCGCTGCGCGTCGTGCAGCACCGCGTAGTACTCCAGGAAGTCGGCCGGCGCCGGCCCACCCGCCACGTAGGTGCGGGTGCAGTCCGAGCGGTAGCCCGATGCCATCGTGCCGCCGATGTCGACCACGACCGGCTCGCCGACGCCGATCGGCCGGTCCGAGGTGCCGTGGTGCGGGCTGGCCCCGTTGGGCCCGGCCGCCACGATGACGAAGTCGACGGTGACGTGCCCGGCAGCGCGGATCGCCGCGGCGATGTCGGTGGCGACCTCGGCCTCGGTACGACCGGGGCGCAGCCACTCGCCCATCCGCAGGTGCACCTGGTCGATCGCCGCGCCGGCCTCGGCGAGCGCCGCGACCTCCGCCGGGGACTTGCGGATGCGCAGCTCGCGTAGCACCTCCGCGGCGAGCCGAAGCGCTGCGCCGGGAAGGGCCGCGCGCAGCGCGAGGACCTGCTCGGCCCACATCCGGTTGGACAGTCCGACCGCCGTGACCGGGCCGTCGAGGGCGGCGACCACCAGGGGGTACGGGTCGGTGCCGTCGACGTGGTCGACGATGCGTACTCCGGTCGTCGGCGCCGCCTCCGCCGCCGGACGCTCCAGTTTGGGCACGATGAGGGTCGGCTCACCCACGGCGGGCAGCACCAGGCAGGTCAGCCGCTCCCCCGCGTGGGCGTCGTACCCGGTGAGGTAACGCAGGTCCGAGCCGGGTGTGAGCAGCAGGGCGTCCAGGCCCGCGGCGGCGGTGGCGCGCTGCGCGGCGATCAGCCGATCCGGCGGGTACAGCTCGTCGATTCCCACACCCGCAGCTTAACGGTCGTTCGGTTAAACCCCCATACCGCGCCGACAGCCAAGAAATCCATAGATGTTGATTGACGCGGACAGTTAACACTCTTTAAGATTTGGCTGCCTCGAGGCCCACCCGCCCCTGCGTCCCGCACCTCCCGCCCGCGACAACCCTGCGCGGGCGGGCGTCGTCCCCCGCCCACGGGAAGGCCCCCGATGTCCTCACCACTGCGCCGCGCCCTCGCCGCCGGCCTGCTCGCGCTGGCCACCGCCGGCGCCACCCTCACCGTCACCTCCACCGCCGCGCAGGCCGTGGTGCTGCCGAACAACTTCAAGAGCGTCGGCTACATGCCCTCCTGGGCCGGCAACGTCAACACCGTCCAGTACAACAAGCTCACCCACATCAACTACGCGTTCGTGCTGCCCAACAACGACGGCAGCCTGCGCGCGGTGGAGAACCCGAGCAAGCTCTCCTCGCTGGTCTCCCTCGCGCACGCCAGCAACGTCAAGGTGTCGATCGCCGTCGGCGGCTGGAACGACGGCAACGACTCGGCCTTCGAGGCCCTGGCCGCCAACTCCGGCAGCCGGACCAACTTCGTCAACAACCTGGTCAACTTCGTCAACCAGTACAACCTCGACGGCGTCGACATGGACTGGGAATACCCCGACCCGGGCACCTCGGCCAACAACTACACCCAGCTCATGACGCAGCTCGGCAGCGCGATGCACAGCCGCGGCAAGTTGCTCACCGCCGCCGTCGTCTCCGAGGGCGGCAGCGTCCAGGGCGTACAGACGGCCGTGTTCGGCCAGGTCGACTGGCTCAACATCATGGCGTACGACGGTGGCAGCCCGCACGCCAACTACGACTGGTCGATCAACAGCGTCAACCTGTGGAAGGCCCGCGGCCTGCCGGCCAGCAAGGCCGTGCTCGGCATCCCGTTCTACAGCCGCCCCGGCTACTACACCTACTCGGCGCTGGTCGCGCTGGACCCGGCCAACGCCAACCGGGACTGCACCACGGCGGGCGGCGCGCAGCAGTGCTACAACGGCGTCCCGACGGTCAAGCGCAAGACGCAGTGGGCGCTCGCCAACGCCGGCGGCGTGATGAACTGGGAGCTGTCGCAGGACACCACCGGCTCGACCTCGCTGGTCAGCGCCATGTACGACACCATCATGGGCGGCACCACCCCGCCGCCGACCGGTCGTACCGGCCCGATCACCGGCATCGCCGGCAAGTGCGTCGACGTGGCCGCGGCGAGCACCGCCAACGGCGCCGCCGTCCAGCTCTACGCCTGCAACGGCACCAACGCGCAGACCTGGACCGTGGCCAGCGACAGCACACTGCGCGCCCTCGGCAAGTGCGCCGACATCGCCAGCGGCTCCACCGCCAACGGCGCGAAGGTCCAGCTCTGGGAGTGCAACGGCAGCGGCGCCCAGGTCTGGCAGGCGCAGTCCAACGGCACGCTGCGCAACCCGCAGTCGAACAAGTGCCTGGACGCCACCGACAACAGCTCCGCCGACGGCACCCGGCTGCAGATCTGGGACTGCTTCGCCGGCGCCAACCAGCGTTGGACGCTCCCGGCCTGACAGCGCCGCCCACAAGGTCCCCGGTCGACGCCCCGCGTCAGCCGGGGGCCTTGCGTTGACGCCCCGCGTCAGCCGGGGGTCCTGGTGTGCTCGCGGACCAGGGCGAGCATCTCCTGCACCGAGCCGGCCGGGTCCGCGACCGGGAACTGCACGGCTCGCACCACCGCCGTGGGGTCGACCAGCAGCGTCAGCCGCTTGAACCGGGTGATCCCGCCAGCCCGGAAGGTGGGCAGCAGCAACCCGGCGGCGAGCCGGCCGTCCTGGTCGGACAGGAGCGGGAACGGCAGCCCGGCGTACGCGGTGAAGTCGGCGAGCTGGTCGGGCCGCTGCGTGCTGACCCCCCACACCCGCGCCCCGGAGGTCTGGAAGTCCACGTACCGGTCGGCGTAGGTGGTCGACTCCAGGGTGCAGCCACGGGCGCCGGGAATGTCGGACCAGCCCGGCGGGTAACCCTGCGTCCCGGGCGCGTAGGCCCCGGGGAAGAGGTAGAGGACGCTCCACGCGCCACCGCCGGTCAGCGCGACCGGTTGCCCGTCCGGCCCGGGCAGGACGACCTCGGGCAGCCGTCGCCCGATCAGGTCGTGCACCCGGCGGGCCTCGGCAGAGTCGGCGTCGGCGGTCGCGGTCAGCTCGCCATCGCCCATCAGGTGCCTCGTTCCCCAGTCCTGCAACGCGATCAGCACCGGCAGTAGCCCCTCGCCCCTGGCGGTCAGCAGATAGTCGAAGCGCGGCGGGTGTCGGGAGTACGGCCGACGCTCCAGCACGCCGTGCTCGACCAGGGCGGCGAGGCGTTCGGTCAGCGCTCGTCGGCTGACACCCAGCTCCCGCTGCAGCGCGTCGAAGCGGGTCGTCCCACCGGCGACGTCCCGGACGATGAGGAACGTCCACCAATCCCCCAGCACGCCGAGCGCCTGCGCGATGCCGCAGTCCGCATCAGCAAGTTCCTCTCGCCGCACCCGTCACCTCCGTCCGTCCTCGCCCCGACTATAGTCCGTTTCAGATTGGAACTCACTAGTTCGACGAACGGGGGCCGACGACATGCGCGTCGAAGATCGAGCTGGAGTGTTCTGGCGCTGGTGGACCGCCGGCACGACCAGCCTGGTCGGGTCGGCGGTCGGCTCGGTGGCCCTGCCGCTGACCGCGCTCACCGTCCTCGACGCCTCCGCGTTCCAGATGGGCGTGATCGCCGCGGCCAGCTACGTCGCCTGGATCGTGATCGGGCTGCCCGCCGGCGTCATCGTGCAGCGCCTGCCGCTGCGCGGCACCCAGGTCGGCGCCGACCTGTCCCGCGCGGTCGCCGTCGCGTCCATTCCGCTGGCCTGGTGGTGGGACCACCTCACCGTCGCCCACCTGGTGGTCACCGCGCTCGTGGTCAGCTTCGCCAACGTGCTCTTCGACGTGGCCAACTCGACCTTCCTGCCCAGCATCGTGGACCGCGAGCAACTACAGTCGCGCAACAGCCTCACCTCGGCCACCCACGCCGCCACCCAGCTCAGCGGCCCCTCCCTCGGCGGGTTCGCCGTGCAGGCCCTCGGCCCGGTGCCCACCCTGCTCGTCGACTCGGCCAGCTACCTCGTCTCGGCGGCACTGTTGCGCACGCTGCCCGCCAGCCGAGTCGACGTGCCGGAGCGCTGGCCACCGATCGGCGAGCTGATTCGCGAAGGCTGGCGCTTCGTCGTGCACCACCCGGTGATGGGGCCGAGCATGTGGGCCGCGACGGCGATGAACTTCGCCTGCGGCGCACAGTACGCGCTCTTCCCGCTCTACCTGGTCCGCGAGCTGCACACCCCGGCCGGCCTGGTCGGGCTGCTCATCGCCATCGAGGGGGTCGGCGCGCTGGTCGGGGCGGCGTTCACCGCGCGGATCACCACCCGGATCGGCACCGCCCGCGCGCTGATCGCCGCCGGCTTCACCACGGTCGCCGGGGCGTTCCTGATCCCCGGGGGCACCGGCTGGCTGGCGTACGCCGCCTTCGCCGTCGGCAGCGTCATCTTCTCCCTCGGGACGGTGGTGCTCAGCGTGACCACCCGGACCTACCGACAGATCGCCAGCCCACCCGACCTGCTCTCCCGGGTGATGGCCACCGTGCGGTTCGTCTCCTGGGGCGCGATTCCCGTCGGCGGGCTGGTCGCCGGCGCGCTGGCCGGCCCGTTCGGCGCCCGAGCCACCCTGTTCGTCTTCGCGGCGACCCTGGTGTGCGCGCCGCTGGTGCTGCTGCTCTCCCCCGTCCGGCACCTGCGCGACCTGACCGACCATGACCGGGACGAGGCCGAATCGGCAAGGCAGGCGACAACCGGACCGATCGACGAGATGGCAACAGGAGCGCGGCGCTGAGACGACCGTCTGTCGTCGGCACCAGACAGATCGTCAGAAGCCGCGCGGTGGCGCTCGGAGGCGGTCAGCACGACGGGCACAGTTGCCGAAAAAAACCGTTGGGCTGCCCGACTTGCTTCAGACATGATCGACTCGTGGACACCTACCTGGAGACCGAGCGCCTGGCGCTGCGCCGTTTCACTGCCGATGACGCGGACCTGCTGATCGAGCTGGACAGCGACCCGGCGGTGATGCGCTACCTGAGCGGCGGCAATCCGACCGCACCGGAGATCGTCCGCGAGCGCTACCTCCCGAACATCCTCGCCGGCTACGAGAAGTGGGACGGCGACCTCGGACTATTCGCCGCGCACGAGAAGGACAGCGGCGCGTTCATCGGCTGGTTCATCCTGCGTCCCGAGCCGGAGGGCCCGCTGGACGAAGTCGAACTCGGCTACCGTCTGCGGCAGGCGGCTTGGGGCAACGGTTATGCCACCGAGGGCTCGCGGGCCTTGCTGGGGAAGGCGTTCTCGGAACTCGGTGTGCGCATGGTCTGGGCTGAGACGATGTCCGTGAACCGCGGTTCGCGCAACATCATGGAGAAGCTGAAAATGACGCTCGCGGACACCATCCCCACTCCCTCCGACATGGAGATGGTCGAGGGCTCCGAGCACGGCGGCGTACGGTACGAGATCACCAAGGAGCAGTGGGAGCGGCAGTAGCCACGGTGCGAACGGCCGTTCTGCATCCACGGCGGTCGAGCCGAGGCGGAGCCCGGGCGGCGATTCGGCACGGCGCGGTTTCGTTCGGACACTGGTGTGGTATCCGAACGAAACCGCAACGCCGCCGGTCGTCGTCCGGACTCCGCCACCGGCCGACCAGTTCTTATGAAACAGGCCCTGAGGAGCGGGACGCTGACACGAACGGAGATCCGGCCTCACCGGTCTCCACCATCTCGCTCATCCAGTCGTTGAGCTCCTCCTGCATATCGGCCTGAGCCACCTCGGTCACCGTCTCCGCCAGGTCGTCCGCCAGCATCGACCCCGCGAATCGCCGGGCCGGCAGGCCGTCCCGGTAGACGACGATGGTGGGCAGCGCCCGCAGATGATGCAGCTCGGCCAGGTCCTTCTGCTCGACGGCTTCGACCGTCCAGACCGGGCACTCCGGGTACTGAGCTACAAACTTGTCGAGTTCCGGCTGAAACTGCTGACACGCCGAGCTTTCGCTCCACCGGAAGACCAGTACGGCGATTCCCGACGCCAGGACGACGTTGTGTTCACTGCTTGACAATGCTCGCATCACATCGCGACTGACGTCCGACAGATGGCCCTGGTTCAAATTCGACGCAGGCCGCGTCTGTGCAGGTGGATGATCGACGGATCAGCCGGCGCGGGACGCCGCCATCCGCAGCGCGGTTGCGGCGTCCGGCGGGCCAAGCACGATCCAGGAGCCGTCAGCGAAGAGCAGCGCGAGGCGCCCGATAGTGCCGCCGGGCAGCGCGTCGATGCGGGCCAACTGCTCGAGGCCCACCTGCCAGGCCACCTCCAGCGGCGCGTCGCGATCCGCCGGGCTGGGCCCCTGCCAGGCCGCCCGCACCTGGCGAGCCGCCGCCGACAGGCGGTCCCGGAGCCCGCCCCCGGGGGCTGGCTCCGTCACGGTCGGTCGAACGCCCTGCCGGCGCAGCACCAGCACACGACGGTTTGTCAGCGCCAGCACCTGGGCGACTCTGGGCTCGGGCAACTGCTCGTCAAGCTCGACCCCCAGCGAACCTGGCGGACCGCCGAGCACCCCGTTGCGGGCCGCCTGGTACCACTCGATCCCCGGCCCGGTGGAGGCCGTCACCCCGGCAGCATCCCAGGCCAGCCCCTCCGCCACCCGCAGCGGGTTCACCTCGGCACGGAACACCTCCCCGGCCGATCGGCGGCCCGGGACACGGGTGAACCAGCACGCCTCCCGCAGGGCCTCGCCCGGGGCCAATCTGGCCCCCACCTGAGCGAGCAACTCCGCCTGACGCGCTGCTCGCTCGTCCATCGGCCCTCCCCGCGTCACGGCACCTGGTCGGCTGCCGGCCCTCCACCAGTGCCTCCGCCCCAGCCGCAACGCGGCGGTGCTCAGCGTAAGCCGGACCGGCATCCCCCGGACGCCACCACCGCGACGACGCCGTCCGGGGACTGCGCCTCGCCGTACCGCCGCTTAGCGGCGCCACCGACGGAATCGTACGACGGACGAGGCTGGTCCAACCGGGCTGCCCCGTGACGACGGCTCGGGCCGTGCGAGAACCCGCCCGCACCGTGGTTTTCCCCTTCGAGTGGCAGCCGGGGCCCTAGCCTGGGTCGGGGAGCCCACGCGGACTCCCCGACCGGGAGGACCACATGGCAGCGAACGAGGCGAACCGCGTCGCGACACGCCGTCGCCGCCAACTGTGGGCCGGGGTCCTCGCACTCGTCGGCCTGGTCCTGCTGATCATCGGCGTCACCGTGGCCGACGGCGTCGCGGCCTGGGTCGAGGTGGTGGTCGCGATCCTGCTGCTGGTGACCAGTTACGTCGTGCAGCACCTGGCTCGGCGGGAGACCGTCTACCGGCGCGACGAGCAGCGCTGACCCCGCCGACGGCCGGGCGTACCCCTGATCGTCGGAGGCTTGTGCCAGGCTGTCCGGCGTGGCACACCGACCCCCGATCCTGCTGATCGATTCAGCCAGCCTCTACTTCCGGGCCTTCTTCGGCATTCCGGAGTCTGCCGCCCGAGCCGAGGACGGCACCCCGGTCAACGCGGTGCGCGGTTTCCTCGACATGCTGGCAACCCTCATTCGTGGACGCGGCGCCGACCGGATGGTCTGCGCACTGGATTACGACTGGCGTCCCGCGTGGCGGGTCGACCTGCTGCCGTCGTACAAGGCGCACCGGGTTGCCCCGCAGGGCGGCGAAGTCGTTCCGGACACACTCTCCCCGCAGGTGCCGATGATCCTGGAGGTGCTGGCCGCGGTCGGCATCACCTCAGTCGGCGCGACCGGTTACGAGGCCGACGACGTGCTCGGCACGCTCTCGGTGACGCAGCCGGGCCCGGTCGAGGTGGTCTCCGGCGACCGGGACCTGTTCCAGCTCATCGACGACGCCCGGCCGGTCCGGTTGCTCTACGTCGGGCGTGGTGTCGCCAAGCTCGACGACTGCGACGACGCCGCGGTGCGGGCCCGCTACGGCGTGCCGGCCGACCGGTACGCCGACTTCGCCGCCCTCCGCGGCGACCCCAGCGACGGGCTGCCCGGGGTGGCGGGTGTCGGTGAGAAGACGGCCGCCCGGCTCATCGAGCGGTACGGCAGCGTCGCCGGCATCCTGGCCGCGCTCGACGACTCCGACTCGTCCTTCGCACCGGGGTTGCGCACCAAGCTCGCCGCAGCCCGCGACTACCTGGGCGTCGCGCCGACGGTGGTCCGGGTCGCCCTGGACGTGCCACTGCCGGAGCTGCCCACCGCGCTGCCCACCGCCCCGGTCGACCCGGACCGGCTGGTCGAGCTTGCCGAGCGGTGGAACCTGGCCGGCTCGGCCCGCCGGCTGGTGGACGCTCTCGCCGCCCGCGCCGACACCTGACCAGCGCCCTCGCGGCGTCCGGCCCGGAGCCACGCCGCGAGGCGCGGGTCAGCCATCGACATGATCGACACCACATCGGCGATGTTGGGGTATCAACCGCCCCGGATACCCCAACGTCGGCGAGTGGAGGGGATCGCCTCGGCGCCGTAGCGAAGCCCCTGCCCGTTCGGAACCTATTTGACCTTGCGAGTCGTTCGGACCACGATGCCCTCGTACTCCGGGTGCTTGACCAGCCAGTCGGCGAGGAACGGGCAGATGGGCACCACGGTCCGCTTCCTGGCCCGGGCGTCGTCCATCACCGCGCGGGCCAGCGTCGAGCCGACGCCCCTGCCCTCGAACGCCGGATCGACCTCGGTGTGGGTGTAGGCGATGATGGTGCCGGTCAGCTGGTAGGTGACGACCCCGGCGACCACACCCGCCTCGTCGCGCGCCTCGAATCGCTCCCGCTCCGGCACGTCTGTCACGGTGAACTGCACCCGACCATCCAACCACCCACCCGGGCACCGCTCCCGTCGAGGCCGGCCCCGGGGGGCGACAGCACGCGCATTGTCTCGGCCGTAGCGGGAAACGCAGCGGCGCCGGCCGGCAGCAGCGCCGCCCGATCGGCTCGCGGGAGGAGACGCGCCACATGACAGACCCGTCGACGGACGGCGGCATCGCCGTCGTGGAGATGTTCACGTCCCAGGGCTGCTCGAGCTGCCCTCCCGCCGAGGAGGTGCTGACCGAGATCGAGCGCGACGCCCGGGAGCGGGGGCGGCCCGTCTACGCCCTCGGATTCCACGTCGACTACTGGGACTATCTGGGCTGGCCCGACCGATTCGCGGACGCGGCGTACACCGCACGGCAGGAGGCGTACGCCCGCGCCTTCGGCACCGGACGCCTGTACACACCGCAGATGGTCGTCAACGGCACCGTCGAGTTCGTCGGATCCGACCGTCGGCGGGCGGCGAGTGCGATCGCGTCGGCCCTGACGTCGACCATGACCACGCCTCTCGCACTCTCCGTCGCCGACGCCGACGGCGGGCATCGGGTGGTGGTGGACTACCAGGCCGGGCAGCCGCCGGGGCGCACGGTGTTGAACGTGGCGGTGGTGGAGCGCGGGCTGGTCAGCGAGGTCGCCCGAGGCGAGAACGCCGGGCGGACGCTGCGGCAGGACAACGTCGTACGCGCCTTCACGTCGATGAGCCTGAACACCGGGCGGGGACGGGTGGAGCTGGCGGTGCCGCCGGATCTCGACCCGGGCGGCGCGACGGTCGTCGGCTATGTGCAGGAGAACGGCGAGCAGGGCATCGTCGGCGCCACCACCATCGAGTTGTCCACCGCGTAATCTCGACACATGCGGGTGGTGCGGGGTGCGAGGAGGCTCGGTGGCTGACGCCGATGACGTACGCCGTCTGGCGCTGGCGCTGCCGCACACGGCGGAGATCGCCAGCGACGGCTTCGACTTCCGGGTGGCCGACAAGGGCTTCGTCTGGTCCTATCCGGAGCGCGTCCCGGGGAAGCCGCGGGTCATCCGACTCGACGTCGCGGTGCTGTTCGTCGGCGACGAGGCCGAGAAGCAGGCGCTCCTGCTCGGCGAGCCCGACCTGTTCTTCACCGCGCCCGGCTACGACGGCCTGCCCCTGGTGTTGCTGCGCCTACCGGCGGTCGAGGTCGAGCGACTGAACGAGCTGGTGACCGACGCGTGGCGGATGCGGGCGCCCGAGGCGCTGCTGAGCGACCTCGACGACTCCGACGGATCGGTCGTCGCAACGAGCGCGGGCGCCGGCGCCTAGCGACATCGGCACGCAACGGGTAGGACACATTGACGGGGATCTCAGTACTCCATTACCGTTGCTGTGAGAGCGCTCTCTCGCTTGACCTTCTCCCCCAATTCAGACGCAACGCGTCGGACCCGGCTAGGGCCGCACCCCGGCGCGCGATGGAGGCACCATGAAACCTCCCGTCCCCCACCGCCGCTGGGCCCTGGCCACCGCCACCGCTCTGGCCCTGGTCGTCGGCGGTCTCGCGATCCCCGTCACCCGCGCAGCCGAGGCCGCACCCGTCGGCGCCGGCAGCTACACCACCACCCCCGTCGGCCCGCTCCCCAGCGGATGCGGCGCGATGTCCAGCAACCCCCGGCAGTTCGCCACCGCCAACGCGCCCGCCGGGCCGGTGCCCACCAACGACTGGTGGTCCTCGCTGCTGTGGAAGCGCACCGACTGCGCCTTCAGTGAACCCCTGCACGCCCACCCGACCTCGTACGACACCTTCACCGACGGCCTCGGCTTCTCGGCCAACTCCACGGCCGCCATCAGCGGCACCGCGACCGGCGTCGGCGAATTCCACTACCCGTACGTGCAGGACATCCGGGTCGGCGTGGCCGGGCTCGCCGCGCCGCTGGTCAGAGTCGACGGCTGGACCGACTGGACAGTCAGCCCGCACTGGAGCGACGGCACCCGGACTTTACGCGCCACCATCGGCCACGGGCTGCCCTTCGCGTACTTCCAGGCCACCGGTGGGGACGCGGTGATCGGCGCCGCCGGCACCCCCGACGTCTGGTCCAACAGCGGCGCCACCATCGGCTTCCGGGTCAACGGCCACGACTACGTCGGTTACGCGCCCAGCGGCGCCACCTGGACCGTGTCGGGCGGCCGGATCTCGTCCACCCTGGCCGGTCGGGGCTACTTCTCCGTCGCACTCCTGCCACCGACGTCGAGCGCGGCGGAGCGCGCCGACCTGGCCGCGACCTACGGCCGGTACGCGCACGCCCACGTGACCGGCACCCAGGTGTCGTACGCCTACAACCCGGCGACCAGCGGCCTGACCACCACGTACGCGTTCACCACGACCGCCCGGGAGGGGACCGCCACGCAGACCGTGGTCAGCCTCTACCCGCATCAGTGGAAGTCGCTGAGCGGGTCCACCGCGATCACACCGACCTACCCGTCGGCACGGGGTCGGATGAAGGTGCTCACCGGCGTCAGCCAGTTCCGTACCGCCATGAAGTTCCAGGGTGTCCTGCCGGAGTTGCCGGCCGTCGGCGACGGGAGCGGCACCGATCTGGCCACGCTCACCAGCCAACTGGCCGCCGTCCGTGCGAACCCGATGGACCAGCGCGGCAACGACACCTACTGGACCGGCAAGGGGCTCGGTCGGGCCGCCCGCATCGCCGAGATCGCCGACCTGGTCAACGACACCGCGACGCGCGACAGCGCGCTGACCGCGATCCGTACCACGCTGACCGACTGGTTCACCGCGTCCAGTGGCAAGACCAGCAGGGTCTTCTACTACGACAACAACTGGGGCACGCTGATCGGCTACCCGGCGTCGTACGGCTCCGACCAGGAGCTCAACGACCACCACTTCCACTACGGCTACTTCGTCGCCGCCGCCGCGACGTTGGCGAAGTTCGACCCGGCGTGGGCGGCCACCAGCCGCTACGGCGGCATGGTGGACCTGCTGATCCGGGACGCCAACAACTACCGCCGCGACGACACCCGGTTCCCGTACCTGCGCGACTTCGACATCTACGCGGGCCACGACTGGGCGTCCGGGCACGGCTCCTTCGGCTCCGGCAACAACCAGGAGTCCTCGTCGGAGGGCATGAACTTCGCCAACGCCCTGATCCAGTGGGGGCAGGTGACGGGTGACACGGCCGTCCGCGACGCCGGCGTCTTCCTCTACACCACCCAGGCGGCGGCGATCCAGGAGTACTGGTTCGACGTCAGCGACCAGAACTTCCCCGCGGCCTTCGGGCACTCGACGGTCGGCATGGTCTGGGGTGACGGCGGCGCGTACGCCACCTGGTTCAGCGGCGAGCCGGAGATGATCCAGGGCATCAACCTGCTGCCGGTCACCGGCGGACACCTCTACCTGGGTAACAACCCGGCGTACGTGCGGACCAACTACGCCGAACTGGTCCGTAACAACGGCGGGCAGCCGACGGTGTGGCAGGACATCCTCTGGCAGTTCCAGGCTCTCGGCGACCCCGACGCGGCGCTGGCGAACCTCCGCGCGAACCCCGGCTACACCCCGGAGGAGGGCGAGAGCCGGGCGCACACCTTCCACTGGATCCGCAACCTCGCTGCCCTGGGTAATGTCGACACGACGGTCACCGGCAACCACCCGCTGTCGGCGGTGTTCTCCCGCAACGGCGCGCGCACCTACGTGGCGTCGAATCCGACCGCGTCGCCGATCACTGTGACGTTCTCCAACGGCACCACCCTCGCCGTGGGGGCCGGCAGGACGGCCACCACCGGGGCGTACACCTGGAGTGGTGGCAACGCGGCCGGCGGCGTGCCGCCGGGGCCGACGCCCACGACTCCCCCACCGACGACCGCCCCGCCCACGACCACGCCGCCGCCGACGACCCCGCCGCCGACCTCGGGCAGCCCGACGCGGTACCTGCTGCCCGGGGGTGGGCTGGGCGCCGCCGGTGGCGCGGCCACGACGACTGTCGCGGCGGCCAACGGAAACCACGACGGTACGCCCACCAACGCGCAGGTCTTCACGGCGACCGGCCTCAACCTCGCCTACTCCGGCGGGCAGACCACGTTCGACCTGTTCGTGGACGCCGGGACAGCGGTCGGCAACGGTGTGCAGGCGCGGATCTCCTACGACCTCACCGGCAACGGCAGTTGGGACCGGGTGGAGACGCTGCGCTACTTCGCCACCGACCCGGTTCCCGGCTACGAGCACTACACCCAGAGCGCCGGCCTGGCCTCGGCCACCGGCACGTTGGGCGCGCTGAGCAACGGCACGGTCCGGGTGGAGGTCTGGTCGGCGATCGGCAACAACCCCAGCACCGTGGGCATCGGCAACCAGTCGGTGCTGCGGCTGCCGTACTCCTGATCGGCCCGCACGTCGCGGCCGGTGTGCGGGACCAGGATCGGTCCCGCACACCGGCCGGGGTGAAACAGCTCAGTCAGGCGTGCTCGGTCAGGAGGCGGTGCAGGTGGGCGTCACGCCAGCCGCGCTGCCGGTGCCCTGGAAGCCGAACTCGGTGACCTGGCCGGCGCCGAGCCGGCCGTTGTAGTTGACGTTGGTGAACCGCACCGTGCCGGTGGAGCCACTGGCCGTCGCGCTCCAGGTGTTGGTGACACTCGCGCCACCGGGAAGCGTGACGCTGACGTTCCACCCGTTCGTACCGGCCGAGCCGGCGGTGACCTTCACGCTGGCCACGAAACCGCCGGTCCACGAGTTCAGTGACACCGACGCCGTGCAACCGTCCGGACCCGGCGGAGGCGTCGTGGGCGGCGGCGTCGTGGGCGGCGGGGTGGTCGGGCCAGGCGTCGTCGGCCCGGGGGTCGTCGGCGACGGGGTGATGCCGGGGCCGGCGTTGAGGGCGTTCAGGACGCTCGTGTACGCCGCCTTCTTGTTACCGCTGCACTCGAAGAGCAGGGCATTGTCCGACCCGCGCCACGAGTCACAGTCGCGCACACCCCACGTGGTGATGCCGGTGCAGCGTGAGACGTTCATGCACGCGCGGGTGACCCCGGCGAAGATGTTCGCCTGGTTGCCGCCGCTCATCACGTCCAGCTCGGTGATCTGCACATCCACACCGAGATCGGCGAAACGCTGCAGATTCGCCTGGTAGTCACTGGCCAACGAGGTGCCCAGGTGCGACTGGAACCCCACACAGTCGATCGGCACACCACGGGACCGGAAGTCCCG
>NZ_PYBV01000062.1 GCF_003205615.1 Micromonospora arborensis | reverse complement strand
TCCCCGATCGAGTGACCGGCCACCCGGTCGGGCACCACGCCCAGCGACTCCAGCAGCCGGAACTGGGCGACCTCGACCGCGAACAACGCGGCCTGGGTGTACCGGGTCTGGTCGAGCAGGGCCGCCTCCGGGCTGCCCTCCTCGGCCAGCAGCAGATCCTTGAGGGGTCGGTCCAGGTGCGGGTCCAGTTCGGCGGTCACCTCGTCGAGGGCCTTGGCGTACGCCGGGAACGCGGCGGCCAGGTCGCGTCCCATCCCGGGCCGCTGCGAACCCTGCCCGCTGAACAGGAAGGCGGTCGCGCCGCCCGGGTCGGCCACGCCGGTGACCACGCCGGCCTCGTCCGCGCCGTCGACAAGCGAGACCAGGCCGTACAGGAAGTCGCCACGGTCGGCGCCGAGCACCACGGCCCGGTGTTCCAGCGCGGCCCGGCCGACGGCGGTGCTGTACCCGATGTGCACCGGCTCGTCGTCGGTCTCGTCGACGAAGGCGAGGTAGCGCTCGGCCTGCGCGGTCAGCGCCTTGCGGGTACGCCCGGAGAGCAGCCACGGGATCAGCGGCGGCTCCGGGGTGACCGTCCCGGCCGGGGCGGGTTCCGGGTCGCCCTCCTCGAGGACGACGTGCGCGTTGGTGCCGCTGACCCCGAACGACGACACCGCGGCGCGGCGCGGGCGGCTGTCGCGCGGCCAGGGCCGGGCCTCGGTGAGCAGTTCCACCCGCCCGGCGGTCCAGTCCACGTGGCTGGTCGGCTCGGTGACGTGCAGCGTGGCGGGCAGCGTCTCGTGCCGTAGCGCCTGCACCATCTTGATCACACCGGCGACCCCGGCGGCGGCCTGCGCGTGCCCGATGTTCGACTTGAGCGAGCCCAGCCACAGCGGCTCGTCGCGGTCCTGGCCGTACGTCGCCAGCAGCGCCTGCGCCTCGATCGGGTCACCGAGCGCGGTGCCGGTGCCGTGCGCCTCCACCGCGTCCACGTCGGCGGCGGACAGCCCCGCGCCGGCCAGGGCCTGCCGGATCACCCGTTGCTGGGCCGGGCCGCTCGGCGCGGTCAGCCCGTTGGACCGGCCGTCGGAGTTGACCGCCGAGCCGCGCAGCACGGCCAGCACCGGGTGCCCGTTGCGGCGGGCGTCGGACAGCCGTTCCAGCAGCACGACGCCGGCGCCCTCGGCCCAAGCGGTGCCGTCGGCCTCGGTGGAGAACGACTTGCACCGGCCGTCGCGGGCCAGGCCGCGCTGGCGGCTGAACTCGACGAACGTCTCGGGCGTGGCCATCACGGTGACCCCGCCGGCCAGGGCCAGCGAGCATTCGCCGGAGCGCAGCGCCTGAGCCGCCCAGTGCATCGACACCAACGACGAGGAGCACGCGGTGTCCACGCTGACCGCCGGGCCTTCGAAGCCGAAGTGGTGGGCGACCCGGCCGGACACCACCGCGCCTGTCGAGTTGCTGGCCACGTAGTCGTGGTACTGCACGCCGACGAAGACACCTGTGGGGCTGCCCTTCACCGCGAGCGGGTCGATTCCGGCGCGTTCCAGTGCCTCCCACGAGACCTCGAGCATCAGGCGCTGCTGCGGGTCGACGGTGGGTGCCTCGCGCGGCGAGATGCCGAAGAACCCGGCGTCGAAGTCGCCCGCGTCGTACAGGAAGCCGCCGGTGCGCACGTACGAGGTGCCAGCCCGGGTTCCGTCCGGGTCGTGCAGCCGCGCCACGTCCCAGCCCCGGTCGGCGGGGAAGTCACCGATCGCGTCGACGCCGTCGGCGACCAGGTCCCACAGGTCCTCCGGGCCGCGTACGCCGCCGGGCAGCCGGCAGGCCATGCCGACTACCGCGATCGGGTCGTCGGCGACCGTCGGGGTGACCGCCGCCGTCTCCCGCGGTTCGCCGGCCGCGCCGAGCACCGACAGCAGGTGCTCCGCGACCGCGGTCGCGGTGGGGTGGTCGAAGACCAGGGTGGCCGGAAGCCGCAGCCCGGTCGCGGCGGCCAGTTGGTTGCGCAGCTCGACCGAGGTGAGCGAGTCGAAGCCGAGGTCGTGGAACTCGCGGTCCGGGGCGACGGCGACACCGGACGGGTGGCCGAGCACCGCGGCGACAGTGGCCCGCACCAGGTCCAGCAGTACCGGCAGCCGGTCGCCGGGGGCGAGCGCGGCGATGCGGGCGGCGTAGCCCTCGGCCGGTGCGGCGACAGCGGTACGGCGGGTGACGCCGGCCGGTACGCCGGGCAGCCGGGCGGGGTCGAGCCGGGCCGCGACCACTGTCGCGCCGGTCACGCGGAGCGCGGCGTCGAACAGCGCGAGCCCGTCGGCGGCGGACAGCGGCAGCACCCCACCGCGGGCCATCCGGGCCCGGTCCGCGGCGGTGAGCCCGGCGGTCATGCCGGTGTCCCACTGCCCCCAGGCGATCGCGAGCGCCGGGCGGCCGTCGGCGCGGCGGCGCTCGGCGAGGCTGTCCAGCACCGCGTTCGCCGCCGCGTAGTTGGCCTGCCCCGGCGCGCCGAACGTACCGGACAACGACGAGAACAGCACGAACGCGTCCAGGTCGGCGTCGGCGGTCAGCTCGTGCAGGTGCAGCGCGCCGGCCGCCTTGCCGGCCAGCGCCGCGTCGAGCCGGTCCGGGGTCAGCGCGGTGAGCACGCCGTCGTCGACCACGCCGGCGGCGTGGACCACCGCGCCGAGCGGACGGTCGGCGGTCAGCTCGGTCACGACCCGCCGCAGCGCGTCACGGTCGGCCAGGTCGCAGGCGTGGGTGGTGACCCGCGCACCGAGCTCGCTGAGCTCGTCGATCTGTGCGGGGTCGGCTGCCCGGCGGCCGAGCAGCGCCAGGTGGCGGACGCCGTGCCGTTCGACCAGGTGCCGAGCGAGCAGACCGCCGATCGCGCCGGACCCGCCGGTGAGCAGCACCGTCCGCTCCGGGTCGAAGCCGGTGGCGGCCGGCGTCACGGCGGGCAGCCGGGTGACCCGCGGCACGTACGCCGCCTCGTCGCGCACCACCACCTGCCCCTCGCCGACGGACGCCGCGAGCAGCACCGCGGCCTCGCCGTCGGTGTCGGTGTCGGCCAGCAGGAACCGGCCCGGGTGCTCGGCCTGGGCAACGCGCACGAGTCCCCAGACGGCCGCGCCAGCCGGGTCCGCGGCGTCCGGTCCGACCGCGCGCCGGGTGACGAACGCGAGCCGCGCGCCGGCCGGCCGGTCGGTGGCGAGCCAGTCCTGCGCGGCGGCCAGGGCCCGGCGGGCCTCGGCGTGCACCGCGGCTGCTCCGGCGGCGGCACCGGCGCCGAACCGGACGATCTCGACGGTGCCGGGCTCGGTGCGACCGCTCGCCGGGACCCAGCGCAGGTGGTGCAGCGGCGGGACCGCGGTGACCGGCGCGACCGGCCGGAAGGTGACCGACTCGACGGTGGCGACCGGCTGGCCGGCCGGGTCGAACAGCACTCCGGTGTACGTGTCGCCGCCGCGTGCGGTGAACCGGGCCCGCAGCCGGGTGGCGCCTGTCGCGTGCAGCGTGACACCGGACCAGGCGAACGGGAGCCGCGCGGCGCCGTCGCCCGGCTCGTGGAGCAGGGCGTGGCCGAGCGCCTGGGTGGCGGCGTCGAGGACGGCCGGGTGCAGCGCGAACCCGGACCCGAGTTCCGGCGGGTCGACCTCGGCGTACACGTCGTCGCCGTGCCGCCAGGCGGCGCGCAGTCCGGCGAACGCCGGACCGTACCCGAGACCGGCGTCGGCGAGCGCCGCGCCGAGTGCGGTGACGTCGAGCGGGGTGGCGCCGTGCGGCGGCCACGCCAGCGGTGCCGGCGCGGGGGCCGGCGCGACGGTGAACAGGCCCCCGGCGTGCCGGGTCCACCCGTCGCCGTCGAGGGCGAACACACCGAACGGGCGGGCGCCGTCCGGGTCGGCGCCGCCGATCACCACCTGCACCCGCACCTCGCCGTCCGCGGTGAGACGCAGCGGGGTATGCAGGGTCAGTTCGCCGATCCGGGCGTGGCCGATCTGGTCGGCGGCGCGGACGGCCAGTTCCAGGTACGCGGTGCCGGGGACGACGATCTCACCGTGCACGACGTGGTCGGCGAGCCAGGGCTGCGCGGCGACCGACAGCAGGCCGCTGAGCACCACGCCGTCGGTGCCGGCGACCACGGTGACCGCGCCGAGCAGCGGGTGACCGGCCGGGTCGAGGCCGAGCGCGGCGGCGCCGCCGGTGCTGCGGCTACGGCCGTCGAGCCAGTACCGCCGCCGCTGGAAGGGGTAGGTGGGCAGGTCGACGCGCCGGGTACCGGGGAAGTACGCGGCCCAGTCGACGCTCGCACCGTCGGCCCACACCGCGGCGATCGCGGCCGGGACGTCCCGACCCGCCACGACGGTGACCGCGTCGTCGTCACCGGCCCGGATCGGGCCGCTCAGCACCGGTTCCGGGCCGATCTCGACGAACCGGCCGCCGGGCAGTGCGCGCACCGCGTCGTGGAACCGCACCGTGTCCCGGATCTGGCGTACCCAGTAGCCGGCGTCCACCGGCCCGACCCGGGCACCGGTCACCGTGGAGATCCATTCGATCCGCGGCGGGTGGCTGGCGACACCGGCGGCGACCTCCGCGAAGCCGGCCAACGCGGGCTCCATCAGCACCGAGTGGAAGGCGTCCGAGACGGTGAGCCGACGTTGGTCCACGCCGAGCGCCGCGACGGCGGCCGACACCCGCTCGTCGGTGCCGGACAGCACGACCGAGTCGGGGCCGTTGATCGCGGCCACGTCCACCCCGGTCGCCCGGGCCGCCTCCTCGGAGACCTTGACGACGGCCATCACGCCGCCGGCGGCGACCGCACCCATCAACCGGGCGCGCTCGGCGACCAGCCGGGCCGCGTCGGGCAGGGTCAGGACCCCGGCGACGTACGCGGCCGCGAACTCCCCCACCGAGTGACCGACCACCGCGTCCGGGCGGATCCCCCACGATTCGAGCAGCCGCGACAGGGCGACCTGGTAGGCGAAGAGGGCGGGCTGCGCGTTGCGGGTGTCGTCGAGGGCGGCGTCGTCCCAGGGGGCCAGTTCCCGCACCTCGTCCCAGGCGCTGGCGAAGGCCGGGTACCGCTCGTACAGGTCAGCGCCCATGCCGGCGCGCTGGGCACCCTGACCCGGGAACACGAAAACCGTCCGCGCGTCCCGCGCGACCACCGGCACCGCGTCGCCGCCGGTCCACGCCGCGCGGACCTTGAGGGCGGCGTGCGACGTACCCAGGGAGAAGCCCACCTCGGCCGGGTCGGCGCCCCCGGTCAGCAGCGGGCGCAGCGCCTCGATCCGGGCCCGCAGGGCCTCCGGACCGCGCGCCGACACCGGCAGGGGCACCGGACCGGAGATCACCGGACCGGCCGGCGCACGGTCGACGGGCTCGTCCACCGGCGCTTCCTCGACGATCACGTGCGCGTTCGTGCCGCTGATCCCGAACGACGACACCCCGGCGCGGCGCGGGCGGTCCCCGGCCGGCCACGGCTGCTCCTCGGTCAGCAGCGCCACGGTGCCCGCCGACCAGTCGACGTGCGACGACGGCCGATCCACGTGCAGCGTGCGCGGCAGCATCCCGTGGCGCAGCGCCTGCACCATCTTGATCACGCCGGCCACCCCGGCGGCGGCCTGCGCGTGGCCGATGTTCGACTTCAGCGAGCCCAGCCAGAGCGGCCGGTCCCGGTCCCGGCCGTACGTGTTGATCAGCGCACCGGCCTCGATCGGGTCACCCAGCACGGTGCCGGTGCCGTGGCCCTCGACCGCGTCCACGTCGGCGGTGCCCAGCCCGGCCGCGTTCAGCGCCTGCCGGATCACCCGCTCCTGGCTGACGCCGTTCGGCGCGGTCAGCCCATTGGACGCACCGTCCTGGTTGATCGCCGAACCGGCCAGCACGGCGAGCACCGGGTGGCCGTTGCGGCGGGCGTCGGAGAGCCGTTCGAGCAGCAGCAGGCCGGCTCCCTCCGCCCAGCCGGTGCCGTCCGCACCGTCGGCGAACGACTTGCAGCGGCCGTCCGGGGCGAGGCCGCGCTGCTTGCTGAACGCGACGAACGGTCCCGGGGTGGACATCACCAACACACCGCCGGCCAGCGCCAGCGAGCACTCGCCGGTGCGCAGGGCCTGCGCCGCGACGTGCAGCGCGACCAGCGACGACGAACAGGCGGTGTCCACCGTGACGGCCGGGCCCTCCAGCCCGAGCGCGTACGAGATGCGGCTGGAGATGACCGACGCGGCGTTGCCGGTGCTCAGGTAGGGAGCGACCGCCTCGCGGGAGGCGTCGTCCAGGTCGTCGTAGTAGTCCTGGTTGCCGCTGCCGACGAAGACGCCGACCGGTTGCCCGGCCAGCGAGTCCGGGGCCAGCCCGGCGCGCTCAAGCGTCTCCCAGGCGAGTTCCAGCAACAGCCGCTGCTGCGGGTCGAGCGCCAACGCCTCGCGTGGTGAGATGCCGAACAGGTCGGCGTCGAACTCGGCGACCGCGTCGAGAAAACCGCCCGCACTGACGTAGCTCGCCTCGGCCAGGTCGACCGGCCAGCCGCGGTCGGCGGGGAACGCGGCGACCGCGTCACCGCCGCGCTCGACCAGCCGCCACAGGTCCTCGGGACTGCGTACGCCGCCCGGGTAGCGGCAGCCCATGGCGACGATCGCGACGGGCTCCGGCGGGGCCGACTCCACCTCGCGCAGCCGTTGCCGGGTCTTGTGCAGGTCGGCGGTGACCCGCTTCAGGTAGTCCAGCAGTTTGCCGTCGGTGTCCGGGGTGGCCATCAGCCCAGCTCCTTGTCGATGAAGTCGAAGACGTCATCCGCCGTGGCGGAGGCGAGCCGGTCGGCGAGCGGTTCGCGGTCGGGCTCGGCGACGGCCTCGGTCAACCGGGTCACCAGTGCCTGCAGGCGGGTGGTGATCCGGGTCTGTGCGATGTCGGCGGGGGTCAACGCCGACACGGCCGCCTCGAGGCGGTCCAGGTCGGCGAGCGGGTCCGGGCCGGCGAGCGGGTCCGGGCCGGCGCCGCGGCCCAGCCGGGCACCGAGGTGCGCGGCGAGCGCGGCGGGGGTGGGGTGGTCGAAGACGACGGTGGCGGGCAGCGGCAGGCCGACAGCGGTGGCGAGCCGGTTGCGGAACTCGACCGCGCTGACCGAGTCGAACCCGAGGTCGGTGAAGGCGAGCCCCGGGTCGACGGCGGCCGGGTCTCGGTGGCCCAGCACGCCTGCCGCGGCGGCCCGTACCAGCGCGGTCACCTCGCGGTCACGCTCGGCCGGGCTCAGCGCGGCCAGGCGCGGCGCGGTGTCCGCCGGTGGTGCCGGGTCGGCGGGCAGCAGGTCGCGCACCAGCGGGCGGGGCCGGGCCAGGGTGTAGACCGGGCCGTACCGTTCCCAGTCGATGTCGGCGACCACCAGATGCGGTTCCCGGTCGGGGTGGGCCTCGGCGAGCAGGCCGACGGCCACCCGCGGGTCGAGTCCGCCGATGCCGAGCGCGCGCAGGTGCTCGTGCGCATCGTCGGCGACCATGCCGCCGCCGGCCCACGGTCCCCAGGCGAGGGCGGTGGCCGGTCTGCCGGTGGCCCGCCGCCGGGCCGCGAGCGCGTCCAGGTAGGCGTTCGCCGCGGCGTATCCGGCCTGACCGGCGGTGCCCCAGACCGCCGCGCCGGAGGTGAACAGCACGAACGCGTCCAGCGGCCGGTCGCCGAGCAGCTCGTCCAGCAGCCGGGCACCCTCGATCTTGGCCCGGCCGGCGGCGATCAGGCCGGCGATGGTCAGGCCGGTCAGCGGCGTCTCCGGGCCGAGCGTCCCGGCGGCGTGCACCACCGCGTCCGGCGGGTGCTCGTCCAGCAGGGCCCGCAGGGCCTCGCGGTCGGTGGTGTCGCAGGCCGCGACGGTCACCTCGACGCCTCGGGCGTGCAGGTCGGCCACCAGGTCCGGCACGCCCGGCGCGGCCGCGCCGCGGCGGCCGGTGAGCACCAGGCGGGTGGCGCCGTGATCGGCGAGCCACCGGGCGACGTGCGCGCCGAGGGCGCCGGTGCCGCCGGTGACCAGGACCGTGCCCCGGGGCTGCCAGGGCCGGCCGGTGGCCGGTTCGGCACGCGAGAGCCGCCGGGCGTACAGGCCGCCGGCGCGCAGGGCGAGCTGGTCCTCGGTGCCGGTCAGCGCGGCCAGCAGCCGGGCGGCGTCCGGGACGTCGCCGTCCGGCAGGTCGATCAGCCCGCCCCAGGCGGCCGGGCGGTCCAGCGACTGCACCGCGCCGATCCCCCACAGGGTGGCCTGGTGCTCGTCCGGCGGCGCGTCGTACCTGTCGACGGCGACGGCCCGGGTGGTGACGGCCCAGAACGGCGCGTCCAGGCCGGCGTCGGCGAGCGCCTGGAGGAGGGTGACGGTGGCGGCGGCGCCGTGGGTCAGGCCGCCGGCGGGGTACGGCCGGTCGTCGGCGGCCAGCAGCGACAGGACCCCGGCCACCGGGCGGTCCGCGGCGAGCGCGGTCAGCCTCGCGGTCAGCGCCGCCCGGTCCTCGCCGGCCTCGATCGGGGTGAGGTCGCCGCGGGCGAGCAGGCCGGCGGCGAGCGCGGACGGTGGTCCGGCGGGCAGGGCGAGCAGCCACCCGCCGGCCGGTGCGCCGGCCGGTTCGGCGATGCGTTCCCAGCGCACCCGGTAGCGCAGGTCCGCGGCGGGGTCGGCCGCCGGGGTGACGTTCCACCAGAAGCGCTCCCGCTGGAACGGGTAGGTGGGCAGGTCGAGGCGGACGTCCGGGGTGCCGAGCAGGCCGTCCCAGTCCGGGTCCACGCCGCGGACGTGCAGCCGGGCCAGCGCGGTCAACACCGCGGTCGCGTCGTCGGTGTTCCGGCGCAGCAGCGGGATCACGGTGGCGTCGTCCGGCAGGCAGGCGGCGGCCGGGCCGGTGAGCACCGCGTCGGGCCCGATCTCCAGGAAGGTGGTGGCGCCGTCGGCGGCCAGGGCGGCGACCGCGTCGGCGAAGAGCACCGGCTGCCGGGCCTGACCGGCCCAGTAACCGGCGTCGGCCGTCGTGAGGCGGGCTCCGGTCACTGTCGACACCAGCGGGATCCGGGCGGGCCGGTGGTCCAGCCGGGCGGCGGCCGCGCGCAGGTCGTCGAGCATCGGTTCGACAAGCGGGGAGTGGAAGGCGTGCGAGACCCGCAGCGGGGTGACCCGGCGACCGTCGGCGGCGAAGCGGGCGGCCAGCGCGTCCACCGCCGGCCGGGTGCCGGAGAGCACCACCGAGCCGGGCGCGTTGACCGCGGCCAGGCCCACGCCCGCGCCCAGCAGCGGGGTGACCTCGGCCGCGGTGGCCTGGACGGCGGTCATCGCGCCGTTCGCCGGCAGCGCCTGCATCAGTGCCCCGCGGGCCAGCACCAGCGCGCACGCGTCGTCCACCGACAGCATCCCGGCGGCGCACGCGGCGGTCACCTCGCCCACGGAGTGCCCGGCGACCAGGTTGGGTCGGATTCCCCAGGATTCCAGCAGCCGCACCAGGGCCAGCTCGGTGGCGAACAACGCGGCCTGCGCGTAGCGGGTCCGGTCCAGGTCGGCCGGGTCGTCCAGCACCTCGCGCAGCGGGCGGGGCAGGCCGCGGTCGAGCCGCTGGCAGACGTCGGCGAACGCCTCGGCGTAGGCCGGGAAGAGTTCCGCGAGACGGGCGCCCATGCCGGGCCGTTGCGCGCCCTGCCCGGTGAAGAGGAAGGCCAGTTTCCCGCGTACGGGGGCACCGGTGACCACCCCGGCGGCGGGGGTCGCGGCGGCCAGCGCGGCGAGTCCGGTGGCCGCGTCGTGCCGGTCGGCGGCCGTCACCACGGCCCGGTGCGGCAGCACCGCCCGTCCCGCCAGGGTGGCGGCGAGGGCCGCGAACGGTGCGTCGCCGGTGACCACCGGGAGTAGCTGGGCGGCCCGGGCGCGCAGCGCCTGCGGGCTGTGCGCGGAGATCAGCAGCGGCCGGACGGGCAGCGCCGGCCCGGCGGTGGCGGGGGCCGGCGGCTCCGGGGCGGTGTCCTCTTCGATCACGACGTGCGCGTTGGTGCCACTGAACCCGAACGACGACACCGCGGCGCGGCGGGGACGGCCTGTCTGCGGCCACTTGCGGGCCTCGGTGAGCAGTTCGACCCGGCCGGCCGACCAGTCCACCTTGGGGGTGGGCCGGTCGACGTGCAGGGTGCGGGGCAGGGTCGCGTGGCGGATCGCCTGCACCATCTTGATCACCCCGGCCACTCCGGCGGCGGCCTGCGCGTGCCCGATGTTCGACTTCAGCGAGCCCAGCCACAGCGGCTCGTCGCGCTCCTGGCCGTACGTCGCCAGCAGCGCCTGCGCCTCGATCGGGTCGCCCAGCACGGTGCCGGTGCCGTGCGCCTCGACGCAGTCCACGTCGGACGGTCGCAGGCCGGCGTCGGCGAGCGCGGCCCGGATGACCCGTTGCTGGGCGGGCCCGTTCGGGGCGGACATGCCGTTGGAAGCGCCGTCGGAGTTGACCGCGGTGCCGCGCAGCACGGCCAGCACCGGGTGCCCGTTGCGGCGCGCGTCGGACAGCCGTTCCAGCAGCAGGATGCCGGCGCCCTCGGCCCAGGCGGCCCCGTCGGCGGCGGCCGCGAACGACTTGCACCGGCCGTCCGGGGCCAGGCCGCGCTGCCGGCTGAAGTCGAGGAACAACTCCGGGGTGCCCATCACGGTCACGCCGCCGGCCAGCGCCAGCGTGCACTCGCCGGAGCGCAGCGACCCCACCGCCTGGTGTACGGCGACCAGCGACGACGAGCAGGCGGTGTCGAGCGTGACGGCCGGACCCTCGAACCCGAAGCTGTAGGCGATCTGCCCGGAGACCATGCTGCCGGTCGGGCCGCCGCCGGCGTAGTCCTGGTACATCACCCCCGCGAAGACGCCGGTACGGCTGCCGGCAAGGGTGGCCGGGTCGATGCCGGCCCGCTCCAGCGCCTCCCACGAGGCTTCCAGCAGCAGCCGCCGCTGCGGGTCGGCGCGCTTCGCCTCGTTCGGGCTGATGCCGAAGAACGATGCGTCGAAGTCCCCCGCGTCGTAGAGGAAGCCGCCGTGCCGCACATAGGTCCGGTCCGCCCGGCCGGGTTCCGGGTCGAAGATCCGGTCGGTGTCCCAGCCCCGGTCGGCCGGGAACTCGCCGATCGCGTCGGTCTCGTCCGTCACCAGCCGCCACAGGTCCTCGGGCGAGCGGACCCCGCCCGGGTAGCGGCACGCCATCGCCACGACGGCGACCGGCTCGTGCGCACGGTCCTGTGCCGCGCGCAGGTCCCGCCGGGCCTGCTGGAGTTCCGTGGTGGCGCGTCGCAGGTAGTCGCGCAGTTCGTCGGCATCGGCCATGGTGATCACCCCCGTCCTGTCACGCCGAGCTCGGAGTCGAGGGCGGCGAAGAGTTCCTCGTCGGTGGCGTCGCGCAGGTCGCGGGCCTCGGCCGCGGTGCCCGGGTGCGCGGCCCGCCAGGTGCGCAGCAGCGTGTCGAGCCGGTCGGTGACCTCGTCGTGCAGCGCCGGGTCGCGGCCGGCGGCGGCCTCGGTCAGCCGGGCGGCCAGCCGGTCCATCGCGTCACGCAGCCCGGTCGGTTCGTCGCCCTGCGACGCGGCCGGTTCCGAGGCCGCGTCGCGGGCCAGGGTCGCGGCCAGGTGCCGGGCGACGTCGGCCGGTGACGGGTGGTCGAAGATCAGCGTGGCCGGCAGCCGGATTCCGGTCGTCGCGGTGAGCTGGTTGCGCAGTTCGACGGCTGCCAGCGAGTCGAAGCCCAGGTCGGTGAAGGCGGCGCGCGGGTCGACGTGGTGCCCGGCGTCGTGCCCGAGCACCGTGGCGACCCGCTCGGTGACCAGGTCCAGCACCTGCCGGTCCCGGTCGGCGGGAGCCAGGCCGGCGAGCCGGCGCAGCAGGGCCGGTCCGGTGCCGGCCGGTGCGGTCGCGGCGGCCGGGCGGGCCGCCGCGGCGCGGGCGTGGCCGCGCAGCAGCGCGGGCATCTCGTCGGTGCGGGCCCGCAGCGCGGCCGGGTCGAGCCGGAGCGGCACCAGGTGGGCCTCGCCGCTGACCATCGCCTCGTCCAGCAGGGCCAACGCGTCGGTCACCGGCAGCGCGGGCAACCCGGCCCGGTCCAGCCGCCGGCGGGCGGTGTCGTCGAGGTCCCCGGACATCCCGGCCGGCTGGTCCCACAGGCCCCAGGACAGCGCCAGCGCGGGCAGCCCGGCGGCGCGGCGGTGCGCGGCGAGCGCGTCCAGGAACACGTTCCCGGCGGCGTACCCGGCCTGACCACCGGCGAGCACCAGGCCGCCGGCCGACGAGAACAGCACGAAGGCGTGCAGCGGCCGGTCCAGGGTCAGCTGGTGCAGGTGCCAGGCGGCGTCCACCTTGGGCCGCAGCACCCGGTCCAGCTCCGCCGCGTCGTGTTCGGCGAACAGTCCACCGCCGGCCACCCCGGCGGCGTGCACCACCGCGCTCAGCGGGCGGCCGTCGAGCAGCGCGGCGACCGCGGGGCGGTCGGTCACGTCACAGGCGACGATGTCGACGTGTGCGCCGAACCCGGCCAGGTCGGCGGCCAGCTCGGCGGCACCCTCGGCGTCCGGGCCACGTCGGCTGGTCAGCAGCAGGTTCCGTACGCCGTGTCGGCTGGCCAGGTGCCGGGCGACCAGGGCACCGAGCCCGCCGGTGCCACCGGTCACCAGCACCGTGCCGTCCCCCCAGCCGGTGCCGCCGCTCGCGTCGGTGTCGTCGAGGCCGGTGTCGGGCGTCGCCCGGCGCGGGACCAGGCGCGGCACCAGGGCCTGCCCGCCGCGCAGCGCGATCTCGGGTTCCGCTGCGGCGGCCGCGGCGAGCAGGTCTGCGGTGGGGTCGTCGGTGTCGATCAGCACGATCCGGCCGGGGTGCTCCGCCTGGGCGGCACGCACCAGCCCGTGCACCGGGGCGGTCACCGGGTCGACGGCGGCGTCCCGGGTGACCACGGCGAGCCGGGTGCCGGCGAACCGGTCGTCGGCGAGCCAGTCGCGCAGGTCGGCCAGCACCCGGGCGGCCAGCTCGCGGGCGGCGTCCGGGACCTCACCGGCGGGACGGTCCGCGTCGTACAGCACCAGGGCCGGCACCGAGCCGCCGGCACCGACCTCGGCGCGCAGCGCGGCCAGCGGAAAGGAGGCACCGGTGTGGTCGAGCCGGAAACCGGTGCCGGTGCGGACGACCGGGCCGGGACCGGGGGCGGGCAGGGTCACCGGGGTCCACTCCACGCGATGCAGGCGGCCGGTGCGGGCGGCGCCACCGGCCAGGACGTCGGCCGCGACCGGTCGGGCCAGCAGGGCGGCCACGCTGACCAGTGGAGCACCGGCGTGATCGGTGAGGGTGAGCGTCATGGCACCGGATTCGAGGTGGGTCAGTCGCACCCGGGCTGCGGTGGCGCCGGGGGCGTGCACGGTGACACCGGTCCAGGCGAACGGCAGCCAGACCCGGCCGTCGTCCGGGGCACCGCCGGCACCGGCCATGGCGGCGTGCAGGGCGGTGTCGAGCAGGGCCGGGTGCACGCCGAACCGGGCGGCGTCCGCGGTGGCATGCTCGGGCAGCGCGACCTCGGCGTACACCTCGGGACCGTGCCGCCAGACGGCGCCGGTGCCCTGGAAGACCGGGCCGTAGGCGTAGCCGAGGCCGGCGAGCCGGTGGTAGAGGTCGTCGGTGGTCTCCTCGACGGCGTCGGCGGGCGGCCACGACGGGTCGGCCGGCTCCGGCACGGCACCGGTACGGGCCAGCAGGCCCCGGGCGTGCCGTTGCCACGGTTGGTCGTCGCCGCCTCGGGAGTGCACCTCGACCGGACGGCGGCCGGTCGCGTCGACCGGCCCGGCGGTGACCCGCACGGTCACCGGCCCGGCGAGTACGAGCGGCGTCTCGCAGGTCAGCTCGTCCAGGTGCGGCAGACCGGTCTCGTCGCCGGCGCGCAGGGCCAGCTCGACCAGCGCGGTGCCGGGCACCAGCGGGTGACCGTCCACGACGTGGTCGGCGAGCCACGGGTGGGTGTCGGTGGAGAGGCGTCCGGTGAGGACGACGCCGTCGTCGCCGAGCGGCAGCACCGCGCCGAGCATCGGGTGACCGGCGGGGGTGAGCCCGGCGGAGGTCAGCGTGCCGGTGAGGGCCGGCCGCCAGTACCGCTGGTGCTCGAACGGGTAGCCGGGCAGGTCGACCCGGTCGGCCGGGACGTCGTTGACGGCGGTCCAGTCGACGGCGGTGCCGTGCGTCCAGGCGGTGGCGACCGCTTCGATCAGGGCGTCCGCCTCGTCGCGCCCGGGGCGGGCGGTGGCGACCGCGACGGCGTCGTCCACGCCGGCCCGCACCAGCCCGGTCAGCACCGCGTCCGGTCCCACTTCGAGGAAGCGGAAGCCGGCCCGGGCCTGGACGGCGTCGTGGAACCGCACGGTGGCGCGCAGCTGGCGCACCCAGTAGCCGGCGTCGACGGCGTCGAGGCGCTCCCCGGTCACCGTGGAGATCCACTCCAGCCGGGGCGGGTGGTGGGTGACGGCCGTGGCGACCGACGCGAACCCGTCCAGGGCGGGCTCCATCAGCGCCGAGTGGAAGGCGTCCGACACCGGCAGCGGACGGGCCCGCACGCCGAGCCGCTCGACGGCGGCGGTCACCCGCTCGCGGGTGCCGGACAGCACGACCGAGCAGGGGCCGTTGACCGCGGCCACGTCGACGCCTGTCGCGCGGGCGGCGGCCTCACCGACAGGTACGGCGGCCATCACGCCGCCGGCGGCGACGGCACCCATCAGCCGGCCGCGCTCGGCGACCAGGCGGGCGGCGTCGGCGAGCGAGAGCACCCCGGCGGCGTACGCGGCGGCGAACTCCCCCACCGAGTGCCCGATCACCACGTCGGGGCGGACACCCCAGGAGTCGAGCAGGCGGAACAGGGAGACCTGGTACGCGAAGAGGGCCGGCTGGGCGTTGGCGGTCGCGTCGAGGTCGGCGGGGTCCCAGCCGATCAGCGCCCGCACCTCGTCCCAGGCGGCGGCGAAGACCGGGAAGCGGGCAACCAACCGCTCACCCATGCCGGCGTGCTGCGAGCCCTGCCCGCTGAACAGGAAGACCGTCCCGGTGGTGCGGGCCTGCACCGGTTCCACGGTCGCGAGCGCCGCCCGCGCGTCCGGCAGGGTGGCGGCGACGACGGCGGCGCGCACCGGCAGGGCCGCGCGGCGGGCCAGGGTGTTGGCGATCCCGGCGAGCGGTGCGCCGGCCTCGGCCACGTGTCCGGCGATCGTGCGCAGCGCGGCCGGGGTGCGGGCGGACACCGGCAGCACCAGCGGGCCGGCGGGCGGCGCGGCCGGGACCGGTCCGGGGTCGTCGCCCTCCTCCAGGATGAGGTGCGCGTTGGTGCCGCTGAACCCGAAGGACGACACCGCCGCGCGACGCGGACGCTCACCGGCCGGCCACGGCTGCTCCTCGGTCAGCAGCGCGACGTCGCCGGCCGTCCAGTCCACGTGCGACGACGGCGTACCCACGTGCAGGGTGCGCGGCAGTGTTCCGTGCCGCAGCGCCTGCACCATCTTGACCACCCCGGCGACCCCCGCGGCGGCCTGGGTGTGCCCGATGTTCGACTTGAGCGAGCCCAGCCAGAGCGGCCGGTCGCGGTCCTGGCCGTACGTCGCCAGCAGCGCCTGCGCCTCGATCGGGTCACCGAGCGCGGTGCCGGTGCCGTGCGCCTCGACCGCGTCCACGTCGGACGCCCGCAGGCCGGCGGCGGCCAGGGCGTCGGCGATGACGCGCCGCTGCGCCGGGCCGTTCGGGGCGGACAGGCCGCTGGTGGCACCGTCGGAGTTGACCGCCGAGCCGCGCACCACGGCCAGCACCCGGTGCCCGAGCCGGCGCGCGTCGGTGAGGCGTTCCAGCACCAGCACCGCGGCTCCCTCGGCCCAACCGGTGCCGTCGGCGTCGTCCGAGAACGATTTGCAACGTCCGTCCGGGGCGAGTCCGCGCTGCCGGCTGAAGTCGATGAAGGTCTCCGGGGTCGCCATCACGGTGACCCCGCCGGCCAGGGCCAGCGTGCACTCGCCGGACCGCAACGATCGGGCGGCGAGGTGCAGGGCGACAAGCGACGACGAGCACGCGGTGTCGACCGCCAGGGCCGGGCCGTGCAGGCCGAGGTGGTAGGCGACCCGGCCAGGCACGGCGCTGCCGAGCGCGTTGCTCTCGGCGTAGTCGTGGTACATCACCCCGGCGAAGACGCCGGTGCGGCTGCCGGCCAGGCCGGTCGGGTCGATGCCCGCGTGTTCCAGCGCCTCCCACGAGACCTCCAGCAACTGCCGCTGCTGCGGATCCATCTCGCGCGCCTCGCGCGGGGCGATGCCGAAGAACGCGGCGTCGAAGCCGGCCGCGCCGGTCAGGAACCCGCCGTGGCGCACGTACGTCCTGCCGGGCCGTCCCGGTTCGGGGTGGTACACGGCCTCGGTGTCCCAGTGCCGGTCGGTAGGAAACTCCCCGATCGCGTCGCCACCGGCGGCGACGAGTCGCCACAGGTCCTCCGGCGAGTGCACGTCGCCGGGCAGCCGGCACGCCATGCCGACGACGGCGACCGGTTCGTGCTCACGCTGCTCGGCCTCGGCCAGCCGGCGGCGGGTGTCCCGCAGGTCGGCCGTGGCCCGCCGCAGGTATTCGAGCAGCCGCGGGTCATCGGCCACCGATCCGGCCCTTCTCCCCGGCGGCGGCGAGCGCCTCGATCTCGGGCACCAGGTCGCGGGGGCTGGGGGTGGCCAGCATCTCCTTCTGCGCCTGGGTGGCGGCCTCGGCGTACGCCGGGTCGTCCAGCACCCGGGCGAGCTGGGCGACCAGGTTCGTGCCGTCCGCGACCAGCCCGGCGCCCTTGGCGGTGACCTCGCGCATGATGCCGGTCTCGCCCCAGATGTTGCCGGGGATGCCGACCTGCGGGACGCCGTGCACGACGGAGGCGTTGACGGTGCCCATGCCGCCGTAGTGCACGACCGCGGCGCAGCTGGGCAGCAGCGCGTTCAGCGGGACGTAGTCGAACAGCCGAACGTTGTCCGGGATGGTGGTGCCGGGCGGGATCTGGTCGGCGTTGAGCGTGGCGATGACCTCGATGTCGAGTTCGGCGATGGCGCTCAGCAGGCCGCCGATGTCGCCGCCGTCCTCGCCGCCGAGCGCGCGGCGGGTCTGGCCGAGGGTGAGGCAGACCCGGCGGCGCTTCGGCTTGCGGCGCAGCCAGGCCGGGATCACGCTGGGCCCGCTGTACGGCACGTGCCGCACCGGTCGGTAGTCCACTGGGGCGTCGACCCGTAGCCAGGCCGGGATGGGTTCCAGGGTGGCCTGGCCGACGACCATCTCCTCGTCGAACTCGTGGCCGTACCGGGCGAGCTTGCCACCCAGGTAGTCGGCCAGCGGGTCCGCGCCGTCCGCGCCGCCGAGCCGGTGGAACACCGCACGCATCCGGGCCCAGTGGTCGGGGGCGGGCACGATCCGCACGTGCGGCAGGCCGAGAGCGCGGGCGGCGACCGGGGCGGCGTAGTTGTGCGCGTCCCACAGCACCAGGTCGGGCTTCCAGACCTTGGCGAACGAGACCAGGTCGCCGAGCATGTCGTCGCCGGCCATGTACTCGCACACCACGGACGTGTACGCGGTGAACACCTCCCGCACGTACGGCAGGGTGAGTTTCGCCGGGTCGGTCTCGGTGATGTCCACGCCCAGCCCGTACGGGGTGTCCGAGGTGTCCAGGTTGCCGCGGGCGGTGGCCAGCGCCTCGCCGACCGCGACCGCGGTGAGGCCGGTCTTCTTGGTCGCCTCGAGAAGGTTGGGCTGGGTGGCGACGCAGACCTCGTGGCCGGCGGCGCGCAGTGCCCAGGCCATCGGCACGAGGTTGTAGAGGTGCGAGTTGATCGCGGAGGTGGTCACCAGCACGCGCATGAGTTCTCCCGGATCGGGGGTGGTTGAGGGGGTCAGAGGGTCTGGTACACGTCGCGGTACCAGGCGACGGTCTCTTTCAGCCCCTGCTCGAGCGATCGCGGCGTGAAGTCGATGATCTCGCCGAGGCCGGTGATGTCGAGGTTGCGGCTGGGCCGACCGCCCGACTTGGAGAGGTCGATGCGGATGCGTTCGGGCACCTCCAGCGCCGCGCAGATCATCCGGGCGAGCTGGAGCACCGACACGGTCTCGGTGGTGCCGATGTTGAGCGTCGGGTACTTGTTCGCCTCGACCATCGCGAGCGTGGCGCGCACCAGGTCGGCGGCGTACATGTAGGTGCGGGTCTGGCTGCCGTCGCCCCAGATCTCGATGTCCTGGCCGGCGAGCACCTTGCGGACCATGGTGGGGACCACCCGGTCGGTGTCCGGTTCGAAGTTGTCGCGCGGGCCGTACACGCTCGTGAGCCGGGGCAGGAAGACGTTGATGCCGTACTCGGCCCGGTACGCCTCGGCCATCATCTCGGCGAAGTTCTTCGACAGGTAGTAGCCGTCGATCGACCAGCCCATCCCCTTGCGGAAGTCGTCGTCCTCGCGGATCGGGTCGCTTCCCGGGTCGAGGTAGATGTCGCTGGAGCTGAGCAGCACCACGTCCGGCACGTCGTGCCGGCGGGCCGACTCCAGCACGTTGCCGACCGTGCGCAGGTTGGCGTCCAGGATGTGCGCCGGCTGGTTCAGCCGCACGCTCATCGTCCCGGAGACCACCGCGCAGTGGATGATCGCGTCGACCGGTGCGGCCGGGTCGGTGAACAACCTCTCCAGGTCGCGGTCGTCGCGCAGATCCGCCTGTACCGGACGCAGGTTGCCGCCGGACAGCTGGCGCAGCACCCGGCGGTTGTCCCGGCGGTACGGGAGGATCACGTGCGCGCCGGCGTTGACCAGTTGCTCGGCGAAGTGTGAGCCGATGAGCCCGAGTCCACCGGTGACCACGATATTCTTCCCGGACCAGTGATCTTGTGACACGGTCTTCCTCTCCGTCAGCCGGCGGGGGCGCCGGTCGCTCGACCTAGGTGCGCGCGGTGCCGGCGAGCTGACGCCGGTGGTGCCGGGCGGTGAGCCGTTCCAGCTCACCGACGATGTCGTGCGGGCTGGGCGTGGCGAGCGCCTCGTCCCGCAGGGTCCGGGCGCCGGCCGCGAAGGCCGTGTCGTCCAGCAGCCGGATCACCTGGTCGCGCAGTTCCTCGACCGGCAGCCGGCTCTTGAGCGCGTCGCCGGAGAGCCGGTACGGGTCGACGTACAACCCGGCGCTGCGGCTCTCCAGCAGCTCGCCGAAGCCGATCTCGTCCCAGTACCGGCCGGGCACGATCAGGTTGCGGACCCCGTGCACGATCGCGTTGCCCAGCGTGCCGAACCCGCCGTGGTGGATGATCACGTCGCAGGTCGGCAGCAGCTCGTTGAGCGGCACGAAGTCGACCACCCGGACGTTCGCGGGCAGGTCGCCGCACGCCTGACGCTGCTGTGCGTCCAGGGTGGCGATCAGTTCGACGTCTAGGCCGGCGACCGCGTCCACGATCTCGTCGATCGGGAAGAGGTCGCCGCCGAGGTTCTCCCGGGCGGTGACGCCGAGGGTGAGACACACCCGGCGCCGGCCGTCCCGTTCGTTGATCCAGCCGGGCACGGTGGTCGGGCCGTTGTAGGGCACGTACCGCATCGGCAGGTAGGGCAGCTCGACCGGGAACCGCATCCAGGACGGGGTGGGGTCGATGGTCCACTGCCCGGTCATCAGCTCCCGCGACGAGCCGGGCCGGAACTCCGCGCCGTACCGGGTGACCCGGCTGGTGAGCCAGTCGGTGACCGGGTCGTCGCGCCGGTCCGCCGGCTGGGCGTCCAACAGGCCGGTGTAGTGCTGGTACATGTTGCCGATGTAGTCCAGGCCGAACAGCATCCGGGCGTGCGCGGCACCAGTCACCTCGGCGGCGATCGGCCCGGCGTAGCTGAGCGCGTCCCAGACGACCAGATCCGGCTGCCAGTGCCGGGCGAACTCGACGAGCCCGTCAAGCATGGTCCGCCCGCCGGTGAGGTGCTCGTAGTGCAGCGAGCACCCGACGGTGAACGCACCCAGCACGTACTCCCAGGTGAGTGCCTCGGGCCGGGTCTCGGTCATCCCGGCGTTGATGCTCTGCCAGGTGCCGGCGCTGGTCACGTGGTCGCCGCGGGCGGAGGCCTCGGCGGGCTCGACCTCCTCGTGCTCGTCGCCCACGGCGGCCACGGTCAGTCCGGTGCGGGTGACCGCATCCGCGATCTCGGGCTGGGTGGCGACCACGACGTCGTGGCCGGCCGCCCGCAGAGCCCACGCCAGCGGCACCATGTTGTAGAAGTGCGTCTTGGCGGCATAGACCGCGAACATGACTCGCATCGGCTGTACTCCCTGGACCCGGAGGTCCGACTCAGACGCCCACGGCGACCGGTGCGTCCCAATCGATCGTGTGGTCGTAGAGCCAGGACATGTTCTCCAGGTCCTTCTCCGCGGCCTTCTGGTTGAAGGCGATCGGCAGGAACAGGTCCCGGGCGACGCGCCGGCCCTGCCCGTGAACCGCGATCGACTTGCTCGCCGATCGACCGAAGTGGACGACCTTTTCCACCCGGGGGCGACGGATCTCCTCGTAGTGGGCGAGCGCCCGTGGGATGTCGGTGACGTCCCGCAGGCAGCGGCCCAACTGCACGGCGTCCTCGATGGACAGTGAGACGCCCTGCCCGCCGGACGGCGACACCGCGTGGCACGCGTCGCCGACGACGACCATCCGCTCGTTGCACCACCGGGGTACGTGGGGCAGGTCGTAGATCGGTCGCGGCGGGGTGATCTCGTCGGTCGCGTTGATGATCTTGACAGCCGGGCTGTCGTCCTTCTCGAACATGCGCAACAGGCGCGCCCGCCACTGCTGCGGCGTGATCGCGGCCAGCTCGGCCTGGGTGGGCTCGTCCGGCCAGCTCGGCGAGACGTACCACCAGATGTCGCCCTGGTCGTCGTGGATGTAGGAGAAGAAGGCGCGCTTGCCGAGGTACATGAACTCGGTGCCCCGCTCGCCCGGCACGTCGACGCCACGGGCGTACCCGCTGCTGGTCACCATGCCGCCGTACCGGAGCGCGGGGGCGTTCGGATCGATGATCCGGCGCACCGCGGAGTGCGCGCCGTCGGCGCCGATCAGCAGGTCGCCACGGGCCTCGGTGCCGTCGGCGAAGTACGCCACCACGCCGTCGCCGGTGACCTCGGCGTCCACCAGACGTTTACCGAACTCCATCTGGATGCCCTTGTTGATCGCCTCGTCCCGCAGCGCGGTGTAGAGGTCCGACCGGGTGATGGCACGGGCGACGGTGCCGTCCGGCAGCGGATTGCCGTTGCGGACGCCGGCCAGGACCCTGCCGTTGCCGAGGAAGTAGCGGTAACGCGGAATGTCGAAGCCGGCGGTCAGATGGCCGACTCCCAATTCGAGCAGTGCGCGATATCCGTTGACCGCGAGAACGAGATTCGCGCCGATTCCGTCGGCGGTCCGGTCGTAGGCCTCGTAAACCACGGACTGGATACCGGCCCGTTGTAGGGAAAGCGCGCTGACCGGGCCCGCGACCCCGCCACCAATGATCAGTGCAGTGGTCATTTCTTCTCCGTCCCGCGATGCGATCGTGCTCGAACGTGCCTGGTGAGCAGCCCATTGGTCAGCTGGGGCCGCGATCGACAGTGTGTCCGCCGGCCGTGGCCGGCACAGCCCCGATCGGCCCCGAATGCTTCGGCGGAATTGATAAGGGTTGACGGTAGGGGGATGGGCGGCCGTAGACAGATGGCGCTGTGATCGAGCGGCGGGACCCAAATTCCGACGACCAGAGGTGTGTGGGATGGACTACGTGAGGCTGGGCCGCACGGCGTTGCGGGTGAGCCCGATGTGCCTGGGCACGCTGAACTGGGGCGTACGCACGACCGTCGACGAGTCGTACGCACTCATGGACGCCGCTCTGGAACACGGCATCAACTTCTTCGACACCGCCAACCACTACGGGTGGCAGGTCCACCGCGGGCTGACCGAGGAGATCATCGGCGACTGGTTCGCCCAGGGCGGCGGCCGGCGCGAGAAGGTCGTGCTCGGCAGCAAGGTCTGCAACTCGATGAGCGACTGGCCCAACGACCGCGGGCTGTCCATGCGGCACATCATCGCCGCGTGCGAGGACTCGCTGCGCCGGCTGCGCACCGATTACATCGACGTCTACCAGATGCACCACGCCGACCCCACCGCCTCCTGGGAGGAGGTGTGGCAGGCGATGGAGCTGCTCACCCAGCAGGGCAAGATCCGATACGTCGGTTCGTCGAACTTCACCGGCTGGAGCCTGGTCGCCGGGCAGGAGAAGGCCCGCCTGCGCAACCACCTCGGCCTGGTCTCCGAGCAGTGCCTCTACAACCTGCTCAGCCGACAACCCGAACTGGAACTGATCCCTGCCGCGCAGGCCTACGACACCGCCGTTCTGGCGTGTTCGCCACTGCACGGCGGCCTGCTCGGCGGCGGGCTGCGCAAGCTCGCCGACGGCACCGCGGTCAAGACCGCCCAGGGCCGCGCCATGGTGGCGATCGAGACCCGCCGGCCGGAGGTCGAGGCGTACGAGGACCTGTGCGCCGGGCTCGGCGTCGACCCGGCCGAACTCGCGCAGGCGTGGCTGTTGCAGCGGCCCGGCGTGACCGGCGTGGTGATCGGACCACGCACCATGGCGCACCTGGACTCGGCCATCCACGCGCTGAAACTCGAACCGGACTCCGCCACGCTGACCGAGCTGGACCGCCTGTTCCCGCCCCCGGTCAGCCAGATCCCCCAGGCGTGGTGACCCGATGACCAAGCACCAGATCGATCCCCGTCAGGTCACCGAGAGCGACCTGGCCCGGCACCTGCTCGCCGCCCGCGGCATCCAGTGGATGCGCGGCAACCGCGGCGACCCGTACGCGCTGATCCTGCGTTCCCAGGGCATCGACCCGCACCGGCTGTTCCCGGCCCTGCGCGGCGCACCGGCGCTGCGGCAGAGCGAACCCGACGTGTGGGTGACCGCCGACCACGCGACAGGCGCCGCGGCGCTCGCCCACCCGTCGCTGGTAATGCGGGACGCGGCCGCCGAGCGACGGCGCAAACGGGTGTTCTCCATCGACTCGCGCACCAGCCTCAAGTACGTGCTCTCGGTCGACGGCGGCCTGCTGAGCGCCGAACGCGCCGACCGGGCGCGGCTGGCCGCGGTGGCCGCGCCGCTGATCGGCCCGGACGTGGTGCGTGCCCACCTCGACGCCGCCGGTGCGGCGTTCGCCGCCGCGCTGCCGGCCGCCGGGCCGTTCGACCTGATGACCTCGTTCGCCCGGCCGGTCACCCTGACCGTGCTGGCCGACCTGCTCGGAGTGCCAGGCGACCGCCGCGACGAGTTCGCCGCCGCCTGCGCCACCGCCGGGTACGCCCTGGACGCCCACCTCTGCCCGCCCACGCTGGACATGACCCGGCGGCTCGTCGCCTCGTACGACGCCCTGCACGCCCTGCTCTCCGAGCTGGTGAAGGAACGCGCCGCCGAGCCGGCCGACGCGGTCGCCGCGCACCTGCTGATCGCGGTCGCCGGTGCCGAAGTCGTACCCAACCTGATCTGCTCGGCGGTGCTGTCCCTGCTGGCCCACCCGGAGCAGTGGCGGGCCCTGTGCGCCGACCCGGGCCGCGCCGAGGCGGCGGTGGAGGAGACGCTGCGCTTCGAGCCGCCGATTCGGATCGAGAGCCGTATCGCCGCCGCGCCGGTGGAGCTGGGCGGCCAGGCGGTGCCGAAGGGTGATCAGGTCGTGGTGCTCGTCGACGGCGCGAACCGGGACCCGTCGGTGTTCACCGACCCCGATCGGTTCGACATCACCCGGCCCCCGGCCGGGCATCTGTCGACGTCGCCCGGCACCAACGCCGGTTTCGTGGCCGCACCGGCGGGGCTGCTCGCCGCCGAGGCGCTGCGCCGGCTGGCCGCCGCCGCGCCGGGTCTGCGACAGGGCGGAGACGTCGTCCGCCGCATGAGGTCCCCGGTGGTGCGCAGCATCGCGCGCTGCCCGGTTGAGTTCTGACACCAGAAGAGCCAGAGAGATTGGGTGGAGACTAGATGTCCACATTGGTATGGGACTACCGGGCGGAGTACGAGGCCGAGCGGGACGACATCCTCGACGCCGTCGACCAGGTGTTCCGATCCGGCAAGCTCGTACTCGGCAAGAGCGTTTCCGGTTTCGAGGAGGAGTTCGCCGCCTACCACGGCGTGACGCACGCGGTCGGCGTCGACAACGGCACCAACGCCATCAAGCTCGGCCTCCAGGCGCTCGGCGTCCGGCCCGGTGACGAGGTCATCACCGTGTCCAACACGGCCGCCCCCACGGTGCTGGCGATCGACGGGACCGGCGCCACACCCGTCTTCGTCGACGTGCGCCGCGAGGACTACCTGATGGACGTGACCCAGGTGGAGGCGGCGATCACCGACCGCACCACGGTGCTGCTGCCGGTGCACCTGTACGGCCAGAGCGTGGACATGGCACCGCTGGAGGCGCTGGCCGCCAAGCACGGACTGCGCATCCTCGAGGACTGCGCCCAGTCGCACGGCGCGCGGCACCACGGCCGGCTCGCCGGCAGCCGGGGCGACGCCGCCGCGTTCTCCTTCTATCCCACGAAGGTGCTCGGCGCCTACGGCGACGGCGGCGCCACCGTCACCAGCGACGCCGAGGTCGCCGAGAACCTGCGCCGGCTGCGGTACTACGGCATGGAGAAGGTCTACTACGTGGTGCAGACCCCCGGCCACAACAGCCGCCTGGACGAGGTGCAGGCCGAGATCCTGCGCCGCAAGCTGCGGCGGCTCGACACGTACGTGGCCGGCCGTCGTGCCGTCGCCCAGCGCTACGCCGAGGGCCTGGCCGACACCGAACTCGAACTGCCGGCGCTGGCCGAGGGCAACGACCACGTCTACTACGTCTACGTGGTGCGGCACCCCGAACGCGACCGGATCATCGAGCGGCTCAAGTCGTACGACATCCACCTCAACATCAGCTACCCCTGGCCGGTGCACACCATGACCGGCTTCGCCCACCTGGGCTACGGCACAGGTTCGCTGCCGGTGACCGAGGACCTGGCCAGCCGGATCTTCTCCCTGCCCATGTACCCGTCGCTGTCCCTGGACGTACAGGACAAGGTCATCGACGCGGTCCGCGAGGTCCTGCGCACGCTGTAGAACGAGGAGCCCTCCCATGACTGTTCTCCACACTCCCCCGGCCTCGCCGGACCTGGACGAGTCGACCGCACACCTCCGGATCGCCGAGTCGGTGACTTCGCGGGAGAGCTCACTCACTCAGCTCTCCACGTTCTTCGACTGGTTCACCCCGCTGCGCGACCGGTCGTTCACCGACGTGGACCGCGTCCCGCTCGACGACATGCAGGGCTGGCTCACCGACCCGGACACCGGGAACCTGCGGCACTCCTCCGGCCGGTTCTACTCCGTTCACGGACTGGACATCCAGTCCCCGGAGGGGCCGGTTCCCCGGTGGAGCCAACCCATCATCGACCAGCCCGAGGTCGGCATCCTCGGCATCCTGGTGAAGAAGTTCGACGGCGTGCTGCACTGTCTGATGCAGGCGAAGGTGGAGCCCGGCAACTGCAACGGGCTCCAGCTCTCGCCCACCGTCCAGGCGACCCGCAGCAACTACACGGGCGTGCACCGCGGACGCCCGGTGCCGTACCTCGAATACTTCCGCGACCTGACCGGGCACACCATCCTGGCCGACGTCCGGCAGTCCGAGCAGGGGTCGTGGTTCTACCAGAAGCGCAACCGCAACATGGTCATCGAGGTGACCGACGAGGTCGAGACACTCGACGAGTTCTGCTGGCTGACCATCGGCCAGGTGCACGAACTGCTCGCCCTCGACGACATCATCAACATGGACTCGCGGACGGTCCTGGCCTGCCTGCCGTTCGACGGCGCGGAACCGCTCGCCACGCCGCCGGGCGACGACTTCCGGGCGGCGCTGCTGCGCTCGTTCCGGGCCGGGCACGGCGCCCGGCACACCACCCGGCAGATCCTCGCGTGGCTCACCGACGTCCGCACCCGAACCGAGGTGCTGACCCGGCCGGTGCCGCTGCGCGACCTGCCCGGCTGGCAGCGCGACCCGGCGGCGATCGCCCACGAGAGCGGACGGTTCTTCGAGGTCATCGGCGTACACGTCAAGGCCGGCGGCCGGGAGGTCGCCGAGTGGAGCCAGCCGATGATCCGCCCGCAGGGCGTCGGGGTCGCCGCCTTCCTGGTCACCCGGATCGACGGCGTGCTGCACGCGCTGGTCCGGGCGATCGCCCAGCCCGGGTACAAGGACGTGGCCGAACTCGCCCCGACCGTGCAGTGCGTGCCCGGCAACTACGACGTGCTGCCCGAGGCCGCCCGGCCCCGGTTCCTGGACGCCGTGCTCGACGCCACGCCGGAGCGGATCCGGTACGACGTCACGCTTTCCGAGGAGGGCGGCCGTTTCTACCACGCGCGCAACCGCTACATGGTGGTGGAGGTGGACGACGACCCCCGGTTCGACCACCCGGACTTCCGCTGGATGCCGATGCACCAGCTCGCCGGTCTCCTGCGGCACAGCTACTACGTCAACGTCGAGGCCCGCAGCCTGGTGGCCTGTCTGCACAGCCTGTCCGGCGCCTAGCCCCGCCTCCCGCTCACGATCACGGAGACTGCCTGCCATGTCACGTTGCCGGGTGTGTCAGCATGCCCTCCTGGAGTTCTTCGACTTCGAACGCCAGCCGCTGTCGTCCGCGTTCGTCGCGCCGGACGGCACCGACGACGAGTTCTTCTTCCGGCTCGCGGTCGGCATGTGCGAGTCGTGCGCGCTGGTGCAGCTGATCGAGTCGGTGCCGCCGGAACTCGCGCACCACGAGGGGTACCCGTACCACTCGGCCGGCTCGTCGGTGATGACGAAGCACTTCGAGGAGACCGCCCGCCGGTTCATCGAGACCGAACTGACCGGGCCGGACCCGTTCGTGGTCGAGATCGGTGCCAACGACGGCGTGCTGCTGCACACCTGCGGCGAGGCCGGTATCCGGCACCTCGCGGTCGAGCCGTCCGGCGCGGGCACCGTCCGGGTGCACCGGGCGTTCTTCGACGCCGCGTCGGCCGCCGCCATCCTGGCGACCGACGGCCCGGCCGACGTGGTCTACTCGGCCAACACCATCTGCAGCGTGCCGGACCTGCGGCCCGTCTTCGAGGGTCTGGACGTGCTGCTCGCCAGCGACGGCGTGTTCGTCTTCGAGGACCCGTACCTCGGCGAGATCCTGGAACGCACGGCGTTCGACCAGATCTACGACGAGCACGTCTTCTTCTTCACCGTCCGCGCCGTCCAGGCCCTCGCCGAACGCTTCGGCTTCGTCCTGGCCGACGTGGAACGCCTGCCGGTGCACGGCGGCCAGATCCGCTACACCGTGGCCCGCGCCGGCCGCCGCACCCCCACCCCCGCGGTCGCCGAACTGCTTGCCGAGGAGCGGGAACTGGGCCTGACCGACATGGCCACCCTGGAAGCCTTCGGCCGCAAGATCCAGGGCATCCGCACCGAGCTGGTGGCGCTGCTGCACCGCCTGCGCGCCGAGGGCCACACGATCGCCGCCTACGGCGCCACCGCCAAGAGCTCCACCATCGCCAACTACTGCGGCATCGGTCCCGACCTCGTCCCCTACGTCTGCGACACCACCCCCGCCAAGCACGGCCGGCTGACCCCGGGCTCGCACATCCCGGTCCGCCCCGCGGCCGTCTTCGCCGACCCGTACCCCGATTACGCCCTGCTGTTCGCCTGGAACCACGCCGAGGAGATCATGGCCAAGGAGCGGGCGTTCCGCGAGGCCGGCGGCAGATGGATCCTCTACGTTCCCCACGTGCACGTGGTCTGAGCACCGCCCCCGAACCCGCGGTCTTCCGGCCCGGTCGAGCCCTCCGCTCGACCGGGCCGAAGCCGTCCCCGGTGGCAGGACCGGGTGCCGAGACGAATAGGGGTTGCCGGCTGCGCCCACCGCGAGGACCTCGTCGGCCGTGGCGAAGGTGGCGGCTCCGGGCCCGCGCCGACATGACCGGCACGCCGAAGGGGCCGCGACCATGACGGTCGCGGCCCCTTCTTGCCGGCCGGGAGGTTCGGGGGCGTCCACCCGGCCGGCGGGTGCCGGTCGGGCCCGGGGGGACCGGCCCACACGGCGGGAGGAGGGGCAGGCGAAGCGGCGGCGGTAGATGCGGGTGGCCAGGGGGGCGAAGACCAGCAGGATCGCCACCCACCACACCACCGCCTGCCAGCCGGCGTTGCCGACGGGCTGACCGAGCAGCAGCGAGCGGACCGTGTCGACGACCAGGGTCACCGGCTGGTGCTCGACGAACTGGCGCAGGCCGTTGGTCAGGGTCTCCGGCGGAACGAAGGCGCTGCTCGCGTACGGCGTGAACATCAGGATCAGGCCGAGACCGCTGGCGCCGTCGACGGACTTGGCGATCAGGCCGAGCACGGCTGCGACCCAGGCCAGCGAGAAGGCGAACAGCAGGAGCATGCCCATCGCGCCGACCCAGCCGAGGAACGAGCCGTCGGGGCGGAACCCGACAGCGTAGCCGAGGCCGACCATGATGGCCAGGGCGATGGCGCCGCGGAACACCGCCGCCACGATGTGCCCGGTGATCACCGCCGAGTCCATCATGGCGATGGCGCGGTAGCGGTCGACCACGCCCTCCTGCATGTCGGACTGCACAGCGAGCGTGGTGGACACCGAGATCATCGTTACGCTGATGACCAGGATGCCCGGAAGCAGATAGTTGATGTAGGTGGTGTTCCCGACGTCGATCGCGCCGCCGAACATGAAGCGGAACAGCAGCAGCATCGACGCCGGCAGCATGATCGCGGTGAACATCTGGTCGGGGCTGCGCGTGAGGTGGTGGATGTGACGGCCGATCAGGACCATGTTGTCGCTGATCGCCCAGTACAGCTTGGAACGCTTCTCCGGCAGGACGACGTCGTCGCCGGTCAGGGTCTCGGTGGTCACAATACGGCTCCAACCTCGGAGTCGGTGCTGGTGTGCGCGGCCGGCGCGGGTGCGACCGGGGTGCCGTCGCGCTTGGTGAGGGCGAAGAAGACGTCGTCCAGGGTGGGCTTGGTCAGCGACAACGACGTGAGTTCCAGGTCGTGCTGTTCCAGCTGGTCGAGGACCCGCTTGACGTGCGACGGGGCCTCGATGACCAGGCTGATCGTGCGGGTCTCCGGATCGGTCTGGAGGCCCTCACCAGTGATCAGCTCGCCGGCCCGCCGGAACGCCTCGTCGGTGGCGAGGACGACCTCGACGCGCTCCTTGCCGACGGCCTGCTTGAGTTCCTCGGCGGTGCCCTGCGCGATGATCCGGCCGCCGTTGAGCACGGCGATCTCGTCGGCGAGCTGGTCGGCCTCTTCGAGGTACTGCGTGGTGAGCAGGATCGTGATGCCGGAGCCGAGCATCTTCCGGATCACGTCCCACATGACCTGGCGGCTGCGCGGGTCGAGACCGGTGGTGGGCTCGTCGAGGAAGAGCACCGCCGGGGTGACGATGAGGCTGGCGGCCAGGTCGAGGCGGCGCTTCATGCCCCCGGAGTACGTCTTCACGGGCCGGTCGCCGGCGTCGAGCAGCTCGAACTGTTCCAGTAGCTGCTGTGCGCGCTTGGCGGCGTTGGGCTTGCTGAGCCTCTGCAACCGGCCCATCATGACCAGGTTCTCCCGGCCGGTGTGCATCCAGTCGAGGGCGACGAACTGGCTGACCAGGCCGATCGAGCTGCGGACGCCGTTGCGGTCGCGCACGGTGTCGAAGCCGTTGACGGTGACGGTGCCGCTGGTGGGGCGGGTCAGGGTGCTGAGCGCCTTGACCACGGTGGTCTTGCCGGCACCGTTCGGGCCGAGCAGGGCCAGCATCGTGCCCCTGCGCACATCGAGATCGACACCCTTGAGCACCTCGACGTCGCCGTACCTTTTCCTGAGGTCTTTGATCTGAATCGCGTATTGACTCTTCATTGCTCTCCCTAACTCTGCGCAGGTCTGGAGGGCACCCGGCCCGAGGGAGCCGAGCATATGTCATAAGCAGATGGGTTTATGCTATACACAGATGACGGCGGGGGTCAACGCGGAAGGATGTCGGCATGGCGCAGGACGGCAGGACCAGCGAGGTTCCACGCACCTACGAGTTCCTCTGGCGCGACACCGGGCAGCCCGGCCGGGCACCCGGGCCCAAACCGGGGCTGAGCGTCGACAAGATCGTCGGGACGGCCATCGCGATCGCCGACGAGGAGGGCCTCGAGGCGGTCTCCATGCAGCAGATCGGCAAGCGGCTGGGCGTCACCGCGATGTCGCTCTACCGGTACGTGCCCAGCAAGAACCACCTGGTCGAGGCGATGTTCGACGACGCCTCCGGCGCACCACCGGACCTGACCGCGCTGTCCGCTGACTGGCGCGCCCAGGTCGAGGCGTGGGTCAAGGCGCTGTGGGCCCGTTACCAGGCCCATCCGTGGATGGTGCGGGCCAAGGTCGGTTACCCGATCGGCCCCAACCAGCTGGCCTGGTTCGAGGACCTGCTGTCGGCCATCTCCCGGGTCGGCCTGCGCTACGAGGAGATGGTCTCGCTCGCGCTGTTCCTCAGCGGCGCCGCTCAGGGCCTGGCCCGGATCTCGATCGACCGGGCACCGGCCGACGAGTCCGACCCGGTCACCTTCGGCACCGCCCTGGCCGCGGTCGCCGACCCGGCGCGTTTCCCGACCCTGGCCGCGCTGCTCGCGGCCGGCACCTTCGGCCCGCCGCCGGGTACGGCCACCGGCGGTGGCACCGACGACGCCGCCGTCGACGACGCGAGCGTCGAACCCAACCTGGAGTTCGGCCTGCGGCAGCTGCTGACCGGCATCGAGGTTTACGTCACGATGGCCGGGCGAAAGCGTTAGGGGCACATAGGGGTTAGTGAGATAACGGCGGCTGACTATTCTCGGTATTCGTATTCTCCGGCGCTGTCGCCCCACAGGTGGAGCAGTTCATGCGCGTACTGTTCACGGTTTTCGCCGCTAAACCGCATTTCTACAACATGGTTCCGCTGGCCTGGGCTTTCCGCGCGGCGGGCCACGAGGTCTGCGTGGCGAGCCAGCCTGATCTCGCCGACGTCATCACGGCGACCGGGCTCACCGCCGTGCCGGTCGGGGACGAGCTGGAGATGGCGAACGCGTTCCAGAGCGACCCCGATTCCGGCGGTAGTGCCGGCGGGGCCCCCTGGCAGCGGCTCACCGGGCTCAGCGAGCTGGATCCGGAGCGGCTGACCTGGAACTACGTCCTGGGCGTGTTCACCATCGGCTGCTCCATGGAGTACGAGTACCTGGGCAGCCAGCAGGTCGTCGACGACCTCGTCGAGTTCGCCCGGGACTGGCAGCCGGACCTGGTGATCTGGGACGCGCTGACCTTCGCCGGCGGCATCGCCGCGCACGTCACCGGCGCCGCCCACGCCCGCCTGCTGTTCGGCCAGGACTACGTGTTCCGCATGCTCGAGGACTACCGGACCCTGCTCGGCGCGGAACCGCCGGAGCGCCGGGACGACCCGATCGCCGACTGGCTGGCCGGCCGGCTGGCCCGCTACGACACGGAGTTCCGGCCGGAACTCACCCGCGAGCTGATGACCGGGCAGTGGACGATCGACCCCACCCCGGACTGGATGCGGCTCCCGCTCGACCTGACGTACCTGCCGCTGCGGTATCTGTCCTTCAACGGGCCGTCCACCATCCCGACCTGGGTGCACGAACCGCCGTCCCGGCCCCGCGTCTGCCTCTCGCTGGGCGTGTCCGGCCGGGAACTCTTCGGCGGCGACCAGGTGTCCACCGGCGACCTGACCACCGTCTCGGACCTGCTGGACGCGCTTGCCGACTTCGACATCGAGCTGATCGCCACGCTGAACGCCGAGCAGCTCGCCTCCGTGCGGACCCTGCCGGACAACGTGCGCGCTGTCGATTTCGTACCGCTCAACGAACTGCTGCCGAGCTGTGCCGCGGTGATCCACCACGGCGGCTTCGGCACCACCGGCAACGTACTCACGCACGGCGTGCCCGGCATCGTCATCCCGGCCCCCTGGTGGGACGCGGCCCGACTGGCCGCCCTGCTGGAACGGCGCGGTGCCGGGTTCCTGCTGCCGCATGCCGAACTCAGCCGCGCCAACCTGCGCGACCGGCTCGGCCGCCTGCTCGCCGAACCGGCGCACACCCGCAGCGCGCACGAGGTCCGCGACGAGCTGCACGCCGCACCGGGCCCGCACGACGTGGTCCGCGAACTGACCGCCCTGACGGCCGGGAGCTGATCGCCGTGCGGGTCCTGATCACCGTCATCGCCGTCAAGACACACCTCTACAACGCGGTGCCGCTGGCCTGGGCGCTGCGGGCGGCCGGGCACGACGTCCGGGTGGCCGGCCAGCCGGACCTGGCCGACGCGATCACCGCGGCCGGGCTGACCGCGGTGCCGGTCGGCGAGGAACTGGCGATGGGCCGCTCGTCCAGCGGCCCGCGCGGGCAGACGTTCCGCGCGCACGGTGGCGGGATGCTGCCGCCGGACGAGCTGACCTGGGAACACGCGCTCGGCGCCTTCACCGTCGCCTGCCCGGTGGAGTACGAGTTCTTCGCCGACCAGACGGTGCTCGACGACCTGGTCGGCTACGCCCGGCAGTGGCAGCCGGACCTGGTGATCTGGGACGCACTCACCTTCTCCGGGGCGATCGCCGCGCACGCCAGTGGCGCCGCGCACGCCCGTCTGCTGTTCGGCATCGACTACGTGACCCGGATGTACGACGGTTTCGTGCGGCTGCGCGACCAGCAGCCCGCCGAGCGCCGCGAGGACCCGGTCGCCGAGTGGCTGGCCGGTCGGCTGGCCCGGTACGGCTGCGAGTCACACCCGGGTCTGGACCGCGAACTGATGACCGGTCAGGCGTGCATCGACCCCACCCCGTCGTGGATGCAGACCCCGCTCGACCTGCCGTGGCTGCCGATGCGGTTCGTGCCGTACAACGGCGGCGAGGCGGCACCGGACTGGGTGTACGAACGCCCCGACCGCCCCCGGGTCTGCCTGTCGCTGGGCATGTCCGGACGTGACCTGTTCGGCGGCGACCAGGTGTCGGTGGTCGAGTTGGTGACCGCCCTGGCCACCCTGGACGTCGAGGTGGTCGCCACGCTCACCGCCGGCCAGCTCGACGGCGCGCGGCTACCGGACAACGTGCGGGTGGTCGACTTCGTACCGCTCAACGACCTGCTGCCCACCTGCGCCGCGATCGTGCAGCACGGCGGGTTCGGCACCCTCGGCAACGTGCTGACCCACGGGGTGCCGAGCCTCACCGTCCCGGCACCCTGGTGGGACGAGCGGGACCTGGGACGCCACCTGCACGAGCGGGGTGCCGGGTTGCTCCTGGAACCCGAGCGGATCACCCCCGCCGCGCTCACCGACGCCGTACGCGAACTGCTGACCGACCCGAGGCACCGGGAGAACGCCGAGGACGTACGCCGGGAGATCCTCGCGACCCCGTCGCCCGCCGCCGTCACGTCCGCCCTCGAGCAGCTGGCCGGCTGAGGAGATCGTCATGCGTGTGCTCGCCACCGTCTTCGCCACCAAGCCGCACCTGTTCAACCTGGTGCCGGTGCTCGCCGCGCTGCGCGCCGCCGGTCACGAGGTGTGGATCGCCAGCCATCCCGACCTGATGGACACCATCGAGCGGATCGGCTTCACCGGTGTGCCGGTCGGCAACGAGTTGAACATGATGGCCTCGTTGCAGGCCCAGGACGGCGCGGACCGCGGCGCGTCCAACTGGGAGAGTCTCACCTCCGGCATGACCGAGACCCGGGAGGAGCGGCTCACCTGGAACTACGTGCTGGGTGCCTTCACCATGGGATGCTCGGCCGACTACGACTACGTCACCGACCAGGCGATGCTCGACGAGCTGGTGGAGCTGGCCCGGGAGTGGCAGCCGCACCTGGTGATCTGGGACGCGCTGACCTTCGCCGGAGCGATCGCCGCGCACGCGTCCGGCGCCGCGCACGCCCGTATGCTCTTCGGCATCGACTACATCTCCCGGATGTACGACCGGTATCTCGGCCTGATGGCCGAGCAGCCGGTGGGCCGTCGCGACGACCCGGTCACCGACTGGATCAGCGGCCGACTGGCCCGCGCCGGGTGCACCGGCACGCCGGGGCCGGACCTCGTGCGCGAGATGATGACCGGCCAGGTGACGATCGACCCGACCCCGGGCTGGATGCAGCTGCCGCTGACCGTGCCGCGGCTGCCGGTGCGGTACGTGCCGTTCAACGGCCCCTCCACCATTCCGGACTGGGTGCACGAAACCCCGTCCCGGCCGCGGGTCTGCCTGTCGCTGGGTGTCTCGGGCCAGCTACTCGGCGGTGACTTCGTGTCCGTCGTGGATCTGGTGACCGCGCTTGCCGAACTGGACGTCGAGGTGGTCGCCACGCTCAACGCCGATCAGCTCGCCGCCGTGGACGCCCTGCCGGACAACGTCCGCGCGGTGGACTTCGTACCGCTCAACGACCTGCTGCCCACCTGCGCCGCGATCGTGCAGCACGGCGGGTTCGGCACCCTCGGCAACGTGCTGGTGCACGGCGTGCCCAGCCTCACCGTCCCGGCGCCCTGGTGGGACGAGCGCGACCTCGGTCGCAAGCTGCACGAACGGCGGGCCGGGATCCACCTGGAACCCGGCGACGTCACCCCGCACCGCCTCACCGAGGCGGTGGCGAGCCTGCTCGGCGACCCGGTCTACCGGGAACGCGCCGCCGCCGTCCGGGCGGAGATCCTCGCCACCCCCCCGCCCGGTGAGCTCACCCGCGCTCTGGAAGATCTGGCATCCGAACGAATGGGGCTCACCCGGTGACCACCACCCACCACGACGACGGCGGCCTGCGGCTCGGCGTCGTCCGCGGCATCACCTACGGCGTGTACGGCGAGCCGGAGCGGTTCGTGCCGCAGATCCGTGACCTCAACGGCAGCCTGGTGCGGGTCTACGTCTACTGGTCGCAGATCGAGCCGGCGCCGGGCCAGTGGAACTTCGGCGTGGTCGACGCGCTGCTGGCCCAGCTCGACGGCACCGAGGAGGTCTGGGTCACGGTCTGCTCCAGCTCCCCGTGGGCCACCCGGGTGCCGACCCGGGTGCTCCCGCCGTCGCCGGCCAAGGACGTCCGACGGTACGAGGATTTCGTGCGGCGGCTGGTGCGGCACTGCGGCGGCCGGGTGCACTACTGGCAGTGTGACAACGAACCCACCGACCACGCCCAGCTCTGGGCCGGCACCGCACCGGAGTACCTGACGCACCTGCGGGCCCTGCACGCCGCGGTGCGCGACGCCGACCCGACGGCGAAGGTGATCCTCGGCGGCGCGCCGTTCCTGCTGCCGTACACCCCGCCGGACGGCTACGAGCGTGTCTTCTTCGACGAGCTGCTGCGCGACGGCCGCGATCACTTCGATCTGTTCGACCTGCACCTGTACGGCCCGGCCGCGCTGATCCCGGAGCACGTCGAGTTCGCCCGCGACCTGATGCGCGCGCACGGGTACGAGAAGCCGGTCGTGGTGGGCGAGTACAACGGCCCGTGGCCGGCGCTGTTCCCGGACGCCATGCAGGTGCTGCTGGGCCCGGTGCAGACCGGTGCCGCGCACGGACGCGACGGCGAGCGGGCCGCCATCGCCGAGCTGTACCGGCGGCGCGACGAGCTGCCGGTGAGCCTGCAGATGTTCCTGATGGACTGCCCGCCCGAGCTGGACGCCAAGCGCTACCGGATGGCACGCCGCGAGATCGTGATGCGCAACGTGCTCGCCTTCTCGTCCGGCATCCGCCGCACCACCTGCTGGCATCTCGCCCCCGAGGCACCCGGCTTCGACAACCGCTACGGGCTGATGGACGTCATGTTCCGCACCTTCGCGCTGCTGGCCCACGACGGCGAGGAGATCGCCCGCCGGCACCCGTCGGCGGAGGCGTTCGCGCTTGTCGCCGGTGAGCTGACCGGCGCCGACGAGGTGCTGTCGCGGGCCGGCAGCCGGGAGGGGCACCGGGTCTTCGAGGTGTCCCGGCCGGGCCGGCCGCCGCTGCTGGTGACCTGGCTGGACCGCGATCCGTGGAGCGGCGAGGACGAGCCGGACGAGGCGGTCACCGTGGACTGGGGACCGGCCGCCGCCGAGGGGGTGGACGCCCTGGGTCGTACGTGGCCGATCGCGTACCGGGACGGGCGGGTGCACCTCGCGTTGGGCTGCACGCCGGTCTTCGTCACCGCCGCGCCGGGCGGGTGGTGACGATGCGGGTCCTGTTCACCGTCTCGTCCTGGGCCACCCACTACGCCGCGATGGTGCCGCTCGGCTGGGCCCTACAGGCGGCCGGCCACGAGCTGCGGGTGCTGTGCCCGCCGGGGCAGGCCGAGCCGCTGACCCGGGCCGGGCTGCTGCCGATCCCCGTGCTCGACGGCATGGACATCGTGGTCGCCAACCGGATGGAGTACTACCACGAGGCGGTCGAGGGTCGCTGGCGCTACCCGTGGCTTCCGCTGCATCCGCTGACCGGGGCGGAGATGGGTTCGCTCGACGACTTCGACCTGGCGGCGTACCGGAGGGATGTGGAACCGGACCTCCTGGCGCGTACCGCACGCAGTTTCGACGCGGCGGTCGACGTGGCCCGCCGCTGGCGGCCGGACGTCGTGCTGCACGACCCGACCAGCCTGGAGGGTCTGCTGGCGGCCCGGGTCACCGGCGTGCCCGCGCTGCTCCACCTGTGGGGACCGGTCGGCACGCACGAGCCGCCACACCGGCGCAGCGTGCCGCACGACGCCAGCGGCTCGTTCCCCCGCCACGGTCTGCCGGAGTTCGGCCTCGACGACCTCGAGTACGTGATCGACCCGTGTCCCGACGCGATGGCCCCGGCCGTGGACACCAAGCGGGTGCCGGTGCGTTTCGTGCCCTACAACGGTTCCGCGCCGGTGCCGGACTGGGTGCTGGACCCGCCGGAGCGGCGTCGGGTCTGCGTGTCCTGGTCCACGGCCCTGTCCACGATGAGCGGCCCGAACTCCTATCTGCTGCCGGACATCCTGGAGGCGGTGTCCGGCCTGGGCCTGGAGGTGATCCTCACCGCGACCGCCGAGGACATCGCGGCGTTGGGCACGGTTCCACCTGGCGTACGGGTGCTGGAACGGGTTCCGGTGCGGCTGCTGATGGAGCACTGCGACGCCGTCGTGCACCACGGCGGCAGCGGCACCACCATGACCGCCCTCGCCTACGGAGTCCCCCACCTCGCCATCACGTTCACCACCGAGACCACCGTCACCGCCGAACGCCTCACGGCCGCCGGCGTGGGTGTGCATCTACAGGGCGACCTGGCCGACCCGGCCTCCATCCGCGAAGCGGTGCGGTCACTGGTGTCCGACCCGGCGTACCGGGACCGGGCGGCACGGCTGCGCGACGAGATCCGCAGCAGACCCACCACGAGCGATCTGGTGGCACACCTGGAGGAGCTGACCGCCGCGTGACGGCGCGGTCCATCCACGAGGGAGCGACAAGTGAAAGGCATCATCCTCTCCGGCGGGGCCGGTACCCGCCTGCACCCGGTGACGCTGCCGATGTCCAAGCAGCTGCTGCCGGTCTACGACAAGCCCATGATCTACTACCCGCTGTCGGTGCTGATGCTGGCCGGCATCACCGACATCCTGATCATCTCGACCCCGCGGGACCTGCCGCAGTTCGAGCACCTGTTCGGCGACGGCTCGACGCTCGGCCTGAACATCACCTACGGCGTTCAGGAGACCCCGCGCGGCCTGGCCGACGCGTTCCTGATCGGCGCCGACCACATCGGTGACGATCCGGCCGCGCTCATCCTCGGCGACAACGTCTTCCACGGCCCCCGGTTCTCCGAGGTGCTGCAGGAGAACGCCCGGGACGTGGACGGCTGTGTGCTGTTCGGCTATCCGGTCAACGACCCCTCCCGCTACGGGGTGGGCGTGACCGACGGCGCCGGCCGGCTGGTCTCGCTGGAGGAGAAACCGGAGAACCCGCGCAGCAACATGGCGATCACCGGGCTGTACTTCTACGACAACGAGGTCGTCGACATCGCCAAGAACATCCAGCCGTCGCCGCGCGGCGAGCTGGAGATCACCGACGTGAACCGGGTCTATCTGGATCGGGGCCGGGCCAAGCTGGTCACGCTGGGCCGCGGTTTCGCCTGGCTGGACACCGGCACCCACGACTCGCTGCTCCAGGCCGGGCAGTACGTGCAGACCGTGGAGCAGCGGCAGGGCCTGCGGATCGCGTGCCTGGAGGAGATCGCCCTGCGCCGTGGGCTGATCGACGCCGACGCCTGTCACGCCATCGGCGCGGGGCTGGGCAAAACCGCGTACGGGCAGTACCTGATGACGATCGCCGCCGAACACCGGACGGAGGCGCTGGCATGCGCGTCCTGATCACCGGCGGTGCCGGGTTCATCGGATCGCACTTCGTGCGGCGGCTGATCGCCGGCGATTACCCGGCCCTCGCCGGCGACGTGGTGGTGCTGGACAACCTCACGTACGCCGGCAACCTGGCCAACCTGGGCGAGGTGCTGGAGGATCCGCGAGTCCACTTCGTACGCGGCGACATCGCGGACCGCCCGGTCGTCGACGGTCTGATGGCCGGCACCGACCTGGTGGTGCACTTCGCCGCGGAGTCCCATGTGGACCGATCGATCGCCGGCGGGGACGAGTTCGTCCGCACCAACGTGCTCGGCACCCAGGTGCTGTTGCAGTCGGCGCTGACCGCCGGCGTCGGCCGGTTCGTGCACGTCTCGACCGACGAGGTGTACGGCTCGATCGACTCCGGATCGTGGACCGAGGATCGTCCGCTGCTGCCGAACTCGCCGTACTCGGCGTCGAAGGCGTCGTCGGATCTGCTGGCCCGCGCGTACCACCGCACCCACGGCATGAACGTGTGTGTGACCCGGTGCTCGAACAACTACGGGCCGTACCAGTTCCCGGAGAAGGTCGTCCCGCTGTTCCTGACCAACCTGCTCGACGGTCTGTCGGTGCCGTTGTACGGCGAGGGCAGCCAGGTGCGCGACTGGCTGCACGTGGACGACCACTGCCGGGGTATCGCCCTGGTGGCCGAGCGGGGTCGGGCCGGCGAGATCTACAACATCGGGGGCGGCACCGAGCTGAGCAACCGGGAGCTGACCGACCGGCTGCTGACCGTCATGGGCAGCGGCCCCGAGATGGTGCGGCGGGTGCCCGACCGCAAGGGGCACGACGCCCGCTACTCGGTCGACATCGCCAAGGCCCGTGGCGAGCTGGGGTACGCGCCGCGCATCCCGTTCGAGCAGGGACTGGCCGAGACGGCCCGCTGGTACCGGGAGAACCGGGCCTGGTGGGAGCCGCTGAAGGCCGCCCCGGTCCCGGCCTGACCGCGCGACAGCGGCCCCCGATCCCATCCGGGATCGGGGGCCGCTTCGCGGATCGACGGTCACGAGGCCGACGCGAGCACCTCGGCCGGTTAGGCCGGCAGCTTCGCCGGCAGGTCGGTACGGCGGGTGACCCGCAGCTTGCGGTACACCCGGGTGAGGTGCTGTTCGACCGTGCTGACCGTGATGAACAACGTGCGGCCGATCTGCCGGTTGGTGTACCCGAGGGCGGCGAGCCCGGCCACGTTGCGCTCCGCCTCGCTGAGCGTGGTGGCGTCCACCACCGTCTCGACCGCCGGCACCGGGTCCGGCACGACCGCCTCCCCGCCGCGCGGCGGGGAGGCGGCCTGGCAGGCCTTGAGTTCCTGGCGGGACCGCCGCTGAAGCAGCCGCGCCTCGCCGAGGTCACCGATCTCGCGGCGCACCTGGCTCAGGTCGGCCAGCGCGTAGGCCTGTTCCAACCGGTCCCCGCACTGTTCCAGCAGCGCGACCGCCTCACTCAGCAGCGCCGCCCGGTTGCGAACGTCACCGGCTGCGGCCATCACCCGCAGCGACAGCGCGCGGGTCCGGGTCTCGGCCCGGTCGGCCTGGTCGGCGGCCAGCTCGCGGGCCCGCAGCCGGGAACCGGCCGCCAGGTAGGCCCGGCCCAGGTCGCTGCGCCACGGCACCATGGCGGGCAGGTCCAGGTCGAGCTGCTTGAGCAGCGCACCGCACCGTTCCAGCTCGTCGACCGCGGCCAGCGGACGGCCGGTGGCCAGGTTGAGACAGCCGGCCGCGTGCCGCAGCCGGGCACCGAACACGGTCGTCGCGGTCGCCTCCGGAACCGGACGCTGCAACGTTTCGGCGGCCTCGGTGAAGCGGCCCATCGCGGTGCGCGCCAGCACCATGGTGGCCAGCGGCCAGCCGGCCAGCACCCCCCAGCTCTGCGACGGCAGCAGATCCAGGGCGGCGCTCGCGGCCCCCTCCGCCCCGGCGAGGTCGCCGCGCCGCCAGGCCAGCTCGGCGCGGACGCAGCCGAGCAGCGCGCTCCAGGTCACCGCGCCCCGGCGCGCGGCCTCCTCGGCCAGCACCACACTCCAGAACTGGGCACGCTCCGGCCGGTCCGACCACTCCAGGCTGAGCAGCGCCATCGTGCCCACCTCGGGCAGCACGTCGCCCAGGCAGCTCTGCAGGATGTGCTCGGCGCTGTCCACCACGGCCGAGCCGCCGCCGCGGGCCAGGCTGGCGAACCTGGCCAGCGGACTGCCGGACGCGTCCGGGGCGGTCAGCCAGGACCGCACGTCGGCGGGGAGCCGGTCGTGCGCCGGGCCGTACGGCCATTCCATCGAGAAGCGCAGCTCGGCCAGGACGTGCGGGTCGGCCGGGCCGGACGCGGTCCGGGCCGCGCGCAGCACGTCCGCGGCCGCGGCCAGGTCACCCTGCCAGAGCAGGTGGCGCACCACCGGCACCACGTCGCGCCAGCCCAGCCGCCCGGCCGCCAGCGCGGTGCGCAGGGCGGGCAGGTGCGGGGTGCCCGCCGACGGGTTGGCCCGCCAGGCGAGCCGCATCAGGGCGGCGCGCACCGCGACCTCGTCGTCCGGGCCGGAACGCAACACGAGTTCCAGGCAGCGCACGGACAGCCGGTGGTCGTCCGGGCCGGCCAGGTCGGCGGCCCGGCGCAGCACCTCACCGCCCCACGGCACCGGCGCCACGTCGGCGGCGATCAGGTGCCGGGCCACCGCGAGCACGTCCGCGCCGTCGCGGTAGAGCAGGCCGGCGGCGCACTCGTGCATCCGCACCAGGTCGTCCTGCGGCAGGCCCTCCAGCACCGTGGCCTCCAGGTGCGGGTGCAGCAGCCGATTGGCGTTCAGCAGGCCCGCGTCGCGCAGCACGTCCAGCGCCAGGGTCACCGCCCTGGTGTTGCGGTCCAGCAGCTCGCCGATCGGTTCCGGGGCGGCGTGCATGCCCAGCACCGCCGCCGCGGCGGCCGTAGCGGCGACCTCCGGCCCGGCCCGGTGCAGGACGTCGCCCACCTCCTGACGGAACGCGGCTCCCGGCACCGGTTCGGCGCCGGCCGTCCGTCCGGCCCGCCGCTGGTCGGCCACCAGGGCGTGCACCAGCAGCGGGTTGCCGCCGGTCATCCGGTGCACGGCGGGGCCCAGCGCTGCGGCGTACGTGCCGAGGCAGCGCTCCACCAGGTGGGCCGTCGCCGCCGCGGTGAGCGTGCCCACCGAGAGCCGGCGGTGCGGCTGGCGGCCGACCTCCGCCTGCAACAGGGTCCTGGCCGCACCGCGCCGATCCTCCTCGGTCAGCACCATCAGCACCGCCGCGTGCCGCATCTGCCGGCGCAGGCGGAGCAGCACCTGAAGAGTCGGTACGTCGACGTGGTGCAGGTCGTCCACGACGAGCACCACCGTCCGGTCCGCGGCTGCCTCCAGCAGTGACGCGGTGAGCCCGTGTACCGCGGGCGGCACCCCCGGGCCGGTCGGATCGGCCGGCATCAGCGCTACCGCCCGCGCCAGCAGGTCGGGGTCCTCGGAGCTGCGCAGCAGCTGCCACAGCACGCCCATCGGCAGGTCCCGCTCGGCCGGCGCTCCCCCACCGGTCATCAGCAGTACGTCGCGGTCGGTGATCCGCTCGGCGAACGCCTGCACCAGTTCCGTCTTGCCGGTGGCCAGACCGCCGCTGATCAGCGCGACCCGACCCGTCCCCCCGGCGGCCTCGTCCAGCATCTCCATGAGTGTGTTCAGTTCGTGATCTCGTTCGACGAGCACGGGCATCCCCCTCCTGGTCGTCCGCGAAGAGGGTCCCGGGGCTGTCTTTTCACCCGCTCTTTGTTCGCTCTCGACCGATGGAAAGCCGGTCGAGAACGCGGTGCGTGACGCTCTGGTCGTCCTAACGCAGCGGTACGGAGCGCTCAGCGCAGAGATGAGGAACACGGCATGCGGATCCAGCTGGCAAAGACCGCCTCCACCGTCAAGTTGCTCGGCCTGTTCGCACTGTCGTTCGCCGCCGCGGAGGCGGCGTTCACCGGCTCGGCCACCACTGCGGTGTCGACCACCGTCGCCGCCGAGGCCAGGGACGACCGGCGCCCCGACCACGACCTGGACATGCACTGGTAATACACACCCGAGAGAGGACAGCAGATGAACATAGGGAGACGGTCGCTTCTGGTGCTGGCCGGCGCCGCCGTCATGGTGGCGCCGACCGCCAGCGCGGCGACCGCGGGGGGCTCCGGACACACCCGGCAGGCCACGCTCGAAGTCGTGGCCTCCGGGCTGAACAATCCTCGTCACCTGACGGTCGACCGAGGCACGATCTGGGTCGCCGAGGCCGGTGTCGGTGGCGGCCTGCAGTGCATCGTCACACCCGAGGGTGAGCAGTGCCTGGGCCGCAGCGGGGCGATCACCACAGTCCGCGACGGCGAGGTCCGCCGAGTCGTCGAGGGTCTGCCGTCGCTCGGCGCACCGACCGACGGCTCGTATGCCACCGGACCGGCGGACCTGTCGCTGGTCGGCGGCAAGCTTCAGGTGCTGATGTCCACCTCGGGCATCGACCAGCGGACCGGCCTGAACCCGTTCGGCGCGAACGGGCCCGAGATGGGCCGCCTGCTGCACTACGACCGGCTCGACCAGGCCCCGCGGCTCGGTGCCGACTTCGGCGTGCACGAGGCGCGCACCAACCCGGACGGCGGAATCGGCGCGCCGCCCGGCAACGAGATCGAGTCCAACCCGTACGGCATGACCCCGTACCGCGGCGGTTACGCGGTGGCCGACGCCGGCGCCAACACGCTGCTCTGGGTCGACCCGCTCGGCAAGGTGCACACGCTTGCGGTCTTCCCGACCAAGGACATGGGCGACGGCTGGCAGCTGCACAGCGCGCCGACCGCGGTCGAGGTGGGTCCGGACGGTGCGCTGTACGTCGCCGAGCTGAGTGTGGTGCCGGGCACCGCGCGGGTCTACCGGGTCGTGCCCGGTCAGGCTCCCACGGTGTACGCCGACGGCCTCACCCTGCTGACCGACCTCGCCTTCGACCACAAGGGACGTCTGCTCGCAGTCTCCCTGTCGGCGGCCGGCGAGATCTTCCCGCCCGGCCCCGGCAAGATCACCCGGTTCGAGCGGGACGGGAGCAGGACCGAGTTCTCGCCCGCCGGCCTGATCGCGCCGACCGGCATCGCGGTCTCCGGCCGCGACCTGTTCCTCTCCAACCAGGCGCTCGCGCCGGGGATCGGCGAGATCGTCAAGGTCCGCCTGCCCTGACCCGAGCCGACACCGCGTGGGCGTGACCCTCTCAGGGGGTCACGCCCATGCCGGTCGGCACACCCGGTGCGGCGGGCAGCGCCTCCCGGCTGGCCCGCACCTGTTCCAGCCAGCGTCCGGCCTCCCGCGAGCCGAGGCCCGCCAGTAGCCGCTCGGCCCGGTCCAGGTCGTACGCGGCCTTCTCCAGCTCGCTCTTGGCCCGGTGCACGGTGGACATGCCGGCCAGCGTGCGTGCGTGCCACAGCACCGAACCCAGCTCCTCGAACAGCACGGACGCGGCCGAGAGATGCTCGGCGGCCTCCTCGACCCGGCCGTCGGTCAGGCAGAGTTCGCCCAGGGCGTACAACGCCTCGCCCTCGACCAGCCGCTCGTCGACCTGCCGGGCCAGGGCCAGGGCCCGCAGCAGGGTCCGCTCGCCCTCCTCCGCGTCGCCCTCGGCCACCCGCACCGCGCCGAGGCCGAACAACGCGTACGTCTCGCCGATCCGGTCGCCGGTCTCGCGCACGATGCTCAGCACCCGCCGCATGGCCTGCGCGCTCAGGTCGAGCCGGCCGGTCGCCTGGTACAGGTGCGCGTACTGGTGCGTGACCTGGGCCTCGCCGCGCAGGCAGCGCACCTCCCGGCAGATCGCCAGCGCCTCGCCGAGCAGCCGGGAACCCTGCTCCGGGTCGCCCTCGTCGATGGCCCACTTGGCCAGGCTGCGCAGGATCTGGGCCTCACCCATCCGGTCGTGGACGGCCCGCATCGCGGTCAGCGCCTCGCGGTAGTGCTCGACCATCTCGGCGGTCTCGCCGCGCAGCCCGTGCACCAGGGCCAGGTTGCGCAGCACCAGGCCTCGGCCGTGCGTGTTGGCGGACGCCTCGAAGACCCGCATCGCGCCGTCGAAGCAGCGTTCGGCGTCGGGCAGTTGCTTCTGGAACATGTGCAGTGTGCCCATCGAGTAGAGCATCGCCGCCCGGCCGGTCTCGTTGCCGGCCCGGGTCGTGGCGTCCAGGCCGAGTTCGGCCGTCTCCCGCCACAGCTCGAAATAGCCCTTGCTCTCGAACAGGGTCACCGACGTGAGCGCCAGGTCCCAGCAGTGCTCGTCGAGTCCCGCGGCGGCGGCCTGGCGGATGGCGGCGATGAGGGCCGTGCGCTCGGTCTCCCACCAGTCGCTCTCCGACTCCCACCAGTCCGCCGGGTACGCGTGCCGGCCGGGCTCGGTGCGGGGCCGCCACCGGGGAGCGTCGCCGTGCAGCACGGTGTAGTCGCCGCCGTACTCCCGCCGGTGCGCCTCGTCGGCCAACCACAGCCAGCCGCCGAGCACCCGGCGCAGCGCGTCGGCGCGGCCGGCCTCGTTGTCCGACTCGGCGAGCCGCTCCTGCGCGTACACCCGGATCAGGTCGTGGTAGCGGTAGCGGGTGCGCTGACCCGGGTACTCGACCACGTCGAGCATCCGGGCGTCGACCAGGCTCTCCAGCAGGTCGCCGGCGTCGCTCAGGTCGGTGTCCATCAGCGCGGCGGCCACCCAGGGCGGGAAGTCGTGCCCGTCGAGCATGCCGAACAGCCGGAACGCCCGCTGCACCCGGGAGCCCAGGCCGCGGTAGGTCAGACTGATGCTGGCCCGCAGTTCGAGCCCGCGGTGCGAGAACTCGTCCAGCCGGCGGGCCTCGTTGCCGAGCCGGCGGACGAGCATCGCGATGTTCCAGTGTGGCCGCGCGGCCAGCCGGGCGCCCGCGATGCGCAGGGCCAGCGGCAGCCCGCCGCAGAAGCGCAGCAGGTCGGTGGCGGCGCGGTCCTCGGCGCGTACCCGCTCGGCACCGACGATCTTGCAGAGCAGCTCTCTGGCGTGCGAGACCTCGAACGGCTCGACGTCCACGCAGGCCGCGCCGGGCAGGCCGGACAGCCGGGCCCGGCTGGTCACGATGACCGCGCAGTCGCCGCTGCCGGGCAGCAGCGGCAGCGCCTGTTCCTCGGAGGTGACGTCGTCGAGCACCACCAGGACCCTGCTGCGGGCCACCGTGCTGCGGTACAGCTGGACGCGTTCCTCCAAATCCTCCGGGATGGCCGAGCCCCGGATGCCGAGCGCGCGCAGGAACCGGGCGAGAACCGCGCCGGTGTCGCCGCCGGCGGCACCCTGCAGGTCGCCGTAGAGGTGCCCGCCCGGGAACACGTCGAGCAGTTCGTGCGCGACCCGCAGGGCCAGGCTCGACTTACCGACGCCGCCGGCCCCGGAGATGGCCACGATCGGCATCGAGTAGGGCGACGCGGTGTCGCCCGGCAGCGCGACGAGGACTCTCTTGATCTGGTCGATCAGATCCTCGCGGCCGGTGAAGTCGGCGATGGTGAAGGGCAGCTCGCTGGGCACCCGGGGCTGATCGGCCTCGGCCGGCATCGGCGGCGGACCGGCCGCCGCGGCGGACACCGGGGCCACGGAGAGCGGCATGGCCGAGACCGGCGCGGGCGAGATCGGTGCCGCCGGGACCGACGCCGCGGGCGTCGGCGGCGGGGCCACCGAGCCCGCCCCCGAGAAGGGGCCCGGCGGTTTGGTCGGCGGCGGGGCCCACTGGTCCAGGTGGGGCTGGCGGTTGAGGATCGCGCGTTCCAGATCCTGCAACTGACCGCCGGGCTCGATGCCCAACTCCTCGGCGAGCACCGCCCGGCAGCGCCGGGACACCTCAAGCGACTCGGCTGGGCGGCCGGCCCGGTACAGCGCGAGCATCAGGTATTCGTACAGGCGCTCGCGGAGCTGATGGCGGTGGATCAGTTCACCGAGTTCGTCGATGACCTCGCCGTGCCGGCCGAGCGCCAGGTCGAGGCGCAGCCGTTCCTCCAGGGTGGAGAGGTAGCGGTCCTCGAGCCGGGCGGCTCCGAGGCGCACCAGGTCGCTGTCGACGTCGGCCAGGGCGACCCCGCGCCACAGGGACAGGGCCTCCCGCAGGGTCGTCGCAGCGGCGTCCAGACGTGCGTCGGCGGCGTGCCGCCGTGCCTCGGTGACGAGGTCGGCGAACTGCTCGGTGTCCAGTTCCTGCGCCGTGAGCTGCAGTTGGTATCCGTGCGGATGGGTGCTGATGACACCGCCCGGGCCGCCTGTCGTCAGCAGTTTGCGCAGGCCCGAGATGCAGGTCTGGATCTGGCCGCGGGCCGTCGACGGTGGCGCCGTGTCCCACACCGCGTCCACCAGTTGGTCGACCGGCGTCACTCTATTGGCATTCAACGCCAGCATCGCCAGAACGATCCGTTGCCGTGGCCCTCCCAAATCCAGCGATCGCCGTTCGTGGACCACTTCGAGCGACCCGAGCAGCTTGATGAACATGTCGCCTGTCCCCCCGAAAGACGCGCTGTCCTGACTGTACACAAATGGTCACCGCGAGCACCAGGGTCGATGCCTGGCTGGGCAATTACGGGAATCTCAAGGACATTTAGGTTATCTCAACAAGGAATGGCAGATGATCCGCCATTACACGGGCAGATCGGTCCGTATCGGATGGTGCCGGAGGTAGGCCTAGAGCCATCGATAGACAAGTCCGTGCGACAGAATGCAGACCTCGAGAGGGCTCCACGTGAGCGCCTATCCTGTCATGTCCGACGCACCCATGGGACTCGTGCGGCACCCCAGTTGGCTGCTCGCCGCAGAAGGCCGGGACAGCGGGCCGCGGTGCCGTACTCGTGCTCTCCCGCGCCGATCGCCCAGCCGGCGGCCTGCTGGATGGTGGCTGTCACGTCGTAGCGGCCGTGACCGGGCCCGATTCGTTGCCACCCGGGCAGGTCCCGGCCCAGGACGGCTAGTCGAGGCGCGCCCCTACCGCTTGTCCAGGGTGAAGATGACGATTGCCCCCGGCGAACTGCGTTCGGTCAGGGACGGCAGGTATCGCCGCATCCTGCCGGAATGGATCGATGAATGCCTCCACGCCCCCCGGCAAACCGGACCCGTGAGTACGTCCACGGAAAGACCCGCGACAAGTGGGTGAAACTGCACCTGTAGGCCCGGTCGCGACGTCCCCACGGTCGCGGGCGACCTGACGTACCGCCTCGCCGAGAACGTGGAGCCGAACCTCGCCCGCTGACCTACGAGACGCTGAGCCGCCTCTCCATCGTTCCCGGTATCGACGCCAAGCGACTCAACGGGCGGCTGTCGGTACGAGACGGTCGGGCCTGGCTCACCAAGGTCGCGAAGACCTGCCAGTGCCGCGCTGCACCGCCGGCCACAGGCACTGACGAGATCCGCCACATCGTAGATGCCCAGGGAAGAATCACCGTGCCGCCTTCCCGCCAATCTCGACGAAAATATCGAGGAACCTTCCAAGAAGGAGCCGAGCCGCGTCCACCTCAGCTCGACTCGCCGGTGCGTCACTCATGCTCGCCCCCGAAGACCAAATCGTGAGCCTGTCCGATCATCTCGTCGAGCCTTGCTGGCGGATGAACCACCAGGCGGTTGCTGGCTGATTCAGCCACGATGAGTACGCGGTCGCCGGCGGCGAGGCGGCACCATTGACGGACCACCGCCGGCAGCCGGACGTAGCCTTCCTTCGTCACCTTGAAGACGCCTTGCTTGTCCGCGGATACGACGATCAGCCCTCGACGCTCCCTGATGTTCAGTGGCAGCCCGGAGACCCACTGAGGTTCGCTCATCGCGGTTCGGTCGGCGATTCGGCCACGCGAATCGCGCGTCACCAGCCCATCGACAGCTGTACGACTTCGGGTGGCGGCAAGGCTGGGAAGGGGTAGTGAAGGACGTCTCATTGCTGCTGCGGGTGAGCCAGGAGCAACGCGTACGCCGGACGCCGGGCCGGGCAGGACAACGGCGGGGATCACTGAAGAGCCGCCGCGCGTCATCGCGGGGCTCGCCCGGCGCTGGTCACTGAGAGTAGTGCCAGGCGAGATATCGGATGGGTTTCGGCGGTGGTCAAGCAAGCGCCTGCAACAGCGCCCGCCCCACGGCCTCGGGGTCGCCAGGAAGCGCTGTGGTGATCGGGCCGATCACCTGCTCGGTGCGCTGCCCGGCGAAGTGCAGGGACACGCTGCTGAGTACGGCGAGGCCGACTGATCCACCGAGTTGCTGGGCGGCGTTGAACAGGCCGGAGCCGACGCCGGTGTCCTGCGGTGCCAACCGGTAGAGCGAGGCCGGGGTGAGGCCGGCCAGCACCATTCCCATGCCCACGGCCATGGTGATCAGGTACGGGAACACCTGGCCCAGTAGCTGACATTCCCGCCGACCGTGGTGCCGCCGGTGGCGGCCAGCGCCGCGGCGGCCGGGCCGTCGTCCACCGAAAGCCGTGAGAACATCGCCATCGAAAAGGCGGCCAGCAGGGTGCCGATGCCTGCGATGATCCGCGGCTGGATACGCGTCATCGCCCTGCCCGCCACGGTCGCCGTCACCACGATCCCGAGCGCGAACGGCAAAAAGGCAATGCCGGTCCGCAGCGGCGAGTAGCCGAGGATCTGCTGAACGAACAGGGTGATTTCGCGCGGATCACGCCTGCGTCCCGCCCGTCCGTTTGTGCACGGTTGATGCCCTGAACGCCGTTCAGTGCACTGGAGTGCCTGCTTCCCACCGAGCCGCCCCGATCGTGCGGGCCAAGCTCGTACTCGAAGCCGCCGAGGACGCCCGCTACCCACGACGAGCGTGCGTACCGCGGCTATGGCCCTGACGTGCGCTCGACAGCGATGGGCGTTGGTTCCTGTGGGGTGGCCTCCATGGACGACCGGACCGTACGGAGATTCGCGCGAATCACGACGTTGAGCATCAGAGCGCCGCACACAGCCTGCTCGATGCGCAGCCAGGTGGGGAACGCGCCCGGCCAGGCAACGACACCGATGATCGCGGCCAGCACCACCACCGAGATGATGCGCAGCCGGCGGAACGAGGAACGGTGACCGGCGGCTGCGCGGTGGGCAAAGAGAAGAAGCACTGCCGCACTGGCGGCGACCAGTGGCGTACGAACCCAGACGGCTGTGGTGACAAGTGCCGGGTCGTGGCGCATCAGCACCACGGCAAGGAAGGTGGACACGCTGATCACCAGGAAGGCGGTCAGCAGCTTGACGACGGCGTTCAGGTGGTCTTTTTTCATGCCGCCCAGCCTGCGTCTCGGGGCTGGGGTCAGGCATCGGCGCGCGGATCGAAGTCCCGTCTCCACCCGAGGGTGGAGACGCGTCTACAGCCTCTGCGCCGACGCTGTTGCGGCGACATCCCGCTAGGTTTGTGGGGTGCAGACCGAGGAGCCCGCGCTGACCCGTCTCCGGGTCGTACGGTGGATGCAGCTGCTGACACCGCTGATGCTGGCGTGGTTCGTGTGGGCCGCCGCCACCGCCGAGCCCCGATTCGGGCTGACCGGGACGCGGCTGATCGTCGTACTGGCTACCGTCGTGTTCGTGGCCGGAGTGTTCGGCCGCAACGCGACCGCCGAGGTGCCGATCCGGCCGGCGCACGCCGTCTTCGTCGGGGCGATGCTGGTTGGTTCGGTGACGTTAGTCGCGGTACAGCCGAGCGGTCCGGGCTCGGTGGCGGTGCTGGTGGCGGTGCTGTGCGCGGCGACCGCGTTGATGCCCGTCCGGGTGGCCGTCCCGGCGTTGATCGTGGCGTTCGTGGTACTCGAGATGCTGGCTTCGATCACCGGGCAGGACTTTGGCTTCCTGGCCGTGCTCGCCGGGTTCGCCGTGCTGTTCGGCGCGCTCTACCTGGCGTTCCGGCTGGCCGAGTCGCAGCGCGAGACCAAGCGGCTGCTCGCCGAGCTCGAAGCCGGCCAGGCGGCGCTGGCCGAGGCAGCGGGCTTGGCCGAGCGGCAACGGCTGGCCCGGGAGATGCACGACGTGCTCGCCCACTCTCTGTCGGGACTTCTGCTGCACCTGGAGGGGGCGCGCATGCTGATCACTGAGGATCCGACCGATCCGCGCCTGCCCGTCGCCGTCGACCGCGCCCATCATCTCGCCCGTAGCGGCCTGGAGGAAGCTCGCCGGGCCATCGGGATGCTGCGGGACGACGACCTGCCCGGACCGGACCGGCTGGCTGCGCTGGCCGAGCAATTCAGCCAAGATCAGTCCGTCCCGTGCGACTTCGCGGTGTCCGGCGAGCCACGCTCGCTGAGACCGGAGGCTCGTCTGGCCCTCTACCGGGTGGCGCAAGAGGCACTTACCAACGTGCGCCGGCATGCGTCGCCGACCCGGGTCTCACTGCGTCTTGCCTACGAATCGACCGGTACCCGCCTGACCGTAGAGGACTTCGCCGACCGGGGTCTCGTGATCCCTGCCGAGACGGGCGGCTACGGGCTGACCGGGATGCGTGAGCGGGCCGAGCTGCTCGGCGGCACGCTCAGCGCGGGCACGACCGATCATGGGTTTCGGGTCGATCTGGTAGTGCCGACATGATCCGGGTGCTCATCGCCGACGACCAGCGCGTGGTCCGTGAGGGTCTGACCATGGTGCTCGCTCTGATGAAGGGCTTCGAGGTGGTCGGAACGGCCGCCGACGGCGACGAGGCGGTCACGCTCGCCGAGGCCCTCCGACCGGATGTCGTGCTCATGGACCTGCGCATGCCACGGTGTGACGGGATCGAGGCCACCCGTCGCCTGCGCAGCGAGGTGCCCGAGACCAAGGTGGTCGTGCTGACCACGTATTCGGACGATCGATCGGTGCTGGACGCGTTTCGCGCCGGCGCCCGCGGCTACCTCACCAAGGACGCCAGCGGTGCGCAGATCTCCGAGGCGCTGCGGCAGGTCCTGGACAACCACGCCGTCGTCGACCCGGCCGTGCAGCGCCACCTCATCGACGCGATCGCAACTGAGCCGACGCCACGATCAAGGTTCCCGGACGGTCTCACGCCCCGCGAGGCCGAGGTGCTGTCACTGATGGCCGGTGGCTTGTCCAACGCCGAGATCGCCTCTCACCTGGTCGTCAGCGAAGGAACAGTGAAGAGTCACATCAACCACCTGTTCGCGAAGATCGGCGCCCGCGACCGGGCACAGGCCGTCACGTACGCCTTCCGGCAGGGCTTGACCGAGCCATGATCATCGCGATCCGGTACCCGCGCCCCGAACCCCGCCCAAGGGCTCACGGGAGCATCCAGCAGCGCTGGAAGCGGCCACCGGGGTGTACGCGCCGAAGTTCGCCCTCCTCGACGCGGTGTTCGAGGCGTTTCACCCAAGCGAGCCACACCACTACCTCGCCTACGTCGCCGTCAGCCCCGAGTAGCAGAACCGCGGGGTGGGCACCGCGTTGCTGAGCCATCCCCACCGCCAGCTCGACACGCTCGGCATGCCAGCCGGGCGGGTCCATGCCGGTCCGAATCCAGAGCCAGCCGCGCTGCTCCCAATCTGCTCCCAATGTAAGCTGCGCATACGGCGTAGCCCGTTACCGGCTACTCCGGCAACGGGCTACTGACCTGCACGAATTGAGAGTGGGCGATGCTGGTATCGAACCAGCGACCTCTTCGGTGTGAACTCTGGGTACCCGAGATCGGCGGCCCCATCGACCCCGACAACGAGGCACACGAACTTGTCATGTCCGTCTTCGGCGGCATGAGCAAAGGCGAACGCAACCGCATCAAGCTGCGCGTCCGCACCGCCATGGCCGCCCAGACACTCCTGGAAGGCCGATACCTCGGCGGACGCCCGCCATACGGCTACACCCTGCGTGATCTCGGCCCTCACCCCAACCCCGCGAAGGCCGCCGACGGCAAACACCTCCGCGGGCTCACCCCGGATGCCCAGACCTCCCCCATCGTCCGCCGGATCTTCGACGAGTTCCTCGCCGGCTACGGACTATTCGCCATCGCCGAAGGACTCACCGCCAACCACGTGCCCTGCCCCTCGGCACACGACCGGGCCCGCAACAGACACCGCAGCGGCATCGCCTGGTCCAAGAGCGCCATCCGCGTCATCCTCACCAACCCCCGCTACACCGGCCGGCAGGTGTGGAACAAACAACGCACCGGCGAGGTCCTCCTCGACGTCGACGACGTCGCCCTGGGTCACACCGGCGGTCATGCGCTGGAACGCCCGTGACAAGTGGGTGGTCTCGAAGGAGATCACCCGCCCACCCCTGATCGATGACGAGACCTTCGAGCAAGCGCAGGCCCTACTCACCCGTCGCGCGCGAGCCGTCGACCGTCAGGAGCGCCAGCGCCGTGCCTGCAACCCCTACGTCTTTCGGGGGATGATCTACTGCGCCGTCTGTGAGCGCCGCATGCAAGGCCAGTACAACCACGGCGCCGCCTACTACCGCTGCCGCTTCCCTCAGGAATACGCCCTGGCCAACGAGGTCGAACACCCCCGCAACGTCTACCTGCGCGAGGACGCCCTCACCGACCCGCTCGACGAGTGGCTGGCATCCGCGTTCACCCCGGACCACCTCGACCAAACGATCACCGCCATGTGCGACGCCCAGCCAACGGACCAACTGAGGCCACAGACGGCCGCAGCTCAGGCCACGATCGCGGCCTGTGACGCGAAGCTCGCCCAGTACCGGGCCGCCCTCGATGCCGGCGCAGATCCCGTATTAGTCAGCGGTTGGATTACCCAAACCCAGGCCGAAAGGGCACGAGCCGAAGCTGATCTCCAAACGACCCAGCAGACAGAGCCACGTCGGATGAGCCGCACCCAGATCGCCGACCTAGTCCGAGCGCTCGGCGACATCGCCACCGTTCTGCGCGACGCCGACTCCAACGACAAAGCCGAGGTCTATCGACAACTCGGACTCCGACTCACGTACCAGACCGAAATCGCAAACGGTGCGCGCTGCAGTGGATCTCAGCGCGCACCGTGGGGTTATGGTTCGTGTCCGAGGGGCGACACGACCCATTGCCCCACCACCGATGACGCTCAGCGCGACATTGAATATTTCGTGAACTGGTGCAAGGACCAGGCAGATATTGGCGTCCTGCAGGATCGTCGAATACCGATAACTCAGGGTACGGGCGGTCCAGGCGGCATCCGCCGGTCACCGCGATCCTGAGCGGAGATGACGGCCTGGTGGTGACGGAGCAGATCGCGAGCCAGGAGGTCACACGTCGGCTTCGAGAGCGAAGGTGTTGCCGTCTGGGTCCTGGAACCACGCGATACGTCCACCTCCGGCCCGCGCGGTGATCCCCTTGGCGTCGTGCTCGAGCTGCTCGTAGCGAACGAACTCGACGCCGGACGAGGAGAGCTCGTCGACAATCTGGTCGATGTCGTCGACGTACCACGTCGCCAGCGTCGCCGGGGTCTTCCCGGCAGTGACCGACTGGTACACGTTCAACGCCGGCCCGCCACCGGAGCCATAGACGCGGCTGCCGTCGGCGATGGTGGCGCTTGGGCCGGACCGCAACGCCCGCAGGCCCAGCGCGCCTTCGTAAAAGGCCACGGCCTTCTGAATGTCGGACACGGCGACCGAGGTTCTGAGGTGGTACGCGCTCAAGGGCATGAACCACTCTGGCAGGTACCCCACGAATCGTGGCGCCGAACCGACGACCTGTTTCCGGTGCCCGTCGATACCGCACCGCTCGGCCACATCACCGCAAGGTCAGAGCCCTCGGTTCTGTCTGGCGTCGGTGAGCACTTCGGTCGCGGTGAAGGGGTTTCGCCTCTTCTTTTGGCCAGATCGGGGGCCGGTTGTCAAGGGTTACACACGCGGGTTCTCCTGCGGCTATCCGCCCAAGCAACGTAGCCAACAGTCGGGTGCGGGCGTTGCGGCCACCGCTCACAGGGACCCGTCGCCGCCGGCGCCGCCCAGTCCGTCGTCCGGTCCCACTGTGCCGCCCCTGGTGAGTTCGGCGAGGGTGCCGAGCCGTTTGATGAGCGGTGGGCTGTAGCGGTGATCCGTTCGGTCCACCGGAAACCCTGCCCGCGGGTTGTCTTCCATCATGCGAGGCATATTCACTGGCGCTTCCCTGTTCCATGTCTGCGGTCGATGCGGTGGTGAGCACGAGGAAGTTCGGGCTCGGGCTCGCTACCTACAATCATGGCAGAGACGGGCATATCCGTGTATTTCTCTCTGGGTATTGGCAACGAGGGTGCATTCCTAGCTGGGGAGACGCCTGGCTGGATTTCAGATCCGGCCGGCGGCGCCGGACCGTTGGGTCGGCGGTGCGATGCGGGTCTTATGGCCGGGCACGGTCGCCATGGTTCGTCTGGCGAGGCCCGGCTCGGTGCTGAGCGCATCGACGTTGTAGCCGAACCAGAACGTTCCACCCTGGTCGACGGCGAAGGTCAGCGCGACGTGCACGGACTCACCTGGGGCCAGGCTGCCGCCGGGCAGCGGGACGGTGAGGTTGCTGCCGAGGCCGCCGCCGAGCGCGCTGGCCGGAGGGTCGACGGACAGGTTCTGTACGGTGACGGTTGCGCCGCCGGGGATGGTGACGCTGCTGGTGGGGGTCGCCGGGGCGACGATCCTGAGGCGCGCGGGGTTGGTGGGTTGGACGGGCACGCCCGGTCGGGGTGCGCCGTTGGCCTCGCTCAGGCTGGTGATTCTCAGTTGGGTCGTGGTGATGGTGGCGGTGGCGGAGCGGTTGGTGATGGTGCGGCGCACCGTCAAGGTGCCGGGGTTGCCGCCGGTGCCCGGTACGTACGTCTGGTTCGGGGTGGCGGTGGCCGCCACGGTGGGGGCGAGCAGCGTCGACTGGAGCACCGCGTTCTGTTGGTAGGGCGATCCGGTGTTCTGCGGTGACGGAGCGCCGAGGGCGGACGGAACCCCGCCAACCGGCGTTGCCGTGGTGGAGATCAGCTTGAAGTCGGCATTGTTGTTCTGGGTGTTGGCGGGTCGGCCGGCGGTCGTGAGTCTCTGCCAGGCGTACTGGTTGGTGGGGACACCGGTCAGGGTCGGTAGTGGGGTACCGGAGTAGAAGCCGGCGCCGGTGGAGCCGACGGCGTCGGTGACCGTGGCGGCCGCGTCCGGTGCGCTGATCTTCAGGCCACCGCCGCCGAGGCTGCCGGTGTTCAGGTCCGGGCTGGCCACGGTGTTGAGCGAGTACCCGGTGGCGGCGACCAGGTAGGACCGTCCCGTGGGCAGGGTGGGAGCGTCCTGCGGCAGGGTCAGCGACGCCCCGGTGGCGGACGCGATGGTGAAGCCGGCCAGCGGTATCGCGGCTCCGGTGTTGTAGAGCTGGACGTACTGGTCAGTGGCCCCGCCGGGACCAGAGAACCGGAACTGGTCGATGATCAGTTCCCCGAGGATCGCGGAGACCTGCACAGCGATGGAGTTCGACGTGGCGGTGCCATGGGTGGCGTCACCGCCGTAGCGGGCGGTGACCGTGTTCGTGTTGAAGGCCGGCAGGGCGACGGTGAGTACGGCGACGTTGCCCGACAGTGGCACGGTGCCCAGCGTGACGGTGTTCCCGGTGCTGGAGACGGCGGTGAAGGTCACCGTTCCGGTGGCCGGTGCCGGCCCTGCGGTGGCGGTGAAGGTGACCGGGGTGCCGAAGGTGGCGGTGGTCGTCGAGGAGGTCAGCGCCAGAGTGGCCGTCTGGCGGATGACCAGGGTCGCCGGTCGGGTGTCGCTCTGCCCGAACGAATCGACGATCCGGACGGTGAACGAGAAGGTGCCGGCGGCGCTGGGGATGCCGGAGAGCAGACCGGTGCTGGTGTTGAGGGACAGGCCGGGCGGCAGCGCCCCTGCGCTGATCGACCAGGTGAAGGGTCCGGTGCCGCCGGTGACAGTGAGCTGTTCGCTGTAGACCACGTTGACCTCACCAGCCGGCGGCGGCGGGAACGTCAGGGTGGGCGGTGGCGCGATCACGATCGTGGCGGCCCGGCTCGCGGTGAGGTCACTGGCGTCGGCGACCTGGACGGTGAACGAGAAACTGCCGGCAGTCGTGGGAGTGCCCGAGAGCAGTCCGGTGAAGGGGTTCAGCGTCACCCCGGGCGGTAGCGAGCCGGCGCTGATCGACCAGGCGAACGGTGCGGTGCCACCGGTGACGGTGAGCTGTTCGCTGTAGGCGGCGCCGACCTCACCGGGCGGCGGCGGTGGGAAGTTCAGGCTGGGCGAGGCGTTGATGGTGATCGGCGCGGATGCGGCGGAGGCCGGGCCCGTGCCGGCGGCGTTGGTTGCGGCGACCCGGAATGTGTATGTCGTTCCGGCGGTCAGTCCGGTGATGGTGCGGGTGGTCGACCCGCTGGGGAAGGTCTGCGCCGGCTGGGGGACCCCAACGATGTAGGGGGTGACCACGTAGCTGGTGATCGCCGAACCGCCGTTGCTGGGGGCGTTCCAGCTCAGGGTGGCGGCGTTGCTTCCGGCGCTGACCGCCGTGATGGTCGGCGCAGCGGGAACGGTGTAGGGGATGACGGCATTCGAGGGCGGGCTGTTCGCGCCGGTGCCGAAGGCGTTCACCGCGGCGACGCGGAAGGTGTACGACGCGCCGGCGGTCAAACCGGTCAGGGTGCGGGTGGTCGTGCTCGCGTCGAACGATTGGGTGGCCTGGGCTGTCCCGTTGCGGATCGGTGTGACCACATAGCCGGTGATCGGGCTGCCGTTGTCAGCGGGCGCGGTCCAGCTCACGGTGGCGCTGGTGATGCCGGCCGTCGCGGTCGGCGCCGCTGGTGCTGCCGGCGCGGAGGCGTAGACGTAGCTGGTCGAGGCAGCGACGCCGCGGGTGACGACGGTGACGTTGACCGTACCGGCCGAGGCGCGCGCGGGCATAGACGAGACGGCCAGCGTCCCGTTGCCGTTGACGGTGAAGCAACCGGCGGCGGGCCCGGACTGGCAGGGCAGCAGGGTCACCGGGGTACCGGCCTGCTGTTCGGCGGTGGTGCCGATCTCGATCGCCGTCGCACCGGCGATGTTGGTGCCGCCGACGGTGACCGGGATGCCCCCGGCGACGGAGCTAAGCGCCGGCGTCACGGTAATTCCGCTGGGTGTCGGGGGTGGGGCGACCGGGGTGGTGGACGAGGAGTACCCCGGGTTGGCGTCGTTGGATGACGAGGTCGCGACCGTCGCGGTCTGGATCAGGGCGGGCGTCACTCCGGCTCCGGTGACGATGGCCACCACCGAGATCGGCGGCAGGGAACTGCCCGCGGCGAAGGGTCCGTTGTTGTTGAGGCAGGTGATGGTCTGTCCGACCGGGGTTCCGCAGACCCAGCCGCTGCCGAAGGCGCCGAGTGGAACCACACCGGTCGGCGCCGTCTGCGTCACCGAGATCGGTGCGGTCTCGGCCACGCCGGGGTCGACTCCGGCGGTGACCGAGTAATTGACCGGGTCACCTGGCTGCGGCGCGGGTCCGGTGTAGCTGGTCTGCGTCACGTTCAGATCCGGCACCGCGGTGAAGGTGGTCGCCGCGGCATTGTCGATCTCGTGGAAGGCGGACACCGAACCGGTGGAGGCGACCCAGCCGAAGGCGAGCTGCCTCGGGATCCCGTTCGCATTCACCCACGTGGGCGACGGGTAGAAACTGGCCGCGACGGTTGGCAGGACCCCCGACAGGGTGACCGCCGCCCCACCTACCGGCGTGAACCGGACCCGGTACTCGCCGGCCGGCACGCTGATACCGGAGCCGGTGGTGAAGGCGGCGCCCGTCGGATTGATCACGACCTGGACCGGTACCTGCGAGGCAGCCCGGGTCGCCGCACCCAGCGCCAACGGCGGCGACGCGGTGGTCGTCGCGGTGCTGTTGACCGCGCAGTAGCCCACCCTGTCGCGGCCCGGTCCACGCACGACCACCTGCCCGGGCACCCTTCCCGTCGTCGAGATGTAGGGCGGGTTGGTGCAACCGCTGCCCTGATAGCTGCTGCTGCTGAAGTTGCCGAAGACATCGAAGCCGATACCCAGATAGCCGTTGGACAAGCCCAGGGTGTTGCCGTTGAAGGCCGCGGAATAGCCCAGAGACCCTCCGCCACGCCCCATGACCGCCGGCGAGCGGGGGTTGGCGGGGTCCACTGCGGCCAGCACGAAGGCCAGCCCGTCGGCATTGCCGCCGTACTGGTAAGTGTTGAAGGTGATGTCCAAGCCCTGCGACGTCGGCACACTGACCGCGCTGAACACACCGCCGATCTGGTTGGCCGTGGCCGAGGTGAACCGCAACTTCCCGGCGCCCTGCGCATCGGTGGACGTCGGACAGCTCAACAGCGGGCCGATGGTCGAGTTTCCGGCTGCGGTGAGGCACGCGACGTTGCTTCCGGGTACGAGCGACGTGTCGGGCAGCATGACCGCGCCGACGCCGTTCGCGGTGTTGTTGTGGAAGGGCTGATTGAACAGCGTGGACCCCACCGCCAGCGAGGTGCCCGGCGTCAGGACCAGCACACCGGCGGTCAGCAGGGCCACCGCGGCGGCGGCCGTCGACATTCGGAAACGACGTGAGAGCGACATGCCGCGCCACCTTTCCTCGAAAGCCGAAATGGGTCCACGGATTCCTTACGCCGCAGCTTTTTGCAGCAGCTATTACGCCGCCTGCCGCGTGCGGGAAGTGAAATACGATCACAATTCTTAAGCAATGTCGCGGGAGAAGTTCAGACCTGTGCGGATCGTAGGCGTGGTGAACGGCAATCAGCGAGTAGCAATTCTTCGCCCGCGCTCCGAGTGTCGCGAAGTTGACGGTTCGCCCGTGCGGTTGGGGTCCCTGGCCGACGCGGGGAGCCAGCGGTTGAGCGGAGCCGTGACGCCGAAGGTGCCGGCTGAAAGGATCTCGAAACTCGGTGAAGGCGTTGCCCGGCAAGGAGCTGATGGTCACCCTGCCAGGATGATGGTGTGCGGGTGGGCGATCCCGGACGCAGTGTCGGACGATGTCCGGGCGGCGCGGCGTAGTCATGCACGATCTTGAGGCACTTCGTCCTTGCCGGGAGCGCACTTCGGGCGCAGAACTGCGGCGAAGAAACCCGGGGGTACGGCTGCTACCTAGGTGCCTGTCCTGTCGATCACGGAAGCCAGACGCTGGCGGCGACGAGGACGAGGTTGGATCGGTAGGGGGATGCGCGTTCGGCGTAGCGGATGGCCAGGTCGCGCTACTGTCTGAGCCGGTTGAAGCAGCGTTCCACGACGTTGGGCTTGCGGTAGATCACCCTTGTCGAAGGCCGGTGGCCACCCGCCGTTGCTGCCCTTGGCGGCCCGGCAAGCGACCTGGTCGCAACGTTCGGGGGATGACGCGCGAATGCCGCGTGAACGCAGGGCTCGCCGGGTGGAGTCGTGGGCGTAGCCCTTGTCCGTGATCAGCACGTCGGGGCGTTTGCGGGGCCGGCTGGCGAGATCTACTCCTACAGATACCGCTTTAACCCGCCCTCCGATAGATCCTACGAGCGCTGCGTCGGCTTGGCTTGGTGCTCGACCTGCCGCGAGCGCTCCGGCAGCATGGTGTTCGTACCACGCAATGAGCAGCTCCCTAACCTGCTTGCCGATCTACCGACGCCCGAGCGTGAGGGGCTGGCTCGCAGCGAGGTGAAGCTGCTCGACCACCTCGATCGCCTCGTCCGGCGAGGAATGTGGCCAACACGCTAGCCCTGATCGGCGAGCGAATTAGCGGCGCACTCAACGTCGGGATGTGCGCACGTCTGTCAACATCGCCTGCCTGACGACCCGGAGCTACCAATGCTGACACCTTCGGGTTCGCCGAAGAGGTCTCCCAGCTAGAAGCCCTGGCCAGAAGGTTGCTGGTGGGACGTGAGTCTCAGCTTCCGGGATCCATACCGACGGCACCACGGACGGCCCGGAGCGGTACGTCGACGCGGCGAACCCTTTCGATCGCGCCTGAGGGGCCCACGACGACAGCCCGGCACCGGACAGGCGGTGACCAGCAAAGGTTGACCTCTTCGATCTTCTCAGGGAGCTCACGCCGGACCGCTCGGCCGCGTCACCGCAGGTCAACGCCCGCCGTCCTGTCCAACATCGGTGAGCACTTCGGCCGCGCTGACCACTTCGCCAACCTGCACCCAATCTGCTCCCCCCAAAACCGGGCTCGCACCGGGCCGCCGACCGCCGACCGATCGTGAGCTGCCGGCCCAGTGCCTTGGTTGGCACCAGCGCCGGCTCCCGCGGCCGCATCGGTCGATCGGGGAGCACACCCACGATCACCGCGCATTGTCAGCGGCAGAAGCGAAGGCACGAGGGCGATTTACTCAGCGATCTCCTGCCGGGCGGCGATGACGGCGGCGTGCAGCATTTCGTCCGCGCGCATCTCGGCGTCGAAATCGCCGATATTCATCCCGGCTCGGTGCCGGGAGACCACGAATCGATCCAGCCGGTCGAGTATCGGCCGTGCGTGCGACCCCATCGCGGCGAGGACTCGCAGCGCCTTGCGCCCGTACAGGTCGTCGGACAGGTAATCCGGTAGAACCTCCAGCAGTTCAGCAGCTACCGCGGGGCCATCGTGGAGCCATAGTGCGCCGGCAGACGTCAACTGCCCGAATCCGGGAGCCTGGAACAGGCTCCGCAGTTGTTTATGCTGGCGGGCGGTGAGTCCGTCGTGTTCGGCCAGCCAGGTCAGAAGAGCTGGCGCGATCCCGTCTCGGCGGCCGGGTTGTTCCGGCCGGCCAGCGAGATACTGGTCGGCGACCGCCCGGTCCGATGTGACTTTGAGAAGGGCTAGCGTCGCGCCTTGCGTCGGGTACTGCCGCAGCAACGCTGCCGCGGCTGCGGCGGCTGGCCCGATCCGTCCCAGAACGTAGATCGCACAGTCCGGAGTGTCGTTCTCGGCCCCTTCGAGTCTGGCAATGAGTTCCGGCACCGCGGCAGCAGCAGCCGGACCGAACGCGGCCAGCACCCGCATCGGCAGGGCCGGCGCGCACGAATCCGGCAACGCGGCCAGGATCTGCCGGGCGGCGGCCACCGGCGCGTGCGGATCGGCGCCCGCCCGGGCAACCGCCTTGAACGCCTCAGCCAGGCGCGGCTCGTCACTGTCGGAAAGCATCAGCCTTACCAGATGCGGCACGGCTCGGTGGTCGCCAACGCTGCCCAGCGCGGTAGCGGCCACCGCACCGAACTCAGGATCATCCAACAGCACGGCGAGCTCGTCGTCGGCGATACGGGACGCGGTCAATGAGGCCGCCAACGTGTGCAGCGCCGCCGACCGTACCTCGGAAATTTCGTCCTGCAGGAGGCCAGTCAACATCGGCGTCACCCGCGCGGGCGCGCCGCGCCACTCACGCATCGCCGCGAGCGCCATCCGTACGCCTTCGAGCCTGACCTCTGGGCTCTCGGACCGGTTTGCCAACCGTTCCGCCCAGGCGTAGCAGTCCTGCTCCCGATCGAAGCCGGTCAGTGCCCGTGCCCAGCGCTCGCCGCCGGTCTCCTCAAGACGGGATCCTGGCCCGTTCAGGACTCCCGCGCACGACTCGAGGTCGGCGAGGACCGCGGCGTCCAGCGCCGGCCAGGCCACCGGGTCGTCTCTGCTGAACACTGCGATATTGGCCAGTAGCCGGATGGCCGGAACAAGATCCGACCGTAGGCGTTCCAGGATGGCTTGATGCTGCGCGACCCAGCTCCAGGGTATGGCATCCACGAGGGCGATCCGGACGACCGGATCAGTCGAGGCGGCCAAAGCCGACAAGGCCCGATCAGGTTCAACGGTGCCCACCAGTAACGTCGCCGCAGTGCGCCGCACCTGCGGATCCACGTCATTCAGGGCCGACTCGGCGGCGTCTGCCACCGGAGGCCAGTGGGAATTCTCGAAGCACAGCTGGTGCAGCAACTCGAAGATGATCCGCCGGGCCGACAGGCGGCGGTCGGTCGTGAAGGTCAGCAGGCGACGAGTCACCAATCCGTCCCGGTCAGCCTCGACCCAATACCAAATGTGTGACCGCACATCGCTGCCAGGAACAAGAACATCACCCGAGACGACGCCCGCTTCCAGCCATCCCCAGTCGCCCAGCGGCGACACCAGCGCCGGGCCCTTCACTCTGCGAGGCGCGGGGCGCCCTTCCAGTACGTCATGAACATGATCTTTCCCCACGAGCATTGCAGCATGCAACGCGAATCCGCCTCTCGGCAGATTCGCGCACACGAGCCGGCAGGAGGGCGTCGAGCGGGTGGCAGCGGGAAGATCAGCGATGTGTCTGACTGATCAGCGCCTGCTTGAGGGCGTTGAGTAACCCTCGGCTGAAGGGGCTGTCCGCGTCCGGCGTCACGATGGTGACGAGCGACAAGCCGACGGTGACCAGCGTGGCGGGGTACGGCTCGAAGCCGAAACCCCTTCGTTCGCAGGGGTCCTCATGGAGCTGAATCTCGACCGCAGGCTGGCTGGCAAACTCGTAGAGCACCGAGAACGGTCCCTCAGCGTGTTCCATGAGCGAATACCCGACATCGTCCCAGCGCCGCTCCATCTCCGCATCGCGCGCGACATACACCTCACCTGCACCGGCCGGCACCTCCGCACGCGTCTTCCGCCACGGAAGGAAGAGGTCACCGTTCACTCCAGCTCATCGAGTTGGGCGAGCAACTCGGCTTCGACAGCACCTGGGTACGCCACCGCCACCTCCAGTACGGCATCTCCTCACCGATCGCCGTCCTGGCGGCGGCCTCACAGCGGACCCGGCACATCGAGCTCGGCACCGCGGTCATCCCGCTCGGCTGGGAGAACCCACTGCGGCTGGCCGAGGACCTGGCCACTGTCGACATCCTCTCCGGCGGGCGCCTCAACCCCGGGGTGAGCGTCGGCCCACCGATGCACTACGACCGGGTCCGCCGTTCGCTCTACCCGGACACCGCCGAGGCGGAGGATTTCAGCTACACGCGGGTACGACGGCTGCTCGACCTCGTTCGCGGCGAGCCGGCCAGCGACGTCGAGGGCTCCGAGGGTTTCGAGCAGTTTTCCCGCCGAGTGCAACCGCACTCCCCCGGCCTGGCCGCCCGGATGTGGTACGGCGCCGGCAGCCTCAGCTCCGCTCGCTGGGCCGGCGAGCAGGGCATGAACCTGCTCACCAGCAGCGTGGTCAAGGCCGAGGAGTCAACCGACTTCGCCGAGATCCAGCTCTCGCACATCCGGACGTTTCGCGCCCACCACCCGGACGGCGAACGGGCTCGTGTCTCGCAGGGGCTCGTCGTCATCCCCACCGACACAGCCACACCGACCCAACGTGCCCGCTACGAGGAGTACGCCCACCAACGCACGCCTCGAACGGCGTCACCCCAGGGGCCGGCCCGGATGATGTTTGCCCCCGACCTCGCCGGCCCGTCGGAGCTGATCGCCGAACGGCTGCTCGACAATGTCGCGTTCCGCGAGGTCGACGAGGTTGCGTTCGCCCTGCCCTTCACCTTCACGCCGGCCGACTACGCGCAGATCCTCACCGACATGGCGACCCGGCTTGGCCCCGTGCTCGGGTGGCACCCCAGCCGCTGACGTGGACCGGCCAGGTTGAGCGGGGAGCTCAACAATTCCCTACTAATCCGGTCTGTGTTGTAGGTCTCTAGTCCTGGATTTTCCCGGCGCGGCTCACGGAACATGGTCGCTGCGGCTGCCGAGCCGCGCGGTGTGGCATCGACCGGTAACGGTCTCCAGCTACCGGAACGAGCACCGAGAGGGGTCAGCGTGGGCAGGAAGTGCTGTCGGGAGCGCTGAGATCCCCGGCCCACCCATCCCTGGACCCCGTAAGGAACCAACGTGTCCGCCGACACTCATCTCGCGCCGCCGGCTCCGACCCGACCACCGAGCCAGGCCCGCAGCACAACTGCCCGCCACCTCTGGCGCCGTCTGGCCGCCGATCGTTGGGCGCTGGGCGGAGCCGGCGGCGTGGCCTTCTTCCTCGTCGCCGCGGCCGCCGCCCCACTGCTCAGCGCGATAGCGGGTCAGGACCCCTACACGTACGACCTTGACGCCCTGTCGGACTCCGGGGCGCCGAAGGGCTTCGGCGGCGGAATCAGCGCCCAGCACTGGTTCGGGGTGGAGCCGATGACCGGACGGGACCTGTTCGCGATCGTGGTCCACGGTGCCCGCACCTCCATCCTCGTCGGTGCCGGGGCCACCGCCGTCTCGGTGCTGCTCGGAGTGGTCGTCGGCCTCACCGCCGGCTTCTACGGCGGCTGGTACGACCGCGTCGTCACCCGGACCATCGACGTGCTGCTCGGTTTCCCGTACCTGATCTTCGTGATCGCGCTCGGCGCCATCGCGCCGACCAGCCTCCCGAAGCCACTGCTCCTCGTCGGCGTCCTCGCGATCTTCAGCTGGCCCTCGATCGCGCGGGTGGTCCGTGGTCAGACGCTGGCGTTGAAGCGGCGCACATTCGTGGTGGCCTCGGTCGCACTCGGTGCGGGTGGATGGCACGTGCTCGTGCGGCAACTACTCCCCAACCTCACCGCCACGATCATCGTCTACTCCACGATCATGATCCCTTCGATGATCGGGGCTGAGGCCGCGCTCTCCTTCCTCGGTGTCGGGGTGCCGCCGCCGACCCCCGCGTGGGGCCGCTCGATCGGCGACGCGATCGGCTGGGTCCAGACCGACCCAATGTTCCTCGTCTTTCCCGGCGGGGCGCTCTTCCTCGCGACGCTCGCCTTCAACCTGCTCGGCGACGGCCTGCGCGACGCATTCGACCCGAAGACGCGAGGGCTGCGGCGATGAGACTCCTCCGTCTGGTCTCCGGACGCCTCGTCAGCATGATCGCCACCCTGCTCGTGATCAGTCTGATCACGTACGCGGTGTTCGTCCTGCTGCCCAGCGACCCGGCGCAGCTCTCCTGCGGTCGACCCTGCACACCCGAACGGCTCGCCGACGCGCGCGCCTTCATGGGCTACGACCAGCCCTGGGTGCAGCAGTATCTGGCCTTCCTCGGCGGGATCGTCACCGGCCGCACCTTCGGCTCCGGAGCTGCCGCCGTGCACTGCGCGGCGCCCTGCTTCGGGTACTCCTTCCAGCTCAACGAATCGGTCACCCACCTCATCCTGGAACGCATCCCGGTCACCTTCTCCATCGCCGTCGGCGCCGCCGTGCTTTGGCTGATCATCGGCGTCGGCACCGGAGTCATCTCGGCCGTCCGCAGGGGCACCGCGATCGACCGGGCAGCGATGACGTTCTCCACGATCGGTGTCTCCGCTCCCAGCTACCTGGTCGGTCTGCTCGGCATCCTGCTGTTCGGCTTCACCCTCAACATGGTGCCGGTCAACGGGTACGTGCCGCTGACCGAGGATCCGGTGGGCTGGCTGTGGCACCTGGTGCTGCCCTGGTGTGTGCTCGCCCTGATCTCCGCGGCGGTCTACGCCCGGCTGACCCGAGGTCAGATGCTCGACGTGCTGGGCGAGGACTACATCCGCACGGCCCGCGCCAAAGGGCTGCGCGAACGGCGGGTCGTCGGCCGGCACGCCCTGCGCAACGTCCTCATCCCGGTGGTCACCGTCTTCGGCATCGACCTCGGGTCGCTGCTCGGCGGCGCGGTCATCGCCGAGCGGGTCTTCAGCATGCCCGGCCTGGGCGCCCTGCTGCTGGACGCGGTCGGCAACGTCGACCTTCCGCTGATCATCGGGGTCACTCTCTTCTCCGCGTTCCTCATCATCCTCGCGAACTTCCTCGTGGACCTGGTCTACGGCGTCCTCGACCCAAGAGCGGCGCCCTGATGCGCCAATCATCGAAAGGTAAGGCACTGATGAAAAGACGCAGCGCGCTCGCGCTCGCAGTCGTACTCGCCCTGACCGGATGCAACGCGAACCCGGACGTCACGCCGGACGCCGGCGGATCGACCGGGGGCACCGAGAAGGGTGGGACTTTGACCATCCTCAACGCCGCCAGCGACATCAACTTCGACCCCGCGAAGAGCCAGAACCTGGCGATCACCACCCTGGGCCTGGTCCTGCGCCGGCTCACCACCTGGGAGGTCCAGCCGGGCAAGCCGGCGCAGGTGGTCCCCGATCTGGCGACGGACACCGGTAAGACCACCGACGGCGGCAAGACCTGGACCTTCACCCTGAAGGACGGTCTCAAGTACGCCGACGGCGCTGCGATCACCGCCGCCGACGTCAAGTACGGCATCGAGCGCTCCTTCGCGCCCGAACTCTCCGGCGGCCTCGGCTACCACAAGAGCCTGCTCGTGGGCGGCACCGAGTACAAGGGGCCGTACTCCGGAGCGGACCTGGCCTCCGTCGAGACCCCCGACGCGAAGACCATCGTCTTCCACCTCAAGACGGCGTACGGCGACTGGCCGTGGATCGCCTCCATGCCGGCGTTCGCCCCCGTTCCGAAGGCGAAGGACGACCCGAAGAAGTACAGCCAGACTCCTGTCGCGTCCGGCCCCTACCAGGTGGAGTCGTACCAGCAGGGTGTCTCGGTCAAGCTCTCCCGCAACCCGAACTGGGACGCGGCGACCGACCAGGTCCGCACCGCCGGACCCGACAACGTCGTCTTCCAGCTCGGCCAGGACACCACGGTCCAATCGCAGCGGCTGATCGCCGACTCCGGTGACGACCGCTCCGCCTTCGGCGCCGGCTTCGTTGCGCCCGCCCAGCTCGCGCAGATCGAGCAGAACGCCAGCGCGAAGCAGCGGCTGGTCACCTCGGACGCCGGAGCGCTGTCGTACCTGGCGCTCAACACCCAGCGAGGGCCGTTGAAGGACGTCAAGGTCCGCCAGGCCATCCAGTACGCCGTGGACAAGCGCGCCTACCAGGTCGCCTCCGGCGGTGCCATCGGTGGCGACCTGGCCAGCACGTTGATCACCCCCGGCGTTGCCGGGCGGGTCGACTACAACCTCTACCCCGCCGACCCGTCGGGCGACGTCGCCAAGGCCAAGCAACTGCTCGGCGAGGCGGGGCAGAGCGGCCTGAAGCTCACGCTGCTGTCCGAGAACGACCAGCCGAACCTCGCCAAGTCCCAGGCCATCCAGCAGGGACTGCAGCGCGTGGGTATCGCGGTGACCATCAAGCCGGTGGACGAGGAGGCCTGGACCGCCGAGGTGAGTGGTGACAAGGGTGACTACGACCTGACCGTCGCCAGCTGGCAGCCGGACTTCCCCAGCGCCAACGGCAACATCCAGCCGCTGTTCGCATCCAGCGAGATCGGCGGCGGTGGCTACAACAGCGCCCGCTACTCGCAGCCCGAGGTCGACGCGCTCATCGAGCAGGCCACGGCGGAGACCGACCCGGCGAAGGCACAGGCGCTGTGGGCGCAGGCAGACAAGCGCATCCTGCAGGACGCGCCGGTGGTGCCGCTGACCTACACGAAGAACTCGTTCCTGCATGGGTCGAAGGTGCAGAACTTCTTCGTGCCGTCCTTCCCGGCCTACCCGAACTATCTGAAGGTATCGCTGAAGCAGGGATGACGGTGTCCCCCACGGAGCCACACCTCACGAAGGCCACCCGGTCGCCGCTGCTCGCGGTGGCCGGGCTGGCCGTGGAATTCGAGGTGGATGGCGACACGCACCCCGCGGTCCGCAACGCGTCGTTCGAGCTGCACGGCGGCCAGGTCCTCGCCCTGGTCGGCGAATCAGGCTCGGGCAAGAGCGTCACCGCGATGGCCGCCCTGGGCCTGCTCCCCGCCACCGCGCGGGTCAGCGGCAGCATCACCCTCGACGGCGCCGAGCTGATCGGTGCCGAGCCGAGCCTGCTGCGGGAGGTGCGCGGCGGCCGGATCGGCACGATCTTCCAGGAGCCGATGGCCGCGCTCAACCCGGTCTTCACCATCGGTGACCAGGTCGCCGAGGCGATCCGGGCGCACCGCCCGGTGAGCCGCTCCGCGGCCACCGCCCGGCTTCTGGAGTTGCTCGCCACCGTCGGTCTGGACGACCCCGCGCGGGTGGCGCGGTCGTACCCGCACGAACTGTCCGGGGGTCAACTCCAGCGAGCAATGATCGCGATGGCCATCAGTTGTGACCCGGTCCTGCTCATCGCGGACGAGCCGACCACCGCGCTGGACGTGACTGTCCAGGCCGGCATCCTCGACCTGCTCCGCGACCTGCGCACCCGACTCGACATGGCCGTCCTCCTCATCACCCACGACATGGGCGTGGTGGCCGACGTCGCCGACGACGTGGTGGTGCTGCGCGACGGTCAGGTCGTCGAGCAGGCGCCCGCCGCCCAACTCTTCGCCGCGCCGCGGCACGAGTACACCCGGGCGTTGCTGCACGCCGTACCCACGTTGCCGGAGCTGCGGCTCGCCGAGCCGGAACCGGCGACGCCGCCGGCGCACGAGCCGCGACCGCTCGACACGTCGGCCGGTACGACGCCCGTCGTACTTCTCCGCAACGTCGTCGTCGACTACCCGGGAAGGCGGCGCGGCCGGCCGGTCCGGGCCGTGGACGGCGTCTCGTTACACATCGGCCAGGGTGAACTGGTAGCCCTGGTCGGCGAATCAGGCTCCGGCAAGTCGACCCTCGGCCGGGCGATTGCCGGCCTCGTACCGGTGACTGCCGGCACAGTGACCGTCGCTGGCGTCGACGTGGGGCACGCCTCCCGCCGTGAACTGCGCACGTTCCGCTCGCAGCTCGGCATCGTCTTCCAGGATCCGGCGTCGTCCCTGAACCCCCGCCGGACGGCCGGCGCGAGCATCGCCGAGCCGTTGTCGCTGCACACCGATCTGCGCCCGGACGCGCAACGCCACCGCGTCAACGAGTTGCTGGACGCGGTCGAGCTGCCGTCGCGCCTGCGTGGCCGCCACCCGTACGAGATGTCGGGTGGGCAACGGCAGCGGGTGGCCATCGCGCGCGCCATCGCCCTGAACCCGGCACTGTTGATCGCGGACGAGCCCACCAGCGCCCTGGACGTGTCGGTGCAGGCGCGGATCCTGGAACTGCTCCGGTCGCTACAGAGCCAGTTCGGCTTCTCCTGCCTGTTCATCAGCCATGACCTGGCAGTGGTCGAGCAACTCGCCGACCGGGTGGCGGTGCTGCACCGCGGCCGGGTCGTGGAGGAGGGCCCAGCGGACGATGTGCTGCGCGCGCCCCGGCACCCGTACACGTCGCGGCTGTTGGCGGCGGCACCGGTTGCCGACCCGGCCCAACAGGCGCTTCGGCGGGCGGCGTGGCGCCAGCTCACCACGGCGTCGAGCTGAGGGGACCGCCACGGTCCGGAGAAGATCCTCGCCGACGCGACGCGAACGCTCGACGTCGATCAGCCCGGCCGTGGTTTCTGGCGCAGTGCGGCTGTCAGGTGCAGGGACAGACCCGATCAGACCGTGGACCGACGATCCGCCGGGAGCCGATCCGGTACGCGAACCGCGCGGAACGTGGTGTGGCGCCGCAGCGTGAAACCGATCGACTCGTACAGCCGGATCGCCGTGGTGTTGCTGGCGGCCGCGTGCAGGAAGGGCCGCTCACCCCGAGCGCGGATGCCGGCCGCGACGGCCTGGACCAGCCGGGTTGCCAGGCCCTGACCGCGGACCTCAGGGGCGGTGCAGACCGCGCTGATCTCCGTCCAGCCCGGCGGGTGCACCCGCTCGCCGGCCATCGCGACAAGTGCCCCGTCCCGTCGAAGGCCCAGATAGGTGCCGAGTTCGACGGTCCGGGGCAGGAACGGCCCCGGTTGGGTGCGCGCGATCAGGGAGACCATCTCCGGTAGATCGGAGGCGGTCAGCCGCACCGCCTCCGGGTCGTCGGCCGCGTCGACCTCGACGTCGATCATCTGCACCCCGGCGATGTCGGCGTCGACCGTCCAGCCACGGGGAAGCGGTTCCGCGGTCCCGGTCACGGCCACCACCGCGCCCGGCCCGACCAGGGCGGCGAGGTCGTCCCAGACATCGGGGTCGTCGTCGGAACTGACGCAGGTGAACGGGGCGACGTCCGGTTGGTAACGGGCTGCCCGACCGTGTATCTCGGCGATCCCCCGGTGTGGGCCGGTCAGTGCGGCCCACACCGGGTTGTCCAGAAGTTCGTCGGTGTGCGTGCCGGTCATTTGCCCTCGATCGGCAGACCCGGCGGGTTGATCTCGGACTTGGTGGTCGTCTCGTTGCCGAGGTTCCAGCGGGCCAGGATCTTGGCGTAGTCGCCGGAGCGGATCAGCTCGTCAACCGCCGCAGCGAGGGCCGTGACCAGGCCGCTGTCCTTTTTCGTGGTTAGGGCGATCTTGCCCTGCAGTGCGGCTCCCGCGCCCGAGTAGGTCCCGATGATCCCCGTCTCTCCGGCGACAGCGACAGCGACATGGTAGGCGACACCGGGGTAGGGACCGAGATACGCATCGATCTGCCCGGAGCCCAGTGTCAGGTAGGTCGCCTGGTTGGTCTGGTAGTACTTGATGTCTACCGGCGCCAGACCCTGCCGCTTGGCCTCCACGCTCCACTCGACGAGGATCTTCTCCTGGTTGGTGCCAGAGCCGACCGCGATCTTCTTTCCCGCGACGTCCTTCGGGCCGGCCACCTTCCAGTTCGACCCCTCCTTCGCCTCGAACGCGAGGTTGTCCAGCCGGTACGTGGCGAAGTCGTACTTCTGCTTGCGTTCCTCGGTGACCGTGATGTTGGGCGCCCCAACGGCGTACTTACCGCTGTCCAGACCGACGAACAGGTTCTCCCAGGAGGTGTTCTCAGCTGCGGTTGCAGGCCGAGAATTCCGGCAACGGCGACCGCGATGTCGGGTTCACTTCCGATCAGGGTCTTGTTGTCGGTGGCGGTGAAGGCCAGCGGCGGGAAGCCTGCGACAGCCGCACCGACCGGCGGATACTCGCCGATCTGTTCGGCCTGCTGCAGCGGTACCCGGGCCGCCGATTCGCCGCCTACGACGCCGATCCCGGACAGATCACGGCGATGCGAGGACGGATCGCCCACTGGCGCGGCAGACCCCTACGGTGATAGTTCTGGTCACTGCATCTCGGGGGACTGGCTAAGGCCGACGGGGCCGCTGACGATTCAGGTATGTCTGCGTCAACTCTCGCCCGGGGTGTCGCGGTGGGGGATCCGTCGGTCCTGTTCCGGGGCGCCGTGTCCGTTCAGCCGGGTCCGCCCGGTCCCGATGGGCGGCCGTTGTGGTGGGCGCCGTGGCGAGTGCCTTATGAGGAAGCTGAGCTGCATCTGCCGGAAGGTGGGGTCGGGCGGGCCGCGATGCCGTCGGGGGTCCGGATCAGCCTCCGGTCCGACAGCCGTTGGTTGCGGTGCCGGTATCAGGCCGATCCGGCGCCAGTGCTCAATGGCCCGCAGGAGCGGCCTCGGCTGGACGTACGTGTCGACGGGCGGCTGCTGAGGACGGTCCGGCTCCGCGCGGACGGCGGGGACCAGGAGTTCGAGGTTCCGCTCGGGGGTCAGCGACGTGATCGGCTGGTCGAGCTGTGGTTGCCGACGTACAACCAGTTTCGGTTGCGTCTGCTGGAGGTCGAGACCCGGTGGCAGCCGGACGAGCGGCGACGGCCTCGGTGGGTGCACTACGGCAGCTCGATCTCCCAAGGGCGTGGTGCGGCGAGTCCGAGCACTGCCTGGCATGCGTTGGTCGCGGAGTCCGCGGGCTGGGATCTGACATCGCTCGCGCTGGGCGCTGCTTGCCATATGCAACCGATGACGGCCCGGCTGATGCGTGATCTGCCCGCCGAGGTCCTGACCGCCTGTGTCGGTATCAACAGTCAGGCCTTGGGCAGCCTGGGTCCGGAGACCTTCACTGCCGCGGTGATCGGCTTCGTCCGGACGGTGCGCGAACGCCATCCCGTGACTCCACTGATGATGATGTCGACGATCTATGCTCCCGATCGCGAGAGTGTGGCCGGGCCGTCGGGCCTGACGATCGAGGACTGCCGGGCCCGCACCGCCCGGGCCGTCGAGCTGCTGCGAGCAGCGGGGGACCTGCATGTGCACTACCTGGACGGGCTGAAGATCTTCGGCCCGTCTGACGCCGAGCTGATGCTCGAGCCGCTGTCGATCGAACGACTGCACCCCGGGCCCGCGGGCCACCACCTCTTCGCCGAGCGGTTCCTGGACCATCTCGGGATGGTGCCCAGCCTGATAGCGCGGGTATCTGCATAAGCCGGGTTCTGGCTAGCCCTGGTCAGGAGCATCACGATCGACACATCACAGTCTTCCCCGCCTGACGAAAGGAACGGCGTGTCCATCGATCATGCCCAGGTCAAGCCCGCCGGCGCGCCGGATCGGGTGCCCTGGCGGTCCTTCGCCGGTATCTACCTGGTCGTCTTCCTGATCGGGACCGAGACGTTCCTGGTGTCCCCGCTGCTGCCGACGATCGCCGAGTCCATCCAGGTCTCCGAGACCGCGGCCGCGATCACCGTGACGGCGTACACGCTCGTCTATGCGATCACCGCGCCGTTCCTGGGTGCGGTGTCCGACCGGTTCGGCCGGCAGCCGACGATCGTCGCGGGTGCGGTGCTGTTCCTGCTCGGCAACGTGCTGGCCGCGTTGGCCGGCAACCTGGAGGTGCTGATCCTGGCGCGGGTGATCGGTGCCCTCGGCGCCGGACTGGCCGGGCCTTCGATCTGGGCGCACATCGCGGAGAGCGTGCCGGAACGACTGGTCGGTCGAGCGATCGGTGTCGGGTTGGCGTTGTTCTCGGCCGGTCAGGTTCTCGGGATCCCGATCGCCGGGTTGGTTGCGGATGTCTCGGGCTGGCGGGTCGCGTTCTGGGTGATCGCTGCCGCCTCGGTGATCACGGTGCCGTTGGTGTACCGCGAGACCCGGGGGAGCAAGCCGCGGGGCGCGACTCTCAACCTGGGCTCGGTGTTCTCGGTCTGGTCGGACACGTTGTTGCGGCAGGCCCTCATCGTGGTGCTCTTCCTGCAAGCCGCGAACCTGGGCGCCTACACCTTCCTCGGTGTGGTGCTGCACGACCGGTTCGGGCTCTCGGTCGGTGAGCTCGGCCTGATCGGGGTTCTGGTCGGTATCGGCGGTGCAGTCGGTGCGCTGCTGGCAGGCCGGATCGGCGACAAGACCCGCGCCAACGGCAGGCAGGACACGTTCTGGATCCCGATCTGGTCGGTGCTGCTCGGCGTGGCCGCGGTTGTGGCTGCCTTCGGCGCACCGCTGGTCGTCGCCGCGGCCGCCATCGTCATCTGGTTCGTGGCCAGTGGTGCCTTCGGCTCCAATGTCCAGACTCTGCTGCTCAATCTGCGGCCCGCACTCGGTGCGACGTCGAGTTCGTGGAACAGCGCAGTCCTGTACGCCGGAGCCGCGGGTGGCGTCGCGCTGGTCGGGCTGTTCCCGCATGTCGATGTCGGTGTCGCGGTTGTCGGCGGCGGTTTGGCTCTGATCGCCGCGGTGCTGTCGCTGCCGTTGCTGACCGCGGTCACACGGCAGGCGGCGGCTTCGTCTGAGGCTCCTGGCCGGGCGACCGGGGAGGTGGACCATGGTTACGTCTGAGGCGCCGGTGGCGAGAGTCGTCGTACCGATCGATCCCAGCCGGAGATATGCCCCGGCCTTGGATGGACTTCGGGCGGTGGCTGCCCTGCTCGTGATCGCCTTGCACGTTGGTATCTACACGGGCCAGGTTGCGTCCAGTTGGCTCGGGATCGGGACCGGCGGCCCGCTCGGACCGGTGTTGTCCCGGTTCACGGTCGGAGTGCCGATCTTCTTCGTGCTGTCCGGTCTGCTGCTGTACCGGCCGTGGGCTGACGCCGCGCTGGACAACAGGCCGCCTCCGTCGGCGCGGGTGTATCTGTGGCACCGGGCGCTCCGGATTCTTCCGGCGTACTGGCTGGTGGCGATCGTCGCGCTGATCGCCTTTGCCTCGAGCACGCACGGCTCGCTGTGGCCTGTCGTGCAGACGTTGACGCTCACGCATATCTACTCGGACACGGGGATACCGCTCGGGATCACGCAGACCTGGAGCCTGGCCACCGAGGTCGCGTTCTACGCCGTGCTGCCGTTGCTTGCCGTCGTTCTGCACCGGTTGGTGGTGCAACCGGCCCGCATTCTGCTGGCCTTCGCGGTACTCGAGATCATCAACCTGGGCACGGTGGTCCTGACGCATGTGCCGTCGGCGGGCCCGTACCCGAAGCTCGCGCTCTGGCTGCCGGAGTACCTGGGCTACTTCGCCGCTGGTATCGCGCTCGCCGCCTGGTCCGCGCATCTGGCGCGAGTAGCGGAGCCGCCTGGGCTTGCCGTCCTCATCGGCCGACGCCCTTGGCTGAGCTGGGGAGTCGCGCTCGTAGCGTACGTCGCCGTGTCGACGCCATTGACCGGCACGACCGCGCGCTATCCGACGGTGGTCGAGGCATTGCTGGAGCACGTGCTCTACCTTGTGATCGCGGTCACTCTGGTCCTGCCGCTACTCTTCCGCGCTGACCACGGTCCGGCGAAACTGCTCGCCGGCCGCATTCCGAGTGCGCTCGGCCGGATCTCGTACGGGCTGTTCCTCTGGCACATGGTCGTCGTTGAGGCCTGGCTACGGATCACCGGCCAGACCGCCGGGCACGCGCAGTTCTGGATTCTGTTCCCCGTTACCGTGGTGTTCACGGTCGCCATCGCGGCGGCTTCGTTCGTCCTGGTCGAGCGTCCCGTACGGCGGCTACGCGGGCTGGTTCGAGCATGACGAGCTGGGGTGTGAACCTGCCACTGAGCGGGCTGCCGCTGACCGCGGCCCGTGAGCTGATCCAGGCGTTGCCGGATCTCGGCTACACCGATGTCTGGACCGGGGAAGGCGGTGGCACTGATGCCTTCACCCCGCTGACTGCGGCGGCCGCCTGGCAGCCGCGGTTGTCGCTCGGCACGGGCGTCGTGCCAGTCGGTACGCGCGGTCCCGGCGTACTGGCGCAGACGGTCGGAGCGCTGGCGGAGTTGACCAGCGGTGAAGTGTTGCTGGGCGTCGGCTCATCGGTGCCGGCGCATGTCACCGCGCTGAACGGCGTACCGTTCGGGCAGCCGCTCGCGCGCGTTCGTGACACGGTGCGGTTCCTGCGCCGGGCGCTGGCCGGTGAGGTCGTCTCGGCGGACTACGAGACGTTCTCAGTGCAGGGGTTCCGGCTTGACGCGAAGCCGGAACAGCGGCCGCGGGTGCTGGTGGGAGCGCTGCGGCCGAAGATGGTCCGGGTCGGCTACGAGGACGCGGACGGCGTGGTGCTGAATCTCCTCGCGGCTGCGGATCTGCCGCGGGTGCTCGAGCCGGTGCAGTCGTTGCTGCCGGGTCGAGAGACCGTGGTCAAGCTGTTCGTCTGCCCGACCGGTGACGCCGACCATGCGCGGGCTGCCGGTCGCGGTTTCCTCGGGTGGATCCTCAACCAGACGCCGTACCACGCCTTTCACAGCTGGCTGGGTCGTGGTGACGAGCTCGCTGTGTCGAAGCGGGCGGCCGACGCGGGCGACCGGATCGGTGCGGGTGCGGCGATCCCCGATCACATCGTCGACGAACTCTGGATCCATGGTGACCCCGCCCGGTGTGTGGAGCGGATCACCCGCTATCTGCAGCCGGGCGTCACGCGGATCGTTCTGTATGTCGCCGGCACGCCGGAGCTGGCTCGTCGGCCGCAGAACCTGCCGCGGGTACTCGCCGATCTGCACCCGTGAACCTCCCTCCACCTCTGACGAGGGAACACATCCTTGATACCCGGCGGGCGCTCGACGAGCTGGCCCGCCGGATCGTGCCGCGGCCGGGGACCACGGTCGAAGAGGAAGTCGTCGCCGGCCGCCGGACGCTGGTGGTGCGGCCGGACACCGGACCGGTTCGGGGTACCGTGCTGCATTTCTTCGGTGGCGGCTATCGCGCAGGTTCGCCGGAGGGGGCCGTCGGGTTCGCGGCCCAGCTGGCCCACCGGGCAGGCGTGCGGGTGGCTCTGCCGTCGTACCGGCTGGCGCCCGAGGATCCGTTCCCGGCGGCGGTCGAGGACGCCGTCGCCGTGTACGACGCATTCTCGTCCCGGGACCGGATTGTCGTGTCCGGCCAGTCGGCAGGCGGAGGTCTTGCTGCTGCGGCTCTGCTCACGACCGAGTCGCCACAGCCTGCCGGCCTGGCAGTGCTCTGCGGCTGGCTGGACCTGACGCAGGCGGCGGATTCTTATCACCGGTGCGCGGCGACGGACCCGGTTTTCAGCCGGGAGGCCGCCGCCCGATCCGCAGCCTGCTACCTGAACGGCGCTGACCCTGACCACCCGGCTGCTTCACCGCTGCGAGCCTCGGACGCGCAGCTGGCGAAACTGCCGCCGACCTTCCTACAGGTCGGTGCGGACGAGGTGCTGGTCGACGACTCGCGCGCCTTCGCGCGACGGCTGGCGGATCTGGGCACCGGGGTTGTTCTGCGCAGCTGGCCGCGGGTGACCCACAGCTGGCAGTCGGCCGTGCCGCATCCGCTCGCGGTGGCGGCCATCGACGAGCTTGGAGGTTTCGTTCGGGATCGGATGGGTTCGGCAGGTGGTGTCGCGGAGTGAGACACCGGCGTTCAATCATTCACTGCGGCTGATGATTTCCTATCGTTCTAGTATGCTTTGGCGCGAGTGGTAGCAGCCATCTTGCCGCGCGGAGGATCCTTTGACGAGCACGACGGAGCAAGCCAAACCCACCCACCCCAAGGAGCTCGGCGCGTTCCTGCGAGCTCACCGCGAGCGCCGCAATCCGGTGGATGTCGGGCTGCGGGACACCGGCCGGCGCCGTACGCCGGGGCTGCGCCGGGAGGAGGTCGCGGCACTGTCAGGTGTCGGGGTCGCGTGGTACACGTGGCTCGAGCAGGGCCGGATCGTGCCGTCGAAGAAGGTGCTGGACTCTGTCGCCCGCACACTGGGGCTGCGCCCGGCGTCGTATCGGCACCTTCTGGCGCTGGCCGGGCTGATGCCCGACTCGCCGGTCGAGGTCAACCACCAGAAACAGATCGCGCCCAGCACTCAAGAGCTGCTGGATTCGTGGGAGACCAGTCCAGCGGTCCTGCTCGACTGCCGCTTCGACATCACGGCCTGGAATGCGGCGTACGCGGCAGTCTGGTTCGATCCGGAGCTGGTGCCGGCGATCCGGCGGAACCTGATGTGGTTCATGGCCGGTGGAGCGCCTGACGTGCAGGAGACCGTCGAGTGTTGGGAACCGCTGGCTCGGGCCACCCTGGCGCAGTTCCGTGCTCAGACCGCCCGCCGGGCTGAGGATCCGCGGACCCGTGAGCTGTATGCCGTGCTCAACGAGGATTTCCCGGAGTTGTCCGGGTGGTGGCAGTGCCAGGGAGTCGATGACCTGCGCTCGCGGCCGGTCTCGCTCCGGGTCGCCGGGCGGCGACTGCAGCTGAAGCTCTTCGCATTCCGGCCCGTCGACGATCCGGAGGCGCTGATCCTGGTGCAGACACCGGCCCGGGACGCCGATCGGACGCTCATCGAAAATCTGGTGCGTATTTCCCGCTTGCCGCTCCGGCGAGCCGGATGATGCAGCCGGCTGATCCGTCAGTCGCGGAAAAAATTGAGGAATTCGCTGACGATCCGGTCCGGCGCCTCTTCGGGCAGAAAATGTCCGCAGTCGATTGCGTGACCACGGACATCGGTGGCCCATTCCTGCCAGACCGCTTCGACATCGAACCAGCGATCGATCGGTGAGCGCCGACCCCACAGGGTGAGCAGTGGGGCGGTGATCCGGCACCGACCACGATCGGCTCGGTCGTGGTCGAGATCCAGGGTCATCATCGCTCGGTAATCCTCGCACTGGGCATGGATTGTCGCCGGGTCGGCGACAGCCGCCCGGTATCCGGCCAGCGCCTGCGGCGAGAAGAGCTCGTGGTGCCGGCCGAAGTAGAAGGCTTCGGGATCAGCGGCGATCAGGGTCTCCGGCAGCGGCGCCGGCTGGGCGAGGAAGAACCAGCGCCACCATAGGTTGGCGACCTCCAGGTCCGTGCGCTCCAAGGCATCGATGGTCGGCACGATATCCAGTACGGCAAGGCGTTCCACGGCGTCCGGACGATCCAGTGCGAGTCGGTACGCACAGCGAGCGCCGCGGTCATGACCGGCCAGCCGGAAGCGGTCGAACCCCAGTTGCTGCATGACCTCGACCTGATCGCGGGCCATCGCGCGCTTGGAATAGGGCCCGTGATCGGCGGTCGTCGGCGGCTTGCCGGAGTCGCCGTACCCACGCAGATCGGTGACCACGACGGTGAAGTGTTCGGCCAGACCGGGCGCGACCCGATGCCACATCAGGTGGGTCTGCGGGAAGCCGTGCAGCAGCAGGAGCGGAGGCCCGCTGCCGGCGACACGGACCCGGATCGTGGTCTCGGCGGTGGTGACCACCTGGTCCGTGAAACTGTCGAACATGGCAGTTACGGTAAGCGCTGCCGAAAGGCCTCGCAATATCCGCAGTTATCCAATGACCAGAGGTCATAGGGTGCCCGATTGGGGGTCTAAACAGCGGCGTTGTTGGGGGGACAGCACAAATCTAGAGTCGAGCCAAGAATCCATGACGGCGAATTCTCGGGGAGTGGGTAGATGGCCGAGTCCGCGAAAGTCCTGGAAACGGAAGGTCTCAGTGCGGAGCACCGGACCAGGTTGTGGCAACGGCGCCTCTTCGAGGGAGAGGCGGGCTTGACCCGCTACCTGGCAGCGAACGGCAGTGCGGAGGATGTCGCGGCCTGGCTGCGTCTGCGCGGTGAGATCTTCGCCGACCTGCCCGGCCAGTCCGCACCTGACCCGGCCGGCTGGCAGCGTGTCTTCTTCCGGGCCCAGGCACTGATGGAGCGGTTCGTCGTCGGACGGTTCGGCCACGACGGGCTGGCCGGCTGGACGAACGCGATCGCGCAGGTCTACCGACTCGTCGAGCCGGACTTCGGCGGCGGCGCCGCGGACCCGATCCGCCGTTTCGCCCGGCAGGCCGAGTTGTATGCCTCGGAGTACGCGGTGACGCAAGCAGAGCCCGAGCAGGCAACGATCGAGATCTCGCACTGTGCGATCTGGGACTACCGTGAGCGCGCCCGGGCCCGAGGGGTGGTTCTGACTCTGAAGTCCCCGTGCGAGTTCTGCACCCTGGCCACCTCGGCGAACCTCGAGGCCAAGGGCTACCGGTCGACCTTCGAACTGCTGAACCACCCGTCCGGCCCGGGGTGCCGATGGCAGGCGACCAAACCGTCGGGACAGGAGTCGTCATGTGCGGGGTGACCGGCTGGGTGGACTGGGATCGCGACCTTCGCTGCGAGGTCACCCTGGTCGAGGCCATGACTGAGACCCTGTATCGGCGCGGTCCCGACGACGGCGGTGTCTGGTTGTCGCAGCATGCGGCGCTTGGGCATCGGCGGCTGGCCATCATCGATCTTGCGGGTGGCGTCCAGCCGATGGTGGCACGGGGCGCGGCCGGCGAGCCACGTGCCGTGATCACCTACAGCGGCGAGGTCTACAACTATCGGGAACTGCGTGCCGAGCTGGTTGCCCGCGGCCACTACTTCCGGACCGCGTCCGATACTGAGGTGGTGCTGGCCGGCTACCTCGAGTGGGGTGCCGGGGTCGCCGAGCGACTGCTTGGCATCTTCGCCTTCGCCATCTGGGACGCCGGCTCCGAGGAGCTGCTGCTGGTGCGTGACCGGCTCGGCGTGAAGCCGCTGTACTACGCAGCGACACCGGATAATCTGCTGTTCGGTTCAGAGCCCAAAGCCGTGTTGGCCAACCCACTGTTCGAGCGCGAGATCGATGCCGAGGGCATCGCTGAGCTGTTCGCCGTCCCGACCGCGCCGACTCCGGGGCACGCCGTTTACCGCGGCCTCCGCGAGGTTCTGCCGGGTCACACGGTGACGTTCGGGCGCCAAGGGGTCCGTGAGAACCGTTACTGGGCCTTGAGTAGCGATCCGCACACCGACGATCTGCCGACGACTGTCCGCACGGTCCGAGAGCTGCTGGAGGAGGCGGTGCGTAGCCAGCTTGTCAGTGATGTTCCGCTCGGCTCGCTGCTCTCCGGCGGGTTGGATTCCAGCGCGGTGACTGCGCTGGCCGCTCAGTACTCGCCGGACAAGCTTGCGACCTTTGCGGTCGACTTCCCCGAGAATGAAGGCGCGGAGGTGCTCGGGGCGTGGAACTCGACCAGTGATTCGCCGTACGCCGCTCTGGTTGCCGAGCATGTCGGCACCCAGCACACCAGGATCGTGGTGCCGTCGACCGAGCTGCTACAGCACCGATCGATCGGTCTCGCGGCTCGCGACCGGCCCGGCTGGGGCGAGCCGGATGTCTCGCTGTACCTGCTGTTCCGCGGGGTGCGGGCACATTCGACGGTTGCGCTGACCGGCGAGGTCGCCGACGAGATCTTCGGTGGCTACCCGTACTTCCATTCCCCGGCGGTCACCGGAGCCTTTCCATGGACGGCCGGCAAGACCGCGCCGGCAGCGCTGCTGAGGGACGAGGTCCGGGCGGAGGTTCGCCCCGACCAGTACGCCGGAGATCGGTTGCACGAGGCATTGGCCGCCGTACCGGAGTTGCCGGGGGAGGCCACGGAGGATGCGCGGATCCGGCGGATCAGCTATCTCGCGCTGACGCGTTGGCTGCCGGCCATGCTGGACCGCAAGGACCGGATGAGTATGGCGACCGGCCTGGAAGCACGCGTGCCGTTCGCCGACCACCGCCTGGTCGAGTACCTGTGGAACGTCCCGTGGGCGCTCAAGAACGCGGGTGGCCGGCCCAAGGGATTGTTGCGGCAGGCAACAGCCGACCTCCTGCCGGACGAGGTGGTGAACCGGCCGAAGAGCGGCTACCCGGCCAGCGCGGGGACGGCGTACGGCGATCGGCTGCGGCTGGAGCTGGCCGACCTGCTGCATCGGGGCGGACCGGTCTTCGACCTGGTGGATCCCGCGAAGGTCAAGGCTCTGGTGCACCGCGGTATGCCATTGCCCGGACCGCGCGCGGCTCCGCATCCGACCGGCGGCGCGGACTTCCTGCTCGCCGTGAACAGCTGGCTGCAGGACTGGAAGGTGCGGATCCGATGACCGGGACCGACGTGCTCACCACCTGGCCGACCTCGAGCGCCTACCGGTCCGCCGCGCGGACCTTCGCGTCGGGCGTCACCGTGGTCTCCACCCGGTACCGCGGTCAGGTGGAGGCCAAGACCGTGTCCGCCTTCTGCTCGCTGTCGCTCGAACCCGCGATGGTGTCCGTTGCGATTGGCACCAACAGCCCGCTGATCTGGGCCATTCGGAGCACACGGCGGTTCGGCATCAGTGTGCTGCACGACAGCCAGCCGGACGTTTCACGGCATTTCGCACGGTCCGCCGCTGACCGGCCGGACGAGACGTTGCCCGACTTCGTGGACACCGGCGGTACGCCGGTCCTCGCGGATTGCCTGAGCTGGTTCACCTGTGAGCTCGCCGCGGCGGTGCCGGCCGGCGACCACCAGATCCTGATCGGCCACGTGACCGATGTGGAGACCCGTCCGGGCCGGCCGTTGATCCACCACGGCGGCGGCTACAGGTGTCTCGGACCAGACCTGGAGACGACGACATGAGTTCCTTGACATCGCTTGTGGAACCACGTGGCGCATTGACCGGTGAGCGCTACCGCGCGAGCCTGAACGACGGGCGCAGCGTCTGGCTGGACGGCGAGGAGGTGAAGAACGTCGGCGAGCATCCCGCCTTCACTCCGCTGCTGGACGAACTCGGCCGCCTCATCGATCTGCAGCACGCTGACGAGCACCGGGACACCCTGACCGTCGAAGACCCGGCGACCGGCCTGCGCATCGGCCGAGGCTTCCATCCACCGGCCGATCTTGCCGACCTCCGGGCGCTGCGGCGCAACGCCGCCGTGTGGATGCGGGAGTCGTGGGGGCAACTCGGCCGGGTGCCTGCGTTCATGTCCACGATCGCCTTGGGCGTGTACGACTTCCGGCACCGACTGGCGGCCAACGATCCGGCGCATGGTGAGAACGCCGAACGCTGGTACCGCTTCGTCGCCGAGCGCGATCTGGTGCTGACCCACGCGCTCGGCGACCCGCAGATCGATCGCAGTGCCGATCCGGTGCAGGATCCCGACCTGGCGCTGCGGATCGTCCGCCGGGAAGGTGACGACGTGATCGTCCGGGGCGCCAAGCAGTTGACCACATTGGCGCCGTTCGCCCATGAGGTCCTGGTCTACCTGTCGGCCAGTTTCGCCGGTCGGGGCGCCGAGGACCTGGTGATCTGGTTCGCGCTCCCGCTGAGCACGCCGGGGCTGCGAATCCTGTGCCGCGAGCCGCTGGGCGGAACGCCGTACGGGCATGCACATCCGTTCGCATCCCGGTACGACGAGCAGGACGCGATGCTGTTCTTCGATGACGTCCGGGTTCCCGCGGATCGGGTGTTCCTGCTGCGGGACGGCCGGCTGGCACTGGAAGGCCTGACCCGGATCAACGCCTGGAGCCAGTACGTCGGCCAAGTCCGCTATCAGGAGCGGTTGAAGACGCTGCTGGGAGTGGGGACGTTGCTGGCCGAGGCGATCGGCGTCGACTCGTTCCGCAACATCCAGGAGGACCTCGGCCGGCTGACGTCGTTCATCGAGATCCTCGGGCACTTCCTGGCCGCGGGGGAGGCGACCGCGCGGGTCACCGACAGCGGGCTGCTCGCCCCCGGGCCGACGCCCGCCGCGGCGATCTGGGCGGCCGAGGTGGCTGGTGAGGCCCTGGACATCGTCCGGAGGATCGGACAATCCGGCATCTTGATGCAGCCCACCGAGCGCGATATCGAGTCGTCGCTCAAGCCGTTGCTGGAGCGGTACATGCGCGGCGCGAACCGCGACGTACAGGCCAAGTCCCGGCTCTTCCGGCTCGCGTGGGACCTGACGTCGGACAGTTTCGGTCAGCGTCAGGATCTCTACGAGGCGGTGCATCGCGGCGATCCGGCGCGGAACCGGATCAACCTGTTCAAGCGGCACGACCAGACCGAGGTTCGCCGCCGGATCGAGCAGCTGATCGAGGTGCCGCTATGAGCATCGTCCAGCGGGCCAGGGACCTGGCCGGGTACGACGAGGTCAGCCAGATCCGCCAGCATCAGGACTACGACTGGGTGCTGTCGCTCGTCGAACGCCGGCCGCGGCGGATCGCCGATCTCGGGTGTGGCACCGGCGCGCTCCTGGCGGCGGTCACGGATCGCTGGCCCGGGCACCTCGACCTGCTCGGCATCGACGGATCGCCCGAACGGGTGCAGGAGGCCAAGCATCGGCTCGGGCCGAGCGCGCAGGTCTGGCAGGACGACCTGCTGCGACTACCGCAGCTCGTCGAGCGGTTCGACCTGATCACGATGACCTCGGTGCTGCACTGGCTGTACCCCGACGAGCATCTGCTCTACAGCTGGATCGCTCGGCACCTCGCTGCCGGCGGCGACTTCGTACTGACCACGCACCACCCGCAGGTGCAGGATGACGGATTCGGTGCGGAGGATCTCGTTGCACGGGCAGCCTTGCTCGCGCTGGGCCGACCCGCCGAGCTGGGCGACGTCGTACCGATGGCAGTGCGAGCCCGGCCCGCGGTTGACATCGGTCAGCAGCTGAGCCGGTTCTTCAAGGTCGCCGAGGTCGAGGAGCGGGTGGCGCCGGTGGTCGCGGAGTCGGCAGGTCAGTACGCCGACTTCCACGCGTCGACATTCGGTACGTACTTCAGCCGGTTGGTCGCCGATCACGAGCAGGAAGACTTCTTCCGGGCTGTCGGTGAGGTCGCGGCGGCGTGGACCAAGGACAAGGGATCCGTTTACGACATCACCGTACGAGCGTGGAGGCTGGGTCTCTGACTCCGCCGGTGGCGGCGCGCAGTGAGCTGATCAGGCGCCGCCGCAGGCGAAGGTCCTCGGGTGTCTCGAGGGGCGTCGAGATCTGCAGTATGTCGACGCCCGCTCGCCACAGCTGCGCACCCAACTCGGCCGCGGTCTCGGGCGAGGCAACGACGGCCCGTCCGGCCACGTTCGCGATCGCCTGCTCCAGCTCATCCGGTACGGCGATCCGGCCGGGCCGCGTGATCCAGAGCGGATCCGGCCCGAGCCGGGTGCCGAGGTGTACGGCTTGAGCGGCGAGCCGTTCGGCATGGTCTGCCGCGGCGGCATCGGTGTCGCCGAGGATGAAGCTGGCGTTCCGCCAGATCCGGATCCTGCTGTCGTGTTCGGCGGCTGCTGCCTGCACCGTGGCGATCAGCTCGCGGGTCTGCTCGATCGGCTGGGTCGGTATGCCGTACACATCGGCATACCGGCCGGCCAAGGCGATGCCCGCTGGTGAGGTGCCGGCGAAGGACAGCTCCGGCCGCACTGGCGGCAGGCCGGACACCGCGTCCCGGACCTGATAGAACTCGCCGTCGAAGTCGAACGGCTCGCGACTGGTCAGGGTCCGAGTGAAGATCTCCAGGAACTCGGCCGCCCGCCGATAGCGGACCTCTTTCGGCAGGTTGTCGCCGTCCCGGCCGACCTCGAGGTCGCTCGAACCGAGGATGAGGTGAACGCCGGCCCGGCCGCCCGAGAGCCGATGGAGGGTCGCGAGCGAACGGGCCGCCACAGTCGGCGCCGTCGTCCCGATGCGGTGGGCCGGCACCAGCCGCAAGGTGCTCGTGGCAGCGAGGGCCCACGCGGCGACGAGCCAGGGGTCCGGCCAGGAGCTGGACTGGGCGACGAGCGCGCTGTCGACGCCGGACTGCTCGTGCTCGACTGCCTGGGCGATGATGTGTCCGGGGTCCGCGTCGCGCTGCCTGGTGTCCGGGGCGAGCCGGAGTGCCTGCCGCTCGCCCGGATCGTGACCGGGTAAGGCGGCACCGCGGACACCACTGCGGATCTCGAGCGTCATCGGGTCTCCACGGCTGGGATGCGGGGAGTGGCGGCGACCAGCTCCTTGGCGTAGGGGTGCTCCGGATGGTCGAAGACATCGTCGACAGGTCCGGATTCGACGATGTGGCCGTCCTTCATGACGATCACGCGATCACTGATCTCGCGAACGACGGCCAGGTCGTGCGAGATGAAGACCAGCGCGAGACCGCGGTGGTCGCGCAAGTCGGCGAGCAGGTCGAGCACGGTTGCCTGGGTGCGGACGTCGAGCGCGGACACCGGTTCGTCGCAGACCAGGATCCTCGGGTCGGTGGCCAGGGCGCGGGCGATGCAGACGCGCTGGCGCTGACCGCCGGACAGCTCGGACGGACGTCGTACGGCGAGCTCGGGAGGCAGCCCGACCTCGGCCAGCAGGGCGGCGATTCGTTGCAGCCGATCGCTGCGCGGTACGCCGATCGCGGCCAGGCTCTCGGACAGAACGGACCCGACGCGGTAGCGGGGATCGAGTGCACCGAGGGGATTCTGAGGCACGAACTGCACTTCGCGGCGTCGGCGGCGCCGGTCCCGCTCACCGATGCTGCTCCAGGGCTCGGCATCGAGGAGGACATCGCCGGAGTCCGGGCGGAGCAGACCGAGGATCACCTTCGCCAAGGTGCTCTTGCCGGACCCTGATTCACCCACGACGCCGAGCGTCTCGCCGCGAGCCAGCTCGAAGCCGACCCGGGCCAGCGCCTGTCGGTACTGACCAGAGCGCTCGCGGTACCGATGAGAGACCCCGCGAACCGACAGCACCGCCGGTCCCTGTCTGTGCACCTGCCGCGGTTTCGCGTTCCGGTTGCCGGGGATCGCCGCCAGGAGCTCCCGCGTCATTTCGTGTCGTGGGCGGCTGAGGACGTCGAGGGCAGGACCCTGCTCGACGATGCGGCCACGATCGAGGACCGCGATCCGGTCAGCGATCTCGGCCACCACGGCCAGGTCGTGGCTGATCAACACCAGGCCGTGGCCGTCCCGCTTGAGCTTGGCGAGCAGGTCGAGGATCTGCTGCTGGACCGTCACGTCGAGGGCGGTGGTCGGCTCGTCGGCGATCAGGAGTGCCGGACCGGCAGCGAGTGCGCTGGCGATCAGAGCACGCTGCCGGAGACCACCGGACAGTTCGTGGGCGTACTGATTCTTGCGCCGCTCCGGATCAGGAATCCCGCACTCGGTGAGCAGCCGCTCGACCTCGGCATCGCGGGCCGTCCGACCGAGCCGGGTGTGCAGCCGCAACGGTTCGTCCACCTCGGCACCGACGGTGCGGAGTGGATCAAGCGCGGTGAGCGCATCCTGCAGCACGAACCCGATCCGGCTGCCGCGGATTCGCCGCCACTGCCGTTCGCCGTACCGGCTGACGTCCTCGCCGCTGACCTGCAGCCGCTCGGCCGTGACGGTGGCCCGCGGTCCCGCGAGGCCGACCAAGGCCCGGGCGGTGACGGACTTGCCCGATCCCGATTCGCCGACCAGTGCCAGACACTCGCCGGCGGCCAGCTGGAGATCGATGTCTTGGGCAACAGCCCGGTCGTCGAAGGAGACCGTGAGTCCGCGGGCGTCAAGCAGTTCGGTCATCAGGTGCTCCGGGTCCGCAGCGAGCGTCCGACGACGCTCGCGCTGATCACGACGGCGGCGATGGCGAGGCCGGGGAACAGGACCAGCCACCAAGCGGTCTGCAGGAAGCTCTGTCCGTCGGCGAGCATGCTGCCCCAATCCGGTGCGGGAGGTGGTGGCCCGAGACCCAGGTAGCTCAAAGCGGACCCGGCGACCACCGCGCCACCCGCCGAGACCGCTGCGAGTGCCAGCACCGGGCCGAGCGTGTTCGGCATGACATGCCGAACGATTAGATGCAGCGGATGCCGCCCCACCGTGCGCGCTGCCTGGACGAACTCGGACTCGCGGACGGTCAGCACCTGCGAGCGGATCAGCCGGGCATAGCTCGGTGCGGAGGCGAGCCCGATCGCGATCACGACGTTCGCTGTGCCGCTGCCGAAGACGGCGATGGCCAGTAACGCCACCAGCAGCTCGGGGACGGCGAACAGGACATCGATCAGCCGCATCGTGACTCCGTCGGCCCACCGGCCACCCGCCCCGGCGAATACGCCGAGGAGCGTGCCCAGGCTCAGTCCGAGAGCTGTCGCTCCGAGGCCGATCAAAAGGGAGAGCCGGGCACCATGGACGACTCTGCTGTACACGTCACGCCCCAGCCTGTCAGTTCCGAACAGATGCTCGCCGTTCGGCGGCTGGAGGGTGGCGCCCAGATCGGTCGGGTCGGGCGCCCGGTGCGTCAGGAGCTCCGGCCACACGGCAGCCAGAACGATGGTCACAAGTGTCGCGACTGCCGCCAATGTGGCGGGCGACCAGGATCTCCGCGTTCGTCCGCTCATGCGGTACGCCTCCGCAGCCGAGGATCGATGGCGAGGTAGGCCAGGTCGACCAGCAGGTTGATCACTGTGAAGGCGGCCGCGACCAGCAGGACCACAGCGGTGACGACGGGCAGGTCGCGCGAGGTGATCGCCGACAGCAGGACGCGGCCGAGGCCAGGGCGGGCGAAGACCGTTTCGGTGAGCACTGCGCCGCCGAAGAGACTGCCGAGGACCCAGCCGGTCATCGTGGCCAACGAGATGCAGGCGTGGCGGAGAGCGTGCCGTCCGATCAATGCGACCGGCCCGATCCCCCGCATCCGCACGCTCAGCGCGAACGGCTGGGCGAGTGCCGTCTCCAGGCCCTCGCGCAGCACCTGAGTCAGCACACCGGCGACCGGTACGGCGAGGACCACCGCCGGGAGGATCAGCGCGCTGAGGCTGCCCGCCCCGGTTGCGGGAAAGAGCTGCCAGCGGAACGAGAAGAATGTCAGCGCCACCAGACCGAGCCAGAAGGTCGGCACCGAGACCGCTGACAACTCGGCCATCGACGCCAGCGACCTTGTCGTCCGTCCACGTCCGGCCGTGAGCAGCGCGAGGACGACGGCAGCCAGCACCGCCGTGATCGTCGCAGCGATTGCCAGTTCAGCCGTTGGGCCGAGCTGACCACGCAGCACCTCGGTGACCGGCTGGCCGAGCTGATAGGACCAGCCGAGATCCCCACTGACCAGCCGGCTCAACCAGCGCAGGTACTGAACGACGAGTGGCTGGTCGAAGCCGTACTCGCTGACGATCTGCGCCCGCACCTCCGGGGTGACCAGGGCACCGGGACCCAGTACCGCGGCCACCGGATCGCCCCGGACACCTCGGAGGGCGGCGAAGGTCAGCGTCGCCGCGACCCACATCACGGCGACTCCGGCCAGTACTCGGCGGAGGATCAGGGCGATCATCAGCTGCGCTCGACGTCATAGAACAAGGGCCAGCCGTTGGCGTCGAAGGTCAGACCGGTGATCGCGGACCGGACGGCCAACTGCCGCTCGGACACCGCTGTCGGCAGCGAGACGCCCTCGTCGATGATCCGGCGCTGTGCCTTGCCGTACAGATCTTTGCGGGCAACCGGATCCGTGCTCGCGGCGGCCGCTGCCAGCCAGTCGTCGACCGCCCGGTCGGTGAACCGGCATGCATTGTTGCCGCCGGCATCGAAGAAGTTCTTCGAGTCGAACATCGTCCGGAGCAGGTCAGGGTTCGAACCACCCCAGGCGAAGGCGATCACGTCGTACTCGCCGGCGTTGCGGACCGGCTCGTAGGCGGCGGCTTCCATCGGTACGAGCTTGAGTTCGATCCCCACCTTCTTCAGGTCACCCTGCAGCGCCTGGTCGAGGGTCCGGCGGTCCTCAGGTGTGTACAGCGGTACATAGAGCAAGGTGGCGGTCAGCCGGCGACCGGCCTTGGTACGGAAGCCTTGCGCGTCTCTGCCGGTGTACCCCGCCTGGTCGAGGAGCACAGCTGCGGCAGCGGGGTCGTACTTGAACGAATTCACCAGACTGGCGTCGTACGCCTCCGTAGCAGGGCTCAGCGGACTCCACGCCCGCTCGTACTCCCCGAAGTAGACGGCCTTGACGGCCCGGTCGACATCGAAGGCCTGCTGGACGGCGAGGCGGACCCGGCGATCGGCGAAGAGTGGCGACTGGGTGTTGAGGAAGTACTGGTATCCCAGACCTGGGGTGTTGCTGCTCGTGAGCTGGACAGTGGCGTTGTTCTTCAGGGTGCCGACCTGGTTCGGCGGCACCCGATCTGCGATGTCCGCCTGGCCGCTCGTCACACTCCCTACTCGCACGGTGTCCTCAGCGACGAACCGGAAGACCAGCTCGGACAGGTTCGCTGGGCCGGTATGCGCCGCGGTGGCCGGTGCCGAGTTGTACGACGGGTTCCGCGTGAGCACGACCTGCTGGCCGCGGGTGTAGGAGGCGAAGAGGAACGGTCCGGTCCCCACCTGCTGGGCCGGGCTGCCCGCGCAGAGGTCGGCCGCGATCGCCTTGGGCGAGCGGATCCCGAGGTACGACGTACTGGCGGCGGTCAGGAACGATGCGAAGGGGCGGGTGAACCGGACGGCTACGGTCAGCGGGTCGATCACGGTCGTCCCCGCGTACGGCCCGAGCAATCCCGCGGCGTACTTCGATTTGGTAGCAGGGGCAACGATCCGGTCGTAGTTGGCCTTCACGGCAGCGGCGTCGAACGGCGTACCGTCGGAAAACTTCACACCCTCGCGCAGCGTGAAGGTGTAGGTCAGCTCGTCCGCCGACAATGACCACTTGCTGGCTAGCCAGGGCTTGAACTCCCCGTCCTGCCCACGGCTGACCAAGGAGTCGAAGACGTTGCGCATCAGCACCCCGGAGATATCCGACTGCGACACCTGCGTGTCGAAGCACTCCGGCTCCTTATCGGTCGCGAAGACCACCCGGCCGCCGGCCTGACCGGTCGGCTGCCGCACGGCACCCGAGCAGGCCGTTACCAGGGTCAGAATGGTGGCGGACAGCAACGCGACAGGACCAGGGAAGTGCGGCACGAGAGCTCCAGGGGATGAACGATTCGTCCCGCCGAGCTTGCGTTCCCTGTCGCCGGCCAACCAGACGTCAATCTATGGGGTTGTCTGCAGTATCAGGCTCAGCTGTCGTAGCCGGCACGGCATTCCTGGACACGATCATGGGAGACCTTGGCCCGGCGGGTCACGCCCCTCAGTCCCGCCCGCCGGCCTCCGCACCACGCACTGGCATACACGGCCCCGTGACGGCCCCTACCGGGACGACAAAGACCCTGCCAACGTCACGGAAAGTAACCGGGATGGGATGCGGGTCCGGCCTCGAGTCGGGTGATTGAAGTCCTGCTCAACACCGGAATCCACTGCAGATTCCGGGGTCGGAAATGGGAAACAAAAAGGCCGTGACCCTTGTTTCCGCAGGTCACGGCCTTGATTGTTTGTACGCCCGAAGGGACTCGAACCCCTAACCTTCTGATCCGTAGTCAGCTGCCGTCAATCCGTCGGCGCTGGCAAGTCCGACGAGCCGCAAAGATCTGGCGAGTGGGGCGGACCACCGAACCGGCTGCCATCAGTCCGCCTGCGAGCCGGTACCCGGCGGCACCCTCGGGATGTGGACGCCGGTCGCGCCGAGACGCAGGCGCGCGCTGCTTCCAATCTGCTCCCAATGTAAGTGGCACTCACGGCAAAGCCCGTTACCGACTGCCTCGGTAACGGGCTTCTGACCTGCACAAACTAAGGGTGGGCGATGCTGGTATCGAACCAGCGACCTCTTCGGTGTGAACCAGGACGCCGCACCGACTCTGACCTGCGGCAACGTGGAGCCGCAGGATGGGGTGGGTGCAGTTGAGCGCCGTTCGATGCCGTTGCACGCAGTTCAAGGCCGTTCAGGGCACCCCGCTGCTCCCAACATGCTCCCCCAAACCGGGCTCGCACCGGGCCGCCGACCGCGGACCGATCGTGAGCTGCCGGACCAGTGCATTGGTCGGCACCAGCGCTGGCTCCCGCAGCCGCATCGGTCGAGCTCACGTCGGTGTGGTCGAGATCTCGATCGTGGTGAGGTGGCCTTTGCCGATGGCGTGTACCAGGGATCGACCGTTGGGAAGTAGCCGGTCGATGCGTGCCGGCAGTCGCACGCAAGCGGCGATTTCCCCGGCCTGGTTCACCATGATGAGTTGGTTACCGGCGCGGACGAAGAGTGCACCTCCGGAGACGGGGACACCCTCACTGGTAGCACCGTGCGCGAGATGCATTACCTCTGTACGGGCCCTGCGGTCGAGATCGATGATCGTGACGCAGGTGTCTTCGGCCAGCCACAACGTTCGACCGGTGAGGATCGGCGGCAGCGATGGCAGGTCACGCTCGTGCCGCCACAGGATCTCCACGCCGCCGGCTGGGTGCAGGGCCATCACGGTGCGGCTACCGCTGAGAAAGACAATGCGGCCGTCTTCGCCGGCGCTAAAGGCGATGCCGGAGTCGGGAAAGCGCACCGGCGCCGGCAGCGACCACTGACCTCTGATAGCGCCGGTTTGAGCGTCCAACAGCAGCAGTGCCGCCTCACTGGCAGTCGCGATGAGGATCGCATCGGTCGTGCAGCCCCGCTCCGCGTCCAGCCGTACGGGCAACGGCCAGGCCAAGCTGCTGTCCGACGCGGGTCCCGGGAACTGACCCGGAAGAAGCTCGCCGTTCGCCAAATCCACCCGTATCAGCGGATGGTATCCGCGCCACCCGCCCAGGAAAGCAACAGATCCACTAACACTGATGTGGTGGCGCAGGCGCAGCATCGATGTCGACCACGTCCGCTGCCCGCTGTGCAAGTCGAAACAATGCAGGACCCCAGCCTGACTCAGATAGAGACAGCGGTTCCCCGCGATAACGGTAGTGCCCCAGCAGTCCACAACGCCCTGCTCCCATAACGGCGCTCCGGTCTGGGGGTCCAGTCGAACCAGACGCGAGTGCCGCTCCGCTACGACAAGGGCACCGGACGCCGCCGCCAACGCCACCGCGCTCGAACGCAGGCGCAGAAGCCGCGACCACAGCACCTTCAGCGGTTGATCCACGAGCCTAGTGTCGCGCACGAACCCGAGGATGTAGCGGCACGCCGTCACGCCAGGATGGCAAGCCTGGCGAGCAGACCGTCGATGACACCCCCGCTCATCGGCAGGGCCGGGTGTTCGCTGCACGGACTGCTCGTGACGAACTGTGACACCCGATCGGCGGCAAGAGCGGACGGACCCTGCTGGCCAGGGCGTATCTAGAGCGGATCCACGAGCAGCACGCCGTCCGGCGAGTAGAAGTAACCGCGCACGTGCCGAGCCCAGTCTTCGATCTTCGGGTCTTCCGACTGCGACAACCACTCAGACAGACGCGCGTGCTCGTCGGTGTATCCGTTCTCCAGGAGCCACTGAAGCGTGTCGCCCCGGCCCGCTCCGAAGATGGCCTGGGCGTCGAAGCCGATGCCCAGGTCCATGTCGCCCGTGCGGAACTTCGCCCCATACAGGCGGGGCTAGTCCGCGGGATCGCCGATAAGGAACAGAAGGAAGGCCGTTACGTAGACCTGCTCGTACTCGTCGCTCTCGCCCACGTCCGGGCCTTCGCGCCACGCCCTTTCGTGGTCGAAGATCTCTCGGAGCATCGCGTGGTAAGGGCCAGGATCATCTACGTCAACCATCCGGAGCGCCTCCCGACGCGAAGCCGGACTCGAGAGGTCCGAAGACTCGGCCATGTGTGCACGCTAGTCGGTGTGCCCGCTCATCGGCAGTTCCGATGGCCTGTTCTAGTTGGCCATGATCGACGATCGAACGATCGTCAGATGGCAGACGACCTGGCAGCAGCGGTCAGGGCATATGAGGTCGCGCGGTCAGCAGTCACCGACGCGCGGGACGAGGAAGCCGCCCGGATCGTCGCCGCCGCGAAGACCGGCGTGGTCGCGGCCCGGAAACGTCTCGCCGATGCGATCGTGGCTGGGCCTGCCCCGTTTTGACGGACATCCGAGATCAGGGGACCTGGGGTCTCCGGGAGGATGTCCATCATCATGGAGAGCATGGGGAAGAAGCGGCCGCGGCCTCGGCGTTCGTTCACGCCGGAGTTCAAGGCTGAGATCGTTGAGTTGTGCCAGCGCGGTGATCGCACTCTTCGGCAGGTCAGCCAGGATTTCGACCTGACCGAGACCGCGGTGCGTGACTGGGTCAAGCAGGCCGACCTCGACGCTGGCGCCCGCACCGACGGGCTGACC
>NZ_PYBV01000061.1 GCF_003205615.1 Micromonospora arborensis | reverse complement strand
ACCGCCGCTTGAAACCGCCGAGGCGGGATACCGCCACGTCGGCGACCTGGAGTCGATCACGCCCTCGCCAGCGAAGGGTCGGGACACCGGTCGGGCCGCTTCGTCGACCGCCACGGCGAGATCGCTTGGTCCTGAGGGCGAAGCCGTTAGCCTGCCAGGGTGGCCCGCCTGCTGCTCATCGAGGATGACCTGACCATTCGTACCCCGCTGATCCGAGCATTGCGGGAACGCGGCCATGCGGTGGCTGCGGCCTCGACCGCGATGGCCGGGCTCCGCGACGCGCTCGACGACCGGCCCGACCTCGTGGTGCTCGACCTGGGCCTGCCCGACCTGGACGGACGCGAGCTGCTGCGGATGCTGCGCGCGGTCAGCTCGGTGCCGGTCATCGTGGCCACCGCCCGCGACGACGAGGCCGAGATCGTGCGCGTGCTCGATGCGGGCGCCGACGACTACGTGGTCAAGCCGTTCACCGCGGCGCAGCTCGACGCCCGGGCCCGGGCGGTGCTGCGGCGGGGACCCGCCGGCGCCGACGCGCCGGACCCGGCGCTCGTCGTGGGTGGGCTCCGGATCGACCCGAGGGCCCGACAGGTCGCCCTGGACGGGGTGGCGGTCGAGCTGACGCCACGGGAGTTCGACCTGCTGCACCACCTTGCCGGCCGGCCCGGCCAGGTGGTCACCAAACGTGAGTTGCTCACCGAGGTCTGGCAGATCCCGTACGGCGGCGCCGACAAGACCGTCGACGTGCACCTGTCCTGGTTACGCCGCAAGTTGGGGGAGAGCGCACAGCAGCCTCGCTACCTGCACACCGTGCGCGGTGTCGGGGTGCGGCTGGAGGCACCGGCGGCGCAGCCGTGAGGGCACGCCTCGCGCTGCTGGTCGCCGCGGTCAGCGTGCTCACCCTCATCGCGTTCCTGGTGCCGCTGGCGCTGCTGGTCCGCACCGTCGCCGAGGATCGGGCCACCGTTCGGGCCACCGCCGATGCGCAGAGTCTGGTACCGGTGGTCGGCACCGCCGACGCGGCGACAATCCGACTCACCGTCGAGCAGCTCGCCGCGGAGTCCGGACGACCGGTGAGCGTCTTCCTACCGGACGGCACGGTGCTCGGCGCCCAGACACCCCGTACGCCAGCGGTGGCCCTGGCCGCCCGTGGGCAGAGCCTCACCGGGGAGTCGGCGGCCGGCCGCGAGGTGGTCATCGCCGTGCAGGGACGGGCGGACGGGACCGGGGTGATCCGGATCGTGGTGCCGCAGCACGAGCTGACCGCCGGGGTGACCCGGGCCTGGTTGGTGCTGGCGCTACTCGGCGTGATCCTCGTGCTGATCGGGCTGCTGGTCGCCGACCGGCTGGCGCACACCCTGGTCCGGCCGATCAGCGACCTCTCCGCCGTCTCACACCGGCTGGCGAACGCCGAGCTGGACGCCCGGGTCACCCCAGCCGGCCCGGCCGAGCTGCGCGAAGTGGCTGGTGCGCTCAATCATCTCGCCACCCGGATCCAGGTGCTCCTGGTGCAGGAGCGTGAGCAGGTCGCCGACCTGTCGCACCAGCTGCGTACGCCGCTGACCGCGTTGCGGCTGGAAGCGGAGTCGTTGCGCGACCCGGACGACGCCGCCCGGATCACCGTCGCCGCAGATGGCCTCGAACGGGCGGTCACCGGGCTGATCCGGCAGGCGCGGTGGCGCAACTCGCCGGCGGGGGGCCCGGCCACCTCGGACGCGGCGGCGATCGTCGCCGACCGGGTCGCGTTCTGGTCGGTGCTGGCCGAGGACACGGGCCGGACCGTCACCCTCGACCTGGCTGCCGGCCCGATCCCGGTCGGTGTGGCCGCCGACAACCTGACGGCGGCCGTGGACGCACTGCTCGGCAACGTCTTCGCCCACACGCCCGACGGCACGCCGTTCGCCGTCCGGCTCGCCCGCGAGGTGGGGGAGGTGGTCCTCACGGTCGCCGACGAGGGCCCCGGAATGCCGGCGGGCGCGGTGCGGCGGGGCGCCAGCGCGGCCGGGTCGACAGGTCTCGGCCTGGACATCGCCCGGCGTGCCGCGCAGGCCGGCGGCGGTCGCCTGGAGTTGCGGACCGGCCCGGGCGGCGGGGCGCAGGTGCTGCTCCGGCTCAGGCCGTCGACGTCGCCCCGGGAGGCAGCGGCGCTGCGCCTCCGGGAGGCGTAGGCGCCTGCGCCCCCGGGAGGCATAGGCGCCGCGCCCACGGGTAGCTGCCAGTCATGGCGCGGTATACGAAACCCGAGCTCAGAGAGCAGATCAAGGAACAGATCAAGGCTTCCGACAAAGGCGGCCGGCCGGGGCAGTGGTCGGCGCGCAAGTCACAGCTGGTCACTCAGGAGTACAAGAAGCGCGGCGGGGGATTCCTGGGCGAAAAGGACGAGCGGCAGAAGTCGCTGCAGCGCTGGGGCAACGAGAAGTGGCAGACGAAAGAAGGCGACACCCGTGCGCGTAAGGGCGCCACGACGAGTCGTTACCTGCCCAAGAAGGCCTGGGACGAGATGTCGGAGAGCCAGAAGCGCGCGACCGACACCAAGAAGCGCGAAGCGTCCCGAATCGGCAAGCAGTACGTCGCCAACACCGGGCCCGCCAAACGCGCGCGTCGAGATGCCACCACGGCCGGTCGGATGTCGGAGATGTCGGTCGCCGAAGCCGCCAAGCTGGTTCGTGGCCTCGACACGCGGCAGCTCAGGACCGCTCTGCGTAACGAGCACGCCGGCAAGGACCGCAAGACGCTCGTCCAGCGGCTCGAGGCGGAACTCAACCGGCGTGGCTGACCCAGCCCTCGACCGCCTTAATACTGCAACGGCAGTAGGCGAATCGAGTTCGGCTCGCGTTCGTTGGTCTGCCTGTGACGGACGTTGATGTCGATCAGTGGCATGGGGAGTTGGACCGGTTGCATGCCCGGATCGGGCCTCGGTTTCGCCGCTCGGAGCCGCGGCGGCGGGCGCGGCAGTACCTGTGCGGGCTGGTCTCCGGCCTGGGCCGCAAGAACGGCTGGACCCTCGCGGAGCAGGCCGGGACATCCTGTGACATGAATTCCGCTCCTGTGAGCTATGACGCGGCCGCGGTTCGGGCGCCCCGGGCCGGCAGGCCTACCCTAGGCCGGGACGGAGTCGCGCGAGTTGAGAACACCAACCTCACCGGAACAACCGGCTTAGAGTCCCGCGTTCACGTCGGCGGTGGCGAGCGCCAGCGTTTGGCCGGGTGGTACCCCCTCGCGCAACGGCAATACGCCGTGGAGCGCAGTCAGAGATACGACGCCGATGCGACGTGGACGGATGACTCCGGCGGCATGCTCGCTCCGTGCATCAACATAGGAGCGCAACACACCCGACAGCCATCGTCGTCTATCCGGCGGGGAGGCCCCGCCGTGCGTGAGACACCATTCGTGGCCTCTCGGCTGTACGCCCTGAGTGGGTTGCTGTACGTCCTGTCGTTCGCCGCCGCGATGCTCCTCCCAGGGCTAATCAGTTCACCCGGCGAGCCGCTGGTTACGCCGTACTCGTCCGACGCCGATGTCCAACAGTTCCTCAACAGCGGCTCACCCAGTGCACCGGTTGGCGCGTTCTTCCAGGCGCTGGCAGCGGTCGCACTGCTGGTGTTCACCGCGTACGTCGCCGTCACGGTGCGCCGGCGGGGCGACATCGGCCGAGCCGCTGGGCTGGCGCATGCCTCCGGTGCGGTCGCCTCCGCGCTGCTGCTGTCGTCGGCGGCCGTTCAATGGATCATGTCTCGTCCCGGCAGCGGATCGGATCTGCGGGTCTTCCGGTTCGCCATGGACCTCGCCTTCATGACCGGCGGTCCCTTGCACATCGTGACGCTCGGCCTCTTTGTCGGCGCCGCCTCCGCCGCCATGCTGCGGACCAGGGCGCTGCCGAGCTGGCTCGGAAGGCTGGGGATCGGCATCGCGACGCTGTGCGTACTCGCGATCTTCTCGCTGCTGGCCTCCGCGGCGTCGGTCTTCATCCCGGCCGGAAGGTTCATCGGCTTCATCTGGTTCGCCGCCGCCAGCGTCCTGCTGGCACGACGCGGCCGACTCGCACCCGATCCGGTCGACCTGGCGAGCACGCGATGAGCGGACGAGCTCCTACCGCCCTGCTCGTCACGGCCCTGTTAGTGACCATGACTCTCACGCCAGGCAGCAGCGCAGCGGGCGCGTCGGTGGCGCCATCGGAGGTATCCACGGGTCCGGCGTGGGTCTCTGGGCCGAGCCCATTCGGCGCCTGCCCTTCGGCCGCTCTTGACGATCTCCTACCCGCCGGCGCGCTCGAACCGACCGTCGCCGCCAACCCCCTGAAACGTCAGCAGCTGGTGTCGGTGTGGACACAGGACCGGTTCAGAGGACTGGTCGCTGGGGTGAGCGCCGACGGCGGCCACAGTTGGCGGCGGGTGCTGATTCCGGGGACGAGCCGATGCACGGGCGGGACCTTCGACTACGTCGATGACGTGTGGCTGTCATTCGGCCCAACCGGCATGCTGCATCTGTCGGCGCATGTGTTCGACGCACCCGAGACCACACCCAGCGGACTCATCACGGCCCGATCCCTCGACGGCGGTCTCACCTGGAGTAAACCGGTCCTCGTGGTGGCGGAGCGCGATCCGGACGGCGGGACGTACGTCGGTGGGGCGGTCGTGGCTGATCCGAAGGACCCCGCACGCGTCTACACGGTCGTACCGAAGATCATGGAACCCGACCAGGAGGGCGAGCCGTTCCGCGGAGCGGTGGTCTTCGCCGCCAGCGGTGATGCCGGACGCACCTGGCGGGCGCGGCAGATCTATGAGCCGGGGGAGAACCGGCTGACCACCGGACACCAGATCGTGGTGCTCCCCAACGGGACCCTTGTCGACTCCTTCACCCTGTTCGACCTCACCGGCGAGCGGCCCACCCGGCACGTTGCCGTGATGCGGTCGCAGGACCGTGGCGCCACCTGGTCACCTCCCCACCTGGTAGCCGAGATGCGGTCGGCCGGCGTCAGCGATCCGCAGTCGCCGGGGGACCAGGTCTCCAGCGGCAGCGCCGCGCTCATCGACGCGGCGGTCGATCCGGCCAGCGGACGGATCTACCTGGTCTGGCAGGACGCCCGCTTCAGCGGCGGGCAGGCGGACGCAATCGCACTGTCCGTGTCGGACGACAGCGGGCGCCACTGGTCCACGCCGGTAAAGGTCAACCGCAGCCCGACGTACGTCCCGATCGGCAACCAACAGGCATTCACCGCATCGGTTGCAGTCGCCGCCGACCATACCGTCGCGGTCGACTACTCCGATTTTCGTCACGACGACCCCGCCGGGGCGCTATGGACCGATCGTTGGCTGGTGACCTGTCGCCCGACACCCAAGCTTGATTGCGCGACCGGGGTTGGGTTCGACACCGAGGTAAGACTCACCAACGAGCCATTCGACATGCGGCATGCCCCCTTCCTGAATGAAGTCGGCCCCCCGGGCTTTTTCCTCGGCGACTACGCCGGCCTGACCAGTGCCGGACCACACGACTTCGTCGCCACGTTCTCCCAACCCGACCCGGTGGCGTCCCCGCGCGTCGCCGCCGTACGGGTCCGGGACGCCAACCGATAGCCGCGTTGTGGCTGGCCGTGGGCCGGGCGGGACCGGAAACCGGTCCGGTCCGGTCCGGCCCTACCGGTTGATGCCCGGCCCGGCCGCTGGCCGAGGGCACTAGTACTGCGACGGCAGTAGGCGAATCGAGTTCGGCTCGCGTTCGTTGGTCTGCCTGTGACGGACGTTGATGTCGATCAGTGGCATGGGGAGTTGGACCGGTTGCATGCCCGGATCGGGCCTCGGTTTCGCCGCTCGGAGCCGCGGCGGCGGGCGCGGCAGTACCTGTGCGGGCTGGTCTCCGGCCTGGGCCGTAAGAACGGCTGGACCCTCGCGGAGCAGGCCGGGGACGTGTCGCCGGACGGGATGCAAAGGTTGTTGCGGTGGGCGGACTGGGACGTCGACGCGGTCCGTGACGACGTGCGGGACTACGTGGTCGAGCACCCCGGCGTCCCGGCCGGACTGCTGATCGTGGACGACACCGGGTTCCTGAAGAAGGGCACCCGGTCGGCCGGGGTGCAGCGCCAGTACTCCGGCACCGCCGGGCGGACGGAGAACTGCCAGGTCGGGACGTTCCTGGCCTTCCGCTCCGCGAAAGGCCACGCACTGATCGACCGGCAGCTCTACCTCCCGGCGTCGTGGACCGATGACCGGGACCGGTGCCGAGCGGCGGGGATCCCGGACGAGGTGCAGTTCGCCACGAAGGTCCAGATGGCCCGGGAGATGCTGGCCCGCGCCTTCGATGCCGGGGTGCCGGTCGGGTGGGTGACGGTGGACGAGGCCTACGGGCAGTCGAAATCCCTGCGGGTCTGGTTGGAACAGCGGGATGTGGGTTATGTGGTCGCGACCCGCCGCAACGACGACATGATCACCACCAGCATGGGCACCGCCCGCGCCGACCAGCTCATCGCTAACCTTCCGGCCCGCGCGTGGTGTCGGCTGTCCGCCGGCGCCGGGGCCCACGGCCCCCGCGAGTACTGGTGGGCGCGGGTGCCCGTGCGGATCTGCTGGCAGCCCGGCCGGGGGCACTGGCTACTCGCCCGGCGCAGCATGACGACCGGGGAGATCGCGTACTACGTCTGCTACGGACCCCGCCGCACCCGCCTGGTCGACCTGGCCCGCATCGCGGGGGCACGCTGGGCGATCGAGGAGTGCTTCCAGCAGGCCAAGAACGAAGCCGGCCTCGACGAATACCAGGTCCGCGACTGGCGAGCCTGGTACGCCCACATCACCCTGTCCATGGCCGCCCACACCTGGCTGTCTGTGGCCCGATCCCTTACCGCAAAAGGGGATCCAGCCCTGACGGCGACATGATGATCGGCTACACCGTACCGGAGATCCGAAGACTGCTCACCGCACTCATAGTGCGATCAACCCACCCATCAGAGCGTGTCTGGGCCTGGTCTCGATGGCGCCGACGACGCCAACACCAAGCCCGAACCTGCCACCACCGACGACACGGCTACCCCTGACCCAGCCCTCGACCGCCTTAACCCGCCCTTAGCGTCCGGACAGCGCGGTGCTATCCCGATCCGGACGATCCTCGGAGTCGACAACCGAGGAAAGGTGGACACCACGATGAAGCGCACCAATCTGCTCCTGGCGTCGGTCGGCGGGTCGGCGGTGCTGGCGGTGGCCGGGGTCGCGCTCGGCGTCAACGCCGCGAACGACTCGCGGACCGGCGGCACGGCACTCGCTGCGGCAACCGTCGCGCCGACGGTCACCGACGCGCCGGGAATCACCGGTTCGCCGTCGGCCGGCACCCCATCGGGTACGCCGTCGAGCGGTACGCCGTCCGGCACGCCGTCGACCGGCAGCGCGCCTGCGGGCAGCGCGGTCGACGAGAAGCGCGCCGGTGAGATCGCGCTCGCCAAGGCCGGTGGCGGTCAGATCGTCGAGGTCGAAGCCGAGCAGGAGAACGGCCGGCCGGTCTGGAGTGTCGAGATCGTCGCAGGAGACACCGAGCACGAGGTGGACGTCGACCGGGACAACGGGTCGGTGGTAAAGGCCGAGCAGGAGCCGGCCGACGACGATGACAACGATGACAACGACGACAACGACGCCGACGACAATGACGACGACGCCGACGATGACGACGACTGACCGTCGTCGCCGCCCACTCCGGTTGCTTCCATGGGGGTGGGCGGCGGCGCGCTGTGACGCGGTGGTCGGATCGTCCCTCGTGGACTGACCGACCACCGCGTCCGTCTGAGGTGCGCGCGGACCCTCAGATGCCGACCCGTTGCTCCCGCACCGTCGGCTGTTCCTGGTCGAACTGCGTGCGGTACAGCTCCTGGTACCGGCCGCCTGCGGCGAGCAGGTCGCTGTGTCGCCCGCGTTCGACGATGCGTCCGTCTTCGACGACGAGGATCTGATCTGCCGCCCGGATGGTGGAGAGCCGGTGCGCGATGACCACGCTTGTCCGGCCCGTCAGGGCTTCGGCGAGGGCCTCCTGCACCGCGGCCTCCGAGGTGGAGTCGAGGTGCGCGGTCGCTTCGTCGAGGATGACCACGCGCGGACGGGCCAGCAGCAGCCGCGCGATGGTGAGCCGCTGCCGTTCTCCGCCGGACAGGCGATAGCCGCGCTCACCAACGACGGTGTCGAGACCGTCCGGAAGTGAGCGGATCAGGCCGTCGAGCCGGGCCCGCCGCAGCACCTCCCACATCTCGTCCTCGGTCGCGTCCGGCTGAGCGAACGCCAGGTTGGCACGGATGCTCTCGTGGAAGAGGTGCCCGTCCTGGGTCACCACGCCCAGCGCGGTCCGGATCGACTCTGCCGCCAGATCGCGTACGTCGATGTCGGCGAGCTTCACCGCCCCGTCCTCGACGTCGTAGAGGCGTGGCACGAGCTGCGCGATCGTCGACTTGCCCGCTCCGGACGAGCCGACGAGGGCGACCATCTGCCCCGCTTCGGCGCGGAACGACACGCCGTGCAGTACCTCCTCGCCGCCGCGCGTGTCGAGCTTCGCCACATCCTCCAGAGACGCGAGCGACACCTTGTCCGCCGACGGGTAGCCGAACCGTACCCCGTCGAACTCCACCGCGACCGGCCCGTCGGGGAGCGGGCGGGCGGTGGACCTGTCGAGGATCAGTGGCTTGAGGTCGAGGACCTCGAACACCCGCTCGAAGCTCACCAGCGCGCTCATCACCTCGACGCGGGCGCTGGCCAGCGATGTCAATGGTGCGTAGAGACGCGACAGGAGCAGTGCGAGGGCGACCACGGTCCCGGCGTCGAGGCTGCCCCGCAGGGCGTAGACGCCGCCCAACCCGTACACCAGGGCCAGCGCCAGCGAGCCGACAACGGTGAGCGCGGTGATGAAGACCCACTGCAGCATGGCGGCTCGGATGCCGATGTCGCGTACCCGTCGCGCCCGCGCCGCGAACTCGGCGGACTCCTCGGCCGGACGTCCGTACAGCTTGACCAGCGTGGCGCCGGGTGCGGAAAACCGTTCCGTCATCCGGGTGCTCATGGCGGCGTTGTGCTCGGCCGCCTCACGCTGCAACTGGGCGAGCCTCGAACCCATCCGCCGGGCCGGGAGCACGAAGACAGGCAGCAGGACGAGAGCCAGCAGCGTGATCTGCCAGGAGAAGGTGAGCATCACGGCCAACGTCAGGATCAACGTGACCGCGTTGCCGACCACACTCGACAGGGTGTCGCTGAAGGCCCGCTGTGCGCCGATCACGTCGTTGTTCAGACGGCTGACCAAAGCACCCGTGCGGGTCCGGGTGAAGAACGCCACCGGCATCCGCTGCACATGGTCGAAGACCGCCGTCCGTAGCTGGACGATCAACCCCTCACCGATGCTTGCGGAGAGGAACCGCGTCACCAGACCCAGGCCGGCTTCGGCGAGGGCGATCAACGCGATCAACACCGCCAACCGGATCACGACGCCGCTGGCGGCGCCGTCGACGATCGCATCGACGACCCGACCGGCGAGGACGGGGGCCGCCACCGTGAGAACCGCGGTCACCACGCTCAGCAACAGGAACCTGATGATCAAAGACCGGTGTGGTCGCGCGAACTGGGCGATGCGCTTCAGGGTGGCCCGTGACAGCGGTCGCTCGTCCTGCGCGTTCATCGCGTGGTGCAGGGACATCCACGCGGTAACTTCCATGCTCATGCCGTACCTCCAATACCGGAGGCTAGGACCTCACCCGAGCTTGAGGTCAAGTCACCGCGCCGCCACGACCACACTGGACGGCACGGCGACGTTCAGGTGGTCGGCGGCGTCCTCAGCGTGGTGCTCTCCTGGTTCTGGCGGGCACACCGTGCTCACCGCCGTCGTTCAGGGCGGGGGAGCGCAGGGCGGCGTACGTTGCTGGTGGTGCAGATCTGCCCGCCTGATGTCATGCACGAGCGTCGCTGCCTCACCGCGATGCTGCTGGCGGGGATGACCGGCTACGGCGGATCCGAGGTCCTCGGCCAGCCCACCGCAGTACCTGTGGTGGGGTTCTCCTGAGGTCGTCGCTCGCCGGTCCCACGCGGGTGATCTCTGCTGGTCGTGTTTATCTGCGTCGGTGGTAGTGGTTGCGGCGGGGGAGTTGTTCGGGGTCGAGCCAGGCGGGTGGGGTGAATTCGGGGTGGCCGTCGTTGGCGAGGTGGACGGTCCAGTTGCTGTGGTGGAGGTGGCGGTGGTGGTGGCCGCAGAGTAGGACGGCGTTGTCGAGGCTGGTGGTGCCGCCGTCGGCCCAGTGGTGGATGTGGTGGGCGTCGCACCAGCGGGGTGGTCGGTCGCAGCCGGGGAACGCGCAGCCGCGGTCACGCAGGACGAGGGCGCGTCGTAGTGGGCCGGTGATGAGTCGGCGTTGCCGGCCGACGTCGAGTGGTTGGCCAGCTCCGCCGAGCACGGCGGGCAGGATGTTGGCGTCGCAGGCGAGGCGGCGCACGGTTTCCGGGGTGAGCTGGAGGCCGGTATCGAGGGTGCCCGCGTCGAGGGGGAGGCTGCTGTCGAGGGTGCCCGCGTCGAGGGGGAGGCCACTGTCGACGGTGTCGGCGTTGAGGTGTCCGACGAGGCCGTTGTAGCTGGTGGTGACGACGATCTGGGCTGGGTCGCCGCCGTGTTGGGGTAGTTCGCCGGTGCGCAGGGCGAGTCGGCACACGTCGGCGAGGGCGTCGTGCCGACGCTGCCCGGGGGAACGCGGGTCATCTGGGCCGGATGGTGCGGTCAGCGGGTCGAGAACCGCGCGCAGCAGGCCGGCGGTCTCGGTGTCGAGGGTGCCGGTGAAGCGCAAACGGCCGCCGGTCTGCTCGGACAGGGTGAGGTGGCGGTCGCGGGCTGCTCGGGCTGCCTCTGCTTCCAGGGCTGCTGCTGCGGCGGCGTCGGCGATGTCGGGGGCGACGTGGTCGAGGATCCGGGTGCCGAGTTTGCGCAACCCACCGGCGTCGAACTGGCCGGCCCAGTGGACGAGGACACCGACGGCCTTGTCGGCGGCCTGCGCCCCGGCGGCGGCGTGGACGGTCTCGATCGTCTCGGCGATGACCCGGACCTGCTCGACGTCGACCGACCCGCTGGCCAGGGCGTCCCGCACCGCGGCTGGGCCGGTGTCGAGTGTTGCGGCGAGCGCGACGAGTCGGCGGGCGGCGCCGACGCCGAGGCGTAGCCGGTCGCGTAGCCAGACGGCCGTGCAGGACGCGCCCTGGGCACGGGCGGTGCCGCGGCCGTCGAGCTCGCGGACCAGGGCGAGTTTCACGGCGGCGAGGCGTTGCTCCAGGTGGTGAGCGGCGTCGAGTGCCGCGATCAGGTCGTGCTCGGCCAGGGCCCAGGAGGCGGCGTCGACGCAGGCGGCGACAGCGTCGTCTGCCTGCGCCAACTCCTCAACCATGACCCGAGATTAGAACAGGCGTACGACAATCTCACTCGGCTTCCGCGATCGGGCGGCAGGTCTCTTCAGCGACGCCAGAACTGGCGTGGAGCGAATCCCTCACGTCGCAGCCAATGCTCGGTGTAGACAATCCGCTCCGCTTCGATGACCACGAGGGTGTCCTCGGGCGGCTCGGACAGCCGTCGCCCCCGCTCGGCGTGCTCATTCTCCCAGCGGAACGCCGCCCAGTAGTGCGCGTGGTCCGGATGCTGCGGGTCGAGCACCCTGGCCGATCCGAACAGTTGGGCACCGCGGCTGCTGGCCAGCCCGACCAGCGGCGCGAAGATGCCGACAGACACGCGGGCGTCGGCCGCGATGTTGCGCATCTTCGGCGAGCGTGGCGCGGCGGTGAAGAGCACCGCGAAGCCGAGCGGGTAGTACCGCACCGGTGTGGCCAGCGGCCCGTCCGGACCCGTGGTCGCGAGCACGCACATGTTCTGCGACGACAATAGGTTGAGAATGCGTTCTTCAAGCCGTTCACGATCGAGCCGCTTGACCGGCGTGGGCCCGGACAGCCACGGATTCGTCAACGGCATGCGACGGCCTCGATCATGGCGAGCACCCTACCCGGGTCACGGCCACCAAGATCGGCAGGACGCCCCGGCAACGGTCAGAGGCCGGCGTGCATGGTCAGGCTCTGCCGCAGGTGGAGTTTGGGCCTGGACCCGACGACCGAGCCGACGACCTGGCCCCCACGGAACACCAGCAGCGTCGGCAGGGGCATGACTCCGTAGCGCCGCGTGGTCTGCGGGTTGTCGTCGGAGTTGAGCTTGGCGATGACCATCCGGTCGCCGAACTCCTGTGCCAGCTCGACGAGGCTCTTCTCGATCATCTTGCACGGCGGGCACCACTCCGCCCAGAAATCGACCACGACGGGCCGGCCGCTGGCCAGCACCAGCTCGGCGAACGTGTCGTCGGTGACGGTGATCAGGGAGCTGACGCTCGTTTCCTGGGGCATGTTTCCTCCCGGTGCGCGATGGCGTGGGTGAGCTGGGTGTGCAGCTGCTGACGGACCGCTCCGAGCCGATCGAGGTAGTCGTCGACCTCGGCGAGCTTGCGTCGCAGCACCAGCACGGAATCCGGACAGACGCCACCGGAGGCGTTGCCCGCCCGCAGACAGGCGACGAACGGACGGACGTCGTCGAGGCCGAAGCCGACGTCGAGCAGCGCCCGGATCTCCTGGACGACCCGCAGCTCCGCCTCGTCGTAGACGCGGTAGCCGTTCGCCGAGCGCTGCGGGTGTACCAACCCGTGGGCTTCGTAGTAGCGCAGCGTCCGGGTGCTCGTGCCGGCCCGTTCCGCCAGCTCGCCGATCAGCATCAGACCTCCTCGACCAGCCTGTCGCGACCAGGCTAAACCTTGTCGTCAGCGTCAAGGCAAGGCAAAGGCAAGGCAAGGCAAGACAAAGGCAAAGGCAGGGGCAGGGGCAGGGGCAGGGCAAGACAAAGGCAGGGCAGGGCAGGGCTGCTCCCGGTCCCGAGCACGGCTCAGGGCGCCGCGAGGCGGCGCCCTGAGCGTGTGCGGGCTTCGGACTAGCTGATACGGAACTGTTCGCCGTAGACGGCGAACGCGAGCGGAGTGTTCAGGTTGAAGTTGCCGTTGTTGAGGAAGACCCGCTGGGCCGTGTCGACGCGGGAGGTGTCCGAGTGGGCCTCCTCCTTCTTCATCTCGATGACCCGCTCGTCGAGGAAGGCGTTGAGCCAGGTCCGCTCGTCGCCACCCTGCGCCGGGGGCTTGGCCCGATTCAGGGCGCGGTTGCGGATCTGGCGCATGCCCTCGTACCCGTGCATGACCGCCGCGTCGTAGTAGGCGAACTGCCCGAGCGCCCGGACCTGGTCGTTCTTGCCGTCGCGTACCGATGGGTTGAAGTAGACCCGGTCCCGCTCGGCCTCCTGGGCGGCCCGGAACACGGAGTCGTTGGCGGCGGTCCGCCAGTCGCGGGGGAAGTTCGGGTCGAGGCCCGCGTGCGAGGGGGTGCCGTTGACGGCGCGCAGCGCCGGCAGGTACGCGGCCAGCACGTTGCCCGGCTTGGTCCTCGTGTACGCCTCGACCAGTTCGAGCATGTCCCCGGTGCCGGAGCAGAAGCCGATGATGCCGGCGGTGTACCCCCGACCGTCGCCGATGTCCTCGATGTAGGAGAACTGCGCGCGCCAGTCGAGCGACGAGTTCTCCGCGGCCGAGACGAGCTGCATGGCGACGTCCTTCTTCGCCGGATCGTCGAGGTTGGTCCCGGTCGGGGTGGTGGGCGTGGGGGTGGTGGTGCCACCGCCGGGCAGGGTCCACCGCTGGTTGGTGGTGCCGCCGCAGGTCCAGATCTGCAGCCGGGCGCCGTTGGCGGTGCTCCGGTCGGTGACGTCGAGGCACTTGCCGGACCCGGTGTTGACGAGCGCGCCGTTGCTGGCGGTCCACTTCTGCGCGGCGGTGTTGTTGCAGTCGTACAGCTGCACCTTGGCCCCGTTGACTGTCGAGGCCGCGGTGACGTCGAGGCACTTGCCAAGCGCGCGGATCGAGGTGTCGGTGTTGCCGACCGTCCACGTCTGGGCCGCGCTGCCGTTGCAGTCGTAGAGCTGGACCGGCGTGCCGTTGGCCGGGTTGGCGCCGGCGACGTCGATGCACTTGCCGCCGAGGCCGGTGATCGGACCGGCTGTCGCGGCGCTCGCCGACGGCAGGCCGTAGCCGACGGCGGCGACGCCGATCAGCAGGGTGCCCACCACGTAGGCGGCTGTTCTCTTGTGAACCATGGTGTTCCTCGGGGAAGGGGCGGCATGCCGCCGGCCGGTCGGTGGCCCGGCGCGGCGGTTCAGCCCCGGCGGGCACCGCGAGCATCAGGAAACTGTATTAACAGATACCAGTACGTCGATGTGCCGTCAATCGGTGACCGCAGGGCGTGACGAAGCCTGTTCACCTCGTCGTTGGCGGGGCGTGCGGATGGGTGGCTATCGTCGGGCGGCAACGAATCAGCGGGCCGGTCCAGCGGAACCAGCGCCGCCCGACGGACAGAGAATGGTCATGGAGTCGAGTCTGCGTGCGCGGGTGCGAGCCGGTGATCCCGGCGCGTTCGCCGAGCTCTTCGACACGTACGCGCGCTCGGTGTACAACCACGCGTTCCGGCTCACCGCCGACTGGGCAACGGCGGAGGACGTCATGGCCGCCACCTACCTGCAGGCCTGGCGCTCGCGGGAGCGAGTCGGCGAGGAGGGCGGGTCGCTGCGGCCCTGGCTGCTCGGCATCGCCACCAACGAGGCCCGCAACCACATCCGCAGCAACCGCCGGTACCGCAGGGTGGCCGCCGCGCTGCTCGCCGCCGACGTCACGCTGCCCGATCACGCCGACGAGGTCGCCGGGCGACTCGACGACAGCCGACGCATCGCCGCCGCGATCGACGCGTTGACCCGGCTGCGCCGGCCCGAGCGTGAGGTGCTGACGTTGTGCCTGTGGGAGGGCCTCGACTACGAGTCGGCCGCCCAGGCGCTGGGTGTGCCGGTCGGCACCGTCCGGTCCCGGCTGTCGCGAGCCCGCGCCCGGCTTCGTACCCTCGTCGACGCCCCGCCGCGCGCCCCTCGCCCGCGGGTCGTGGACCCCTCGCTCGTGCGGGAGGGCCGCCAGTGAGCACGCCGGACCCGGCCGAGTGGGCGGACCTCGCCCCACATCCCGGTGACCACGACCTGCCGGCGGGCCGGCACGAGCTGCACCGGAGCCGCCTGCTGGCGGCGATCGCGCAGGAGACGCGTACCCGGGAACCGGCCCGTGCCTCCCGGCGTCCGGCGCTCGCGGTGGCGGCGCTGGTCCTGGTCGTGGCGGGGGTCGGTGCCGGGCTCGCCACCACGTCCGGCGACGAACCGTCGGCCGCGCTCCCGTCGGCCGCCGCGAGCAGCCCCGCCGCGAGCGGCCCGTCCGTGCGGTCCGCGCCGCCCGGCGCGGTCGGCAAGATCCGCGGGTACGGCACGGTGCGCCAACTCACCGACACGGCCGACCTGGTGGTCCGCGGCGAGGTGGTGTCGGTGGCCGATGGGCGGGCCGTCTACCGGGTGGCCGAGGTGCTCTACCGCGCGCCGGACGCCCCGACGTCCACCGACATCACCCTGGTGGCGGGGTCGGCCGGGATGCCCGGCCAGCCGACCGTCCTCTACCTGGCGCTCAACGACCCGGGGGCGCACGGCTACGCCCCGCTCGGCGGTGACTTCGGGATCTTCGACATCGCCGGGGACCGGGTCACCAGCCGGTCGCCGAGCAGTTCGGTGACCGGGCTGCGCACCGAGGACCCCACGTCGGCGGGTCGGGCGTTCGTGACCACGCTGGCGGAGCTTCGCCAACTCGCGCGAGAGCGGGGCTGAGCCCGAAAAAAAGATGGAACTCGGTGCCCGGACCGCACAGATAGATGGCGTAAGCAGTGCCACGGTCCGGGCGCGACGACCCGGGCGGCACCGAGACGCAAGGAGCGTTCCATGGCAGTCGACCTCCGCCGTACCCGGCCTCTGTGGGCCACGGCCGCCGCCGTGCTCGCCGTGGCGGCGTTGTCCGCCTGCGGCAGCACCGAGGCCGCCGACCCGGTCGCCGCACCCGCCACGAGCAGCGCCGCCACGCCCACCGACGCCACGCCCACCGACGCCACGCCCACCGACGCCGCGCCGACCGCCGCCGCGCCCCCGCCGGTCACGGGCAAGCTGCGTGGGTACGGCACCGTGCGGCAGCTCAGCGAAACCGCGGACCTGGTCGTACGCGGAGAGGTCGAGGCGGCCGGGTTCCGGGTCGACGAGGTGCTGCGCGCGGCGACCGGATCGTCCGTGCGGGCCGGGGAGCGGATCACGCTCGCCAGCCTCGACGGGGGTGTGGCGGACATGGCGCACATGTCCAAGCTCGAGACGGGGCAGGTCGTGGTGCTCTACCTCGCCCAGGACCCGGCGGCCTCGGCGTTCCGGACGCTCAGTGGCGACTTCGGCGTGTTCGACGTGACCGGATCCGGCGACGACGCGGTTGCGGCGAGCCGTTCGCAGGCGATGGCCGTCAGTGGCCTGCTCGCCGAGGACCCGGCCGCGTCCGGCCACGGTTTCCGCACCACCCTCGGCCAGTTGCGCGCCGTCGCCGCCCAGGTGAAGTAGCACGGTGGGAACGCGGACGGCACCCGGGCCGGGTGCCGTCCGCGCGGTCAGTGCTCCCGGTAGGTGGCGCGGTCGAAGTCGGCGTACACGCCGTCGCCGCCGAGATCCTGCACCCACAGGCCGACGAACGCCCCGGTGAAGCCCCAGGCCGCCGGTTCGCCGTCGATGATCAGCGCGGCGTGTTCGTCGGACAGGATGGTCGCGTCCAGGTCGACCGCCAGCCGCTGCCAACCGGCGCCGAGGTCGTACTCGAAGCGCACCACCGGCCCGTCGAACTCGGCCCGCAGACCAACCCGCGTGACACCGCTGGCGTCCACGGTCAGCTCGGGGTACGGGGTACGCCGTCCGTTGTCGGAGCTGAGCAGCTCCAGCACCGTCCGCCCGTCGTCGGCGCGGGTCAGGTAGAGGTGGTGCCAGTTCAGGGTGTTGTAGTAGGCGGTGATCCCGGCGAGCTGACGGTGGTCGGCCGGGTCGAACTCCACCACGGTCTCCAGCGAGCAGTGCGTTGCTTCGACGCGTCGCGCGACCAGGCTGGGGGCCTGTCGACCGACGGGTGACTGCCCGCCGTGGACGCGCAGGTGCGACGGGCGGGACCGCAGGTCGATCCAGTCCGGGGTGGCCGGCCGGCGCAGCGTCGACCAGCACAGACCCAGCTCGGCGTCGTCGAAGTCGTCGGTGGCGGGCTCCGCCGGCCACGGGTGCGCGGGCAGGTCGGGTGCGATGACCTCGTCTGCCGGCACCCCTCCGGCGATCAGGGGCCAACCACCCGACGGCCACTCGACCCGCTGGATCGCGGTCTCCCGGCCCAGCACGCAACTGCCCAGCGGCGAGTAGGGGCGGCCCACCAGGTGGGCCAGGTACCACTCGCCGTCCTGGGTACGAACCAGGCTGCCGTGACCGGCCTTCTGCAGGCGCAGGTCGGGCCGGCCGACGGAGGTGAGCAGCGGCCCGTCCGGGTCCACCTCGTACGGCCCGAAGAGCTCCCGGGACCGCGCCATGGTGACCTGGTGCTCCCAACTGGTGCCGCCCTCGGCGGTGATCAGCCAGTACCAGCCGTCGTGGCGGTACAGGTGCGGGCCCTCGGTGACCCCGACCGGTGTGCCGGTGAACAGGATGCGGGGCCGGCCGACCAGGCGGCGCGCGGCCCGGTCGTACTGCTGGATCTCGATACCGCCGAAGCGGTCCCGGCCGGGTCGCCAGTCCGCGCTCATGCTCAGCAGCCAACTCGTGCCGTCGTCGTCGTGGAACAGCGCGGCATCGAAACCGCGCCCGTGCAGTTTCACCGGGTCCGACCAGGGGCCGGCGATGTCGTCGGCGGTGACCAGGAAGTTCTGTGGGTCCCAGTAACCGCTGGCGAAGCTGGCCACGTCGCTGTAGACGAGGTGGAACTGGCCGTCGTGGTAGGTCAGGTCGGGTGCCCACACCCCGTTGGAGTCGCCGCAGCCGCGCAGGTCGAGCAGGCGGCGGTCGGTGATGATCCCGCCCAGGGTGCGCCAGTTCACGAGATCTCGCGAATGGTGCACGCGCACCCCCGGGTACCACTCGAAGGTCGAGGTGGCCAGGTAGTAGTCGTCGCCGACGCGCAGGATCGACGGATCCGGGTGGAACCCGGCGAGGACGGGATTGCGGATCGACCGGGCAGCGGTCGCCACGTTAGCGATGTCGGTCGACACGAGGTCTCCTCCGTGCGGCGTTCGGAACTTCCGGAAAATTGCGGTCCAGGATCACTGGAAGTGCTGCCTACGCTAGCCGGTCTTATCGCAATAGGACAGAGGTCTTGACCGTTGCGGCAGCAGCTCGTAGCGTGCCGGCCATCGATCGGTATTACCGGCGTTGTAGTGAAAGTTCCGGAGATCCACGTTCGCACCCTGCCAGCGTTACCGGCGTCCGCGCATCCCCGTGAGCCCCGACGGGATGACACCGCACCGCCGCGAGCAGACCGGAAGCTTCCAGCGAGACGAAGGGGGGACCGTGGGCGCCGAGAACGGCCGAAACGTCACCATCGCCATGATCGCGCGGCTGGCCGGTGTCTCCGTGCCCACGGTTTCCCGGGTCATCAACGGCCGCTCCGACGTCGCTCCCGACACCCGGGAACGCGTCGAGGCCCTGCTCAACCGGCACGGCTACCGCCGACGGTCACCGGCCCGGCGCACCGACGCGGCCCTCATCGACCTGGTCTTCAACGACCTGGACAGCCCGTGGGCCGTGGAGATCATCCGCGGGGTGGAGGACGTCGGTCAGACCAGCGGCGTCGGCACCGTCGTGTCGGCCATCCACTGGCGCATCTCCTCGGCCAAACAGTGGCTCGACAACATGCGTACCCGCTCCACCGAGGGGGTCATCTTCGTGACCTCGATGGTGAACCCACCGTTGCAGGCCGAGCTGCGCCGGCTCCACCTGCCCGTGGTCATCATCGACCCGGCCGGTGTCGACCCGCAGGAATCACCCACCATCGGCGCCACCAACTGGGCGGGCAGCCTGAGCGCCAACCAGTACCTGATCAGCCTCGGCCACCGCCGCATCGGCTTCATCGCCGGCCCACCGCACCTGATGTGCAGCCGGGCCCGGATGGACGGCTACCGGGCTGCCCTCGGCGCTGCCGACATTCCCATCGACGACGCCCTCATCCGCCCCGGCAACTTCTACCACGAGGCCGGTTTCAGCGCGGGTACGCAACTGTTGGCCCTGCCCGACCCGCCCACCGCCATCTTCGCCTCCAGTGACCAGATGGCGCTCGGCGTCTACGAGGCGGTCCGCAAACGCGGCCTACGGGTGCCCGACGACATCAGCGTGGTCGGCTTCGACGACCTGCCGGAGGTCCGGTGGTGCTCCCCGCCGCTGACCACCGTCCGTCAACCCCTGGCCGAGATGGGCATGCTGGCCGCGCGGACCGTGTTGCGCCTCGCCGGCGGCGAGAAGACCGAAAGCGCTCGGGTTGAGCTCGCCACCGAGCTCATCGTGCGCGACAGCGCCGCCCCACCCCGGCGACCGTCGGCGTCGTGACCGTCGTCAGGCGGCGCGGAGGGCGTCGTCGACGCCCGTCTCCCGGCGACCGAGGTGCGCCGGGTCCCGACCGGAGAGCAGGTCCAGTGCAGCCTTCAGGCAGGCGCCGTTCTCGCGGGACGAGCTGACCCGCCACGTCTGGGCGTAGCGCCTCGCGGTCTCGTCACCCACCCCGGTGGCATCGATGCCGAGACGCCTGCACAGTGCCACCGCGCGGGGGAGGTGGAAGGACTGGGTCACCACCGTCGCGCGTCGCACCCCGAAGATGCGCTCAGCCCGCGCGCACGAGTCGTACGTGTCGAAACCGGCGTGGTCGAGCACCACCTTGCGCGCCGGGACGCCCCGGTCCACCAGCCAGCCCTGCATCGCGGCGGGCTCGTTGTAGTCCGCGTTCATGTTGTCACCGGACACCAGGATCGCCCGCACCTTTCCGCTCACGAACAGCCGTCGGGCGATCTCCAGTCGGGCGGCGAGGAACGGCGACGGGGTGCCGTCCGTGTCCACCTTGGTCCCGAGCACCAGGGCGACCGGCGCGTCCGGCACGGCAGCCTCGCTGTAGATGTGGCCGTCCGCGGCGTCGCGGATCCACCGCACGCTGGCCAGCGTGCCGCCGGTCAGCAGCACCGCGCCGATCACCAGCGCGACGAGCGTGCGGCGAACGATCGGCCGGCGTCGCGCGTACCACCGTTTGAGCACACCGAATCGTCCCCGCATGTCCGTGAGACTAATCGGGCGTAGCCCCGAGGGGTACGACGCCGACGCGGGGGACTCAGCTTCGGGTCCACCGCTGGCTGTTTGCGCCGTTGCAGGTCGAGAGGATCACCTGGGTGCCGTTGGTGGTGCCGGCGGCGTTCGGCGTGAGGCACAGGCCGGACTGCACTCCGGTGACGGTGCCGTCGGAGTTGAGGTTCCACTGCTGGTTGGTGCCGCCGTTGCAGTCCCAGATGATCGCCCGGGTGCCCGGCGTGGTCCCCGCACGTTCGGCGTCCAGACACTTGGTGCCGTACACCTGGAGTTGCTTGGCCGCGGTCGGCGTCCACTGCTGGTTGGTGCCGCCGTTGCAGTCCCACAACGTCATCTGGGTGCCGTTCGTCTGCGACCGTGACGGGACGTCCAGGCACCGACCGGCGTTGGTGTTGCGCAGTGGTCCGGCCGTGCCGCTCGGCGGCGGAGTGGTCGGGGGTGGTGTGGTGGGGCTCGTGGTGTCGAAGCCGAGGAACCGGACGGCCTGAGCGGCGTCGAACGGGATGGAGTGGCCGTACCCCTGGAAGCTGATCGCCTCGACCGGCGCGGTGCCGCCGGTGCCGCCGTAGCGGGTGCGGGTGGCGCTGGTCTGCGGGGAGTCGGTGTAGCTGGGGGTCTGGGACACGCCCTGCACGTTGGTCCACTGCTTGACCTGTTCGCCAAAGTTGACGTAGCTCAACGTGGTGTCGGTGGTGCCGTGCCAGATCTGCACCCGGGGACGCTTGCCGGTGTAGCCGGGGTAGGCGTTGCGGACCAGGTCACCCCACTGTTGGGGGGTCTTGACGATCCGTCCGCCGGAGCACTCGCTGTTCCACTCCGCGCCGTTGGTGGTGGCGAAGCAGCCGAACGGGACCCCGGAGGAGCTGAATCCGGCATTGAACAGGTCCGGGTAGAGGCCGAGCATGACGTTGGTCATCATGGCGCCGGAGGAGAACCCACCCACGGCGATCCGGTTCGAATCGACCGGGTAACGGCTCCGGACGTAGTCGACCATGGACTTGAGGCCGATGGGGTCGCTGCCGCCGTCCCGCCGGAGCGCCTGCGGGGAGGAGACGTCCCAACACTTGCTGCTCCGGGTCACCGACGGGTAGATCACGATGAAGCCGTGCCGGTCGGCAAGGGAGCTGAGCCCGAAGCCGGTGTGCACCGCGGGGCCGCTGCCGGTGCAGTAGTGCAGGGCGAGCAGGAGGGCCGGCTGGGACGCGACCCGGTCCGGCACGTACAGGTGCATCTGCAGGTTCGTCGGGTTGGTGCCGAAGTTGGTCACCTGGGTGAGCGTCGCGGCCGAGGCCGGGGTGGCGACCGTGACGACGGCCGTCATCGTCGCCAGGGCCGTCGCCAGCGCGGCGGCCAGCAGTGCGATCCTTGATCTCATCGGCGCTCCCTCATCAAGCCGTAATTCGGAACGTTGCCGGCCGGGATGCGTACCGCGAACGGCCCAGAAGACGTGCGTCGTCCGCCGCGCGTCGCCGGCGGCTGCTGAACATGCCCTGATGCGACGCCCGCATGCCGTGGGGGACGTCGTGTAGCGGAGGTTCGACCAGCGAGGGCTCTCCCGGTGAGCCGCGAACTGTCCGCTCCGCCATCGACTGTGAGCGATAACATGTCGTTAGTCAAGATGTAACGTATGACGTCAGTTGAGCGGTCGTGGCAAGGTCGCTCGACCGGGCCGGAGCGGGACGCGGACACCAGCGCAGGGCATGATGACCAGATGCCTGACGACTCGCTCTGTCGGACTCCGGTGACGAGGTGAATCGTGGGCGCCAGCCATGATCCCAGAGATGTCCACGTGGTCGGCGTCGGCATCGACCGGTACGCGGCCGGGAGCGACTGGAGTCTGGTCGGGCCGGTCGACGACGCCATCCGGTTCGCCCGCCGGTTCGTCGCCAGCGGGGTGCCGCCGGAGCAGGTGACTCTGCTGCTGGCCCCCGATCCCGATCCGACCGTCGTGCCGCCGGGAGTCGTCGTGCGCTCCGCCGACCGCGCGACCGTACGGGACGTGCTGCTCCGGGAATTGCCGACCCGACGCCAATCCACCCTCTACGTGATCTGGGGCGGCCACGGCTACGTCGATACCGGCCGGCACCGGCGGCTCTACTACGCCGACGCCACCGCCACCGACGCGGGCGCACTCGACCTGGATTCCATGCTCGCCACGTTCGCCTCCGATCTCGTGGAGTCCTTCGACCGCCAGTTGTGGATCGTCGACGCGTGCCAGTTGCACGACCGCTCCCACGCGGTGCGCACACCCGGCAACGAGACCTTCCCCGCCGGGGCACCGGCCGCTGGCCGGACACAGGACGTGCTGTTCGCCGCCGGGCTCGGTCAGGCCGCGGCCAACCTGCGCGTACGGCGCACCGGGCTGTTCAGCCGGGAGGTGCTGCGGTTGCTGGAAGCCGGGGAGGTGGACTGGCTCGGCGACCCGGCTCGGCTGGTGGCCGCGCTGCGGGAGCGGTTCACCGAGTTGCGGGCGAGTGGGCTCACCGGGCAGACACCCACGTACCTCTGGTACCGCAACGCGCTCGGCGACGAAGGCCTCGTCCTCGGCCGAGCCCAGGCGGGGCGGCCGGTGCCGCCCGCTCCGGCAACCCCGCCACCGGCCCTGCTGGCTCCCCTCGTGGATGCTCTGCTGTCGATTCCGGAGTTCCTGCGGCCCGGCGACCGGGAGGAGATCCTGTCGCTACTGCGGGGCCACGTGTACGCCGCAATCCGGCGCAGTAGCGCAGCACGGGTGGACGCCATCAGCGTCGTCCGGACCTGCCTGCGGTATCCGGGTGCCCTGGCGGAACTCGTGGAGGCGGTTCGCTTCTTCGCCAGTGACGACGCAGCGATGGCCCGCGTGGAGGATGGCGCCGAACGGCTGGCCCCGTACACCTGACTCGCACGTCATGCCGTCCATAGCGGACACTGTCGCCGCCGTATCCGGGTTGCGGTGGACGTCGCTCGATGTGACGCTTTCGTTGCGCTCCAGGCATAAGCGATGATGGAGCTACTGAGTGCCATCGTCGAAGGGTTGCCGTTCATGGAGGAAGGCCTCGCCGGTATCGAGTCGGAATTGCTCGATTTGTCAACGGTGGACATTGCGTCCTTGCGATCCGTCGACCGCACCGGCATGACTGCGGCTATCTCGCGGGTGCAGGAGAGAGTTGCCGATTCGGGAGGCAGTATCAGCGGCTACAACGGCTCCTTCCCGAGTCGGATACGGCCTACCGGGCCGGATTCGGAGGACCATGTCGTGTGATGCCGTGTCGATGGGCCCGACGTACCTTGATCCCGAGCACTTCCATGCCCTTGCCCGCGGCGCTGGCGACGAACGGACCATCACGGCGCTCTGGCGGTCCGAGCGCAGTTGGCGGCTGATCGTGCTGCGGGCGCTGCTGGACAGCTGCGCCGCGCGGCCCGACGCCACCGGTCCGCTCGTTTCGGTCGCCGACGCCTGGCAGCTCCTGGCTGAGGCGCACGCTGCTGATTCAGCCGCCACCGAGGATGTCCTTGCCCAGCCGCAGGTCGGCATCTGGGCCGCGCACACCTTGCGTCGGCTCCTCGGCGATCCCGACCCCTCCCTGCCGCTGTGGATGGACGTCGGATACCTGCACGCCCTCGCGGCGGCGAGCGCCGTACGAGCGGGCCTGTCCTTCGACCTCGACATCCCGGTGCGAGACGGTACGGCCGTGCTACCCACCGTGGGTGCCGCCTCGATCCGGCCGGACGTCTCGGTCGTCCGGGCGCGGGCCCGTGCCGGGCAGGTCGAGCTGGTGAGCGCCGCCCGGACGATCCGATGTTCGGCCGCCGACCCGAACTGGCACGCACCGATCATCGTCGAGGCCCACGCGGGCGGCGTCGAACTCCGAGTCGAGCTGCACGATCGTGACGTGTACCGCGACCTGCGGGGCCCTTCGGCGCCCCAGCCGCTGTCGGCGGACGAGATCGTCCGTTGGCGCGCGCTCCTCGCCCGAGCCTGGGAGCTGCTGGTCAGTCAGGAGCGCGATCGGGCCCAGGCGATCGCGGAGACCCTGCGCAGTGTGGTGCCCGTGCCGCGCCGGGCCCGTTTCCGGCAACTGTCCGCATCCGGTGCCGAGGCCTTCGGCGGTGTGCTGCTCTCCGAGCCTGACGACGCGGCACAACTGGCCGTCACCCTGGTGCACGAGTCGCAGCACCACAAGCTCGGTGCGCTGTCCCATCTGCTCACCCTCGTCGAGAGCAGTGGGGACATCCGCTACTACGCCCCCTGGCGGGACGACCCCAGACCCCTCGCCGGCCTCCTCCAAGGCGCGTACGCGTTCGTCGGCATCACCCAGTTCTGGCGGTCCCACCGACACCACGCACCGTCCGGCGAGCGGGCCGCCGCGGACTTCGAGTTCGCACTGTGGCGACGGCAGACCCTCGGCGTCCTGCGGGTGCTGGCGGCGTCCGGCCGGTTGACCGGGCACGGCCAGCGGTTCGTCGACACCCTGTACACGGAGCTGGAGGCGTGCCAGAAGGACCCGGTTCCCGCCGCCGCGCTCGACGCGGCGTGCGCCGTCGCCGTCGATCACCGCGCGATGTGGCGTGGCCACAACATACGCGTCGACCCCGCCGACCGGGAGGCTCTGGCGGCAGCCTGGGAGCGCCGTGACCCGACAGCGAAGGCTGTCGTCGGTCGCACGGTGCTGGCGGCGCCACCGGAGGGCTTGCTCGACGCCCGGGCCGTGCTCCGGAGGTACCTGCTGGTCGATCCGGCCGCTTTTGGCCGACTGCGCGCCGCACCGGACGAGGTGGGGGCCAGGGTAGCGGGCACCACCGCGGCCGACCTCGCCCTGGTGGCCGGGGACCTGGACCGGGCGCGCGTTGGCTACCTCGATGAGCTGCACGAGGACGCGTCCAGCGTGCACGGCTGGGTGGGTCTCGGCCTCACCCAGCTCGACCGCCCTGCCGACCCGGTGACGCGAGCACTGCTGGGCTGCCCGGACCTCGTCCTCGCCGTCGTCGACGGACTACGGTCGCGGGGCCACCGGACGGTCATTCCGGACCCGATCGAGCTGGCCACCTGGGTCGGCGGTCTGGTCACCGGTCAGGATCTCGACTCGGTCGACCCGGCGGGTTGGCTGGCCGCCTGACCCCGCCGGGTCGACCGTGCGCCGCTACAGGGGCAGCGGGTCGATGTCGCAGTTGGCCCGGACACCGGCGCCGATCGCCGCGACCGCCGGGTGACGTACGCCGAGGGTCTGCCGCAGTTGCTCAAGGCCCTTGTCGAACAGCATGCTCGCCTCCGCCTCACGGCCGAGGTCGCGCAGATCCATGGCGAGGTTGAGCGCACACACGAGCGTGGTGGGGTGGCTGCTGCCGAGCACCTGTCGGCACAGCGCGAGCGTGTCCAGGTCGAGCGCGTGGGCTTCGGCGTACTCGCCCAGCTCATAGTGATCGCTCGCGAGGTTGACTCGGGCGGCCAGCACCAGCGCGTGCGACTCGCCGAGCCTGCCGGTCAACCGTCGCACCGAGCTCTGGTTGAGATCCCTGGCCTGTGCGCACTCGCCCAGGAGCCGGAGCGTCACCGCCAGGTCAACCTGGGCGCCGGCGGTGTGCGGGTGGTGCTCGCCGTACAGCCGGCGCAGCCCCTCCACGGCGATCTCCGCCGCTTCCCGCGCGGCGCGCAGGTCGCCGCTCAGCCGCAGGTCGATGGAGAACGTCAGCCGGGCGAGCACCGTGTCCGGGTGGTTGTCGCCATAGCGGGTCCGGAACCGGCGGAGCACGTCACTGGACAGGTCCAGCGCGTCATGGTGGTGACCGGCCTTGCGCCGGAAGCTCGCCAGCATGTGGCTCTGCCGAAGCAGGTCGGGGTGGTCGTCGTACCTCAGCATGCGACGGGCCGTCGCGACGACGTTCTCCTGGTTGGCGTGCGCCGCCACGTAGTCGCCGAGTTCGCGGCGGTCGAGGTTGATGCCGCCGAAGGTGCTGAGGCTGTCCGGGTGGTCGGTGCCGTAGATCTGCACCAGACGCTGGTAGGTCTGGTCGTCGAGCTGGAGGGCTCGTCCGAAGAGACCGGACAGCCGCATGCTCACCGCGAGGTTGTGCGCGGCGCGCAGGGTGAACGGCTCATCCTCGCCGAAGTTCTGTTTGGCCTGCTCGTAGACGATGAGCGAGCGATCGAGCGCGCCAGCGAAGTCACCGGCGACGCGGTGGTCGGCGGCCACGGCGCCGATGGCGTCCAGGGTCTCCTCACGGTCTTCACCGAGGGTCTGTCGGTACAGCTCGAGCGTCCGGGCGTTCAACGGTGCCGCGGCGGCGTAGTCACCGACGACGAAGTGCATGAAGCCGAGCCAGCTCGCCATCCGAAGGCTGTCCGGGTCGGCGCCGTCCGAGCCGGTGGTCCACGCCGTCCACGCCCGCTGCGAGAGATCACGGGCGCCGTGGTGGTCACCCCAGCGCCAGAGATACTTCGCCTCGTTCAACACCATGTCCCGCACGAGCTCGTTCGAGCACCACTCGGCCCCCGAGGCGATGATGTGCGGGTACAGCTCGGCGTACCGCGGCCAGTGCTCGGCATCGTCGGGCTGATCGGGGTCGTTGCCGGCGAGCAGCATGTGTGCACCGTGTCGCATCGCCTCCCGGTCGTCCGGGTCCATCTGGTTGATCAGGACGCGTTGCACGAGGCGGTGCATCTGGAACGAGTTCGTCCGGTGGTCGATCCGGGCCAGCGACAGTCGGCCGATCGTGCGGATCGCCCGGTTGAGGCGGATCGGGTTGCGGACGAGCGGATCGAGGTCGGGGTGGATGCGCAGCGCACGCGGTTTCGAGAGCAGCACCTTGCCGATCGGCTCGGAGGCGAAGTACGAACACACCTGCAGCAGGCGGAGCGCCGAGCGGTCCTGCTCGCGCAGCCAGTTGAGCGACACGTTCCACGCCGCGGCGACGAGGTCGGGGTAATCCTGCTGCGACGTCGTCTCGTCGTCGAGCACCGGACGACTGGCGTTGAGCAGTTCGAGGTACTCGTCGGTCGGCATCTTCGTCTCAGCGCGCCACGCCGCCGCCTGCTCCATGGCCAACGGGAGGTCGCCCAGGGCCGCGGCGAGCCGGTCGGCGTCGGTGACGGCCAGGTCCGGGCCGCGACGACGGAGCAGTTCGATGCTCTCCTGGCGCTCGAACACGTCGACCGCGAGGCTGTTCGCGATCTCCCGCCACTCGCCGTTGCGGGACGTGACCACGATGCTTCCCGGCCCGCCCTTCGGGAAGAAACGCTCCACGTCCATCGGATCCTCGGCGTTGTCGAAGATCAGCAGCCAGTTCGAGTGCGGACGGCCCACGCGCAGGGCCTCCAGCACCGCCGGCACCGCCGTGTTGGCCGTCGACGGCACCGGCAGGTTCAAGCGCGCCGCCAGGTCCACCAGCGCGGACTGGATCTGGGCCGGACGCTCGGCCGGGATCCACCAGATGAGGTCGAAGTCCTGCTGGTGCAGGTAGACATATTCGATGACAAGTTGCGACTTGCCGACACCGCCAGCGCCGTGCACCGCCTCGGGCAGCACGGCGGTGGTGCCGGCGCGCAGGCGTTGATGCAGCGCGTCGAGCAGCTCACGTCGGCCGGTGAAATTTGTGTTCCGCAGGGGCAGGTTGCCGACGACTGCCGGTAACTGGCCGTCGAGCCGCTGCGCGGGCGGTAGGTCGCGGGTCGACACGCTCGGGGCGGTGCCCGCCTCGACGTCCAGCATGGTGTGCGGCGCAGTGCCGAGCGGTGCCGCCGAGTCCGGCGATTTCACTGTGTCAGACATTCCGGACTCCATGGTCCTGTGAGCGGTAACGGAAGAGGGCTCCAGTACTCGACGTACCTGCCGTGGAATGGGTGAGCCGAGCGCCTGGCCCAGCCGCGCGGCCGCGACGAGGTTCGGCCCGCCCAGTGAGAGGTGAACAGCCAACTCGACCCGCAGGTAAGGCTCTGCGGCCGGGGTGACGCGTTCGTACGACGTGTGGCGCGGATCCTTGATGCGAAGGGTCAGGTTGCGCACCGCCTCGACGTCGTGTGCCAGCTCGTACTCCACCACGTGCTGGACCTCGACGGTTCGGTCGCGGTACCCGAGCGTGAGGAGCCGCTCGCGGACGCCGTGCGCGAACTCGTACCTGATGCGGGTGTCGCTCGTCGGCGCGGCCCGCTGCAGGACGGGACGCACCAGGTCGCTCGTCAGCACCTCGGTCAGCTGCGCCGGCCCCGATCGCACCACCGTCTTCAACAGGGCGCGGACCACCCGGGCGTTGAGCGGAGCGGCCGCCAAACGGGTCGCGAGGGCGAACGATGACGGCGACACGGTGGCCCGGAAGCGGGCGACAACTTCGTGTGCGGTCGGTGTCCGGCTGACCGGGCGGGCGATCTCGCCGTCGGGCGGCAAGAGCAACGCGGGCAGTCGTACGTCACCGGTCGGCGGTTCGGCCAGCAGACGGCTCCACTGCTGCAACCAGTCGGTGCCGCGCTCGATGACCGGGACCGCCGTCAGCCGGGAGTCGTCCTGCTCGTCGGTAGGGCGAAGGTCCAGGCCGCTGACCCGCCACGACCACCGGCGCGTCACGGAACCCAGGGCGTCCGGGCTCCAGGCCACCTCGGTCGTCTCCATCCGCCGCTCGCGCCAGCGCTGCTGGGGCAGCAGGTTGACCACGGCAATCGTCATGCTGGCGGCCCACGAGACGAGGACGGGTTGGATGAGGCCGCCGCGCCAGGCGTCAGACCCGCCGTGGGTCAGCAGGAAGACGACGCGCTGCCCGGCCGGATCGATCAGAGCCGAGGGCGCGGCGGGAGCGCTGTCGGCACCGTCGATCACCACGAGCGCGCCGTCGTCCACGGCCAGCCGCCAGACCTCGACCGAGCTGAAGCCCCGTTGGGCGCGCAGCACGGCGACGTAGGTGGCGATCTCGTCGGCCCAGAACTCCATCACCGGGTCGTCGTCGACGACCACCACAAGATCCCGGCGGTGCCGCGTCGGATCGAGCCCCAACCCGTCGGCGGGACGCGTCGCGGAGTCGAAGGTCGAAGGCAGCGACTGTTTCATCACGGCCCCGTCGTCGATACGGTCCGCGGCAGCGGCACTGGGCGGTACCGGTCGAAGGCGGGTGTGCCTGGCCGGTCTGTGCGCCGCCGGGCGGCGCTCCTTGTCCTCCGCTGGCCGTTACCGCTCATGCCAGGACCCTTCGCCTGTCGTCGTCGGCGGAGTCCGCCCCACCGGGCTGCCGATCCGGATCGTCGAACAACATCACAAAACCGTGCCCGACGTGCTTGTCGAGCCCTTCGGGGTCTTCACTCCAGGCCGACTGCCGCAGGTGCGCGGCACGATTCGGAAGGTCTCTCACACCTGTGCCTGACGTCCGATCGCCGACCATCGACGCAACAGTCTGGCATAGATCCTTTATGGACGGTGGATCTCGGTGCCACACGATCGCTGGCACACCGGAGCGCAGCCCGATGAGCAACTGCCGCTCGCCGAGGCTGTCGACGGTCGGGGACTCGCTGAGCACCAGCACGACGACAGCGCTCTCGCGTTTGAGAATCGCTTCGAGCTGCACGTCGGCGTGGTGCTGCGCCGCGCAGTGGATCAGTTTCCGGTCGCTCGGGTGATCGGTGACACCTCGCCAGCGACTGCGCCACAGCCGGTGCCACTGGCTGGCGCGGATCCGCTCCAGACTTCTGATCACCAGGGGATACTCCGTGGTCAGCGGGCTCGGCAACCCGGACTGAAGCTCCTTGCGCCAGGTGTCGACCGGTTCGTTGATGAGCTGCCAGGGCAGTACGAACTCGATCGTCACCGCTCCGGCCCGCGCCGCCCAACGACGTTCGGCCTCGTTGATGACCCGGTCGACGGCCGCCTCGAGGTCGCCGTACGCGACGTGGTGGTCCTCGCCGCGGATCGGCTGCCACTCCGGAGACGCCCACTGGTACCAGTGGGACATGATGTACGTGTCGTCGTCGCCGCCGTACTTCTCGAACTGGATCACCAGGTAGGCGGAGGCGGTGGGGATCGGTGCGGTCGGCTGAGTGGCGTCGAGCTGATCCGCGACCCCCCAGTCTGTCGTCAGCTGCGCGCACAGCTGGAGCAGCCGGGGCAGCGTTGCCGGCGGCACGGCCGTCGCCAGCCGGCCGAGCAACTGGAGCCACGGTGGCACCTCACCGTGCGCGTTCGCCGAGGTGAGGTGAGCGAAGAGCTCCCAGGCGCTCTCGCACCAGGCCGGGGCGGGGGTCGCGCGGATCTCGGCGACGAACCGCCGCAGGTCGTCGGTCACGTCGAGCGTGGACAGCACCCCGCGCAGCCAGGTGACGTCGTAGTCGGAAAGCAGCTCAAATGCCTGCCAGTCGTCGGCCAGGCGCAGCAACGCCATGGTCTGTTTGCTGTCCGGCTCGAGCAGCTCGAGGCATTCGGCGAGGCAACGCAGCCCACCTGGCCGGTCCACGCAGACCGTCACCAGCGCGATGATCTGGGGGCGGAGCAGACCCACCTCGCGGTAGCCCAGTGCGCCGCCCAGCGCATGCCCCAGCTCCTGAAGCAGTAGCTGGCGGCTGCTCGGGTCCTGGATGACCGACGACCCTTCCAGCACGGTCGTGATCTGTCCGACGAGTCGGCGGCGTTCCTCCGCTACGGGTGGCGAATGAAGCCGCGGGGCCTCACGCACGAGCCTCGGGTGATCGCTCGTTGCCACAACCGCGCCGAAACGGTGCGCCGGGCGTCATCAGGATGGCTCCGAGTCGAACGGGTCGAGCGTTGTCAACGCCTGCACCACGTCGGCCGCCTCTCCGGTCACCTCGGCACGCCGCCGCTCGGTGCCGTTGTCGAAGATCGCGACCACCCGGAGCTGGCCGCCGCGACGACGCAGCAGCGTCTGCAGGGCGTACCAGCCGGCGGATGATCCGATCCCCACGCCGATCTGGAGCAGGGAGTCGGTCAGTACGCCACGGGACGAGACGAACTCGCACTCTGCGGGAGGGTGCCAGGTGCCCGCCGTCAACCCGGCGGCCAGTAGTTCCTGGATCAGTTCGGGAGCGGAGTCGTCGTAGACCGGAATGCCGTCGTCGTCGGCGAACGGCAGAAAGGTCACGTCGGCGCCTGGTCGTGGGCCGGGCTCGCGGTGGCTGTCCGTGGCGACAATCGAGACCTTTGGTGACATGCGCTTATGGTATTAGTGGCGGCGGCGGCCAGGGTGTCGCCGAAGTGTCGCCAACTTGACACCTCGCAATGCGCCCAAACTGGACCTGCGCTTCGTGACCGGCTGGCAGCGGGTGCGCCAGCGGGTGGAGCGCCACCTGGGAGCGGGTTGGCACGGCCGTGCGGGTCACCCCCCACCGACGACAGTCGGCAGATCGCCGCGGGTGGGGCTGACGCTGACGCCGTGCTCCGGCTGGCTCGAACGGGGCTCGCGGAATGCGCCGGGGATCTTGACAGGTCTCCGCTGAGGGGCGAGCATCCTTCCTGGATTGAGACAACGTTGTCACGGCTGAGTGCGACGGCCCCGGCATGGAGAAGCGCGTGACGGTGTTCCCGTCGGGCTTCGCGCACACGGTCGTTAATCGAAGGGCAAGTACTGTGTCAAACCCAACGGCTCGTGCGGTGCAGACCGCGAGACGCCGAACTCTCGCCGCTGTCGTGACGACGGCCGTAGCCGCGCTGGCGGCGGTCAGCGCGGGCTCGCCCGCCTCGGCCGCCCCCGGCCCGCGGCTGGTCACCGACCCGGCCGCGTACGTCAACCCGCTGATCGGCTCGACGAACCTCGGCAACACCTACCCCGGAGCGGTGCGTCCCTTCGGCATGCTGGCCTGGAGCCCGCAGACCACCAGGGGCGCCCAGGTCTCGACCCCCGCGCCCGGTGGGTACGAGTACGGGGCGACCCGGATCCGTGGCTTCAGCCTCACCCACCTCAACGGCGTCGGCTGCAACGGAGGCGCCGGCGACATCCCGATCATGCCGTACGTCGGTGACGTCACCTCGTCACCGAGCGTCGACACCTCCGACGCGACGTACGCGAGCGACTTCTCCCACGAGAACGAGACGGCGCGTGCCGGCTACTACCGGGTCGGCCTCGACAGCGGTGCGTCGGCTGAGCTGACCACCACTGCCCGCACGGGCTCGGGCCGGTTCGGGTTCCCGGCCAACAAGCCCGCCAGCATGCTGTTCCGCACCTCCAACTCGGAGACCGGCAGCACCGACGCCACCGTGCAGGTGGACGCCGCCGCACGGACCGTCACCGGTTCGGTAACGGCCGGCAACTTCTGCGGCCCGCAGAGCGAGAACAACCGCAAAGCCCTGTACACGGTGCACTTCACCGCCCACTTCGACCAGCCCTTCGCCCGGTTCGGCACGTGGCAGGACGCCGCCGTGACGCCGGGCGCCTCGACGGCCTCGGGCGGCACGGGCGTCGACACCGGCGGTCCGGTCCCGGGCAAGGGTTCCGGCGCCTACGTCACCTTCGCCGAGGGCACCACGAAGGTCGGCGTGAAGGTCGCCATCTCCTACGTCGGCCTGGACAACGCCGAGGCCAACCTGCGGGCGGAGAACCCGCAGAAGAAGACCTTCGACGCAGTCCGGTCCGAGGCCACGGCGGATTGGCAACGGCATCTGAGCAAGATCAAAGTCGGGGGCGGCTCCGCCGACCAGCTCAGCACCTTCTACACGGCGCTGTACCACTCCATGCTCGAGCCCACGCTCGCCAGTGACGTGGATGGCCGATACCTCGGCGCCGACGGCAAGCCCCAGCGGCTGGCCAAGGGCCAGGAGGCGCAGTACGGCACCTTCTCCGGCTGGGACCAGTACCGCGCCCAGGTGCAGCTGATGACGCTGATCGACCAGAAGGCGGGTAGCGACTATGCGCAGTCGCTGTTCAACTACGCCACCCAGCGTGGCGGCGAATGGGACCGCTGGCTGCTGGTGCACGGCAAGACGAGCGTCATGTCCGGTGACCCGGCGGCCCCGGCGGTCGCCGGCATCCACGCCTTCGGCGGGCGGGACTTCGACGTCAAGGGCGCTCTTCGTTCGCTGATCACCGCGGCGACGGTGCCGAACGCGAACGACTCCGACAGCGCCGGCTGCAACGTGGCCTGCGTCGGTCAGCGTCCCGCGCTCGACAAGTACCTGCAACTGGGCTACGTACCGGCTGATGGCTGCTCCTGCTGGGGTGGCGCGGCCGAGACGATGGAGGACGCGGTCGCCGACTTCGCTCTCGCCGAGCTCGCCGGCCAGGTTGGCGACCGGGCGAACGAGCGGACCTTCCTCAAGCGGTCGGGCAACTGGAGCAACGTCTTCGACGTGACCGCGACCCCGCAGGGTGGCTACATGCGCTCCCGCAAGGCCGACGGCACCTGGGCGGACCGCACCTTCACCCCGGCCACCGAGAGCGGGTTCGTCGAGGGCAGCAGCGCCCGCTACACCTGGATGGTCTACTCGGACGTCGCTGGTCTGGCTCGCGCCATGGGTGGCAACAAGGCCGCCGAGCAGCGGCTCGACGCCTTCTTCCGCACCCCTGACGGCACTTTCGACTTCTCCGCCCGGGACCTCAACCGGTACGACCCGACCAACGAACCTGACATGAACGCGCCGTACCTCTACAACTACTTCGGCGTGCCCTACAAGGCGCAGGAGACGGTCCGGGCGGTAGTGGACCAGCTCTGGAGCAACACCCCGGGCGGCATCCCGGGCAACGACGACGCCGGCACCATGTCGTCGTGGTACGTCTTCTCCGCGCTGGGCATGTACCCGCAGAACCCGAGCCGGGCCGACCTGGTGCTCTCCGCACCGCTCTTCCCGCGCGCGGTGATCGAGGCCGGGCACGGCCGCACGATCACGGTCAACGCCCCGGACGCATCGTCCAAGAACAAGTACATCCAGTCGGTCAAGGTGAACGGCAAGAAGTCGAACCGGAGCTGGGTCCCCGACACCCTGGTCAACAAGGGCGGCACCGTCGACTTCGTGCTCGGTGCAAAGCCGAACAAGTCGTGGGGCAGCGCTCCCGCCGACGCGCCGCCCTCGTACGGCGACGGTCGGCAGCCGTACCTGGCCGGGGCGAGCCCGCAGACGCTGAAGGTGGAGCCGGGCAGCACCGCGGCTGCGACGTACAAGGTCCAGGCGCTCACCGACAAGCCCACCGCCGTGCGCTGGAAGGTCAGCGCCCCCGCCGGACTGACCGTCACCCCCGCTCAGGGTGACTTCAAGCTGACCGGTGACGGAACGGGTAGCAAGGCGCTCACCGTTTCGGCGGCGGCCGACCTCAAGGCCGGTCCGTACACGGTGACGGTGACCGCCACCACCGCCTCCGGCGCGGTGCTGCCCACGGTCACGCTGCCGGTGACGGTCGCCGTCCGGGACAGCGTGCTGTGGAACCTGAACAGCAACGGCATCTCGGCCGACGACACCAACCCGCAGGCCAACTTCGACACCGGGGGCTGGAGCTACTCCGCCAAGGCGCTCGAAGCCGCCGGGGTGACGCCGGGGTCCACCGTGTCAGCCAACGGGTTCGACTTCACCTGGCCGAACGTGGCGCCCGGCGACCCGGACAACATCCTGGTCGGCGGTGGCGGTCAGGTGCTCAGCGTCCAGGAGGCCGAGGGCGACACCAAGCTGAGCCTGCTGGGCAGCGCCGTCTTCGGTGCCGCGAGCGGCACGGTGACGCTGACCTACACCGACGGCAGCACCCAGCAGGCGGTGATCGGCTTCAGCGACTGGACTCTCGGTGGTGGGGGCGATCAGCCGTCGTTCGGCAACGTGACGGCGGTACACACGACCTACCGCGACAAGATGGGCAGCGGCATCGAGCCGGTGGCTACCTACGTCTTCGCCACCGCCCCGATCGACCTGCAGCCGGGCAAGCAGCTCGCGAGCCTGACACTGCCGGCCACCACCGAGGGCGACGCCGTCCTTCACCTCTTCGGTGTGGCGACGGCCTGACCTTGGGGCCTGTCGCTCGGATAGCCAATGACCGGCGTCGCGTGAGCGGCGACGGATGACGTGCGGGCCTGCTCTGCCGCGAGGCGGAGCAGGCCCGCACCGCCTGAAGGGGCCAGCGAGGTGGCTCCGATCGGCCACGGGCATCGAACGGGTGAGGTGCTCGCGTTCGCGTCTCGCCGGGGGATCGGTGGCCCGTAGCGTGCGGACGTGAACGGATCACGTCTGCCTCGCCGGCTGCTGCTCACGGGGGCCGGCTCGGCCGCCGTGGCCGCGCTCACCGCCTGCCAGACCGCTCGAACCAGCCTGCCCACGCCGCAGCCGACGCGCGCCGCGACGAGCGGTACGCCGGACCAGGCAGCGCTCCGGCGGAAGATCGCGAGCCTGCTCGTGGTGGGCTTCCGTGGCGACCGGGTGAAAAGCAGCGACTGGATCGTCAGGGCGATCAGAGACGGTCTCGGCGGGGTGATCCTCTTCGACCGCGACCTGGAGACCGGGGCCGCTCGCAACGTCCGTTCACCGCAGCAGGTCACCACGCTGGTGCGGGAGCTCAAGAAGGCCGCGCCGGGCCGGCTGATCGTGTCGATCGACCAGGAAGGCGGACGGACCGCGCGGCTCAACCCGAGCAACGGGTTCCCCGCCACCAGGTCCGAGGCCGAGATCGGCGCCGAGAACTCGCCGGCGGCGACGCGCGAGTGGGCGCGGGGATTGGTGGAGAGCCTCACCCGGGTCGGGGTCAACCTCAACTACGCGCCCGTCGTCGACTTGAACATCGATCCGGCGAGCCGGGCGATCGGAGCACTGGACCGTAGCTTCTCCGCGGATCCCGACGTGGTCGTCAGCAACGCCACCGAGGAGATCCACGCCCACCGGGCCGCCGGCGTCAAGACCTCGCTCAAGCACTTCCCGGGCATCGGAAGCGCTGCGGGAAACACCGACTTCGAGGTCGTCGACGTCAGCGCCACCTGGCGGCCCATCGAGCTGGAACCGTACCGACGGTTGATCCGGGCCGGCCTGGCGGATTCGGTGTTGGCGGCGCACGTGCTCAACAAACAACTGGATCCGAACCGGCCCGCCTCACTGTCGCCGAAGGTCATCACGGATCTGCTCCGCGGTGAGCTCGGCTGGCAGGGCCCGGTGGTCAGCGACGACATGCAGGCGGTGGCCATCACGCGCCAGTACGGCTCCGCCGAGGCCGTTCACCTGGCGCTGCAGGCCGGCGTCGACCTGCTCGTCTTCGCCAACCAGCAGGTGTACGAACCGGACATCTTCGAGGAAACGCTGAACGTGGTGGTCGGGCTGGTCGAGAGCGGAAAGCTGAGCCAGGCGCGCATCGACCAGTCCGTCGCCCGGGTCGACACCCTCCGCCCGAAACGCTGACCGGGCGCGCTCACGGCGGTGCCGGGCACCTCTGCCGCCTGCAGCACGCGCGGAAGCGCCCATCCCCAACGTGGGGACGGGCGCTTCGCGGTGCCGGCTCCGTCAGGCGACCACCGACCGCAGCGGCACCTTGGCGTCGTGCAGCGCGCGCACCAGATCCCTCGCGAACGGGTGCTCGTCCACCTGGAGTCCCTGGGGGTTCGGGATCACCACGTACGCCGAGCCGTTCTTCGCGGACGCCTGCGCGTCGCTGCTGAAGCGTTCGACGATCGCCCGGGTACGCGGTAGGTCCGCCGCCGCCACCTCGATGGTGATCGGCCGCCATCCGCCGCCCAGGTCCGCCGCCACCGGCGCGGCGGCGGCGCTGGCGCGCGCCGGGTCGACGCCGGCCTTGCGCCGGGCGTCCGGCGCCGCGCCCGCCGGGTAGAGCAACGCGTTGGCGACCAGGTGCAGACCATTTTCGTTGTACGCCCGGAAGAGCGGATTGAACGCGAACAGCACCGCCCGACCGGCGCCGGTCGGCTCGTCGACCACCGCGGCCGTCCCCTTCAGCGTGTCCGCGCCGACGGTGTAGCCGTTGGCCCAGAACGTGTCGCCCGCCGGGTAGCTGAGCACATTGGTGCCGGTGGTGCTCGGGTTGAGGATCGGGTCGCTGTTGTTGAACTCGAAGTCCTCCGCGGGGCGGCCCAGGGCGACCGGGCTCGCGGTGTCCACGTCGACCCGCAGATGCGAACCGATCACCAGGTAGTCCGCCGGCTTGGTCTTCTCGGTGGTGGAGGTGAGCCCGGCGGCGCGGGCCACCCGGGTGCCCTCGTTGCGCAGCCCGATGTACGTGTGACCCTGGGCGATCCAGTCGCGCAGGTTGGCCTGCCCGGCGGCGGTCAGACCGCCGGTCGCGCTGCTCCCGTCCGGCACCAGCAGCACCGTACGTCCGGTGAACGCCGCGGTGTTGTCGTTGATGTCGGCAGTGGTGACCGGGGTGAGGTCGAGCCCCCACCGCTTGCCGAGCACGTACCGGGCCTCGCCGTGGGAGCCCGACGTGGTGGAGATGCCGGTGCCCTGGAACAGCCCGACATCCGGCCGGGCGAGCGGGGTGCCGGTGGGACGTCCGCCCGGGGTGAGAGTCACCCCGAGGGACTCGGCCAGCTCGTCGACCGTACGGCTCAGCTTGGTCGCCGGGATCGCGACCCGGCTGGTTCGCAGGTCACGCACGAGCGGGACGCCGCGCCCGAGCAGGGTGAAGGTGAACTCCGCCGCGGCGGCCGAGTCCAGCGGGTACGTGTAGGAGCCCCACGGCACCGCTGGCGCGGCTCGACCGCCGGAGATGTCCCGGACCAGTTGGGCCTTCGGCCGGACGTTGTCGCCGGTGTAGATGGTGGAGACGCCCATCAGCAGCGGATTGCTCCAGGACGACACGTCGTAGAAGTACGGGAACGGGACGTACGGATCCTCGCCCATGATGGCCTGGATCCAGTGCTTCTGCGGTTGGTCCATCGGGATCCAGTACGCGCCCTTCGGCACCGTCACGTTGGTGGCCGTCCGGCCGCCGAAGACCCGCGCACTGGGCACCTTGGTGGGCTTCTGCACCTCGTACACCTCGACGTCCATGCGCCGTAGCCGTTCGACGAGCTGGCGGACGTCGGCGAGCTGCCGGTCGGGCAGCAGGAAGTACGAGCGGACCTTGATGTCGGGCACCGGGAACTGGACCTCGTTGGTGGGCTGTACCACCTCGTTCGGCTCCAGCGTGCCCGCCCTGCCCTGAGCGAGCGCGTCGGTCCAGATGTCGAAGTAACCGCTCAGCACCTCACGCTTGTTCGCGGCGGCCCAACCGAGCGTCGACCACTGGGTGTTGAACTGCTGCTGGACCCGGTCGGCCACCGCCGACGTGCTGCCCTTCTCGTACGTCATGCCGGCCGCGCCGAAGCCGGTGGTCGGCACCGTGTCGCCGTAACCCATGAAGAACATGTCGTACGTGTCGTAGTTGAAGTAGCACTCGGTGGTGACGGTCTCGTCGCAGGCGCCGTTGAAGCCGAAGCCGGCCTTGTTGGCCTCGCCGATCCGGTTGATCCAGTCCACCGCCTCGCCGGCGATCTCGTGGTGGATCGGGTCGGCGTTGGGCGGGAAGAAGTACTCGCGGCCACCCATCTCGTGGGCGTCGATGAAGACCTGCGGCGGGTAGCGGCGCAGCAGTTCGAGTTTGCCGTCCGTCTCCTGCTGGGTGCGGGCGAACCAGTCCCGGTTCAGGTCGAAGCCGAACTCGTTCTGCCGCCGGGTCGCGTCGCGCCCGTCCGGGTTCTGCGTGGGGACGATGATGGTGACCAGGTTGTCGTTGCGCTGCTCGACCGCGCAGGACAGGCCCGCCGCCAACTCGTACAGCGTCTTGAGGGCGGCGTCGGCGCCGCTCTTCTCGCCGCCGTGCACGTTCGCGGTGACCCAGACGATGGCCGGGCTGTCCTTCGCCGTCCGGGCGGCCGTCCGCGCGCTGGTCCGGCGCGGGTCGCGCAGGTCCCGGACGTCGTCGGCGATCTCCCGCAGGGCGGCGGGCCGCACGTTGCGCTCGTTGGACACCACCGCGTACGGCAGCGGTTGCCCGAGCACGCTGGTGGCGAGCACGCCCGTGACGACCCGGTTGGAGGCGCTGTCCACGGCCCCGAGGTAGGTGCGGACCTCGTCGTTGGTGACGACCCGCTCCTGACCCACCCCCAGTGGGAAGCCGAGGATGGCCTCCGGGCTGGGCACGGTGCTCAACCGGGCGGTCGGGTCGTTGCGGCAGGGGGACGGCCGGGCGGCGCTCGCGGCGGACGTGCCGCTGAGCAGGGGAGTCATGCCGACTAGGAGCGCGATCGCGGCGGCGCCCGCCAACCGTCTCGGGAGGACCGTCCAGATCGGACGCGACGATGGAGCCATGTCTCGGGGTCCCTTCTTGGGGGAAAGCCTCGCAGTGGCCGGAGCCTATGAACCGCCGATGCGGTGGTCAAGGTCTGATCGACTTCGGCGACTTTGCGGGCTGCCCGGAGTCGGCGTCGGCTGGCAGGATGACGGTGTGGGGTTGTCCTCGCCGGAAGGAGAAGACGTTGCCCGCCTCTCAGGAGACGATCACGCTCTCGGTCCATCCAGATCTTCCCTCCGCCGCCGCTCGGCGTTCCCTGGCGTCCTGGCTGCGCAATGAGGACCGGCTCCGCGGCACGGTGACTGCCGCACCCGCCGTCGGTTCGACGGCACCACCCGACGAGATGTCGGCCGAGGACGTGCTGCTGGTGGCCGTCGGCAGTGGCGGCGCCGTCATGGTGCTGGTCCAGGCGATCGCCGGCTGGCTGACCCACCGCCGCGACGACGTGACGGTGACGCTCACCCGGCCGGACGGCTGGTCCGCGGAGCTGGACGTCCGCCGGGCCCGGGACATGGACCAGGTGACCGCGCTCATCGAGGCCGCCGTACGCGCGGCCACCCCCGAAGAGGGGTAGCCCGGCCCGCCGCCGACCGAGGAATCGGCCGGCGACGGGTCAGGTCGAGGGGGGTACGCCTACCAGGTCGTCAGCCCGAGGCCGATCGTCTTGGTCAGCGTGGCGTTGTCGTCGTCGCCGTCCAGCGACCAGATCATCGCGCCAGCCAGGCCGGCCCGTCGGATGTAGAGCATCTTCTGCAACACGACCGCCGGATCGTCGTACGTCCACAACGTCGTACCGTCGAACAGCCAGGCATGCCCGGCACGGAGGTCGCGGTGCACGGCGAACCCTGCACCGGCCAGGGTCTTGAGCTTCTTGTAGTCCTCGTACCCGGCCTCGAAGGTAGCCGGCGCGGGCGCGGCGGCGGGCTGGAACAGGCCGTTGCCGCCCCCGGTGACGCCGGTCCAGCCCCGGCCGTAGTACGGGATGCCCAGGACCAGCTTGTCGCGCGGGGCACCACGGGCGATCCACCCGTCGATGGCAACCTCGGCGGAGAAGTCCGGGTCGTCCGGGGCGCCCGCCGGCACGCGCAGCGCCGACTGCTGGTTGGTCACCGCGTCCCAGCCACCGTGGAAGTCGTACCCCTGCACGGTGGCGAAGTCCAGGTACTTGAAGATCTTGCGGCCCTCGTAGCCGGCGTCCATCGTGGCGGGGTTCGCCGGCAGGAAGGCGGTCAGCGGGTGGTGGGTGCGGGTCGTGCGGCCGTACGCGTCGAGCTGCCGGCGGAACTCGGCGAGCAGCTTGGTGAAGTTCTCCCGGTCCTCCGGGCGGATGACGTTGCCGGGCTCACCCGCCCAGTTGGGCCACTCCCAGTCGAGGTCGATGCCGTCGAAGACGCCGACGGCCGCGCCCGGGGTGCCAGGCAGGTTGCCCTTGAGGTAGAGGTCGATGCAGGACGCGACGAACGCCTTGCGGGAGGCGTCGGTGCGGGCTGCGTTCGAGAAGTACGTCGACCAGCTCCAGCCGCCCAGCGAGATCAGCACCTGCAGGTCGGGGTGCTTGGCCTTGAGCTTGGCGAGCTGGCCGAAGTTGCCGTTGAGCGCCTGGCCGGGGGCGTCCGCGACACCGTCGACGCTCTCCTCGGCCGGGACGGGGCGCTGGTAGTCGGCCCAGGCGTCGCCCTCGGCCGGCCCGCCGTCCAGGTAGCAGCGTCCGTCCTCGCTGACGTTGCCGAAGGCGTAGTTGACGTGGGTGAGGCGGCTCGCCGCACCGGAGGTGTCGAGCTTCTTGACCGGGAAGGCCCGGCCGTAGATGCCCCACTGGGTGAAGTAGCCGACCCGGTGATAGCCGGCGCGGCGCTGGTGGTTGTCGCTGGCGCTCGCGGCGGTGGTCGGTGCGGCGGTGACGAGCAGGGTCGCCAGGGCGACGGCGGCGGTGAGACGGCGGTGGCGGAATGGTCGCATCGGCACACTCCCACGACGGTTGGAGCACAATCAGTAAAGACACTTATCTGATTGATGAAGTTAAGCTCACCACCGTCTGCGGTCAAGAGCCGACCAGCGACGGCCGCCGGGGTCGACGGCGACCTGCTGTGGCCCGGTCGGCCGCTTGGCTGACCGGGCCAGCCGGTCAGCCGACCTGGCTGTTGTCCTTCTGCGCGCCCCAGCCGTGCCACCGGTCGATCTCGATCAGGGCACTGACCCGGGCGCGCTCACGCCGGGGGTACGCATTTCCGGTGTAGTGCTGGGACAACCGGTCGATGTCTACGAGGTCCTCGTCCGCGCGCAACTCCGTGACGCGCCCCATGATGCTGACGTGGGTGTACCACCCGGCCTCGTCGAGCACGGTGAGAGACACCCGGGGGTCGTTCCGGACGTGGTCCAGCCGGCGGCGGCTCTCGTCCATGTTCACCAGGATCCGGCCGTCTTCCCACAGGTACCAGGTCGCGGCGGACACCGGCTGACCACCGTTGCGCAGTGTGGTCATGACAGCCGGGTTCGGCTTCTGCAGCATGGCAACCGCGGCCTCGGGAAGTGGTGGCTTGGACATGAGGTCTCCTCGTCGGTTCAGCGTTTACCCCTGCACGTTACGCACCCCCGGCCGGTCTCGCGCTGCGTTCGGATTCCGGGCCGCACCCGCCCGCAGGGCTCAGACTGTCTCCGGAGAGGATGAGGTCATGAGTAACTCCGCACTGCCCAGGCGTGTCGTCGTCACCGGCGCCACCGGCAAACTCGGTCGCGCCGTCGTCGCCCACCTGCGCGCCGTCGGCGTCGACGTGCTGGCGGTGGACCGCGCCGGCGGTCGTGACCCCCGTGACGTGGCCGGCGAGTTCCTCCTCGTCGACCTGACCGACTACGGGCAGGTGGTGGAGGCGTTCACCGGGGGTGCCGACGAGCACGCCGGCGGGGTCGACGCGATCGTGCACCTGGCGGCCGTCCCGGCCCCCGGGCTGATGTCGAACGCGACGACGTTCGCGAACAACTCCGCCGCCACGTACAACGTCTTCGCCGCGGCACGGGCGGCCGGCATCAAGCGGGTCGTGTGGGCGTCGAGTGAGACGGTGCTCGGGCTGCCGTTCGACAGCCCGCCGCCGTACGCGCCGGTCGACGAGGAGTACGCGCCGCGGCCGGAGTCGACGTACTCCTTGAACAAGGCACTTGAGGAGGAGATGGCGCGGCACTTCTGCCGTTGGGACCCGGAACTGGTCATGGTGGGTCTGCGCTTCTCCAACGTGATGGACGTCGAGGACTACGCGCCGTTCCCGTCGTTCGACGCCGACCCGCGACTGCGGCGGTGGAACCTGTGGGGCTACATCGACTCCCGCGACGGCGCCCAGGCGGTCGAGCGGGCGCTCGTCCACGACCAGCCCGGCGCCGACGTCTTCATCATCGCCAACGCCGACACGGTCATGACCAGGTCCAGCGCCAGCCTGATGGCCGAGGTCTACCCGGGTGTGGAGATCCGCAAGGAGTTGGGCGAGCACGAGACGCTGCTCAGCATCGACAAGGCCCGACGGGTGCTGGGGTACGAGCCCCGGCACTCATGGCGAGACCACGTCGACTTGCGGTAGGTCAGCGGGCTGCCTGGTAGGCGCGGCCGACGGCGGTCACCTCGCTGCCGGTGCGGAAGAGCCCGGTCTGATCCTTGTCGGTGGCGGGCAGGCCGAACCAGGCGTACCGGTGCAGCCAGGACAGGCCGCCCAGCATCCGGGTCGCGGCGGTGAGGAACGCGGCCTGCTGTGCCTGGCTCGGGAAGCGCACGCCGTTGGAGAAGTCGATCAGGGCGAACTCGGTGAGCCAGATCGGCAGCTTGTACCGGTCGTGCACCGCCTGCAGGTACGACCTGAGCTGGTTGACCGCGTTGGCGGTGGTGAAGTCCCCGCCGTACCAGTGCAGGGCGATGAAGTCGACGCGGTAACCGCGCTGTTTGACGCCGGCCATGAAACGGTCGAGCCACTCGCCCGGCCGGTCGCCGCCCCAGGCGACCGCCGGGCTGCCCAGCGGAAGGCCGGTGGCCTGCAACTGCGGCCACAGCTCCAACGCCTGCTCGACGGTCATCTCCGCCTGACCGGCCAGGTCCGGCTCGTTGAACCCGAGCAACTGCCGACCGTTCCTCTTGGCCTGCTGCAGGTTGCTGGCGGTGACGCTCTTCGCCCCCCAGATCATCGGAACGAACTCCGCGCCCTTCGGGCTGGTGACGCCCGGGTGGGCCACGTCCCAGGTGTAGTACCAACTCGCCCCGGAGCTGGCCAACGCCGCGCTGACGCCGTCGAAGGTCCACACACCGACGCCCTTGCGCTTCGCGCTCACCGCGGGGGCCGCCGGGGCAATCGGACGGCCCGTGGTCGGCTGCGCCGTCGGCGTCGGCGTCGGCGTCGGGGTCGTCGGGCTCGTCGTGGCGCTGGGGGCGGTCGCGGTGGGTGGGCCGGGTTCCGGGCTCGTCGGCGGCAGCGCGTCGGCCGCCTGCGTCGCCGCGGGGGCGGGCGCCGGCCCGGTCGGTTGCACCACGACGATCACCCCGGTCACCAGTACGGCCACCACCGCGGCCACGGTGACGGGCCACAGCAGACGCCTCGCGCCGAGCGGGAGGTGACCGCGCAGCCCGCGTCGGGGCTCCGCGTGGACGCCCCGGTGCCTCTTCGGCGCGTCGGCTTCACCCTGGCCGGTTGCGTGCATCGTCGACTCCTTCGTGTGGTCGCATCGCTACTCGATGCTGTGTTGGCGGGAATCCCGCCAATGCCTCACTTCAGGAGACTCGCCAGCCGTACCCGGATAACACTTCCGGCGGTGTTGCCGCCCGTTCGCGCGGCGGACGCGCCCAGCGGATCCCGAAGCCGTGCTGCAGCGCAACGGTGGTCACGGACGCCCCCGCGTGCCCACGCCTGCGCGGTCGGAGCCGACCGGGTATCTGCCATAACCACCAGGATCCTCACATAAAGGCGATAAAGTACGCCGAAGGTGTTGAGTGGAACAGGTTGGCGAGGAGGCTCGGGTCGATGGCAGCGGGGCAGGTCACCGAGCGCCTTGGCACTCACCTCGGCGTGCCCGTTCCGGCCGGTTCGGCTGGTTGAGCTGTCCCGCCGTCCGTGCTGACGCGCACCGGGTTCCGCGGGCTCGGGGACAGCCGGAGCACACCCTCGGCGACCGTCCTGGAGCTGCTGTTCGACATCGTCTACGTCTTCGCGCTCGCCCGGCTCGCCGGGCGGGTCGCGGACGACCTGACCATCGTCCGGCACACGCTGCTGTCCGAGGCGGGCCAGACGGTGCTGTTCTTCACGGCGATGTGGATGATCTGGTCGCTCAACGCCCTCCTGGCGAGCACCTACGACCCTCGGCGTCCTGACCTGCAGGTCGCTCTGCTGGTGACGATGTTCGGCACGCTGGTGCTGGCCGTCTCGTTGCCGGAGGCGTTCGGCGAGCGCGGCGTCGTCTTCGCCTGCACGTACGTTCTCATTCAGATCGGCCGACCGCTCTTTCTGACGTTCGCCCTGCGCGGGCACCCGGGTCGGATGTTCGCGATCCGGGTGCTGGCCTGGCACACGGCGTCCAGCGTGCTCTGGATCGGTGGCGGCATCAGCGGCGGCCTCGGCCGGGGCATCTTCTGGTCCCTCGCCCTCGCTGTCGAGCTCCTCGGCGCCGCCACCGGGTGGCCGGCGCCGTGGCCCGGCGGGAAACGGTTCAGCAGGACGGCGGTCGTCGTCTCCCAGGTACACCTCGCCGAGCGGTACAACCAGTTCTTCATGATCGCTCTCGCCGAGGTGGTGCTCGAAGCCGGTGCCGCCGTGAGCACCCCGGGCTTCACCGCCGAGGGGAGCATCACCCTCGTCGCGGCGTTCGCGGCGGTGGTCTCGTTCTGGCGGATCTACTTCTACCACGCCCGATCCGGTCAGGCCTCGACCTCCGGTGGCGAGGGCACACGTCTCTCCCGGTGGGCGAGCTACGGCCTGCTGTTGATCGTCGGGGGCATCATCTGCACCGCGGTCGGCTTCGGGCAGATCGTCGAGGATCCGAACCCGCCGATCGACTGGGCTCTGGTGGCCATCCTCTTCGGCGGCCCGGTGCTGTTCCTGCTGGGGCGGAGCTTTCTGGAGATGGAAGATCGCACCAAGCCGCGCTGCCGGACGCTGTACCTCGGCGCGCTGGCCCTGATCGTGGCCGCCCCACCGATGGTGCTGCTCCCGCCGGTCGCCGTGGCGGCCGCCACCGGGTTGATCCTGGCCGGCATCGCCGTGCTCGACCAGAGAGGTCACCGGCGTGGGTCGGAGACCAACCCGACGCTGTGACAAGCCCGTTGCGGGCCGGCGACCACTCCACGTATGGTCTTTTGGCACGCCGTCGAGCCGGGAGGAGGTCAGAACAATGTCCGATGTTCTGCGCCCCCTCCGCGCTCCGGCGTCCGCGCGGACCTGACCCGGGGCGCTCGCTTCCCGGAGGACCAAGCCATGACTGATCTGGTCATTCGTCCGCTCGTCGCGGGCGAGGAAAATCTGTTCGACTCGATGCCCGACCCGCTGCCCCAACTGCGGCAGATCGCGTACGCCGACGGCGTCGCCGGCGGCGGCTACCGGCCCGAGAACACCTGGGTCGCCCTGCGCGCCGGCCGGGTGGTCGGCCGGGCCGCCTGGCTTCTCCCGCCGGGCGCCGTTGGTGCCCCCTGGCTGGACCGGTTCGATCTGGACGCCGAGCCGGAGGTGGGTGCCGAGCTGCTGCACGCCGCCCACGACGCGTTGGGCGGCCCCGGCCTCTACTACGCGGCCCTGCCGGCGCACTGGCGGCGTCGTGCAGAGGTGCTGGCCGTGGTGCGGGCGCCGATGGAGGCGGCCCGGCTCGCCGGACTGATCGAGCGGGGGGAGCGGCTGAGATGCTCCTGGATGACGGGCACGCCCCTGCCGGCGTCCTCCGGGCGCTACGACTTCCGTCCGCCCGCCGACGCGGCGGAGATCAATGCTCTGGTCGCCAGGATCGCCGTGCCGGACGTGCTGACCGGCGTCGAGATCGCACGGGCGGTCGGCGGCGTCGACCTGGCCACGGACCCTCTGGCCTGGCTCGGGGATGCGACCGAGGAGTGGCGCGTCGCGCGGCAGGCAGGGACGCCGGTGGGGCTGGTCGGCACGGCCGGGGACGCCTGCTACCCGCTCCTCGCCTACCTGGGCCTGCTCGACGAGGCGGCTCGGCCCGAGCTGCTGGCCGAGGCGGTCCGGGTGCTGGCCGCCGGTGGTGCCCGCGAGGTCATCGCCGACGTGGACGCCCACCAGGTAGCGGTGCTGGCGGAGTTGGAGCGGACCGGGTTTCGGCAACTGCGCGCCAGGGTCGTCTTCGCGCCGTCGAACGCTCCGGAATAGCTGATCGGGGTGCGCCCTGTCACCGGGGCGCACCCCTGCGGAGGCGCCGAATGCCTCCGCTGCCAGCATCTGCTCCATGCCGGAGATCATCGCGCTCATCGTCGGCGTGTTCGCGCTGGTCGTGCTGGCGGTCGCCGGGCTGTACCTCTGGCCGACAAGCCGCCGTGGGTTGTCAATCGCACCGGCGCAACCGCTCGACTTCGACACCGCCACCGGCGTCGCCGAGGCCGTCGTCGCGGCCGAGACGGCGGATCCGGAGGTCCGCCCGGAATCGCGCAGCCGCCTGCTGAGCCACGGCTCCCGGACCGGGAGGGTCGTGCTGCTGCTGCACGGATACACCCTCGCGCCCGACCAGTACGACGCACTGGCCGAGGAGTTCTTCGACCGTGGGTACAACGTCTGGATTCCACGGGCTCCCCAGCACGGGACCGTCGACCGCCGGGCCCACCACCGGGTCCGGACCGCCGAACTGACCACGTACGCCGCGCAGGCGTTGGCCGTCGCGGCGGGCCTCGGAGACGAGGTGGGCGTCGTGGGGATCTCCGGTGGCGCGGTGCTGGCCACCTGGCTGGCCCAGGCCCGGAACGACGTCGTCCGGCGTCTGCTGTTGCTGTCGCCGTTCTTCGGCCCGGATCCTCGCCAGGCACCGGGCTTCGCGGTGAAACCGCTCATCGTGTTGTACGGGCACCGCATCCTCCCGGATCGCGTCACGTCGCGCGGCTACTCCCTCTCCGCCGTCACCCAGTACCTGTCGATCGCGCGTAGTCTGCCGAAGCCGTCGCGACGCACCGGTCTGCGAAGCGCGGCGGTGGCCATCAGCCCGCTCGACGGTGTGGTGGACCTGGCCGCGGCGGTGGACGTGCCACGCCGGATCGCCGACGCGAACGCGATCCCGCTGCGGGTCCACACCCTGCCGGAGGCGTTGGGTGTCGGCCACAACATCCTGAACCTCACCGCGCTCGGCGCCGAGGGGTCCGCGTTGCGCCGGCGGTACGTCGCGCTCTACGAGGGCGATCCGGCACCGACGTCCCGACTTGCCACAACGGCCAGCGCCGACGAGTGAGCGTCGACGACGCCGAGGTCGTGGGGACCGCGCGTTTCTGCGTCAGCGTCTAAACTGCCCGCGCGCCGCGCGTCGTGCGGGCACGTCACATCTGACCGGTAGGGCGAAGGTCCCGTTGCCCGACCCGAAATGTTAGCGTTAACACGTCGCGCTGCCGCATTGACGGAACGCTCTGCGGTGGTTGTCACCCCCGACCCGAAAGGCGCCATCTTCGATGAGTACGGCCGGATCAGCAGACCTGCGTGCCGCAGTCCTCGCCGCGAACCGCCTCATCCCCCAAGCCGGCCTCGCCGCGCTGACGTGGGGCAACGTGAGCGGTGTCGACCGAGACGCGGGCATCTACGTGATCAAGCCCTCCGGCGTGGCATACCAGGACCTCACGGCCGACCTTCTGGTCCCGGTGGATCTGGAGACCGGGCAGGTCGTCGACGGAGAGCTGAAGCCCTCCGTCGACAGTGAGACCCATCGGGCGTTCTACCTGCGCTGGCCGTCCATCGGCGGAGTGACCCACACCCACTCGACGCACGCCGTCGCCTTCGCCCAGGCAGGGCGGGACGTGCCGGTGCTCGGCACCACGCATGCCGACACCTTCGCCGGCCCGATCCGGGTCACCCGGGACCTGACGGCCGACGAATGCGCCCACGACTACGAGTTCAACACGGCGCGCGCGATCATCGAGCTGATCGGGGAAGAGGCCGAGGCGCTGGCCAACCCGGCCGCCCTCGCCGCCAACCACGGCCCCTTCACGTGGGCGGCGAACCCGCTCAAGTCGGTGGAGAACGCGATCGTCTGCGAGGCGGTCGCGGAGATGGCCCTGAAGACGCTGTCGCTGAACCCCGCGGCAGCCGCGCCACAGTGGTTGCTGGACCGCCACTTCACCCGTAAGCACGGTGCCGGCGCCTACTACGGCAACCAACTCCCCGAACAACGTCAGCCCTGAGCGGGGCCGCCGAGTTATTCTTGCGGCCGAGTTGCCGGAGATCGGAGCAGGCGTGGCAGGTGACGACGACATCTCCGGGTGAGCACCCGGACCAGCCGCCGACGGGCGCGTAACCGCGCCACCGTCGCTGCGGCCCTGTCGTCATGCCCTGCTCATGCCGGGCCACCCGTGTGCGCCCGGATCTCCCTTCCCCGAGGTCCCCATGTCTGTTCGACCCGCACTCATCGCCCATGACCTCGTGCGCGTCCGCGGCACCCGCCGAGTGCTCGACGGTGTCTCCCTGACCGCCGCACCCGGTCGTCGGATCGGCCTGATCGGTGAGAACGGCACCGGCAAGACAACCCTGTTACGGGTTCTGGCCGGCGTCGACGAACCCGAGTCCGGCACCGTCGTACGCCCACCGGACCTTGGCTTCCTGCACCAGGAGTTGCCCTTCACCCCGGCCGCGACCGTCGCCGGAATCCTCGACGACGCGCTACGGGAGGCCCGAGCCGACCTCGCCGAGCTGGACCGGATCGCTGTGGCGCTCACCGATTCGCCGGAGGGCACCGAGGAGCATGACCGGCTGCTGGCCGCGTACGCCGAAGTTCTGGAGCGCGCGCAGGACCGCGACGCCTGGGACGCCGACCGGCGTGCCCGGACGGTGCTCGCCGGCCTCGGCCTCGGCGGCATACCCCACGACCGGACGCTGGCCGCGCTCTCCGGCGGGCAGCGGGGCCGCCTCGCCCTCGCGGCGATGCTGATCCGCCGGCCGGGCGCGTTGCTCCTCGACGAGCCCACCAACCACCTCGACGACGCGGCGGCGGCGTTCTGCGAGGACCAGCTCCGCGCCCTGCCGGGGGTGGTCGTGCTGGCCAGTCACGACCGGGCCTTCCTGGACGCGGTCTGCACCGACATCATCGACCTGGACCCGGCCGTCGACGGGCCGGTCCGCCACGGCGGCGGCTACACCGAGTACCTGGCGGCCAAACGCGCCGAGGCCGAACGCTGGCGCCGACGCTACGACGACGAGCAGGCGCTCCTCGCCGACCTGCGCGAGGCCGCCGCCTTGACCGCGCACCAGGTCGCCCACGGCCGTCCCCCGCGCGACAACGAAAAGATGGGGTACGGGCGAACCGCCGGCCGCGTCCAGAAGCAGATCTCCCGCCGCGTCCGCGACGCCGCGCGCCGACTGGAGACGAGCGAGCGCGACCAGATCCCCGCGCCGCCGCAACCGTTGCGCTTCCACGCGTCCGTTCTCGCCGCCGGCGACGGCAACGAGGCCATCGTCACGGCAGACCAATTGGAGGTTCCGGGCCGACTGCGGGTGGCGCACCTTGAAGTCCTGGCCCGCGACCGGCTCCTGGTAAGTGGCCCCAACGGCGTGGGCAAGTCGACGCTGCTCGCCGTCCTCGCCGGCCACCTGACCTGCACCGGAGTCGTCTGGCGGCGACCCGACCTGCGGGTTGGCCTACTCGGCCAGGACAGTGTCTTCCCGGATGCGCAACGGACGGCCCGGCAGGTCTTCAACACGACCGTCGGGACCGAACGGGCCGAGGTGGTGCCGCTGTCGTCACTCGGGCTGCTCGCCCCGACGGACCTCGACCGTCCGGTGGCCGAACTGTCGGTCGGACAACGCCGTCGGCTCGGCCTGGCGGTGCTCGTCGCCGACCCGCCCGAGTTGCTTCTGCTCGACGAGCCGACCAACCATCTCTCGCCGCGGCTCTGCGACGAACTGGAGGAGGCGCTGGGCAGCGGACCGGGCGCCATCGTCGTCGCGAGTCACGACCGGCGGCTCCGTTCCCGGTGGCAGGGCCGGGAGATCACCCTCGCCGCCGGACCGGTCAGCGGGGACGCCGCGTAAGCCTGGGCGTCGGTCGGATCGTCAGGCCGGTGCGGCGGTCTTCGACTCGTCAGGCCGGTGCGGCGGTCGTCGACGGTGGAGCGAGGCGATCGAGCCGTGCGAGGTTGGCGGTGCCGTCCCGGACCACGGCCGCGGCCAACGCGGTGGTGGCCGGGTGGACCCCGTTCGCCCGCTCGGCGCTGGCGACCCGGACCGACTGCGTCAGATGCGCCCGCAGGTGCTCGGCGAGCAGCCGGAGAAACGGCTGCCCGCTGGCCGACCGCAGCGCGGTCAACTCCTCGGCGGTGACCATCCCCGGCATGTCGTGGCCCTCGTGCGGGTTCGTCGTCGGCGCACCGGAGTCGCCGAGGAACCGGCGGGCCTGGTCCAGGTCGGCACGCAGGGTTGCCCCCACCGGCCCGGTCAGGTGCCGCCAGGCCGGGTCGGTGGTCCGCGCCGGCACGAGATCGAGTACGGGTAACACGCGTTCGGCCATCGCCACCGTCAACTGGAGCCAGGCGATGTCGGTGGGGCTGAACGCTCCAGTCGTACCCATGGGTGCTGGCACTGCCGTCGCGGACAGCGCGGTTGCGGGGTGCGCGGTTGTGGTTGGTGCGGTGTCGGCGCCGTTCGGTTGCTCGCTGGCGTGCGGCGGCTTCGTGGCGTTAAGTGGCTGCGTGGCGTGCGGTGACTCGGTGGCGCAACCGGCGGCGAGCAATGTCGCCACGAGCAGGGCGGTCGGTCTGGCGGTGCGCATCCGGCCCCCTTTCACCTTGGGGGTGGCGGGCCCGGTAAGGGTCGGGCCCGCCACCGCGGTGTGAGACTGTTGCTCAGATCGGTCGGCCGTCGTGACCGCACTTGATGACGGGACGGATGCAGTCCTGGACCCGGCGGGCCATTTCCGCCACCGGCCAGGCGTTGAAGAAGTCGCCGTGCATGGTGTAGCCCGGTCCGGAAGCGAGCCGGAAGCCCGACGGGTTGCCGTTGACCGGGTAGCGCAGCACCTGCCGCAACTTCGGGACGTGCACGGGGTGGGTGCTCGGGCAGGCCTGGTTCACCGGGTAGGCCAGGTGGCTCTTGTGATCCGGTGAGTCCAGGTCCCGACCGTTCCAACACTGGGGGAAGTCCAGGTACGACTCCAGCATCGTCCCCGCCGGGCAGGTGACGAAGTCCTTCGACGGCGCCACCTGCCCGGCGTGCAGGCACGACCAGCGGGCGATGCTGTCGTTCGGCCCGGTGGCCCGGGCGTTGCCGGCGACGAGTCGCAGCCCTTGCGGGAACGGCTGGGTGTTCGCGACGACGTCGGAGCGCACACCCTCGCCCAGGTAGTAGAACGTCACGATCGCCGGCTCCACCGGCTGGTTGTCGCGGTACAGGGTCGGCACCCAGTAGGACGAGACGTCCACCGATGGGTTGCAGGTGGTGGGGGAGCGGACCAGGTCGGGGAGAGTGGTGTTGGCGTTCGTCACCGTGCTGCCGAAGAAGCTGTGCATGTGCGAGGCCCCGGGCAGGCCGGGAAAGATGATCGGGTCGTCCGGCAGCCGGTGGCTGTAGGTGCAGTCGGCGGGGAACTCGGCAACCCGAATGGCGTTGACGCCGATGGCGGGGTTAACGCCGGCGCCGACGGCGGCGTCGGCCCTTGCGGTGGTGGACACGACGTACGTGCCGAGTAGTAGCAGCAGTGCGCCGATCGCCGTGGCGAGGCGCAGTCGGCGGTGGATGCCGGAGAGGGGTGCGGCCCTGTCCATCGTGTGACTCCTGTCGGGGGGACGGGTCCGGGGCAGCTCCGACGCCGCCGCCGAAGACATCGGAGTTTGCCCTGGCCAGACTGGTGGTGGCCGGTTGAGCCGAGAGTGAGAGAGCGCTCTCAGCGTGGCTCCAGCCTTACCCCCGTGTCGAAGCTTGTCAATACGCACCGCAGTTGATGGAAATGACGACGCCGACGGGCCCGGCTGGCGGACTGGTCCGACTGACGCCGAAGGCCTGGCCTGGCCTGGCCTGGCCTGGCCGGGCCGGGGTTGAGGGGCCGGGCCGGGCTGGGGGTCGGGTCGGGCTGGGGGTCGGGTCGGGCTGGGGGTCGGGCTGGGTCGGGGCTGAGGGGTCGGGCCTGGCCGGGCCGGGGCTGAGGGGCCGGGCCGGGGCTGGCCTGACGCCGAAGGGCCTCGCCTGGCCTGGCCGACGTCGAAGGGCCGCGGTCCAGCCTGGCCCGGCCCGGCCGACGCCGAAGGGCCGGGCCCCTGGTCGCGGGGGCCCGGCCCTTCGGTGCTGGTGCTGGTGCTGGTGCTGGTGCTGGTTTTGCTGGTGCTGGTGGTCGCGGGTCAGTTGGTGGCGTAGCCGCGGGTGGCGATCCAGTCGGCGAGGTGCTCGACGGTGATGTCGTAGGAGGCGGTGTTGGGGTCGGCGGAGTCGGCGATGGTGACGGTGTTGCCGTTGTCGTGGTAGCCGACGACGCTGATGTAGTGCCCGCCTTCGTAGGAGTGGGTGTTGCCGTTGGTGTCGGTGCTGGTGCCGGCGATGTTCGCGACGACGGCCCGGCCGTTGTCGACGGTCTTGACGACGTCGGCGCGTAGTTGGTCGGTCTGCTTGGTGTCGGCGTCGGGGTTGCTGATCTCGACGCTGTGGTAGGCGTTGTTGCCGGTTTCCTTGTTGAGGACGGGGGTGATGTCGTTGATGGAGTTGGTGCCGGCTTCGGTGGTGCCCATTTCCTTGGCCATGTCGTCGATGTTGATGTCCTTGCCCTGCACGGACAGGGCGTTGCGGGTGGCGGCGGGGCCGCAGTCGTAGAAGTTCGGCTGGGCCTGGTAGCGGACGTTCAGTTCCCGCTCGCTGGTGGGCTTGCGGTCGCCCTGGGTGTGGGCGTCTGCGGCGTACGCGGCGGCGACGGGGCCGGCGATGGCGCCGCCGGTGAAGGCGAGTCCGGCAGCGGTGAGGGCGGTCTTGCGGATCAGATCGGTACGCATGATGGCGTGCTCATCTGCGATAGGGGGGCGGCGAGGCACAACCGGGGGAGGGGGCGCGGCGGGGAAGGCGTTGCGGGGGTGCGCG
>NZ_PYBV01000060.1 GCF_003205615.1 Micromonospora arborensis | reverse complement strand
TTCGATTTTCGAGTTAGGGGGTTGGGATGTCGCGTTTTTGGAAGGTCAGTAGGGCCAGGGTCAGGAGGGCGGCTGCTGCGGCGGTCAGGGCGGCCAGCGGGGTCGCCGACCAGTCCTGGCCGAGGACCTGTGGGGTGTGGGTGAACGGGGAGAGATCCAGCGCCCACTGGTCCAACTCCAACACCGCGCCGAGCTGACCGAGCAGCAGACAACCGGCGAGCACCGCCCAGGCACCCCCGGAGAAGCGGGGCAGCCAGCCGACCAGCAGCGCCGCCAACCCGGCCAGCACCCAGACCGCGGGCACCTGGGCCAGCCCGGCACCGAGCAGCCGCGGCAACTCGCCGCCGACGTCGGAGACGCTGAGCCCGTAGGCCAGCCCGGTGGCGAGCCCGGCAACGGCCAGCACCACCGCCGGTCCGAGCAGCGCGAAGACCAGATGCGCCGCCAGCCAGCGGGCCCGACTCACCGCCGTCGCGAGCAGCGGTTCGACCCGCCCGGCGGTCTCCTCCGCCCGCGCCCGCAGCGCCGCCTGGATGCCGTAACCGGCGGCGGCCAGCGCGGTCAGGCTCAACGTCCCACCGAGGTACGCCTCAGCGAGCGCCGAGCTGCCACCGAGCCGGGACATGATCTCGGCGAGCTGCTGGTTGCCCTGCACGGCGTCACCGGCAGCGTCCGCCGCACCGCCGAGCACCAGGCCGAGCAGCCCGAAACCGACGGTCCAGCCGAGCAGTTGGCCCCGGTGCAGCCGCCAGGCCAGGCCGAACGGGCCGGCCAGCCCCGCACCGGCGGTGGCCGGTCCGAGCCGGGACGGGAACACCCCCGCGCCGAGGTCACGGCGGACCGAGACGGGGTACGCGACGAGCGCGACCACCGCGCTGAACAGCACCGGCAGCAGCAGCACCCACCAGCGCTCATCGGCGTAGGCACGACCCCGTGCCGCCCAGCCCAGCGGTGAGAGCCAGCTCAGCCACTCGGCGCTCCCGCCGGAACCACCGGCGTCGCCGCCCAGCCGCAGCACGAAGGCCAGCCCGAGCGCTCCCACGCCGATCCCACGGGCACCACTCGCGCTCTCGGTGAGCTGTGCGGCCAGCCCGCCGACCGTGGCGAAGACGACCCCGGTGAGCGCCACGCCGGCGCCGAAGAGCACCGAACCCGCGCCGGGCAGGCCGGCGGCGACCAGGCCGCCGGCGGTGAGCAGGCCGAGCAGCACATTCGCGGCGTACGTCACCAGCAGCGCGGCGGTCAGCCCGGCGTAGCGGCCCAACACGGTCGCGCCGAGCAACTCCCGCCGACCGGCCTCCTCCTCGGTGCGGGTGTGCCGGACCACGGTGAGCAGGCCGATCAGCCCGACGATCAGCGCCAGGAGGCCGGCCCGCTGGACGGTGAGGGCACCGACGCTGTCGCCGTACACCGGGCCGAGCAGGGCGACGATCGAGGGGTTGCTCGCCGTGCCGGCCAGGTACGCGGCCCGCTCGTCGGCGGTCGGGTACAGCCCGGCGTACGTGCTGGCGTAGCTGGCCGGCAGCACGGCCAGCAGCAGGATCCAGATCGGCAGCAGCACCCGGTCCCGGCGCAGGATGAGGCGCAGCAGATGCCCGGTCCCGGTGAACGCGCTCGCTGTGCTGCCTTTCGTTCGCGACTGCGGGGCTCGATGGCCTGGCTCGGTCCGCACGCTCACGATCGCACCGCCGACTCGGTCTGGTAGTGCCGCAGGAACAACTGCTCGAGTGTCGGCGGCTGGCTGACCAGACTCCGTACGCCGATCTCGGTGAGCCGGCGCAGCGCCGCGTCCAGCGCGGCGTTCTCCACGTCGAAGCGCACCCGGTGCCCGTCCACCCGCAGGTCGTGGACGCCGGCGAGGTGACCCAGCCCGTCCGTCGGGCCGGTCAGCTCGGCCTCGATCGAGGTGCGGCGCAGGTGGCGCAGCTCGGACAGGGTGCCGGTCTCCACGTCCCGCCCGTGGCGGATGATCGTCACCCGGTCGCAGAGCGCCTCGACCTCGGCCAGGATGTGGCTGGAGAGCAGCACGGTGCGACCGTCGGTCTTGGCGCGGCGGACCCAGTGCTGGAACACCTCCTCCATCAGCGGGTCCAGCCCGGAGGTCGGCTCGTCCAGGATGAGCAGTTCGGCATCCGAGGCGAGGGCTGCCACCAGGCCGACCTTCTGTCGGTTGCCCTTGGAGTAGGCCCGCCCCTTCTTGCGCGGGTCCAGCTCGAAGGAGTCCAACAGCTCGGCCCGACGGCCCGGGTCGAGCCCGCCGCGCATCCGGCCGAGCAGGTCGATGACCTCGCCGCCGGAGAGGTTGGGCCAGAGCGTCACGTCGCCCGGCACGTACGCCAGCCGACGGTGCAGGGCCACCGCGTCACGCCACGGGTCACCACCGAGCAGGCGGACGACCCCCGCGTCCGTCCGCAGCAGTCCGAGCAGTGCCCGGATGGTGGTCGACTTGCCGGCGCCGTTCGGGCCGAGGAAGCCGTGCACCTCGCCGGCACGGACGGTCAGGTCGAGACCGTCGAGCGCCCGGGTTTGGCCGAAGGTCTTGACCAGGCCGGACACCTCAATGGGAGTTTCCATATATCGGAAGCTACACTCGTTTCACAAAGTTGTGAAGACTGTGAGATCCGGGGACCATCGGGGCCACACGACAGGCAGGAGAGATCGTCATGGCAGCCGCTGACGCCCACGACCCGGTGCACCTCTTCGTCGAGCGGATGGCGTTGGCCTTCGCCGAGGTGGGTTCCCCGCGGATGGCCGCCCGGGTGCTGTTCACCGTGATGAGCTCGGACGACCCCCTCACCGCCGCCGAGATCGGCGAGCGGCTCGGGGTGAGCGCGGCGGCGGTCAGCGGCGCGGTCCGCTACCTCACCCAGTTCGGCATGCTGATCCGCGAGCCGATCCCCCGGTCCCGCCGGGACCGCTACCGGATGCCGGACAACCCCTGGTACGAGGCGACCATCACCAAGACCATGATCTACAAGACGTTCATCGACGTGGCGGAGGACGGAGTGGCCGCCCTCGGGGCCGAGACGCAGGCCGGTGAACGGGTGGCCGAGATGCGCGACTTCTTCATCTTCGTGCAGGAGGAGATCGACTCACTGCGTGAGCGCTGGCGGGCCCGGCGGGCCGCCACCGGCCACCTCAGGCCCGGTGAGGCCTGAACCTCAGGCCGTGTTGCCCCAACGGGCCTGCTCAAGCATCCGTACCGCCCGGTCGCGGGCCTCCGAGTCGTCGGAACGGAGCAGGGTGGTCGCCTCGTCGACCGCGTCGGTGAGCCTCCGCCACTGCGTGTCGCGCTCCCGGACCAGGTCCGACTGGGTGGCCAACTGCCGGGTCTTCACCCACAACTCGACGAAGACCGACACCTTGGCCCGCAGCACCCACGGGTCGAACGGCTTGGTCAGATAATCCACCGCGCCCACCTGGTAACCCCGGAGGGCCAGCTGGGCGTCCCGGTCGGCGGCGGTGAGGAAGATGATCGGCACGTGCCGGGTCCGCTCCCGGCGCTTGATGTGGCTCGCCGTCTCGAAGCCGTCCATGTCCGGCATCTGCGCGTCCAGCAGGATCACCGCGAAGTCGTCCACGAGGAGCTGCTTGAGCGCCGCCTCACCGCTCTCCACCGCCACGGACTGGACCGGCAGGCCCTGGAGGATCGCCTCCAGGGCCGTCAGATTCTGCCGCCGGTCGTCCACGAGCAGCGCCTTGGCGATCTGGGTCACGAAGTCTCCTCGGTCCGGCTGCCGTTGATCCAGGACGACATCAACTCGATCAGATCGTCCAGGTCGACCGGCTTGGTGATGTAGTCGCTGCCCCCGGCAGCGAGCGCCGACTCACGGTCACCCGGCATCGCCTTCGCGGTCAGGAAGACCACCGGCAGGTCGGCGAACCGGTGATTGCGGCGAATCTGGCGGGTGGTCTCATAGCCGTCCTGGTCGGGCATCATCGCGTCCATCAGCACGATGTCCACCTCCGGATGCTCGGCCAACAGGCGGACACCGTCCGCCCCGTTGTCCGAGTACAGCACGGTCATCCCGTGCAGCTCCAACGCGCTGGTCAAGGCGAAGACATTGCGTACGTCGTCATCCACGATCAACACGGTGGCGCCGTCCAGTTGGCGGGTGGCCGGTGCTTCCGGGCGCTCCGACAGCAACTCCAGCGGCGGCATCAGCAGCGACGACGGCAGGCCGGCGCGCTGCGGAGACGGGAGCTGGGGCGCGACCACGGCATCCGGGGCCAGCACCTGCGGCACGAACAGGGTGAACGTCGAACCCTGGCCGGGCGCGGACGACACGGTGATCGTGCCGCCGATCAGCCGAGCCAGATCGCGGCTGATCGACAGGCCCAGGCCGGTGCCGCCGTAGCGGCGACTGGTCGTGCCATCGGCCTGCTGGAACGCCTCGAAGATGATCGACAACTTGTCGTCGGAGATGCCGATCCCAGTGTCGATCACGGTGAACGCGATCACCTGCTGCGCGTTGGTCAGCGCCGGCACGTCGAAGACCGCGTTCTCCGCCGCCGGAGCGATCCGCAGGGTCACCGCACCGTTGTCGGTGAACTTCACCGCGTTGGACAGCAGGTTGCGCAGAATCTGCTGCAACCGCTGCGCGTCGGTCACCAGCGCCGGCGGCAGATCCTTGCTCACCCGTACCTGGAAGTCCAGGTTCTTCTCCTCGGCCTGCGGCGCGAACGCCTGCTCGACGTAGCCGCGCAACTCGGCGAAGCGAATCTCGGTCGGCTCGACATCCATCCGGCCCGCCTCGATCTTGGACAGGTCGAGGATGTCGTCGATCAGGCGCAGCAGGTCCGAGCCGGACCCGTGGATGGTCCGGGCGAACTCGATCTGCTTCGGGCTGAGGTTCTGCTCCGAGTTCTCCGCCAGCAGGCGGGCCAGCAGCAGCAACGAGTTCAGCGGCGTACGCAGCTCGTGGCTCATGTTGGCCAGGAACTCCGACTTGTAGGCCGAGGCCCGGGTCAGCTGCTGCGCCTTCTCCTCCAAGCCCAGCCGCGCCAGCTCGATCTCCCGGTTCTTCGTCTCGATGTTGCCCTTCTGCTCGGAGAGCAGAGTGGCCTTCTCCTCCAGCTCGGCGTTGGTGCGCTGCAACTCCGCCGACTGTTCCTGCATCTCGTGCGCCAGGCGCTGCGACTGGGCCAGCAGCTCCTCCGTACGCCGGTTGGCCTGGATGGTGTTGACCGCGATGCCGATGGTGAGCACCAGCCGCTCCAGGAACGACAGGTGCAGCTCGGAGAAGGCCGACACACTGGCGAACTCGATCACCCCGAGCAGCTCACCCTCGAACAGCACGGGGAGCACCACCAGGTCGGACGGGGGTGTCTCGGCCAGACCGGAACGCAGGGTGAGCCGGCTGTCCGGGGAGGCGCTGACCCGGATCGTGCGGCGGGAGAGCGCGGTCTGCCCGACCAGCCCCTCACCCGGCCCGAAGGTGACGTCGTGCCCCCGCGCCACGTACCCGTAGGAGGAGGTCAGCCGCAGCCGCATGCTGCCGTCGGTGTCGTCGGCCAGGAAGAAGGCACCGAGCTGGGCGTCGACCAGCGGAGTCACCTCCGTCATGATCATGCGGCAGACCTCGCCGAGGTCGCGCTGACCCTGCAACAGGCCGCCGATCCGGGCCAGGTTGGAGTCCAGCCAGCCCTGCTCGGCGTTCTTCTTGGTCGTCTCCCGGAGGGTGACGATCATCTGGTTGATGTTGTCCTTCAGCTCGGCGACCTCGCCCTGCGCCTTGACCGCGATCCGCTGGGTCAGGTCGCCCCGGGTCACCGAGGTGGACACCTGGGCGATGGCCCGGAGCTGCGTGGTCAGCGTCGAGGCGAGCTGGTTGACGTTCTCGGTCAGGTCGCGCCAGGTGCCGGACACGCCCTTGACCTGCGCCTGACCGCCGAGCTTGCCCTCGATGCCGACCTCACGGGCCACCCGGGTCACCTCGTCGGCGAACGACGACAACTGGTCGACCATCGTGTTGACGGTCGACTTCAGCTCCAGGATCTCGCCCTGGGCGTCCACGGTGATCTTCTGCGACAGGTCGCCCTTCGCCACCGCCGTGGTCACCGACGCGATGTTGCGGACCTGGCTGGTCAGGTTCGACGCCATCGAGTTCACGTTGTCGGTCAGATCCCGCCACGTACCGGAGACGCCCTTGACCTGCGCCTGACCGCCCAACTTGCCCTCGGTGCCGACCTCACGGGCCACCCGGGTCACCTCGTCGGCGAACGACGACAACTGGTCGACCATCGTGTTGACAGTCGACTTCAGCTCCAGGATCTCGCCCCGCGCGTCCACCGTGATCTTCTGCGACAGGTCACCCTTCGCCACCGCCGTGGAGACCTGGGCGATGTTGCGGACCTGCGCGGTCAGGTTCGACGCCATCGAGTTCACGTTGTCGGTCAGGTCACGCCAGGTGCCGGCAACGCCACGCACCTGCGCCTGACCGCCCAACTTGCCCTCGGTGCCCACCTCACGGGCCACCCGGGTCACCTCGTCGGCGAACGACGACAACTGGTCCACCATCGTGTTGACCGTCGACTTCAGCTCCAGGATCTCGCCCCGCGCGTCCACCGTGATCTTCTGCGACAGGTCACCCTTCGCCACCGCCGTGGTCACCGAGGCGATGTTGCGGACCTGGCTGGTCAGGTTCGACGCCATCGAGTTCACGTTGTCGGTCAGGTCCCGCCACGTACCGCTGACGCCCTTGACCTGGGCCTGGCCACCCAGGTTGCCCTCGGTGCCCACCTCGCGCGCCACCCGGGTCACCTCGTCGGCGAACGACGACAACTGGTCCACCATCGTGTTGACGGTGTTCTTCAGCTCCAGGATCTCGCCCTGGGCGTCCACGGTGATCTTCTGCGACAGGTCGCCCTTCGCCACCGCCGTGGAGACCTGGGAGATGTTGCGGACCTGGCTGGTCAGGTTGCCGGCGAGCTGGTTGACGTTCTCGGTCAGGTCCCGCCACGTGCCGGACACCCCGCGCACCTGCGCCTGGCCGCCCAACTTGCCCTCGATGCCCACCTCACGGGCCACCCGGGTCACCTCGTCGGCGAACGACGACAACTGGTCCACCATCGTGTTGACGGTGTCCTTCAGCTCCAGGATCTCACCCTGCGCCGCCACCGTGATCTTCTGCGACAGGTCACCACGCGCCACCGCCGTGGAGACCTGCGCGATGTTACGGACCTGGGCGGTCAGGTTCGACGCCATCGAGTTGACGCTGTCGGTGAGGTCCTTCCAGGTGCCTGCCACGTTCGGCACCTCGGCCTGGCCGCCCAGGTTGCCCTCGGTGCCCACCTCGCGGGCCACCCGGGTTACCTGCTCGGCGAAGAGCCGCAGGGTGTCGGTGAGATAGTTCATCGTGGCGGCCAGTTCGGCGACCTCACCCCGCGCGCCGACCGTGATCTTCTGCGACAGGTCGCCCTTCGCCACCGCCGTCGCCACCTGCGAGATCGACCGCACCTGGCCGGTCAGGTTCGACGCCATGGTGTTCACCGAGTCGGTGAGGTCCTTCCAGGTGCCGGCGACGCCCCGCACGTCGGCCTGGCCGCCCAGCTTGCCCTCGGTGCCCACCTCACGGGCCACCCGGGTCACCTCGTCGGCGAACGACGACAACTGGTCCACCATCGTGTTCACGGTGCGCCCGATGCGCAGGTACTCACCACGCAGCGGCCGGCCGTCGATCTCCAGCGCCATGTGCTGCGACAAGTCGCCGTCGGCGACCGCCACGATGACCCGGGCGATCTCGGTGGTCGGTCGGCCCAGGTCGTCGATCAGCGAGTTGATGGCCCGCTGACCCTCCGCCCAGGAGCCGTCCAGCCCCTCATCGTCGAGCCGCTCGGTGAGCCGGCCGTCGCGACCGACGATCCGGCTGATCCGCCGCAGGTCCAGGTACTGCCGCTCCTGGGACGAAACCACCTCGTTGAAGGCGTCCGCCACCTCACCGGCCATGCCGGCGCGGCGGGGAAGCCGGACCTTCAGGTCGCCGCGACGGACCCGTCGCAGTGCCTCGGTCAATTCACCGAGGAGCGCCTCGTGGTCGGCTGCGGACGAATCCGCCACCGACTGCTTCGCCGTGGTCATCATTCCTCGCTCAACTTTGGGGGCTGCCGGTCCGTGCGGACACACCGGCACCCCATATTGTGCCCGCGCGCGCCGTAGTGCCAGGGCTCGCGACCCGCCAGGTCGCCCCGATTCGACATCGGATCCGCCCGATCGACGCCGGGCTGACACGTCACGTTCCACACCTCGCAGCGGCGTCCAACCCGCCCGACGGACGCATCGAGTGCGGTCGCCCCACCGGGTTACCTTCTTCTCGTCCCGGGCGGAGGGGACACGCGAATGATGATCGGCTTGGCACCTGGTGGGGGGACGGTAGAGGATACGAGGGTGTCAGCCGAGGCGGGGCCCGCGACGGCCGGAGCCCGGGACGGGGCTTTCCGGCGCGTCCGCCTGCCCGCCGACCGCCGCACACCGGCCGCGGCCCGCGCCGTGGTCCGCTCGGTGTTGACCGAGTCACACCTGGACGAGCTGGCCAACGAGGCCCTCCTGCTCACCACCGAGTTGACCACCAACGCCGTCGAGCACGCCCGCACCGAACTGGACATCGAGGTCGTCGCCGACGCGATCGGGCTGACCGTCACCGTCTCCGACTTCGCACCCGGCTCCGGTGACGAGCTGACCGTCGGCGCCCGCAACGACTCCGCCGAGATCGACCAGGTCTCGGAGCGGGGCCGAGGCCTGCTGCTCGTCGACCACTTCGCCAGCCGCTGGGGCACCACGTACCTGCCCACCGGGAAGGGCGTCTGGTTCCGGCTGGACCGGCCCGGTGCCGACCCGCCGGCCGGAGGCACCGCCGGTGGCGACCCTCCGGTGAGCACCGACCGGTCCGCGCCGAGCGCCAGCGCGATGAGCGAACTCATGCAAACCGCCCCCGACCTGTACGCGGACGACCCGCTGCCCGACTTCGCCACCAGCCTGCTCAGCCGGGTCGCCGAGATGGTGGGCGCGGCCGGCGGCACGATCCGCCTGGACCGGGGCGACGGGCAGGGCCGGCAGGTGCTGGCCCGCTTCGGTCGGCCACCCCGCCCGGACAGCGAGCTGCTCCGGGTGCCCCTCACGGTGCACCGCCCGTACGGCGGGGAGCTGGAGTTGGACGCCGCGCCGTCGGCGTACGCCCGGCCGTTGGCGGTGCTCACCGCCGAGCGGCTGTCGCTGCACCTGGAGAACGACAGGCTGCGCAGAGCCGACGTCCGCCGGCAGGTGTGGCTGACCTTCCTGGCCGAGGCGAGCGAACTGCTCGCCCAGTCGCTGGACGTCGACCTGACCATGGCTCTGGTCCCGCAGTTGGTGGTGCCGCGCCTCGGCCAGTGGTGCGCGGTGCACACCGCCGACGAGTGGGGTCGGCTCCGGCTGGCAGCCGCCAGCCACGCCGACGAGTCGATGCTTCCGCAACTGCACAAGGTGCTGGCGGAGACCGGGCAGGATTCGATCCAGGCCCGCCTGCGTGAGGCGTCACGCAGCGCGGCGCAGATCCCTCTGGGCGGGCCGATGGAAGGTTTCGCGGTCCCTCTGATCGCGCGGGGGGAACGGCTCGGCACCCTGGCGGTGGGGCGGCACCAGCGGCACCGGCACGACCCGGACGAGGTGGCCGTCCTGGAGGACGTGGCTCGGCGGGCCGCCTTGGCCATCGAGAACGCCCGGATCCACGCCGAGCGCCGCCGCGTGGCGCAGACGCTTCAGCAGTCCCTGCTGCCACCGGTGCTGCCGGTCGTGGACGGGATCGGCTTCGCCGCCGAGTACGTCCCGACCGGTGACGACGCGGAGGTGGGGGGCGACTTCTACGACGTGGTGCCGCTGCCCGACGGGCGTTGGCTGGTGGTGATCGGCGACGTCTCCGGCAAGGGTGTCCAGGCCGCCGCGGTGACCGGGCTGGTCCGCGACGTGATCCGGGTGCTGGTCGGCGACGGCAAACCGTTGCCGGAGGTGTTGGCGCGGCTCAACGAGACGCTCGTCGAGCGGGGTGGCGGGCGATACTGCACGTTGGCGCTGGCGGCGGTCGGGCCGGGCCAGGGCGACCAGCTGGACGTGTCGCTGCACCTGGCCGGGCACGACCAGCCGGTGCTGCTGGCCGGAGCGGGCGGCGCCGGATTCGTCGGCACCGGTGGCACCGCGCTCGGTCTGCTCGACACGATCACCTCGCCGACCGCGAAGATCGTGCTCTCTCCGGGCGATTCGCTGATCTTCTACACCGACGGCGTCACCGAGCGGCGGCGCGGCCGGGAACTGTTCGGCACGGACCGACTGCGGGACGCGGCCGCGCCGCTGGCCGGGTATTCGGCCGACGTGGTAGCCGCCAGGCTGCGCTCCGCCGCGATCAACTTCTCGGCCGAGCCGCCCCGGGACGACATCGCCATCCTGGTGCTCCGCAACGACGCGATCTGACCGTCCCCTACCTGACGGTGGCGGCGTCAGAGGCCGCCCGGGAGGCGCCCAGGGGCGAGCCGGTGCTGCGGATCGAGGTGCTCCTTGGCCGCCCGCAGCTGAGCCAGGCCGGCCAGTTCGCCCCAGAGGTCGACGGCCTGGCGGACCGCCGCGGGAGCGGAGACCACCACGCAGCGACCCTGCCGAGCCAGCAACACCCCTCGGACGGCGGCCAGGATGGACGCCACCCGGCCGGGAGGCAACGCTCCAGGCAGTGCCGCGTGCACCACGCCCAGCCCGGCGGACCCGCGCACCGGCACCGGGGCGCCGGCGGCGTCGCGCAGCGCGTAGACGGCGGCGTGCAGGTCGCCGATCGGCACCTCCAGGCGCAGCGCCGTGTCGCCCGGCGCGAACGGGTATTTACGCCACCACGTCGGCGCGGAGTGGGCGGCCGTCGCCTCCCCGTGCAGCAGGCCGACCAGGCGCTCGGCGCGTTCGGTGACGTCGGCGCGGCCACCCTCGAGGAGGACCACCAGGCTGCCCGCCCGAGACGGGATGCCGGCCCGCCCGGACATCGACGGGTGGCGTTCCCAGGCGGTGGCGGCCGGGTGGCCGGGCGGATATGGCGTACGGGGTCGGGGGGTGCCCCCGGGCAGATCCAGCTCGATGGCCGCCGGCTCCAGGCGGGCGGCGAGGATCGTCCGGACCAGGTCGTGCACCTCCAGCGGTGTCCACACGGGGCGGGACACCCAGAGCCGGCTCGCCGGCAGCGGCTGCGCCCGCAGACTCGCCGAGACCAGCACACCGAGCGCGCCCTGGGAGCCACAGAGCAGCCGGGCCAGGTCGAGACCGGGTGCGCCACCCCCGGCGCTGACCAGCTCACCGTCGGCGGCGAGGTAGCGGACACCGAGCAGTTGGTCGCACGGGCTGCCGTGGCGGTGGCGCAGCGGGCCGGCCTCGCCTGCGGCAAGCACCCCGCCCAGGGTCGCGCCGGGTGACGGCGCGTCCAGCGCCAGCCGCTGACCGGTGCGCTCCAACGTGGCCTGCACCGCCCGCAGTGGAGTGCCGGCACCCACCTCGGCCACCGGGTCGCCGACCCGCTCGTGACCGATACCAGCCAGCCGGCCGGTGTCGAGCAGGATGTCGACCTGGACGGGCGTGGCACCCCAGTCGATCTTCGTGCCGGCACCCCGGGGCACCACCGCCAGATCGTGCGCGGCAGCCAGCCGCAGGACCTCGGCCGCGGCGTGCGGACCGCCCGGCACCGCCACCCAGCGCGCCGGCCGCCCCGCCACCTCGTCGGCCGGACCCGCCAGCCGGGAGAACGGTGGGCCGCAGATCGCCGCCAACCGCCGGGTGATCTCGAGGGCTCCGGATCGGCCGAGTGAACTCGCTGCTGCCGCCATGGCGCACATCGTACATGTGTTCTAAAGGCATGGTGGTGACTATCGGGATGGCGCTGGTCCGGCGCACGACACGTGCCGGCCGGTAACGTGGCCGCCGTGACCACCGAGACTGCCCCGCCCGCGGCGAAGCGGGTGCCCAGCGAGCGCACCCACCACGGCGACACCGTCGTCGACGAGTACGCGTGGCTCGCCGCCAAGGACGACCCGGAGACGATCGCCTACCTGACCGCCGAGAACGAGTACACCGACGCGCGTACGGCGCACCTGGCCGCGCTACGCGAGGAACTGTTCGAGGAGACCCGCCGACGGACCAGGGAAACCGACCTGTCCGTACCGACCCGCAAGGGTGGGTACTGGTACTACACCCGCACGGTCGAGGGCCAGCAGTACGGGGTGCAGTGCCGGCGCGCGGTCCGCGACGGTGAGACCGACCCGCCGGTCAGCGCGGACGGCGCCCCGCTCGACGGCGAGGAGGTGCTGCTCGACGGCAACCTGCTGGCCGAGGGGCACGACTTCTTCTCGCTGGGCGCGTTCGACGTCAGCCCCGACGGTCGCTGGCTGGCCTACTCCACCGACTTCTCCGGCGACGAGCGGTTCACCCTGCGCGTGAAGGACCTGACCACCGGCGAGTTGCTGCCGGACGAGGTCCCGGACACGTTCTACGGCACCGCCTGGTCGACCGACGCGTCGGTGCTGTTCTACGTGACCGTGGACGACGCCTGGCGCCCGAACCGGGTCTGGCGGCACACCGTCGGTTCGGCCGCCGCCGAGGACGTGGTGGTCCACCAGGAGGACGACGAGCGGTTCTGGGTGGGCGTGGAGCTGACCCGGTCGGAGAAGTTCATCCTGATCGACGTCCACAGCAAGGTGACGAGCGAGGTGCTGGTGATCCCCGCCGGCAACCCGACCGGCACACCCGCCGTGATCGCACCACGCCGGCAGGGCGTCGAGTACGCCGTGGAGCACCACGGCCACCGTTTCCTGATCCTGCACAACGACGGCGCCGAGGACTTCGCGCTGGCGTTCACCTCGGCGGACGTGCCGGGCGACTGGGTGCCGCTGATCGAGCACACCCCCGGCACCCGACTGGAGGCCGTGGACGCCTTCGCGAACCACCTGGTGGTGTCGCTGCGCACCGAGGGGCTCACCGGCCTGCGGGTGCTGCCGGTGGGCAGCGACGACGCCCACGACATCGACTTCCCCGAGCCGCTGTACAGCGTCGGGTTGGACGCCAATCCCGAATACCGCACCGGGCAGGTCCGCCTGCGCTACTCCTCGCTGATCACCCCGGATTCCGTCTACGACTACGACCTGGTCACCCGGCAGATGGTGCTGCGCAAGCAGAAGCCGGTGCTGCCCGGGCCGGACGGGCGGCCGTACGACCCGACCGAGTACGAGCAGCACCGTGACTGGGCCCTCGCCGACGACGGCACCCGGGTGCCGATCTCACTGGTCTGCCGGGTCGGTACCCCCCGGGACGGCTCCGCGCCGTGCGAGCTCTACGGCTACGGCTCGTACGAGGCCAGCATGGACCCGTGGTTCTCGGTGGCCCGACTGTCGCTGCTGGACCGGGGCGTGGTCTTCGCCGTGGCACACACCCGCGGCGGCGGTGAGCTGGGTCGGCGCTGGTACGACCAGGGCAAGCTGCTGGCCAAGAAGAACACCTTCACCGACTTCGTCGCCTGCGCCCGGCACCTCGTCAAGGCCGGCTGGACGGCCAGCGACCGGCTGGTCGCCCGGGGGGCCTCGGCCGGCGGCCTCCTGATGGGCGCGGTGGCCAACCTGGCACCGGACGCGTTCACCGGCATCGTCGCGCAGGTGCCGTTCGTGGACGCGCTCACGTCGATCCTCGACCCGTCGCTGCCGCTGACCGTCACCGAGTGGGAGGAGTGGGGCAACCCACTGGAGGACCCCGAGGTGTACGCGTACATGAAGTCCTACACGCCGTACGAGAACGTGGCCGCGGTGGACTACCCGGCGATCCTCGCGGTGACCAGCCTCAACGACACGCGGGTGCTCTACTCGGAGCCGGCGAAGTGGATCGCCCGGCTGCGGGCGACCGCCCCGGAGGGCGACTACCTGCTCAAGACCGAGATGGGTGCCGGGCACGGTGGCCCGAGCGGTCGCTACGACGCCTGGCGTGAGGAGGCGTTCATCAACGCCTGGATCCTGGACCGCATCGACCGCGCCTGACCCGTCAGGCCGACATGATCACGCTCGATCCTGTCGGCCGCGCCTGACCCGCCGAGTCGGCATGATCACGCTCGATCCCGGAAGTAGTGGCCTCGACCGTCCTTGGGCTCAAGTGGTTGT
>NZ_PYBV01000059.1:20287-34859 GCF_003205615.1 Micromonospora arborensis | reverse complement strand
GGTATGAATATGACTCTGAGGCATATCGCAATCCCGAGTTGGTGGCCCGGCGGTGCGGGTTGGTGTCACCCGCACCGCCGGGCATCCCGGGTCAGAGCGTCGCGGGCGGGATGCTCTGCTCGTACTGGAAGACGTTGTGCGGGTCGTACTTCGCCTTGATCTTGCGCAGCCGGGGGAAGTTGCGCCCCCAGTAGGCGGTCTCCCATTCGGCCATGCCGATGTTCGGCACGTTGACGTAGGCGCCGTCCACGTAGGGCCGCAGCGCCTGGCTGAACTCGGCGATCCAGGTCTGAGCGATCGGGGTGATGGCGTCGTCGCTGTTGGGCTCGCCGCGGGTGCCCCAGCCCGCTCCGGGCTCGGAGTAGAAAAGGGCGTCGCGGTGCGGGAACGCCGCGCCGCCGAAGGGCTCCTGTCGTTGGGCCCCCCGGCCGAAGGCCTGGGTGAAGAAGTTGCTGTCCGGTGACGGGGCGTTCTCCATGAACTCGCGGACGATGCTGATCGCCTTCTCCGGGAACGGCTCGCGGGTGAACTGGGAGAAGAACTTCCAGTTCGCCGGATCCTCCTCGTTCGGGGTCTGGAAGTCGGCGTAGACGTCGCCCCAGTTGCCGATCTGCACGGTGACCGTGGGGGTGCCGATCGACAGGATCGGCGCCAGCAGCTTCCTGGCCTCCGCCTCGGACCCCTCCGCGAGCACCGCGAACAGGAGGATCTCGGTCGGGTGGACCTCGATCTGGCTGCCGAGCCGGGGGTCGGTGAACGGTGCGACGTGCTGCCAGGCTTCGAAGACCTCGTGCAGGTTGTCGAGGCCGGGCCAGGTCACCTGTAGGTAGGCGACGCTCGTCAGCGGAGCCACCTGGTAGGTCAGGGAGGTGACGATCCCGAAGTTGCCGTTGCCCGCTCCGCGCAGCGCCCAGAGCAGGTCCGAGTGGTTCCACGGGTCGACCTGGAGCACCTTCGCCCCGTCGGCGCCCGCCGCGACGACGATCTCCGCGCCGATCAGGTTGTCGCAGGCCATCCCGAGGTAGCGGGTCAGGAAGCCGAGGCCGCCGCCGAGGGTCGCCCCGGACAGGCCCACGGTTCCCTCCGTGCCGGTCGTCACCGCGAAGTCGTGCTCCCCGAGGGCGGTCACCGCCTCCGACTGGGTGAGCCCCGCGCCGACCTTAGCCGTGCGGGCGGCGGTGTCGATGTGGACGTCCTTCAGCTCGCTGACGTCGATCACGATGCCGTTGTCGACGTTCGACCAGCCTTCCAGGTTGTGTCGGCCACTGCGTACCCGCAGCGCGACGTCGTGCTGCCGCGCCCAGGTGAGGGCGTTGACCACGTCCTGGGTCTCCTGTGCGAAGACGATGACCAGCGGATAGTGCACGAACAGCTCGTCCCAGCCGAGGCTGGCCTCCGCGTAGTTGGGGCTCTGCGGGCGGACGATACGGCCGGTCAACTGTGCCGGCGGGAACTTCGTGTCGGAGGGCCACCCTGGGCCGTCGGCTGCGATCGCCGAGCTGCCGGCGATCATGCTCGGGATAGCGACCGCTCCGGCGCCGACGGCCGTCGCCCTGAGCAGATCACGACGGGAAAGGTCGCGCATGGTCAGAATCCTCTCGATTGGTGACACGCCTGAAAGACGAACCGAGAGGGGCATTTCCTCTCATTAGGCGCGAAACCAACCGTAATGCCCGAGGCTTCCCCGCAGATCTGAGAACTTGTCACGGAACCCGGTCGGGTGATCCGGGGACGGGTCAGTTCGGGGCGGGCTGGTCCAGGATGGCGCTGAACCGCTCCTCGGCAAGGTCGAGTTGGCCGAAGATGTGCCGCTTCACCGGCAGTGACAACGGTGTGTCCGGCCGGCCGATCAGATCCCGGAAGAGCGGCACCAACGGCCGGTACTTCCGGGCCGACGACACGACCTTCGGCCCGACCGTGTGGATCACGCCCACGCCGTTGTCGGTGAAGTCCGACACCTTGATCACTCGGGCCCAGGGCTCCCGGTCCAGGCTGACCGCCAGGTGCTCCCGGTACTGCGCGTTGCGGTCGCGCGCGGGGTCGTACCGCGGGTTGGTGACGGCGGCGACCAGGGTGGCCACCCGAGGGCCGAAGCGCGCGGCGAGCGCGGCCAGCGCGGCCGCGGTCGGGTCGGCCCCCGGAGCACCGTCGGCCAGCTCGGACGGGTGGTCCTCGACCGCGTCGTGCAGCAGGCCGGCGACGATCACGTCCACGTCCCGGACCTGGTAGTGGTGCATCAACCGGATCGCCACCCGCAGCAGGTGATTGAGGTACGGCTCGCGGACGCGTCGGTCGTCGCGGTGCAGCTCGGCGGCGAGGTCGAGCGCGGCGGTCAGCCGCGTCCGGGCATCGTCGTCGAACTGTTGGACCTCCAACCGGAAGCGCTCCAGCAGGCCCGGTTCGCCGTGGATCTCGGTGATCGCGTGCATCGGCATGCTGCCCAGGTGCGGCGGGAAGTCCATGCGTCACTTATAGCCGATCTTCTCCACGTCGATGTGCCCGTTCGTCGCCGACCCGACCACGAGCCTCCTATCCCGCCAGCTCGGCGCGGTACGAGGCGGCTGCCCACGGCACCGCCAGCTCGCTCGGGAGCGCCCCCCGCTCGGCCGCCCGGCGCAGCACGTCGACCACGCCCCGCAGGTGGCGGATCCGCTGCCCACCGTCGCCCACCGTGGTCACCAGGTCGCCGTCGAGGAGCCGAGGCTCCGGCGCGGCCCGCAACGCGTCCAGCAACGTGGTGAACGGCGCGGTACGGGCCAGCGGAGCGATCAGCGGCACCCTCGATGGGTCGACCCGGTGGGCGAGCAGGTTCTCCAGCAGGCCCTGTCGCCCCGGGACGCGGCGGGTGACCACGTCCCCGGGCAGCCGCAGCTGGTCGGTCGGGTACTCCAGCACCGCCTGTCCCGCCGTACCGGCCACCACTACCTCGCCCGCCACGAACTCCTCGGCGGCCAGGGTCACCGCCACCAGGACGGGTGGCCCGGCGCGGAACAGGACCCGCAGCACGGCGGTGTCCTCCACCTCGATCGGCCGGACCCGGTAGCGTTCCACCTCGATCGTGACCGGCCGGGGCGTCGCCCCGCCGAGCGCCTCGGCGATCGCCAGGCACTGCATCACCGCGTGCGCGAGCGGGTTGACCAGCGCGCCGTCGAGCACCGGCTGGCCGTTGAGACTCCGTCGACCCGCCCAGGGGGAGCGGGCGTAGTAGTCGTCCGGCCGTTGCCACGCGGCGACCGTGGAGATGCCGGTGACCGTGCCCAACCGGCCTGCGGCCAGCGCGTCGGTCAGCGCGGTGAGGGCCGCCGAGCCGAGCGACTGGAAGCCGACCTGGGCCACCCGGCCGGCGGCGGCGAGGGCCCAGGTCAACTCCTCGTGCTCGGCCAGCGACAACACCGGCGGCTTCTCCAGCAGCAGGTCCGCACCGGTGGCCAGAGCATCACGGGCGATCGTCAGGTGGGTGTGCGGCGGGGTGCAGATCACCACCACCTCCGGCCGGGTGGCGGCGAGCATCGCCCGATGGTCGGTGAAGACCCCGACGCCGGGTGGCACCGGCGCCACCGGATCGTCCTCCACGGGCCGGACGTCGACAAGGGCGACCAGCCGTAGTCGACCGGCGGCGTGCAGCGGCGCGATGACGCGGCGGTGCGAGCGACCGTGCCCGTTCGCCCCGATCAGGGCCACCCGGGGCGGCGACGTCACCCCGTTCACCACCCACCGGCCAGTCTCAGCCCGACCATCGGGCACCGGCCAGTCCCAGCCGGGTCACCGGGCACCCGCCAGCGTGGCCTCGACACCGTGTCGCTGCAGCGCGGTCAGCCACGTGATCACGTCGGCGCGGACCTCGTCGTCCTCGGCCACCTCGACCGGGATCATCTCGCGCAGGGCGAAGACCGCGTCGACCGCGCCCTCGGGGGTCTGCGCTCCGGCGGCCAGCGCGGCGCGGATCGGCCCGGCCAACGGGTCCTGGAACGGCAACGGCCGGCCGTCGTCGGCGTACCCGAGCGCGAAGCGCAACCAGGACGCCACGACCAGCGCGCCCCAGCGCGCGGACCGGCCGGCCGCGCGGAGGTCGGCGATGGTGTGCAGGACCCGCTGCGGCAGTTTCTGCGAGCCGTCCATCGCCACCTGCAGGGTGCGGTGTCGGATCGCCGGGTTGCCGAACCGGGCGAGGACCTGCTCGCCGTAGTCGACCACCCGGACCCCGTCCGGTGGGGTGAAGCTGGCCGCGACGTCCTCGGCGATCAGCCTGCGCAGCACGTCGGTCAGGTGCGGGATCTCCAGCGCGTCGGCGATCGTCTCCCGACCGGCCAGCGCGCCGAGGTACGCCGCGGCCGAGTGCACGCCGTTGAGGCTGCGCAGCTTCAACCGTTCCCACGGGCCGGCGTCAGCGGTGAGGACGGCCCCGGCGTGTTCCCAGCCCGGCCGGCCGGCGGGAAAGTCGTCCTCGATCACCCACTGCGCGTACGGCTCGGCGGCCACCGCTGCCAGGTCGGTCACGCCGAGCGCTCGGCGTGCCGCCTCGATCGTCTCCGGGGTGGTGGCCGGCACGATCCGGTCCACCATGGTGCCCGGGCAGGTGACGTTGGCGGTGACCCACTCGACCAGCCCGGGCACCCCGACGGCACGGCTCACCGTCTGGTCGAGCATCCCGCGCAGACGTCGGCCGTTGGCCGGCAGATTGTCGCAGCTGACCAGGGCCACCGGCCCGGCGTCCGCGGCGGCCCGGGCGGCCAGCCCGCGCAGCAGCAGCCCCGGCACCGTGCTAGGCGGCTGACCGCCGGCCAGGTCCGCGGCGAGCGCCGCGTCGGGCGACAACTGGCCGGTCACCGGGTCGAGTTGGTACGCCTTCTCGGTGACGGTCAGCGTCACGACGCGTACCGCCGGGTCGGCGAGCAACGCCACCACGGCGTCCGGGTCGCTGGGCGCGTGCCGTACGCCGCTCAGTGCGCCCACCACCCGGGTGGAGGTGCCGGCGGCGGAGAGGGCGCTGACGCTGAACAGGTTGTCCTGCGCGGTGAGCGCCTCGACCATGGCGGTGCTGCGGGGGGCGACGGCGACGATGCCCCAGTCGCCGCCGGCCGCGCCGATCGCCGCCTCGGTGTAGACGGCCTGGTGCGCCCGGTGGAACGCGCCCAGCCCCAGGTGCACGATGCCGGTCGGCACGGTGCCCGGCCGGACCAGCGGACGGGCCTCGGCGGGCAACCGGCGCAGCATGCCCAGGCCGAGCCGGGAGGTGTTGACGGTCACCGCCATGCCGGGCCGTCCGGGAAGCGGAACTCGGCGATCGACGCCGGTCTCATGGTGGCGCTGTAGCCGGGCCGGTCGGGCAGCAGGTACCGGCCGCCGCGGGTGCGTACCGGGTCGACGAAGTGCTCGTGCAGGTGGTCGACGTACTCGATCATCCGACCGTCCAGGCCGGTGCCCACCCGCAGGTAGTCGAAGATCGCCAGGTGCTGGACGTACTCGCAGAGGCCCACACCACCGGCGTGCGGGCAGACCGGCACCCCGAACTTCGCCGCCAGCAGCAGTTCGGCGAGCACCTCGTTGACGCCACCGACGCGGCACGCGTCGATCTGCATCACACCGATCGCCTCGGCCTGCAGCAGCTGCTTGAAGATCACCCGGTTGGCGGCCACCTCGCCGGTCGCCACCCGGCACCGCCCGCCGGTCAGTTCGGTCACCGCGCGGGCGATCCGGGCATGCCCCAGGATGTCGTCGGCGTGGGTCGGCTCCTCGATCCAGTACGGATCCACCTTGGCCAGCGTGGCCATCGCGGTGATCGCCTCGTCGACGTCCCAGACCTGGTTGGCATCCATCATCAACAGGGCGTCCGGGCCGATCTCCGCCCGGATGATCCGAGCCCGACGCAGGTCGTCGGCGAGCGGGCCGCCGACCTTCATCTTCATCGCGCGCCAACCGTCGTCGTACGCCGCCCGGGTCAGCGCCCGCACCTTGTCGTCGGGGTAGCCGAGCCAGCCGACCGAGGTGGTGTACGACGGGAAGCCGTCCCGGTCCAGGGTGGCCAACCGGTCGGCCAGCCCGTCGCGCCCTTTGTCGAGGATGGCCGCTGCCTCGTCCGGGGTGAGCGCGTCGGTGATGTGCCGGAAGTCGACGCTGGCCACGAGGTCGTCGGTGGGCAGTTCGGCGAGGAACCGCCACATCGGCTTGCCGGCGAGGGTGGCCCGCAGGTCCCAGACCGCGTTGACCAGCGCGCCGGTCGCCATGTGGATGACGCCCTTCTCGGGGCCCAGCCAGCGCAGCTGCACGTCGGCGCTGAGCGAGCGCCAGAACGCGACCGGCTCGGCGGTGATCTCCTCGATCGTGCGCCCGCGTACGTGGTGGGCCAGCGCGCGGACCGCCGCGCAGGTGATCTCGTTGCCCCGACCGTTGGTGAAGGTGAACCCCGCGCCGACCGGCCCGGCGTCGGTGCCCAACTCCACGTACGTCGCCGAGTAGTCGCCGCGGTTGATCGCGTCGGAGCCGTCGCCCCGAGCCGCGGTCGGAAACCGCACGTCGTGCACGTCGACGGAGGTGATGGTGACGCTCACTGGTTGTCGCCTCCGAAGTTGAAGACCCGCTTGGGTAGCCGGTACGCCAGGTCCACGATGGTCTCGGCCGCCTCGTCCAGCGGCAGCCGGTGCTCGGCGACCAGCCGGGCCAGGAATCCGGCGTCCACCCGGCGGGCCACGTCGTGGCGGACCGGGATCGAGCAGAACGCGCGGGTGTCGTCGACGAACCCGGTGGTGTTGTAGAAACCGGCGCTCTCGGTGACCGTCTCCCGGAACCGGCGCAGCACCTCGGGGGAGTCCAGAAACCACCAGGGCGCGCCGAGCAGCAGCGCGGCGTACCCGCCCGCGAGGGGCGCGAGCTCGCGGGTGAAGGTGTCCTCGTCGAGGGTGTAGAGCACCACGCGCAGGCGTGGATCGTTGCCGTAGCGTTCCAGCAGCGGGGCGAGCGCGTGCACGTACTCGGTGGCCTGTGGGATGTCGCCGCCGACGTCGCGGCCGTGCCGGGCGTGCAGCCAACGGTTGTGGTTGCGTACCGCACCGGGGTGCAACTGCATGACCAGGCCGTCGTCGAGCGACATCCGGGCGAACTCCACAAGCATGTGTGCCCGGAACGCTTCCGCGTCGGCGGCGTCGGCCTCGCCGCGTCGGCCCCGGTCGTACAGCCGCTCGGCCTCGGCCGGCGCCAGGTCCAGTGTGCGCGCGGTGGGGTGGCCGTGGTCGGAGGAGGTCGCCCCGGCGGCGATGAACGCGGCGCGTCGGGCCCGCAGCGCGGCCAGGTAACCGGCGTACGTGCCGGTGTCCTCGCCGGCCAACTCGCCGAGCCGGTCCACATGTGTCGACCAGCCTTCGAACTCCATGTCCACCACGTCGTCCGGGCGGAAGGTGGTGACCACCCGGCCGCCCGGTCCGCCCCAGCCGTCGGCGGCGAGTTTGGCGTGCTGGCCAAGGTCGTCCAGTGGCGACTCGGTGGTCGCGAGGACCTCGATGCCGAACCGTTCGAACAACGCCCGGGGCCGGAAGTCCGGCTCGGCGAGCCGGGCGGCGATCTCGTCGTAGATCTCGTCCGCGGTGGCCGGGCCGAACGCGGTGTGCACCCCGAACACGGTGCGGAAGGTCTGCTCCAGCCAGAGCCGCGACGGAGTGCCCCGGAACAGGTGCCAGTGCGCGGCGAAACGCCGCCAGATCACCCGGCCGTCGGTCTCCACCGGGCTGCCGTCGCGGGTGGGCACGCCCAGATCCGCCGGGGGTACGCCCTGGCTGAGCAGCATCCTCGTCAGGTAGTGGTCGGGCACGATGAGCAACTGCGCCGGGTCGGGGAAGGGTCGGTCCTCGGCGAGCAGGGCCGGGTCGACGTGCCCGTGCGGCGAGATGATGGGTTGCTCCGCGCCGAGGGCGTACAGCTCCCGGGCCAGCGCACGCTGGCCGGGTTCGGGCGGCAGGAGCAGGTCGGTGTGGTCGAACGTCGGCACGGGGATGGGCTCCTCGTCTCCTGGGTCAGCGGGGGGTGAGCAGGTCGGCGACCCGGACCGGTTGACCGGTCGCGAAGGATCGGTTGGCGGCCAGCCCGGTGAGCAGGGCCAGCGCGCCGTCGTCGGCGGTCGCGGCGCGGTCCAGCGGGTCGGGTTGGCCACCGAACAGCACCCCGGTCATTCGGGCGTCCGCGCCGCCGTGCCCCTGTCGGGTCCGGCTGGCGATCGGGATCTGCCGGGGCGGTTCCCAGAACGGGCGCAGGGTGAGTGTCGCACCGCCGCCCTCGGCCGGCGCCTCGGTGCCGTGCAGGGCGGCGCCCTTGACCGCACCGGCGGTGCCCCGGTCGACGAAGTCGTTCTCGGTGACCTCCAGCTCCAATCGGCCCCGGCTGCCGTTGACCATCACCCGGTAACCCTCCCAGGGTGCGTAGGCGGTGAGGTGGTAGGTCATCGTGGCGCCGGTGGAGTAGCGGGCGAGCACCGCCATGTCGTCCTCGATGCTCACCCCCGGGGCGAAGACGTTGCGGTCGCGCTGGTAGCCGTCCTCGGCCTCGGCGTCGAGATACAGCTCGCGGAGCCGGGGGTGCGCGTCCAGCCGCAACGCGAACGGGTCGTCGACCGCGGCGGGGGAGCCGTGTGCCCGTTCGTAGTCGCGGGCGTAGCCGTGCCGGCGGCCGTCCGCGCCGTAGAAGAAGAGCCGGCCGGCCGCGTACACCTCGACGGGGGTGGCGGCCAACCACCAGTTCACCAGGTCGAAGTGGTGGCTGGCCTTGTGCACCATCAGCCCACCGGAGGTGGCCTTGTCGCGGTGCCAGCGGCGGAAGTAGTCGGCGCCGTGGCGGACGTCGAGCAGCCACTCGAAGTGCACCGAGCCGATCTCGCCGACGGCGCCCTCGGCGAGCAGCCGGCGGACCTGTTCGTGCAACGGGTTGTAGCGGTAGTTGAAGGCGACAGTCACCCGGCCGCCGGTCTCGGACACCGTGTTCAGGATGCGCCGGCAGCGTGGCGCGTCCACGGTCATCGGCTTCTCGGTGACGACCTCCCGGCCGGCGCGCAGCGCGGCCACCACGTACTCGTCGTGGGTGACGTCCACGCTGGTGACCAGGACGACATCGACACGCTCTTTCTTCAGCATCACCGCGAAGTCGGCGGCCGGGTACGTGGGCACCGGACGGTGGCCCAGCTCGGACAGCCAGCGGTTGTGCGCGTCCATCCGAGCCTGGTTGATGTCGGCGAAGGCGACCAACTCGGTGGTGTCGGGGTGGTCGAGCACCAGGGCCCGGACGAACATCTCCGCCCGCGCGCCGGTGCCCACGACGGCGTAGCGGGCCCGGCCGGCGGCTCTCGGTGACATTCGGGTCGCCTCCCCAGTGATCCTGCAAAGGTTTGCAGTGAAGTAATCACGATCGATCCGATCGCGTCAACGACGACGACACGATCGGCGGTATTTATCAGTGTTTGCGGGCCCGTCAGTTACCAATCGGAGTGTGGGTGCAACTAAGCCGTAACCATTGACCGTTGACACTGGCGCAACCGTTTGCATTAATGAGCCACACCGCGTGACCGCCGCCACACCGGACGAAGGGGTCGCCGTGCCAGTCACCATCCGGGACGTCGCCCGGGCGTCCGGTGTGCACATCTCCACCGTGTCCCGCACCTTCTCCGCTCCGCACCTGGTCAACCCGGAGACCCGGGTCCGGGTGCTCGCGTGCGCGGAGGACCTGGGCTACCGCCCGAACCGGGCCGCCCGGGCCCTGATCACTGGCCGTACGCACAACATCGGGCTGATCATCGCGGACATCGCGAACCCGTTCTTCCCGCCGCTGATAAAGGCGGCGGAGAGTCAGGCCCGGCACCGCGACTACCACGTCTTCGTGGCCGACACCAACGAGGACCCCACCACCGAGGAAGAGTTGGTCCACGCGCTGGCCAAGCAGGTGGACGGGGTGTTGCTGTGCAGCCCTCGAATGAGCAACAGCCTGATCGAGCAGCTCAGCCGTGAGGTGCCACTGGTGGTGGTGAACCGCCAGGTGACCGGCCTGCCCTGCGTGCTGATGGACGTCGGGCAGGGCGCGCGGGCGGCGATCGAGCACCTGATCGGCCTCGGCCACCGCAGCATCGCGCTGCTCGGCGGCCCGCGCAGCTCGTGGACCAACCGGGAGATGCGCCGAGCCGCCGGCGCGGCCGCCCGATCCGGCGGCGCCGAGCTGACCCTGCTCGGCCCGAACGCGCCCACCGAGACCGGCGGCGCCGCCGTCGCCGAGCAGGTGCGGCGTAGCGGCGTGTCGGCCGTGCTCGCCTACAACGACCTGATGGCGATCGGCCTCATCGAGGGGCTGCACGCGCTCGGGGTCCGGGTGCCGCAGGAGGTGAGCGTCGTCGGGGTCGACGACATCACCCTGAGCCGGCTCACCCGCCCCAAACTGACGACGGTGGCCACACCCACCGGGGCCGCCGGCCGGACGGCCGTCGACATGCTGCTGCAACAGGACATCGAGTCACCGCGCGGTGCGCGGGCGCCCGGTGCCGGCACGGCGCTCGGCGTCCGTCGTACGACCGCACAGGTAATGCTCCAGACCGACCTGGTCATCCGCGACTCGACCGGACCGGGCCCACACGCCCGACCGGTACGTCCCCTGGCCGCACCGCTTGGCCCGGACCCGCATTGCCCTGCGGGCCCGGGCATCCCGACCGCGGTCACCGGTGACGCCGTCGCCTCCTAATGCCGAGGAGTGAGCGCACATGCACCCCGCAACGCCCCCCACCACCAACGCGCCGGTCGGGCGCAGTCACCGTACCCCGCTGTCTCGGCGGCGCCTGCTGCGCGGCCTGCTCGCCGTGACGGTCGCCGCGCCGCTGATGTTCGGGGCCGCTGCCTGCGGAGAAGACGACGGCGGCGCCGCCGACCCGAACGCCCCGGTCAAGCTCTCCATCTTCTGGTGGGGTGGCGACGCCCGGGCCAAGCTGACCGAGGACGCGCTGGCCCTCTACACGAGCAAGCACCCGAACGTGACGTTCGAGAAGACCTGGCAGGCCAACCAGGGTTACTTCGACAAGCTGGCGACGCTCACCGCCGGCGGCAACCCGCCGGACCTGTTCCAGATCGACGACAACTACCTGGCCGAGTACGCGGCCCGCAGCACCACGCTCGACCTGACCTCCTACCAGAAGTCCGGAAAGCTGGACACCTCCAAGTTCCCCGAGAGCCTCTGGCAGTACGGCGTGGTCGACGGCAAGCTCGTCGGCCTGGCCGCCGGGGAGAACACCCAGGGCCTGGTCTACAACAAGACGCTGTTGACCAAGCACAACCTGCCCGAGCCGACCACCGGGATGACCTGGGAGCAGCACATCGCCTGGGCCGAGGAGGTGTCGAAGAAGACCGGCGTACCCGGCACCCAGGACCCGAGCGCCGACTACAAGGCGCTCTGGGTCTGGCTGCGCCAGCAGGGCAAGGACCTCTACAAGGGCAAGGAGCTGGGCTTCACCGCCGAGGACGTGACCAAGTGGTTCGAGCTGTGGAAGAGCGCCCGGGACCGCAAGGCCACCCCGACCGCCGACGTCATCCACGAGGGCAACGCCACCGACATCACCAAGCAGCTGGTGGTCACCGGCAAGGCCGGTACCAGTTGGGTCTGGGCCAACCAGATGCCCGATTTGAAGAAGAACACCAAGGACGAGCTGGGCGTGATCGCCTACCCCGGTGACCCCAGCGCACAGTGGGCCCGGGCCTCGATGTACTGGTCGGTGTTCAAGGGCAGCAAGAACAAGGACGTCGCGGTCGACGTGATCAACTTCCTGAACAACGACCTGGAGGCGGTCAAGCTGCTCGGCACCGACCGTGGCCTGCCGTCCAACCAGGACCTGCGTCGCGTGGTCAACGACGGCACCACCGACCCGGCCATGCAGCAGTCCATCGCCGTGGAGGCGGAGCTGACCCAGAAGTTCGGGAAGTCGCCGCAGGTGCCGATCAAGGGGCACAGCAAGGTGCGTACCGAGCTGACCAAGGCCGCCGAGAACGCACAGTACGGCCGCGCCACCCCCGCCCAGGCCGCCGCCCAGTTCATCGAGGCGTGCAAGTCCGCCATCGCCTGACCGCCGCACGAGGCGAGGAGAGGAGCCGTTCGTGGCGTTGACCACGGCGCCCGACCCGACCCGACCTGATCCCGGATCCGTCCGGGCCCATGCCGACCGGCGTGGGTCCGGACGCGTCCGGCACAGCGAAGGCCTGGCGGGGTACGTCTTCCTGTCGCCGTGGCTCATCGGCCTGATGGGTGTCACGGCGATCCCCATGCTGCTGTCGCTCTATCTGAGCTTCACCAACTACGACATCCTCACCCCCTTCTCCGAGGTGGAATGGGTGGGGCTGGCCAACTACGAACGGATGTTCACCGCCGACCCGTCGTACTGGCACGCGGTGCGGGTGACCCTGACCTTCGCGCTGATCGCCGTACCCCTGAAGTTGGCCGCGGCGCTCGGCGTGGCGCTCCTGCTCAATCGGGCCTGGCGCGGGGTCGGGCTGTTCCGCGGGTTGTTCTACCTGCCGTCGCTGCTCGGCGGCAGCGTCGCGCTGGCCATCGTCTGGGTCAACATGTTCAACCGCGACGGCGCGTTCAACTCGCTGCTGAGCATCTTCGGCATCACCGGCAAACCGTGGGTCAACGACCCGGACTGGGCCCTGGAGACGTTGATGGTCCTGGCCATCTGGCAGTTCGGCGCACCGATGGTGATCTTCCTGGCCGGGCTCAAGCAGGTGCCGACCGAGCTGTACGAGGCCGCCTCGGTCGACGGGGCCGGCCGGTTCCGCCAGTTCCGCAACGTCACCCTGCCGATGCTCTCCCCGGTCATCTTCTTCAACCTGGTGCTGGAGACGATCAACGGGTTCCAGGGCTTCACCGCCGCGTTCGTGCTCAGCAACGGCCTCGGCGGCCCGGTCGACTCCACCCTGATGTACACGCTGAACCTCTACATCACCGGCTTCACCGACCTCGAAATGGGCTACGCCTCGGCGATGGCCTGGGTGTTCCTGCTCGCCATCGCGGTGCTCACCGCGATCTTCTTCAGCACCGGGCGGTTCTGGGTGCACTACTCCGACGGGGAGGACCGGTGATGGTGACCCCGAGCGCCGACGCGTCGACCGCGGCAGCGCCGCCGACCACCCCCCGCCGGCCCGGCGGTCGGCCGGTGCTGCGACTGCTGATCCTGGTGGCGATCGTCGCCGTGGTGCTCTACCCGCTGACCTGGATGATCGGCACCTCGGTGAAGTCCCAGGAGGAGATCGTCAACAACGTCGGGCTGCTGCCCGAGCGGTTCACCCCGGGCAACTACACCGCCGGGTGGTCTAACTTCGACGTCAGCTTCGGCCGGTTTTTCCTCAACAGCGCCATGGTCAGCCTGCTCACCGTGGTCGGCAACGGCCTCTCCTGCCTGCTGGCCGCGTACGCCTTCGCCCGACTGCGGTTCCGGCTGCGCGGAATGTGGTTCGCCGTCATGATCGGAACGCTGCTGCTGCCCCAACACGTGCTGATCGTGCCCCAGTACATCCTGTTCCGGACGCTGGGCCTGGTCGGCGGCGAATGGCCGTACCTGCCGCTGCTCATCCCGCAGTTCCTGGCCACCGAGGCGTTCTTCGTCTTCCTGATGGTGCAGTTCATGCGGGGCGTCCCCCGCGAGCTGGACGAGGCGGCCCGGATCGACGGCGCCGGGCCGTACGGCATCTTCCGGCACATCATCCTGCCGCTGAGCCGCCCCGCCTTGGTCACCACCGCGATCTTCTCGTTCATCTGGACCTGGAACGACTTCTTCCGCCAGCTCGTCTTCCTGTCCCAACTGGAGGACTACACCGTCCCGGTCGCGTTGACCCTGTTCATCGACTCGACCAGCCAGAGCGCGGTCGGGCCGATGTTCGCCATGTCGGTGCTGTCGCTGCTGCCGGTCTTCCTGTTCTTCGTCGCGTTCCAGCGGATGCTCGTCGAGGGGATCAACACCAGTGGCATCAAGGGCTGAACCGACGGACACCGGCGGGCGCCGGGACTGGCGTGACGTCGCCCGCGACGCCGCCGACCTGGCGCTGCTCGGCATCCTGCTGACCCTAGCCGCAGCGCCCCTGCTCACCGCGGCGGCGGCCGCCGGGACGGCCAGCGCGGCGGTGCACGACTGGACGCGTACCGGCAGTTGGCCGTCGGCGCGGGCCACCCTGCGCCGGTTCGGCCGGTCGGCGCTGCCCGGCGTACCGGTCAGCCTGCTCGCGCTCGCCGTGGCCGGGCTGCTCGCGGCCGACCTGGCGGCGCTGGCCACCGGTCGGGTGCCGGGCGGCCCGCCGGCGCTGCTGGTGACCGCACTGATCGCGGCCGGCCTGACCGGGTACGCCGGGCTGGTCGTCGTCGAGGTGGGCGGCAACGGGGGCGGGCGGTGGTGGGCGGCAGCCCGGTCCGCCGCCCGCGCCTGCCTCGACGCGCCCGCCCGCTGGGCGGCGCTCACCGGGGTCACCGCGCTGGCCGGGCTGCTCGCCGTCCTGGTCACCCCGGTCGCGGTGCCGATCCTCGCCGGCTACACCGTGGCCGCCCTGCACGCCGTCGCCGGCCGCCGGCCGGTCTC
>NZ_PYBV01000059.1:0-20107 GCF_003205615.1 Micromonospora arborensis | reverse complement strand
GCCGGCCGCCGGCCGGTCTCTGCCCATCCGGAGGTGCCGTGAACACCGGGCAGGAGCCGGCGCGGTTGGTGGTCGACGGGACGGAGGTGGCCCGGTACGTGGTCGACCCGGCGCTGGACGCGCGGCACGGACCGCGGCCGTACCTGCATCCGGTACGCACCCTGGGCGGGACGGTGGTCACCGACGCGCTGCCCGCCGACCACGTGTGGCATCTCGGCGCCTCCCTCGCCGTGCAGGACGTCAACGGCAGCAACCTCTGGGGCGGGCGCACCTACGTCCGCGACGTCGGCTACACCTGGCGTGACGACCACGGGCGGATCGCACACACCGGCTGGTCGGAGCGGTCCGCCGACCGGCTGGCCCACCGGCTCGAATGGCGCGACCCGCACTCGGCGGTGCTGCTCACCGAGGACCGTCGGCTGACCGCCGTCCCGTTGACCGGGGACGTGTCGGCCTGGCGGCTGGACCTGGACTACACGCTGCGGGCCCCGGACGGGCAGGACGTGCGGCTGGGTAGCCCGGCCACCAACGGCCGCCCCGACGGCGCCGGCTACGGCGGGTTCTTCTGGCGGGCGGTCACCGCCGAGCCCGCGTCGGTGTTCAGCGCCTCGGCGACGGGGGAGGAGACGGTCAACGGTTCCGCCGAGCCGTGGGTCGCCCTGGCCGGCACCGGGCCGGACGGGCGGGCGTACACCCTGGTCTTCGGTGGTCTCGGCGACGGCGACCGGTGGTTCACGCGGACCGCGATGTATCCGGGCGTGGGGGTGGCGTTTGCGTTCGAACGGCCGGTCACCATCGCGGCCGGCACGACGCGGCGGGGCCGGCACGCGGTGGTGGTCGCCGACGGTGCACTGGACGCCGCCACCGCCGCCGCCCTGGCAGCCAGCGCGTCCGATCGGCGGACGGACGGTGCTACTGCTTCGTGAAGTAGGCGGCGCTCTCCGGGTCTGCCGGGTAGTAGGACTCGATCGCGATCTCGTCGATCGTGATGTCCATCGGGGTCCCGAAGGTGGTGATGGTGGAGAACAGCCGCAGCTCTCGGCCGCCGATCCGCAGGATCATCGGGATCACCACGTCGGCGTCGACGCGTTGGCCCATGGGGTCCTCGGGCAGCAGCAGTTCCTCGTAGAGTGCGGTGAGCTCCGCGTCGGGAGCGGCGGCGAGCTGGCGCGAGATCCGGCTGCGGAACACCGCACGTACGTCCGCCAGGTTGACGACCAGGGGAGCGAACCCGCGCGGGTCCAGACCCAGCCGCACCAGGTTCACCGGTGGTCGCAACAGCTCGGGGGCGACCTTCGCGAGGAACGGGTCGACCGCGCGGTTGGTCAGCACGATGTTCCACCGACGGTCGAAGACCAGTGCCGGGTACGGCTCGTGCGCCTGGAGCACCCTGCGGACCGAGTCGAGGGCAGCCGACAGGGCGGTGTCGTCGAGCGGACGTTCCGCGTACCGGGGTGCGAAGCCGGCGGCGAGCAACAGCCGGTTGCGGTCACGCAGCGGCACGTGGAGTTGCTCCGCGAGCCGCAGGATCATGTCCGCGCTCGGTGTGGACTTGCCGGTCTCGACCAGGCTGACGTGCCGAGCCGAGACATCCGCGGCGATCGCCAGGTCGAGTTGGCTCAGCCCTCGGCGCTGCCGCCACTGTCGCAGGAGCGCCCCGACCGTGTACACGATCAGGAGCGTACTCATCGTCGCGCCGAACGCCATGAAGTGCGATGTCATCGACAACACAACGGGCCGGGGAAACACTTGGGCCCATGACCACGCAGAACAAGAGCATCGTCCAACGCGCGCTGGCGGGGCTGATCGACAGGGGCGACACGGACACGCTCGCCTCGTTCCTCAGCGAGGATTTCATCCACCACCGGCCGGATTCGACAACCTCGACCAAGGCGGAATGGCTCGCGGCTGTCCGCGCTGCGCTGGGCCCGACCGCCGGCATGCAGGTCGAAATCCTGCACGTGCTGGCCGACAGTGACCACGTCGTGGTGCACTCGCGACGCCAGCTCCCCGATGGGGGACCGGAGATCGTTGTCGTCGACGTCCTGCGTATCGCCGACGGCGCCATCGCAGAGGTGTGGGAGATCATCGAACCGGTCGCCCACGCGGCCACCAATCTGGCGTGGTGGGAAGCTGCTCGTCAATGATCGGGGCTCGGCGGCCCACGACGCGCGCCGCCGCATCGTGGGCTGCCTTGTCGGTCATCTCCGCCCCCGACGCGTCCGCGGCCCCTTATCCTCGAGCGGATATCTCAACGGGGGCGGGCGCCGTCTGCACGACGGCCCATAGGAGGCCGTGGTGGGCGGACAAGATCGACCCAAGGGCATCAGTCCGACAGCGGTCGAGGGAGCGCCGGGGTTGTGGCGTGTCGATCTGCAGAAACACGATCTCAGCATTCCCGGACGCGAGGTCATCCAGAGTCGGGTGGAATTCACGCCGGACTCACCGCCGTTCAAGCACTTCCATCCCGGCGAAGAGATCATCTGCGTTCTGCAGGGCACTCTGGAATACACGCTCGAAGGTCAACCGCCGGTGGTGTGCAATGTCGGTGACGCACTGACCGTGCCCTACGGCGTCCACCACCAGGCCCGCAACGTAGGCAACGGAATAGCAGTCGAGCTAGCCACCTACGTAGTAGAAAAAGGCAAACCCCTCCTAACCAAAGTGGACTGAGTCCGCCCGGCCCGGCCAGGACCACGCGTCGATCATGAGGTTATTGCCACGACACGCCGGGCGGGATGGCAATAACCTCATGATCAACGGGGTTCAGGGGGGTGGGGGCGCAGGGCGGCCGTTACCCGGATGGCTTTGGCTATCGCTGGGATCGAGCCGATCAGCAGGACCAGGCCCCAGACGATTGCGATCACCGCGAAGATCAGCGCTGCCACGTCGTCGACGATGCTGACCAGGATCACCGGCACCAGGTTGTGCAGGAACTCCAGCACGACCGTGCAGAGCAGGGTGGTGAGGATCAGCAGGACGAGGCCCTTGTTCTGCAGGAAGCGCGGCTGGGCCAGCACCAGCAGCCCGGCCCACACCAGCTTGAGCAGCAGCACCAGCCCGAGCAGCACCGCCGCCTCGCCGACCGGGAAGAACCCCCACAACGCCAGGTACGCCAGCGTGCCGAACGGGACGGCCAGGAACAGCGACACCATGATCATGAGTTCCACGAAAGCGATGATCAGCGCGACCAGCCCGACGATGATCAGGATGATGGAGAAGATCAGGCTGGCCACGCCCTGCACGCGACCCTGGACGCGTTCGGGCAGCAGCAGGCCCAGGCAGAACAGCCCGGTACTCCAGACCGCCACCGCGTCGATCAACGCCAGGTAGCCGGTGCCCCGGCCGGACGGCTCGGTGACCCCGGACGCGTCGTCGAGCTCCACATCCAGCGCGCCGGCGCTGTCGGCCAGCGCCGCGCCGGCGTCGGCGCCGCCCAGCAGTAACCCGGCACCCAACTCCACCCCGATCGCCAGGACGATCGCGAGCATGGCCAGCAGCAGGAACGGCTTACGCAGGTCACCCACGGCGGCACCTTCCTCTCAGCTCAACACGTGGCCGCGACGATCCGGTCAGAACGCGGTCTCGACGATCCGGCCAGGGACGTGGCCTCGGCGATCAGGGTCAGGACGTGGCCACGAGGACTGTGCAGCCGCTCAGACCGGGGCAGGTCAGGCCCACCTCGGTGGCCTGGTCGACGGCGACCTTCGCCACCGCGCCGGTGCCGTCGGACGCCGGCTCGACCTCGTCGCGGATGGTGAGCTCGGCGTCGCCGGGCGCGGACGCGACGACCGTGAACCGCGCCGCGCTGCGCAGTACCAGGGTGCGTAGCCCGCCCGGGTCGGCGACCCGCACCACGCAGCTACCGGAGAACACCAACCGGCCGGTCTGATCGGCGCAGTCGGCGCTGACCGTCGCCGGGTCCACCGCCGAACGCTCGCCCCCCAGCGCACCCAGCCGGTCGACGAACCCGTGCCGGGCACCCGGATCACCCGGGTCGTCGCGGCCCGCGCCGACCGCGACCACGAACAGCGCCACCAGCAGGACGGCGAACAGCCCGAGCAGCGCCTTCTGTCGGCCACTCATCGCGCCACGGCCTGCGCCACGATCTCGGTGAACCGGATCTCGTCGACGCCCGCGAAGTAGCGGTTGGTGCCCTGTGTCTTGCCCACCACCGCCAGGGTGACCCGGTGTGGGCCCTTGGTGAGCCGGACCGTGCCCACGTCCAGGAACTCGGTCTTCTGCACAGTCTGATTGAACCCGAGGAACGCCCCGCCGACCTGGGCGCCGTCGATGGTGAAGACCGTGTTGGCGTAGTCGAACGAGGTCGTGCGCACGGTGGCGAAACGCCACGTGCCGTCGGCCGGGATCTGCACCGTCACGGTGACCTGGTCGCCGATGGCCAGCCCCTGGAAGAACAGCTGCTTGTCCCCGGACCAGGTCACCCCGCAGCAGTTGGGCTGCGCCACCACGACCGCGCCGCTCTTGCGGGGCGACTCCACGGTCGCGCCCTCCACCAGGCTCTCCGCCTCGACGGTGACCACGCGGGGCTCGCCGGGGGCGGGCTCGCCGTCGCGGGTCAGCAGCACCACCCCCACGGTCACCACCACCAGCACCAACGCCGCCGCGGCGGCGATCCACAACCACGGGGTACGCCGTGGCGGCGCGACCGCCCGCACCTCGTACGTGACCCGACCGCTGGAACGGGAACTCTCCTCCGGCGCGGTGTTCGCCGAGTACGCGAACCCGGTCATGTCGTAGCGCCGAGGCGGGGTGCCCGCCGGCACGGCGAGCTTGACCAGGAACGACACCGAACCCTGCCCGGGTACGACCCGCTGCGGCTCGGCGACGGTGAACCACGCCCGCTGGGAGCCGTCACCGGGTGCCACGTCGAACACCACCGTGTCCGGTGCGTTTCCCGGGTTGGAGACGGTGAAGGTCAGCTCGCCGCTGTTGCGCGGGTCGAGGGTGAACTGCTCGGCGGCGGCGACGACCGCCCACTCGGTGGTCATGACGACTCCTCTTCCAGGACGATCTCGACGGTGGTCGAGGCGGGTTTCTCCGCCTCGACGATGCGGGTGATCACGGCGAGCTGGCCGGCGGCGGCGGCCGGCACCCGCACCACGACGTGGAAGGCCCGCTCGGCCGACTCGTCCAATGCGAAACCACTCAACCCGGTGGCCACCTCGAGAGCTTTTCGCATGCCGTACGGGGTGCCCCGCCACCGGGCCAACAGGGCGGCGTTGGCCACCAGGTCGCGCAGCCGGCCCACCGGCAGCGGCAGCGGGGCGTCCGGTCGGGGCGAGGCCACCACGTGATCCATCGCCACCCAGCGGGTCAACCGCACGACCAGCCCGTCCGGTGCCCGGTACGGGTCGAACAGAGCGTCCACCTCGGCGAGGATCGCCTCGTCCGGGGCGTGCAGCCCTTCCATCACGTCGAGCAGTGCCCAGAGCACGCTGCCGGGCACACAGGCCCGCTGGTACGCGGCGGGCAGCAGCCGTTCAATCGCCGAACGTCGCATCCTGGCGCACCACCTCGATGTCGTGCTCGCCGGAGCAGAGCAGCCAGGTATCCGGGACGGTCACCACGTCGGCGGTGGCCTGGTTGGCGCTGGGCGTCCAGTCGACGGCGTCGGCGCTGCGGTGCACGCCGCGCTCACCGCCGGCCAGGATCAGCCGCTCCGCGGCGGCACCGCCGGAGCCGCCGGCTCCGTTGGTTCCGCCGGTGGCGCCGGTCGCCGGACCGGCCGAGCCGGAGGCCCCGCTCACGGCGATGGCGTCGACCGGCACGAAGCGGGTCCGGTCCCGCAGCGGCAGACCGCAGTTGACCGACACCGACTGCCACTGTGGCTGGGCGGCCAGGGTGTCCAGCCGCAATACCCCGCCGCTCTGCGTGGCCGCCACCGCCTGCGAGCCGGCGAACGCGAGATCCCGGCAGGTGCCGCCGATCCAGCCGGCCTGCACCGACTGCCACTTCACGTCGGATTCGAACAGCCTGGTGCGGTGGCAGCCCTGGCCGGGTTTCCTCGGGTCCGGCTCACCCGCGCCACTCCACAGCAGGGTGGCCGGGCCGTCGTACTGCACGGTGAGGACCCGGTTGTCCACGTTGGAAAGACCGACGTGGGTGAAGCTGCCGGGCCGGCCGCCGGCGGTCGACAGGTACACCCCGAAGCTGGCCTGCGCGGCCACCGCCACGCCCGGGGCGCCCCGCTCCGAGACGAACGCGCGCACCGCGTAGAACCCCCGGTCGGCGTCGGACGGGTCGACCAGGATCTGCAGCGGCACCGCCCCGGGCAGCAGCGACACCTCGTACAGGCCGGTGTCGGTGGCCACCAGCAGCGCGCCCGCGCCGTCGCGGTCCAGCCAGGCCACGTCGGAGATCCGCGAATCCAGGTCGGTCAGCAGCGACCACGTCTCGCCCAGATCGGTGCTCAGATGCACCCGCGAGCCGCCGGAGGCGCGCAGCGTCACCACCGCCACCGAACCGGGACGCGCCACGATGCCCGGCCGCACCGGCGCGGGCGCGGGCGCCACCCGCAGCACCGTCTCATCGTCGAAACGGCCGGCCGGCTCCCAACCCGCACCGCCGTTGCTGGAACGGAACAGCACCGGGCCGCGCCCGGCGTACCAGGTGCGCGGCTGGTACTGGTCGACGGCGAGCGCGCGTACCCCGGCGTCGGGTGCCTCGTCGACCACGAACCGGACCGACTCGACGTAGCGCACACCCGGCTCCGCGTGCTCCAGCAGCCGGTAGACGTTGGACGCCCGCAGTGGCTCGCCGAACGGCCAACCGGTCGGGTTGAGCGCGGTCGGCAGCGGGCTCAACGTCTGGTGCAGCCGGTCGTGGATCCGGCGTCGGACCGCGTCCACGTCCTCCTCCCGGCGAACCACCACCCGGGCGCGTACCGACACCGCCTTGAACCGGGCCCAGGTCGCCCGGGACCGGATGCCGACCATCCGGCGTTCCTCCAGGTCCGCCTCCACCCGTCGCCGCGCCTCGGGCACCTCGTGCTCGCGCAGCACCGCCACCGGCAGCCGGCCACCGGGGCGGGCCGCCGGTGGCACGTACGGCACCAGCACCACCTCGACTTCGCCCGGCCGGGCGAAGCTGTACACCGCGGCGCGGGTGAACGCCCGCGCCCGCGCCACCGCGCCGGAGTTCGTCGCCAGCATCTCGAAGTCGCGCGCGGTGACCGCCCGCTGCTGGGCGAAGAACTCGTACGGACCGCGGAGCAGCACCGACTCCAGCGCCTCCATCTCCCGGCCGCCGGCCGCCGGCGTGGGGTTGTCGACGCGTACCCCGGGTAGTGGGTCGCGCAGGCTGGTGAGCGTGCCCGCCGCCACGTTGCCGGTGGGCCCGCCGCCGGCCCGGTACCAGAGCCGGACCTGCCGCCCGGCCGGCGGCACCGCCGCCACCGTCACCGCCGTCAGACCGCCGGTCGCGGCGGGTTCGGCGTCGCCGGACGCGGCCGGGACCGTCCCGGCGGCCGGTCGCAGGTCGAGGGCCGGGGCGAAGGTGACGGTGCCCGAGCAGCGGTCGACCAGGTACGCCTTGGCCTGCGGGCCGAGCCCCGCGAAGCTGTCCACCGGCTGCCAGATCTCGAACGTGCGGCCGTCGTGCTCGCGGGCCGCCGCACCCAACTCGACCGTGTCGGCCGGCACCTCCACCCCGAGCAGCAGATCCAACGGTTCGGCGGTGTGCGCCAGCGGGGCGTGGGCGGCGCGCAGCACCTGACCGGGCTGGCCGGTGCCCACACCGAGCAGTTCCGCCTCGACGGGTTCACAGTGGTGCATCCGGACCGTCACCGCCGCCTCGCCGGCGGGCAGCAGGGCCGGCTCGGTGGTGACGAACACGACCGGCCGGGGATCCGCGCCACGTGCCGCCGCGACCCGCAGACCGGCCGGGATCCGCACCGCGGCGCTGTCGGTGCCGCTGCGGGTGAACCGGACGTCCGCCCAGGCCGCGGTGGGCGCGTGCCGGGCGATCCCGAGCAGGTTCAGGAACGAGACGTACGCCTTCTCCGGCAACTGGTTCAGCCGGTAGATCATCACCTCGGTCAGGTGCGCGAACGCCTCCACCAGCGCCATGCCGGGATCGTGCGCGGACAGGTCGGTCCAGGCCGGGCAGGACTGCTGGATCCGTTCCCGGGCCTCGGTGACCAGGTCGAGGAACCCGCGATCGTCCAGGTGCGGCACGGGCAGTGTCATGACGCCCCTCCTCGCGCGGGCTCGTCGGTCGGGAGCAGGTCCACGGAGAAGACCAACTGCCCGGGCGTCAGGCTGGCCCGCACCCGGTAGTCCAACCGGATCACCAACCGCCACGCGTCGTCCGGGTCCGGCCCGGCGTCCACGTCGATCACCTCCACTCGTGGCTCCCAGCGGGCGATGGCCTGCCGGACGTAGTGGATGGCCAGACCAGCCGTGGTGTCGTCGTTGGGCGCGAAGACGAGCCGGTGCAGTCGGGACCCGTACCCGGGTCGCATCAGCCGCTCGCCCGGCGTGGTCGACAGGAGCAGAAACAGCGCCTGTCGTACGCTCTCGTCGCCCTCGGTCATCGCCAGCCCGCCGGCCGCGGTGAGCGCCAGGCCGCCGCTCCGGCCGGCGTCGAAGCCGGCCCCGACGAAGCGGAAGGCCCTCATCGGTCCGACCCCAGGAACTGCTGGCGCGGGTCCTGCACCATGTGCTTGACCAGCCCCGGGGGAGTGCCGTTCGTGAATCCCTCCAGGTGCGACAGCACCACCCGGTGCCCGTCGACGCGGACCCAGTCGCTGTAGCCGACGCGGACGGTCAGTGTCGTCGTGCACGGCTTGATGGTCGGGCCGTAGTTCGGGCAGGCGACGATCGTGCGGCCCTCCGGGTCGTCGTCCACCAGCACGGGCACACCGGTGACGGTCACCCACTGCCGCGAGGGTCGGTTCTCGACCCGGCCGTCGTGATCGCAGGTGATCACGGAGTCACGGTGGATCCAGCGCATCAGCCGCCTCCTTCGTGGTGGGCGCGGGCGAGCGAACGGGCCTGCCGCGCCGCGGTCGTCGGGTCCTCGGTCGACTCCGCGTGCAGGAAGTCCACGCTGCGGGCGCGTACCACCATGGCCCGGCCCGGTGCGGAGATCACCAGGTCGGACGCCGCGTGCAGAGTGGCCAGGTCGGGGGTCAGTTCCAGGAAGCTGCCACCCTCGGTGGCCAGCCGCAGACTGCGCTGCACGTCGTCGACGACGATCGACTGCCCGCCGGCGGTGCGCAGCGTCCAGCGACGCGCCTTCCCGTCGTCGATGCCCGCGTCGTACGGCTCGACGGCGCCGAACAGCGAACCCAGCACGATGCCCGAGGCCGGCTCACCGCCGGGCAGCACCACCAGCACGGTGTCGTCCGGATCGGGCAGCGCAACCAGACCCTTGCCGCGTCCGGCACCGGGGCAGAGCACGGCGAGCCAGCCCGCGTCCAGGTCCCCGTACGCCGGCAGGGTCAGACGGACCCGGCCCAGCCCGTCCGGGTCCGCGACGTCGGTGACGGTGCCGAGGGTGACCACCGCTCCGCCGGTCGGCGCCGCCGGGGTGGCTGGCGGCACCGTGGAGAACCGCGTCAGGTGCCCGTTGCCGTCCACGGTGTGCACCACCTCGGTCAGCACGTACGCCCCGGCGACCGGGTCGGGCACACCGCTCAGGTCGACCCGTCGGCCCGGCCGTAGTGCCGGGTCACCCTCGGCCACCCCCTCGGCGGTGACCAGCGCGGCCGCGCGGGTGTCCAGTCGAGCCTGGGCCAGCGCCGCCAACTCGTCGTCGCTGCGGCCGGGCTGGTCGACGACGGTGCGTACCCCGTCGGCGCCCACGTCGGCCGGGTCCGGGCGGTCGCCGGCGGGTCGGCCGCAGCGCGCCTCGTCGGCCTGCTGGCTGATCACCTCGGCCCGCTGCGGGTGCCAGCCCAGCGCCGCGCTGGCACCGCTGGCCTGGTCGGCGTTGGTGGCCAGCCGCAGGGTGTGCACGCCCGCGCCGAGGGTCAACGCGACCGGCTCGCCGTAGCCGGCCAGAGTGATCAGCCGGATCCCGCTGCCGTCGGCGGCCAGGTGCAGCCCGGCCCGGCCGGCGACCTCGCGGAGCAGCTCCAGGTCGCTGTGCCGGTGCTGCAACAGCCGTTCCAGCCGTGGCCCGTCGACCTCCGCGGTCACGTCCAGCCCCACCTCGCCGCACAGCTCCCGGGCCAGCTCGACGGCGGTCACCGAGGTGAAGACCCGCAACCCCTGCCGCTTGCGCAGCCGATGCAACGGGTCGTACGCCCGCAGCCGCAGCACCGCCGCCCCGTCGGCGGCGTACTCGACCTCCACGGCGGTGACCTCCCCGCTGAACAGGGCGTCGGAGTGGTCGGCGAGCCGTACGTCGAGTGTCGTGCCGGGGCGTACCGCCGGGTCGAGCGCGCCGGCCCCGACGGTGGTGGCGAGCACCAGCTCCGCCTGCGTGGGCTGGTCGAGGCGCGCCGCCACCCGCAGCGAGCGAACCCGCTGACGGGCCGCGCCCGCCAGCTCGGCACCGTCGAGCAGGACGATCAACGCCCGGGGCGCGACGCTGGTCACGGCGTACCCCCGGGGTTGCCGGACCCGCTCGTTCTCGTGCCGGCCGCGCTGGCGATCGAGGCGCCCACGTACGTCGCTCCCGCGCCCGCCGCACCGGCCACCGCCCGAGCCATCCCGGTCAGCGAACCACCGACGGTCGATCCGCCGCCGGTGCTGCCGGCCGGTGGGACGGCGAGGGTGGTGCCGGCTGGCACGGCGAGGGGATCGGTGATCCGGTTGTGTTCGGCCAGCAGGCGCCAGCGCAGCGGAGAGCCGAGAGCGTCGTTGGCCAGCAGGTCGAAGCGCACCCCCGAACGACCCGGCTCTGCCGCGCCGTCGCCGGCGGCGATGACCGCGCTGCCCGGTGCGGCGGTCGGGGTGCTCGCCGCGGCCAGCTCCTCGGCGAAGCCGGCCTCCGCCTGGTCGGCGGACTCGGCGGCCCGGACCAGCTTCAGCCGTAGCCAGGAGCGTCGCGGTGACCCGGTGCCGGTGAACGCGTCGAACCGTTCCGCCACCGCGATGATCACGCCGGGCACGTTCCAGGTCTTGCCCCAGACCAACCGGACCAGCGGCGGACGCAGCCAGCCGTGCTCGGCGGTCGAGTTCTCGGCCAGCATCCAGAGGGGACGGGTCAGGACCCGTACGTCGGCCGGGCGGACCTGCGCCTGGACGAAGTCGACGTCGAAGAGTAGGTCGAGCACCAGCTCGGTTCGGCCGCCGCCGGTGAAGACCAGCGGATCGTCGGCCAGCCCGGACCCGGTGAGCTGCCCGCCGGAGGCACCCCGATGGCGTACGCCGGCGAGCCGGGTCACCTGCACGGTCTCCGGGTTGAGCAGGCAGTCCACCCGCTCGCCGGAGGAGTCGATGAGGAAGGCGACGCGTTCCATCAGCCACCCGCCTGTTCGCGATCCAACCGGCTGAGCTGGGCATCGTTCACCGCCGCGCCGGCGACCGACCAGAGTGTGGTGTCGTCGGGCAGCGCCGGCCACGGGTCGAGCGCCGTCGCGTCGGCCTGGAACACCGCGCTCTCCGGCCCTCGCCCGACGCCCGGATCGCGGTGCGCCGAGCCGGTCCAGGCGACACCTGCGGCCCTCGCGGCCGGCCCGTTCCGGTTTCCGGCGCCTTGTCCACATCGTTCGCCGACCCGCTGCCCCGACCGTGCCCGATCGTCCGGAAGAACCGGCCACAGGCCGCCGCCAGTCGCCGCAGTCCCGCCGCCAGTCGCCGCCACGCCGCCGCCAGTCGCCGCAGTCCCGCCGCCAGTCGCCGCCACGCCGCCGCCAGTCGCCGCAGTCCCGCCGCCAGTCGCCGCCACGCCGCCGCCAGTCGCCGCAGTCCCGCCGCCAGTCGCCGCCACGCCGCCGCCAGTCACCGCAGACCCGCCGCAGGTCGCCGCCACGCCGCTCACAGCTGACCCCCAACCCGTGCCTGCCTCGCCTACACGTGACCGTCCGTGCCGACCCGCCACCCGGTCCGGACTCGCCCCGCCGGCGTCGGCGGAGTCGGTCGTGGACCTTGGAAGGTAAACGCCCCTGGAGGGGCCGAAATCTTCCAAGATCCCGCTGGGGGCGTTGTGGATTGGGGGCCCGAACTGGGGCAGCCCTCTTGGGTCGGCGGGCGGGGTGTCGGCTCGCGCCGGTCCTGTGGCGGCGACCTGTCGGAATGGCGGGCGCAGACGCCAACCGTCCAGCAGCCGGCCTGGCGAACGTCGGTCCCCATCCGACGCGAGCGGCACCTCGGCGGTGAGCGCGACGGCGGGGGCGTCGCTGCTGCCCCGTGGGCTGGCACCGCTCGTGCCTGGGCTGGCGGACCGGTCGGCTGCGCTCGACGGGTGCGCAGACCTCCCGGTTCCGCCCGGCGGGTGCGACCCGTCCGGCCCTCCACCTTCGGTCACCATCTCCGGCCCGTCGACGCCGTACGCCGCGCCCACCGTTGCGTCGTCACCCACCGTGGCGGACGCCGGTCGGCCACGCCCGTCGGGATGCCCGGCCGGGTCAGGGCCATTCGTGCTGGTTACGCGGCCGGGCCTACCCACCGTGCCAGGGGCACGCCTACCCATCGAGTCGGTGGGGAACCCAGCGTCCTCTCCGACGGGCTGCGCCGGTCGGGTCACCGAGGTCCACCGGTCCGGACCGTCCTGATCGAGGCGATCGCCGAAGCCGGGCCCGCCGGCGGCGTCGTCGCGCCCCTCCGTCGGTTCCGCAGCGGGTGGGTCGAGGTCCAGGTCGTGCAGCAGCCCGGGCGCGTGTGCGCTGACCAGGTCCAGCCAGTGCTGCGGGGGTTCCCCGAAGCGCCGCGGCGCTGGCGTGGGCGGGGCCGACGGCGGGCTTGCCGGGAGGTGCCCGGCGGGCTCGACCCGCCCGGCGAGGCGGTGCACCGCACCGGCCGCCGAGCGCAACCGGCCGGCCAGCCAGCTACGCGGGTGTCGGCGCGGTGGCACCGCCGGTCTCCAGCTCCAGGCCCTCGTAGCGCAGGGTCAACGAGGCGATGGCGATCTCGTGGCTGAGTGTGTTGAGGTGCGCGCCCCGCCATCGGGTGGGCCAGGCGTCGATCAGGTTCCACCGCAGCACCTCGGCGGTCCCGACCGAGTCGAGCAGCACCACGGAGACGTTGCGACGGTTGAGGGTGCCCTGCGCGGTGGCGTTCACCCAGTCCCACAGCTCGCGGGAGGCGGTGAGGCCGAAGTGCAGCGTCACCGGCTCGTACTCGGCCTGACCGGGCACCATCCGCATCCGGCCCAGGCCGTGCTCCCGGTACGGCTGCCCGGGGATGTTCACCTCCAGCCCGGTCATCTCGGTGAAGTGGCCGTTGGTGACGCCGTTGATGAGCAGCCGGAAGTTGTACGCCCGGTACGGGTCGACCGGGGCGCCGGGCTGCGGGGTGGCTGTGGTGGGCATGTCAGCCTCCGATCGTCTCGGTCTCGGTGCCGCCGGCCCACTGGCTCAGCTTGAACACCACGAATTCGGCGGGCTTGACGACGGCGATGCCGATGTGGGCGATCACCATGCCCGCGTCGCGGACGTCCGCCGGGTTGGTCTCCTCGTCGCACTTGACGAAGAACGCCTCCTCGGGGCTGCGCCCGAGCAGCGCGCCGTCGCGCCACACCCGGGTGAGGAACGCCCCGATGTCGCGTCGGATCGAGCGCCAGAGGGTGAAGTCGTTGGGCTCGAAGACCATCCACCGGGTGCCGTTGGCGATGGCCTGTTCGATGGCGATGCTGAGTCGCCGTACGTTGAGGTAGCGCCACTCGCTGGCCTCGGCGGCGAGCGTACGGGCGCCCCAGACGCGGATGCCCTCGCCGGCGAAGTAGCGGATCACGTTGACGCCCTTGGGGTTGAGCACGTCGTGTTCCGGTCGGGTGACCAGGTAGCCCAGGTCGACGGCGCCGCGTACGGGTTCGTTGGCCGGTGCCTTGTGCACCCCGCGCAGGGCGTCGGTGCGGGCCCAGATGCCCGCCAGGTGCCCGCTCGGCGGGGTGAGTTCCAACTCACCGCTGATCGGATCGCGTACCCGTAGCCAGGGGTAGTAGAAGGCGCCGAACTCGGACTGCCGGGGCCGGTACGCGGCCCCCTCGTGCCCGCCGGAACCGCCCGGCCCGCCCGAGCCTCCGGAAGCGCCCGTGCCGCCCGTACCCTCGGCGGGCTTGGGGGGTTTGCCGGAGGACGGTGTGGCGACCCGGGTCAGCGCGGCGATGTCGTCGATGTCCGGTGCCGGGTCGCAGATCGCGACCATGGTGCGGGTGCGCTCGGCCATGCTGAGCAGCGCCTCGTGGGACACCGCGTCGTGGAAGCCGGGTGCGGCGATGATGGAGATCTCGTCGACGGCCTCCAGCAGTTGTAGGCCACCGCGGCGCTGTCCGGTGCCGGTGATCGCGCCGCCGTCGCCGACGTTGACCACCCAGCAGCGGGCGCCCCCGTTGTCCAGGAAACCGAAGACCGCCCGGGCCAACGGGGTGCTCTCCACCCGCTCCCCGCCAGCGAAGAGCCGCAGGAACTCCGTCCAGTTGTTGACCGGCACCGCCCTGCCCAGTTGGGCGGAGCGGTCCGGGGCGACGCCGACGAACGCGGCGATGCTGGTGCTCGCCGGGCCGATCGGTCGGGCGCCGCTGGGGACCTCCTCGACATAGATGCCGGGGGAGAAGTAGCTGGGCATCGGTCCTCCTGTGCGGGTGGGCGTCAGTGGGTCGGTGGCGCGCAGACGATGACGAGGTCGGGTTCGGCGGGGTCGACGTCGGCGGTGAGGACGAGCCCCCGGCCGGTCAGCCGGAGCCGGACCGGGCTCGGGTGCTCCGGGTCGTGCGGAACACCGACGATCAGGAACCGGCCCTCGGGGTCGGTGCGGGTGGCGGAGCCGGTGCTGGGCAGTTCGACGCGCATCGCCGCCAGTGGTTGGTCCTCGGGGCCGACCACCCGGCCGGTGAGGGCGCGTACCTCCAGTTGCCGCAGCCGCAGCGGTTGCAGCACCGGCGGAGCGGCCGGGGTGGGGTGGTCCACCTGGGCGGGCACGTCGATCAGCAGCGCCGGTCGGGGCGCCGTGCCGAACGCCGTCCACAGTGCGGCCTCGCCGGCCTCCAGGACGACCGGGTAGCTGCCGTCGCTCGTCGCGGCGGTGAGCACCCGGTCCAGCCGGGGCAAGCCACCCGGCCCGGTCACGCACAACAGGTAGCGGACCGTGAACCGGTACGGTTCGCGGACCGCGCCGCTGGAGCGGGTCTGCCGGGCTGGGCGCAGCTCCAGCGGCCAGAGGGTGAGCCCGGCCGCGTCGTCGCACGCGCGGGGCGGGCCGATCGGGACGGGTTCCCCCGCCGAGTTGGTCAGCCAGGCGGCCAGCTCGGCGGTCGCCGTCTCGATCGGTCCGCGCCCGTCGGTGGTCATCGCGGCGGCGTCCCCTGGATCCGGTACGCGATGGCCTCGTTCCACACGTGCGGGTAGACACCGATCTCGAAGTAGCGGGTGAACCGGTTGATCGGCGCGTTCGTGTGGTCGTGGTAGAGCAGCCACACCGGGGCGATGGTGAACAGGACGTAGTTCGCCAGCACCAGCGGGATGTAGAGCGGGCCGAGCAGGCGACCCTGGAAGATGTGCACGTCCTCGTGCCGTTGGATGCCGGAGCTGGAGCCGGCGCAGACGGTGCCGATGGTGGTGGCGTAGCGGGGTGAGACCCCCTCCACCACGCTGACCCGGCCGCTGCCGGACGAGGTGGGCCGGTCCAGCGAGTGCCCGAAGATCAGGTGCACGGTCAGGTAGATGGCGCCGACGACTGTGTTGAGCAGGCTCCAGGTGTGGTCGACGACGAAGAGGAAGATGCCGCGGGCGTCTGGTGCGTACACCCCGGCGGACGTCACCGCCCAGCCGAAGACCGCGCCGATCAGCAGGCCCACGACGGCGCCGATCAGCAGGCCGATCGGGCCGCCGGCGAGGAAGCCGAACAGGGCGCCGAGGATGACCTGGACCGCCGCGCTGAGAATTCCGAAGATCATGACGGCACCTCTCAGACCCAGGAGCGGAAGATCTTGGGCTCGCGACCGCTCGCGAGTTGGGTCGGCGTCGCCTGCCGGTTGCCGGGCGGGAACTGGCTGACGCCGAGCGCGGCCGAGAAGATGACGAGCGCGTTGAAGAACGCGATGATCCACTTCTCGCCACCGACCTCATCCGCGAACGCCGCGGTCAGGTAGGACAGCAGGAGCGCGATGACGATGGCGATCCACTTGCGGAGCTTGTCGCCGCTGGGGCCGATCAGCCCCCCGATGACGTTGGTGGCCAGCAGGGTGGCGGCGCTCGCGCCGGCGATGGTCCCCAGGGCTGCCCAGGTGAAGAGATCGTTCATGACGATCCCCCTCTTTTCTACGATGGTGCGACCGGAATGTGGTGGTGGATCAGCCGGGCCCCGGGGCGCCGGCGGGTGGGCCGGGCGAGGTCGGGTCGGGCGCAGCCGGCGCCGTGGGGTGCCGGCGGCGCAACAACAGGAGTACGCCCACCGCGGCGAGCAGCAGCACCAGGAGCACGCCGCCGACGATCAGCGGCCAGCCCATCCCACCTTCGTCGGTGGCGGCGGCCGGCGAGGTGGACGGTCGGGGTGGCGCCTCGGCGACCGCCCGCAGCTCGGCCGGCTTGTCCTGGTTGGAGTCCACCTTCCAGCTGACCGACCGGCCGTTGACGGTGCCATTGCTGTCGAGCACCCTGCCGGGAAACGTCATCGAGATCTCGAACGACATCAACTTGAGGAATGCCTGCTGCTGTTGCGGATTCTGCTGCGCAACCTTTCCGCCGTATTTGGACGGGTCGAGCGGCAATGTGAATCGGTACAGATCGCCGTCCCGGACCAGTTTCACGCTCTCCGTGTCGAAACCCGCCAGCGGCGCTTTGCGATAACTGATCTGGGAACCGAAGAGTTTGTCATCCTCGTAGCCGGTCTCCTCGCCCTGCGGCAGGGCGGGAATGTTCTGCCGCAGCTCCGCGAACGCCGCCGAAATGTTCTTGTTGCGCGAGCTCAGCAGGGACTTCTGGGCCGTCAACAGCAACTGCCCGTCGACCGTGTCGTCGGCGTTGACGGTGAGCCCCATGTTGAGCTGCATGCAGCCGCTCAGTGCGGCGACAAGAAGGAGACACACCGCGACGCGGAGTGCCTTACCGCGGTTCACTCTCCTGTTCATGGGATCAGTGTGTGTGATCGCTTTCACCATGAGCAGTCAGCGATCGGTCACAACGCAGTCGCCGATTGTACCGACGTACTGTCATATTTGACGGGGGCCTGGCACGGCACAAATGACTACTCTGGAGTTTTGGGCCGAGCGCGGTTCTCACGGTGCTGATCCCTCCCGTGGGGGAGGCCGGTCCGGGTTGGGGTGGGGCAGGCTGAACGCCCCCATTCGGCCACCCCCCGGAAGGTCCGCGATGACGCCGGCTCAGCGCCACACCCCGAAGATCGAACTGCATGTCCACCTGGAGGGCACGGTCCGCCCGCCGCTGCTCGCCGCGCTGGCCCGTGGCCACCGCCTCCCGGTGCCGGCCGCGACGCCCGGGACGTTCGACGACCTGTACGACTTCATCGCCACCTGGAACGCGATGACGGTGGTGCTGCGTACACCGCAGGACTACCGGCGGGCGTTGCTGGCCTACGCCGCCGAGGCCGCCCGCGACGGTGCGGTCCACCTGGAACCGATCGTGGACGCCGACGAAGGACTCGGGTTGGCCGGCTGGGCGAACGTGCTCGCCGCTCTGGTCGACGCGGCGGCCGAGGCCCGCGAGTCGTACGGGGTCTCGATCGGGTTGACCCCGCAGGTCTGCCGAGGTCACGACCTCGACTTCACCGAGGCCGCGGCCCGCGTCGCCACCCGCTTCGCCGGGCGGGGTGTGGTCGGTTTCGGGCTGTCCGGCGCCGAGGGGCGGCACCCGACCATCCCGTACACACGGGTGGTGGACGTGGCCCGCGACGGCGGCCTGCCGTTCGTGCCGCACGCCGGTGAGGCGGCCGGGCCGGAGGCGGTCCGCGAGGTGCTGGCGATGGGCGCGGTCCGGATCCGACACGGTGTGCGGGCCGTGGACGATCCGGAGCTGGTCGCCGAGTTGGCTGAGCGGGACATCGTGCTGGACGTGACGCCCACCTCCAACCTGCGCCTGGGGGTGGCCCGGGCGGACCGCCCGCATCCGTTGACCGTGCTGACCGACGGCGGGGTTGCCTGCTCGGTCTCCACCGACGACCCGGCCATCTTCGACATCACGCTGGCCGAGGAGTACGCGTTCGCCGCCCGGCTCGGCGTGGACGCCGCCACCGCCTACACCGCCGGCCTGCGCGGCATGCTCGGCAGCGCCGCTGACCACGCGCGACTGGCGGCGGTGGGGGAGCGGGCCTACCAGGGCTGAATAACCCCGGTGAGCAGGGCCGTCAGGTGATGGGAGACGATCGCCTCAGGATGTCGCGGGTTGGCGGCGTGGTGCGGTGAGCCGACGCTTCGGAGCTGAATCGCTTACGACATCAGGCGCGATGCGTCCACGACATCAGCTCCAAAGGGAGAGCGGCGGTGTGGTGCCGTGGGTTGACGGCGCGGTGCCGAGCCGGGTCACGGTAGGCCGGCCGGCGCGGGCGAGGGAGGGTGGCGATGGTGCGGTTCAGCGGGCTGCGGACGGCCGGCGGGCGGCTGCGGCACGGCTGGCGGCCGGTGCTGGAGGCGACCGCCGCCGCGACCGTGGCCTGGCTGCTGGCCACCCGGCTGCTCGGGCACCCGCAGCCCTTCTTCGCACCCGCCGCGGCGCTGATCGTGCTCGGTCAGGCCCGGGGGCAGCGCATCCGGCGGGCCGTCGAGGTCGTTCTCGGAGTCGCCGCCGGGGTGCTCGTCGCGGACCTGGTGGTGCAGGCGCTCGGCCCGGGCACCACCTGGACGGTGTTCACCGTCATCCTGCTCACCGTCCTCCTCGCGGTGGCCTTCGGCGCCACCGGCGTGACACTGGTGCAGGCCGCGGTCTCCGCGCTCTACCTGGTGGTGGTCGCACCGCCGGACGGGTCGCTGGTGCCGTTCCGGTTCGTCGACGCGCTGATCGGTGGCGCGGTCGCCCTCGCGGCCAGCCTGCTGGTCGACGCCCGGCACCCGCTGGCACCGCTGGTCGCCGAGGTACGACGAACCTTCGACGAGCTGGCTGGGCTGCTGGGCGAGATCGCCGACGCGCTGGACCACCGCGACGAGACCGCCGCCGTCACCGCGCTCACGCAGGCCCGGGGGATGGACGCCCGGGTGGACGGGCTGCGCAACGGGGTGCTGGCTGCCGGTGAGGCGCTGCGGCTCAACGTCCGACGACGCCGGCACATCGGTCGACTGAGGTCGGTGGACGAGTCGATCCGACAGATCGACTATGCGGTCCGCAACGTTCGAGTGCTGGCCCGCGCCGGCGTGACACTGAGCCGGCTACACGTCGCGGCGCCGCCGTCTGCGGTGCGTGCCCCAGTGCCGTTGTCCGGGGTGCGTGCTCCAGTGCCGCCGTCTGAGGTGCGTGCTCCAGTGCCGTTGTCCGAGGTGCGTGCTCCAGCGTCGCCGTCTGAGGTGCGTGCCCCAGTCCCGCCGTCTGAGGTGCGTGCCCCGGCTGCGCCGCCTGAGCTGGGTGCTGCCCTGCGGTCGCTGGCGGCGGCGGTCCGGGAGGCCGGTGCCGCTCTCGCCGCCGACCTGGACGGGCAGGACGAGGCTGCCGATCGGCACGCCACCCGGGCCGACGAAGCCGCCCTGGCTGCCGTGCACACCGCCGGGCAGCTCTTCGGCTCCACGCAGACCCTTCCACTGGCCATGATCATCGGCCAGATTCGTGCCACGGCCATCGACCTGCTGCGGGGCGTGAACCCCGAGGACGACGTCGCCGTACTCGCCCGCGTCGACGAAGCCCTGGGCCTTCCCGCAGTCTGACGTCTCCGACGGTCTGGTGCTGCTGAGTGGGCCTCGGCGCACCGCTGGGCTGCACCGTCATCGTCACCTGCTGCGGCGAGCCGCGGCCACGCCTCGCCGACACCGGCACGGCGAGAGCGGTGCCCAGTCGGTGGACCGGGCTCTGCCGCCACCGGGGCGGGGTGGGGCGGGG
>NZ_PYBV01000006.1 GCF_003205615.1 Micromonospora arborensis | reverse complement strand
GACTACCGGGACGTGGCGACCACCGGGACGCCGCGACCACCGGGACGCCGCGACCACTAGGACCAAGTGGTCGCAGCCGCTGTAGAGCTGCCCCAGATATGGGCCGGGCCTTCGCCGACGTCGCGCCGCCGTTTGTGCCCCAGATATGGGGCAGGTCTACAGGCGGTTGGACAGGTGGGCCCACCTCCGCCGGGCGGGTGCCTGCCGGCATAGTGCAGCCCTTCTGTTGCCACGCCTGGACTACCTCCGCCGGGCCGTGCGCCCGCCGGGACGTGCGTCCGCCGGGACGTGCGTCCGCCGGGCCGTGCGTCCGCCGGGCCGTGCGTCCGCCGGGACGTGCGTCCGCCGGGCCGTGCGTCCGCCGGGCCGTGCGTCCGCCGGGACGTGCGTCCGCCGGGCCGTGCGTCCGCCGGGCCGTGCGTCCGCCGGGCGGTGATCGACTCCAGGTCGCCGACGTGGCGGTGTCTCCACGGGGCGGATGCCGCCACATCGCCGAGGCGGAGTGGATCAACCCCCGAATCCGGCCCGCAACGCTGGCGGCGTTCGCGTACGCCGTACCGGAAAGTCAGTGCGGGTGCGGCCCGTACGAGCGGGCAGAGGGCAGGATGGCGGGTGGCGTCGGTCACACCGGTCGGCGTGGGCGGCGCGGGTGGATCGTCGGGGCGGTGCGGAAACGGCACAACCGCGCCGCGTTGGTCGGAGGGAGGCGCGCGGTGGACGACGAGTTCGACGTGGTGGTGGTGGGAGCGGGGCCGGCCGGGGCGGCCGCCGCGCTGACGGCGTGCCGGGCGGGTGCCAGCGTGCTGCTGCTGGACCGGGCCGACTTTCCCCGGGACAAGGCGTGTGGCGACGGGATCGCCGCGCACGCGGTGGACGTGCTCGACGAGCTGGGGGTGACCGAGGCGGTGGCGGGCTACGCGCCGCTCCCCGCGTTGCGCATGATCGCGCCGGGTGGCGGCGCCGTGGCCCGGGCGCTGCCCCGGCCTGCGTACACCGTGCCCCGGGAGGTTTTCGACGCGCGGCTGGTGGCGGCCGCCGTGGCGGCCGGGGCGCAGCTACGCCGGCACACCGTGCGCCGCGTCGAGCCGCGCGCCGACCGGGTGGTGCTGGACGGGGAGTTGTCCGGCCGGGTGGTGGTGGGCGCGGACGGCGCGGGGTCGGTGGTACGTCGGGCGCTCGGCCACCCGCAGAATCCCGACCGGCACCTCGCGTTGGCCATCCGGGGGTACGCCCCGGCTCTGCCCGGCCCGTCCGAGCAGCTCATCGTCACCTCGAAGGCGCGCTGGCCGGCGTACGCCTGGTCGTTTCCGATCGGCGACGGACGGGCGAACGTCGGGTACGGGGAGGTGCTGCGTGGTGAGCCGCTGAGCCGCGCCTACCTGTTGGACCGGCTGGCCGCGCTGTTGCCCGGCACCGACCTGGCGACGGTGACCGCGTTGCGCGCCCATCATTTGCCGCTGTCCACCCACCGGCCGACACCAGGGCAGGGGCGCACGCTGCTGGCCGGGGACGCGCTGTCGCTGATCAATCCGTTCACCGGAGAGGGAATCTTCTACGCGCTGCTCTCCGGTGCGCTCGCGGGTGCGGCGGCGGCCCAGGCGCCCGAGGAGGCCGCCCGCCGTTACGCCCACGGGTTGCGTCGCCGTCTCGGCACCCACCTGCGGCACAGTTCGGTCGCGGCGTGGTTGGCGCGGCGCCGCCGGGTGGTGGACGCGGCCGTTCGGGCTGCTCGTCGCGACGACCGGGTGTTCTACGACGTGGTCGAGTTGGGGTTGGGTGACGGACGTCTCACCGCCCGCACACTGGCGATGATCGGTGTCGGTCTGCCGGGCAGGGATGGGGCTCCGAGGCGGTGATCTGGCTGATGGGTCGCTACGCTGCTAGGTGATGACGCTGCGGGACCTTATCTACTCCGTGTACGAGCGCCGGCTCACGGCGAAGCTCGCGGGTAAGCCGGTGCCCCGGCACGTCGGGGTGATGTGCGACGGCAACCGCCGATGGGCGAGGGAGATGGGCTTCGTCGACCCGAACGACGGGCACCGGGTCGGCGCGGCAAAGATCAAGCACGTTCTCGGTTGGTGTGACCAGGCTGGCGTCGGGCACGTCACCCTCTATCTGCTGGCCACCGACAACCTGCGCCGACCAGCGAGCGAGCTGGACCCCCTCCTCAAGATCATTGAGGATCTGGTGGTGGAGTTGGCGGAGGAGGGCAACCCCTGGCGCCTGCGCATCGTCGGGGCGCTCGACCTGCTGCCGGCGCAGACCGCGGCGGCGCTCAAGGGCGCCGAGGAGCGCACCCGCGAGCGCACCGGCGGCGCGGAGGTCAACATCGCGGTGGGCTACGGCGGACGCCGGGAGATCACCGACGCGGTCCGCTCGCTGCTGCTGGAGCACGCGGCCACCGGCGGCACGATCGAGGAGTTGGCCGAGGTGCTGGACGTCGAGCACATCGCCGAGCACCTCTACACCCGCGGCCAGCCCGACCCCGACCTGGTCATCCGCACCAGCGGGGAGCAGCGGCTGTCCGGGTTCATGCTCTGGCAGTCCGCGCACTCGGAGTTCTACTTCTGCGAACTCAACTGGCCGGATTTCCGGCACATCGACTTCCTGCGCGCACTGCGCTCGTACGCCACCAGGCAACGCCGCTACGGCGTCTGACCCGGCCGGCGACGCGTTTGTCGCCGGCCGGCCGGCCAGTTCAGGGCAGGTGGGTCAGTGCCTGGGTGAGGAAGTCGCCCAGGGCGGCCGGGGACTCGATCGTCAGGTCGGCGGCGGTGGCCACCTCCTGGCCGGTCTCCGGGTTGGCCACGGCCACGCAGACGCCGAGGAAATCCGGGTCGGCAGCGGCGCGGGCGCGCAGCGCGGCGAAGGCCTTGATGTCCGAGACGTCGTCGCCGAAGTACCAGGCGCCGGTGGCACCCTTGATCGCCTCGCCGATCACCATGCCCTTGTCCCGGTCGACCGGCGGCTTGAGCTCCAGCACCATCCGCCCGGCCTGCACCCGCAACCCCAGCCGGTCGGCCTGCGCCTGCCCCCACTGCTGCACGGTCGAGCCGAGCTGCGGAGCGGTACGCCAGTGCAGCGCGACGGAGAGCCGCTTGAACTCGACAAGCGTGCCGGGCGGTAGCTCCGCCCGGGCCAGGTCGGCCAGCTCGGCCATGGTCGGCACCCAGGGCAGCGCGGCCGGCTCGGTGACGGTTTCGCCGCCCGAGTGGCTGTGCTCCAGCCCGTACAGGCCGTAGAGGTCCACACCGGCGAGCCCGCCGAGCTGATCCCGAAGGAACTCGACGGGTCGGGCGGAGACGATCGCGACCCGCTGCACGACCGGGGCCAGCGCCTCGATGGCGGCCAGCGCCTTGGGTGCCGGGCGTACCGCGGTCGGATCGTCGTCGACGGGCGCGAGCGTGCCGTCGAAGTCGAAGAAGAGCACGGTCCCGGCCACCCGGCTGGCGGTGATTGCCCAGGCCTGGTCGGCGTTCAACGGGGTCCTCGGCTGCTGATTGCCCAGATTCAACGGCGGCACGCGCGTCAGCGTACCCCGGCGATCCAGGCTCATTCCTGGCCGAGCGGACCCGTTCGGCGGTACGCGATCAGCGTTCGGCGGCTCCTCGTCCGCGCCGGCCGAACGGCACCACCGCCGCCTCCTGGCCGTGGCTCAACAGGTAGCCCTCCACGAACCCGGTGTTGCGGTCGCCGGTGTGGTTCTCGATCTCGTTGAGCCGGGCCACCAGGAACTCGGTGAGCGCGCTGATCCGGTCGTTCATCCGCTCGTGCAGCTCGGCGACGACGGCCAGGACGACCGCGGTGCCGGCGGTGATGAGCACGAAGAGGTTGACGAGCAGCGGAAGCTGCCCGCCGTCGACCGCGAGGGTCACTGCGTTGCCGGTCGCCCACAGTGTCATCGACACTGTCGCGACCACGACTGCCAACCACTTCAGGGTCATGGACAGACCCCTCCTTATGTCCCGCAGGGCTGGGTTCGGCCTTGTCCCGTCCCCCCGCCGATGACGAGCCCAAGCAGTACGAATAGGGACGCTAGCGTGCCGGTCCGAGCCCTGGAGCCAAACGAATGAACCCGACCAGGCGTTCTTTCGCCATCTGAGGAACTACCCTGCCTGATTGCCCCTATTGCGGACATCGACCGGCAACGTTGGGCGGTATGCGAGGTATCTGATGGTTTCGCGGATGTGGAACTTCTCCGCGTCCGACACGTTCGGATCGACCAGGCGGCGCAGCAGTGCCTCCACGTCGGGGTCCATCGGAGGGGCGGGCTGGCCGGTCCGGGGGCCGGCCGCGGTGCGGTCCCAGCCGAGCGCGGCGAAGGCGGCGGCCGGATTCAAGCCCAGGCCCTCGCAGAAGGCGACCACGCGTTCGGCCTCCGGGTCGCTGGCCCAGTCGCCTCGAACCCAGCGGTTGATGGTCTGCCGGGAGACGCCGGTGCGCCGGGACACCTCGGTGCCACTCCAGGCCCGGGTCGCCCGCGCCTCGTCCAGGGCGCGCCGGACGAAGGTGGCGAAGGCGATCTTCCGCGCATGGGCCGTCTCGGTCACCCCGTGACGGTACGGCCAGCCGGCTGCGAGCGTGTGCCCCGGCTCGCCACTGTCACGCCGACGTGACGGGATCTTCGGATTTCCGGTAAACGATTCTGTGCCACGGTTGAGGGGTGTCACGCGGGCAGAATAGATGCCCATAGTGGCGAACGTAAGCGGACGAAAAGCTGATACTGTCACGTCCATGGGACAATCTACGGTGTGTCACGTGCATGAGACGATTGGTGCTCACATGCGTCATGCCCCCGGTGCCAGGGGGGTGTGGTGACCGAGCTCGCCACCCGCGCCCAGGCCTTCGGGCTGATCGCCGAGGGGGTGGCCGCGGGGCTGACCGCCCCCTGGCGGCTCTACCTCGCCCGAGGCTGCCGCTACCTGTCGCTGAGCGTCGGCGACCGCGCCGAGTGGAACGCCTGGCGTACCCATCTCGGCTGTCCGGAGCTGAGCGTCCGGGTCTACGACGCCGGCGGCGAGATCCGCCGGTCCTCGATGGCCGAGGTCGTGCTGGACGGCTGCCGGATCAGTGTCGAGCTGGTCGAGGAGGTCAGCACCGACGACCTGGACCGGCTGCTCGTCGCGGATCCCACCACGATCGAGCCGGAGGAGCGATGACCTGGCGTCCCGGCTGGGCCGGAGCTGCCCAATGAGCCCGTTCCTCGCGGTGTTCCTCGTTCTGGTGCTCGGCGCCACCAGCTACGCGGCCGGTCGGTTGCACGGGCAGCTCAGCTACCGCATCGGCTACCGCTTCGGCTACCGCCAGGGCTACTTCGACGGTGACCGGGGCGCGTGGAACCGACGTCGCCGCGACGCCCAGGCGGCGATCGCCTCCGCCCTGTCGGTGTCCCCGGCCGGCGTCGTCCGCTCGGCCGGCACCGTCGCCCGCCCCGGCACCACGTACACCGGCTCGTCGTTCGCCGCGCCGGCCGCCCCGATCACCGGGCGGCACCCGACCGGCACGCTCGTTCGACGTACCGGCTGAGGTCGGTTGGTGGGCCTCGGCCCGCCGACCGGCGACACGAACGCGGTGCGTCGTCCGCGGCGGACACGCACCGTCGGGGTCACGTCAGACCGGTGACGGTGGCCCCAAACCGGCCGGGATGCGCGCAGGGGGCATGCATCCCGGCCGGTTCCGCCGCGTCCGCCGCCGGCATACGCGCTGGTGAATGCCCTGACCGACGGATGTGCGTACACCCGACATGGGAGATCCACGTCCGACCTCTAGCCGGAAGGGTCCGGCGGGGCTAGCGTCTAGGCATGGCAAGGGGTTCTCCCGAGCCAGCCGGTCCGCCCGGATCTGCGACCTCGCGCATGGGGTTCCGCATCCGACCCCGTGTCCCCGGGCACCGGAGGAGGCGGAACACGGGTGGCGGGTGCCCATCCGTCGGAGCAGGCCTGTGACGACTCGCCGTACCACCGCCGGTGCCGACCAGACCCCGGCCGCGACTGCCTCGACCCGCCGCGCCACCAGGGGCCGCCGCTCGGCGGCCGCCGCGCCGGCCGACCCCAAGGAGCCGCGACCAGCCGGCCAGGCCTTTGTCCTGGACACGTCCGTGCTGCTCTCCGATCCGGCGGCGTTCCACCGGTTCGCGGAGCATGAGGTGGTGCTGCCTCTGGTGGTCATCACCGAGCTGGAAGGCAAGCGGCACCATCCGGAGCTGGGCTGGTTCGCCCGGCAGTCGCTACGGATGCTCGACGACCTACGGGTCCGGCATGGCCGACTCGACCGACCGGTGCCCGCCAACGACGTCGGTGGCACCCTGCGGGTGGAGCTCAACCACACCGACGACGGCGTGTTGCCGCCCGGTTTCCGCACCGAGAGCAACGACGCCCGGATCCTCTCCGTCGCACTCAACCTCGCCGGCGAGGGGCGGGAGGTGACCCTGGTCAGCAAGGACATGCCGCTGCGGGTCAAGGCGGCCTCGGTGGGCCTGCGCGCCGACGAGTACCGCCACGGCCAGGCCAGCGACCCGACCTGGACGGGCATGTCCGAGCTGGCGTTGAGCGAGGAGCAGATCGGCCAGTTGTACGCCGGCGAGACGCTCGACCTCGACGAGGCTGCCGGGCTGCCCTGTCACACCGGCCTGGTGCTGCACTCGGGGCGTGGTTCCGCGCTCGGGCGGGTCTTGCCGGACAAGTCGGTCCGGTTGGTCCGGGGCGACCGGGAGGCGTTCGGGTTGCACGGCCGCTCGGCCGAGCAGCGTGTCGCGCTCGACCTGTTGCTCGACGAGGCGATCGGGATCGTCTCGCTCGGTGGCCGGGCCGGCACCGGCAAGTCGGCGCTGGCGCTCTGCGCCGGGCTGGAGGCGGTGATGGAGCGCCGCCGGCACAAGAAGGTGATCGTGTTCCGCCCGCTGTACGCCGTCGGTGGCCAGGAGTTGGGCTACCTGCCGGGGTCGGAGTCGGAGAAGATGTCGCCGTGGGCCCAGGCGGTCTTCGACACGCTCGGCGCGGTGGTGCATGAGAACGTGCTGGAGGAGGTCACCTCGCGGGGCATCCTCGAGGTGCTGCCGCTGACCCACATCCGGGGGCGCAGCCTGCACGATGCCTACGTGATCGTGGACGAGGCCCAGTCGCTCGAGCGCGGGGTGCTGTTGACCGTGCTGTCCCGGATCGGGCAGGGCTCCCGGGTGGTGCTCACCCACGACGTGGCCCAGCGGGACAATCTGCGGGTCGGCCGGCATGACGGGGTGACCGCCGTCATCGAGGCGCTCAAGGGCCATCCGCTCTTCGCCCACGTCACCCTCAGCCGTTCGGAGCGGTCTCCGATCGCCGCGATGGTCACGGATCTCCTGGAGGACATCCCGATCTAAAGGGGCTTATGCGGGCTTTTGTCCGCATTTTATGTGTGGTGCAGATCACAAATGGCCTGGTTGGTTTCCCATCAGCCTCACTGTGCGCAATCGTGTCCCACGAGCGTCCACGCACCACAGGGATCGTTGGTGATCGAACGTCGCGAGGCGGACGGCATCGGCGGCGGTCGGTGCGTCGGCGCGACCGGCAACCGGTCGGGGCGCTCGTGGCACGGCTGACGGCCCGCCTGTGGCCCGCGCCGTGCCGCGTCCTTGCCCCCGACGAAGGGACCACTTCGTGAGTCGGCTGTGGAGCCGGTTGGGTGCCCGTACGGCCGCTGTGGCGCTGCTCTCCGTGGGCGTTGCCGGTGGCTTCTACCTGGGCGACGACCGGGAAACCCAGCAACAGGGCCTGACCGAGCAGGTCGGCCTCGAGGTCGACCGGGCCGATCTCGCCTACCAGCGGGAGCGGCAGGCCGCCCACCAGGTGAAGTTCGCCCAGCAGCGGGCCGCCGAGTACCAGGCCAAGCTGCGCGCGGCGGAGGCCGCCAAGGAAGCCGCCGAGCGGGCCCGCAGGGCCGAGGCCGCAGCGGCGTCCCGCAAACGCGAGCGGGCGGCGGCCAACGCGGCCGCCAAGCCGTACACCGGGCCGATCCCGGCGTCCTGCGAGGAGTTCAGCGGCAACCGCAAGACCGGCTGCGCCCTGATGATCGGCGCGGGCTTCGGCATCGCCGAGTTCCCCTGCCTGGAGAAGCTCTGGACCAAGGAGAGCGGCTGGAACCACAAGGCCAGCAACGGCTCGTCCGGTGCGTACGGAATCCCGCAGGCCCTGCCGGGCAGCAAGATGGGTAGCGTCGCCAGCGACTGGCGGACGAACCCGGCCACCCAGATCACGTGGGGGCTGGGCTACATCAAGGGCAGGTACAAGACGCCCTGCGGAGCCTGGACCTACTTCCAGAACAACGGCCACTACTGACGGTGTCGACGGCGGGGCGGGTGGGCGACCACCTGCCCCGCCGTCGCGCGTACACCGGTCTGCTCGAACGGGACGCGAGTGGCGGTCGGCCGCTTTTGCTGATAGCAGTTGTGGGGTGACCCTGCACCCGTCAAGTGGCGATCCCTTCCGGTTCGGCACCGAGGCGTTCTACGCCGCCCTCGGCCGGGCGTTCGTCGCCATGTGTGCGGTGGTCCCGTTCCTGTTCCTCATCGAGGCGGTCGACCAGGGGCTCGCGTTCGGTCTGGACGCCACCGCCGGCATCATCCCGCACCGCATCGACGGGCTGGACGGGGTCTTCTTCTCCCCGTTCCTCCACCACGGCTTCGACCACCTCTACAGCAACAGCATCCCGCTGATCCTGCTGGGCACCTTCGTCCTGGCCGCCGGCGCCCGCCGGTTCCTCTGGTCGACCCTGGTCATCATCCTGGTCAGCGGGCTCGGCGTCTGGTTCACCGGCTCACCCAACTCGGTGGTCGTCGGCGCCAGTGGCGTCATCTTCGGCTACCTGGGCATCCTGCTCACCCGGGGCATCGTCGAGCGCAGCTGGTGGAACTTCGCGGTCTTCCTGCTGGTCGGCCTGCTCTACGGCTGGCAACTGGTCGGCATCCTCCCCACCGACGAGCGGATCTCCTGGCAGGGGCACCTGTTCGGGCTGCTCGGCGGGGTGGTGGCGGCGATCCTGTTCCGTCGTCGGCGGCCGGCCGTGGACGGCCCGGACTACTCGGGTTCCACGCTCAGCCTGCCCTGACCAATTCTCGGCGCGCCTCTGGGACGTGCTTGCCCGACTGCCGCCGTCCGCCTACGGTCGAGATCAGCAAGCGTTGATCCGTAAGCGGAAAGCGACGGTACGCCATGCGCGAGGTCGATGTCGCCGTGATCGGGGCCGGTCCGGCCGGTCTCTTCGCCGCGTACTACGCGGGGTTCCGGGGGTTGACGGTGGCGGTGATCGACGCGCTGCCAGAGCCGGGCGGTCAGGTCACCGCCATGTACCCGGAAAAGTTGATCCTCGACGTGGCCGGCTTCCCCGCCGTCAAGGGTCGGGACCTGGTGGCCAACCTGGTCGCCCAGGCCGCCCCGTTCGCGCCCCGATACCTGCTCGGTACCCGTGCCGAGAAACTCTCGTACGCCGATGGTCGCCCGGTGCTCGGCCTGGCCGGCGGCGAGCAACTCGGCTGCGGCGCGGTCGTCGTCACCGGCGGCCTCGGCAGCTTCAGCCCCCGGCCACTGCCGTGCGCCGACGGTGCCCCCGGTAACGGGATCGTCTACTTCGTCACCGACCCGACCGAGCTGACCGACCGGGACGTGCTGATCGTCGGTGGCGGCGACTCGGCCTTCGACTGGGCGCTGGCGCTGCAGCCGCTGGCCCGTTCGGTAACCCTGGTGCATCGACGGGAGAAGTTCCGGGCGCACGCCTCGACGGTCGCCCGGGTGCTGTCGCTGCCGGTGCGGGTGGTGGTCAACGCCGAGGTCAGCCGGCTGATCGGGGACGGCACGGTGACCGGCGCCGAGGTGACCGTGCGCGGTGGCGCCACCGAGACGCTCCCGGTGGACACCGTGGTGGCAGCCCTCGGCTTCACCGCCGACCTGGGTCCACTGGCCGAGTGGGGTCTGCGGCTGGACCACCGGCACATCCTGGTGGACAGCGCGATGGCGACGAACCTGCCGAGGGTCTTCGCCGCGGGTGACATCACCGAATACCCGGGCAAGGTCCGGCTGATCGCCACCGGTTTCGGTGAGGCGGCGACGGCGGTCAACAACGCAGCCGTGGCCATCGACCCGAGCGCACACCTCTTCCCCGGGCACTCCTCCGACGCCGGCTGAGTGTCGGTATCGGACCCAGACCGGCCTGAGTCCGGATCGAGACGGGTCGACCGGATCCTGGGGAGATGACGGGCTCCGAGACACAGCAGGACGGCGCACCCACCACGCTGTCCTGGCTCTGCCACCCCGCCACCCTGTTCGCGCTGGTCCTGCTGCTGGTCAACGACCATGTGCTGAAGGCGGCCTTTCCCGGCCTGGTGACCGGCAAGCTGAGCGACGTCGCCGGTTTGGCGCTCGCCCCGCCGCTGGTCGCGGTGCTGCTGACCCTCCTGGTGCCACGGCTGCCGTCCCGGGCCGCCGCGGTGGCCGGCCTGGTCGCGGTGGGCACCGGATTCGCGGTCGTCAAATCCAGCGGGTACGCCGCCGAACTCGCCTCCTCGGCCTGGACCGTGCTGGCCGGGCCGTCGCTGGTCCGGGCCGACTGGACCGACCTGCTCACCCTTCCGGCGCTCGGCCTGGCGTGGTGGAGCTGGACGCGGTCACGTCGCCGCCCGGTGCGCCAACGGACCGCCCGGCTGGTCCGGCTGCTGGTGGTGCTGCCACCGGCGGTGTTGGCGGTGGCCGCGACCAGCCCGATCTACTATCCGTACGCAGTGGGCACCGCGATGCTCGACGGCCACCCGGCGATCTCGGTCGGCAGCGGCTACAGCACGTCGGACTGGCCGACCAGCCCGTTGGATGGGCAGTGGGCGGTCAGCGAGGACGGCGCGACCACCTGGCGGCCGGTCACGGAGGATGAGCAGCGGCGACTGTCCCGCCAGGAGGCCGGGCAGCAGCAGGCGTGCGCTTCGGACGAGCCCCGGCGTTGCTACCGGATTGTCACCGGGCACCTACGGGTCGAGGAGAGTGACGACGCCGGTGCGACCTGGCGGGCGGCCTGGGAGGTGCCCGACGGGCAGCGGGAGGAGTTGGCCCGCCGGTCGCCGAACCCGGGCGATATCCAGCGCCACTTCGCCTCCCGCGATCTGGTCGTCTATCCCCACGCCGGGGGTGGTCACGAGGTGCTGGTCGCCAACGGGCGGGACGGGTTTCTACGCCGTCTGCCCGACGGTGGGTGGCAGCGCGACGGGTTCCTCTTCGAGGAGCTCGGCGCGTCGTGGGACGAACCGCCCCGGCTGGGCGGTGGCGGACCCGGCGATCGCGCGATGGACCTGTTGCTCGCCGTCGCGCTGGCGCTGACTCTCGGCTGCGCGGTCACTGCGCTCGCCGGTCATCTCGCGATCCGCCGTGGTGGAGGTCCGCGCTGGTGGGGGGTCGTCAGCAGTGCGTCGATGCTGGTCGCGGGGATCGTGTTGGCCGCGGCCTGGGGGCGCGACGACGACACTCTGGCGTTCATGGCCGTGCCGTTCGTGCTGGCGGTGGGCGTCCTCACCGCGGCGGCCATGATCGTTCGAGCCTCCTACCAGGGCGCTCTGCGGCGCTGGATCGGGTGGGTGCTCACCGGGCTCCTGCTCACCACGCTCCTGGCTGGGCTGCCGCTGGTCGGTTGGCTGTACGGCACCCCGTCGCGAACCCGGTTCGCGGTGGCGCTCGCCCTGCTGGCCACGGTGCCGGGCGTGCTGCTGGCCATCCGGATCGCGCGGCTGGTGGACCCGGCCCGTGGGTTCGAGCGCCGGTACCCGCCGCGCCCGCCCTATCCGCCGCACGTGCCTTATCCGCCTCCGCCCTATCCTGCGCGCTCACCGACGGTGCCTGATCCGCCGTACCCGTCGCAATGGCCGCCGCAGTGACCCGCCGACGTGCGGTTGACCCTCCGATGGGCGGCTGACCCCTCTGCGGGCGGCTGGTCAGCGGCGGGCGGGTGGCGCCAGTGCGGCGATCAGCACCGCCACCATGGTCAGCGCCGCCCCGAGCAGGGTGTTCACACCGGGGTGCGAGGCCGCCGTGGGAAGGATCAGGTCCAGCAGGACGGCACCCACGATCTGCCCGGCGATGGTGGCCAGGCCGAGCAGCAGTACACCGGTGAAGCGCACGATCGCGGCGGCGATCGCGATGAACACGATGCCGATCGGGCCGCCCAGGTAGAGCCACGGCTCGCTCGGCGGGTGGCCGTCGGGCCAGCCGCGTACGGCGATGTCGATCGCGAACGCGACGAGCAGGGTGACAGTGCCGACGGCGAAGTTGACGAGCGTGGCGGTCAACGCGCTGTCGGCCGCTGCCCGGACCCGGCCGTTGACGGCCTGCTGCCAGGCGATACCCACCCCGGCGAGCAGCGGCAGCAGGGCCAGCGCCAGCGCGCCCGGGTCACCGAGTCGGTCGCCGACCGCCAAGCCGACCGCCAGCACGGTGAGCACCGCGCCGGCCAGCCGCTGCCGGGTGACCGGCTGCCGGCCGGTCGGCCCGATCCCGGCCCGGTCCACGGCGAGGCTGCTGCCGGACTGGCCGGCGACCACCGCCACGGTGAAGACCGCCACGCCCAACGTGCCGATGGTGAGCCCCTGGGTGGCCACCAGGAACGCCCCGCACATCCCACCGAGGCACTGCCACGGCCGTAGCGTGCCCGTCCGCAGGGCCTTCCGCGTCGCGACCAGCCCTCGCCGACCACCGGGGGTCGCGGGCACCAGCACCAGCAGCACCAGCAGGCCGATGCCGAACGAGACGACCGCAGCGGCGAAGCCGTCGTCGAGGCGTACCCCCAGCTCGCCGTTGATGCGCGACTGCACCGCCACCGCGACCCCGGAGATCGACGCCAGCGCGACGCCGGTGATTCGGCGGGCAGCCGGCAGGGTCTGCGGTGTCGCCGTGTCGGCGGCGGTCACTCCTGCTCGGCCAGCGGACGACCGTCGAAGTCGACCGCCGAGTAGAGCGCCAGCTTCTCCAGCCGGTGGTACGAGTCGATCACCCGGATGGTGCCGCTCTTCGACCGCATCACGATCGACTGGGTGTACGCGCCGCCGGCCCGGTAGCGCACCCCGCGCAGCAGATCCCCGGAGGTGACGCCGGTCGCCACGAAGAAGCAGTTGTCACCGGTGACCAGATCGTCGGTGCCCAGCACCCGGTCCAGGTCGTGCCCGGCGGCGATCGCCTTCTCCCGCTCCTGCTCGTCGCGCGGCCAGAGCTTGGCCTGCATCGCGCCGCCCATGCACTTCAGCGCGCAGGCGGAGATGATGCCCTCCGGAGTGCCGCCGATGCCCATCAGCACGTCGACCTCCGACTCGCCGCGCGCGGCCGCGATGGAGCCCGCGATGTCGCCGTCGGAGATGAACCGGATGCCCGCCCCGGTCCGGCGAATCTGTGCGACCAGGTCGTCGTGGCGGCTCCGGTCCAGCACGCAGACGGTCACCTCCGAGACGTCGGTGCCCTTGACCTTGGCGATCCGGCGCAGATTCTCCGCCACCCCGGCGTTGATGTCGATCACGTCGGCGTACGCCGGCCCGACGGCGAGCTTCTCCATGTAGAACACGGCGCTGGGGTCGAACATCGCGCCCCGTTCGGAGACGGCGAGCACCGCCACGGCGTTCGGCATGCCCTTGCTCATCAGGGTGGTGCCGTCGACCGGGTCGACGGCGACGTCCACCTCCGGGCCGGTGCCGTCGCCGACGTGTTCGCCGTTGAAGAGCATCGGGGCGTTGTCCTTCTCGCCCTCGCCGATCACCACCACGCCGCGCATCTGGATCGAGTTGATCAGCTTGCGCATGGCGTCGACGGCGGCCCCATCGCCGCCCTCCTTGTCGCCCCGGCCCACCCACCGACCGGCGGCCATCGCGGCGGCCTCGGTGACCCGGACCAGGTCGAGGGCGAGGTTTCGGTCGAGATCCTGTGGGATCCGCGTCCTGGTGTTGGTCATGACGGCTGCTCCTCCTCGCGACGGTGCGGGGACGACCGGCTGCGGGGCGGTCCCCACTGCCGGCTCTGTCGCTGATCCTCACACGATGGCCGACCCGACCATGGCGCGGGGCGGTGATGGCCCGGATACCGCCGGTCGGGCGGCTGCGAAGATAGGGGGGTGGAGCCCGCACAGCCAGCCGACCGCGTACCCGCCGACCGCACGCCGCCCGACGGCCAGCCGCCGGTCGTCGTCCCCACCGGCCCCGATGACGGGCCCGCCGGGAGCGATCCGACGCCACCGCCTCCGGTGCGGCCCGCCAAGTCCGAGCGGTCGCCGAAGGACATGGCGATCTCGATGCTGGTGCTGCTCGTCCCGATCGCGCTGCTGCTGGCGTTCTATCGGGGCTTTCTCGGCGGTGACCAGGCCACGACGGTCGATCCGGCGCCGGCGATCGAGCAGGCCCGGGCGGCCAACACGTTTCCGGTGAGCCAGCCGCAGGGGCTCGGCTCCGGCTGGTCGACGGTCAGCGCCCGCTATCAGACCGTCGAGGGCGGTGCGAATCTGCGGATCGGCTACCTCACGCCGGAAGGGCGGGGCGTCCAACTCCTGCAGAGCAGCGTGCCGGCGGAGCGGCTGCTCCCCGCGGAGTTGACCGACCAGGGTCAGCCCCAGGGCCCCAGCGAGTTGGCCGGCCGGACCTGGCAGCTCTACACGGCCCGGGGGAACCAGCAGGCGCTGGTCCTGCTGGAGCCCACCCGCACGGTGATCGTCATCGGCGATGCCCGGGACAACGAGCTACGGGAGCTGGCCGGCGCGTTGCGCTGACCTGGGGCTCGACCGTTCGACGGACCCCGTGGCCGGGGCAACCGGACAGACGGGTGATTGTCCGACGCGTCAACAGGGAACAGAGAGGGAGTGATCCGGGCGCGCTGCTCGGCCCGGGTCGCGCGACGTGGCCGACGGTGCTGCCGCGTCGCCCGGTTTCCGGCGCCGTCCAGGTCGTCGGGTGACCCCCTTGGGAGACACACATGACTGTTCGACGACTCGGCGTCGGCCTGGTAGCCGCCGCTCTGCTCACGCCCGGGCTGGCCGCCTGCGCCAGCAATGGAACCGGCACCCCGGGATCGACCGCCTCCCCGACGGCGACCGCGTCCGGCACGGCGAGCCCGTCCGGCGGCGCGCCGGTGGCGGGCGACGCCAAGCAGGCCCTGCTCGACTCCACCAAGGAGATCAGCAGCGGCAACTTCCGGTTCACCCTCGCGGGGGCCGGCTCGACGGCCGAGGGTCAGGTGCACCAGCCGAGCCAGAGCGCCGCGATGAAGGTCGCGATCGGCGGCCCCTCATCCGACCTGACGATGAAGCTCGATCTCATCCACTACAAGCCGGACAGCTGGGTGAAGCTGGAGCTGACCGGCCCCGCTGCCAAGAACCTGCCCGCCATCAAGCAGCTCAACCTCGGCAAGTACCAGCACCTCGACCAGACCCGGATCAAGGGCAACCGCAGCCTCGGCTTCGACTTCGAAAAGGTCGACCCGGCCGGAAGTGCCGTCCTGACGCAGGGCATCACCGAGGTACGCAGCACCGGCACCGGCGCGTACGCCGGCACCATCGACGTCACCAAGGCCGCCGAGGCGGGCTCGCTGAACGCCGCCACGATCGCCGCGCTGGGGACCCAGGCGAAGACGGTCCCGTTCACCGCGAAGGTGGACCCGCAGGGCCGCCTCAGCGAGCTGGTGCTTCAGTTGCCGGCCGCCGGGCAGACCGCCGCCCAGGAGATCCGGATGACGTACTCCGACTACGGTGCCGCCACCGCCGCGCAGAAGCCGCCGGCCGACCAGGTCGTCGAGGCGCCGGCCGAGCTGTACAGCCTGTTCAACTGACGTACGTGGGTGGGGCGGCTTCGGCCGCCCCACCGGCGGGTCAGGAAGCGGGCTCCTGCCGGGCGGCGTCGATCCGCGCCCGCGCGCCATCCAGCCAGCGTTGGCAGATCACCGCCAGCGCCTCGCCGCGCTCCCAGAGCGCCAGCGACTCCTCCAGGGACGTGCCGCCGGCTTCCAGCCGCTCGACCACCGAGGCCAGCTCGGCGCGGGCCTGCTCGTAACTGAGCCGCTCGTCCGGCCCGGCCTTCGTGTCGTCAGTCATCGCGTCCATCTCAGCACACCACTCCCCGGGTCACCGCGTCGCCACTCAACCGTCGACCGTGGCGGTCAGCTCGCCGTCGGCCAGCCGTACCCGCAACGGGTCGCCCTTGCCGACGTCCGCCGCCGCGCGGACGACGTGACCGTCCGCACGCTGCACGATCGCGTACCCCCGGTCGAGGGTGGCGGCGGGGGAGAGCGCCCGCAGCCGGGCGAGGGTGTGGCGCAGGTCGTCGTCGGCGGCGGCGAGCCGGTGCTCCAGGCAGCGGCCGGCCCGTTGGCGCAACGCGGCCAGCTCGGTCGACCGATGCTCCACCATCACCTGGGGTCGGGCCAGCACCGGCCGGGACCGCAGCCCGTCGAGCCGGTGCGTCTCGCGGTCGACCAGGTTGCGCACCGCCCGTTCGAGGCGGTGCCGGGCCTGGCCGATGAGGCGTACCTCCTCGGTGAGGTCGGGGACCACCCGCTTGGCCGCGTCGGTCGGGGTGGAGGCGCGGACGTCGGCGACGTAGTCGATCAGCGGAGCGTCCGTCTCGTGGCCGATGGCGCTGACCACCGGAGTACGACAGCCGAACACCGCGCGGCAGAGCGCCTCGTCGGAGAAGGGCAGCAGGTCCTCGATGCCGCCGCCGCCCCGGGCGATGATGATCACGTCGATGCTCGGGTCGGCGTCCAGCACCTTGAGCGCGTCGACGATCTGCGGCACCGCGGACGGGCCCTGCACGGCCACGTTGACAGTGCGGAACTCCACCGCGGGCCAGCGTCGTCGGGCATTTGTCAGCACGTCCCGCTCCGCTGCCGACGCGCGACCGGTGATGAGCCCGATCCGGCCGGGCAGGAACGGCAGCCGGCGCTTGCGGGCACGGTCGAAGAGCCCTTCGGCCGCGAGTAGCTTCTTGAGCTTCTCCAGCCGGGCCAGCAGTTCCCCGAGCCCCACCTGGCGGATCTCGTCGGCGCGCAGGCTCAGCGTGCCCCGGGCGGCGTAGAACTCCGGCTTGGCGTGCAGCACCACCCGGGCGCCCTCACGCAACTCCGGTGCCCCGGCGTCCAGTACGTCCCGGTTGGTGGTGACGGTCAGGCTCAGGTCGGCCGACGGGTCACGCAGGGTGAGGAAAACGGTGCTGGCTCCGGGGCGGCGGCTGATCTGCGCGACCTGCCCGTCCACCCACACCCAGCCGAGCTTGGCGATCCAGGCCCCCACCTTCTGGCTGACCACCCGCACCGGCCAAGGTTCCTCCGCGCTGCTGCTGCCGACCCGCGCCCCGTCCGTGCTCACCCGCCCACCCTACGGACCCGCACGGTGATCAAGAGATTGGCGTCAGGTCCGGGCGCGTTTCCGACGCAAACCTCTTGATCGTCGGGTCTGAGATCCGGCACGTACGATGGACGGGTGACTGAGGCTGAGGCGACTCCACGGACCGGCAAGCGCGTGCTCCTGGCCAAGCCCCGCGGCTACTGCGCCGGCGTCGACCGCGCGGTGCAGACCGTCGAGGAGGCACTGAAGCTCTACGGTGCCCCGATCTACGTACGCAAGCAGATCGTGCACAACAAGCACGTGGTGCAGACCCTGGAGGCCCAGGGCGCGATCTTCGTGGATGAGAACGAGGAGGTGCCGGTGGGAGCCACCGTCATCTTCTCCGCGCACGGCGTGGCTCCCGAGGTCTACGAGCAGGCCAAGGAGCGTTCGCTGAAGGCGATCGACGCGACCTGCCCGCTGGTCACCAAGGTGCACCACGAGGCGAAGCGGTTCGCCGCCGAGGACTACGACATCCTGCTCATCGGCCACGAGGGGCACGAAGAGGTCATCGGCACGGCCGGTGAAGCCCCCGCTCACATCCAGCTGGTGGACGGCCCGGACGGCGCCGACAAGATCACCGTCCGTGACCCGGAGAAGGTCGTCTGGCTCTCTCAGACCACGCTCTCGGTCGACGAGACGCTGGAGACGGTGGCCCGGCTCAAGCAGCGACTGCCGCTGCTGCAGTCCCCGCCCAGCGACGACATCTGCTACGCCACCTCCAACCGACAGCACGTGGTCAAGGAGATCGCGCCCGACTGCGACGTGGTGATCGTCGTCGGCTCGACGAACTCCTCCAACTCGGTCCGCCTGGTCGAGGTCGCCCTGGACGCGGGCGCCCGCGCCGGCCACCTGGTCGATTTCGCCCACGAGATCGACGACGCCTGGTTGGAGGGGGCCAGCACGGTCGGCCTGACGTCCGGCGCGAGCGTCCCGGACGACCTCGTCCAGGAGGTGCTGGCGCACCTCGCCGCACGGGGCTTCGCCGACGTCGAGGAGATCACCACCGCCAACGAGCGGCTCACGTTCTCGCTTCCGCAGGAGCTGAAGCGGGACATGAAGGCCGCCGCGGCGCGCGGCTGAGCACGGGAACGGACACGGCCCCACCTACGTCAGATTCGGCATGAGGACCTATCGGCTCGCTGTTGCCGCGCTGACCGTCTGTGTGGCGTTGAGCGCCTGCGGCAGCCAGGACGCCGGAGGCGGCACGCCCACCCCGACACCGACGGGAGCGCAGCCGGTGACCAGCCAGCCCACGCCCGACCCGACCGCCCCGCCGTCGACCGTCGACCCCGCACCGACCACCTCGCGAACGGGCCCGAAGCCTGGCGGTCCGAGCACGCCACCGGGGGTCGGCGACACCACCCTGTCCGGCACCGTGCAGGGCGGCGTGGAGCCCAACTGCGTACTGCTCGACGGCTACCTGCTCCTCGGAGGGCCGCGTGACGTGCTGAAGCCGGGTACGCGGGTGGAGGTCACCGGCCGGGCCGAGCCCGGCATGATGACCACCTGCCAGCAGGGCACCCCGTTCGTCGTGGCGAGCGCCAACCGGTCCTGACCAGCCGCCCTAGCGGGCCGAGACCCCGTCGTCGGCCGGATCGGCCAGCTCGGGCGCCTGCGGCTGCCGGGGCGTCAACTCGACCTGCGCGGGCGTGGCCAACTCCTCGTCCGAGACGCCCAACTCGGCGAGCTTGCGTGCGCTGACCAGCACCCGGGCCTCCAGCGAGCCGACCGCCCGGTTGTACGCGGTCACCGCACCGGCCAACGACGACCCGAGCTTGCCCACGTGGTCGCCCAGGGTGGAGAGCCGGCCGTACAACTCCCGGGCGAGGGTGTGCACCGCGAGCGCGTTTCGGGCCAGCGCCTCCTGTCGCCAGGAGTAGGCGACCGTCCGGAGCAGGGCGACCAGCGTGGCCGGCGTGGCCAGCACCACGTTGCGGGTGAAGGCGTGCTCCAGCAGCGTCGGGTCACGTTGCAGCGCGACGTCGAGGAACGGATCGGCGGGAACGAACAGCACCACGAACTCCGGCGAGTTGTCGAACGCCGACCAGTAGGACTTGGCGGCCAACGCGTCGACGTGCCCCCGCAGGTGCCGGGCGTGCGCGTCGAGGTGGGTGTCCCGGCCGCGCTCGTCGCGGGCCTCCATGGCCGTCAGGTACGCGTCGAACGGTGCCTTGGCGTCCACCACCACCGATCGGCCGCCGTGCAGTCGAACCACCAGATCCGGTCGGACGACCTGCTGGTCGGTGGCGGACGTGACCTGCTCGGAGAAGTCGCAGTGCTCCAGCATCCCGGCCGCCTCGACGATCCGGCGCAGCTGGTGCTCGCCCCAGCGGCCCCGCACCTGCGGCGCCCGCAGCGCCGCCACCAGTTGCTTGGTCTCGGTGCGCAACTCACCGGAGACGGCGGTCATCGAACGGACCTGCTCGCGCAGCTCGGCATACGCGTCGACCCGGTCGTGCTCCAGCTCGGCCACCCGCTGCTCGTAGCGGCGCAGGGTGTCGTGCAGCGGCGCGACCGCTCGGGCCACCGCCTCCTGGGACTGCGCGGTGGCCTCGTAGCCCAGGGCCCGCATGGACTGCTCCAGCCGGCCCTCGCCCTCCCGGGTGGCGGCCAGGGTGGCATCGAGTCGGGCGATGTCGGCAGCCGACCGGGACCGGGCCGCGAGCCAGCCCACCGCCCCGCCGGCACCGAGGCACACGATCACCAGGAGCAGGGTCGAGACGTCCATCACCGGAGCTTGCCAGACGGCTACGACGAGACACCCGGGAGTACGGTCGGAGATATGGAACTTGTGTTGTGCCTTGCCGTCGTGCTGGTCGGCGCCCTGGGTGCCGCGGCGCTCATCCGCGCCCAGGCCAGCGCCCGTCAGCGCACCCAGCTCGGCGACGCCCGCGCGGAGGCGCAACGGTGGTACGAGCGCCTCGGCGGCCAGTTGATGAACCTGCACGGCGAAGAGCCGGCGGTGCGCCAGGCACTGGCCGATGCCGGTGAGCGGTACAACGCGGCAGGTTCGCAGCTGGAGCAGGCGCGTACGCCGCACCAGTTCGGGCTGGCCCGGGAGACCGCGCTGGAGGGGCTGGCGTACATCCGGGCGGCGCGTACCGCGCTCGGCATCGACCCGGGTCCCGAGGTGCCGACGCTGGCGGCTGCCCGCGGCGTCGGGCAGCTCACCAAGGAGCGCGAGGTCGACGTGCAGGGGCAGACCTTCCGGGCGGGTCCGCAGCCCGGCCGGGAAACGCCCTACTACTACCCCGGTGGGCGTTATCAGGGTCGACCGGTGCCGGCCGGCTGGTATTCGACACCGTGGTGGAAGACGGCGCTGGGCGCCGGTGCGGGTGTGCTCGGCGGCATCCTGATCGCCGACGCGCTGTTCTCGCCCGCCTTCGCCGACCCCGGGTACGGCTACGACGCCGGCTATCAGGAGGGCTTCGGCGACGGCGCCGAGCAGGGCGGGGACGGTGGCGACCAGGACTTCGGCGGCGGCGACCAGGGCGGCGACTACGCCGGTGGGGACTACGCCGGTGGGGACTACGGCGGCGGCGATTACGCCGGTGGGGACTACGGCGGCGGCGACTTCGGTGGCGGCTTCGGTGGTGGCGACTTCGGCGGTGGGGATTTCGGCGGCGGCGACTTCTGACCGTCGTTCGCAGACCTACGGAACGGGCCCCGGTCGCAGCGACCGGGGCCCGTTCTCGTACCTGTTGGTCAGCCGGTGTTGCGCATTCCGGCGGCGATGCCGTTCACCGTGGTGAGCAGTGCCCGCTCCAGGGCGGTGCCGTCGCTCGGTGCGCGTCGGCCGCCCGGTGCGGTGGCCACCGCCCGTCCGGCGGCGCCGGACTCCCGGTACTGCCGCAGCAGTGCCACCTGAAGGTGGTGCAGCGGCTCCAGGTAGGTGTCGCGTACGGCCAGGGTGCGCTGCAGCACCGGCGAGTTCTCCAGCAGGGCAGGTGAGGCGGTCACCGCCAGCACCTCCCGCTTGGTCAGCTCGTACTCCTGCTCGATCTGCTCGAAGATCGGGTGCAGCTTCTTCGGCACCAGCGTCTCGACGTACCGGCGGGCGATGCTCAGGTCGGTCTTGGTCAACATCATCTCGACGTTCGACAGGAACGTGCGGAAGAAGTGCCAGTTGCGGTGCATCTCGGCCAGTACGTCCGCCAACCCGGCCTCGCGGGCGGCGGCCAGCCCGGAGCCGACGCCGAACCAGCCCGGCACGATCTGCCGGGTCTGCGTCCACCCGAAGACCCACGGAATGGCCCGCAGACCGGAGAGCCCCGCGCCGGTGTTCGGGCGCTTCGCCGGCCGGGAGCCGATGTTGAGCGCGCCGAGCAGCTCGGTGGGGGTGGACGCCCAGAAGTACGCCGGGAGGTCCGGGTCCTCGACGAGCGACCGGTAGGACCGGTACGCCGACTCGGAGACCACGTCCATCGTCGCGTCCCAGCGTTCCAACATCTCGGCCGGCTGCCGAGGTGCGGTGTGCAGCAGAGTCGCCTGGAGCACCGCGGCGAGGGTGAGTTCGAGGTTCTCCCGGGCCAGTGACGGCAGGGTGTACTTGTCGGAGATCACCTCACCTTGCTCGGTCACCTTGATCGCGCCGTCCAGCGTGCCGTACGGCTGCGCCAGGATCGCCTCGTGCGTCGGCCCGCCGCCACGCCCGACCGTGCCGCCCCGGCCGTGGAACAGCTGCAGGTGCACCCCGTGCCGGGCGGCCACGTCGCGCAGCGCGCGCTGCGCCCGGTGGATCGACCACTGGCTGGTGGTGATCCCGGCCTCCTTGTTGGAGTCGGAGTAGCCGAGCATGACCTCCTGCACGTCGCCTCGCGCGCTCACCAGCGCCCGGTACGCGGGCAGCGACAGCAGTTCGTCGAGGAGTTCGCCGCCGGCATTCAGCTCGGCCGGGGTCTCCAGCAGCGGCACGAACCCGATCCGTGCCCGCCTGCTGTGGACGTCCACCAGGCCGGCCTCGCGAGCCAGCACCACCGCGGCCAGCACGTCGTCGACGCCCATGGTCATCGAGATGATGTACGACTCGATGACCTCGGTGCCGAACCGGTCCTGGGCCTCTCGGATGGTGCCGAACACGTCGAACGTCTTGCGGGCGGGCTCGGAGAGCGGAGTGTCCAGGGTCGACAGCGGCCGGCGGCCGGTCAGCTCGTCGGCGAGCAGTTTGGTGCGTTCCAGCCTGGTCAGCGCCGGATAGTCGGAGACCTCACCGACGGCCTCGTAGAGCTGGGCGAGTACCGCGTGGTGCGCCTCGGCGTGCTCACGGACGTCCATGGTGGCCAGGTGCAGGCCGAACGCGGAGACCGTACGGATGGTGGAGGCCAGCCGGCCGACGGCGGTGAGCTGCCCGGAGTTGCGGGCCAGCGAGGCGCGCAGCAGGTCCAGGTCGGCGATCAGCTCGGCGGAGCCCTGGTAGTCCCGGCCCGGCACGTGCGCGGTGCCCTGGCGCAACCTCTGCCGGGTGTTGGCGAGCTTCGCCTTCACACAGCGTGCCTTGAGCCGGTACGGCTCCTCCGCGTTGACCCGGCGGAACCGCGCGGCCACCTCGGGCAGCGCGTCCAGGTCCGCGGCGAGGCTGGCGGAGAGGTCCAGGGACACCCCGCGCAGCCGGCGGGAGACCGAGACCTCGTCGATCAGGTGGTCCATCGCCTTCTCGGTGGCCGCGATGCCGTGCTCGTGCTGGATGGTCAGCACCTCGCGGGTGACCGCCGGGGTGACGAACGGGTTGCCGTCGCGGTCGCCGCCGATCCAGGTGCCGAAGCTCAGCGGCCGGGCCGTCGGTGACGTCTCCACGCCGAGCGTGCGCAGCGTGTCGGCCAGGTCGTCGAGCACCTGGGGGGCGGCCTCGGCGTACAGGTCGCGCAGGTAGTAGATGGCGTTGCGGGCCTCGTCGGTCGGGTCCGGCCGGTCGAGGCGCAGCTCGTCGGTCTGCCACATCAGGTCCAGCAGCTCGGCCAGCCGGCGGTTGGCCGGGCCCTCGTCGCTGGCGCCGTAGAGGATCGCGTTGGCGGTCTCGGTGTCCAACTCGTCGGCGATAGCCCGCAGCTTGGACAGGATCGAGCGGCGGGCCGCCTCGGTCGGGTGCGCGGTGAAGACCGGCCGGACCGCCAGCCGACGTGCCGCGTTGGCGATCTCGTCGGCCGGCACCCCGCGCTCGGCGATCATCTTGGCTGCCTGGTCCAGCCAGCCACCCTGCACCGCGCGGCGTCGGCGCAGATCCCGCGCACGGTGCACCTGTTCGGTGATGTTGGCCAGGTGGAAGTAGGTGGAGAAGGCGCGGGCCAGCTTGGTGCCGGTGGTCACGTCGAGCCCGCCGAGGCGCTGAGCGGCCGCCGGGACGTCGGAGCGGACCTGTGCGCGGATCTCCTCGACGAGGTCGAGCAGCGGGCGGCCCTCCTGGCGGGCCAGGGTCTGCCCGAGCAGGGTGCCGAGTCGGCGGATGTCGGCACGCAGCGCGGCGTCCGGGCCGTCATGGTCGTGCTGGTCGGTCACGATGCGCTCCCTTGCGTGGGTACGAAGGACAGCGCTGTCCGACTTACTGGATGGTATCCGCGCGGACCGGTGGACTGGAGGGCCCCCGGGTGATCGAGTGTCCGCAAGACGGCGTTTTCCGACGTGATCTCAGCCACCGTCCGCGGCCCGGCCCAAGGCCGAAGCGGGCCGCCTGTGGTCCGTTTTGTGAATCACCGGGCGGAAATCATTTGGCCGTGCGGCTAGCGTTCGATCATGAAGTCGCTGAACTACCCGACGAAACCGCGGCCGGGCGACCGGGTCGCGGTCGTCTCGCCGTCCGCCGGCCTGCCCGCCCTCTTCCCCCACGTGTACGAGTTGGGGCTGCGCCGGCTGCGCGAGGAGTTCGGCCTGGAGCCGGTGGAGTACCCGACCACCCGGGTCATGGGGGCGGACCCGCGTGACCGGGCCCGTGACCTGACCGCCGCGTTCGCCGACCCGAGCATCACCGCCGTTTTGGCCACGGTCGGCGGGGACGACCTGATCACGGTCACCCCGCACCTCGACGACGACGTGCTGCGGGCCAATCCGAAGCCCTACTTCGGCTACTCCGACAACACCAACGTGCTCAACCACCTGTACCGGCTGGGCATCGTCGCGTACCACGGCGGCTCGGTGCTGGTGCACCTCGGCCGGCCGGGTGCACCGCACCCGCTGACGTTCGACTCGCTGCGCGCCGCCCTGTTCGGCTCCGACTGGTACGAGCTGACCCCCGCGTCCGCCTGGGGCGACCGGCCCAACTCGTGGACCGAGCCCGAGACGCTGGAGTACGAGCCGGAGATGCTGCCCGGCGAGGGCTGGCGGTGGCAGGGGCCGCAACGGGTGGTGCGAGGGCGCACCTGGGGTGGCTGCCTGGAGATCCTGCACTGGCTGATGGCCACCGACCGGGTGCCGACCGCCGCCGAGCTGGACGGGTCCGTGCTGCTCTTCGAGACCTCCCAGGAGATGCCCAGCGCCCAGGAGGTGTTCCGGATCGTGCGGAACATGGGGGAGCGAGGGCTGCTCGCCGCCTTCCCGGCGATCGTGGTGGGCCGGCCGAAGGCGTGGGACTTCGACCGGCCACTGTCGGTGCCGGAGCGGTCGGCGTGGGGCGCGGCCCAGCGGGAGGCGGTCATCCGCGCACTCACGCCGTACAACCCGGACGCGGTGGTGGTCTTCGACGTCGACCTCGGACACACCGACCCGCAGTTGATCATCCCGTACGGCGGCGAGATCCTGGTCGACGCGGTCGACCGCCGGATCGCGGTGCGTTACTGACGCGTTCGGCGCGTGGGGGCTCCGGGATTGCACCGGGGCCTCCGGGATTGACAGCGGCCTCAGGGGTTGACGGCGGCGAAGGCGCGAACGGGGAAGGTGCCCATGCCGCTCACCATCGGTGGGGCGGCGGTGAACCGGAACCCGCTCGGCGGCAGCGCGTCCAGGCCGGTCAGGTGCTCCACGATCGGGATACCGGCGGCGAGCAGTGTGCTGTGTGCGGGACGTACGCCTCCGGCCGCCGGGCTCATGTCGTCGATGTTGATCGAGTCGATGCCGACCAGGGCCGCGCCGGCGTCGGCCAGCGCCTGGGCGGCGTCCCCGGTCAGGTACGGCGCCTCCGGCCCGCCGTACCGCTCGGTGCCGAAGTGCACATCCCACCCGGTGTGCAGCAGCACCGCCCGCCCGGCCACCTCGTACGGTGCCAGCATCAGCCGGTCCACACTGCGGGTGCCGGCCGGCACCCGGACCACCACCCCGGGTAGGTCAGCGAGCCGGTCCAGCGACACCCCGGCCAGGTCGTCGCCGCCGGCCCAGCGGTGGGCGGGAGCGTCCAGGTACGTGCCGGTGTTGGCGATCATGTTGATCCGGGCCACGTGGAACTCGGTGCCCGGCGCGTACCGCTCGCGGGATGCCGCGAAGGTCAGCCAGTCGGTGATTTCCGGTGCCGGCCAACCGGGCAGGGTGATCATCCCGTCGCTGATCACATGACTCAGCTCGACCAGCCGGCGATCGGAGCCGGACTCGTCGGCGGCGATACCCCGGCCGCCCTTGTGCGGCTCTTCGATGATCGTCTTCGCGCTGATCCGAACCTCGGCGACCATCAGCAGCCCGAGGTGCCGCACGAACAACGCCGCCAGGTCGTCGTCGGTGATCTCCGGACCGGGGATGTCCAGCCGGAACCCCTCGGTGTTCAGCCCGCCGCCGTTGGCGAAGCTCACCTCCGCGTCGAACTGTGCCCGCCACTGCACCATGACAAGACCCGACCACAAAGGTCACCTACGGTCAAGATCCACGGTCGTTCTGGTCGCCGCTGGCCCCGTCGGCGGTCGCGCGAACGCCCTCGCCAGTGGGTACGCGCCGCCCGGTCGGGGAAGATCGCGCTCGATCCAGGGAAGAGTGCGTTCCCCCGGCATCGAGGCCACTAGTTCCTGGACCGAGCATGATCTTGATGGCGATGCACGCTGGCGGCAGTGCGAGCGGCCCTCCCAGGGCGGCTACGTGTGCGCTGGCCGGCAAGATCCGCACAACATCGGGGCAGTTGCTGCCTCCCGGGTCCCGGAAGCAGCAGATTCGGGGAAGTTGCGCGGATCTTGGGACGGGCGTAAGGCGCGGGGTAGCGCGTGATGCATGCGCATGAGGCGGGCGGGGCGGCCGTGAGGCGGGCGGGGCGGCCGTGAGGCGCGCGGGGCGGCCGTTAGGTGCGTAGGACGCGGGAGGTGCGACCGCGACGCGTACCTGGGCGGAAGGGGGTGCGTGTCGGTGGACGGGGATAGGCTGGTCGTCGTGCACCCCCCGTCCGTCCTGGACGCGGGGTGATCGTCGTGCCATCCGTGGGAAGTGATCTCGCATGCTCACCGGTCTGTTCTCCGCTGCCCTGGCCGATCCCGGGCTGACCCGGGCGCGCGACCTGGCGCGCTCCGGTGCCGCCCAGGTCGACGGCCTCGACATCACCGCCCCGGCGGCGCTGCGCCCGTTCGCGGTGGCCGCCGTCGCGGCCGATTCCGACGGCGGCGGGGCCGGGCGACCGGTGCTGGCGGTGACCGCCACCACCCGCGAGGCCGACGACCTGGCCGCCGCGCTGGGCGGATTGCTGCCGGCCGAGCAGATCGTGGTCTTCCCCTCCTGGGAGACGCTGCCGCACGAGCGGCTCTCCCCACGCTCGGACACCGTGGGTCGGCGGCTGGCCGTGCTGCGCCGGTTGGCGCACCCGGAGTCGACCGACGCGCACGGCGGCACCGGGCCACTGCGGGTGGTCGTGGCCCCGGTGCGTTCGCTGCTCCAACCGCAGCTCAAGGGCCTCGGCGACCTGGAGCCGGTGCAGCTCGCCGCAGGCGAGGAGGCCGACCTGGAGGAGGTCGCCCGCCGTCTGATCGACATGGCGTACGCCCGGGTCGACCTGGTCACCAAGCGCGGCGAGTTCGCGGTGCGCGGCGGCATCCTGGACGTCTTCCCGCCCACCGACGAGCACCCGTCCCGGGTCGAGTTCTGGGGCGACGAGGTGGAGGAGATCCGCACCTTCGCGGTCGCCGACCAGCGGACCATCGAGCAGGTTCCGCTGCTCTGGGCGCCGCCCTGCCGGGAGTTGCTGCTCACCCCGTCGGTCCGCGACCGGGCCGCCGCACTCGCCGAGCAGCACCCCGAGCTGGCCGAGATCCTCGACAAGCTGGCCGAGGGCATCCCGGTGGAGGGGATGGAGTCCCTCGCTCCGGTGCTGGTCGGCCCCGACTCGCTGGAGCTGCTGCTGGACGTCATGCCGGCCGGCACCCACGTGCTGCTGTGCGACCCGGAGCGGATCCGCACCAGGGCGCACGACCTGGTGCGTACCTCGGAGGAGTTTCTGCAGGCCAGCTGGGCCGCCGCCGCGGTCGGCGGCCAGGCCCCGGTGGACGTCGGCGCCGCCGCATTCCGGACCCTCGGGGAGGTCCGCGCCACCGCGGGCAAGCTCGGCCAGCCGTGGTGGACGCTGTCCCCGTTCGGTCTCATAGAGGCGGAGACCGCCGACACGCGGCAGCCCTGGGAGGACGCACCGGAACAGGGCTCCGTCACCCCGGACGACGCCATCGCGGTGACCCTGTCCGCTCAGCCGGCCCCGCTCTACCACGGTGAGACCACGCGGGTGGTCGACGACCTCAAGCGTTGGGCCGGCGAGGGCTGGTCGATCGCGCTGGTCTTCGAGGGGCACGGCCCCGCCCAGCGGGCGGTCGAGGTGCTGCGCGACGCCGGCCTGGGCGCGCGGTTGACCGAGGAGGTGCCGACCGCGCCCGTCCCCGGCGAGTTGGTGGTCACCTGCGGGGCGCTGAGCAGCGGGTTCGTCGACGAAGCGTCCCGCTTCGTGCTGCTCACCGGCAACGATGTGACGGGTGGTCGGGGCACCTCGACCCGGGACATGCGCAAGCTGCCGAGCCGGCGGCGCAACACCATCGACCCGCTGGAGCTGAAGGCCGGCGACTTCGTGGTGCACGAGCAGCACGGCATCGGCCGCTACGTCGAGCTGGTGCAGCGCACCGTCAACGGCGCCAGTCGCGAATACCTGGTCATCGAGTACGCGGCCAGCAAGCGGGGCCAGCCTGGCGACCGTCTCTTCGTCCCCACCGACCAGCTCGACCAGCTCTCCCGCTACGTGGGCGGCGAGCAGCCGACCCTGCACAAGATGGGCGGCTCGGACTGGCAGAAGTCCAAGGCCCGGGCCCGTAAGGCGGTCCGGGAGATCGCCGCGCAGTTGATCCAGCTCTACGCCGCCCGCAAGGCGTCCAAGGGCCACTCGTTCGGCCCGGACACCCCCTGGCAGCGGGAGTTGGAGGACGCCTTCCCCTGGCAGGAGACGCCGGACCAACTCGCCGCGATCGACGAGGTCAAGCGGGACATGGAACAGACCGTCCCGATGGACCGGCTGATCTGCGGCGACGTCGGCTACGGCAAGACCGAGATCGCCGTCCGGGCGGCGTTCAAGGCGGTGCAGGACGGCAAGCAGGTGGCGGTGCTGGTGCCGACGACCCTGCTGGTGCAGCAGCACTACAACACGTTCGCCGAGCGGATGAGCCAGTTCCCGGTGCAGATCCGACAGCTGTCCCGGTTCCAGACTCCGAAGGAGACCGAGCGGACGCTGGAGATGGTCGCCGACGGCACCGTCGACATCGTCATCGGCACCCACCGGCTGTTGCAGACCGCCACCCGCTTCAAGCAGTTGGGGCTGGTGGTCGTCGACGAGGAGCAGCGCTTCGGTGTCGAGCACAAGGAACACCTGAAGACGCTGCGCGCGTCGGTCGACGTGCTGAGCATGTCGGCCACCCCGATTCCGCGCACCCTGGAGATGGCGATCACCGGCATCCGGGAGATGTCCACCATCGCCACCCCGCCGGAGGAGCGGCACCCGGTGCTCACCTTCGTGGGCGCGCAGGACGACCGGCAGGTGGCCGCCTCCATCCACCGCGAGTTGCTCCGCGACGGGCAGGTCTTCTACCTGCACAACCGGGTCGAGTCGATCGACCGGGCGGCGCGGCGACTGCGGGAGCTGGTGCCCGAGGCCCGGGTCGCGGTGGCGCACGGCCAGATGACCGAGGACGCCCTGGAGAAGGTCATGGTCGGCTTCTGGGAGAAGGAGTTCGACGTCCTGGTCTGCACCACGATCGTCGAGTCGGGCATCGACATCCCGAACGCCAACACGCTGATCGTGGAACGGGCCGACCTGCTCGGCCTGGCCCAACTGCACCAGATCCGCGGCCGGGTCGGCCGGGGCCGGGAGCGCGCGTACGCCTACTTCCTCTACCCGCCGGAGAAGCCGCTCACCGAGCACGCCCACGAGCGGTTGGCGACCATCGCCCAGCACACCGAGCTGGGCGCCGGCATGTACGTGGCGATGAAGGACCTGGAGATCCGGGGTGCCGGCAACCTGCTCGGCGGCGAGCAGTCCGGGCACATCGAGGGCGTCGGCTTCGACCTGTACGTGCGGATGGTCGGCGAGGCGGTCTCCGCGTTCAAGGGTGAGCGGGCGGAGGAAGAAACCGATGTCAAGATCGACCTGCCGGTCGACGCGCACCTGCCGCACGACTACGTGAGCGTGGAGCGGCTGCGCCTGGAGATGTACCGCAAGCTCGCCGAGGCGCGCGACGAGGAGCGGCTGCGCGAGGTGGTCGCCGAGATGACCGACCGGTACGGCGAGCCGCCCGCCCCCGTGCAGAACCTGGTGGAGGTGGCCCGGTTCCGGCTGCTGGCCCGCCGGTACGGCCTGACCGACGTGTCCATGCAGGGCAAGCACGTACGGTTCGGCCCGCTGCCCCTGCCGGACTCGAAGCAGTTGCGGCTCAAGCGCTACCACCCGGACGCCGTCTACAAGCTGGCCACCGACCAGGTCAGCGTGCCCCGGCCGACCACCCGTCGCGTCGGTGGCGAGCCGTTGCGTGACCAGGCGCTGCTCCAGTGGTGCGCGCAGTTGCTCTCCGATGTGCTGGGTGCCCCCGCCCCGCTCGCCGCCGCGGCGGGCTGAGGCGGGGCCTGGGTGAGGTGGGGGCCGTCACAGCGTGGGAGAGGGCATGAGAGAGTGACGGGCATGCGTGCTCGCCGTGTGATCGCCGCCGCCAGCGTCGCGGCCCTGGGTGTCCTTTCCCTCGCTGCCTGCGGCAGGTCCGCACCGGGCGTCGCCGCGTACGTCGGTGACACCGCCTATTCGGTGGAACGGATCGATGCGATTCACGCCGAGGCGCAGGCGAAGTACGAGACGACCGTCCGGGCGGCGTTCCAGCAGCAGAACGGGCCGTCCGCGTCCCCCTCGCCGGAGATGCTCCAGATCGGCGCGACCAAGCAGGACATGCTCAACCTGCTCGTCGGGATCGACCTGGCCAAGCGGATCATCGCGGAGAAGAAGATCCCGGTGCAGGACCAGCTCAAGGCCGAGGAGTTGGGTGAGAGCTTCGGGGCCCCCGGCACCGAGTACGCGAAACTCGCCGCCGACTGGTACGACCTCTTCCTCTCCCTCCAGGCGGGCCTGCCGCCGGCCGAGCTGACCGACGACCTGCGCGCCACCATCTACGACAAGCTGGTGGAAGGTAAGGTCGCCCCTCCCGGCTGGACGGCCGAGCAGCAGCGTGAGGCGTTCTCCGACCCGGCCATCGCCCAGCAGGTGGCGGCGGTGGTGGCCCTCAGCGCGGCCTTCCAGGAGGAGGTGAAGCGGGAGGACGTCTCCCTCAACCCTCGCTACTCCACGCTGGAAATTCCGGCCCTGCTCCAGGTGCCGAACAGCGGCTTCGGCAGGTACAACCTGCCCTACCTCGACCAGGACAGCACGGTCACTGACATCTCCACCCCGGAGCCGGTGCCGTCGGCCACCGGCTCGGACGCCGGCCCGGAGGCTGGCCCCGACGCCGGACCGGAGGCTGGCCCGGATGCCGGCCCCGGCACCGGACCGGAGGCCGGCCCCGGCCCGGGCACCGAGGGCACGGCAAGCTGAGGATGACGGCACGGATCGTCCTTCTGGTCACCTCGCCCCGGCTACCGGCCGGCCTGCTGACCTCGGCGGCGTGGGACGTCGTACGCCAGCACCCGGTGTTGACCGGCGCGGAGAGCGAGTTGGCCACGGCCGTGCGCCAGGCGGGCGCCGAGGTGACAGTCGTGGACGGGCCGGCGACGCAGCCGTTGCTGGATGCGGTGGCGACGCACGGCACTGCGGTGTGGCTGGCCGGCCCCGCGGGCGACGAGGCGCTGGCCCGCGAGTTGGGTCTGCGGTTGGCCCGGCAGCCCGGGTTGGCCGAGATGGAGTTGATGTACGGCTCGTGGGATCCGCCGGGCGCCCGGCTGCTCGACGCGGTGGCCGTGCTGGACCGCCTGGCATCCCCCGGCGGCGACCCGTGGAAGCGGGCGCAGACGCACCGTAGCCTCGCCGGTTACCTGCTGGAGGAGAGCTACGAGGCGTACGACGCGATAAGCGCCGACGACACCGACGCGTTGCGCGAGGAGCTGGGCGACGTGTTGTTGCAGGTGGTCCTGCACGCGCGGCTCGCCGAGGAGTTGCCCGAGGACGAGCGCTGGACGATCGACGACGTGGCGGGTGGCCTGGTCGACAAGATGATCCGCCGCAATCCGCACGTCTTCGCCGGCGCGGAGGTCGGCACGCTGGACGAGATCACCGAGAACTGGGAGCGGATCAAGCGCGCGGAGAAGGCACGGAGTTCGGTGCTGGACGGCGTGGCGCTGAGCCAGCCCGCCCTGGCCCTGGCCGCGCAGATCCTGGGCCGCGCCGCGCGCGCCGGCCGAGCCGTCCCGCCACCGCTGGCCGACACCCAGGTAGACCCGGAGGCACGGCTGGGCGCCAGCCTCCTGGCAACGGTCGCAGCAGCCCGCGAGGCGGGAATCGACCCCGAAGCAGCCCTCCGCCGCGCCACCCTGGCCTACGCCGAAGCCGTCCGCGCCGCCGAACCCCCACCCCCACCCCCACCCGCCAGCCCGCGTTGATCAAGAGGTTTGCGTCAAGATTCGGCTCGCACCTGACGCAAACCTCTTGATCAACGCGACCGTGCCGGGGGGCTGGACGGTGGGGTGGTCGGTAGGGTGGGCGGGTGGAGGCGTTTGAGGTACTGGCTGAGCGGGTTGTCGAAGCTTTGCTGGAGTCGCGGCCGGGGGTTGCCACCGCGGCGGGGGATCACCGGTATGACGACCGGCTGCCTAATCTGTCAGCCGACGCTGTGGCCGCCGACCGGGCGATGCTCTCCGACGCGGCCAACGCACTGTCCGAACTGGACCCGGACTCGCTCGACGTCGACGAGCAGGTGGACCACGCGCTGCTCACCTCATTCGTGGATCGGGAGCTGTTCGAGCTGACCGAGATCCGGTCGCACGAGTGGGATCCGCTGCGGCACAACCCCGGCCCGCTGCTGCATGCGCTGATGGCCCGCCCGTACGCCCCCGCGGAAGTGCGGTTGACCCAACTGGCCGGCCGGCTCGCCGCCGTACCGGATGCTCTCGCCACCGCCCGCGCGACGCTGCGGGACATGCCGCGGATCCACGCGGAGACGGCGGTCGGCCAGTTCACCGGCACGGCGGCGCTGATCCGCGACGAGCTGCCGGCGCTGCTCGCCCAGGCCCCGAGCCAGCTCGACCGGGTCGAGCCGGCCGCGACCGCGGCGATCGCCGCGTTGGAGGAGTTCGTCGCCTGGCTGCGGGTCGGCCTGGCCGCCGACACCGGCCCTGGCCGTGACCCGCGACTGGGCCGGCGCCGCTGGGAGGCCCGCCTCTGGCACACCCTGGACACCGAGCTGGGCGCCGCCGAGATCCAGCGCCGCGCCTGGGCCAACCTGGACCGGGTCACCGCCGAGATCCGCGAGGCCGCCGTCGAGCTGGTCGGCGGTCGGGCCGACGACGCGACGGTACGCCAGGCGCTGGACCTGCTCGCCGCCGAGCACCCGAACGACGGGACCATCGTCGAGCTGGCCGGAGTGACCCTGGACGAGGCCACCGACTTCGTCCGCGCACACGACCTGATCACCCTGGTCGACGACAAGTGCGTGATCCAGGAGATGCCGGAGTTCGCGCGTGGTGTGGCGGTGGCGTACTGCGACTCGCCCGGCCCGCTGGAGACGGCGGCCGTGCCGACCTTCTACTGCATCGCGCCCACCCCCTCGGACTGGCCGGCGCACAAGGTCGAGTCGTTCTACCGCGAATACAACGACCACATGATCCGCAACCTGACGGTGCACGAGGCGATGCCGGGGCACTTCCTCCAGCTCGCGCACGCCCGCCGCCACGTCGGTGGCACCCGGGTCCGGGCACTGGCCGAGTCCGGCCCGTTCATCGAGGGCTGGGCGGTGTACGCGGAGGAGCTGATGGCGGGGCTCGGCTTCGGCGGCCTGCCGGTGCGGTTGCAGCAGCTCAAGATGCAGCTGCGGATGACCATCAATGCGCTGCTCGACCAGTTGGTGCACGCCGAGGACCTGTCCGAGGCCGAGGCGATGGCGTTGATGACCGGCCGCGGCTTCCAGGAGGAGGGCGAGGCGGCCGGCAAGTGGCGCCGGGCGCAGCTCACCTCCACGCAGCTCTCCACCTACTTCGTCGGGTACAGCGAGGTCGCCGAGATCGCCGCGGCCCGCCCGGACGGAGTGTCGGTCCGCGACTGGCACGACGCCATGCTCGCCCACGACTGCCCGCCCCCGCGCCACCTGCGCACCCTGCTCGGTCTCTGAGAAAAGCACGCCCGCGCAAGGCTCGCCCCGCGCCCGCGCTCTGCGCGCTCCGCGCGCAAGGCTCGCCCCGCGCCCCGCGCCCCGCGCCCGCGCGCTCAAGATTCACACAACGTCGCCGATGTTGCTGTTTCCATCACGCCGGAAGCAGCAACATCGGCGACCCTGTGCTGATCTTGAGGGCAGCGGCGCAGAGGGCAGCGGCGCCGCCGCGCCGCGCGCGGCTCAGCGCTGTCCGGCGGTCACGAGCCGCCGGGGCGACGGTCCACGACACCGGCGCCGGCGGGCGGATCGAACGCCCTCGTGTCGATCGTCTCGGAGTAGCGGCTCAGCGCCAGGTCCATCGGCTTGCCGTCGACGGACCCCGTGAAGCTGCCGAGCACGCCCTCGGTGGTCACGCAGGCGGTGAAGTCGCCGGGTGAGCCCTGCACCTCGACGCAGGCGGCGTGGTGCCCGGCGACGGTGGTGTCGCTCTGCTTGATGACCGCCTGCGGGTCGAGCGCGGCGGCGCTCAGCAGCCCGACCACCACCGGTGGTGTGACCAGGCCCTGCCGGTTGGCCTCGCCGAAGAGCGTCACGGTGGGCTTGCTGCCCGGGGTGGGCGGGGCGACCAGCGTGCACTCCGGGCGGGCGCCGGTTGTCGTACACCGGGTGATGGCCTCCGGGGTGACGGTGAGCCGCCCGCCCGGGTAGGTGTACGCGGACCGGGCCGGGTCCTGCGCCTGCACGATCGCGGCGCTCTGGCCGCCGGGGAGCTGGTAGTCGGCCGAGTAGGTCAACTCCAGCGCCCGGTCGAGACGGGCGGCGAGGTCGTTGACGAGTTCCGAGCGACCCATGGCGACTCCGGCGTCCTCGAATGTCTGACAGCCGGTGACCGTGAGCGACGCGATGACCGACACGGCGAGCATGCGGAGGGTGGTCGAGGCGGCGGGCATGGCGAACAGCCTGGTGGATCTGGTCCGCGCAGCGCAAACCCGTTGCCGGTTGACGCCCGGAAATCCGGGAATGTCCGTCAGTGCGGGGCGACTCGGGTGCGCGGGCGACGCCGTGTCCGTTCCTGCGGCCCGATACGCTGCGTTCAACACCTGCCTCAGCCGCACCGTCGCGGCCCACCCACGGACCGGATCACAACAACGAGGAGCGACTTAGTGGCAACCATCGAGGGAATCGTCGCCCGGGAGATTCTCGACTCGCGGGGCAACCCGACGGTCGAGGTCGAGGTCGGTCTGGACGACGGCACGGTCGCCCGTGCCGCCGTGCCGTCCGGTGCCTCCACCGGCGCCTTCGAGGCGATCGAGCTGCGCGACGGTGACGCCGACCGCTACCAGGGCAAGGGCGTGGAGAAGGCGGTCTCCAACGTCGAAGACAAGATCGTCGACCAGATCATCGGGTACGAGGCCAGCGAGCAGCGCCTGATCGACCAGAAGATGCTCGACATCGACGGCACCGACAGCAAGTCGGAGCTGGGTGCGAACGCCATCCTCGGCGTCTCCCTGGCCGTGGCGAAGGCCGCCGCCGGCAGCGCCGAGCTGAGCCTCTTCCGCTACCTGGGCGGCCCGAACGCGCACCTCCTGCCGGTGCCGATGATGAACATCCTCAACGGTGGCGCGCACGCCGACTCGAACGTCGACATCCAGGAATTCATGGTCGCACCGATCGGCGCGCCCACCTTCCGTGAGGCGCTGCGCTCGGGCGCGGAGGTCTACCACGCGCTGAAGTCGGTGCTGAAGAAGAAGGGCCTGTCGACGGGGCTCGGTGACGAGGGTGGCTTCGCACCGAACCTGCCGACCAACGCGGCAGCCCTGGACCTCATCGCCGAGGCCGTCGAGAAGGCCGGTTACCGGCTCGGCACCGACATCGTGTTCGCGCTCGACGTGGCGGCCACGGAGTTCTTCGACAACGGCACCTACACCTTCGAGGGTGCCGCGAAGTCCGCCGAGGACATGAGCAACTACTACACCAAGCTGGCCGGGGACTACCCGATCGTGTCGATCGAGGACCCGCTGGCGGAGGACGACTGGAGCGGCTGGCAGACGCTGACCGCCTCGATCGGCGACCGGGTGCAGATCGTCGGTGACGACCTGTTCGTGACCAACCCGCAGCGCATCGCCCGCGGCATCGCCGAGAAGTCGGCCAACGCGGTCTTGGTCAAGGTCAACCAGATCGGTTCGCTGACGGAGACCCTGGACGCGGTGGACCTGGCCCACCGGGCCGGCTTCAAGTGCATGATGAGCCACCGCTCCGGCGAGACCGAGGACACCACCATCGCCGACCTGGCGGTGGCCACCGGCTGCGGCCAGATCAAGACCGGCGCACCGGCCCGCTCGGACCGCGTCGCGAAGTACAACCAGCTGCTCCGGATCGAGGAGGAGCTGGGCGACGCGGCGCGCTACGCCGGCGCTGGCGCGTTCCCGCGCTACCGTTCGGCCTGAAGCCTCGGGGGAGGGGTGTGACGATGCAGCAGCGCCGCACACCGGGTGGTCAGCGTCCCGCCCGCCGGCCGGGTCAGTCCGGCCGGCCGGGTGGTGGCCGGGCCACCCGGGGATCGGTCCGCGACACCGGCGTACGCGCCGAGCCGCGTGGCGCCGCTGGTCGGGCGCCGGGCGCGGCCCGGGGCGCCGAGGGCGTCCGCTCCGCGAATCGTCCTGCCGCCGCTCGGCGTACTGCCGCCGGTGGTGCGGTCAAGCGGCTCGCCGCACCCCACCCACGTCGCTTCACCGGTCGGGCGACCGTGCTGTTCGCGGTCCTGATCGCGCTCGCGCTGGCCTACACGTACCCGGTCCGGGTCTACCTGGACCAGCAGGCCGACATCGAGCGGATGGAATCGGCCCAGGCGGTGCAGCAGGCGGAGATCGCCAAGCTCGCCGCCGAGGCCGCCAACTGGCAAGACGACGAATACATCAAGACGCAGGCTCGGGAGCGGTTCTTCATGGGCCCCCCGGGCGAGAAGATGATGGTGGTGCTGCACGACCCGGAGGGCGCCGCCCGGGACGCCGGGAAGTCGGCCGGTTCGGCCGCCCCGGCCGGGCCGTCGACCTGGTACGACACGCTCTGGTCGAGCGTGCGGGCGGCGGACAGCCAGCAGCCGGGCAAGTGATCCACCGATCAGCACACCAGGAGAGATGGGCACCGTGACTGTCGTACCACCGTCGGAGCCGGCGGCGGATTCCGTACCCCTGCCGCAGCGTGAGCCGGCCACCGAGGCCGACCTGGCCGCGGTGGCCGCGCAGCTCGGCCGGACGCCCCGCGGCACCCGGGCGGTGGCCCACCGATGCCCGTGCGGTCTCCCGGACGCGGTGGAGACGACTCCCCGCCTCTCCGACGGCACCCCGTTCCCGACGCTCTACTACCTGACCTGCCCCCGGGCCACCGCGGCGTGCAGCCGGCTGGAGTCGGCGGGGCTGATGAAGGAGATGGCGGACCGGCTGACGACGGATCCCGAGTTGGCCGCGCACTATCGGGCCGCGCACGAGGACTACCTCGCCCGTCGGGAGGCGATCGGTGCGGTGCCGGAGATCGCCGGTATCTCGGCCGGCGGGATGCCGGGTCGGGTGAAGTGCCTGCACGTGCACCTGGGGCACGCGTTGGGTGCCGGCCCCGGGGTGAACCCGTTCGGTGACGAGACGTTGGAGCTGGTCGAGCCCTGGTGGACGGCCGGGCCGTGCGTGGATGTGCCGGCGGGCGAATGAGCGCGCAGGCCGAGTCGTCGGCTCCCGAGAGTCAGGTCCTGGTGCGGCGGGCCCGCACCGGGGATGTGCGCGGCATCCGGCGGCTGATCGACACGTACGCCGACGACCGGCGGCTGCTGAGCAAGGCCACCGTCACCCTCTACGAGCAGGTGCAGGAGTTCCGGGTGGCGGTCCGCCCGTCCGACGGCACCGTGGTGGGCTGCGGCGCGCTGCACGTGATGTGGGAGGACCTGGCCGAGATCCGTACGGTGGCGGTGGATCCGTCCTGCCGGGGCCGGCGGATCGGGCATCGGCTGGTGGGCGAGCTGATCGACGCGGCCCGCGAGTTGGGTGTGGCACGGATCTTCGTGCTCACCTTCGAGACGCAGTTCTTCGGCGCGTTCGGTTTCCAGGAGATCGACGGCGCGCCGGTGCCGCAACCGGTGTACGAGCAGTTGCTGCGCTCGTATGACGAGGGTGTCGCGGAGTTCCTGGACCTGGAGCGGGTCAAGCCGAACACGCTGGGCAACACCCGGATGCTGCTGCGGCTGTAGTCAGGCCTTGCGGGGGTGGGCGGCAAAGAACTCCCACATCAGGTCGGTGGCGGACACGCCTGCGGAGGATGCGGCGAGCTGGCCGGTTTTTGCCCCCGGCCAACTGTGGCCCATGTCGGCGATCGTGTAGACGCTGACCTCGCTGCCGTCCGCGCAGCCCGCCACCGTGTGCGTCACACCCGCCACACCGGACGCCTTCGGGCTGGGTCGGCAGGTGAGCCGCTGCTGCCAGGTCTTGATGCCCGTCTGGAAGGTGGAGGCGTGCTGGTCCTGGCCGCCGATGAAGGTGATCACGGAGACCGGGCTCTTCGGCACGTAACTGTCGGCGGTGGTCAGTTTCCCGCTGTAACCACCGCTGACCACCCCGATCGCGGCGAACGTGCCAGTGGTCTCCACCGCCGCCCGGAAGCTCATTTCGCCGCCGTTCGAGATGCCGGTGAGGAAGACCCGGTTGGGGTCGGCGTGCCAGGTCTGCACCAGGTGGTCGGTGAGGGCGGTGAGGAAACCGACGTCGTCCGCGCTGCCGCAGCAGACCAGCGCGTTGAAGCCGCCGTCCACCCCGTCGGGGTAGGCGACCAGCACGTTGTCCTTGTCAGCTCTGGCTTCCAGGCCGGCCAGCTCCCGCATGGAGGTGGCGGAGCCGGGGTAGTAGTGCAGCGCGATGATCAGCGCGGCCGCTCGGCTCGGGTCGTACCCGGGTGGGGCGTGCAGCAGGTAGGTGCGGTCGAGCCCGTTGTGGCTCAGGGTGAGGTCGTGGTCGCCGGCAGCCGGGCGTTCGCTCGACGCGGAGGGTTCCGCCGATGGGGCCGACGAGGGCCGCCCCCGTTCACCACAGGCCGCCGCGACGATCATGAGGCAGAGCCCCGTCAACACTGCCACCGTTCGCCGCACGTCGGCCTCCCCCGTCGACCCCGCGTCCACACTGGAGGTGGTCCGCCGACGGATCAACCCTTTCGGTCCTGGGCGAAGGCAGGCAGGCTGTCGGTCATGCTTCGCCTCCAGCTCGGGCCGGCGGACCTCTGTCGGGTGCGATTCGCCGACCGGTTGCACCCGGTCGGCACCGCGCTGCTCGCGGGGCAGTGGCTGCGGGACCCGACGGTCGCGGCGATGGCGCCGGCGTTGGCCGAGCAAGCAGCGGCGGTCGAGCGGGCGGGCGCCGCGCAGGCCGCCACCGCGACGCTGCGGCACCTGCTGCCCGCCCGGGGGCGTCTGCCGGACTTCGTCACCCCCTTCTCCGGCCTGGAATCGGTCGAGGCTGGTCTGGAGGCGATTCGGGCCACCCCGGCTCGGCGGATCCGCGCCGAGGCCACCGCGGCGTACGCGAACGCGGCGGCCACCCCGCTGCGGCGACGGTTCGCGGCCGCTGACCCGGAGGTGTTGGACCTGTTCGGCGAGGCTGTCCGCACCTGGTTCGACACGGTCCTGACCCCGCACTGGCCCGATCTGGTCTGCGCGTACCGCCAGCAGGTGACCTGTGCCAGCCAGCGGCTGGCGCAGCATGGCCTGGGCGGCCTCTTCGCGGGGTTGCACCCGGCGATCCGATGGCGGGAGCCGGTGTTGGAGGTGCGGACGTGGTGGGGCGGAGACCTGCCCGGCACGGGCCACGGCCTCATCCTGCTGCCGTCCCCGTTGGCCGGGCCCCGACCTCGGGTGCTGGCCGAGCCGGGTCGTCCGATCCTGCTCGTCTATCCGGTGGTGATGGGTGCACATGGGGCTGCCGCCGGAGGCGATTCCCTCGGTCGACTGCTCGGCGTCACCCGGGCGTTGGTGCTGCACCGGTTGGCGGCCGACGGCGGGTTGACCACCACCGTGTTGTCCCGGGCCGTCGGAATCAGTCTCTCCTCGGCCTCGGAGCACGCCACCGCGTTGCGCTCCGCCGGCCTGGTGGCCAGCGAGCGCGAGGGTGGGGCCGTGCGGCATCACCTGACCGCGCTCGGCGCGGAGTTGTTGCGGGGCTCGTCGGGCGACTCGACCGAGGGGTGGCTGCCGCCCGACCAAGCCGCAGGCTGGCCGTCCGTCCTGCCGTAAGGTTGCTGCCGTGACAACGCGTGTGGCGGCCATCGACTGCGGGACCAACTCGATCCGACTGCTGGTCGCCGACCTGCCCGAGGAGTCGGCCGGGCCGCAGGCGCCGCTTGTCGACCTGACCCGACGGATGGAGATCGTCCGGCTCGGGCAGGGGGTGGACCGCACCGGCCGGCTGGCACCGGAGGCGATCGAACGGACCCGGGTGGCGCTGGCGTCGTACGCCGCCGACATCGAGAAGTTGGGCGCCGAGCGGGTGCGGATGTGCGCCACCTCGGCCTCGCGGGACGCCGCCAACGCGGCCGACTTCACCGAGATGGTGCTGCGCACCCTCGGCGTCGCGCCCGAGGTGGTCACCGGCGACGAGGAGGCCCGGTTGTCGTTCACCGGTGCCGTGCGTGGGCTGCCGGCCGACGCGAAGGAGCCGTTCCTGGTCGTCGACATCGGCGGCGGTTCCACCGAGTTCGTGGTCGGTGACCGGGCCGGTGGGGTGCGCGCGGCAGTCTCGGTGGACATCGGCTGTGTCCGGATGACCGAGCGGCACCTGCCCGGCGACCCGCCGACGTCCGAGCAGGTCGCGGCGGCGCAGGCCGACATCGCCGCCGCCGTCGACCGCGCGCTCGCTGTGGTGCCCGGCCGCGAGGCGGCCACCCTGGTCGGCCTCGCCGGGTCGGTCACCACCGTGGTCGCCATCGCTGAGGGCCTGCGGGAGTACGAGCCGGAGCGCATCCACCACGCCCGGGTGTCGTACGAGGCGGTCGCCCAGGTGACGGCGGACCTGCTGGGTCAGACCCGTGCGCAGCGGTTGGCGAACCCGGTGATGCACCCGGGTCGGGCCGACGTGATCGGCGCGGGCGCGCTGGTGCTCCGCGTGATCATGGAGCGAGCGGGGATGCCATCGGTGGTCGCCTCGGAGCACGACATCCTCGACGGCATCGCGTGGAGCCTGCAGCCGGCCTAGAGCTCGGCGCATGACCCTGATCGACTCCAACTCGCCGCCATGGCGGTATCCGGCCAACCGGATACCGCACTATCGGCGATCCCGCGTCGATCTCCAGCCGGAGTGCGGGGCTGGGATCGACTCCGGGGCTGTCCGGCGCGTTTCGTTGACGGTATTTCGCATTGCACAGTAGTGTGCATAGCGTGGACACCACACAGTTGCTGAAGGGCGTGCTCGATCTGGCCGTCCTGGCCGTGCTCCGCGAGGAGGACGGCTACGGTTACGACATCCTGCGCCGGTTGCGCGAGGCCGGCCTGGAGGAGGTCGGCGACGCCTCGGTCTACGGGACGCTGCGCCGCCTCTTCGCCGCCGGCCTGCTCACCACGTACGTCGTGCCGAGCGAATCCGGGCCGCACCGCAAGTACTACTCACTCAACGCGGCGGGGCGTGACCAGTTGACCCGCTCCGGCAAGCTCTGGCGCTCGTTCGCCACGACCATGGACAGTCTGCTCGACGATCGGGGGATGGCGGCATGACCGTCACGGAGCAGGAGATCACCGACTATGTGGCGCGGGTCCGGGCCGCTCTGGCCGACCTGCCGCCCACCCAGCGCGACGAACTGACCGAGGATCTCGGCGATCACCTCACCGAGGTCGCCGCCGAGGCGGAGGGCACCCTCGTCGAGCGGCTGGGCGAGCCCGAGACGTACGCCGCCGAGCTGCGTGCCGCCGCCGGCGCCGCCCCGGGTGGTGGGCGCAATCTCGACCAGCGGGTCGCGTCCGCGGTGGGCCGGGTCCGCACCCGGCTGCGCGCGCTCGACGTCCGGCTCGGCCCACCCCTGGGGTACGCGACGGCCAGCGACTTCCTTCGGTTGCTCCGCCCCGGCTGGTGGGTGGTGCGTGGCTATCTGGCGGCGATGCTGGTCACGGTGATCACCACCGGTGGCAGTTTCGGGCTGCTGCCGAGGTTCGGTGGCGAGTTGCTCGCCGGCCTGATCATGCTGGTCGGCTTCGTGCTCGCCTCCATCTGGATCGGCCGCCGTTCCGCCCGGCTGACCCGCTGGCCGCGCTCGGCGGTGCAGGTCGGCAGCGCGGTGCTGGTGGTCTTCGCGTTCGCCGCGCTGATGCAGGCCGAGGACCGGATGCGCTACGGCGACTACGGCTACGACCAGACCTCGGTCGACAGTCAGTACGACCGGGTCCGGGACGTCTTCGTCTACGACAGTGAGGGCCGGCTGGTGGAGAACGCCCGGCTCTTCGACCAGAACGGTGATCCGATCCGCCTCGGCTACCCGGACTGCTCGCACGACCCCTACGGCAATGCCAAGACGATGTTGCGGGCGTACCCGTACTGCCCGGAGCAGGCCCCCTTCGCGCCCCGCGCCCCGGGCGCGACCGTCCCCTCCGAACCGCCCACCGCCGTGCCGGGTGTGACCGGCACTCCGGACCCGACCACCACCCCGACCCCGAGCGGAGCGGCCACCGACCAGCCCGCGGCCGGCCCGACCGCGACCGCCGCGCCGACCCCCAGCGCGACGAGTTGAGTGACGGTGTGAATTGGATCATGCGGACGAAACTGGGAAATAGCTGAACGGACGAGGCGAGCGGGACGGCACCGTAAATCAATGATCGTTACGGTGTCGTCTGCTCATCAACCCCTCGGAAGGAACCCCCGTGTCAGAGCAGGTCGCACCGCCCACCGCGCCCGACGCCGCACCAACTGAGCCGGCCGTCGAGACGCCACAGGCGGCGGAGCCGAAGCCGGCCGAGCCACCGGCGGCAGGGTCACAGCCGGCCGAGTCGCAGCCGGCAGGTTCGCAGCCGGCCGAGCAGGAGGCGAAGAAGCCCGGTGCGAAGAAGGCCCTCAAGATCGCCGGCGCGGTCCTCGTATTCGTCGTCGTCGCCGGCCTGAAGTTCGGTGTCGCGTCAGCGATCGGCAACTACTTCAACAAGGACGAGACCGCTGACGCGAAGGCGGGCGACTGCATCGCCGAGTTGCCGGAGGTCACGGGCACCGAGCAGGAGAAGGTCGATGGCGCCAAGGTCGTCGAGTGCACCTCCACCGACGCCGCGTACAGCGTGGTCGGTCGGGTGAACGATCAGACCGAGGCCCAGGCCAACGCCGACACCACCTGCGAGCAGTACTTCAAGGAGGACGAGCAGGGGTACATCTACTCCAGCATCGAGCCGGGCAAGACGGGCTACGTGCTCTGTCTGACCAAGAAGGCCTGACCGGAGCGGCAGATCAGCATCGGCGGCGGCGGGGACCTACCCGCCGCCGTCGGCGTACCCGGAGTCACCGGCGGGCGAACAGGAGGTGAATGCCACTGTTCCGGCGTCTTCCCGGGGGCGGCGCGGCATGGCAGGCTACCGGCACTAGGACCACTGGGCGACCAGCCAACGATGACTGACCGCTAGGAGGACGGCCCATGGGCGAAATGGTGAGCTACCGCAGCAACGGCGGCACGAGCGAGGGGTATCTCGCGATACCCGCCAGCGGCATGGCCAGCCCCGCTGTCATCGTCATCCAAGAATGGTGGGGCCTGGTTCCGCACATCCGGTCGGTGGCGGACCGGTTCGCCGAGGCCGGCTTCGTCGCGCTCGCCCCGGACTTCTATCACGGTGAGACGACGAGCGAGCCGGACGAGGCACAGCGGTTGCTGATGGCGATGCGGATGGACGACGCGGCGAAGGACATCGCCGGCGCCGCCGACTATCTCGCGGGGCGGCCGGAGGTCACCGGCAAGGTCGGTGCCGTGGGCTTCTGCGCGGGCGGCAGCCTTGCCCTCTGGTCGGCCACCATCTCCGAACGGATCGTCGCCACCGTCGGCTTCTATCCCGTGTTGCCCTGGGAGTCGATGCGCCCCGACTGGGTCGACTACGCCGGCAAGGCCGCGGTCATCCACTGCTCCGAAGAGGACGGCACCGCGGCCGCCGAGGGCATCCAAACCGCCCGTCGGGCCATCGAGGAGGCCGGCGGCGACTGCCACCTCTACGACTATCCGGGCACCTCGCACGCCTTCTTCAACGACGACCGGCCGGAGGCGTTCGACCAGCGCGCCGCCGCCAGCGCCTGGGCCCGCACCCTCGAACTCTTCCGGGCCAAGCTTGGCTGAGTCGCGTACCCCCGAGCAGGTGGTCGCGCGCGCAGCGCGGGCGGCCGACCTGGCTCGCCTCGACGCGGCGGTGAGCGACTGTTTCGCCTGCCCCCGGCTGGTCCGGTGGCGGGAAGAGGTCGCCCGCACCCGCCGGGCCGCATTCCGCGACCAGGAATACTGGGGCCGGCCGGTGCCCGGCTTCGGCACCGGCGACGCCCGGATCGCCATCCTCGGCCTGGCACCCGCCGCGCACGGCGGCAACCGCACCGGACGGATCTTCACCGGCGACCGGTCCGGTGACGTGCTGTTCGCCGCGCTGCACCGGGCCGGGCTGGCCAACCAACCGACAAGCGTCGCCGCCGACGACGGGCTCGCCCTGCGGGATCTGCGGATCTTCTCGGCCGTCCGGTGTGCGCCTCCGGACAACAAGCCGACCCCGGAGGAACGGGACACCTGCGCGCCCTGGCTGCACCGCGAGGTCACGCTGATCCGGCCCACGCTGCGCGTCGTGGTCGCGCTTGGCGCATTCGCCTGGGCAGCGTGGTGGCCGGTGCTACGCCAGGTGTACGGGCAGCGCCCGCCCAGCCCGCGACCGGCGTTCGGTCATGGGGCACACTGGTCCGGCACGGACGCTCCGGACTTGTTGGGCTGCTACCACGTCAGCCAGCAGAACACCTTTACGGGGCGGCTGACACCAGAGATGCTGGACGACGTCTTCGGCCAGGCCAAACAGCTGGCCGGAGTGGACTGAGACACGCGTGGGGCGGTGGCGATGACAGACGGAACACGCCCGCCCACACCGTCTGAGGCCGCCGAGCCGGGGGTGTTGCGCCCGGCGCTCGGCCTGCTTCGCCGGTGGTGGCCGGTGGGCGCGGTCGCCGCGCTGCTTGTTGGTGCCGCGCTGTCGGCAGCCCACTCATCGATCGGGGCCAGCCGGATCCCGCCAGCGGAAAACGTTCCGTGGGTGCCCGAGTACCCGACCGCCGAGCCGCCGCCGTCGATTCCGATCGAGCCGCGCAACGCCGGTGAGGTCACCCAGGCGCACATTCCACAGTGGATCTCGACCGTGGCGATCGTACTGCTCGGTCTCGCAATCCTCGCCGCGCTCGGTTACCTCGCCTGGATCGTGCTGCGGGGCTTCCGACGTCGCCGGGCCATCCGTTCGCTGCCCGCGCACCGGGCCCGGCGTACGGCCGAGGGCACTGCCCGCGACGTGGTCGCCGCCCTCGACGCCGGCCTGGTGGAGCTCGACGACACCGACACCGACCCCCGGGTGGCGGTGATCGCCTGCTGGGTGCGCCTGGAGGAGGCCGCCGCGACGGCCGGTGTGCCGAGACTTACCGGGGACACGCCCACCGACCTGGTCAGCCGGCTCCTGCGCGGTGACCCGGAGGCCGGGGTGCCGGCGATCGCCAGCACCGACGTGCTGGGCGAGTTCGCGCACGTCTACCGGGAAGCCCGGTACGCCACCCGCCCGGTCGGCGAGCGCACCCGAGACCAGGCCCGGGCCGCGCTGCGCCGGCTGCGCGGCGAACTGTCAGCGGTGGTGGCCACATGAGCAGCACCAGCATCGACGATCTGCTCACCTTCGAGGAGGAGGCGGCGCCGACGGGCCCGCAGGCGCGGCGCTCCCGGGTCGGCCCGGTGCTGCGCTCGCTCGCGTGGGCCGCCGGCGTGGTCGCGGTGCTGGTCGTCGGCCTCCGCGCGGTCGGCCTCCAGGTGTCGCTGCCCGTACTCGTCGCCGGGGTGCTCGCCGTGCTGGCGATCCGCCGGGTCACCGCCCTGCTCGCGCCGCCACCCCCGCCGCCGGCGGGTGGCCGGGCCGCGACGGGCGAGGAGGACGGCAGCTACAACTGGGGTGCACGGGACGCGCTGCGTTCCGCGATCAATCGCTGGGAATGGCCGCTGGACTGGTCCAACACCCGACCCGAACGTTTCACCGAGGTGGTCCTGCCCCGGATCGGTGAACTCGCCGACGAGCGGATGCGCCTGAAGCACGGCGTCACCCGTGAATCGGATCCGGCCCGCGCCCGTGCCCTGCTGGGCGACCGGCTGTGGACGTTCCTGGAGACCCCGCCCCGTCGCACCCCGTCGCCGCGCGACCTCGCGGTGATCGTCGCCGAACTGGAGAAAATCTGATGAACGACGTGGACCGGAGCATTGCCCCCGCCGAGGTCGGCCAGTTGGCTCGGGCGGTCCTGGACGCGGTCGGCACCGTCGTGGTCGGCAAGCGGGACGCGTTGGAGTTGGTCCTCGCCGGCATCCTCGCGGGCGGCCACGTGCTGCTGGAGGACCTGCCCGGGCTGGGCAAGACGCTCACCGCACGATCGTTCGCCCAGGCGCTCGGGTTGGATTTCCGGCGGTTGCAGTTCACCCCCGACCTGCTCCCCGCCGACGTCACCGGCTCGTTCCTCTACGACCAGCGCAACGGCGACTTCACCTTCCGGGCCGGTCCGGTCTTCACCAATCTGCTCCTCGCCGACGAGATCAACCGGACGCCGCCGAAGACCCAGTCCGCGTTGCTGGAGGCGATGCAGGAGAAGCAGGTTTCGGTGGAGGGCGTGACCTACAAGCTGGACGAGCCGTTCCACGTGCTGGCCACCGCCAACCCGATCGAGTACGAGGGCACGTACCCGCTGCCCGAGGCGCAACTGGACCGATTCCTCCTGCGGGTCTCCTTCGGTTACCCCCAGCACGAAGAGGAGTGGGAGGTGCTGCGCCGCCGGATGAGCCGCCGCCGCGAGGAGGCGGACATCAAGGCGGTTGTCGACGCGTCCACGCTCCGGGCCATGCAGGCCGCACTGGAGGACGTGGTGGTGGAGGACTCCATCGGCCGTTACATCGTGTCCCTCACCGCGGCCACCCGTGAGCACCCGTCGGTGCTGGTCGGAGCCTCGCCTCGCGGTTCGCTGGCGCTGCTGCTGCTGGCCCGGGTCCGCGCGGTGTTCGGCGGACGGGACTACGTGGTGCCGGAGGACGTCAAGGAGGTGGCGGCGCCCGCCCTGGCCCACCGGATCACGCTGCGCCCGGAGATGTGGTTGCGTCGCGTCGACCCGGCGTTCGTCGTCGGCGAGGTGCTGGAGGCCACCCCCGCCCCGGCCAGTGGCGCGCTACCCAGCTACGCGGCAGGCGGGCCGCGGCACTGATGACGGGACCGACCGTGCCGAGAGCCACCGAGCCGGAAGCGGCTGCCGGCTGGGCGCCCACCCCGGCGCTCGGCCGGGCGGTGCTGCTCGCCGGCCTGCTGCTGGTGGCAGGGGTGCTGCTGGGGCGGGTCGACCTGATCGTGCTGGCCGCCCCGTTCGCGCTGGGCACCGCGTACGCGCTGCGCCGACGGCCCACGGCGCTGCCGCGGGTGTGGATCACCCCGGGTGACGACGGGCCGCTGGTCGAGGGCGGCGAGGTGACCGCCGCGGTGAGCGTCGGCAACCCGGACACGGTCGACTACGACCTGGTGGTGCTGCGTTCCCGCGTGTCGCCGTGGCTGCGCGTGGACCGGGCCGGCTTCGCCCACGACGAATCCGTCGACGAGGTGCCACCTACCACCACGAGGCCGACCGGCGGAGAGACGCCGGCCAGTGGCACGGCCCGTTCCATCGCCGACCGGCCGTTCGTGACGTCGGTGCCCACCGGTGCGGCGGTGGACCTGGAACTGTCCGGCCGTGCCCTGCGCTGGGGCCGGCACCCGGTCGGCCCGGCCGGTGCCCGGGTCGCCACGGCGGGTGGCCTGCTGGTCTCCCGGGCGGTGATCACCGAGCCGGTCCGGGTGCGGGTGTACCCGCGTACCGAGCCGTTCGAGGCGGTGGAGGCCATGCCCCGCGCCGCCGGCCTGGTCGGGGCGCACCACTCCCGCCGACCCGGCGAGGGCGGCGAGCTGGCCGGCGTACGGATCTTCGGCCCCGGGGACCGGCTGCGCCGCATCGACTGGAGGGTGTCGTTGCGCGCCCGGCAACTGCACGTGGCCGCCACTCTCTCCGACCGCGACGCGGAGGTGGTGGTGCTGCTCGACGTGCTCGCCGAGGCTGGCCGCTCCGGCGGGGTGAGCGGCGCCGCCTCGGTGCTGGACACCACCGTCCGGGCCACCGCCGCGATCGCCGAGCACTACCTGCACCGCGGCGACCGGGTGTCCCTGCTGGAGTACGGGCCGGCAGCTCGCCGGCTGCGGCCGGCCGCCGGGCGTCGGCAGTACCTGACGGTCCTGGAGTGGCTTCTCGACGTCCGTGTCCAGTCTTCCTCGCACGAGCCGTACGACCAGGTGTTCGGCCCGCAGTTGCTCTCCTCGGACGCGTTGGTGGTGGTGCTCACCCCGCTGCTGGACGAACGGTCGGCGCAGATGCTCGCCCGGCTGACCCGTGCCGGGCGGTTCGTGGTGGCCGTCGACACGTTGCCGACCGAGTTGGCGCCGCCGAAGGACCAGGCCTGGGCCGAGGTGGCGTACCGGCTGTGGCGCCTGGATCGCGAAGTCATGATCGGCCAGCTCCGGGAACACGGCGTACCGGTGGTGCGCTGGGCCGGCGCCGGCAGTCTGGACCAGGTGTTGCGGGACGTGGCCCGGCTGGCGACGGCACCAAGGGTCGGTGGCCGGTGAGAGTCGCGAACGGGGGTAGGTGCAGATGATCGACGCTGTCACCGGGCGGGTCCGGGCGGCCCAGAACGCTGTCGGTCGGATCAGCGTCGCCCCGTTGTTGGTTCGGGCCGGGATCTTCGGCACCGTCTTCGCCGGGTTCGTCCTGGCTTTCCCCGCCGAGGTGCTTCCCGGGCGGCCAGTCCTGTTTCTAGCGGGCGCCGCACTGCTTCCCGCTTTCGGCCCCCGCCGGGTCTGGGCGACCTTCACGGCGTTGGTCACGGTCGGCGGCTGGCTGCTCGCCACGGACGGGTACGGCCGCCCGGTCGCGCTCTGGCGGCTGCTCGCCATCGCCGCCCTGCTCTACCTGGGGCACACCCTCTGCGCGCTGGCCGCGCTGCTGCCCTACGACGCGGTGGTGGACCCCGAGCTGATCACCCGGTGGTTGCTGCGGTCGGGGGCCGTCCTGCTGGGCACCGCAGTGCTGGGGGTGCTGTTGTTGCAGGCCGCGGGCGTCGGCGGGGGAGCCGGATATCAGTGGGTGACAGTGCTGGGGCTGTTGGTGGCGGTGGGGACGGCGGCGTTGCTGGGCTGGCTCCTGCGGCGCCGGTGACGCCTGTGAAATGAGAGTTACGCAGGTCACAGGGGTTGTGCTCCGTCACAGATGGGGGGCGCGAGCGGGATTACCTGAGCCGGCCGGGGAAAGATAGACAACGTGAATCCGAAGCGGATCCTTGTGGTTGGTGCCGGGCACGTCGGTCTGTATGCCGCGCTGCGCCTGTCGAAGAAGCTCAGCTCCCGTGAGGCTGAGGTCATGGTGGTGGATCCCCAGCCACACATGACCTATCAGCCGTTCCTGCCGGAGGCGGCGGCGGGCAACATCTCCCCGCGGCACTCTGTGGTGCCGCTGCGGCGGGAGTTGCGGCGGTGCAAGATGGTGGCCGGCACGGTCACGCGAATCGAGCACGACCGCAAGGTGGCCACTGTTCAGCCGATCAGCGGCCCGGCCCGGGAGATCACGTACGACCACGTGATCGTGGCACCGGGTTCGGTCTCCCGCACCCTGCCGATTCCCGGCCTGCACGAGCAGGGCATCGGGTTCAAGACCATCGGCGAGGCGATCTACCTGCGCAACCACGTGCTGGACCGTCTCGACGTGGCAGCGGCCACGCCGGATGCGGAGGTCCGCCGTTCGGCGTTGACCTTCACGTTCGTCGGCGGTGGGTACGCCGGCATCGAGGCGCTCGCCGAGATGGAGGACATGGCTCGCGACGCCCTGCGGTACTACCCCGAGCTCAAGCAGGACGAGGTTCGCTGGGTGCTGGTCGAGGCCACCCAGCGGGTGCTGCCCGAGGTCGACCGGGACATGGGCGCCTACACCGTGCAGCAGTTGACGAAGCGCAACATGGACATTCGGCTGGACACCCGGCTCGAGTCCTGCGTCGACGGGGTGGTCAAGCTCTCCGACGGTGACAGCTTCCGGTCCGACACGATCGTGTGGACGGCCGGCGTGAAGCCGTCCCCGATGTTGGACTCGACCGACTTCCCGCGCGACGACCGTCGGCGGGTCACCTGCCTGCCCACTCTCCAGATCGTCGACGGTGACCAGGTGGTCGAGGGTGCGTGGAGCGCCGGCGACTGCGCCGCCGTGCCGGACCTCACCAAGGAGCCGGGCAACTTCTGCTCGCCGAGCGCGCAGCACGCGGTGCGCCAGGCCTCCCGGATGGCCGACAACATCGTGGCCGTGCTCCGGGGCCGTGAGCCGGTGGACTACAAGCACAAGCACGCCGGCAGCGTCGCGAGCCTCGGCCTGCACAAGGGTGTGGCCCAGGTGTACGGGATCAAGATGACCGGCTGGCCGGCCTGGGTCATGCACCGGGCGTACCACATGAGCCGGATCCCGTCGTTCAACCGCAAGGTCCGCGTGGTGGTGGACTGGTCGTTGGCGTTCTTCCTCAAGCGTGAGGTGGTTGCCCTGGGGCAGCTGCACGACCCGCGCGAGGAGTTCGTCGAGGCTTCCCAGCCGGTGAGCGCGCCCCGCGTCTGACGTAGCCCCGCCCGCCCCTGCCCCGCCGAACCGCGGAGTGGGGGCGGCGGCGTTTGTCGGTCAGACCCGCCAGATCCAGGCGTCGGCCAGGCGGGTCGCGGGGCCGTAGAGCTGTTCCAGGGTGGCGCGGAGGCTGTCGGCGTGCGGGGCGTCGTCGGTCAACGCCACGCAGGAGGCACCCCAGAAGTCCGCGTCCCGGGCGGCCTGACGGCGTTGTTCATCGCCGATGGCCGGTTGGTCACCGCGCCGGGCGACATCCGCCAGCAGAGCGGAGGTCGGCTGCTTGTAGGTACCCATCGCGGCGGTGCCGCCCCGCCCGTAGGGGCCGATGAAGAACCCCTCGGGTAGACCGAAAGCGGCGTTGGCGGCGGTCGGCCAGCGCATCGGCCAGGGTTCCTTGGGCGTGGGCAGCGGCACCGGAACCAGCACCCCGCCGGGGCGTACGCACTGCCGCCAGTGGCCGCCGCTGATGAACTCCGGCACGGCGGGTCGTTCGGCGGTCGGCAGGGGGGTCGGGAAGATCGGCAGCAGCGCCGCGCCGACGGCCAGTGGCACCAGCCGCCGCGCCCGACCGGTGCTGCGCAGAGCCCGGTCGACCGCCAGCACCAGCAGCGTCGCGACGATCGGCAACAGTGCCAGCGCGAACCGCATCGGCAACGCGCCATCCACCACCGGTAGCCCGCCGATCAGGGCGTACGGGCCGGGGAGCGCCGTCTTGGTGCCGCCGAGCACCACCTCGGGGCCGAGCGACAGCGCACCCATCACCAGGCCCGCCACGACGCAGGCGAAGACCAACCGGCGTCGCCCGACCCAGATCGCGCAGACCACGGCCACCAGCAGCAGGGGCCAGCCGAGGAAGGTGTTGTATTCGGCCGGACCGGTGGTCAGCCGGGCGGATTCGGTGCTGCCGGCCACCGACAGCGGGGAGACCGTCCACCAACTGCTCAGGTCGGCGGAGAAGTAGGCCGGGGTGAACATGCCGTCGGCAACCCCCTGCGGCCCGGCGAACTGGAACCAGAGCGGGTAGCCGAGCACCAGCAGGGCGAGCCCGGCGGCGATCGCCAGCCCGCCGGCGAACCCGGGCAGCGCCCGGCGGGCCAGGTCCCGGTCCACCACGGCGTAGCCGATCGCCATCACCAGCAGCGTGACGGCGGCGAGGAAGAGCACCTCCTCGCCGATGAAGACCTGCACGGTGACCGCGGCGGCCAGCCCTGCCGCGGAGGTGAACATCCGTCGGCGATCCGGCCCGGCGGGCCGGGTACGACCGGTCTCGTCGGGTGCCACCGGCCCCGGGTCGGCTGCCCGCAGCAGGCGGACCACCAGCCAGACGATCACCGGCACCAGCCACTGGGCGGTCATGTGCAGGTGGCTGTTGGTCTGCGAGACCATGCCCGGGCCGAACCCGCACAACCCGCCGCCGAGCGCTGCGGCGAACCGGCGGGTGCGCAGCGTGCGGTGGAACAGCAGGTACCAGGCGACGGCCGTGCCGGCGAGGTTGGCGGCGGCCAGCAGCGCGAACGTGACCGGCGCACCCAGCAGCAGGGTGACCGGCGCGAAGACGATGCCGAGGGCGATCACCGACGTGTTGGCCATCAGATTGACGCCGTCGGGCGCGTTGAGTCGGTCGGTGAGCAGGTTGAAGTCGCCGAGCAGCGCGCGGGCGTCGACCGCCAGGAACCACTCGTACAGGGTCTGGTCCTCCGGGTTGAGTGCCAGGATGCGGCCACTCGGGTCGGGCCACAACCCGTGGGTGAGCCAGCCGGCCAGCATCACGCAGATCAGCGCGACTAGTAGATCCGCACGGTGTCGGCTGACGGCGGCCAGCAGACGGGTGGCCCGTGGTCGGCTCTTGACCCGACCGGCGAGGCGGAAAGCCTGCTCAGGGGCGGCGTCGGGGGCCGTGGGGGCTGCGCTGCTCACGGCATCGACCCTAATGTGGCCAGCCCTGCTGGGTACGTCGGGTCGCCGCTAACCGGCTACGGTGACACTGCACCGTGCGTGTCGGCGCGCCGGTGCCACCCGCCCGGGTGGTGGAAAGGCAGACACGGCCGCCTTAAAAGCGGCTGCCGAAAGGCGTGCGGGTTCGACCCCCGCCCCGGGCACCAGTCACCTCGACGCATTCTCATTCGTGATCACCAGGACTTGGTTGCGCCGTTTACTCTTGGAGGGCACGTTCACGTGCAAACGACCCCCTGAGGGAGGCCAGACAGTGAAGACCTCGAACCCGGTGCTCGCCCGGCTCGGCCAGGCGGCCGAGCGGGAGCGCTCCGCCGGGTACGCCCCGGCCGGTCCGTACGGACAGCCCGGCATTCCCCAGCAGTACCCGTCCCAGGCCGGTTACCCGGCCGCGCCGCCCACCGTGGCGCCGATGACGGTCGACGATGTCGTCGTCAAGACCGTCGCTCTGCTTGGCATCCTCGGCATCACCGCCGCGGCCGCCTGGGTGCTCGTGCCCGACGCGCTGGTCAGCACCGCCTGGATCGGCGCGCTGGCGGTCACGCTGGTGCTCGGCCTGATCATCTCGTTCTCCCGGATGGCCAACCCGGCGCTGGTCATCGCGTACGCGGTCGTCGAGGGCGTCCTGGTCGGCATGATCAGCAAGGCGTTCGAGTCGGCGTACGACGGCATCGTGCTCCAGGCTGCCGTGGCGAGCTTCGGCATCTTCTTCGTGATGACCATGCTCTACAAGGCGAAGTTCATCCGGGCCACCCCGGTCTTCGTCAAGGGCATGACCGCGGTGATCACCGGCCTCTTCGCCGTCATGTTGATCAACCTGGTGCTGGCGCTGTTCGGCATCAACACCGGTCTGCGCGACGGCAGCCCGCTGGCGATCGGCTTCAGCCTGGTCTGCATCGTGGTCGCCTCGCTGAGCTTCGTGCTCAGCTTCAAGGAGATCGAGGACGGCGTCCGGATGGGCCTGCCGCAGCGCTACTCCTGGGTGGCCGCGTTCGGCATCCTGGTCAGCCTGGTCTGGCTCTACATCGAGATCCTGCGCCTGCTGAGCTACTTCCAGGGCGACGACTGACCTCGTCCGCACTGTCGACCGGCGCCCGTTCCCGCTCTGGCGGGGGCGGGCGCCGTCGTCAGCGCCGTTTTCCCGCCGCCGCCGGGCCACCCGGGGGAGAGTGACTGCGAGGCTTTGACACAAGCCCTGGGGGTACGCGGGCGAAGGAGGCAGCGGTGCGCAGTAACAACCCGGTGCTCAACCGGCTGGACGAGACCGGCCGGGTGGAGGCCCGGGTGCTCGGCGCCCGTGACGTCGAGCCGATGACCGTCGACGACGTGGTGACCCGTACCGTCGGGCTGCTGCTGGTCACCGGCGCGGCGGCGGTGGTGTCCTGGGCGGTGATCCCCGACGCGGTGTGGCTCGGCGCCGCGCTGGCCGGCAGCGCCCTCGCCTCCATCGCGTTGGTCTTGGTCATCTCGTTGCGGGGGATCACCAACCCGGCGCCGATTGTCGGCTACGCCGTGCTCCAGGGTCTGCTGCTGGGGGTGGCGAGTCGCACCTTCGAGCAGGTCTACCCGGGCATCGTGGTGCAGGCGGTGGCCGGCACCTTCGGCGTCTTCCTCGGCATGGCGGCGCTCTACCGGGCCCGGGTGATCCGGGCGACGCCCCGGCTGGCTCGGCTGGTGATCGGCACGTTGCTCGGCATCGCCGTGCTCAGCGTGGTCAACCTGGTGTCGTACCTGATCTCCGGACGACCGGGTCTGGCGGTCTACAGCGTCAGTGGGGAGGTCGGTTGGGTGCCGTACGCCTTCTCGGTGGTGGCCATCATCGCCGGGGCGTTCAGCTTCATCCTCGACTTCGACCTCGTCGAGCGTTCGGTGCGCGACGGTCGACCCCGCCGGTACGCGTGGCTGAGCGCGTTCGGCCTGCTCACCGGGTTGGTGTTCCTCTACTGGCAGATCCTGCGGCTGCTCAGCTACCTACGCCGTTGACCGGCCCGCCGTGGCGGTGCCGGTGCCGGCCGTAGACTCGGCGGCGATGAGCGCAGCGGAGTTGGATCAGGCCGTGCAGTTGCTGGTCCGTCAGGTCGGGCACTGGCAGCCGCCGCGGTGGGCAGCGGTCGCGACCGCCGGCAACGTGTCCCGTGCCGACCTGGTGCACCGGTTGGTGCAGGAGATCGCCAACCTGGCCGCTGACGCCGAGGGTGAGCCCCGGCGGGTGGTGCCCCGGCTCGACAACGACCTGGCGTTGCCCGACCAGTTGCGGGTCGTGGCGGCCGATCTGGTGGCCGCCGGCCCGGGGGCCGAGACGCTGGCGCGGGCCGCCGCCGAGGTGACGGCGACCCGCAGCGCGCTCTGACGTCGACCCGGCGAGCGTCGCGGCCGGTAGGCCCAGGCTCAGCTGAGTCGTTCGAGCACCATGGCCATGCCCTGGCCGCCGCCCACGCACATGGTCTCCAGGCCGATGGTCTTGTCGTGCCATTCCAGGGCGTTGAGCAGGGTGCCGGTGATCCGGGCGCCGGTCATGCCGAACGGGTGACCGACCGCGATCGCACCACCCATCACGTTCAGCTTCTCCTCCGGGATGCCCAACTCGCGGTAGGAGGGGATGACCTGCGCGGCGAACGCCTCGTTGATCTCGACAAGGTCGACGTCGTCGATGGTCATGCCGGCCCGGCGCAGCGCCTGCCGGGACGCCTCGACCGGCCCGAGACCCATGATCTCCGGCGACAGGGCGGTCACCCCGGTGGAGACGATCCGGGCCAGCGGGGTGAGGCCGAGTTCCTCGGCCCGCTGGGCGCTCATCACCACCACGGCGGCCGCGCCGTCGTTGAGCGGGCAGCAGTTGCCCGCGGTGATCCGGCCGTCCGGGCGGAACACCGGCTTCAGTCCGGCGACCGCGTCGAGGGTGACGCCGGCGCGGGGACCGTCGTCGCTGCTCACCACGGTGCCGTTCGGCGTGGTGACCGGGGTGATCTCCCGGGCCCAGAAGCCGTCGGCGATGGCTTTCTCGGCGAGGTTCTGGCTGCGTACGCCGAACTCGTCCATGTCGGCGCGGGTCACGTCGTACACCTGGGCCAGGTTTTCCGCGGTCTGCCCCATGGTCAGGTAGATGTCGGGCAGCTCACCGGCCTCGCGCGGGTCGGTCCACGCCTCGGCGCCGCCCTGCGCGCGGCGCTTCGAGCGCTCACCGGCCGCCCCGAAGCGGGGATTCTCCCAGCCGCCGCCGACCAGGGCCTGCGCCTCGGGTGGCAGCCCGTCGGAGCTGCCCCGGGCGTAACGGGAAACCATCTCCACACCGGCGGAAACGAACACGTCGCCCTCGCCGGCCCGGATCGCGTGCATCGCCATCCGGGTGGTCTGCAACGACGAGGCGCAGTAGCGGGTCAGCGTGGCGCCGGGCACAGTGTCCAGACCGAGGAGGGTGGAAACCACCCGGGCCATGTTGAAGCCCTGCTCGCCGCCGGGCAGGCCGCACCCGAGGTAGAGGTCGTCGATCGTGGTCGGGTCGAGCTGGGGGATCTTGTCCAGGGCGGCCTGGACGATGGTCGCGGCGAGGTCGTCGGGGCGGACGTCGCGCAGGGACCCCTTGTGCGCCCGGCCGATGGGGGAGCGGGCGGTGGCGACGATGACGGCGTCGCGGGACGACTCAATCGGCATGGGCCAACGTTAACCCGCCGGTAACATGGCGCGGAAGAAGCCGGCGCGGCGGGAAATGTCACCCCGGTCGGGGTGATCTAGCGTCGGGTCGCGACCGTCGCCGCGGCGGCGATGGCCGGCAGCAGCGCATGCGCCCACACCCGGTAGCCGTCGGCGGAGGGGTGGAAGCCGTCGTGGCAGAGCGTCCCCGCGTCGGCGCGGAACACCGGCCCGGTCTCGGTGGCGAGGTCGACCACCGAGCCGCCCGCGTCCAGCACGGCCGTCGTCTGTGCACGGGCCATCCGACGCCCGGACCAGCCGACCACCTGGCGTAGCGGAGGCGCGATCGCACGAACCGCGCCGAGATCGGGGCAGGTGCCCACCACCACCTCGACCCGTGCCTCGCGCAGCCGGTGCACCGCCGCGCCCAGATAGGCCGAAGCGTCGGACGGTCGGCGCAGACCGGTGGCGTCGTTCGCGCCGATCAGGATCAGCGCCACGTCCGGTCGTTCACCGAGCAGGGCCCGGGCGACCTGGGTGGCCAGGTCCGTCGAGCGGGACCCGGAGACGCCGACGCTGGACAGGTGCACGCGCCGGCCGGTCGGGCCCTCGGCGAGCAGGTTGGCCAACTGCCCGCCGATGGTGTCCTCGAGACGGTCGACACCCACCCCCAGGGCCGACGAGTCGCCGAGCAGCACCAGCCGCAGCGGCGGAGCGCCCGATCGGCCGATCGTGGCCCGCAGGGCCAGCCCCAGCTCCGGTTGGGCGTAGCGTCGGTGCCGGGCGACGAACGCCTCACCGGCCAGCACGGCGGCGCCTCCCACGGTGCCGGCCAGCAGCGAGAGTGCCGCCGCCCGACCCAGCCGGCCGGCGAGGCCGGCGGTCACGCCCCGCTCGCTGCGCTCGTTCATGCCAGTCCCTCCACTGTCGAGGTGTCCGGGGCGGACCCGTGCTCCGGCACCGCGCCGACACCGAAGAACGCCCGGCGGCGCAACTGCGCCCACCGGCCGGCCGGCCCCCGGTCGTGGCCCCGGACCTGGGTGCCGCTCACCTCCGTGCCCGCGTGCCGGGCCGCCTCCTGGGCGGCCTCTGCCAGCGACCGTACGCCCTCGCCCCGAGTCGGTGTGGCCCGTCGTTCCTGCCCTGCGCCGAGCGCGGACAACATCGTCGGCAGGAGCGCGGCGGCGGCCATCGCGTAACCCTCGGCGGAGGGGTGGAACCGGTCCCAGGCGAACATGCGGGTCGGCTCGGCGGCGAACCGAGGGCCGAGCAGATCACCGAGGGAGACCGTCCAACCGCCCGCCTCGACCACCGCTACCGTCTGAGCTGCGGCGAGCTGGCGGCTCCACCGGTGCGCCAGCCAGCGCAGAGGCGGCTGGATCGGGCGGATCGCGCCCAGGTCGGGGCAGGTGCCGACGACCACCTCGCAGCCAGCGTCGCGCAGACTGTGCACCGCCTCGACGAGGTAGCGCACCGCCAACCCGCGAGGGGTGCGGTTGGTGATGTCGTTGCCACCGATGAGGATCACCGCGATGTCGGGTCGGCACTCCAACGCCGCCTCCACCTGGTGGCGGAGCGCCGCGGAGATCGCGCCCACCACCGCGAAGCGATGCACCTGCACCGGCCGGTGCAGTCGACGGGACAGGCCGGTGGCGAGCAGCCCGCCGGGTGTCTCCCGGCGGCGGTGCACGCCGTAGCCGGCGGCCGAGGAGTCACCGAGCACGACCATGGTGAGCGCTGGGCCGGGGAACTTCGCGCCGTAGATCCCGTCGCAGCGCGGTGGCGGCGCCTCGGCCATCGGGATGGTGCGTCGGGCCTGCCGGGCCTGGCCGAGCAGCACCCCGCCGGTCGCCACCGCGGCCACCGCGGTGACACCCGTCCCGATCGCCGCCAGCCGGGCGAACCGCCGGGCCTGTCGCCAGCGTTCGCCACCGGGTACGACGGAATCAGCCACCCCCATACCGCGACATTATCGCGCCGCCCCGACACGCCGCTGTCGTCGTGACGGCACGCGGGTGCCTGGAAACCGACGCACCGGGGTATCTGTGCGGGAGAGGCCGGCCGGCTTGCGTCGACCCGCCACGCTGATCCGGCGGAGAGGAGCGCGACGATGGGGAAGACACTGAAGCGCAGCGCGGCGTTCACGGCCCTGGCGCGGGCCCTGGCGGCCGGGGCTCGCGGTGGGCCGTCGCTGGGCACGCGGTTGGCCGCGCTGCCCCGGATGATCCGGGCCACCACCAGAGGGGAGTACGACGGCGGCCTCCGGCTGGCCCTGATGACCGCGGCGACGGCGTACATCGTGTCGCCGATCGACCTGCTCCCGGAGATCCCGCTGGCCATCTTCGGGTTGGCCGACGATGCGGTCATGATCACCTGGTTGGCCGGCAGCGTGCTCGCCGAAACCGATCGCTTCCTGGAGTGGGAGACCCGCCGCAGCTCTGTCATCCCCGGGCGGCTGGTGCCCTGACGGCACGTACGCTGGGCGGCGAGGAAACGTCTGCCCGGCCGCCATCGCCGGCGCCGCAACGAAGGGCACACCGTGCAGTACTACGACAACGTCGTCGACATGATCGGCAACACCCCGCTGGTACGCCTGCGTAGCGTCACCGAGGGCATCCAGGCCACCGTGCTCGCCAAGGTGGAGTACCTCAACCCGGGCGGCTCGGTGAAGGACCGGATCGCGCTGCGGATGGTGGAGGACGCCGAGGCCGCCGGCCTGCTCAAGCCCGGCGGCACCATCGTCGAGCCGACCAGCGGCAACACCGGTGTCGGGCTGGCCCTGGTGGCCCAGCTCAAGGGCTACAAGTGCGTTTTCGTCTGCCCCGACAAGGTCAGCCAGGACAAGCAGGACGTGCTCCGGGCGTACGGCGCCGAGGTGGTGGTGTGCCCGACCGCAGTCGCCCCGGAGGACCCGCGCTCGTACTACAACGTCTCCGACCGGCTGACCCGGGAGATTCCCGGCGCCTGGAAGCCCAACCAGTACAGCAACCCGGCCAACCCGCGCTCGCACTACGAGACCACCGGCCCGGAGCTGTGGAAGCAGACCGAAGGCGGGTTGACCCACTTCGTTGCGGGCGTCGGCACCGGCGGCACCATCTCCGGCATCGGCCGGTACCTCAAGGAGGCCTCCGAGGGGCGGGTGCGGGTCATCGGCGCCGACCCGGAGGGCTCGGTCTACTCCGGCGGCACCGGCCGGCCGTACCTGGTGGAGGGCGTCGGCGAGGACTTCTGGCCGGAGACGTACGACCAGGGTGTTGCCGACGAGATCGTCGAGGTCTCCGACAAGGCGTCCTTCGAGATGACCCGACGGCTGGCCCGTGAGGAGGGGCTGCTGGTCGGTGGCTCCTGCGGGATGGCGGTGGTCGCCGCGCTGGAGGTCGCCCGCAAGGCCGGCCCCGAGGACGTGGTGGTGGTGCTGCTGCCGGACGGCGGCCGGGGCTACCTTTCCAAGATCTTCAACGACTCGTGGATGGCCCGGTACGGCTTCCTCGACAACTCCGGCGCGGAGCCGACGGTGGCCGACGCGCTGGCCAGCAAGCCGGGCGGGCTACCCGAGCTGGTGCACGTGCACCCCACCGAGACGGTCCGTGACGCGATCGACTACATGCGCGAGTACGGCGTCTCGCAACTGCCGGTGCTCAAGGCCGAGCCGCCCGTGGTGACCGGCGAGGTGGCCGGCTCGATCGCCGAGCGGGACCTGCTCGACGCGTTGTTCACCGGCCAGGCGCACCTGCACGACACGATCGAGCGGCACATGGGCGACCCACTGCCGATGATCGGCGGCGGTCAGCCGGTGAGCGAGGCCGTGGGCCTGCTGGAGAAGTCCGACGCGGCGCTGGTCCTGGTCGACGGCAAGCCCAAGGGCGTCCTAACCCGCCAAGACCTCCTGGCCCACCTAGGCGCCAACTAAACCGCGCCCCGCCCCGCCCTGCCCCCACCCCGCCCTGCCCCCACCCCGCCCCGCCCCTACCCCTACCCCCGCCCCGCCGATCTTGCACTTGCTGTCGCGTGAAGGTCGCTGTTGCGGCGCTTTGTCGCTGCAGAAAGTGCAAGATCGGCGAGGCGAGGCGGGGCGGGGCGAGGCGAGGCGGGGTGGGGCGAGGCGGGGCGGGGCGGGGCGGGGCGGGGCGGGTGGGGTGGGTTAGAGGTTTCGGGTGTAGCGGAGTTGTCGGGTTGGCGCCGAGCCGATCGTCTCGTCTCGTTCGTCGCCCGTGGGCGTCCAGCCGCCGCGCTCGTAGAAGGCGCGAGCGTGGGCGTTGTCCCGGAGCACCCACAGCACAGCGCGTCGCCAGGCCCGTGCCCGCATGGCGTCCAACGCGTCGACCATCAGCGCGCGGCCGGTGCCGCGGCCCTGCTCGGCCGGGTCGAGATGGATCGCGTTGAGCAGCCCGGTGGCCGGGTCGTCCTCGTCGTCCGGGCCCAGGTGGCTGAACCCGACCAACTCCCCGGCCCGCTCGGCCACGGTCATCCGGTGGGTGTCGCGCTCCCACTGCCACCGCTCGACCCAGTACCGGCCCATCGCCTCCGGCGTCGGGTCGGCCAGCGCCTCGGCCGGCAGGAAGGCGGAGTACGCGGCGACCCGGGAGCGCTGGTGCAGGGCACCCACCGCCATCAGATCGGCATCGGTCGCGGGGCGGAGCGTGACGGTCACCCGGCCGAGGCTACCCGGCGGGGTGGGAGCTGCACCGTGGTCAGGTCCTCGGCGATGATCAGGTCACCGTCGAAGTGCGCGCGTGCCTCGTCGTGGAACCGGCGCGGGTCGCTGTAGCGCTGGGAGAAGTGGGTGAGCACGAGCCGGCGTACCCCGGACTCGGTCGCCACCCGGGCGGCCTGCGCCGCGGTCAGGTGGCCGACCTCGGCGGCGAGCGCGGCCTCCGACTCCAGGAAGGTCGACTCGATGACCAGCAGGTCGGCGTGCTCGGCGAGGGCGTACACCCCGTCGCAGAGGCCGGTGTCCATCACGAACGCGAACCGCTGCCCGGGCCGGGGCACGCTCACCTCGTCGCGGGTGACGCGGCGTCCGTTGAGGTCCAGGTGCCCGACGCGGATCAGCTCGCCGACGGCCGGCCCGGCGATGCCGTACGCGGTCAGCTTCTCCGGCAGCATCCGGTGGCCGTCCGGCTCGACCAGCCGGTACCCGTACGTCTCGATGGGGTGTCGCAGCCGGCGTGCCTCCAGCGTGCCGCAGCCCAGGGTGATCCGCTGCCCGTCCGCCTCGATGGGCTCGACCCGCAGCTCGGCGGTCTCGTAGAAGGAGGTGGCGTGCCGGAGCCGGGCAAAATACTCGGCGCCGCCGGCGGGAAAGTGCACGGCCACCGGGTGCGCCACCCGGTCCAGGGAGAGCCGCTGGATGGTGCCGGGCAGGCCGAGGCAGTGGTCGCCGTGGAAGTGGGTGACGCAGATCCGGGTCAGGTCGGTGGCGGTGACAGTGGTGTGCAGGAGCTGACGCTGGCTGCCCTCACCCGGGTCGAAGAGGATCACCTCGTCGTCCCAGCGCAGCACGTACCCGTTGTGGTTGCGCTGGCGGGTCGGCGCCTGGCTGGCCGTCCCCAGCACCACCAGCTCGCGCATGGACATCGCCGCTCCCCCGGATATGGAGCGACCCCCGGGGCGCTCCGCGCTGGTGCGCGGGCCGGCTGGACTTGGCCGGCACCCCGGGGGTCGGGTGGCTGTCGTGGATTCGCCGCACCGCTGCCACACGGTCTCGACGATGGTGCTGGTGCCCGCCTTAGGGCGGACCGATCACTGTCGAGGACAGCGGCTAGCTGACAGCCACCTCACGAGTCCGATTGCTATACAAGTCTGGACCACCTCCTTTCACGTGTACGGCCACGTTATCGAGCCTCGCCGGGCTCGGCAACGGATTTCGATCACAGGGCCAAACGGGAATGCCCGGCCGCCTCACTCGTCAGCGGGTTGCGGCAGGTGGCCGAACCGTCGGACCTCCTGTGGCCAGCCGCATGCTTCCGCGAGCTTGCCGGCCCACATCCGGGCCGTTTCCTCGTCGGCCACGTCCACCACGGTCAGCCCGCCCAGCCACTCCTTGGTTTCGACGTAGGGCCCGTCGGTGAACCTCAACGTGCCGCTCGTGGCGTCGGCACTGGAGACGGGGCCGTCCTCTTCCAGGCCCCCGGCGAACACGTACGCCCCGGCCGCCTTGATCTCGTCCACGACCGCCGCGGCCAGTGGCCCGCGCCCGCGAAACCACTCCTCAGTATGGTCGCCCACCCACTGCTGGTTGAAGTAGATGAGGTATTCGGCCATGTCTGCTCCCTCGTCCCGGGCGGACCCTTGTCTGCCTCCATCTTCGCTACGAACGGCGCCGGGCGGATACGACACTCGGGCCGGAAATGACCCCAACACCGAACAAGGCCACTGGGTTCGAAACCCAGTGGCCTTGCCAGTTAACGCAATGGCGGTGGTCAGCCGCCGACTCGTGCGACGCCGACCGGGCAGCTCAGCCCGTTCGGGCCGTGGTTGCAGTAACCGTTCGGGTTCTTCGTCGGGGCCAGGTACTGCTGGTGATAGTCCTCGGCGAAGTAGTAGCTGTCGAGCGGAGCGATCTCGGTGGTGATCTCACCCTTGCCGGCTCGCGTCACGATCGGCTGGAAGGCATCCCGGGACGACTCGGCGATGGCCCGCTGCTCGTCGGTGGTCGTGTAGATCGCCGACCGGTACTGGGTGCCCACGTCGTTGCCCTGGCGCATGCCCTGGGTCGGGTCGTGGTTCTCCCAGAAGACCTTCAGCAGGTCCTCATAGGTGATCTTGCTGGGGTCGTACACCACCTGGACGACCTCGGCGTGCCCGGTCCGACCGGAACACGTCTCCTCGTACGTCGGGTTCCTGGTGATGCCACCGGCGTAGCCGGCGGAGGTGGTGTAAACGCCGGGCAGCGTCCAGAACAGCCGCTCGGCTCCCCAGAAACAGCCCATGCCGAAGACGGCGACCTGCAGCCCCTCGGGGAACGGGCCCTTCAGCTGGGTGCCCAGCACCTCGTGCCGGTCAGCGACGGGCATGGCGATCTGGCGGCCCGGGAGGGCCTGGTCGGGCGAAATCATCTCGGCGTTCATACGGCGCAAGAACACGGTGGGGATCTCCTCTCGTACCTCTCCCAGCGTGTAACACCGGTGGGTTCAGCTTCCTTACCCGCGTCAGCGTGAGTCAGACCCCATCGGAAGGGCGGCGGCAACCTGGTCGGCGTACGTCTGGGCCTGGGTGTCGTCGTCGTACCGCGTGCGCGGCCAGAAGAACCCGCGCAGCCCGTCCCCCTTGGTCCGGGGTACCACGTGCGTGTGCAGGTGGGGCACCGATTGGGACACCTTGTTGTTCATCGCCACGAACGTCCCACCGGCCCCGAGACCGGTCTCCACGGCCACCGCCACCCGCCGCACCAGCGCGAAGTAGCCGGGCAGCAGATCGGAGGGCAACTCGGCCAGGGTCACCAGATGGACCCGGGGCACCACCAGCACGTGCCCCCTGAACACCGGCCGGGTGTCCAGGAAGGCGACCCCGTCCGGGGTGTCGGCCACCCGGAACGCCGGCACCTCGCCCGCGACGATCCCGCAGAACACGCACCCGCTCATCGACCCAGGCTATGTCGGCGTTCCCGCAACGGCAGTCGCGGGAGCGCGGGTTCCGTTCCAGCCCTCGAGACGGGGCACTAGCCTCACCAGAATGAGTCACGGCTTCGAAACGCTCGCCATCCACGCCGGTCAGGACCCTGAGGCCCGTACCGGCGCGGTGATTCCGCCGATCTACCAGACCAGCACGTACGCGCAGGACGCCGTCGGCGCTCCCCGCCTCGGCTACGAGTACAGCCGGTCGGGCAACCCGACCCGCGACGCGCTCCAGGAGTGCCTCGCGGCGCTGGAGGGCGGGTCGGTGGCGCTCGCCTTCGCCAGCGGCCTGGCGGCCGAGGACACCCTGCTGCGGGCCGTGTGCCAGCCGGGCGACCACGTGGTGATCCCGGACGACGCGTACGGCGGCACGTACCGGCTGTTCGCCCGCGTCGCCCAGCGCTGGGGCCTGGAGTTCACCCCGGCCAAGGTCTCCGACCCGGCCGCGATCCGGGCGGCCGTGCAGCCCGGTCGCACGAAGATCGTCTGGCTGGAGACGCCGACGAACCCGCTGCTCGGCATCGCCGACATCGCCGCCCTGGCCGCCGTGGCACACGACGCGGGCGCGCTGCTGGTGGTGGACAACACCTTCGCCTCGCCGTACCTGCAGCAGCCGATCGCGCACGGCGCGGACGTGGTGGTGCACTCCACCACCAAGTACATCGGTGGGCACTCCGACGTGGTCGGCGGCGCGCTCGTCGTCGCGGACAGCGCGCTCGGCGAGGAACTGCGCTACCACCAGAACGCGATGGGCGCGATCAACGGCCCGTTCGACGCCTGGCTCACCCTGCGGGGCATCAAGACCCTCGGGGTACGCATGGACCGGCACTGCGACAACGCCGAGCGGCTCGCCGCGTACCTCGACGGGCACGCGAGGGTGGCCGAGGTGATCTACCCCGGGCTGCCCTCGCACCCTGGTCACGAGGTGGCCGCCAAGCAGATGCGCCGGTTCGGCGGCATGATCTCGTTCCGTGCCGCCGGCGGTGAGGAGCACGCCGTGGAGATCTGCAACCGCGCCAGACTCTTCGTGCTCGCCGAGTCGCTGGGCGGCGTGGAATCCCTGATCGAGCACCCGGGTCGGATGACACACGCAAGTGCTGCCGGCTCGCCGCTTGAAGTTCCCGGCGATCTCGTGCGACTGTCTGTCGGCATCGAGACGGTCGACGACCTACTCGCTGATCTGGAGCAGGCGCTGGGCTGACCGCTGGGGGAGGATGGCCGTGCAGGACATCATGGCGACCTGGGTCGGGGCGACCGCCAAACAGATCGCCCGGGGCGTGCGCCGGGGTGACGTGTCGGCCACCCAGGTCGTCGCCGACCACCTCGAGTACATCGGCCGTGCCGATCGTGAGCTGGCCGCGTTCCGTGCCGTGCGCGGCGGCGAGGCGATCACCGAGGCGGAGAAGGTCGACGAGCAGGAGGACCTGGCGAACCTGCCGCTGGCCGGGGTGCCGGTGGCGGTCAAGGAGAACACTCCGGTCGCCGGGCTGCCCACCTGGAACGGATCGGCGGCCGCGCGCACCGACGTCGCGGAGGCTGACCACGAGGTGGTGCGTCGGTTGCGCGGTGCCGGCGCGGTGATCCTCGGTGTGACCCGGATGCCCGAGCTGGGGCTGTGGGCACTCACCGACGACGACAGCGCGGTGACCCGCAATCCGTGGGACAGCACGCGTACCCCTGGCGGATCCTCCGGCGGCGCCGCCGCCGCGGTGGCCGCCGGGCTGGTGCCGATCGCGCACGGCAACGACGGTCTCGGCTCGATCCGCATCCCCGCGGCCTGCTGCGGTCTGGTCGGGCTCAAGCCCGGTCGGGGCGTGGTGCCCTGCCAGCTCGGCGCGGACGACTGGTTCGGCCTCACCGAGCACGGCATGTTGACCAGCACCGTCGCCGACGCGGCGGTCGGTTTCTCGGTGCTCGCCGGTCGGCGTCCCGAGAAGCTGGTCCCGCCGCAGCGGCTACGGGTGGGCGTCTCGCTGCGCTCCCCGGTGCGCGGCGTCGCACCGGACGCGCCCAACCGGGACGCCGTCGCCGCCGCCGGCCGGCTGCTCGCCGCTGCCGGGCACGACACGGTGCCGGCCGATCCGGTCTATCCCACCGCGCTGGGCCTGCGGGGCATCGCCACCTGGTTCGCCGCCGCCGCCACCGACGTCCGGGCCTCCGGGTTGGACCGGCGAGGTCTGCAGCGGCGTACCCGGCGGCACGTCGCGCTCGGCGAGTGGGCGCAGCGTCGCGGCTACGTACGGGAGGCCGACCGGGCCGCCTGGCGGCAACGGTCGGTGGACTTCTTCACCGACCACTCGGTCGACCTGCTGCTCACCCCGGCGCTGGCCACCGCGCCGCCGGAGGCGGCACGCTGGTCCGACCGGTCCTGGCGGGCGAACATGACAGCCAACATCCGGTACGCCCCGTACGCCGCACCGTGGAACATCGCCGGCCTGCCGGCGGTCGTGGTGCCGGTCGGCCGCCGCCCGGACGGCCTGCCGGTCGCCGTGCAGATGGTCGGCCCGCCGGGCTCGGAGCTGCTGCTGCTCGGTGTGGCCGGCCAGTTCGAGATGGCCGCCCCGTGGGCACGGCACGCCCCCGGCTACCCCCGGGTCGGAACGGGATCACCGGCCGCTGCTTGATCGTTACGGGCTGCGTACCCGGCTAGGCCACCCCTGGCGACCCCCGGTGTCGCCGCTGAGGGCTCCGAAGGCGGGTGGCACGATCGGGGCATGACGGAACTGGTCGGTCTCGACGACGTGCGGGCTGCACGGGAGTTGCTCGCTGGTGTCATCCGCACCACCCCGGTGGAGCCCTCCCGCCCGCTCAGCGCGGCACTGGGCGGGCCGACCTGGCTCAAGTGCGAGAACGTGCAGCGCGCCGGCTCCTACAAGGTGCGGGGCGCGTACGTGCGGATCTCCCGGCTGTCGGCGGCCGAGCGGGAGCGCGGCGTGGTCGCGGCGAGCGCGGGCAACCACGCGCAGGGCGTCGCCCTCGCCGCCGGTCTGGTCGGCACGCACGCCACCGTCTTCATGCCGGTCAACGCGCCGCTGCCGAAGGTGGCCGCCACCAAGGGGTACGGCGCGCAGGTCGAGTTGGCCGGCAACACCGTCGACGAGTCGCTGGTCGCCGCGCACACGTACGCGGAGCGCACCGGCGCTGTGTTGATCCACCCGTTCGACCACCCCGATGTGATCGCCGGTCAGGGCACGGTGGCGTTGGAGATCCTCGAACAGTGCCCGGAGGTGAAGACGATCATCACCGGGGTCGGTGGTGGCGGCCTGATCTCGGGCATGGCGGTGGTCGCGAAGGCGTTGCGACCGGACGTCCGGATCATCGGCGTCCAGGCAGCCGGCGCGGCGGCGTTCCCGCCCTCGCTGGTGGCCGGTGAGCCGGTCCGGCTGCCCACCTTCTCCACGATCGCCGACGGCATCGCGGTCGGTCGGCCCGGGGAGATCACCTTCAACCACGTGCGCAAGCTGGTCGACGAGATCGTGACGGTCTCCGAGGAAGACATCTCCCGGGCCCTGTTGATGCTGCTGGAGCGCGGCAAGCAGGTGGTCGAGCCGGCCGGGGCGGTGGGTGTCGCCGCGTTGCTGGCCGGCGTGGTCGAGGTGGAGACGCCGGTGGTCGCGGTGCTCTCCGGCGGCAACATCGACCCGCTGCTGATGATGCGGGTGATCGAGCACGGTCTGGCCGCCGCGGGTCGCTACCTCCGGGTGACCGTGCGTTGCTCGGACCGGCCAGGGCAACTCGCGTCGTTGCTCAGCCAGATCGCCGAGCACCGGGCGAACGTGGTGGACGTCGAGCACCAGCGGGCCAACCCGCACCTCAGCCTCGGCGAGGTGGAGGTGGCGCTGTCGGTGGAGACCCGGGGCGTGGAGCACTCGGACACGCTGATCAGCGCGTTGCGGGCCAGCGGCTACCAGGTGGTCTTCGCCGCCGAGGCGTGACACCGGTGGTGCCACGCCTCGGAAGCGGAGCCGCTGAGTGGTGCCGTGCGGCCGGCGACGATCAGCCGGAGAACGGCTCGAAGCTGACCACTGTCACCTTGATGTCGGCGCCGCTCGGTGCCGTGTAGGTGCAGGTCTGCCCAGGTCGGCCGCCCAGGATCGCCTTGCCGAGCGCCGACTCGGGGCTGTAGACGGTCAGGTCGGTGGTGGCCGCGATCTCCCGCGAACCGAGCAGGAAGGTCTCGGTGTCGTTGGCGTCGTCGTCGAAGTAGATCGTCACGACCATGCCCGGCGACACCGCGTCCGCCGTCGGCGCCTCGCCAACCTTCGCGGTGCGCAGCAGCTCCTGCAGGTAGCGGATGCGACCCTCGGCCTTGCCCTGCTCCTCGCGGGCGGCGTGGTAGCCGCCGTTCTCCCGCAGGTCGCCCTCCTCGCGCCGAGCGTTGATCTCGGCGGCGATGGCCGGGCGGTTGGCGATGTGCTCGTCGAGCTCGGCCTGGAGGCGGTCGTGCGCGTCCTGCGACAGCCAGGTGGCGGGCGCCTCGTTGCCAGTGGACACAGGCGTTCTCCTCAGTTGTGCGTGGCTGGCTGACAGGTGAACTACCAAGTTACCAGTGCGGTACGACACAGCGTGTCGGCCATCACCGCCGGTGTCCGGATCCGACACCGGGGGTAGGCGCGTTCCGAACCTCGTCCCCGGAGCCGTTTGGGCAGCTCAGGACGGAGGTTGGCAGCGCAGGACCTCGCCGATGAACGGCCGCTCGGTGGTGGCCAGGCGGTGCCGGGCCGTGATGTGCCGGTTGCCCGGCTCGGCGGTCACGGTGATCTGGTCACGGGCCACCTCGGCACCCGCGTGGGTTCGGGCCCGCAGCACGCAGACCGCCGATCCGCCCGCCGGAACGGTCACCCGGAAGTCCACCACCACCTGACTGTCCGTGATGTCGGTGTACGTGATCACCTGGGCGTCGTAGACCGGATCGCCGTACTGGCGGTAGAGCCGGAACGAGATCACGGTCAGCGTCGACACGAGCGCCACCAGTACCAGCGCGGCCAGCAGCGTACGACGGCGTTTACCGCCGGACGCCCGGCGACGGCCGTAGCGTCCGGCCGGAAATACCGGAGCGCCTGCTGAAATTGTGGCGTGCGTCTCGGTCACCGGCGGGTATCTCCTGGCGTTGTTGTCGGCGGCATCGGCAAGAATGACAGAGTCCATCTTCCCACCCGGTCCAGCGGCAGGAATGGCAGGTCACTCCCTGCGGGGCTGGCCGGCGACAGGGTGCGGTGAGGAACGATCCCGGCGGTCAGCCGGTCGAGCCCGGTCGGTCCACCGGCCGGCACAGACGAGGAGTGCCGAAGTTGGCAGAGCAGCTGCGTCTCATGGCCGTGCACGCGCATCCCGACGACGAGTCGAGCAAGGGTGCGGCGACCATGGCCAAGTACGTCGCCGAGGGCGTGGATGTCCTGGTCGTGACGTGCACCGGCGGGGAGCGCGGCAGCGTGCTCAACCCCAAGCTCGATCGCCCCGACGTCTGGGCCAACATCGGCGAGATTCGTCGCGCCGAGATGGACGCCGCCCGGGCGATCCTCGGCGTCGAGCAGGCCTGGCTCGGCTTCGTCGACTCCGGGCTGCCCGAGGGTGACCCGCTGCCGCCGCTGCCCGAGGGCTGTTTCGCCCTGCAGGACGTCGAAGTGGCCGCCGGTCCACTGGTGCGCCTGATGCGCGAGTTCCGTCCGCACGTGGTCACCACGTACGACGAAGAGGGCGGCTACCCGCACCCGGACCACATCATGTGCCACAAGGTGACGGTGGCCGCGTTCGAGGCCGCCGGTGACCCGGAGCGCTTCCCGGAGCTGGGCGCGCCCTGGCAGCCGCTGAAGCTCTACTACGACATCGGCTTCTCCAAGGCCAAGATCATGGCCCTGCACGAGGGCATGCTGGCCGCGGGCAAGGAGTCGCCGTACGAGGAGTGGCTCAAGCGCTGGGAGGACCGGCCGGACAAGGGCCCGCGGATCACCACGCGGGTGGAGTGCTCCGAATACTTCCCGGTCCGCGACGACGCGCTGCGCGCCCACGCCACCCAGGTCGACCCGGACGGCTTCTGGTTCCACGTCCCGATGGAGCTGCAGCGCCGCGCCTGGCCGACCGAGGACTTCGAACTGGCCCGCTCACTTGTCGACAGCCCGCTGCCCGAGTCCGATCTCTTCGCGGGAGTGCGGGAGACGGCGCACGCACGCTGATCCCGGTCGGGGCTACGCTGGTTACCAATCGCACATCGGAGGAACGTCATGCTGACCGCTGCCCAGGTGCTCGCGGAGAACAACTTCGGGGACACCCGCACGGGTGGTCTGGCCGGGCCGATGGGCCTCTTCCTCATCCTGCTGCTGGCCGCCGCGACCGTCCTGCTGATCCGCAACATGAACTCTCGGCTGCGCCGCCTGCCTGACCGGTTCCCGCAGCAGGCGGGGCGGGTCGATCCGACCAGGGCCGATGCTGCAGTCGTCGATCCGACAGACGGGACCGGAGGGCATGATTCATCCACGCCCGGTCCCAATGGTCACCAGCAGCACCGGAACGGGTAGTCAGCGCGTGATTCACGCCGAACCGGTTGGTCGCCCCCTGTTGCGGCCACCCGGTTTGGCTTAGCCTTCCGCCGGGGGGACCAAAAGTCCCCGAGCCGTGTGCGGAAGGGGGCGCCGATGACCAGCACAGCACCGGCCGCCCGCCGCGACGTCGGTCGGTCGGCTGACGGGGGAGGTCGATGACCTCCGGGCCGGCCGGCGACCCATTCGACCGGCTCGGGGTGCGCGGCACGCCGGGCCGTCTGCTGGTGCTCACCGCCGCCGTCACCCTGACCGCCCTGGTCGCCTCCGCGGTCGGGTTGACCCTCCCGGCCAGGCTGCCGGCCGACGACCCCCTCGGCGGTCCGGCCCGATTCGGCATCGCTGTCGCCGTCCTCGCTCTCGCCCAACTCGCCCGGCTGCGGTTCCGCTCAGCGGCGGGCATGGTCAGCATCACCTGGGGCGAGGCCGCGCTGATCGTGTGCCTCTATCTGACGCCGGCCGGCTGGTTGCCGTCCGCCACGCTGCTCGGCACCGGCCTGGCCTGGACGCTGCTCTCACTGCACAACGACCGCCGTCCGGCCCTGGAGATCGTCCGGATCGCCGCGTCGCTGGCCGCCGCGTCGGCACTGGCCGTCTCCGTGGCCACCGCGCTCGGCCGGCCGTTGCTCGCCCCGCCCACCCCGATGCTGGCGCTGGCCGTGATCGCCGGGTCGGTGACCTACCTCCTGGTGACCGCCTGGCTCGGTGGGGTGACTCTGGGCCTGCGGCACGGGCTGCCCATCGGGCCACCGCTGCTCGCCGCGCTGCGCGGCAAGATCCTGATGTTCGTCGGCAACGTGGCGGTCGGTCTCGTGGTGGTGGCGCTGCTGGAGCTCGACGCACGCTGGTTGCTGTTGCTGCCGCCGCTGCTCTGGCTGCTGCAGCAGACCTACCGCTACCGGCTGCGCTCCGACCAGGAGCGCCGCACCTGGCGAGCCTTCGCCGAAGCCACGGCAGCCCTCAATCAGCTCGACGAGCGAGGCGTGGCGAGCGCGGCGGTCACCGGAGCGCTGACGCTGTTCAACGCCGAACTTGTCGACGTCGACGTGGCTCGGAGCGACGGCCGGTGGCATCGGTACCGAGGCGACGCCGGCGGCCAACTCGTCGACCGTGAGACGGGCTCACCGGACCGGTCGGAGCCGGACGAGCACGAACTGAGCCGGGAACTGTCGGTCGGTGCCGCCCCGGTCGGTCGGCTGCGGGTCCGGTTCCCCCGCGCCGCCCCGCCCAACGCCCGGGAACGCGACGCGGTGGCCGCATTCGGCGACGCGCTCGCCGCCGCGCTGCACGACGCCGCAACTCACCGCGAGCTGCGGCTGGTCACCGCTCGTTCGTCGTACGAGGCGGTGCACGACCCGCTCACCGGGCTGGCCAACCGGGCGGCGATGCTCGGCAAGGGTGATCAGTCGCTGCGGCATCTCGCGCACGATCACCCGGTGGCGCTGCTGCTGCTGGACATCAACCAGTTCAAGGAGGTCAACGACACCCTCGGTCACGCCGCGGGCGATCAGTTGCTGCGGCTGACCGCGGACCGGCTCAGCGCCCTGGTCCGTCCCGGCGACCTGCTCGGCCGGCTCGGCGGCGACGAGTTCGCTCTGCTGCTCACCGCGGTGCCGGTGCTCGGTGACCGGGTCGCCCCGATGGCCCACGCACTGCGTCAGGCCCGCGAGATCGCCGAGCGGCTGGCCGCGCCGACCGAGGTGGCCGGCGTCCGGATGTCGATCGAGGTCTCCGTCGGGGTGGTGGTGGCCGACGCTGGCACCGCCGACCTGACCGAGTTGCTACGTCGGGCTGACATCGCGATGTACCAGGCCAAGGAGGGTGGCGGCAACGTCGCCGCGTACGACGGCACCCGCGACGCGGCCAGCACCGATCAGCTCGCCCTGCTGGCCGAGCTACGCGAGGCGCTGAAGGTCGACGATCAGCTGGTGCTGGCGTTGCAACCGGCGGTCGACCTGGCCACCGGTGCGCCCACCGGCGTCGAGGCGTTGATCCGCTGGCAGCATCCCCGACGTGGATGGCTGAGCCCGGGCGACTTCATCCGTCCGGTGGAGAACAGCGAGCAACTGGGCACCTTCACCCGCTACGTCCTGGACAAGGCCCTCAGCGTGGCCGCCGGCTGGGCCCGGGAAGGTCTGGACGTCCCGATCTCGGTCAACCTGTCGGCGCGCAGCCTGCTCGACCCCCGGTTGCCGGCGGAGATCGCCGAGGCGCTGCGCCGCCACCAGGTGCCACCGCACCGGCTCGTCCTGGAGATCACCGAGACGGTGGTGATGAGTGAGCTGGAGGTCATCGACGAGGTGCTGGCCACGCTCCGGTCGATGGGCGTGCAGCTCGCGGTCGATGACTTCGGCACCGGCTTCTCGTCGCTGACCTTCCTCACCCGGATCGCGGTGGACGAGTTGAAGGTGGACCGCTCCTTCGTGATCCGGATGGCCGACTCCCCGGAGGCCGCGGCGATCGTACGGACGACCGTGGGCCTCGCCCACGAGTTGGGGCTGCGGGTGGTCGCCGAAGGGGTGGAGACCGCCGAGCAGCGGATGGCCCTGGCCGAGCTGGGTTGCACCTCCGCGCAGGGTTACCACTTCTTCAAGCCGATGCCGGCGGACAAGATCGGCGCGGTGCTGGGGTCGCTCCGCGACTCGGCGGAGTCGAACGTGTTCCGGCTCCGCGCCGACGGCGCCTCCTGACCGCACCCGGAGGCACTATGGTCGTCGGGTGAACCGACTCGTCGACGCCACCAGTCCGTACCTGCTCCAGCACGCCGGTAACCCGGTCGACTGGTGGCCCTGGTCCGACGCGGCGTTCGCCGAGGCGAAACGGCGGGACGTCCCGGTGCTCATCTCGGTTGGGTATTCGAGTTGTCACTGGTGTCATGTCATGGCGCACGAATCGTTCGAGAACGAGCAGGTCGGCGCCCTGATGAACGACAACTTCGTGTCGATCAAGGTGGATCGTGAGGAGCGCCCGGACGTGGACGCGGTCTACATGACCGCGACCCAGGCGATGACCGGCCAGGGTGGCTGGCCGATGACCGTCTTCGCCACCCCGGACGGCACCCCGTTCTTCTGCGGCACCTACTTTCCGCGGCCCAACTTCGTCCAGTTGCTCCAGTCGGTCACCACGGCCTGGCGGGAGCAGCGCGAGGCGGTGGTGCGCCAGGGCGCCGCGGTGGTCGAGGCGATCGGTGGCGCGCAGGCCGTGGGTGGCCCCACCGCCCCGCTGGACGCCCCGCTGCTCGACGCCGCCGCCGCCAAGCTGGCCAGCGAGTACGACGCCACGAACGGCGGCTTCGGGGGCGCCCCGAAGTTCCCACCGCACATGAACCTGCTCTTCCTGCTGCGCCACCACCAGCGCACCGGCGACCCGACCAGCCTGGAGATCACCCGGCACACCGCCGAGGCGATGGCCCGGGGCGGCATCTACGACCAGCTCGCCGGTGGCTTCGCCCGGTACTCGGTGGACGCGCACTGGACGGTGCCGCACTTCGAGAAGATGCTCTACGACAACGCGTTGCTGCTGCGGGTCTACACCCAGCTGTGGCGGCTCACCGGTGACCCACTGGCCCGCCGGGTCGCTCGGGACACCGTCCGGTTCCTCGCCGACGAGTTGCACCGGCCGGGGGAGGGGTTCGCCTCCGCCCTGGACGCCGACACCGAGGGCGTCGAGGGGCTCACCTACGCCTGGACGCCCGCTCAACTCGTCGAGGCGCTGGGCGAGGAGGACGGCCGGTTCGCCGCCGACCTGTTCACCGTCACCGACGAGGGCACCTTCGAGCACGGCATGAGCGTGCTGCGGCTCGCCCGGGACGTCGACGACGCCGCACCCGAGGTCCGCGCCCGCTGGCAGCAGGTGGTCGGGCGATTGCTCAACGCCCGGGACACCCGCCCACAGCCGGCCCGCGACGACAAGGTGGTGGCCGCCTGGAACGGCCTGGCGATCACCGCCATCGCCGAGTTCCAGCAGGTCGCCGCCCTGTACGTGTCCCCGCAGGACGAGGACGCCAACCTGATGGACGGCGTGACCATCGTCGCCGACGGTGCGATGCGCCAGGCCGCCGAGCACCTGGCCGCCGTGCACCTGGTGGACGGCCGGCTGCGCCGGGTCTCCCGGGACGGCAGGGTCGGCGAACCGGCCGGCGTCCTGGAGGACTACGGCTGTGTGGCCGAGGCCTTCTGCGCACTGCACCAGCTCACCGGCGAGGGCCGGTGGCTCACCCTGGCCGGTGAGCTGCTGGACACCGCGTTGGCGCACTTCGCCGCGCCCGGTGGCACCTTCTACGACACCGCCGACGACGCGGAACGGCTGGTCGCCCGCCCGGCTGACCCGACCGACAACGCCACCCCGTCCGGCCGGTCGGCCCTGATCGCCGGGCTGGTGGCGTACGCGGCGCTGACCGGGGAGACGCGCTACCGGGAGGCCGCCGAGGCGGCGCTCGCCACCGTCGCGCCGATCGTCGGGCAGCACCCCCGGTTCGCCGGGTACTCGGCCATGGTCGGCGAGGCGCTGCTCTCCGGGCCGTACGAGATCGCCGTGGCGACCGACGACCCGGCGGGCGACCCCCTGGTGGCCGCCGCCCGTCGCCATGCCCCGCCCGGGGCGGTGGTCGTCGCCGGACGTCCGGACCAGCCCGGTGTGCCGTTGCTCGCCGACCGGGCGCTGGTCGACGGGCGGTCCGCCGCGTACGTCTGCCGGGGTTTCGTCTGCCAGCGGCCGGTCACCTCGGTCGAGGAGTTGATCGCCGAGCTCGGCTGAGCGCACCGTAGCTGCCCACGCCGCACGCCGGGTGACCGCTGCGGCGCTTCCGGGGCGGGTCGCCGGCCCTCCGGATGGGCCTGCCGGTGGCCCGGATAGGCTGGCCGCGCTATGGATTCCCGTACCGGACTGCCTGTTGTCGGCATGGTGGGTGGCGGCCAGTTGGCCCGGATGACCCATCAGGCCGCGATCGCCCTCGGCCAGTCACTGCGTGTGCTCGCGACCGCCCCCGACGACGGTGCGGCGCTCGTCGCTGCCGACGTGCAGTACGGCGATCACACCGACCTGGCCGCCCTGCGTACCTTCGCGAAGGGCTGCGACGTGGTCACCTTCGACCACGAGCACGTGCCCAACGAGCACATCCGCACGCTGGCGGCGGAAGGGGTGACCCTGTACCCGCCGGCGGACGCGCTGCTGCACGCCCAGGACAAGCAGGTCATGCGGGAACGCCTGACCGAGCTGGGTGCGCCCAACCCGGCCTGGCGACCGGTCGGTGAGCCCGCCGACCTTGTCGACTTCGGCGAGCAGGTCGGCTGGCCGGTGGTGCTCAAGGCGGCGCGGGGTGGCTACGACGGCCGGGGCGTCTGGATGGTCGACGACGCCGCCCAAGCCGCCGAGTTGGCAGCCACGCTGCTCGCCGGTGGCACCCGGCTGATCGTCGAGGAGCGGGTGCCGTTGCGCCGGGAGTTGGCCGTGCAGGTGGCCCGGTCGCCGTTCGGTCAGGTGGCCGCGTACCCGGTGGTCGAGACGGTGCAGCGGGACGGCATCAACGTGGAGGTGCTGGCCCCGGCGCCCGGCCTGGACGAGGAGCTGGCGGTCGCCGCCCAGCAGCTCGCCATCGACCTGGCCACCGCGCTCGGTGTGATCGGCCTGCTGGCCGTGGAGCTCTTCGAGGTGCGCGACGACGCCGGCCGGCCCGCGATCGTGGTCAACGAGCTGGCGATGCGCCCCCACAACTCCGGGCACTGGACCATCGAGGGTGCCCGCACCTCGCAGTTCGAGCAGCACCTGCGGGCAGTGCTGGACTACCCGATGGGCGACACCGCGCTGAGCGCGCCGATAGTGGTGATGGCGAACGTGCTCGGCGGCGAGCCGGGCGGAATGTCGATCGACGAGCGGCTGCACCACCTGTTCGCCGCCGAACCGGGCGCCAAGGTGCACCTCTACGGCAAGCAGGTGCGGCCCGGCCGGAAGATCGGGCACGTCACGGTGCTCGGCGACGACCTGGACGACGTACGGGCGCGGGCCGCACGGGCCGCGCGCTGGCTGCGCGAGGGGCACGAGTGACCCCCTCGGTCGAGAAGGAGATCCCAGTGAGCACGGTCGGTCTGATCATGGGCAGCGACTCGGACTGGCCGACCATGCGCGCCGCCGCGGAGGTGCTGGACGACTTCGGTGTGGCGTACGAGGTGCGAGTGATCTCGGCGCACCGGACCCCGGTCGCGATGATCGAGTACGGCCGCGACGCCGCCGACCGCGGTCTCAAAGTGATCATCGCCGGGGCTGGCGGTGCCGCCGCGCTGCCGGGCATGGTCGCCTCGGTGACGCCGCTGCCGGTGATCGGGGTGCCGGTGCCACTGAAGCACCTCGACGGCATGGACTCGCTGCTGTCCATCGTGCAGATGCCGGCCGGGGTTCCGGTCGCCACCGTGTCGATCGGCAACGCCCGCAACGCGGGCCTGCTCGCCGTGCGGATCCTCGGCGCCACCGATGAGAGCCTGCGCGCCAAGATGACGACCTACCAGCAAGACCTGGAAAAGCTGGTCGCCACCAAAGAAGCAGCCCTCCAAGCAACCCTCCCCTAACGCCCCGCGCCCCGCCCCGCCCCG
>NZ_PYBV01000058.1 GCF_003205615.1 Micromonospora arborensis | reverse complement strand
CCGACCTGACCCGCCGGATCCGGTCCGCTTCGTACAATTCCTGCCATGCCGGAGATCGTCGAGTTGCTGGCCTCGCCCGTGCACCGCTTCCTGGGCCGGCCCGCCGACGGCCCGGCGCCGGCCCCGCCCGGTGAGCTGGTCGACGTGGTCCAGATCCGGGCCGGCCTCGGCATCGTCGGCGACCGGTACTTCGGCCAGCAGGCGCACCGCGACGCCAGCGTCACGGTCATCGCCCAGGAGTCCCTGCCGGTCGGCATCGGCCTGGCCGAGGTCCGACGCAACATCCTCACCACGGGGATCGCCGTGGACGAGCTGATCGGCAAGGTGCTGGTCCTGGACTCCGGAGACGGCCCGGTCAGCCTGCGGGTCAACCGGGCGGCCCGGCCCTGCGCCTGGATGGACGTCACCGTCGGCCCGGGAACGTGGAAGGCGCTGCGCACCACGGGTGGCATCCGCTGCACGCCACTCAACGACGGCACCCTGCGCGTCGGCCTGATCGACGCTGTGGTGAGCTGAGCCGCGCTGGCCGATTCGGCGAGGTGACGCCCTCGCGCGTCGGTGCGTGGTAGAACCAACACGCGCACGGGTTCGGAGGTCTGCGGGGTGGACCTCGGCACGCCGGACCGGACCTGATCCGAACAGAGGTGGCGACTTGATCCCCGAGCTGCGGCAGCTCATCGAGGAGTTGCGGGCGGACCTGGCCGACCAACCGGCCAGCCTGGCGTGGGCCGAGTTCGGCGAGGGCGCCGCCATCGATGCCGTACCGGTGGGTCTCCCGGCCGACCTGCGCGATCTGCTGCTGGCGGCCGACGGGCTGCGCGGCGGTCGGGTCGAGCTGGCGTCCACGTCGACACTGGCCGGGATGCAGTACCACCTCGACTACGCGCCGGACTTCTCGTCCATTCCCGAGGACCGGGCCGGTTGGCTGGTGGTCGGCACCCGCAGCGACGAACCGATCTTCATGGACCGTGGCACGGGTGCCATCTGGTACTTCCCACCGAACGGCACCGAGTGGTTCATGTCCGACGCGTTCGAGGAACTCGCCCCGGACCTCGGCTCCTTCGTGGACTACTACCTGCTCGGCCCGGGCTATGCCGAGCTGACCCCCGCGGACGACAGGTGGTTCGCGTACCTCGATGAGCAGGGCCTGCTCGACGAGGACGACGAGGACGTGACCTGAGTCAGACCGGGCTGACGTGTGCGGCGAGGACCCGCCAACCGTGCGGGTCGTCGTGGACCCAGGTCCGGGTGTAGCGCAGGCGTGCCGCGAACGCCGCCCCCTCGAACACCCCGGCCACCCTGCCCAGGAAGAACGTCACCCCGGTCGACCCGACGACGAGCAGGTCCAACTCCTCCTCGACCAACTCCTCCACCACGGAGCGGCGGTCCCGGTGCGCGGCCAGGTCATCCTGCTTGGTGTACGTGTGGCCGTCCGGGCCGATGGCGATCAACTGGTCGACGAGCAGCTGATCGAGGGCGGCCACGTCGCCGGCTCGCTGGGCGGCCTGCAGGGTGCGCTCGGCATCGAGCAGTTCTGCCTCGCGTGCGCTGTCCGGCATCGTGCCGTCCTCCCGATCGGGCCCGACCCGGTGTCACCGGGCTGTCCGCATTGTGGCAGCCAACGTGGCCCGAGCGGGTGTGGATCGCCGCCCGCGTCACAGGCTCAGGCGAACACGTACGACGGTCTCCCCGGGGCTGGTGAGCACGGCGACCTCGTCGCAGACCCGTTCCACGATCGCCAGCCCCCGACCCCGTATCGCGTCGGCGGCCGGCATGTCCCGGCCGAACGCCCGCGTTGGCCCCTGGTCGACGACGTCGCAGAAAAGCTGGCCCGACTCGGCCCAGATGCGAACCCGGCCACCGCCGGTGGTGTGCTGCAAGGTGTTGGTGGCCAGCTCGCTGATCGCCAGCGTCAGCAGCTCCACCCGGTCGGGCGGCAACCCCCGGGCCAGCGCCCCGGCGCTGACGAACCCGCGCAGCGCTCGGACGTCGGTCGCCACCCGGTACGACATGGCGTCCGCGAGGTGGGCGGGGACGCTCTGCTCGGTCACGGTCTCCGGTCGCTCGGCCGGCATCAGCCCGCCAGGTGCGGGTGGTCGGTGAACGTCACCACGATAGGCCCGGGTGCCGTGGACGTGCGAGCCGCGAAGTGCGCCATCGGGCAGCAGCAACCCTTCTCCTAGCGACAGCTGTTGTCGGGCACATCATGTCACCCGCTGGCCTGCGGACCGTCTCGCCCGTTCGGGGGTCGATCAGACGCGGGCCGGCGGAGATCGCGTGTCGTCGGCCTGGCGCCGGGACGGTCAGGGGGCCGCATCGAAGACGATGGACTCGCTCAGCTCGCGCCACCGCGCGTCGGACGCGGCGAGGGCCTCGGCGGCGGCCGAGGCGCCTGCCACCGCGTCGGCGCCGAGCAGCAACCGCAGGGGCGGGTCGTCGACCCGGGTGATCCGGATGATCGCCTGGGCGGCCCGGACCGGGTCGCCCGGCTGGTTGCCGCTGGCCTGGCGCAGCCGCTGCACGGCTGGGTCGATGACCGGCTGGTACGGGTCGCTGATCGGCAACATGGTCATCGACGAGCCGGCCCAGTCGGTGCGCAGTGCGCCCGGCTCGACGCTGGTGATCCGGATCCCGAACGTCGCGACCTCCTTGGCGAGCACCCCGGAGAAGCCGCTGACCGCCCACTTGGCCGACTGGTACGCGCCCAGACCGGTGCTGGCGACCCGGCTGCCGACGCTGGAGATCTGCAGGATGTGCCCGCGCCGCTGAGCGCGCATCGTGGGCAGGGCGGCGCGGGACAGGTTGACCACCCCGTAGAAGTTGGCCTCGATCTGGGCCCGGAAGGCGCCCTCCGGAATGTCCTCGATCGAGGCGACATCGGCGTACCCGGCGTTGTTGACCAGGACGTCCAGGCTCCCGAAGGTGTCCACGGCGGTGCGTACGGCGGTCTGGGCGGCGGCCGGGTCGGTGACGTCGAGGGCCATCGTCCGGACCTGGTCGCCGTACTGGTCGACCAGGTTGGCGAGTTGGTCCGGGTTGCGGGCGGTGGCGACCAACTGGTCGCCGTCGGCCAGCACGGCCGCGGCGAGCGCCCGGCCGAGCCCTCGGGAACAACCGGTGATGAGCCAGACTCGCGGCACGTCGCCTCCTCTGTCGGGCGGTCTCCCACTGCTTACGGACGGATGTCCAGGGCGCCGATCAGGTCATCCCGCAGCGTGAACCGGTACCGCAGCTCGATCGGACTGCCGGGAAAGTCGCCGGACACCCGGCTGAGGACCAGGTACGAGTCGCCCGCCTGCGGTGTGACCCGCAGCGGCTCGGCAGTGTACGAGGAGGCCTCCATCGTCTTCTGCCGCCAGGCGCGGATCGCCGCCCGTCCGTCATACACCCGGTTCTCGTCGGCGACGCTCGCGGTGTCCGCGAAGCAGGCGACGAAGGCGTCCAGGTCCCGCTCGTCAACGGCCCGGAAGTACCTGTCGATCACGTCGGGCAGGTCGACCGCCATCTGCTCCTCCTGCGGCACGGGCCGCCGTCGGCAGCCGTCGGGTTCCCGGTCCGACCTCACCGTACGAGAAGCGGACGGCACCGCGCGGAGCAACCAACGGAACGGTCGGGCCGACGGACGTCCGTCCACCGGCCCGGTCGTTCCGTCGCGCGATCAGGGCTTGCGGGCCGGCGCAGTAGTCGTCCAGGTCGGCCGGCGGGCCGTCCTGCTCGGGCCGCCAGTGGGTGAACGGAACCAGGCCGGGCTCGACCAGATCCAGGCCGTCGAAGAACCGGGCGATCCGCTCCGGGCTGCGCAGGTGGTACGGCAGCGCGCCGCTCTCGTTGTACTGCCGGTGCGACTCGACCACAGCCTCGCTGGTGTCGGTGCCGTCGGAGAGCGCCAGGTAGCTGCCGGACGGGACCGCGTCGAGCAGCGCCCGGATGACGGCGACCGCCTCGTCGTCGTCGCCGACGTGCCCCAGCACACCGAACAGCAGGACCGCGACGGGCTGGTCGAGATCGAGATGATCGGCGGCCTCCCGGAGCACCGCCTGTGGGTCACGCAGGTCGGCGTGGACGTACCGAGTCAGCCCTTCCGGGCTGCCCACCAGCAGCGCCCGCGCGTGGGCCAGCACCATCGGGTCGTTGTCGACGTACACGCCGCGGCTCTGTGGGTTGACCCGCTGGGCCACCTGGTGGGTGTTGTCGGCGGTGGGCAGCCCGGTGCCGACGTCCAGGAACTGGCCGATCCCGGCCTCACCGGCGAGGAACCGAACCGCGCGGGACAGGAAGGCCCGGGACTCCCGCGCCGGCTGCCGGGTTTGCCGCCGGTTGGCCCGGGTAGCCACGCGTTTCCGGACGAAGGGCGGGGGCATGGCCGAGCTGGCATTCATCGACAAGGTTGCGGCGCGGGCGGGCGTTTCGCCGGAGCAGGCGCGTCCACTGACCGAGGCGGTTCTGCGGACCCTCACCGAGCGGCTCAGCGGCGGTGAGGCGGGCGCGCTCGCCCCCCACCTGGCCGACGAGCTGAGCCCGCTGTTGGTCAAGGCCGCCGAGCCGCCGGAAGCGTTCGGCTACGACGAGTTCCTGCGCCGGGTGGCCGACCGCGCCGGGATCGACCGGGCCGCCGCCGAACGGGGTGCGCGGGCCGTCCTCCAGACCATGCACCGGGTGGTCGGGCACCGGGAGTTCGAGGAAGCCCTGGCCCAACTCCCGGCGGATCTGCGGGCGCTGGCGCAGCCGCTGCCCCACGGTCCCTGACCGACCGCCGACCCCGGCGTCGACCGCACGGTATACGCCCTGCGCGCCGGCACCCGGCCTCGGCCGGCCCGGTACGGGGCCTGCCCGGTCACCCGGGTCAGGCCCCATCCGTCGTCAGGTGGCGTTGACCACCCACCTCTGGTGTGCGGCACCGGAGTTGGTGCCGATCTGGATCTGCGTGCCGTTGGCGGTGCCGCCGCCAGCGGCCTCCAGGACCTTGCCCGACTGCGGGTTGCGGATCGACCCGTCGGACTGCGGCTGCCACACCTGGGAACCGGTGCCGTTGCACGTCCACAGCTGCACCTTCGTGCCGTCGGCGGTGCCCGCGTTGTCCACGTCCAGGCACTTGCCCAGGGCGCGGTAGGTGTCCCCGACCCGGGTCCACGACTGCGCGGCGGTGCTGTTGCAGGTCCACAGCTGCACCTTCGTGCCGTCGGTGGTGCCGGCGTTGTCGATGTCGAGACACTTGCCGCCGACGCCGGTGATGCTGCCCGGGACACCGCTGGCGCTCGCGTACACCTCCAGCTCGTAGATGCGGGCGGCGGTGTCGCTGGTGCTGGTCGGCGCGGTGATCGCCAATCGGACGTGCCGGGTGCCCGGTGCGACGACGTCGTGCGTGGTGGTGCTCGCCGTGTTGCCCGTCACGGTGGCGCGGGTGGTCCAGGTCGTGCCGTCGGCGCTGGACGCGACGGTGAAGTCCCGGGTGTTCCACGCGGTGTCCTCACCGCCCGCGCCGGCGTGCTTGACCACCACCCGGTTCACCGTGTGGCTGGCCCCCAGGTCCACCTGGAGGAACTTCGTGGTGCCCTTCGAGCACCACTTGTCGCTGTTGCCACCGGTCACGCTGCCGTTGACGGCCTTGGCCGGGGTCTCGGCCGTCGAGCAGGAGCTGTCCGCGACGGCTGGCTTGTTGAGTGCCAGGTTGGTCCCGCCGGTCGGCGGTGGGGTGACGCCCGGGATGGCGTTGAGCGTGTACCACGCCTCGGTGCTCCACAGTGACTGGCCGCTCGTCGAGGTGAACGGGCGAGGTGAGCGCAGGTGGACCACCCGTCCGGCCTTGCGACCGGCCACCGCGAGGGTGACCTTCCTGCCGTCCGCGGAGAGGGTGGCCGAGGTGACGGTCAGCGTCTCCTCGTCGATCTTCGGGCCGCCGTAGTTCGCGGTCGCCTCGTACCGCCATTGCTTGATCTTGTAGTGCGCGGCCAGGTCGGCGGCGGTCTCCGCCGAGACCGGCTGGGTGTACTCCACCTCGAAGCCGGCCGTGGTGGCCCGCATGGCGAGCATCTCGAACGCGGTGGTGCTGTTCGGGGTGAGCTTCTGCAGGCCGTACGACAGCTTGCCGCTCTGACCCCAGTTGCCGTCCGCACCGAGCCCGCCGACGTAGATCGCGCCGTCCGGGCCGAGGTTGACCTCCGAGACGCCCGCCTCCAGGCCCTGGGTGAGCCGGAACAGGGCGCCCTGGTACTCGCCGTTGACCTTCTCCACGAAGGCCCGCTGCAGCCCGCCGTACGTCACGTCGCCGATGACGAACTGGCCGGCGTACCGGCCGTTGGTCAGGTAGAGCGGTGTGCTGGGCGAGTTGGCGATCTCGTTCTGTGGCATCCACAGCACCGGCGGGGTGACCGGGTTGCTGTCGAACGGGCCGGCCGGCGTCATGTAGTGGTTGAAGAACCGGCCCTGCTTGACGTGCAACAGCTTCGACGAGGGCAGCCAGCCGCCCTGGTTGTCGGTGACGAAGATGCCGCCCTCCGGGCCCCAGCCGATGCCGTGCGGGGTACGCAGGCCGCCGGCGACGTAGCTGACCGCGCCGGTGTCCTTGCTGACCTTGATGGTGGTGCCGCGGTTGGGGGCGGGCTGCGGGACCGTGGTGGCGCCGCCGTAGTCGATCGACACCGAGAGGTTCACGTAGAAGAACCCGTCCTGGTAGAGCAGGCCGAACGCGAACTCGTGGAACTTGCCGCCGTACGGCCAGGTGGCGACGGTTTCCAGCCGCTCGGCGACCTCGTCGCCGCCGGTGTTCACCAGCCGGGTCAGCCGCTGCTTCTCCGAGACGTAGACCACCCCGTCGACGACCTTCAGGCCCATCGGCTCCTTGAGTCCTCCGGCGATCTTCTTGGTGGTCACGGTGCCCGGACTTGTCGATCCGCCGGTGTTGCCGAGGATCCAGACCTCACCGTCCTGGGAGGTGCCGGACTGGTCGCTGCCACCCCAGGTGCAGATGACCAGCCGGCCGTCGGCCAGCCAGTCCATTCCCGTGACCTTCGGCTGGAAGCCGGTGGGCCGCAGGTTCGTCAGCGTGTAGCCGGGGTGCACGCTGTTCAGTGGGAGACCGTCGCCGGGGGAGTCGGTGATCCCTTCGCACTCCTTGCGCCCGGGTGCGGTCACGCGGACCACGCCGGCGTCGGTGCTCAGCGCCGAGTTCGGTACGACGACGAAGGACGACGAGCCGGGCGTCCTCCACTCCAGGGTGATCTGTTGACCACCGCCACGCTCGAAGTGGTCGATGCGCAGCGGGTGCAGCCCGGCGGTGAGGGTGACCGTGCCCTCCTTGGGCGGGGTGGCGCCGTGCAGCCCGTCGTGGTTGATCACCACGGCGTTGTCGATCGACAACCTGGACCCGTCGTCGCTGCTGAGCCGGAACGTGTAACTGCCGGCCTGGGTGGTGGTGATGTTGCCGAGCACCTGCGAGACGAAGTTGTCCTCGAAGCCGAAGTCGGCCGCCGAGGTCCAGTTGATCGTGGACATCAGCTTGTCCACGTTCGGGGTCTGCGCGGGTTTGAGGGTGCAGATCTCGGAGAGCGGCACCTGCACGTCGAAGACGCGCAGCGTGACACCCGGTTCCTGCTCGGGGGCGGCGCTGGCCGGGGCGGCCCAGAGGCCGGCGGTGAGGACGAGTGCCAGCGCACCCAGGACGGGATTGCGGAGTCGGCGTAGCAGGCGTGTGCCCATCGGTCCTCCAGGAGGCGGTGGAGTGTCCGACGGCCGGCGCGGAGCAGCGGTGCGGATGGCCGTCGGCCCGGCTCCGTAACGTCCTCGACGCCGACGAGTGACGATGCGGAAACACCGGGATGATGGGTCGAGACATTAAGGTGTTTCGATTGAGCTGTCCATGGCTTCGCGTCGATACATCAAAAGTTCCCGATGTCCGTGCGAAAGTTCGCGGTGCTACGCGAAGAATGCCGGATGCTGCGGGCGGCCTACCGCCGGCCGCGTCGGGGCGGACCGCCGGACCGATTGCCGGGCTTGCGGGCCGGGGTGGCGGCCTTGCGGCCCGGGGTGCCGCCCTTGCCTGCCGAGCCGGCGGGTCGACGGCTCGGCGTGCTGGCTCCGCGCGTGGCGGGTCGACGGCGGGCGGCCACCAGCACGATCGCGGAGACCACGACGACGATCAGAGCCGGGACCAGCCAGGCTGGGAAGCCGCCGTCCCGCTGCTCTTCGGCGGCACCAGCCGGGTCGCTCGGCGGGGCGCCGGTGGCGTCCGCCGGGCCGCCGGTCGCCCCGGTGCTCGCCGACCCCTCGCCCTCGCCCTCGGCCTGGGCGAGCAGTGTCGCGTCCGGCCCCGCCGTGGGTGCCACCCAACCGGCCGGCGCCGGCGTACTCGGCCCCTGGTAGTCGAACGTGACGTCGCCCCGCACCGCCTCACCGTCCGAGGCGACGGAGAGGTAGCTGGCGGTGTAGCGGCCCTTCGCCGGCCAGTGCGCGACAGTCACCAGGGCCGGGAAGCCGGTGTGGTACAGCCGGGGCTCGAACACGCCGTTGACCTTGAAATACTCCGTGACCGGCTTGTCCAGTCGCTTGGGCTCGCCGAAGGACCAGCCACTGTCCACACGCGAGCCATTCGGCCCGCTGATGGCGAAGTGCGCGTTGGCGGCCGGTTTCTCGGTGAAGAACAGGGTCAGCTGGGGGAGGGGCTCGCGCACGACGGTGCCGGTCAGCGGGGTGGAGGTCGCCAACTGGCCGTGCGCGGACGCCGGAGCGGCGGGCAACAGCAGCGACACCACCAGCGTCGCGACAGATGCCGCCACGGCGCGGCTCAGGATGTTACGGACAGTGACGGGCCTCGATCGCATTCGTTCATCATGGTCATTTCCTCGCCGCCGAACAAGACGTAGAGTTCTCCTCCCCGACGATCAACCCGACACCCGTCCCCTCGCGTCGTTCGGAGTCCGCCCGTGTCCGTCCGTACCCGCACCTTGACCGCCCTCGCCGCCGGTGTCCTCACCGCCCTGCTCGTCACGGGCTGCGGGCAGGGCGACGACCCGTCCGGGGCGACCCCCTCCGCGGCGGCCACGTCCGCCGCCCCGCCGAGCGCCGCCACCACCGCGCCGGCCTCGGCGGCCAGCCCCACACCCAGCCCCACACCCAGCGCCAGCGCCAGCACCCCGGTCGTGGACCGCGAGATCGTCGTGACGATCGCGAAGCGGCGGGTTTTTCCGCCGACCGGGCGGATCACCGTGGACAAGGGCAAGCTGGTCCGGATCACGGTCACCTCGGACGTGGCGGACGAGCTGCACGTGCACGGCTACGACCTGGGCGCTCGACTGCCGGCCCGCACTCCCGCCTCGGTGGAGTTCCGGGCCGACAAGACCGGACTGTTCGAGGTGGAGACACACGAGACCGGGCTGGTGTTGTTCCAGCTCGTCGTCCGCTGAGCGACATGACTGCCGCCCGAACGCTGCTGGCGCACGGCGTCGGCGGCCGCCAGGACCTGCCGATCACACTGCCGCAGCTCGTCGTCGCCGCCGCGCTCACCCTCGTCGTCACGTTTTTGGCGCTGGGTCTGCTCTGGCGTGAGCCCCGACTCGACCGGGACGCGACGGGTGGCCGCCCGGTGCCGCAATGGCTGGCCCGGCTCGTCGACGCACCCACGTTCCGGTGGGCGCTGCGCGGGCTCGGCCTGCTCGCCGCCGCCTGGTTCTGCCTGGGCCTGCTGGGCGGGCCGGACACCGCGGACAACCCGACGGCCGGCACGCTCTACGTGCTGCTCTGGGTCGGGCTGGCACCGCTGTCGCTGCTGCTCGGCCCGGTCTGGCGGGCGGTCAACCCGCTGCGTACGGTGCACCTGCTCGCGGCGCTGGCCGCGCGGCGCGACCCGGACCGTGGGGTCCGGGAGCTGCCCGCCGGCGTGGGGGTGTGGCCAGCCGCCGCCACGCTGTTCGGGTTCGTCTGGCTGGAGCTGGTCGCACCCGACCGGGCCACCCTGCCGGTCATCAGCGTCTGGCTCGCCGGGTACGCGGTGGTCATGCTGGTCGGGGCGGCGTTGTTCGGCGCCGGCTGGTTCGACCGGGCCGACCCGTTCGAGGTGTACAGCGGCCTGATCGGTCAGCTCGCCCCGCTCGGCCGGGCCGCGGACGACGTGCTGGTGTGGCGCAACCCGCTCGACGGGATCGCCGGGCTGCGGCCCCGCCCCGGGCTGGTCGCCGTGGTGATCGTGCTGCTCGGCTCGACCATGTTCGACAGCCTGTCCAACGCGCCGGGCTGGCTGCGTTTCAGCCAGGAGAACGGCCTGCACCCGGCGGTCACCGGCAGCGGCGGACTGGTCCTGGTCATCGCCGCCGTCGCGGTGGCGTACCTGCTCGCGACCGCAGCCGCGGCCCGGATCGGCCGGGCCGACCCGGCCGAGGCCCGTGGTGTGCCCGGCGAGATCGCCCACTCGATCGTGCCGATCGCGGTCGGCTACGTGGTGGCGCACTACTACTCGCTGTTGATCCTGGAAGGCCAGCGCACCGTCGCGCTGCTCTCCGACCCCCTGGGCACCGGCGCCAACTGGCTCGGCACCGCCGGTTGGGAGCCGCACACCGGTCTGGTCACGCCCTCCGGGGTGGCCACCCTCCAGATCACCGTCATCATCCTCGGGCACCTGCTCGGGACCCTGCTCGCCCACGACCGCGCCCTGTACCTGTTCCCCCGGGCCCGGGCGGTGGCCGGTCAACTTCCGCTGCTGGCGCTGATGGTCGCGTACACCGTCGCCGGCCTGCTGCTGCTCTACGCGGGGTAGTCCCGCCCGGCTCCGACCCGTGCGTCAAGATGGCTCGTGGACTCCGATCTTCAGCGTTACCTCGACGACCTGGTCACCGCCGCCCGGGACGTCCGCGGGGCCGACCTCGTCGGCGCGTACGCGGCCGGCTCGGTGGGGCTCGGCGCGTACCAGGCCGGCCGCAGCGACGTGGACGTCGCGCTGGTCAGCGCCGGGCCACTCACCGGCGCCGCCAAGCGGGCGTTGGTGGCGCGGCTACGACACGAGGCCCTGCCCTGCCCGGCGCGCGGGTTGGAGTTGGTCGCGTACCGGCGTGAGGTGGCCGCCTCCGGCACCCCGGAACCCGCCTTCGAGGTCGAGCTGAACACCGGGTCCCGCATGCCGTTCCGGTGCACCCTCGACCCCGCCGACCGGCCCGCCGCCGACGGCCGCTTCTGGTACGGGCTGGATCGCAGCATCCTGCACCAGAGTGGACTGCCGCTGCTCGGCCCGCCAGCGGGGGAGACCTTCGCCGACCTCGCCCCGGCCGACCTGCGTCTCCTGCTCACCGAGGCGCTCTCCTGGTGGCTGGCCCTGCCGACACCGCCGGACGACCAGCCCGCACCCGGCACGGAGGACGCGGTGCTCGGTGCGTGCAGGTCGCTGGTGCGGCACCGCGACGGCGTGTGGCTGGCCAAGGTCGCGGCCGGTCAGCGGCTGATCGACGCTGGTGACCCGGCCGAGGTGATCCGTCGGGCCGTCGCCGCGCGGCACGGTGCACCGCCGCCCACCGGGGCGCAGGCGCGCGCCTTCCAGCAACGGGTACGCGACGAGATCGCCGCGTAGGCAGCCGACCGCCCCTATTTTGACCGCTCGGTCTAGATAAGTGTAGGGTCCCTGATGTGGCGAGGACCAAGGAATTCGACCCGGATGTCGTGTTGCAGCGGGCGCTGGAGTTGTTCTGGGAGTGCGGCTACGAGGCGACGTCGATGGCGGATCTGGTCGAGCACCTGGGGATCGCCAAGGCCAGCATCTACGCGACCTTCGGCAGCAAGGGCGAGTTGTACGCCAAGGCGTTGCGGCGCTATCTGGACCTGACCGATCCGAAGATCATGACGGAGTTGTCGCAGTCAGGGCCGGTGTTGCCGGCCGTTCGGGCGCTGGTCGAGCGGTATGTGGCCGAGGAGGCCGATGACGACCGGCAGTGGGGCTGCATGGTCGTCAACAGCGCGGTCGAACTCGCCGCCCGTGAGGAGCGGGTGGCCCGGCTGGTGGAGGCGAGCTGGGCGCATCTGGAGATCGCACTGACCTCGGCGTTGCTGCGAGCCAGAGCGCAGGGCGAGTTGCCACCGGATGTCGATCCTCGGGCGCTGGCACGGTTCCTGCTGGTCTTCTTCCAGGGGGTGCGGGTGCTCGGGCGGGCGCCCGATCCGAGCGCGCGGTTGCGTGACGCGGCCCGGGTAGCCCTGTCGATGCTCGGCTGAATCGGCTGTCCCTCGCCGCCCCGCCCGGTTTGGACGGGGCGCATTTTCGGGCCATATTCAAGACCAATCGTTCTAGAATTGCGGAGACGATCATGTCTGCGGTACCCGCCAACGCCGTGCCCGCAGCGCTGGTCCGACGCGCTGGGTCGGCGTTCGCAGCGCTGGCGGCGGTGCAGGTGGCGTTGATCGCGTCAATCACGATGCTGACGGTGGCATTGCCGCAGCTGCAGCGGCAATGGGCGTTGAGTTCTCCTGCCCTGGTGGTGGTATCGACCTCGTACAGCGTCGCCTTCGGGGCGCTGCTGCTGGTGGCCGGGAACGTCGCCGACCGGTTCGGGCACCGCCGTACGCTGTTGGGCGCGCTGGCGGTGTTCGCGGCGGCCTCGGTGGCGGCGGCGGGTGCGAACGGCGTGACGATGCTTGTTGCGGCGCGGTTCGCACAGGGCGTGGGGGCAGCGTTCGCGGTTCCGGCGGCGATGGCGTTGATCCCGATCGTGTTCGCTGGCGAGCGGCAGCGGGCTCGGGCGACCGCGCTGTGGGGCGGGCTGGCAGCGACCGGGGCGAGCGTGGGAATGGTCCTGTCCGGGCCAGTGGTCGAGGTGTCGTGGCGTTGGCTGTTCGCACCGCCGGGGCTGATCGCGGTCGTCGCGGCCGTCATGGTGGGCCGACTGGTGCCAGGCGGGCTCGCGCGACGGCCGGCGAGGATCGATCCGCTGTGTACCGTGCTGGTCGTCGCCGGACTGACCGCGCTGATCTATGGGCTCGGTGCCGAATCAGTGCTCCTGGCCGCCACGGGTGCGGCGTTGTTGATCGGCTTCGCTGTCACACAGCGTCGCTCAACCGCACCGTTGCTCCCAAAGGTCACCCTGCAGACGGCGTCGGGGCTGGTAGCGATCCTGGTCGCTGGCGGCGCGTTGGCCTCGCTGTACTACCTGTTGACCCTGCAACTGGCCGATACCGGCCACACTCCGGCGGCGATCTCGACGGCGTTCATTCCGCCCGCGCTGGCGGCCCTGACCGCTGGGCCGGCCGCCGCGCAGCTGCTCCACCGTTTGCCGGCCCGCACGGTGCTGGCTCTCGGACTTGTCGTCGCCGTAGTCGGAACGCTGCTGCTCAGTCGCGCCGGTCCCCACTCCGGGATCCAACTGCCGGGGCTGCTGACGGCACCCCTCGGCACCGGGATCGTACTGTCGGCGGCAACGGTGGCCGGGATGCCTGGTGCTGACGACACTCAGCGCGGACCGGCCGGGGGCCTGACCAACACCGCCATGGAGATAGGTCCACCGCTGGTCCTGGCCCTCGTCGCGCCTGTGGCGCACACCCACGGCCACACCCCAGCCCTCCTCACCGTAGCCGCGGTTCTCACCGCGGCTGTTCCGGCGAGTCTGGTCGCGACCCATCGCAATCACTGAGCCGACCGCCGTCAGCGGTGTCCCACGAAATCCAATTAGTTAGTGAAGGGAACCCCATCATGAGCGCACGCTTCGACGGCAAGGTTGTGCTGATCACCGGCGGAGCCGGAGTCATCGCCGGCGCCACCGCGCAGGCGTTCGTCGACCTCGGAGCCACCGTGGTACTCGTCGGCCGCGACCCGGAGAAGCTGGCCGAAGCCGCGACCCGGATCCACGCTCACGACGGCACGGTCGACTGGGTCACCGCCGACGTCACGGACAGCGACCAGGTCGCGGCGATGATCACCGAGATCGTGCGCCGCCACGGCGGGCTCCACATCGCGTTCAACAGCGCCGGCATCTTCGGCGGCAGCGCCCCGGTCGCCGATCTCGACGAGGACACCTGGCGGGCAGTGCTGGACACCAACCTGACCGGGGTCTTCCTGACGATGAAACACGAGATCGCCCACATGCGCGGCAACGGCGGCGGAGTCATCGTCAACATGTCCTCCAACATCGGCGCTCACGGCCGCCGCCCCGGCCTGGCTGCGTACGCCGCTTCCAAGGCCGCAGTCAGCGTGCTGACCCAGACGGCAGCACGCGATCACATCGCCGACGGCATCCGCATCAACGCCATCAGCCCCGGTGCCAGCGACACCCCGATGTCCTACCGGCCGGGCGAGAGCCAGAGCGACCGCGACGCCCGCATCAAGAACGCCGTCCCCGCCAGACGCGTCAGCGACCCGGCCGAGGTGGCCGCCGCTGTGGTCTGGCTCGCATCAGGCGACTCCAGCTTCGTCGTCGGCCACGACCTCGTCGTCGATGGTGGCGCTACCGCCTGAGAGCGCCGACGGTCGTTCCGTCGAGGCCCTGTGGCGCGACGCAGGGTCAGACCGCGGCGCTCCCGAGCAGCGGGAGGGTGCGGCGGGCGGTGCCGAGTGCGGTTGCCGGGCCGTGGCCGGGGAGCAGCATCGTGTTGTCGTCCAGTGGGCCGCAGACGCGGCGTAGTGAGGATTCCAACCGGGCCTGGCTGCCGCCGGGAAGGCCGGTGTCACCGAGGCGGTCGGCCAGCAGGGTGTCGCCGGTGAAGAGGAGGGACGGATCACCGTCCCGGACCGGATCGACGCGGAACATCGTCGAGCCGGCGGTGTGCCCCGGGCTGTGGTGGGCCCGGACGCGCAGTCCGGCCTGCTCCAGGTCGGCGGAGCCCTCCAGGAGGGTCAGCCGCTCCGGCTCGGTCTCCGGGTAGCCCGCGAGGAGGTGGCCGGGGAAGGAGGCGGGCAGGGGGGCGGCCGGGTCGGCGAGCATGAAGCGGTCGGCGGCGTGCACCAGGACCGGCGCGCCGGTGTCCGCGCACAGTTCGCGGGCGCACCAGCTGTGGTCCATGTGGCCGTGGGTGAGCAGCACCACCGCCGGGTCGAGCCGGTGCTCGGCGAGCAGCCGCAGCAGCGGGGCGGTGGCGGCCTGTCCAGGGTCGACGATCAGGCAGGGCCCGCCCGGCTCGGCGGCCAGCACATAGCAGTTGGTGCCGAAGCCGCCGGCCGGGAAGGAGAGCAGCAGCATCCCGGTCAGCCGTTCACCCGCAGCACCAGCTTGCCGGTGGAGGACCGGTCGGCGAGCGTGCGGTGCGCCTCGGCGGCGTCAGCGAGATCGAATTCGGTGACCTCCACGCGGACGTCTCCGGCGGCGACGAGCTCCGCGGCCCGCTCAAGGTGCCGCTGGACGAGCTTCGGGGCGCGGTGCGCGAGGTCACCGATGTTGTAGCCGACCATCGCCCGGGAGCCGAACCAGAAGTGGTTGGGCTGGACCGGCTCGTCCTGCTGCGCGGCGTCACCGAAGATCAGCTGGCGGCCCAGCGGGGCGAGCATCCCGGCCGCCTTCGTGCGCTGTTCGCCGCCGACCGAGTCGAGGATCACGTCGACGCCGCGACCGTCAGTGCGTTCCGCGACGAGATCGGCCAGCGCCTCGTAGGGAACGACCTCGTCGTAGCCGAAGGCGGCGGCGTACGTGGCCTTGGCCGTGGTGCCGGTGGCGCCGAGCACCAGGGAGGCACCCGCGAGGCGGGCGATCTGCGCGGCGGCCGTGCCGACTCCACCGGCCGCAGCCAGCACCAGGACGCTCTCGCCGGGGAGCAGCCGGGCGGCGGATTCCAGCAGGCCCTGGGCGACGGGAACGTTGCAGGGGAAGGCGGCGGCGAGGGCCGGGTCAGCCACTGCGCGTGAGCCCTCCAGCGCGACCGTCAGATCCGCGCGGGCCAGGGCGACTTCGGCGTAGCCGCCGCCGTCCAGGGTGAGGGCGCTGATCGGCTGCCCGGGGCGCAGCCCGATGACGCCTTCGCCGACGGCGCGCACCGTGCCCGTCGCCTCCAGGCCGGGGACGTGCGGCAGGCCGACCTGGATCTGACCACGGCGGAACATCACCTCGGCGAAGTTCACCCCGGCACAGGTGACGTCGAGGGAGATCTGGCCGGGGCCCGGCTCGGGCACGGGCAGTTCGGTCTCAATGAGGACATCGGGGTCGCCGTAGCGGTCGAAGAGGATGGCGCGCATGGGGTCTGCTCCTTGGCACGGGCGGGACGGGGGGACGGGAGGGTCGCCGGGCGGTGGCAGGGTGTCCACCGCCGGGGATGGGTCAGTAGCGGGGCGCGGACGGGGCGGGGAGGGTGTCCAACTCGGCCAGCGTGGCGGCGTCCAGGGTCAGTTCGGCCGAAGCGGCGTTCTGCTCCAGGTAGCGCGCGGTCTTGGTGCCGGGGATGGGCACGACGTGCCCGCCCTGGGCGAGCAGCCAGGCCAGCGCCACCTGGGCCGGGCGGGTCTCCAGCCGGGCGGCAACGGCCTCGATGCGCTCCACCAGCGCCTGGTTGGCGTCGATCTCGGTGGGTTGGAAGCGCGGGCTGCCGTGCCGCCAGTCGCCGCGGGGGAGGTCGGCGGAGCTGCGGATGGCGCCGGTCAGGAAGCCGCGGCCGAGCGGGGAGAAGGGCAGCAGAGTGATGCCGCGCGCGGCGGTGTGGGCCAGCACCCCGTTTTCCAGGACATCGCGGGACCAGAGCGAGAACTCGGACTGTACGGAGGCCACCGGATGGATGGCGGCGGCTAGTTCGATCTCCTCGACGCCGACCTCGGAGAGGCCGATGGCGCGGGCCTTGCCGGCCTTGACGACCTCGGCCAGCGCTCCCCAGGACTCCTCCAGCCCCACGGCGGGGTCGACGCGGTGCAGCTGGTAGAGGTCGACGTGGTCGGTACCCAGGCGGAGCAGCGAGGCGTCGATGGAGGCCCGGATGTGTTCGGGGCGGCCGTTGCGGTGCATGGTGCGGCTGCCGTCGACGACCAGGCCGACCTTGGTGGCGAGCACGGCGTCCGCGCGCCGGCCGGCCAGGGCGCGGCCGACCAGGTACTCGTTGGTGAAGGGGCCGTAGGCATCGGCGGTGTCGATGAGGTTGACGCCGAGGTCCAGGGCGCGGTGGATGACGGCGATCGAAGCGGTGTCGTCCCGGCCGGGTTCGTCGTAGGCCCAGGACATGCCCATGCAGCCGAGGCCGATCCGGCCGATGGCGGGTCCGGAGGTACCGAGGAGGGTGGTGTGCATCGTGGTTCGTCTCCCTGGACGTCGTGCGGTGGTGCGCCGCGGCTCGCGGGCTGTCGGGGTGATCCTCATTGGTCTCAGGCACTTCACACGAGCTCGGACCGTGCATTCGTATCTGGACCCGAATACGTATCAGGATCATGATACATGGGGCGCCGGAGATCACCCGTGCGGGCGCCAGCGCATCCGGACGGTAACCTGGCACGACCGCTGGATCGGCGCCGGCCGACCGCGCGTACCAGGGCTTACGAAGGAGGAGAGTTGCCGACGACGGGGTCGGAGTTGCCGTCTGAACAGCGGCTGGGCAGTCTCATCAAACAGGCCGAACAGGCACTGATCACTGAGAAGAACCGGGTGCTGCGCCCCTTCGGGCTGACCGTCCCCCAGTATTCGGCGCTGCTGATGCTCGCAGAGAACCCGAACATCTCCGGCGCCCGGCTGGCCCGCCTCGGCGGCGTGACGGCGCAGGCCATGAACGGGGTCGTCGCCCTGCTCGATCAGCGCGGCCTGATCAGCCGGACTACCTCGCCCGACCACGCCAAGGTCCTCCTCCTGCGCCTCACCCCGGCCGGCGTGGCCCTCCTCCGCAAGGCGGACCGCGAGGCGGTGGCCGTGGAACGCCGCCTCATGGGCTCCTTCAGCGACCAGGACCTGGCCGCCTTCCGCAAGCAACTCGCGACTGCCATCGAGGTCCTGACAGCACACGCCGACGACTGACGCGCAAGCGCGCCGTGTGGCACCGAGGGGATGCGACGCGGCCGGAACGGCCCGCCGCGCGGCGCTCAGCGGACCGGGCGGGACCGCAGCGAGGCGAAGAGCAGGTTGAGCCCCTCGGTCATGGTCGGGTGGGTGATGACCGCGTCGCGCAGGGCGGTCCACGGCATCTCGGCGAGCATGGCCAGTTGCACCGAGGTGATCACTTCACCGGCCTCGGCGCCGAGCAGCGCCGCGCCGAGGATCCGGTCGGTGTGGGCGTCGACGATCGCCTTCCACCTGCCCTCGGTCTGGCGCAGGGTGCGTGCCCGGGGGATCGCGGCGACCGGCAGGTGGGCCACCTGGATGTCGTGCCCGGCGCGGCGCGCCTCGGTCTCGGTGAGCCCGACCCGGGCCAGCTCCGGGGTGGTGAAGACGGTGTACGGGATCAGCCGGTCGGCGGTGCTGCGCTGTCCCCCCGCGAGGTTCGCCCGGATGATCCGATAGTCGTCGAGCGCGACGTGGGTGAACTGGGGGCTGCCGGCGACGTCCCCGGCCGCCCAGGTGCGCTCGGCGCTGGTGCGCAGGTGCTCGTCGACCACCACGAAGCCACGCTCGTTGAGCCGTACGCCGGCCGCGTCCAGGCCGAGCCCGTCGGTCACCGGTTCGCGACCGACCGCCACCAGCACGTCATCTCCGGTCACCAGGCTGCCGTCGTCCAGCGTCACCCGGACCGTGCCGGCGACGTCACGGTCGATGCGGGCGACCGCGATGCCGACGCGTACGTCGATGCCGTCGTCGAGGAAGACGCGCATCACCGCGTCGCTCATGTCGGGATCCTCGCGGGTGAGTAGCCGTGGGCCACCCTCGATCAGGGTCACCGTGCTGCCGAACGACGCGAACATCTGCGCGAACTCGACCCCGACGGTGCCGCCGCCGAGCACCACCAGCCGGGCCGGCAGCCGGTCCAGGCGCAGCAGTGTGTCGCTGGTCAGCACCCCGGCCTCGGTCAGTCCGGCCACCGCCGGGAGATGCGGGCGGGTACCCGTGTTGATGACCACGTCGGCGCCGCGCAACAGCCGCTCGCCGCCGTCGGCGAGCGACACCCGTACGGTCCGCGGGCCGACGAACCGGGCCTGGCCGATCACCAGGTGCAGGCCGGAGTCGAGGAACTGTTGTCGGTTGGCGGCCACCATCCCCTCGACGACGTCCTGCTTGTGCGCGCGCAACAGGTCCACGTCGACCCCGCCGCCCTCGACCACCAGGCCGAGCGCTGACGCGCCACGCAGGTGACGTGCCGCCCGCGCGCTGGTCACCAGCGCCTTCGTCGGGATGCACGCGACGTTGATGCAACTGCCACCGATCATGCCGCGTTCGACCATCGCGACCCGCTGCCCGGACCGGGCGACGTCCATGCTCAACGTCTTTCCGGCCTTGCCTCCGCCCACGACGAGCAGGTCGAACTCCTCTGCTTGGTCGGTCACCGGGCGCTCCTCTCGGTCACCGGGCAACCGCCGGCGGCCGCCGCTGGTGCGCGGCGGCCAGCCCAGCCTGTCAGGTCCGACGGGACCGTCGACCCGGTTCCGCGCAGAATCGCCCGGGTCGAACCGCCGTCAAGGTCCCGACGCGAGCCGCCGTATCGCCGAGGTGGGGTATCCATGCGTGGGGATACCGCCACCTCGGCGAGGCGGAGCTGTCCCCCGCGTCAGGCCTGGGCGATGACCAGGTAGAACGTGAAGCCCGCCAGCATTGGGCCCTCGGCGAGGCGCTGCAGCCAGGGCTGCACCTCCGCGTCGGTCAACTCTCCGGCCAGCACGGCACGGGCGGAGTTGCGCCGCAGGCCCAGGATCTGGTCCGCCGTGTCGAAGTCCCGGAACACCACGGCGATCGGCTCGACCGACCTCACCTGTAAGCCAGCCTGCGCCGACAGCCGAACCAGCTCGCGACCAATCGTCGGATTCCGCACCCGTCCCGCTACGAACCGGGCGAAGCGGCGACTCGTCCGCACGTCCTCGTCCGCGACCGCCAGGGTGTCCCAGTCCGGTTCGGCCATCCCGAGCAGGCCGCCCGGACGCAGCACCCGACGGACCTCCGCCAGCACGTGTGCGGGACTCCGCACGTGCATCAGGACCCGATCCATCCTGGCCCGATCCACACTGGCGTCGGCGAGCGGAAGGTCGTGGGCATCGCCCGTGCGCAGCTCGACGGTTGGTCTGTCGGCCAGCCGCCGACCGGCCTCCGCCACCATCCGCGGGTCGCGGTCCACTCCGATTATCCGGCCGCTGGCCTGAACCGCGTCGGCGAGCCGGCCGAGATCGGTCCCGGGGCCGCAGCCGACGTCCACCACGGCATGCCCGGGCTGTACGCCGAGAGCGTCGACGAAGCGCTGCTTGTACTCGACACCCATCGCGGTCGCCGCGGCCGCGTCCAGGTACGCGATCTGATCCGGGGCGGTGGTCGCCGTCGCGAGTTGACTCATCCGCCAACCCAAACACAGGATCGCGTACGTCCTGGGGAGAGGTTGTGTGGATCCGGTGCAGGTCGACCCGGCGGCGAGCTCAGCCTGCCAGCTCGAACGGGTACGGCGACCCGGTTCCGTGCAGAATCCGCCCGAGCCACCGCCCCTACCTGATCACCGCCGGTCAGCACAGGGCGAGCCCGGCAAGGGATCATTGTTGCGCGACGGGCAGTGGGTGCGAATCGTCTCGGCAGGCGAGTCCACCGCGCCGGACGACGCCGTCGACCTCGGTGCGGCCGGGCAGGCGCACTGGTTCGGCCACGCGGGCGCCTGGTTCGTCACGGTGGCCGACTCCGGCACGGCCGTCTATCCCAGCGAGCACCTCGACTTCGCCCCCGTCCTCACCGACGCGGAGGTCTCCGAGCTGCAGAGGTACCTCGCTCGGTCAGCCCGGCCACCCGCTTGAGTGGCTGAGGCGTTGAACGACGACCGGGCGGTCGGCCCGGGCCCGTGCGGTTTCGCTCCGGGCCCGGGTGCAAGCGCTGCTGAGGTCAGTGTCGGACGGCGCCGTTCTCGCTGACCGGCTGCCCGAAGGCCAAAAACGGTACGGGCGTCGCTGCGTCCGTGCCGATGTGCCGAGGGTAGGTCGGCTCGGCGTCGTCGGCGCTCTCCCGAGCTGCCGTACGGTCGGGCGCGACCGACTCGTCCGCCACGGCCGGTGCGCCGCCGTGTTCGCCGTTCGCCTGCTCGGCCGGGGCGCGGTCGCCATTCGCTTGCTCGGCCGGGCTCCGGTCGGCGTAGCCGTTCTCGGCCGTCGTCTGGTCGGCCGGGGCACTGTCGATCGGGGCGCGGTCGACGGGTGCCGGGTCGAGCGGGGTGGGGTCGGGAGTGGCGTGAACGTCGTCCACGCTGGATCGCTCCGCAGAGTGCCGGTCGACGCCGACGCGGTCGACGGTGAGCCGCTCAACGGCTACCCGCTCGGGGGCGGGTCGGTCGGCGCTGGGCCGGGCACCCACCATCGGATACTCGGCGGTCTCCGTACCGCCGGCTGCCGCGGCCATGACCGCTGCGGCGGCGAGGTCGGCCACCCGCTTGGCCTCCCGCTGCACCCGGGCGCGTACCTCCTTGGCGTGCCGCTCGGCGGCGTCTCCGGCGCGGCGGGCCTCGTCCAGCCGGGCGCTCTCCGCGGTGAGGTCCCGGCGGACGTCGCTGAGCCGCTGCTGCATCCGCGACAGCTCGTTCTCCAGCGTCTCGCCCTCTTGGCGAATCTCGGCCAGTTGCTGGCCGGCGGTGTCCAGTTCGGCGTTCAGCTCGTTGGCCTCCTGCTGGCGCTCCTCGATCTCCTGCTGCAGGGCGGTGAGTTGCTCCTGGTGGCTGGCTGCCTGCTCGTCGGCCCGGTTGCGCAGCTCGGTCACGTGCTGCTGCGCCTCGGCCAACAGCTCGGCGATCTGCTGCTCGGTCGCGTTGCGCTGCTCAGCGAGCTCCCGCTCGGCGGCGGCCTGCTGCTCGGCGATGTCCTGCTCGGCGGCGGTCCGCCGCTCGTTGACCTCTCGCTCCACGCCGGCCTGCCACTGGGCCATCTCCTGCTGGTTCTTGGAGCGGGCCGACTGGAGTTCCTGCTGGATCTGGGTACGGGCCGACTTCATCAGCGCGTCGGCGGCGACCCGGGTCTGGTTGAGCTGCTGCGCGCTCTGCTCGGTGATCCGCTTCGCCTCGTGCTGGGCGCGCTCGTGAGCTGCCTCACCGTCGGCGCGCAACTGCTCCGCGTGCTCGCGGATCGCGGTCAACTCGGCCTCGGCCAGGGTGCGCCGCTCCTCGTACGCCTGTTCCTGCTCGGAACGCCGGGTCGCCAGCTCCTCGGCCAGGTCCTGCCGTGCCTGTGCGGCCCGCTCGCGGGTGTCGAGCAGAATCCGCTCCGACTCGCTGCGCAGCTCGTTCGCCCGGTCCGTGGCCGACTCAATGATCATGGCAGCCTGCTTGTCGGCGAGCGTCATGATCTCGGCGACCATCGGGCCCAGGTCGTGGATCGAGGCGCGGTCCACCTGCACCGGTTGCTCCCGTAGTTCAGCCAGTTCGGTACGCAGTCGCTGCACCTCCGCGGTCAGCTCACGGACCCGGACGGCGGAGCGCCCGTGCTCCCCGCTCAGCATCGTGATCTGACCGTCGAGCTGCTCCAGGTGCCTGTCCACCTGGCGTTTGTCATAGCCGCGCAGGGCGAGCTCGAAGCTCGGCCGCGAGGCCGCATCGTCGCGTACTGCGTGCGGCTCAGCGCCGATGGACATGCACCATCCTCCGTACGATCGGGGCGTCAGGGTCGGCGGTCGCCTGCCTGCGGGCCGTCAGTGTGGCGCAACGCTACCGTCGAGCCCGCGCCGAGCGTAGGCCCCTCCCACCGCTGTTCGCTCGAACACCCGGACCCGCCGTCGAACATGGAGTCGTGGTGCCCGAGTAGGCCCGATCCGCGGCTCTTGTCCCACGGCACAGCTGCCTGATCGACGCGGGGAGGCGGTGGGGGAGACCACGTCGGCCGGTCGCGGTGGGCGACCGGCCGACGTGGTTTTTAAGGTACGGGGTCAGCCTGCCACGGACTGGTTGTAGTCCTTGATCGGGCCGGCGAGGGCCTCCTGCTGCTGCTCCAGGGCGGCGCGCGGTTCGGTGCCGCTGAGCACGGCGGCCTGCATGGCCTGCTCTGCGGCCTTACGGGCCTGCGGCATCGCACCGAGCAGGCAGCCCTGGGTGGCCTTGCTCAGCGGGGTGTTCTGCAACTGGGTGATCGCGGTCTGGAACTGCGGCCGCTGGGCGACCCACTGCTTGTCGACCTCGGTCTCCAGGGCGCCCTTGCTGATCGGGAAGTACCCGGTCGAGGTGTGCCAGGTGGCCTGCGAGTCCTTGTCGGACAGGAACTTCACGAACTCCCAGGAAGCACGCTTGTGCGCGTCGTCCTTGCCCTTGCCGACCACCCAGAGCGAGGCGCCGCCGATGATCGGGCCACCCGCGTCGGTGGTGTTGATCTTCGGGTAGTTGCCGGTGGCGATCTCGAACTTGCCCTCGGAGCTCTTCAGGAACCCGCTCAGCGAGCCGGTCGACTCCAGGGTCATCGCGACCGTGCCGGCGGTGAACGCGTTGTCCGCGGTGGTGGTGTTGCTGTCCAGCTTGGGCGCCAGGCCCTCGTCCACCATCTTCTTCCACCAGGCGAGCAGCTTGACGTGGTCGTCGGTGGCCAGCTTGAGGGTGGTGCCCCGGCCGTCGCGGCCGTTGCCCTGGTCGCAGTACTCCTGGTTGCCGACGGCGGTCCACTGCTCGAGGAACCAACCGTAGAGCGCGGCACCGAAGCCGTACTGGGTGACCCGGCCGTTGGCGTCCTTCACGGTCAGCTTGCGGGCCGCCTCGGTGATCTCGTCGAGCGTCTTCGGCGGGTTCGCCGGGTCGAGGCCCGCCTTGGTGAACGCCGTCTTGTTCAGGTAGAGCAGCGGCATCGACGTGTTGAACGGCATCGAGTAGAGCTTGTTGTCGACCGAGTAGTAGCCGGCGATGTTCGGCTGGATATCCGCGGTGGTGCTCTTGTCGGCATCCACGAACGCCTGCACCGGCACCGTCGACTTCGAATCGATCATGAAGCGGGTGCCGATGTCGTACACCTGCACCACGTCTGGCGCCTGACCGCTGTTCAGCGCGGCCTTGTACGCCGACAGCGTGTCGTCGTAGGTGTTCTTGAACTGGAGGTTGACCTTGACGCGACCCTTGTTCTTCGCGTTGAACTGGTCGGCGAGCTGCGTGAGTGCCTCACCGTTCTTGCCGGTCATCGCGTGCCAGAAGTCGATCGACACCTCACCCTTGCCGTCCAGGGCGCTCGCGGCCGGGGCGTCCGTGCCGCTGCTGGTGGCGCTGCTGTCCGCCGTGGCCGAACTGCAGGCCGCGGCGGTGGCCGTGAGGGCGGCGAGCGAGAGCCCGACCGCCACCCGGCGCAGAGTGGTACGCACTGTTTCCTCCTACTACTGGGTTGGGGGAGTTACTTGACCGCGCCGGCCGTGAAGCCCCGGACGAGCCAGCGCTGGCCGAAGATGACCAGCAGCAGCGTCGGCACCAACGTGATGGTGATGCCGGCCAGGAGCACGGCGGGGCTGCCGCCCTCGTTGTCCTTGAGGGCGAAGACCGCGGTCTGCAGGGTGTTCAGGGAGTTGTTGCTGGAGGAGATGATCAATGGCCAGAAGTACATGTTCCAGCCCTGCAGGAACGACCACACGGCGATGCCGATCAGTGCCGGCCGGCTCGCCGGCAACAGGATGGTGACCAGGAACCGCAGGTGACCGCAGCCGTCGATGACGGCAGCCTCGCGCAGTTCCCGGGGGAACTGGGCGAACGCCTGCCGCAGCATGAACACGCCGAAGCCGGTGGCCAGGAACGGCAGGATCAGGCTGAGCCGGCTGTCGTTGATGCCCAGCGAGCGGATGAAGAGCGCGTTCGGCACCACGATCGACTCGTAGGGCACCATGATCGTGGCGAGGAACAGCCAGAAGATCGGCCTGCGCAGTGGGCTGCGCATGAAGACCAGGGCGTACGCGGCGAGGCACGACGTGATCAGGTGTCCGAGCATCACGCTGAGTCCGACGAAGAGCGAGTTCACGAAGGCCGGGGCCAGCGGCACCACCGGTTGCCGCCAGGCGGCCCGGTAGTTCTCCAGCGTCCAGTCGCCGTCGAAGAGTTGCGGCGGCTGGTGCAGCAGCGCGTTCGACGGCAGGAAGCCGCCGAGCACGGTGAGCAGCACCGGGAAGAGCAGCACCACCGCGGCGATGCCCAGCCACAGGTAGGTCAGGACGGTCGGTACCGGACCGGGTCGGTTCACGCTCCTGCTCACCGGTAGTGCACCCGCCTTTCGAGGACGCCGAACTGCACCACGGCGATCAGCACGCCGATCACCAGCAACACCAGGCCCTGCGCGCTGGCCAGCCCGAAGTTGCTGTTGTTGTTGTGGAACGCGTTGTCGAAGATCGAATAGACAAGCGTGCGGGTGTGTCCGTTGGGTCCGCCGTCGGTCATGATCTGCACCTGCCCGAGCGCTTGAAGCGCGGCCAGCGTGGTGGTCACCACGGCGAAGAACAGGCTCGGCGAGATCATCGGCAGCACGATGCTGACGAACTGTCGAGGGCCGGTGGCACCGTCCATCCGGGCCGCCTCCAGCACCTCCTCGTCGACGCCGGCCAGGCCGGCGGCGAGCACGAGCAGGTTGAACCCGGAGACCATCCACACGGTGACGCCGACGACAGTGGCCATCGCCCAGCCCGGCTCGGTGGTCCAGTTCGGCGCGGGAACACCGATCAGACCCAGCGCCCAGTTCACCGGCGAGATCCCCGGGTTCAGCATGATCAGCCAGACCACGCTGGCCGCCGAGACCGAGTAGGCGAACGGCAGGGCGAAGGCGGTCCGAAAGACCCGCATGCCCGGTAGCCGTTGGGTCATCGGCGCGGCGAGCGCGAGCGGCAGCAGCACGCCGGGCACCACGACGAGCACGGTGAAGACAAGCGTCTGCCAGAGCACCGTGCCGAATTCCGGCGTCAGCAGCTCCTGGAAGTGCGCCATCCCGACCGACCGGGTCGGGTTGCCGAGGATGTCGTTGCCCCGGGTGGCCAGGTACACGGCCTGGAACAGCGGGAAGATCACGAAGATGCCCAGGCCGGCCAGGCCGGGAAGGGCGAACAGCAGACCGAGTGCCGTTTCCCGCGCCCGCGCCGGCGCGGCGGCCCGGCGGGGCCGGCCGGGTGGCCGGTCGGTGCGGGCGGCGGTGTCGGCCGCGAGCAGAGTTGGAGCTGTCACGTCGGGCAGCCTGCACAGGCCGTACGTCCGGGTGGGGTGATTCAGGTGGCGGATGGCTGACGCGCCAATGACATCGCCTACACAGCGTCACATCCCGCAGAGAAGAATAGACATGCGCAGCTCAATCGCCCCGATCCTGCCCGGACATTCGTGACTGTGCGTGCCGGTGGCGGGTGGGCCGCCACCGGCACCCGCGTTCAGCGCCGCCGGGCGAGCAGAACCGCGTCGTGCAAAGTGATCTGCTCGCCGTGCGGATCGGTGACCGTCCGGGGGCGCTCCTCGGCGGTGACGATTTCCCAGCGGGCCGGGTCGAGGGAGGCGGCCACGTCCTGCGCGGTGTACATCATGTCCGGCATGTGCATCCGGTGCGCCGACGTCCAGAGATCCGACGGGTGGTGCCCGACGATCAGCAGGACGCCACCCGGCGCCACCGCGTCGGCCAGCCGGGCGAACAACTCCCGCCGCTGCACCGGAGGCAGGTGCATGAACTGCGCCGACACCAGGTCGTACGCGCCCTCGGCGGGCGGCTTGTCGCGCAGGTCGGCGTGCGTGAACTCGATCCGGTCCCCGACGCCGGCAGTGTCGGCGTGCGCGGCGGCCCGGCCCAACGCGACGGTGGAGATGTCCACCGCGGCCACCTGCCAGCCGCGCTCGGCCAGCCACACCGCGTCGGCGCCCTCGCCGCTGCCCACGTCCAGTGCGCGCCCCGGGGGCAGGTCCGCGACCTCGGCGACCAACTGCGGGTTCGGCCGACCACTCCAGACGGCGGGCCGGGACTGGTAGCGCTCCTCCCAGGCCGGCTCCTCGAATGCGGTCGCCATCAGTTGCCGGTACGCGGCCACCGCGGCGCGGGTGTCCTCGGCGATGAGGTCGGCGTTGATCGCCGCCCCGGCGGTGAGGCCGGCAGCGGCGGACGTGATGACCTGACCGCGGAGGTCGGCGATGTTGCCGGCCACCCAGACACCGGGGACGGTCGTCGCCCCGGTGGCGTCGGCCGGGATCTGGGCGCCGATCACGTACCCACCCATCGCCACCTCCTCCGGGGCCAGGCCCAGGCCCACCAGCAGATCCGCGCGGGGTGTCAGCCGCGTTGCGACCACGACCGCGTCCAGCGCCACCGATCGGCCATCGGCCAGCCGTACGCCGGTCAACGCGTCCCCGGTCACCTCCACCTCGGCGACCGGACCCGGCACCACCGCGATGCTGCGGGCGGCGAGGCGCTCGGCGGTCTCCTCGTCCGGTGCGGGGGCGTCGTGCAGCAGGAGCAGTACGTCGGCACTCCACTGTCGCCACATCTCGGCCTGGTGCACGGCCAGCGGGCCGGTCGCCAGTACGCCGATCCGCCGGTCCCGCACCTCCCAGCCGTGGCAGTACGGGCAGTGCAGGACGTCGCGCCCCCACCGCTTCGCCAACCCGGGCACGTCGGGCAGTTCGTCGGTCAGCCCGGTGGCCACCAGCAGTCGACGTGCCCGCACCGAACTTGCGTCGTCGAGGCTGAGCCGGAACCCGTCGTCGTCCCGGGTGGCAGCGTCCACCCGCCCGGTGCGGAACTGCCCGCCGTACCCGGCGACCTCGGCCCGCCCGACCGCGTACAGCTCGCCCGGCGGCGTCCCCTCCCGGCCCAGGTAGTTGTGCACGTGGTCGGCCGGAGCGTTGCGCGGCTCACCGGAGTCGATCACCAGGACCGACCGTCGGGCCCGGCTCAGTGCCAGGGCTCCGCTGAGCCCCGCGGCACCGCCGCCCACCACCACGACGTCGTATGTCTCGTCCACCGGTATCTCCCCATGTCTGTTGGCTGAGCCCACCATCCGTCGCCGCCGGCCAGGTGGCAACTATCCTTGCTGTTATGGCAAACGAGGACGCTGCCGCGCTCGCGGCCGTCGGCCCCCGGCTGCGCGCCCTGCGTCAGAAGCGCGGGACCACGCTGACCCAGCTCGCCGACCTGACCGGCATCTCCGTGAGCACCCTGTCCCGGCTGGAATCCGGCAGTCGCCGGCCCACCCTGGAGCTGCTGCTGCCACTGGCCCGGGCCTACCAGGTGGCGCTGGACGAGTTGGTCGACGCGCCGGCCACCGGCGACCCCCGCGTACGCCCCAAACCGATCGTCCGGCACGGCATCACGTTCCTGCCGCTGACCCGCCGACCGGGCGGGCTGCAGGCGTTCAAACAGATCTTCCCGCCGGACCCGTCCGTCGGGGAGCGGACCCCGCAGACCCACGAGGGGTACGAGTGGCTCTACGTCCTCTCGGGCCGGCTGCGCCTGCTGCTCGGCGACCGTGACCTGACCCTGACCCCGGGCGAGGTCGCCGAGTTCGACACCCGCATCCCGCACCTCATCCTCAATCCCGGCCCCGGCACCGCCGAGGTCCTCAGCCTCTTCGGACCGCAGGGGGAGCGGCTGCACGTCCGGGCCCGCCCCGCCGCGCCCGACCTGGGGTAGCGCGAACCACCTGCTGCCGGTCGAGCATGGCGTACGTCGTCAGCCTGTCTCGCTGATCTCGCTCGTGGGTGTCGGCAGTTTCCTCAGGCCTTCAGCAGGGCTGCCGCCGCCGTCGCGAGACGGTGGGCGTACGCGTGATCGAGCGGGCCGTGCTCGACGAGCAGCCGATACCACATGCCACCGAAGAGCAGGTCGACCGCGGCCTCTCGGTCTTCGTTCCGGCCCTCGCTCATCAGTTCCAGGAGCGCTCGGCGGCGCGGAAGGATGAGCAGGTCGCGCCAAGCGACCGCGAAGGCCGGATTCTGCTGGGCATGCGCCATCAGCGCCCGCAGCAGCGGCCCGTCGCTGTCGGGGCCCGCGAGTTGCGCGAAGGTTGACGCGAGGAAGGTGGCCAAGCGTTCGGCGAGTGGACCGCTGTCCGTGCCGGCGGTGATGTCCCGCTCGGCATGTTCGAGCAGCGCCTCCAGAATGATGGCCCACTTCGACGGCCACCAGCGGTAGATCGTCTGCTTGCCCACACCTGCGCGGTGGGCGATCGAATCGACCGTCGTGGTGCCGAGATCTCGGCGAGCCAGTTCCAGCGCGGCAGCGAGTATGTCCTGACGAGCCTGCTCACTGCGGGCTCGACCGGTGCGGGAACGACCTGCGGGGCCGGCGGACGGCGGTGGCGTTGGCATGCGGACACTCTATCGTTTGACGAGACTTCGCGTCTCGTCTAGCGTTTGACGAGACATCACGTCTCGACAAGCTTGGGAAAACGAACATGGACCTCAAGGGTCAGCGCATCATCGTCATGGGCGGCAGCTCGGGCATCGGCCGGGCCACCGCCGAGTTGCTCCACCAGCAAGGGGCGGAGGTCGTCGTGACCGGCCGCTCGGCAGAGAAACTCACGAATTTCGCGGCGATGGGGCCATTGCGCGCGGTGCAGGTGGACGCCACCGACCGCACGGCGTTGGACAGTCTGTTCGCCGAAATCGGCCCCATCGACCATCTGGTCGTCTGTGTCAGCGGCGGCGAAGGCGCCGGCCCGTTCGCCTCCCTCGACCTCGACGCGGTACGCCGCGCCTTCGCGGCCAAGACGTTCGCCCAACTGGAAGTCGTGCAGGCGGCACTGCCGACACTGCGTTCCAGCGGATCCGTCACGCTGATTACCGCCGGCTCAGCCCAGGCGGCCTTGCCCGGCACGGTCGGTCTAGCCGCAGTCAACGGCGCACTGGAGGCCGCTATCCGGCCGCTCGCCACCGAACTCGCGCCGGTGCGGGTCAACGCCGTCAGCCCTGGCGTGGTGGACACCGCGTGGTGGGGTTCGATGCCGCCGGAGCAGCGCTCCGCCTTCTTCGCCGACCTGACGTCCCGCCTTCCACTTGCACACATTGCCCACCCTGACGAGATTGCCGCGACCATCATGCTCTTGATCGGCAGCACGTACGTGACCGGACAGGTGATCGCTGCGGACGGCGGCCTCCACCTCGCCCGCTGACCGTGCCGGACGAGACGCGGTAACCCCAACGGTGCAGGCGTGAGTGCGGCGCGGCCAGCGTCAGGGTCGGGGCGGGTCGACCGATATCTGGCTTGCTGGCTGGGCTGCACCAATGCCATCCTGCGCGGCGATGATGACACCAAATGATCTTCTCGTACTGCACGACCAGCAGGTGCGCGGCACCATCGCCGCTCGGGTGCCGCACCACTGGGAGCCGTCGTGGGACGGCCCGGTTCTATAGATCACCACCCCTGCGCGAGGGTCCGCCTTCGCCCAGGATCTCGACGGGCTCAGCGTCGACGAGTTGGACGCGCTGATCGGTCGAGTGCGGGACCGCTGGGCGACGCTGGGTCAGGCGGTCGAGTGGAAGACGTACGGCCACGACCGACCGGATCTCACCGAGCGCCTGCGGTTGGCCGGGTTCGCGCCGGAGGACGAGGAGACGGTCGTCATCGGTGTGGCAGACACACTGACCACCGCCGGCGAAGTCCCCGACGGCATCACCATCCGTGCCACGACCGACCTTGCCGACCTCCGTCGGATCGCCGCCATGGAGTCCGAGGTCTGGGGCGCCGACTGGTCCTGGCTCGCCGATGACCTCCGCGACCGCATCGAGTCGGCCCCGGAGAACATCGTCGTGCTCGTCGCGGAGGCCGGCGGCGAGGTCGTGTCGGCCGCCTGGCTGGCCGTCATCGCCGGCACGGAGTTCGGCGCGCTGTGGGGTGGATCGACCCTCGCGCAGTGGCGGCGGAAGGGCATCTACCGCGCGCTGGTCGCCCGCCGGGCGCAGATCGCCGCCGAGCGGGGCATCAGGTACCTCCTGGTCGACGCGTCCAAGGACAGCAGGCCAATCCTGCAACGCCTTGGCCTGCAGGCCGTGACGACCACCACCCCCTGGGTGTGGAGCCCGACCACCAGCGCCGAATAGACAGCGCGGGCTGGCCGGCCACGGTCGCCGGAGGCAGCCAGGGCCGTCGCAGGAATGTCGGACCGGTGTGTGATCCTGCGGCCGTGGTCTTCGTCTTCGACGCCGAGTTGTGGTTGTGGGATGCCCGCCGGGCTGAAACCTGGACGTTCGTCAGCCTGCCCGCCGAGGCATCGCAGGAGATCCGGGAGCTGACTGCCGGATTGCGTCGGGGCTTCGGTTCGGTGCGGGTCCGGGCGACGGTCGGGGGCAGCACGTGGGCGACCTCGATCTTCCCCGGCGGTGGTGGCGGGGCTTTCGTGCTACCGATCAAGCGCGCCGTCCGCAAGGCCGAAGCGTTCGACGTTGGCGACATCGAGACGGTGACCGTCGAACTCATCGACGTCTGACGACCGGCTGCGCTGGGCAGACACTCCGGGGCCGGCGGTGCGAGGATGGCGCGATGATCGATGCGGCATACCGGCGCCGGAGCGACCGGATCGAGCACCGCGACATCGTCGTGCACGAGGTCCCGGGCTTCCGCCCGCTGACCTTGGACCTCGTCGTGCCGGTGGACGCTCCGGTGCCGGTGCCGGTGCTGGTGTGGGTCCACGGCGGTGCGTGGCTGTTCGGCTCGCCCAAGCAGCCGGCGGAATGGCTCATGGAAGCGGACCCGTTCACCGCCGCGATACGAGCGGGGTTCGCGGTCGCCTCCGCGCAGTACCGGCTCAGCGGCGAGGCGCACTTCCCCGCGCAACTCGACGACGTCAAGGCGGCGGTGCGCTGGCTACGCCGGGAGGGCGACAGGGTGGGCGTGGACCGCGAGCGGATCGGGGTGTGGGGCGAGTCGGCCGGTGGGCATCTGGCCTCGATGGTCGCCCTGACCGGGGACGACCAGGACGACAGTGGCGTCGGAGCGGCGGTCTGCTGGTACGCGCCGTCAAACCTGTTGACCATGCAGTCGCAGGCACACCCGTTGGCGACGATCGACCACGACGCGGCGGACTCGCCCGAGTCCCTCCTGATCGGCGCCCCGTTGACCGAGAACCCGGGGCCGGGCCGGGCGGCCAGTCCGATCACCTACGTCACCGCCGCTGCCCCACCCATGCTGCTCATCCACGGCGACCAGGACCTGGTCGTACCGGTCGGGCAGAGTGAGGAGCTCGCGGCAGCCTTGACCACGGCGGGTGCTGAGGTCGAGCTGTCGGTGGTGCCGGGGGCCGACCACTGTTTCGGCGGAGTGCCGGTGGAGCCCGTGGTCCGCGACAGCCTGGCGTTCTTCACCCGAGTCCTCGCCGCGTAGGCACACTCCGCGTTTGTGGACTACTCGTACCCTCCTGCCATGACCACGGGGCGGCCGAGCGGACTGAGTTCGGCGCAGGGCTACTACTGGCACGCCTACCTGCTCGGAGATCGCTCGTTGGTGCGTCGTCTGCAACCGACGGCGTTCCTCGACCGAAGAGCCTTGGGGGTGTGCTGCTGGGAATGTTCAGCGTCGCGGTCCGCTGGCTGAGCCCCGACCGGCACAACCCGGCCGAGATTCGCCTGTTCGCTGAGCGGGTGACCAAGGAATGGTCAGCCCTCCTCGACGCCGCGGCCGCCACCGAGCACACCCACGCGGCGCACGGAGTCATTGTGGACGAGGTGTCACGGGCCATTCGTGGGGAGTTGGGCGAGGCGGCCGGCGACGAAGACGCCGCCCCTGCCCATCCCGGCCTGCCGGAGTTGGCGGTGGTCGTCACCGCCGTGCGAGATCTCGGCCTCAAGCCCGGCGACATCGATCGTTTGATCACCAGCGCAGAGGGGCTCGCGAGGCAGTGGGGCATCAATTTCGTCTCCTATCGCCCCGGGTTCATCCTGCGGTGGCGCTTCGAAATGGCAGAGCTCCGTCGGTATGGATACCCGGCCCGGAAACGCTGGAGCGCGGAGCGATCGGGCGCCTTCGTCGACCGGACGCGCGACGACAGCGCCCTCTGAGAGAGTGGTTCGGGAGCATATGTCGCGCGGATCGTCACGGCAGACGTCGTCGTCACACCTGGTGCGACCGGCCCGTACCTCGCTAGTCTGCGATGCAGGACTAGCGAGAACAGTGAGAATATGGAACGACCAACCGGGGCAGTGGCGGAGCTGGCCGAACAGCGCGGCTACGGTTCGCATGTCGTGACGGCGGTGCTGGCCGACGTCGGCTCCGGGTGCCTGATCGTCATCGCGCCCTTCGTCCTGGTACTCGTCGGCACCGGGCTGCTCGTCGCCGACGGTGGACCGGTGACGACTGCGGTCGGCATTGCTCTGATTGTTCTTGCACCCGTGGTCGCCTTCCTCTTCTGGCGGGTGTACAGCCGGACCTGGGCGCGAGCACCCAGGTTGTACTGCTTCGAAGCCGGCTTCATTCTTGGCGGGAACGGACAGCTGCGGCCATATGCGTGGAACGAGGTGGATGTGCGGAAGTGGTCGAAGACCCATCTTGTAGGACAGGCGCAGAGCCCCCAGACCTTCGCCTACCTAGACGTGCGCACAGAGGAGGGCGAACTGCTGGTTACTCTGGGTGAGGCGAACCATCTCCGAGAGGTTGCAGAGTTGGCGGCACGCATTTCGTAGCCGACCTGCTTGCGGCGAGGTGCGAACGCCGTCGCGGCGTCGATGTGCACGAAACCCTGTCCCATGTATCGCCGACGCGCCGGTCCCTTCTCGGCGGTAACCTGTCGGGCTGACGCCGGGATCGGCGGCGAAGGTTGGAGGCCGGATGGTTCACGAAGTGACGAGCCGCGCGGTGTGGGAGGCGGATCGGACGATCGCCCGGCTGTGCGCCACGAGCTATGTGCAACAGGTGTTTCCCGAAGCGGTACGCCTTTGGGGCACGGACAGCGAGCCGACCGAACCCGACGAGCTCGACGCGGTGTGGCGGATGCCGGGCGACGACGGCGAGCGGCTGCTCGTGGTCACCGCGCTGGCCGGCGAGTACGAGCTGCCGCGCCGGCGTCTGCCGTACGGGACGACGGTGGTCGGCGGCACCCGCGACTATCTGCGCTACGCCGTCGAGCGGCTCCGTGAGCATGGGCGGAACGACCTCGCCGGGGCGATCGAACAGGAGATGTACGCCGACCGCCTGTGGTACTTCGAACTTGCCGCCGTGGTGACCGTGGTGAACGGGGAGCACCGGGTGGAGGACGTCCGTGCCCGGCAGTACGACATCAGCGACGCCAGCCTGCTGCGCGCCCTGCTGATGGCGATTCGGGCCGGCGACCGCGATGCGATCGAGAAGCTACGCCAACCGTTCGGAGAAGACCTGCTCAAGGCTCTGGTCAACACGTATCCCTCGCTGGACACCTGGCCACAACGTGCCCACCTGGTGCGGGCAGTCTCCGGCCACCACGGTCCAGTGGTCACACCGGTGATGGCAGCCATCCTCGACATCCCGGACGACGCAGGCGGATCGGGCGACCCCGACATGGCACGGGAGGTCCGGGCCATCGCGCTGAACGCACTGGAGGCCGGCGGCTCCGCCGAGCGGTTCATGCGCTACTACGAGGACGACGAGGCCGCCGCCGCCGCGATTGCCCGGTACCGGGCCGGATAGCCGCCACGCTCCCGCGCCACGCACCATTAAGGCCGCTACTCCGCTCGTCGGCCCGCTGGCCACCGTCGGCATCGGACCCTCAGGCGCCCCTCGGCTGCTCGTCGAGGTCGGCGACATTCCGGGTGACCGGCGCGCTCTCCCGAGCGCGCCGGTCAGCCCCTGGCGGCCGGCGCCGGATCGGCCTGCGGTCCGCTCGGGCTGGCCGCCGGCTGGGTAGGGCTGCGGCTTGTCCCGGTGCAGCTCGATCGAGTAGAAGCTGGAGATCTGGATCATCGATCGCCATACGGCGAAACCCGCTGGAAGATCGCCAACTGGACGCAAGCCATAGATGAACTCAACCATTCTCAGACCGTCCTCTGAGAGGGAAGGCCGTGCTGACGGTCCAGCCAACGGGTCGCGGCTGTGGGTGGCGATGACGGTGACGTGCCGCGAGGGCCGGACCGGTTCCCCTCCGGTCCGACCCTCGCGATCATCCCGCGCTAGGCGCGGGTCCTCCGCTGCCGTGCGACCAGCAACAGCGTGGCGCCGAGCAGGAGGGCCAGCACGCCGGCACCCATCCAGGCCATCGGGTACGACTCGCCGGTCACCGGCAGCTTGCCCTTGACGGGGATCGTGATGGTGGACTCCGGGGCCACCGGCGCCGGGCCGTCCGGCGGGGTGCCGGTCGCGGTCGCGGTGTTGCGCAGCGATCCGTGGTGGTAGTCGGCCTTGCTGACCGTGTAGGTCGCCGAGCAGGTGACGGCGGCGCCCGCCGCCAGGGTCACGGCCCCGTTGGGTGTCCGGTCCGGACCACAGGTGATCGGGCCGAGGTTGGTCGACGAGGCCGGCGCGGTGAGGGTGTCGGTGACCGTCACGTCGGTCAGGGTCACCTGCCCGGTGTTGGTGACCACGAAGTCGAACGGCACCTGCTGGCCCGGTCGGCCGATCTTGTCGGTGCTGCTGGACTTCACCACGGTGATCGCCGCACCCCGGGTGGCCGTGACCTCGGCGGTGGCCGGCGCGGAGCGTACCGGTGCCGGTGGTTGTTGGCCCGGGATGGTCGGCGGCGTGCCGGCGGCGACCGCCGTGTTGGTGATTCGGCCGGCCTCGATGTCCGCCGCGGTGACGGTGTAGGTCGACGTGCAGGTGGTGCTCGCGCCGGCCAGCAGGGTGACGCTGCCGCTGGCCACCGGCGGGGTGCCGCAGGTGATCGCCCCGGGCGTTCCGGTGCCGGAGAACTCGGTCTCGTCGACCGTCACCGCGCTGAGCGGGGTATTGCCGGTGTTGGTCACGACGAATTCGTACGTGACTGTGTCACCGGCCGCGGACACCACGGCGGGCGTGACCGCCTTGGTGATGGCGATCTCCGGGTGCGGGATCGGGATGTCCAGCGACGACGGCGGGGAGACCGGCGGCGGCCCGACCGGCGGCGTGCCGGTGGCCGTGGCGACGTTGATCAGCGCCGAGCCGGTGAACTCCTCCGCGGTCACCGTGTAGGTCGTCCGGCACTGGATGGAGGCCCCCGGCGCCAGGGTCACCTCGCCGTTCGGGATGTTCTGCGGACCACAGGTGATCAACCCGAGCCCGGCCCGCTCGGACGGCAGCAGCACGGTGTCGTTGACGGTCACCCCGGTGAGGGTGAGGCCGCCGGTGTTGACCACCAGGAAGGTGTACGGCACCTGCTGGCCCGGTGCGGTGATCGCCACCGTCGTCGACGACTTGATTATGTCGATGCTGGCGACGACTCCCATCTGGGGGATGGTCAGCGTCGAGGGCGGTGAGTCCACCGGCGTCCCACCGCCCGGCGGTGTCCCGTGGGCGGTGGCGGTGTCGGTGACCCCGTCGTTGTCGAGGTCGGCCTGCGTCACCGTGTAGGTGGCGGTGCAGGTGGTGGACTCACCCGGCGCGAGCGTGGTGATCGCACAGGTGATCGGGCCGAGGCTCGCGTTCGACGAGGGTGGCGCCTGCACGTCGGTGACGTTGACGCCGGTCAGGGTGAGCCCGCCGGTGTTGACCACGAGGAACCGGTAGGGCACCTGCTGCCCGACCATGCTGATCGAGGTGACCTCGGAGGTCTTGACCACCGAGATCGCGGCGATCAGCCCGGTCTCGGGGATCGTCAGTGTGGACGGCGGCGAGTTGACGGGCGTGTCACTGCCCGGCGGGTTGCCGTGTGCGGTGGCGACGTCGGCGACCGCGTTGTTGTCCAGGTCGGCCTGGGTGACCGTGTAGGTGGCGCTGCAGGCCGTCGACTGACCGGGCGTGAGCGTGGTCTGCGGGCAGGTGATCGGGCCGAGGTTCGCGTTCGACGAGGGCGGGGTCTGCGCGTCGGTGACGTTGACGTTGGTCAGCGTGACGCCCCCGTTGTTGATCACGAGGAACTGGTAGGGCACCTGCTGCCCGACCGAGGTGATCGACGTGGTGGTGGACGACTTCACCACCGAGATCGACGGTGTGACGTCGGCCGCCGGAATGGTCAGCACGACCTGGTCCGAGTCGACCGGCTCCTCGGTCCCCGTCGGGGTGCCGTGCGCGGTGGCGATGTCGGTCAGCTCGTCGTGGTCCAGGTCGGCCTGGGTGACGGTGTACGTCGCGGTGCAGACGGTCGTCGCACCCGGTGCGAGGGTGGTGCTCGCGCAGGTGATCGGGCCGAGGTTCGCGTTCGACGACGGCGGGTCCTGTACGTCGGTGACGTTGACGTTGTTCAGGGTGACGCCACCGGTGTTGGCGACCAGGAACCGGTAGGGCACCTGCTGGCCGACCGAGCTGATGGCCGTGGTGGTGGACGACTTCACCAGGGAGATGGCCGGGGCGACCGCATCGCCCGGGATCGTCAATGTCGACGGTGTCGACTGAACGGGCGGCCTGCCGCCGGGTGGGGTGCCGTGGGCGGTCGCGGTGTCGCGTACCGAGCCGAAGTCCAGGTCGGCCTGGGTGACCGTGTAGGTGGCGGTGCACGTGGTCTGCACTCCGGGGGCGAGTGTGGTCGCCGCGCAGGTGATCGGCCCGAGGTTGTCGTTCGACGAGGGCGGGGTCTGCACGTCGGTGACGCCGACGTTGGTCAGAGTGAACCCGCCGGTGTTGACCACCTGGAACTGGTAGGGCACCTGCTGCCCGACGGTGGTGATCGTGGTGGTGGTGGACGTCTTCAGCACCGCGATCGAGGGGACCAGGCCGGTCTCCGGCAGGGTCAGCGTCGAGGGTGGCGAGTCCACCGGCGTGCCGCCCCCGGGCGGGGTGCCGTGCGCGGTGGCGGTGTTGGTGACGCCGTCGTTGTCGAGGTCGGCCTGGGTGACGGTGTAGGTGGCGGTGCAGGTGGTTTGCGCGCCGGGCGCGAGGGTGGTGACGGGGCAGGTGATCGGGCCGAGGTTCGCGTTCGACGAGGGCGGCGCCTGCACATCGGTGACGTTGACGCCGGTCAGGGTGAGCCCGCCGGTGTTGACCACGAGGAACGAGTACGGCACCTGCTGCCCGACCGTGGTGATCGACGCGGCGGTGGAGGTCTTCGTGACCGTGATCGACGGGATCAGCCCCGACTCGGGGATGGTCAGCGTGGACGGCGGCGAGGTGACCGGGGGGCCACCGGGCGGCGTACCGTGCGCGGTGGCGGTGTCGGTGACCCCGTTGTTGTCGAGGTCGGCCTGGGTGACGGTGTAGGTGGCGGTGCAGTCGGTCTGCGCGCCGGGCGCCAGGGTGGTGGCGGCGCAGGTGATCGGGCCGAGGTTCGCGTTCGAGGACGGCGGCGCCTGCACGTCGGTGATGCCGATGTTGGTCAGGGTCACACCGCCGGTGTTGGCGACCAGGTAGCGGTAGGGGACCTGCTGACCCACCGAGGTGATCGACGTGGTGGTGGAGGACTTCACCACACTGAGGGCGGCGCTGAGTGCCTCCGCCGGGATGGTCAGGGTGTCCGGCTCGGAGACGACCGGGGGACCACTTGGCGGGGTGCCCTGGGCGGTTGCCACGTTGGTGACGCCGTTGTTGTCCAGGTCGGCCTGGGTGACGGTGTAGGTGGCGGTGCAGTCGGTCTGCGCGCCGGGCGCGAGGGTGGTGGCGGCGCAGGTGATCGGGCCGAGGTTCGCGTTCGAGGACGGCGGGGTCTGCACGTCGGTGACCGAGATGTTGGTGAGCGGAACGCCGCCGGTGTTGACCACGTGGAACGAGTACGGGACCTGCTGGCCGACGGTGGTGATCGCCGCGGTGGTCGACGACTTGATCAGGTCGATGTCCGCCGGGGTGCCCCCCTCGCAGGCGAGCGTGGTGCTGAACGGGAAGTAGTGGATCTCGCCGCCGCGGTGGTCCAGCGTACGGGTGATGACGCTGCCCTCGGTGTTGCTGGCGGAGAGGTCGGCGAGGCTGGCGTTGGGGGCGAAGATGGTGCCCTCGACCGTGTTCGCCGCCGGCGTGAGGGTGAGCGCGGTGGCGGTCGGGAAGTTGAACAGGATGTAGCGCGCCTGTGGGCCGCCGATGCCGGAGAAGTTCGGGGCGTTCCAGGCGAAGTCGTTGCCGACGCCGCTGGTGTCCACGTTGACCAGCAGCGGGGTGTCGGCAGTGGGCTGGCTGGCGAACGTCAGCGTCTGGATGTTGTTCAGGTCGGCCGCGCTGAGGTTGAGCACGTTGGTCACGCCCGGGGTCAGCGTGACCACGGCGTTGCTGCCCGCCGGGATCGGTCGGGGCAGCACGTCACCGTTCGGCGTGCGCAGCACCACGTTGTTGCCGCAGGTGGCCAGGCCGGCGGTGTTGTCGCGGAAGGTGGCGAAGGCGCCGGCGAAGTCGATCGGCGAGGCGGGTCCGACGCTGGCGACCGGCTGCCGGGTGACCAACTCGACCCGGGGGGACGCGTCGTAGTTGTCCGACGGCAGGATCCGGGTGTTGACCTGAGCGCCGTTGTTGTCGGTGTCCCGGACAAACGTGCCGGTCAGGTTGCCGATCTTGGCGTACCCGCTGGAGAGCACCTGGAGACGGGTGCCGCCGACACTGCCGGCGAAGTTCACCCGTCCACCCACCACCAGGGCGGTCGGGTTGGCGTCGCCGGGTACGACGAACGACCCGGCGGTCGCCCCGGCCAGTTGGTAGTTGCCGAAGGTGAGGTCGCCACCTACCGCGAGGGTGCCCTCGTTCTCGTCGCTGAACACACCGGCGTTGCCTTCGGTCATCACCCCGAAGCTCAGCGCCTCGGCGACCGGGTTGACCGGCCCGATGGCCTCGGCCGCGGTCAGTACCTGGTTCAGCGGGGGCGGCGCTGGCACCGGCGCCAGCAGGGCGTTGACCGCCAGCACGCCTCCGACGGCGACCAGCGCCGCTGCCCGTGACCTGCGGCTACCCCACGAAGAAATCCTCATCACGCCCCCGTTGTGTCCGATGTGCGAGGGGAGCGTAACGGGGTATTTAATGGCTTATGAGTATTTTGTCCGAATCGGTGTCGACAGCCGTCAGCGCGGCGCGGCGATCGGCGGTGCCGACGGACCGAAGGCGGTCAGGAACCGGTCCCGGAAGCTGTCCATCGGCCACACCGGAGCGTCCGGCCCGGGCCGTAACCCCTGCTGCCAGCCCCAACCCGACACCCGGTCCAGCACCGCCGGATCACGGGCCACGATGGTGATCGGGACGTCCCGGCTGGCACCCTCACCGGTGACCACCGGGGCGGGCTGGTGGTCACCGAGGAAGACCAGCACCAGGTCGTCGTCGCCGTAGGTCTGCACGTACGAGATCAGGGTCTCCAGCGAGTAACCGATGGCCTGCCGGTAACCGGCCCGGATCTGGCCGGTGTCCCGGTCGTCGGCATCGCCACCGTCCTCGCCGGTCGCGGCACTGCCGTAGACCGAACCGTCGCCAACCTGGTCCCAGCCGATCATCCGGGGCACCGCCGTCCACGGTGAGTGGCTGGAGATCAGCGGGATCTCCGCCATCAGCGGACGGTCCGCGTCGGCCAGTACCCGCTGCTGGAAGAACTGCATCGTGTACTGGTCGGGCATCGGGGCGTAACTGAACTTCGGCCCCCGGTAGCCCAGGGCCTCGGCGTCGTAGTACCTGTCGAAGGAGAAGAAACCCTTCTCCGGCCAGGGCTGGGTGGCGGCCGGCAGCACCCCGACGGTCTGCCAGCCGGCCCGGCGGAACGCACCGTTGAGGGTCAGCCGGTCGCTGGCCAGCAGGCTGCGGTGCCGCTGCTCGTTGTCCGTCCACAGACCCGACAGCAACGTGTCGTGCGCCAACCAGCTACCACCGCCGAAGGTGGGTGAGGTGAGGAAGCCGCTGCGGGCCTCGTACCCGGCCGCGCGCAGCCGGGCGGTCCCGGCGTCCAGCACCGCATTGACCTGCGGCGCCAACTCCGGGTCCTCCACCGCGTCGCGCCCGTAGCTCTCCACGAAGGCGAGGACGACGTCCTTGCCGCGCAGCCCGGTCAGGAGTTGGTCACCCGGTACCGCACGGAACGGGTCGGCGTCGATCTTGGCGGTGAACACCTCCCGGTCACGCAGCCGCTCGTCCACCTGCGCCACGTGCGCGCCGACCAACGCCGTGAGCTGAGTGTCCGCCACCGGCACGCTCGGCACGACCCGCACCCCGACGACGGCACACGCCACCCAGACGACGGTCAGCGCGGCCACCGCCCGGGTCGCGGCACGGTCATGGCGGACCAGCAGCGACGCCAGCCGCCGCAGTGCCAGCGTCAGCGCCAGCAGCAGCGCGCCGACGAGCAGCACGACACCCACCGCCGCGCCGACCGCGCCGGCCCGGCCGGCCGAATCCCGGACGAAACCGTACGCGTCGTCGAGCAGCAACCAGTCCAACACCAGGTCGAACGGCCGATCGAGGGCCGTCCGGAAGCCCAGGTCGGCGAGCTTCACGATGGCCAGCAGGCCGAGCAACGGACCGACCACGGCCACCACCACCCGCCGGGGCCGCGCCGGCAGCGCCAGCAGCAGCGCGGCGACGAGCAACCCCTCCAGTGGGATGCGCAGGAACGCGCCGGGTGTCAGCAGGCCGAGCCGGTCCGGACCCACCAGCACGGCGAACACCAGCAGAACGGCGAGCACGCTGCCCGCCGCCCGCGCCGTCCGCCGGGCCCGGCCAGGAGAAACCCCAGGAGTACGCGGGGACGCGTCCACCCCCGGGCGGTGCGAGCGGAACCGGCCGGCCAACCGGCGTACCCGAGCGGGAAGGGTCATCACGGCCTCCAGTCGGAGTGGACGCTACCGCCCGAACTGGCCGCCAACGCGCGCACCGGCAGCCGAGGCGGCACGGTGACCGGCTCCGGCGCGACGGCCGGACGGTGTCGCCACCGCCACGCCACGTCACGGCCGAACGACTCGACAAGCATCGCCAGCGCCGCCACCAGCACCAGCATGGTCCACGGCTCCGGCAGCACCCGCGCGGCGGCCACCGCCAACAGGACTCCCTGCGCGGCGGCCACCACCTTGCGCCAGTAGCGCGGCGGAAGTGGCCCGTCCAGCCACGGCAGCACCACCATCGCCGCCACGAACACGTACCGCATCGCACCGATGGCCAGCACCCACGCGCCGGCGCTCGGCGCGACGTACACGCTGAGCACCAGGATGAGGAACGCGTCGACCTCCATGTCGAAGCGGGCGCCCAGCGCGCTGACCGTGCGGGTACGCCGGGCCACCTGGCCGTCCACCGCGTCCAGCAGCAACGCCACCGCGCTCACCGTGACCAGCAGGCCCACCGGCGCCGGCCGGTCGAACGAGTCCACCACCAGCGCGGTGACCGCGCCGACCAGGATCGCCCGGGTCAGCGTCACCCGGTCGGCGGGGCCCAACCGGGACGAGCCGGCCCGGTGCAGGCCCTGGTTCAACGCGAGGCAGGTGACCACCCCGTAGCCGACCCCGACCAGCCAGCCCGCCGGGCTCAGCCCCACCGTGGCGGCCAGCGCCGCCAGTACGGCCAGTTGCGCGGTCAGCCCGATCCTCGGACCACTTCGAACTGTGGGCACCGTACCTCCGTGTTTATGATCGACGACCCCGACAGGGAACACGGAAACGACGGCCGTTCGGTTCGGCCCGGAGCAAAGGTGAGGTGCGCGACGGTGAACCGCGAGGCGTACGCCTGCTGGGTGCGCGAGCCCGGCGCGGCGGAGATCCGGCCGGTGTCGCTGCCGACGCCGGGGCCCGACGAGGTGCTGGTCCGTACCCGCTACTCCGGAGTCAGCCGGGGCACCGAGACGCTTGTCTTCGCCGGTCGGGTGCCCACCGACCAGCACGCCGCGATGCGCGCGCCGTTTCAGGAGGGCGACTTCCCCGGCCCGGTGAAGTACGGCTATCTCAGCGTCGGCGTGGTCGAGCAGGGCCCGCCGGAACTGCTCGGGCGCACGGTGTTCTGCCTGCACCCGCACCAGAGCGCGTACGTCGTGCCGGCCATAGCCGTGGTGCCGGTGCCCGACGGGGTGCCACCCGCCCGGGCGGTGCTCGCCGGCACGGTGGAGACCGCTGTCAACGCGCTGTGGGACGCCGCGCCGCTGGTCGGTGACCGGGTCAGCGTGGTCGGCGCGGGCATGGTGGGCTGCTGCGTCGCGGCACTGCTCGCCCGGTTCCCCGGCGTCGAGGTCGAGCTGGTCGACACCGACGCCCGTCGGGCCGGGGTGGCCGGCGCGCTCGGCGTCGAGTTCGCCCAACCGACGAACGCGACCGGCGACCGGGACCTGGTCGTGCACGCCAGCGCCACCGGCGCCGGCCTGCAACACTCACTCGACCTGCTCGCACCGGAGGGCACGGTCATCGAGCTGAGCTGGTACGGCGACCGTCCGGTGCAGGTGTCGCTGGGCGGGGCGTTCCACTCCGGACGACTCACCGTCCGCAGTAGTCAGGTCGGCATGGTCGCACCCGCCCGGCGGGGGCGGCGCAGTTACACCGACCGGCTGGCGCTCGCCCTGGACCTGCTCGACGATCCGGCCTTCGACGCGCTGATCACCGGTGCGTCCCGGTTCGCGGAGCTGCCCGACGTGCTCGCCAGACTGACCGCGGGTGACCTGCCCGCGCTCTGCCACCTCATCACCTACGACGACGGGGAGTGACCGTGTTCAGCGTGACCGTTCGGGATCACATGATGATCGCCCACAGTTTCCGGGGCGACGTGTTCGGCCCCGCCCAACGCCTGCACGGGGCGACGTTCGTGGTGGACGCGACGTTCCGCCGTGCCGACCTGGACTCCGACGGCATCGTTGTCGACATCGGCCTGGCCACCGAGCAGTTGCGGGCCGTGCTGGGCGAGTTGACCTACCGCAACCTCGACGAGGAGCCGGCCTTCGCCGGGGTGAACACCACCACCGAGGTGCTGGCCCGCACGGTCGCGGACCGGTTGGCCGAGCGCGTACACGCCGGCGAGTTGGGCGCCGGAGCGCGCGAACTGGCCGGCATCACCGTCACCCTGCACGAGTCGCACGTCGCCTGGGCCAGCTACGAGCGGTCGCTGTGATCGATGCGGGCCGGGCGGTGCACGTCGTCCTGCCCGGTGACATCGACGATCCGACCACGCCCAGCGGCGGCAACACCTACGACCGGCGGATCTGCGCGGGGCTCGGCGAACGCGGCTGGGCGGTGCACGAGCACCCGGTGCCCGGCGCGTGGCCGCACCCCGAGCCGGCCGAGCGGGCAACGCTGGCCGAGGTGCTCGCCGCCGCGCCCGACGACGCCGTGGTGCTGCTCGACGGTCTGATCGCCTCGACCGTGCCAGAGCTGCTCGCCCCGCACGCCCGCCGGCTGCGGCTGGTCGTCCTGGTGCACATGCCCCTGGACGACGAGGCCGAGGCCCGAGCCCTCGCCACCGCCCGGGCCGTCGTCACCACCAGCGAGTGGACCCGACGCCGCCTGCTGCTGCGCCATCCGCTGCCCGCCGACCGCGTCCGGGTCGCGCCGCCGGGGGTGACGCCGGCACCGCCGGTACCCCCCGGCTCGGCCACCGGCGGCCGCCTGCTCTGCGTGGCCGCGGTCACCCGCCACAAGGGCCACGACGTACTGGTCGACGCCCTGACCGTCCTGACCGAGGCGCCCTGGACGCTGGTCTGCGCCGGCACGCTGAACCGGGAGCCCGAACTGGTGCACCGGCTGCGCGACCAGCTCGCCGGTGCGGGCCTCGCCGACCGGGTCCGGCTGGCCGGCCCGCTGACCGGTACGGCGCTGGACTCCGCGTACGCCGCCGCCGACCTGCTGGTGCTGCCGTCACGGGGCGAGACGTACGGCATGGTCGTCACCGAGGCGTTGGCCCGCGGTCTGCCGGTGCTGGGCACCCGGGTGGGCGGTGTGCCGGAGGCACTCGGCCGTACCCCCGACGGTGACCTGCCGGGGCTGCTCGTCCCACCGGACGACCCGGCCGCGCTGGCCGGCGCGCTGAGCTGGTGGCTGGGTGACGACGCGCTGCGGGACCGGCTGCGGCAAGCTGCCCTCGCCCGGCGCGACACCCTGACCGACTGGCCGGTGACCATCGGGTTGCTGGCCGCCGTGCTGAAGGAGGTGGCGGAATGACCGCCGAGGAGACCCTGCCGTTCGCCGACTGGCTGCGGTTGCGCGAGCCGGCCGACGCGGCGGCGCGTGCCGAGGACCTGCTCGACGTCGTCCGCCCCCGGTTGACCGGTGCCGCCCCGACGGTGATCCACGACCTGGGCAGCGGCACCGGCTCGATGAGCCGCTGGCTGGCCAGCCGGTTGCCCGGCCCGCAGCACTGGGTGCTGCACGACCGCGACGCCGACCTGCTGGCCCGCGCCGCCGAGGGCATGACCGGGGTGACCGCCGCCGACGGCGCACCGGTCACCGTGCGTACCCGGTGCGGCGACCTCACCCGGCTCAGCGCCGCCGACCTGGCCGACGGTGCCCTGGTAACCGCGTCCGCGCTGCTGGACATGCTCAGCGCCGAGGAGATCGAGCGGGTGGTGGACGCCTGCGTCGGTCGCCCCGCCCTGTTCGCCATCTCGGTGACTGGTCGGGTCCGGCTCGACCCGGCCGACCCGCTGGACGCGGCGGTCGAGGCCGCGTTCAACGACCACCAGCGGCGTACCGTCGACGGCCGGCGGCTGCTCGGCCCGGACGCGGTCGCCGCCACCGCCGCCGCGTTCGCCCGCCGGGGCGTCGACGTGCGCGAACGGCTCAGCCCGTGGCACCTCGGCCCGGAGCAGGCCGACCTGGCCGCCGAGTGGTTCCGAGGCTGGCTGGGCGCGGCGTGCGAGCAACGCCCCGACCTCGCCGAACCCGCCCACGCGTACGTCCAGCGTCGGCTGGCCGACGCGGCGGCCGGGCGGCTCACCGTACGGGTCGAGCATCGCGACCTCCTCGCCGGCGGATGAACCGTTCACGCCCTGGGTACGTGCACTAGGGCAAGTGGACGATCTTCATGGGGAGGGCCGGCGTCGATGTTCTGGGCCTGGGCACGACTGGTCGGCGGGGTGGGTCTGCTCGCCGTCCTGCTGTGGCAGGTGGGGGGCGGCCCGTTCCTCGCCGGAGTGCGACTGATCGACGCTCCGGCGCTGACGGCGGCGCTGCTGATCGGGGTGGTCACCACGGTCTGCGCGGCCTGGCGGTGGAGCCTGGTCGCCGGTGGCCTCGGCGTGCGGCTGCCCCTGGTGACCGCGGTGGCGCACTGCTACCGGGCCGTGTTCCTCAACGCCACGCTGCCCGGTGGGGTGCTCGGCGACGTGCACCGGGCGGTACGCCACGGCCGCGACGCCGGTGACGTCAGCCGGGGCATCCGCGCGGTGCTCTGGGAGCGTACCGCCGGGCAGGTCGTCCTGGTCGGAGTCGCGCTGGTCGTGCTCGCGGCGTTCCCGTCCCCGGTGCGGCCGTACCTGCCGGTCGCCGCCGCGCTGCTCGTCGCGGGCGGGCTGGTCGCGGTGCTGCTGGCCCGGGCCGTACCGAACGCCGGCCGTTCGCGTTGGGCGAGAGCGGCGCGGACCGCCGTGGCGGACGTGCGGTCCGGGCTGCTGGCCCGGCGCACCTGGCTCGGCGTGCTGATCGCCTCCGCCGTGATGGTCGCCGGTCACCTGGCCACCTTCCTGGTGGCGGCGCGCACCGCCGGCGCGGACGCTCCACTGTCGCGGTTGCTGCCGTTGACACTGCTCGCCCTGCTCGCCATGGGCCTGCCGTTGAACGTCGCCGGCTTCGGGCCGCGCGAGGGGGTGGCCGCGTGGGTGTTCGGCGCGGCGGGGCTCAGCGCGGCCCAGGGTGTCGCCACCGCCACCGTCTACGGGGCACTGGTGTTGGTGGCCAGCCTGCCCGGTGCCGCCGTGCTGCTGGCCCGGCGGAAACGGGCTCCTGCCGCCGCCCGGGAAGCCGCCTCCGGCGGCGGTTGTTGAGTCGGTTGTGAGACGCTACGCGTCGCCGCGCGGCGGTGGCGCCGGACAAAGGAGTCCCATGCCCGAAGCATTGCCGGTCGCCACGATCCGTACGCAGGTCACGGTGCCGTTGTCCTTTCCCGACGGCTACGCCACGACCGTCCGGGTGTTCTCGTTCAAGGGTCTCATCGACGGTCGGGAGCACCTCGCCCTCGGCCTCGGCGACTGGGCGGGCGCGCTGGATCGGCTCGCCGCCGGCGGTGACCCGCCACTGGTCCGCCCGCACAGCGAGTGCCTGACCGGCGACGTGTTCGGCAGCCAGCGCTGCGACTGCGGGCCGCAGCTGCGTGAGGCGGTGCAGCGGATCGCCGAGTGCGGTGGTTTCCTGCTGTACCTGCGACAGGAGGGCCGTGGCATCGGGCTGTACGCCAAGCTCGACGCGTACGCGCTGCAGGACGCCGGGCTGGACACCTACCAGGCCAACGTGGCGCTGGGCCGGGGCGAGGACGAGCGGGACTACAGCGCCGCCGCGCAGATGCTGGCCACGCTGGGCGTGCCGCGGATCCGACTGCTGAGCAGCAACCCGGACAAGGCCGAGCAGTTGACCCGCCTCGGCGTGGACGTGGCCGAACGGGTGCCCACCAGCGTCTTCCTCTCCCCGGCAAACGCCGGCTACCTGGCGGCGAAGGCGGCCAAGGCGGCGGAGACCGAGGCGGCGGAGGCGCTCGCGACGCGTACCCCTGACCGGCCTGTCGCCCAATGAGCTGCGCGACGCGGCCGTACGTGCTGCTCAGTTGCGCCACCTCGATCGACGGGTACATCGACGACGCCGCCGACCAACGGTTGCTGCTGTCCAACGCCGACGACCTGGACCGGGTCGACGCGGTCCGGGCCAGCTGCGACGCGATCCTGGTCGGCGCCGGCACCGTCCGCCGTGACGATCCCCGGTTGCTGGTGCGCTCCGCGCACCGCCGGGCCGAGCGGGTGGCGGGTGGCCGACCCGCCTCGCCCACCAAGGTCACCCTGACCGCCCGCGGTGACCTCGACCCGACCGCCCGGTTCTTCACCGCCGGCGAGTCGGACCGGCTCGTCTACTGCGCCACGGGCGCGCTGGAGAAGACCCGGGAACGCGTCGGCCGACTGGCCACCGTGGTGGACGCGGGCGACCCGGTCGACCCCGACTGGCTGCTGCGCGACCTGGCCGGGCGAGGCGTACGGCGGCTGATGGTGGAGGGCGGTGGAACGGTGCACGCCCAGTTCCTCGCCGCCGGTCTCGCCGACGAGTTGCACCTGGTGATCGCCCCGTTCTTCGTCGGCGACGGTCGGGCGCCCCGGTTCGTCGGCGAGGGGGACTTCCCGTGGCACCCGGGCCGTCGGGCCCGGCTGGCCGAGGCCCGCCAGATCGGCGACGTGGTGCTCCTCCGCTACGCGCTGTCCGACCGCTGCGCCGACACCTGACGGCGGCGGCGCAGGAGGTAGGTCACGCCGCTGAGGAGGAACAGTGTCGCGCTGAGCAGGAGCCAGCGCGGCAGGTACGGCCGCTGGTCCTGGCCGGTGGCTGCCTCGTGGGTGGTCTCGCCCAGGCGGAGGATGCCGGGGGAGTAGACGACGAAGAGCAGAGCCGTACCCAGCGCGGGGAACCGCAGGTGGTTGAGCAGGGTGACCCGGCCGCGCACCAGCGCGCGCAGCACCCGGTCGGTGCTCGCGTACACCGGGAAGAGCACCAGGTCGTGGGCGATGGCGGCGCCGACGAACCAGAGCAGCATCCGACCGAACGTCGCCTCGTCGGCCAGCCGCAGCGCCACCCAGCCGGCGAGCACGATGGCGGCCGTGACCACGACGAGATGCCAGGGCGCGGCGCCGTACCGGGCGTGCAGTCGCTCAGCCATCGGTCCGCTCCTGGAAGTCGATCTCGGCGACCCACTTCGTGCAGTGCACCCCGGGCAGGGCCGGCACGATGACCCGGGCCGGGTAGCCGTGGTCGGGGGAGAGGTCGACGCCGTTGACCCGCAGGGCGAGCAGCGAATCCGGATCGAGGACCTGGTTGGACGCGAGCACCGCCGTCCGGAACAGCCCGGCCTGCTCCAGCGACGACACCCGCGCGCTGGCCGGGTCGGCCACCCCGGCGAGCGCGGCCAGGTCACGTAGCCGCACCCCGGTCCAGGTCTGCCGGGTCGACCAGCCCTCCACGCAGGCGATCGGCAGCGCGGCGGTGTGCTGGGCCATGGCCAGCAGCCCGGGCCGGTCCAGGGTGACCGTCCGTCCGCCGCCGTGCAGGGTCAGCCGCCAGCCGGCGCCGGTCTGCTCGGGGCGTACGCCGGCGGCCGCGACGGTGCGGTTGACCGGGAAGCCGTTCGGCCCGGGGCCGGGCTGCCGTCCCCGGGGCAGCAGCAGCGCGGTGTGGCGCAGCGGGCCGTCCAGGCTCTGCCCGATGGTCAGCGCACCCAGCAGCAGCGCGCCGCCACCGACGAGACCGACCGCGCCGCGTCGGCTGAGGGTGGCCGGTCCGGGGTCGGCGGCGACCAGGCCGTCCGGGTCGGGCGGCTCGGGTCGGGTCGCCGCGGGTGGGGTACGCAGTTCCGCGCTGAGCGGGCGCGACCGCAGCGCGGTCACCAGTCGGGGAAACTTGATGATCACGTGCGCCACGAACGCGCCGGTGAAGACCCAGGCCCCGAAGAAGTGGGCGGTGTAGAAGTCGAAGCCGAAGAGGTACGCGTACTGGATGTTCAGCACGCCGGTGGCGATCTGGAACAGGATCCCGCCGACCAGCAACAGGAGGGTGAGCCGCTCCAACACCTGGGCCGGTGAGCGGGCCGGCGGCCAGGCGAACAGCTTCGGGATCACCGACCAGAGTTTGCCCAGCACCACCGGGATGAGCACGATTCCGAGCGTGACGTGCAGGCCCTGGGTGACCCGGAACAGCCAGGACGGCCGGGTCGGCCAGTCGAACGTGGGTAGCCGCAACCAGCCCACGTGAGTCGGGAACGCCTGGTCGAACCGGGGGCCGTAGGCGGCGTAGTCGAGCAGCCCGGTGATGATGACCAGGGGCAGTGCGATCAGCAGCACCGACCCGTAGACGGCGGTGAGCCAGGGCCCGCGCAGGGGGCTGCGCCAGCTTCGCTCGACCGCGTCCACCCCGGGCGGTTTCCACGCGCTGTCGCGTCGACCGGACCTGTACGGGGACACCCCGGCTCCTTCCTCGTCGCCGTGGGCCGGCGGCGGGTGCACTGCCGGCAGGCTATTCCGCGCGGGTACGGCCCGGACGGGTTTGCCGCATTACCGAACGCTTACCGGGCCGCCAGCTGTTGTGAACTCCTTACGGGTCACCCGAACCGGCCCGCCGGGCGGCCGAACCGCCCTACCGTGACGGGAATGCGGGTACTGGTCACCGGCGCGGCCGGGTTCATCGGATCGCAGGTCGCCGACCTGCTCGTCGAGCAGGGGCACGAGGTGGTGGCGTTGGACGCGCTGCTGCCCCAGGCGCACGGCGGGGAGCTGCCCGCCTGGTCACGACGGCACGACGTGGTACGCGGCGACGTCCGCGACGGCCCACTGTTGGACCGCTTGCTGACCGGGGTGGACGCGGTCTGCCACCAGGCCGCGATGGTCGGGCACGGCCTGGACCCGTCGGACGGTCCCGACTACGTCACGCACAACGACTACGGCACGGCGGTGCTGCTGGCGGCGCTGCACCGGGCCGGGATCGGCCGGCTGGTGCTGGCCAGCTCGATGGTGGTCTACGGCGAGGGCCGCTACACCTGCCCCGGCCACGGCACGGTGCGTCCCGCGCCCCGCCGGCCCGAGGATGTGGCCGCCGGCCGGTACGACCCGACCTGCCCGCGCTGCGGCCTGGGCCTCGACCCGGCGCTCGTGCCCGAGGACGCCCCCCTTGAGCCCCGCAGCACGTACGCGGCGAGCAAGCTCGCCCAGGAACACCTGGCCGCGGCGTGGGCCCGGCAGACCGGTGGCGCGGTCTGGGCGCTGCGCTACCACAACGTCTACGGTCCACGGATGCCCCGCGACACCCCGTACGCCGGGGTGGCGTCGATCTTCCGCTCCGCGCTGGCCGCCGGCGTCGCCCCCCGGGTGCTGGAGGACGGCCGGCAACGGCGTGACTTCGTGCACGTCAGCGATGTGGCGCGGGCCAACCTGCTGGCCCTGACCAGCACCGCGCCGCCGGCCACGTTGCTGCCGGTGAACGTCTGCTCGGGTGAGCCGCACTCCGTCGGGGAGTTGGCGGTCACCCTGGCCGAGGCGATGGGCGGGCCGGCCCCGGAGGTGGTCGGCGGTGCCCGGGCCGCCGATGTGCGGCACGTGGTGGCCGACCCGCGCCGAGCCGCCGAACTGCTCGGCTACACCGCCCGGGTCGGCTTCGCCGAGGGTGTGGCCGGCTTCGCCACCGATCCGTTGCGGGAGCCGGCCGCTCTCGCCCGCTGACCGGGCCGGACCTCGCGGCGTGGTCGTGGGTCACGGTGTCTTGTGTGCGATGGCGAGCCGGGTCCGGTACTGCTTGGTGATTTCTCCGTTGTAGACGTTTTCGATCAGATCGATGAGGCACGCAAACAAGCCACTGCGCGCCTGCGGTGCCATGGCGCGATGGCCGGAATAGGTCATGAGCAGGTTCAGGTACTCGTGGGCCGTGTAGGTCTGTTGCCACTCGTAGCGCCGGAACTCGACCGGCCCGAATCGTGCCGATCGCTCGAACTCTGTTGCCTCCTCGGCGGTCTCGTCGTCGGTGGTCAGGCGCATGCCGGGCGGTGTTGTCGGATCGAAGCGTTCGTAGCATCGTTGTGCGTCGGCGAAGAAGGCGTCCGTCCCGCCGGCGATGTGGTGGGTCGAGATGATGCCGAGGGATCCGCCGGGGCGCAGCAGGTCAGCTGCCTTGATCATGCGCACGTCGGGGTCAAGCCAGTGGAACGCGGTTGCGGAGAGCACCGCGTCGAAGGCGCCGTTCGAGGGCTGCCAGTCCTCGAACGCCGACGCGACGACGGTGACGTTCGGGAACTGTGCGAGATTGCGTCGGCCGATGGCGGCCATGTCGGGGCTGAGGTCCATCGCGACGACATGGCATCCCAGTTGTGCCAAGGGCAGGGTCGCTTGGCCGGTGCCGCATCCGATCTCCAGCACCCGAGCGTGTCGACCGAGGCCGGCGAGGGTGGCGAGGTCGGTGAACAGCTGGGACGGATAGCTCGGACGGCACTGGTCGTAGAGTTCGGCGTCCTGGCCGAACGTCGTGCGCAGCACCTCGCGGTTGGTGTCGGTCATAGTGGCTGGTTGTCCCTTCCGTGCGGTTAACGGGTTCGGGAGAGTGCCGCTCGCCATCCGCTTTGGCTGCCCGCCATGTCGATGTCCTGTTGAGCGGTATACCTCAGAGGTATGAATATGACTCTGAGGTATACCGCTCACTACCGCATCCGCCCTGACGGAGGTGATCTGCTCGTCTAGGACACCGTCCAGAGAAGGTGGTTCACCGCCAGCGCGGTCGCCGCCTGCCCGGCCAGCCACC
>NZ_PYBV01000057.1 GCF_003205615.1 Micromonospora arborensis | reverse complement strand
TTCGACTCCTGCAGGCTCGTGGCGATGGAGATGACCGCGGCCCGCTCGGGCAGGCCGGCCTTCTTCGTGGCGGCGATGATCGCCTTGGCGTTGCCGATCTGCTCGTCGTTGAGGGTGATGTGGGACTGGTCGCCCTGGGTGCCGTGCGGGATCAGCTTGGCGGTGTCCGGCTTGTCAGCCTGCACCGCGACGGCGGCGGGCTTGGCGTCGGCCGGGTTGGCGTGGGCGGCGATCGGACCGGCGAAGACACCACCGGCGAACGCGAGACCAGCAACGGACAGGACACTCTTACGCATGATCGTGTTCATGGGGGTAGCTCCTTCGGGGGTAAGGACACCCACACACCAGGGGGAAGGCGTGCCGGTGTGAGCACCTCGTCCGGGCGCTGCACTAACGGGGAAAAGTCTGAAAGGGGTCGGCGCCTACAAGCGGGGGGCTCGTGCGCCGGGGGCGGCGGCCTGCAAGCGGGGGCTTGTGGCGCCGGGGTCCAGGTGTAACGACCCGCGGTCCGGGGTCATTCCCCGGGGTGGGCCACGAGCGGGGGCTTGTGGCGGCGGGTCGGTGTGTAACGACCCGGGGGCCGGGGCGATTCCCGGGGCGACTCACGAACGGAGGGCTTGTGGTGCCCGGTGCGGCGCTCACCTGCGGGGGCTTGTGGGCTCCGGGTCTGTGTGTAACGACCCGGGGGCCGGGGTCATTCCGGGGGTGGCCCGTCCATCAGCACCTCGTCGAGGCGGCGGCCGGGCGGTCGATCGTGGGGATCACAACGACCCGGTGGGGGTCGGCATTCCAACCCCGCGACCAGCACCCCAACGCACGGGGCCGGCCGGTGGTGCTGCGATCGTCAGGGTGTGTAACGACCCCGGCCCGGCCATGATTCCGGGCCACGGGTGCCACCGACCACAGGGCAAAGACCCCCATAACGGACACGTCGCCCCAGCGGGGGTGCCGTGTCGGACCTCGGCCTGCACTCTCGGGGATGATCCACTCCACATCGCCGATCTGGGGGCATCCACGGCGCGCGAAACCCCCACATCGGCGACCTCGTGTCGATCATGATCACCGCGCCTCACGGCGGTGCACCAAAGGCGGACATAAACCCCTCCGGGGCCTGAGTGCCCCACGCGTTGCGGTAAACCGCGCCCCGGAAGACCGCAACGTCGCCGATCTGGAGTCGATCACGCGCCGCGCCTCGCTGGTCAGACCCGGCCCTCGCCGCCCCCTCCAGCCCGGACCGCCACCTCGACGCCACACCAGGCTTGCCGCCCCCTCCGGCGTGGACCGCCACCTCGACGCCGTACGCGGCTGCCGGGTGGGTGCATGCTTCCGCGCTGAGTTCAGGTGGGAGTCGGTCGGCACAAGCTCACCCATCAGCTCCAGGGCCCGGGTGATTCGGCGCAGCCTGGTGGATCGGGCTGGGGTCGGTGACGGGAGGGGGTCCGCTTGGAGATGCGGGCGGAAACCGGACAAGACAGGCTGGCGCCCGTCGGAGTGTTCCGACGGGCGCCAGCTTCTGTGCGATCCGGGCACTGCCCAGTGGTGTTAGTGCGCAGCGCCACCGAGGCGCTGGCGGCGACGCCAGGCCAGGGTCAGCAGCAGCATGACCGCTCCGGCGCCGACCAGGCCACCGCCGAGCTTCATGGGTGTACCGATGCTGTCACCGGTGACGGGCAGCGGCTGCTTCTTGTGCAGCACCCGCAGTTCCGTGCTGGCGGTACGGCCGGACTCCCGGCCGGTGGCGGTGAAGGTCAGCAGACCCGTCACCGACGGCTTGTAGTGCTTGGTGAAGCCACCCTGGGCGTTGGTTTCCACAGTGAAGTTCAGTGGCGCGCTGGCCTGGTAGGCCACCGGGGCCATGGCCACGGTGCTGCCGTCGCTACGGCGAGCGGGAGCCTGACCGCCGGCCGGAGCAGCGAACGGGGCCACCGTCACCACGATGTCGACAGTCTCGTTCGGACCGAAGCCGGTGCCGGTCAGGATGACGGTCTCACCGATGAAGATCGTCGGCCGGTTGACGGTGAGCGACGGGTTGGCCGGCGTGTACGGCGGCGGCTGGGGCGGGTCGGTCGTCGCGCTGGGCGCCGGCTGCGGCTGTGCCGCCCCCGCTGCCGTCGGCACGGCCACCACGGCCAGGCCGACCGTGAGCGCCATGATGATGCGGGATAGCCGCATGATTGGTTCCCTCCTACTGGTCACAGCTTGGTGCGGAATGAACTTGGGTGGTCCAGGGGTTGGCGGTGGGGGTGAGCCACAGCTCGGCCTGCCCGACGCCGGTCTTGGCCGTCAGGACGGTGGCCTCCAGCACCTTCTCGGCGCCGGGGCCGACGTCGACGCTGGTGGTCGCCACGTGCCGGCGGCGTTCGGTGCCGCTGCCAAGCGCCGTCTCGACCCCGTTGAGCCGGGCCTCGACCACCGCGCCACCAGCGGGGCTGAAGATCGACACCAAGGTGCGAGCGGTGTACGGGTCACCAGCCAGACCGAGGCCGAGGACGGATTCGCTAAGTCCGGACTTCGGCGCCGTCGAGCGGATGGTCACCCGCAGCCGGAGCTCGCGGCGACCGTCGGGCCGGCATTCGCCGACTGTCAGGTTCGCCGTCGGCCGCAGGTAGTAGCCGAGCTTCGCGCCGCTGCCGTCGTTGAGGAACACGCCGACAGTTGGCACGGTGTCCTGTTCCGGAAGCGTCCCGGCCATCCGGCTCTCGCCGAATGTCCGCTGTTCCTCAGGTCGGGCACTCCAGAACAATATGCGACGTTCGGTGATAGCACGGTCGAATGCGGACAACAACACTCGCGGGTTGACATTCTTCTTGAAGAACGCGTCGAACACCGAAGCGGCCGACGCCGCGAAGAAGTCGTCCTGCTGCTTGACGTTGAGCCGCTGGTAGCTGTCGTTGAGCAGCGTCTGCACGACCTTGTCGCTCGCCAGCGGGACACCACCGGGCACCAGCACCGGACCGGTCGCTTTGAGCAGGTAGGACAGCACCACCGGGTCGACGGCGAGGACGCCGTCGACGGTGGTGCCCGTTGAGCGGCGGAACATCTCGCGGTACAGCGCGGCGGCGCTCGGGAAGTGCGGGGACAGATTGACGTCGGCGGGATAGATGCCGGGCAGGTCGGTCCAGATCGCCCGGATCTCGCCGGGCACCTTCAGCGCCGGGGTGAACCGGCCGAGCGAGGCACTGCTGCCCTGCTTGCCCATCTTCACCGCGCCGTTCTCCGCCTCCAGCATCGCGTACGCGCCGAACATGCCTCCGGTGGCGCGCAGCTCGGCCAGGTTCTGCGAGACCAGCAGGTACCGTCGCGGTCCGTTCGCGCCGAGCAGCGGCGGCAGCAGGCGGGCCCCCTGGTCGGCGGCCGCGGTCAGGCTGGCCAGCCGGTCAATCTCGGCGCGCAGGTCGGTCAACGCCTGCCGAATCTGGCTGACGAGACTGTCGGCCGGCACCGCCGCCAGGTCCTTGCGCGTCCGCTGCACCGACTCGTCCACCTGGGTCAGCTCGGCGGAGACAGCGGTGAGCCGAGTGAGATTCACCCGACCGCCGGCCGGCACCAGGCTGGTCAGATCCGTCCGAAGCAGAGTCGGGAACGCCTGCCGGGCCAGTTCGTCGATGGCGACGGCGATCCGGCGGACGGCGTCGAGATCGTCGCCGGCGATCGGCGTACGCCGGCCGAACCGCCAACTTGGATCGGCGGTCGCCGCCCGGGCCGCACCGGACTGCTCCTGCAGTGCGGCGAGCGTCCGCAGGGCGCGGTCGGTGTCCCCGCCGACCACCTGGGCGCTCAACTCCCGGGCCAGGCCGGCGGCGTTGAGCAGGTGAGCACGCGCTTGCCAGCCGCGGAAGCCGATCCACCCGCCGGTCGCCAGCAGCAGCGAGCCGACCACCAGGGCGCCCAGAAGGGCCCGTCGCAGTCGGGCACGCCGACGACGTCGGGACCGGCTCCGTCGCCGGGTCGGTCGTTCGCTCTCCGTCACACCACACTCCCGTTCACGGAACCGGACAGAAGGTCGATTCCCTGACGTTCTTAGCACGTGTCAGGGAACTTCGTACCGTTATTGCGCCTAGCGTCCTTTAAGCGAGTTTCCTTCGCGGTTCAGCCGCCGGCTCTGCCACCCGCCCCGCCGCCTCCTGCAGCAGCCGCTCGATCCGGTCCACCCCGGCGGGCAGCGACATCTCCCGCAGGTACGCCGCCCGCCCCCGGCGGCCCATCTCGGTACGGGTCGGCGGAGGAATGGTGGCGGCCAACCAGAACCGGTCGGCCAGCGCGGCCCAGTCCCCCGGTGGGCAGGACAGCCCTGCCCTGGCTCGTTCGACCAGTTCGGTCGTGTCCCCGCCGGCCGACGCCACCACCGGGGCGGCACAGGAGAGCGCGGCCTGGAGTTTGCCGGGCACCATGCCCCGCAGCTCCGGAAGGTCGCGCAACATGATCAGCTGATAGTCGGCGGCGGCGTACAGCTCGGGCATGTCGACAGGCGACCGGCGTTCCACGAAGCGGACGTTGTCCGCCCCCAACTCGGCGGCGAGCCCCCGCACCCGCCGCTCGGCCGCGCCCGAACCGACCAGGACCAGATCCATCGTCCGATCCAGGGCCGCCGCCGCTCGGACCGCGGTCTCCAGCCCCTGCCGTGGGCCGATGGTGCCGGCGTGCATCACCACGCACCGACCGTCGCGGCGGACCAACTGGCGGGCCGCCGCGCCGGGCGTCGCCGGGTAGAAGATCCGCTCGTCGGTCCAGTTCAGCACCAGACGGACCCGGGCCGGGTCGGCCCCGGCGGCGACAACCAGATCCCGCATCGACGGCGCGGCGACGGCGATCCGCGCGGCAGCCCGGTAGATCCGGGTCATCGCGCCGCCCATCCGCGCCACCCAGCGCCCCTCGCCCGCCTCGTCGGTGCCGTCCCGGGCCCAGACGTCCTGGACGTGCAGCACCGCGGGCACCTGCCCGAGCAGCCGGAGCACCCCGGCGGCGGCGAACGTCGTGGCTGGAAGCTGGAAGACGTACAGCGCGTCCACGCCGCTGAAGTACCGGCGCGCGGCCATCGTCGCGCTGCCGGCGAACGAGAGGTAGCTGGCCATCCGGGCGCCGGTGGACGTGGCGCCCCCGGGGTAGCGGGGCACCCGTCGGACGGTCAGCCGTTCGCTGTGCGTCTCGTGGTGCCAACGCTGCCGCCAGCCGGGATAGACGTGGCCGCCGGGGTAGTCCGGAAATCCGGTGAGCACCCGAACCTCGTGCCCCCGCGCGGCCAACTCCTCGGCGAGGCTGCCGGGGATGAAGGCGGGCTCGGGCGGAAAGTGGTAGGACAGGATGCCGATCTTCACTGGTACGCCCCCGTCCACTGCGGATCGAGATCGGCCGGCGCGGCACCCTGACCGATGGGCGGACGGCGCGCGTACGATGCCGTCAACCCCTCCCTGCGCGGCCGCCGGCACCGACGCACCGTCCTCGCGGTGCGGTCGCCCGCGTCCGCACCGATGAGAGGGGCACCGATGGCTGATCGCGTGTTGTTCGTCTGCCACGCCAACCTGTGCCGGTCGCCGATGGCCGAGCATCTGGCCCGCCGGCTGCTGGCCGACCGGCCGGTCACCGTGGCCAGCGCCGGCACCGACGCGATGGACGGGCTGGGCATGCATCCGTACGCCCTGGAGGTCGTGGCCGAGAGCGGCGCGGACGCGGCGTCGTTCCGGACCCGAGGGTTGCGGCCCGAGTACCTGGTCGATGCGACGCTCGTGCTGACCGCGACGCGGCGCCAGCGCTCGGTCTGTACCGCGCTGGCACCGAGCGCCCTGCACCGGACGTTCACCCTGCACCAGTTCGGCCGGCTGGCGGCGGCGGCGGAGCCGCCCGCCGAGTCGGCCGACGACCCGTTGCGGGCGGCGGTCGCCGCCGCCGCCCAGGCCCGGGGACGGCTGCAACCCGCCGCCCCGGACGAGGACGACCTTCGGGACCCGATCGGCGGCACCGCCGCCGACTTCCGACGCTGCGCCGAGGAGATCGAACGGTCGCTGCGACCCCTCGCCGCGCTCATCGGGGCAGCCGGGTGAGTTCCTGGGTGTGGTCGGCGACGCCGTTGACCCCGGTGGTGGTCCCGCTGTGCCGGCCGGCCGCCGCCCGCTCGGACGGCACCGAGCCCTTGGAAATTGAGGTGACCACCCGGTATGCCTCGTACTGGTACGCCTCGGCCTTGGCGACCTTGGCCATGTTCAGCACACAGCCGAGGAGCCGGACCGAGACCGAGTGCAGTGAGCGGGCCGCCGCGGCCACCTGACTGCGCGAGGTACGGCCCTGCTGGGTCACCAGCAGCGCGCCGTCGGCCTGCACGGCCACGACCACGCCGTCGGTCACCGCGAGCAGCGGTGCGGTGTCGATGATCACGATGTCCGCCGACTCCCGCAGCGCCAGCAGCAGGTCCGACATCGCCTTGGAGCCGAGCAGCTCGCTCGGGTTCGGCGGGGCGGATCCGCTCGGTAGCACCAGCATCGACTTGTCGCCCCAGCGCTGCACGACGTCGCCGACCTTCACGTCACCGACGAGCACGTCGGTGAGGCCGACACCGGCGTCCAGGCCCAGGTACTCGTCGACCTTCGGGCGGCGCAGGTCGGCGTCGACGAGCAGGACGCGCCACCCCGCCTCGGCCAGCGCGATGGCCAGGTTGCAGGAGAGCGTGGTCTTGCCCTCGCCCTGCAGCGCGCTGGTCACGGCGATGACCCGGGCCGGCTCGTGGACGTCCACGAAGCGCAGGTTCGTCCGCAGCTTGCGGACCGCCTCGGCGCGCGCCGAGGTGGCGGCGTCGCCGATGATCAGTGGCTTGGCGCGGGCGCCGCTCTCGAAGGGGATCTCGCCGAGGAGCGGACTGCCGGTGGCCCGCTGCAGGCCGGCGGCGTCTCGCAGCCGAACGTCGGCGACGCCGCGCAGGATCGCCAGGCCGACGCCGAGCACCAGGCCGATCAGGCCGCCGAGGGTGAGGTTGCGCGTCGGCTGCGGCGAGACGGGGTTGGCGCTGACCCGTGGGCCGCTGACCACCTCGATCTTGAGGGGGGCCTTGCCCTCCGGGGTCGTCTCGACCTTCTCCACCAGCTCGACGAACTTCGTGGCGAGGCTTTCCGTCACCCGCAGCGCGCGGGTCTGATCGGTGTCGTTGACCGATGCGCGCAGCAGGACGGTGCCGGTCTCGGTGGAGGTGGTGACCCGGCTGCGCACCTCGTCCGCGGTGAGGCCGACCGGCGTTTCGGCCACCACGCTCTGCGCCAGCCGGTCGCTGGTGAGCAGGTCGGCGTACGACTTGACGCGCTGTTGAAGGAAGAGCCCACCCTGGTAGGCGTCGCTGACGCCCGAGTTGGGGGTGGTGACGAAGAAGGTCACCGTGGCGACGTACCGGGGTTGGGCCCGTACGGTCAGGAACGCCGAGACGCCCAGGAGCACCATGACCGTGACCAGCACGACCCACCAGTGCCGGCGCACATGGCGCAAATGGCGGAGCAGTTCCATCAGGAGCGCCTCCGTGTCGGTCCGGTTACGCCAAAAAACTTCACGAAAACCCCCAAGGTCGTCTGCCAACTCGTGAAACCATTAAAGCGGCTCATGCGGCTTATGTCCGGAGTTAGGTACTTTCTGGCTCCGTTAAATGCGCCCGCATAACCAACCGGACAAACGGGCATTCGGCAGCGGCGAGACCCGGGAAAAAGTCGGCGACCGACCAGCCCCGCGGTCGCCGCCGCGCACGAACCCGGATAAGGTCCGTGACGGTGTGCCGGGAAGTCTGGTCGGCGAGTGGATTCCTGCCGTCCTGATTCCCGAGGTGAGCACCGCAGATGACCTCCCCCCAGCCCGAGCGGCGAGCGAAGGCTCGACTGTTCTCGCGATCGACCTGGCCCGAGGCCCGGCACCTGGCCGACGTCCTGCGCACCGAGACCGTCGGCGGCGCGTTGCTGCTGATCGGTGCCGTGATCGCGCTGATCTGGGCCAACTCGCCCTGGTCCGACTCGTACACCGAGCTCGGCCGCTGGGTGCCCTGGCCCGGCGGCGCCCCCTGGCACCTCGACCTCGACGTGGCCACCTGGGCGGCGGACGGCCTGCTGGCCATCTTCTTCTTCGTGGTGGGCCTGGAGCTCAAGCGGGAATTCGTCGCCGGTGAGCTGCGTGACCCGCGCAGGGCGGCGCTGCCCGTGGTGGCCGCCCTCGGCGGCATGCTGCTGCCGGCGCTGATCTACGTGGCGGTCGTCGTGAGCGCCGGCGGCGAAGGGCTGCGCGGCTGGGCCATTCCGACCGCCACCGACATCGCCTTCGCGCTCGCCGTGCTCGCGCTGGTCAGCTCGCACCTACCCCAGGGCCTACGCGCGTTCCTGCTCACCCTCGCCGTGGTCGACGACCTGTTCGCCATCACCATCATCGCGGTCTTCTACACCGCCGACTTCCATCCCGTTGCGCTGCTCGCGGCGCTCGCGCCGATCGGGCTCTTCGCGGTGCTGGTGCAGCGCGGGCGTACCTGGTGGTGGGCGCTGATCCCACTCGCGATCGCCGCCTGGGCACTCGTGCACGCCTCCGGTGTGCACGCCACGGTGGCCGGGGTGCTGCTCGGCTTCACCGTCCCGGTGCTGGCCCGCCGACCGGCGGGGGGTGGCGGTCAGCCGGCCACCGGCGGTACGAGGGCGGACGAGGGCGGGTTGGCCGCGCACCTGGAGCACCGCTGGCGGCCGGTGTCGGCCGGCATCGCGGTGCCGATCTTCGCGCTGTTCGCCGCCGGGGTCACCCTGCGCGGCACCGACCTGGGCGCCCTGCTGACCGACCCGGTGGTGATCGCCATCGTCGCCGGACTGGTGCTCGGCAAGAGCATCGGCATCTTCGGCTCGACGTACCTGCTGGCCCGATTCACCCGCGCCGAGTTGGACGAGGACATCACCTGGTCGGACCTGCGCGGGATCGCCCTGCTGGCCGGCGTCGGGTTCACCGTGTCGCTGCTCATCGGCGACCTGGCCTTCGGCACGGGCAGCACGGCCGACGACCGGGTCAAGGTGGCGGTGCTGTTCGGGTCGGTCATCTCCGCCGGGCTGGCCGCCACGGTGCTCGTCCGCCGCAACACCGCGTACCGCCAGGTGGCGGAGCGGGAACTGCTGGACGCCGACGGCGACGGCGTACCCGACGTCTACCAGCGGCCCGCCGACCGCTGAGCGCGACCGCGCCGGTCGGAAGACCGCTGAGCGGCACGGCCACGCGGGTCGGACAGCGGGCGGGCGGCGCGGCCGGGATGCGGCCCGCGGCGCGGCGGACGGCTCCGGTCAGTGGCGGCGCTCGGCGGGCGGCAGGTCCTCGGTCTCCTCGACCAGCGCCTCGGCCGCCGGTGCGGTGAGGTCGTCGCCCGGCACCGCCACCGCCTCGGCACGATCCTGCTCGTCGGGCTTTCCGCGAGGCGGCGGTTCGGGGGCGGTGGGGTCGCCGGAGAAGCCGTACTCGTTCGGTTCGTCGTGCCGGCTCATGTGGTCATCCTCCCGCTTTTCCCGGTTTCGCCTCTCCACGCCAACGGTAGGTGCTGATCGTCGACCGCGCAGCGCGCCGAGGATTGTCGCCCGGACCACGGCGGCCGGGTGTTCAATGCCGCCCCGAGCAGCTGACGCAGGGCGATGATCGCCGCCGCGCCGGCCAGTCCGTTCCAGCCCGGGTCGCCGGCGAGCCGGAGCAGGCCGGCCGCGGTCAGCAGGTCCAGCAGTACCCGGACGGCGGCCCGGAGCGCCACGGTGGTGAGCGCCGTGACCACACCGACGACCAGGGCCAGCGCGGTGACCACCGCGGCCAGGGTGCCCATCACGTCCGGCGCTCCCGCTCGGCCACCTGCCGCTGCTCGTGGCCGATCTCCCGGCCCAGGAAGTAGTTCAGTGCCGTCCGGATCGTGGCGATCGCCGCGAGTTGACCGATCTGGTTGAACGACGGGGACACCGCGGTCCGCAGCACGTCGGCCGCCAACTGGAATTCGAGACCGAGGGTCAGAAACCGGCCCAGCGAGAGCCGGATCGGGGTGAAGACCGCGGCGGTGCGGTGTCGTAGCCCCTCGACCACGAACCGCACCGCCGCCCAGACCGCGCCGACGAAGATCACCAGAGCGCCGGCCACCTCCACAACGGCAACCAGCACCTGGTCGCCGTGTCGCAACAGCTCGGCCGGCTCCACCCCGGGCCGTTACCCGCCCTCGGTGCAGCTAGTCGACACTCAGGTCAGCTCGTTGACCGCCTCCAGGATCAGCCAGAGGCCGGAGATGGCGAACAGGATCGCGGCGCCGTACCTGATGGCCTTCTCCGGCAGCCGGCGACCGAGCATCCGGCCGACCAGGATGGCCAACGCGTCCGCCGCGACCATGCCGATGGTGGAACCGAGCCAGGTGCCGAACCAGCCGTACTTGGTGGCGAGCGTGATGGTGGCGAGCATCGTCTTGTCGCCCAACTCGGCCAGGAAGAACGCCACCGACACCGCCACGATCGCGGTCTTGCTGGTCCTCTCCGCCTTGCTCTTCTCCTCCTCGGTGAGCTTGTCCCCGCGCAGGGTCCACGCACCGAACCCGAGGAACGCCACGCCGGCCACCAGGGAGATCCAGTCGGTGGGCAGCACCGCACCAAGACCCACACCGATGGCGACCGACGCCAGGTGCACCACCGCGGTGGCGACGGTGATCCCGATCAGCACCGGGATCGGCTTGAACCGCGTGGCGAAGGTCAACGCCATCAACTGGGACTTGTCCCCCAGCTCGGCGACGAAAATGACACCGAAGCTGATGACCAGCGCGGCGAAAAATCCCTCCATGACGTCCTTCCCGTTCGATGCCGGGAGGAGGTACAGGGGCGCCCTCGACCCGGCTGCAACAGCCTGAGTCGAAGGTCTCGCCCGCCCCGGGAACCGGGGCCGCGTGGCCGGATGCGGAACGCACCAGTATGTCGACCACGACATTGGGGGCTACTCCCCTTCGCCCGACCAGCCTAACCGATCACCGCCGGCCCGGTCGGGAGTGGGGTGGACACGCTCACCTCGCCCGGGCCAGCGTGACCCCGAAGAGCCCGTCCGCGTCGGTCCAGAACTTCGTCGTGCCGAAGCCGGCCGCGGTCAGCTCCGCGGCGATCCCCTCCGGGTGGAACTTCGCCGAGACCTCGGTGCGGAGCTCCTCCCCCGCGGCGAAGTCGACGGTCACGCCCAGCGTCCGCACCTGCACCCGCATCGGCCGGGACGCCCGCAACCGCATCTCGATCCACTCCTGGGCCGGGTCCCAGAGAGCGACGTGCTCGAACGCTCCCGGGTCGAAGTCCGCGCCCAACTCCCGATTGATCACGTGCAGCACATTGCGGTTGAACTCGGCGGTGACCCCGGCGGCGTCGTCGTACGCGGGCACGATCACCTCCGGGTCCTTCACCAGGTCGGTGCCGAGCAACAGCCAGTCACCAACCTCCAGCGCGGCGCGCATCGCCGTCAGGAACTCGGCCCGCTCGGCGGGGAGCAGGTTGCCGATGGTGCCACCGAGGAACACCACCAACCGACGGCCGCCGGTGGGCAGCCGGTCCAGTTGCCGGGTGAAGTCACCCACGATGCCCCGCACCCGCAGACTCGGATAGTCGGCGGCGATCTGGGCGGTGGACCCCCGCAGCGCGCTCACCGACACGTCGAGCGGGACGAACGTGCCCAGCCCACCCTGACGGGCGAACGCGTCCAGCAGCAGCCGAGTCTTGTCCGACGAGCCAGAGCCCAACTCGATCAAGGTCTTGGCCCCGGTCAGCGCGGCGATGTCGGGAGCGTGCTCGGCCAGCACGGCCCGCTCCGCCCGCGTCGGGTAGTACTCCGGAAGTCGGGTGATCTCCTCGAACAACTCGCTGCCCCGGGCGTCGTAGAACCACTTCGGCGGCAGCCACTTCTGCCCGGCGCTCAGCCCGGCCCGGACATCGTCGCGCAGGCCGCGCTCCAGGTCACCCTCTTCGAGGTAGATCTCCAGCGGTTCCGCCGTCATCGGTTCGCCTCTCTACTCGATCAACCGTTGCGTGCCCGACCGGTGCGCTCACCGGATCGGCAGTGGACGTACCAGCACCTCGCCCACGGTGGCGGTGACCAGATGCCCCTCCGGCACCGCCCGCCACCCGGGATCGTCGTCGTGCGGCTCGGAGGCGAGCAGCACCGAACCCGGCGCCTCGCGTACCGACAGGGCGTGCCCGGCCACGCTGGCCACCGCCCGACGCCCATCGGTGAGCAGCAGGTTGAGCCGTGACCCGGGGGCCGCCGCGGCCACCTCGACCACCGTCCGCCCGACCGCCTCGGCCGGGTCCTCACCAGCGCGCAGCCGATGACGCACCAGGGCCCAGAGCAACGCCGAGTCGGTGGCGGCGTCCAGCGTGAGCAGGTCACGCACCGGCAGGTCGGCGGCGAGCGGCACCACGGCGTCCGGCCAGCCGCGGACCACCCCGTTGTGGCTGAACAGCCACCGCCCCTCGGCGAAGGGCGCGGCGGCGCCGTCGAGCACCGCCATCCCGACGGTGGCCGAACGCACCGCCGCGAGCAGCGCGCCGGTGCGGGTCACCGCCGCGAGCTGAGCGATGGTCGGGTCACTCCAGATCGGCTGCGCCCGCCGGTACCGCACCGGCTCACCGTCGCCCGGGTACCAGCCGACGCCGAACCCGTCGGCGTTGATGGTGCCGCCGCCGCGCATGTCGCGGGGCGCCCACGACTGCCGCACCAACGAGTGCGCGGGGTCGAACAGAACCTCGGCCAGAGTGACCGGCGGCCCCAGGTAGGCCAGGTGGCGACACATCAGCGCACCTCGCCCGCCGGGCCACCGGACATGCGGTGACTCACCGGTACGACTCCTCCGGTCGGGCGTCGCGGGCGCAGCGGAAACCGCTGAAGATCTGCCGGCGGATCGGATAGTCCCAGTTGCGGAAGGTGCCCCGGCAGGCCGAACGGTCGGTGCCGAACGAGCCACCGCGCAACACCCGGTAGTCCTCGCCGAAGAAGACCTCCGAGTATTCCCGGTAGGGGAACGCGGTGAAGCCGGGATGCCCCGTGAACGTGCTCGACGTCCACTCCCACACGTCACCGATGAGCTGGTGCACGCCCAACGGCGAGGCACCAGCCGGGTACGCGCCCACCGGCCCCGGCCACAGATGGCGTTGGTCGAGGTTGGCGTGGGCCTCGGTCGGGTCGTCATCGCCCCAGGGGTAACGGCGGGACCGCCCGGTCGCCGGATCCCAACGGGCCGCCTTCTCCCACTCCGCCTCGGTCGGCAGCCGCTTACCGGCCCACGCCGCGTACGCCTGCGCCTCGTACCAGCACACGTGCACCACCGGCTCGTCGGCGCGGACCCGACTCCACTGGCCGAAGCGCCGGTACGACCACTCGTCGCCGTCCCGGCGCCAGTGCATCGGCGCGCTGAGCTGCTCCCGGAGCCGATGCGCCCAACCGGCCGGGCTCCACCAGCGCTGATCGGTGTAGCCGCCGTCAGCGATGAAGGCGGCGTACTGACCATTGGTGACCGGGGCGGCGTCGATGACGTACGCCGGCAGGTCGACGCGGTGTGCGGGACGTTCGTTGTCCAGAGCCCACGGGTCGGTGTCGGTGCCCATCGTGAAATCGCCAGCCGGCACCAGCACCTCCCCACCGACCCGAACGGACGCCTCGGGCGGCGGCGGGGCATGCAGCACCGCCGACCCCGAGCGCAGTTGGTGGGTGGCGAGCATCGTCTCGTCGTGCTGCTGCTCGTGTTGCACGATCATGCCGAAGGCGAACCCGTCGGCGACCAGCGGCCGCTCGGTGAAAGCCACCGCGTCGAGCAGGTCGTGCACCTTGTCCCGCACGGTGCCCAGGTACGCGCGCGCCTCGGCGGGCGGCAGCAGCGGCAACGCCGGGCGATCCCGTCGCGGCTGCTTGAACGCGTCGTACAGCTCGTCGATGTCACACCGGACCGGCTCGCGGCCCCCGACGTCGCGGACCAACCAGAGCTCCTCCTGGTTGCCCACGTGGGCAAGGTCCCAGACCAGCGGCGACATCAGCGGTGAGTGCTGGCGCATCAGGTCGACGTCGTCGACCACCTCGGTCAGCAGCAGGGTGCGGGAGCGGGCCCGGGCCAACTCCACCGCGATCCGCTCACGCAACTGCTCCCCGTCGACACGTCCCGTCGTACTCGCGGTCACTGCTTCCCCTTCCGTTCGCGACTGCGGGGCTCGCAACCCCGGCTCACTCCTCGCGCTCACCGCGCCACCCTTCCGTTCGCGACTGCGGGGCTCGCAACCCCGGCTCACTCCGCACGCTCATCGTGGCCGCCGCTCCGCGGCGGCCAGCCGCCGTCGTACGCCTCGGTGGATCTCGTCGTAAACGCTGGCCGGCAGGTCCAGCCGGGCCAGCGTGGTCAGGGCCAGGTCGAGCAGCGCCGCCCCGGCGGCGGCCAACGCCGGGTCGGCGAGGCCGTGGCGGGCGGCGACCGACCAGCGGTGCGCCACCGGCGCGGCGATCGTGTACGCCCCGCGCACCGTGCCCGGGTCGGTGAACAGGGCGGCCAGCACCGCCAGCGGAAGCCGCCAGTCCCGGTCGGGTTGGGCGTCCAGGTAGCGCAGTTCCAGGTAGCCACGTGGCCGCACGGGCGGAAAGAGGGTGCTGACGTGGTAGTCGAGGTCGTCGGTGGTGGGTGGGCGGGGCAGGGCGCCATCGAGCCAGTCGGCGAACGTCACGTCCGGGGGCGGGGCCCAGTCGGGGCCCTGCCGGCGCAGGCAGAGCAGCGGCGCGGCGAGCACATACCGGATCCAGCTGGCTGTCGGGTCCTCATCGGCACCGCCGGGCGTCCACACCGGGCGGGTGCGGGCCGGATCGATGGCCAACCAGGTGGCCATCCGCGCGGAGGCCCATCCGGTGCGCCGCCCCGCGTGCCGGCTCGCCGAGGCGAACACCGCGAGCAGCGGCGGTCCGACCGCGTGGGCGGCCGCCCAGCGTGCCGCGACCTGGTCCGGCTCGCCGGCGTCGAGGCAGACCTGCAGGCCGGCGGTGCTGTACATCATTGTGCGGCCGGCAGGACCATGCCGGTCGAAGGCGCCGCGCATCGCGCGGTAGCGGGGAGTTTCCAACACCGGGCGGGGCCGTCGGTGTGGGTCGATGCCGCTGCGGCCGAGGATCAGCCCGACGGCGGCCAGCAGGTCGGTGACCTGGGCAATGTCGGCCTCGGTGGCCTGGATCAACGCGGCGACCGAGGGACGGGGCGGGGTGGAGATCTCCAACTGGCCACCCGGCTCCAGGGTCACCACGCCGCCGTGTCGCAGCGGCTCGGCCGGGCTGGTGGCATCAAGCGTGGCGGGGCTGTGCCGCCCCAGCGCCGCCCGCAGCCGCGCCGGGTCGACGGGGCGGGCGGGATCGGCGGCGTCGTGCACGGTCCATTCCAATTCGACGCCGGTGAGTGTCGGTGGGCCGGTCTTGAAGCAGATCCGGGCGAGGTGCCGGCCTGCTGCTGCGGACTCGCGCAGAATGCCGCCGCGGTCCAGCTCGGGTGACGTCACCAACGGTCGGGGCCCCCTCTCCGTCTGCCGACTCCGGGACACTGTGCCACCGTAAACCGGCCCACCGACATCGTCGGGGGCGTCCACGACGCCACCAACCCCTGTCTAACAGACGAATTTCCCGTGCAGGGCGGAACGGAAACGCGCCGGCCGCCGGCCCGTTACCTGGGGGTGGGGCGACCGGTCGGCGGGGGCGGCGGCGTGGGCTTCACCGGTTCGGACGGCGTGGGCTCGGGCACCAGCCGCTGGCAGTACGCCTCGACCTGGTCGGCGCTGCCGGCGGCGGTCACCAGCTTCTCGAACGCCGGCGTCCGCAACGCCCTCTCCCGCTGTTCGGGCTTCTTGGCCTGCCAGGCGCGGCACAGGCCCCGCAACTGGCCCTCGGCCGGGGTGTGCGCTGGCGGGGTGCCGGGAGGCGGCAGGCCAGGAGACGGTGGGACCTGCGACGGCGTACCGGGCGACGGCGTGCCATGAGACGCCGATCGGCTGGGCTCGCCGGGCGTGGTCGCCCCCTTGTCGGAGGTCGGTGACGTGCCGGGCGGCGCCGGTGGGACCGGGTCCGGGGCCCAGTCCCGGGTGGTGACCGCGGCGAAGGCGGCCCCCGCCGTGGCGGTGGCCGCCACCGCGCCGACCCAGGCCACCGCGCCGGTGGTCAGGCGCCGACGGCGCGGCCGGTGGGGCACGGTCGGCGCCGGGTCGGCCCGGGCGGCCCGGAACGCCGCCAGCGCGGCTTCCTCGCCGGCCAACTCTCCGGGCCGAGTCGGGCCGGCGGCTGCGGCAAGCAGCCCGGCCACCGGCTCGTTTGGGGCAGGCACGCGGACCTGAGCTGACGTCGCGTCCCCGGCGGGCGGCGCGGCGCGACGGGCCTGCTCTGACGCGGCGCGGACCGAGTCGAGCAGCCGTTCGGTCTCGGCACGGTCGGCCCGCCCGAACGGGTTCATCCGGAATCCCCTCACGTCAGCCGTCCGCCGGCTCGGTGTGCGGTGCCCGCAGGGACGGGCCGCTGCCCGTGCGGGGCGACGGTACGCCCTCGACCCCGACGGACGGCTCGGCCCGGGCCTGGCGCTCCAGCAGGGCCGCGAGCCGTCGCAGACCTCGGTGGGCGGCGGTCCGGACGGCGCCGGCCCGGCGGCCCAGCACCCGACCGGCGGATCCCGCGTCCAGCCCGATCACGGCCCTCAGCAGGACTGCTTCGGCCTCGCGGGGAGGCAGGGTGGCGATCAGCGCCAGGGCGGTCTCGGTGCCGATCGTCTCGCTGGCGCCCTCAGCCGTGTCCGCGTCGCTGGCCAGGTCGACGAGCGCCTGCACCGGGACCGGCAGGGACGGTCGGCGGCGCACCCGACGCAGGTGGTCCATTGCCCGGTTGCGGGCGATCGTGACGGTCCAGGCGCGGAATTCGCCACCGGTGAAGCGGGGCAGGTCGCGGGAGATCTGCAACCAGGTTTCGGAGGCGACGTCCTCGGCGTCCGCACCGACGAGAGCGGTCAGATACCGCAGCAGACCCGGCTGGAGGCTGCGGTAGAGGAGGCGGAACGCGTCCTCGTCGCCGGCCTGCGCCGCCGTGACCGCCTCCGACAGCTCGCCGGTCATCCGCGGCCCACACGGTGTCCGGCGCGTTGCGGCAGGATCGGCCACGGGGAGGCGGACCACGCGGTACGAATCGTCCGCCCGATCAACACCCGCACCGCCCTCCGCCGATCTGATCCCACCGCGACGGGGGGTCGTCGGTGGAGATGTCTGGTGGGCCAACGCCAGGGCGGTCGGCTCGGCGCGCTGCCCGCCGAGATCGCCGGGCGGACCCGAGCCGGGCTAACGCTAGGACGGGCCCCAGCGGCGCGACAAGTCGGCACCTTGTCACGGAAGAGTGACAATTATCAACCCTGCACGACGGCGTGTCGTCGTCACGGCCGGTAACCGAAGAGCGCGGATCGCCACCTAGCGGTGCTCCGTCGTCGCCGTCGAGCACCCGTACCTTGAAATATGTCGCTTTTCGTCACGGCACGTCGTCGCGTCGTCACGGAGACGCAGCGTCCACGCAGGTCAGGCCGGATGACCTGATCCGTCTCACTCGTTCAGCCGACCGGCCGTGCTGCGCCGCCGCGCGCCACGCTGGGTACGGTATTGCCGTGTTGTCATCGGAGGTCGTACTCAGCGGTCGGTACCGCTTGGACGAACGTGTCGCCACCGGCGGTATGGGCGACGTCTGGCGTGGCTCGGACCTGATCCTCGGCCGGCAGGTCGCGGTCAAGGTTCTGCTGCCAGCGCTCGTCTCCGACCCCGACTTCATCGCCCGTTTCCGGGCCGAGGCCCGGATCATGGCGGCGCTGCGGCACCCCGGCATCGTGCAGGTCTTCGACTGCGGAGCCGAAGACCTGCCCGACGGCGGTCGGGCTGACTACCTGGTCATGGAGTTCGTCGCCGGCGAGCCGTTGTCCAAGCGGATCGAGACGGCCGGCCGACTCGACGTGGCCGAGACGATGTCGATCGTGGCCCAGGCGGCCGCGGCACTGAACGCGGCGCACCGCGGCGGCATCGTGCACCGCGACGTCAAGCCCAGCAACCTGCTGGTGCACGAGGACGGCACGGTTGTCCTGGTCGACTTCGGCGTGGCCCGCTCCACCGACATCACCAGCATCACCAGCACCAACGCGGTGCCCGGCACCGCCCTCTACATGGCGCCGGAGCAGGCCGCCGGCCGGCCGGTCAGCGGTGCCACCGACATCTACGCGCTGGGTGCGGTCACCTACTGCTGCCTCACCGGCAGTCCGCCGTTCACCGGCGACAACCCGCTCCAGGTCGCTGTTCGACACCTGGACGACGAGCCGCCGGAGTTGCCGAACGAGATCCCCGAGGCGGTTCGCGCCCTGGTGTCCCGGGCCCTGGCCAAGGACCCGCTGGACCGGTTCACCAGCGGCGCGGCGATGGCCGAGGCCGCGCGGACCGCGGTCACCGGCGGAGAGCCGCCGACCGCGATGGCGGCCGCCGTCCCGTTGCGTGACGCCGGGCCCGGCACCCGTACCGACGTGCCGGCCGGCGCGGCGGTGGCGGGTGGGCCCCAGGCTGGGCGTCAGCGACGGCGTGGGCCGCTGGTCGGCGCGGGGGTGGCCGTCCTGGTCGCGCTGGTCGGGCTCGGCGCGGCACTGGGCGCGACGCACAATGCCGACGACGAGCCGGCGGTGAAACTGCCGACCACCTCACCGACGGCGACACCGACCGGTCCGCTGGATCTGCCGGCGGCGAACGAGCAGGTCACCAGCGTCGAGACGGGCCGGCCCGACCGGCCGCCCGCTCCCGGCGTCTCTCCGTCCGTCTCGGCCTCCACCACGGCGACCACGCCGCCCAGCCAGACATCCAGCCCGCCGACGCCGACGGCGACGCCGACGGTGACGACCCCGCCGACCACCGCCCCGTCGGATACGCCTCCGACGACCCCGACAACTCCGCCCCCGTCGAACCCGCCGGAGAGCCCGACGAGCGCGCCGGGCGGACCGCAGGCCGACTGAGGGCGGCGGTTCCGCCCGCCGCGACAGCCCCACCAGCACCGATATCCCCAAAACGGACGTGAGCAGTCGAAAGCGCCTCTAGGCTCACCGCAGGCCATATCCACCATCTGCTGCGGGAGCCTGTGTGAGCGCTGAGAAGCTGGTCGTGATCGGTCAGGGGTACGTCGGACTGCCGCTGGCGATGCGCGCGGTCGAGGCAGGGCTGGACGTCGTCGGCCTCGACGTCGACGCCGACCGGGTGAAGCGTCTCGCCTCCGGCGAGTCGTTCGTCGAGGACATCCCGACCGACCGGCTGGGCCGGGCGTTGGGAAGTGGCCGGTACAACCCGAGCACCGAGTACACCGATGCCGAAGGCTTCGACATCTGCGTCATCACCGTGCCGACGCCGCTGCGCGACGGCACTCCCGACCTGAGCTTCGTCGAGCAGGCCGGCGTCGGTATCGGCCCGTACGTACGCCCGGGCTGCACGGTGATCCTGGAATCGACCACGTACCCCGGCACCACCGAGGAGTTGCTGCGTCCGCTGTTGGAATCGGCGAGCGGGCTGCGCAGCCCCGGTGACTTCCATCTCGGCTACAGCCCGGAGCGGATCGACCCGGGCAACCCGACCTGGCGGTTGGAGAACACGCCGAAGGTGGTCTCCGGCGTGGACCCGGCGTCGCTGGCCAGGGTCGACGAGTTCTACCAGCGCCTCGTGGAGAACACCGTGCCGGTGGACTCCACCCGCGTCGCCGAGCTGACCAAGCTGATCGAGAACACCTTCCGCCAGGTCAACATCGCGCTGATCAACGAGTTGACCATGCTCTCGCACCACCTCGACATCGACGTCTGGCAGGCGATCGACGCCGCCGAGACCAAGCCGTTCGGTTTCCTGCCGTTCCGGCCCGGTCCCGGCGTCGGTGGGCACTGCCTGCCGATCGACCCGTGCTACCTCTCGTGGCAGGTCAAGCGCCGCCTCGGCCGGCAGTTCCGCTTCATCGAGCTGGCCAACGACATCAACCACGAGATGCCCGAGCACGTGGCGCAGCGCATCATGACGGGGCTGAACCGCAACGGCCGTGCGGTCAGCGGCGCCCGGCTGCTGCTGCTCGGACTGGCGTACAAGAAGAACACCGGCGACATGCGGGATTCCCCGGCGGTCGACGTGGCCCGCCGGCTGCAGGCCCTCGGGGCCGAGGTCCACGCGGTCGAGCCGTACGCCGAGGCGCACCAGATCCCGGCCGGGGTCACCGTGGTCGGGCTCAGCGAGCGGGAGGTGCGCGCCGCGGACGCGGTGGTGGTGGTCACCGACCACGACACCTTCGATTACGACCTGGTGGTGCGGCACGCCACCTACGTCTTCGACACCCGTAACCGGTGCGTCGGCCCCATGGTCGAGCGCCTGTAGACCCGGCACCGCTGGCCGGTCCCGCCGCCGGGGAAGACGGCGGGACCGGCCGGCGGATGTCCGTCGGTACACGCCAGGCGGCGGCGCGGCCGATCACTGGTCGGCGAGCGCCTCGCTCGACCTGCGTGCGACCCGGGTCGCGGTGTGCCCGTCGACCCCTACGCCCCAGGTCGTACGCGCCGTCATCCGCCGGGTGTCACCAGCCCGCTCTCGTACGCCAGGACCACCACCTGGACCCGGTCGCGCAGGTGGAGCTTCGCCAGGATCCGCCCGACGTGGGTCTTCACCGTCGCCTCGGCCACGTGCACCTCGGCGGCGATCTCCGCGTTGGACAACCCCTGGGCGACGAGCAGCAGCACCTCCCGTTCCCGTTCGGTGAGCTGGTCGAGGCGAGGGTCGGCGCTCGGGGCTGCGCCGAGCTGCCCGGCGAACCGGTCCAGCAGCCGCCGGGTGATCGACGGGGCCACCACCGAGTCGCCCTGGGCCACCACCCGGATCGCGGTCAGCAGCTCCTCCGGCGGGACGTTCTTGAGCAGGAACCCGCTCGCCCCGGCCCGCAGGGCGGCGAACGCGTCGGCCTCGGTGTCGAAGGTGGTCAGCACCAGCACCCGCGGCGGGCCCGCGGGCCGCTCGGCGCAGAGCCGGCGGGTCGCCTCCACGCCGTCCATGGTCGGCATCCGAATGTCCATCACGACCACGTCGGCCTCGGTGCGGGCGAGCACCCGCAGGGCGTCCGCACCGTCGATCGCCTCCCCGACGACCTCCAGGTCGGGCTGGGAATCCAGCACCATCCGGAACCCGGCACGCACCAGCGCCTGGTCGTCCACGATCACCACCCGGATCGTCATGCCGCGATCACCTCCGTTGCCCCGTCCGACGGTAGCGGCAGCCGGACCTCGACCTGCCAGCCCCCGGCCGGCCGGGGGCCGGCGGTGAGGCTGCCGTCGTACACCGTCACTCGCTCCCGCATGCCGAGCAGACCGTGACCACCGGACGGCGCCGGGCTGACCAGGGGCCGGCCGCGACCGTCGTCGCGGACCCGGACCACGACGGCCTCGGCGGTGTACGCCAGGGCGACCTCGACGACGGCGCCGACGCCGGCGTGCTTGAGCGCGTTGGTCAGCGCCTCCTGCACCACCCGGTAGACGGTCAACTCCAACCCCGGGGGCAGGGCCGGCGGTTCACCGGTGACCGTGTCGCGGATGTGCAGCCCGGCGTCGCCGAACCGGGCCAGCAGGTCGGGCAGCTCGGCCAGGGCCAGGCGCCGGTGCTCCGGGTCGGCGGCCACGGCGAGCCCGTCCCCGCCGGACGGCCCGGCGTCGCGCAGGACGCCGACCAGCCGGCGCATCTCCTCCAGTGCGGCCCGGCCGGTGTCCGCGACCACCCTCACGGCGGTGCGCGCCTGGGCGGGGTCACGGTCGAGCATGAACCGGGCGCCGTCCGCCTGGACGATCATCACCGCCATGCTGTGGGCAACGACGTCGTGCAGCTCACGGGCGATCCGGGTACGCTCCTCGGCGACCGCCGCCCGGGACTCGGCCTCCCGTTCGCGTTCCAGGGTCATGGCCCGCTCCTCCAGACTGAGCACGTAGAGCCGGCGCGTCCGCACGTTCAGCGCGACCAGCCACACCGCACCGGTGACCAGCGCGTACCACAGCGCGGTCACCCACCAGATGATCACGCCCGGGGTCTGCACGGCGGCGAGCACCACGCCGACGGCGGCGGCCACACCGGCGAGCACCGCGTCGCGCAGCTTCTTGCCGTACTTCACCACGCTGTAGAGCGCGATCAGGACGGCGACGTCGAAGGGCAGCGGACCCCACTGGGCGATCACCTGCACCAGGCCGAGCGCCGCCACCGCCACGGTCACCGCGCCCGGATGCGCGCGGCGGAACAGCAGCGCCACGGCCATCCCCGCGCAGACCAGCACGGCCGCCCAGCCGCCCGCCAGGTTGACCGCGCCGGCCAGGCCGATGAGGGCCACCGCGGCGGAGACGGCCACGTCGAAGGCGACGCCGCGCAGCGGGCGACCGAGCATCGTGCGTGTCACGGTCACCGAGCGTACGTGCCGCGGGGCCCGCTCAGCGGGTGAGGACCTCACGCATCCGCTGGATCTCCACGGTCTGCTCGGTGGCGACCGAGTTGGCGAACTCGTTGAGCGTCAGGTCGGAGCCGACCGTGAGCAGGTTGGTGGCCAACTCGATGGCGCCCTCGTGGTGCGCGGTCATCATCTGCACGAAGAGCCGGTCGAAGTCCGCGCCACGAACCGCGGCGAGCTGCCGCATCGCCTCGGGTGACTGCATGCCGCGCATGGTGCCGTGGTCGTGCCCCTGGACCTCCGCCGGGAGGCCGCGGGTCTGCAACCAGCCACGCATCAGGCCCATCTCTGGCCCCTGGCTGGCGCGGATCCGGTCGGCGAGGGCACGGATGTCGGGGTCGGCGGCGCGGTCGGGCGCGAGTTCCGCCATGGCCAGGGCCTGCGCGTGGTGCGGGATCATCATCCGTACGAACCAGACGTCCATCGAGTTGTGCGGGGCGGGGCCGGCGTCGCGAACCTCGTGGGCCGCGCGGGTGCTCGGCGACTCACCCGGGCGGCCGGGCGCGATGACGGTCAGGTCGGTGGGTACGGGGCTGACCGTCGGCGTCGCGGCGGGCGCGGGGGTCGCGGGCGCGGCGGCCGACCGCGCGGCGCCCGTGGAGGCGTCGCCTCCGGAGCGGATCACGATGAACGCCACCAGCGGAAGCACGAGCGCCAGTGTGACGATCGCCAGGGTTCGTGCGCGCCGGTCGGTCATGGGCCACTCCCTGGTGTCGAGGTCATCGCGATGCTATCCATTGAAGAACCCACTTTGATGTGAGCCAGGTCACATCGACGATCTTCGTCGGCCGGTAAGGTGTCGACCATCATCTTCCCCTTGCGAAGGGCCTCGCCGATGATCAGACCCCCCATGCCCCGGTTACGACGACTCCGCATCGTGGCGGTCGCCACGACCGGCCTCCTCGTCGCCAGCGCGCTCGTCGCCCCCGCGAGCAACGCCCAGGTGGCGCCGCAGTCGGCCCCCGCCAACACGATCCCCGGTGTCGACGAGATCGTGAGCAGCCCCAACCTGCGCCAGATCGCCAACGTGCCCAAGGTCGCGCCCCTGGACGCGACCAACAGCGACATCGCCTTCCAGGGCAAGTACGCGTTCGCCGGCAACTACAACGGTTTCGTCATCTACGACATCTCGCGGCCCAGCGCGCCGACGGTCAAGGCCCGGGTGCTCTGCCCGGGGTCGCAGAACGACATCTCCGTCCACGGCGACCTGCTCTTCCTCTCCACCGACTCGTCCCGCAGCGACGACTCCTGCAACAGCACGGCGCAGGGCGCGGACATCAAGGGGTCCTGGGAGGGCATCAAGGTCTTCGACATCAAGGACAAGGCCAACCCGCGGTACATCAAGTCCGTCGAGACGGCCTGCGGCTCACACACCCACACTCTGGTGCCGGGCAAGGACCGCAAGGCCGTCTACCTGTACGTCTCGTCGTACTCCCCGCGGGCCGAATTCCCGGACTGCCAGCCGCCGCACGACTCCATCTCGATCGTCAAGGTGCCGCTGAAGAAACCGACCGACGCGGCCGTGGTCGCGACGCCGAACCTCTTCCCGGACGGCGGCTTCCCCGGCAGCCCGACGGGCTCGGCGACCGCCGGATGTCACGACATCACCGCCTACCCGTCGAAGGACCTGGCCGCCGGCGCCTGCATGGGTGACGGCGTCCTGCTCGACATCAAGAACCGGGAGGCGCCCCGGGTCATCAACCGGATCCGGGACGAGGCCAACTTCTCGTTCTGGCACTCGGCCACCTTCAACAACTCCGGCACCAAGGTGATCTTCACCGACGAGCTGGGTGGTGGCGGGGCGGCGACCTGCAACGAGGCTGTCGGACCCACCCGGGGCGCGGACGCCATCTACGACATCACCGGCCGCGGTGACGCCCGGAAGATGACCTTCCGCAGCTATTACAAGATCCCCCGGGTGAACGCCGACACCGAGAACTGCGTTGCGCACAACGGCTCGCTGGTCCCGGTGCTCGGTCGGGACATCATGGTCCAGGCGTGGTACCAGGGCGGCATCTCGGTCTGGGACTTCACCGACTCGGCCAAGCCGAAGGAGATCGCCTTCTGGGAGCGCGGCCCGCTCTCGGCCGACTCGCTCGTCGGCGGCGGCACCTGGTCCGCGTATTACTACAACGGCCACATCTACTCCAACGACATGGTGAAGGGCCTGGACGTCCTGGAGCTGAACGACTGGCGGACCTGGACGGCCAAGCTGACCCGTTACAACGAACTGAACGTGCAGACCCAACCCAGCTACCTGGGCTGGTAGGCGCCACGCACCACGTCAGGCCCGGTCCCCGCTCTCGGGGGGCCGGGCCTGACGACGTTCGAGCGGGCGGCTTTCGTGCCCGCTCGCACGCTCGGCCCACCCCCGGACAGCCCTGAGCGTGCCCTTTGCTCTGCTTCACCCCACGCAACACCCAACGTCCGGATAGCGGACACGTGGTGTTGCCTGGGGGGAAGCAGAGCAAAGGGGGCTGAACAAGAGGTGCGCCGGGACTACTTCGTGCGGTCCGCCCGCAGTTCGGGGGCAATCCCGGTGGGGTTGGTCACGAGGTCGAGGGCTGGCCGTCGGCCGGTCGGACGCGCTATGCGAACGTGGTCAGACGTGAAGGCTCCCGCTGGCGCCTCGCCCGCCCCGACCGTGCGCTGGCGTCCGCACCCGCTCGACCTGGTGGCGGTCGTTCTCGCGGTGACCGGCGCGGGCTGCGCGCTGAGCGGCCTGCTGCCGCGCGCGGAGACCACCACCACCCTGCACCGGATCCTGCCGCTGCTGCTGTTCCTCGGCACCGTGATCGTGCTCGCCGAGTTGACCGCCGTGGCCGGCGTCTTCGACGTCCTGGCCAGCCGGCTCGCCATCGTCTCCCGGGGCAGGTGGGCGGCGCTGTTCCTGCTCTGCGGCGGCCTCGCCACGCTGACCACCCTCGTGCTCAACCTGGACACCACCGCCGTGCTGCTCACGCCGGTGCTGCTCGCGCTGGCGCGCACTCTGCGCGTCCCCGCTGGCCCGCTCGCGGTCACCACGGTCTGGTTGGCGAACACCGCCAGCCTGCTGCTGCCGGTGGCGAACCTGACCAACCTGCTGGCCGCCGACCGGGTCGGCCTGACCCCGCTGGCCTATGCCGAGCGGATGGCACTGCCGCAGGTCGCCGCGGTGGCGGTCACCATGGCGCTGCTCTGGCACGCGTGGTGGCGGCGGGACCGGCCCGCTGGTGGGCGCTTCGTTCCGCCGGCCCGGCACGTGCCGGCCGACCCGGTGCTGCACCGCGTCGCGCTCGCCGGCTGCCTGCTCTTCGTCGCCGGCATCCTCGCCGGGGTGGAGATCGGCCTCGCCTCCACCGTCGCGCTGACGCTCGTGCTGATCGGGTTCGTCGTCCGTTCCCCCGCCACGCTGCGCCCGGGGCTGGTGCCACTGCGGTTGCTGCTCTTCGTCACCGGCCTGTTCCTGGTGGTGCAGACCCTCGGCCAGCACGGGCTCGACGACCTGGTCGGCGATCTCCTCGGTGCCGAGGGCGGGGCGGGCGGCGCGATCCGCGCCGGCGCTACCGGGACACTGCTGGCCAACGCGGTGAACAACCTGCCGGCCTACCTGGCCGGTGAGTCGGTGCTGCCGACCGGCGACGTGACCCGCCTGCTGGCCCTGCTGATCGGCACCAACGTCGGCCCGCTGGCCGCCCCCTGGGCGTCGCTGGCCACCCTGCTGTGGTTCGAACGGTGCCGGGCGGCCGGGGTGGCCGTGCCGTTGACCCGGTTCGTGCTGACCAGCGCCCTGCTCGCGGTCGTCGGCACGCTCGCCGCGATCGGCGCGCTGCTGCTGGTCGGCTGACCGGAGCAGCTACCGGCCGCCGAGCCCGCCTGCCCTGTCGGCGCGGCCCGCCAGTGGTCGGCAGACCTCCTGAGCTGCCGAAGTGTGGTATACCAGAAATCGCCATATGTCGATATAGCTGAGTTGGTTTCGGATTGGCCCCTTTTCTCGTACCCGGCCGCCTGCCGAAGCTGACGGCGTGCCGCCGTTCCGAGCCCGGTGTCGCCGACCCGAAAGGCAGGTTGGATGTCACTGTCGTACCGTCTCCGCGCGCTGGTGGGGGCCCTGCGGTGACCGTCTCCCCCGGCCTCGCCGTGCGCTGCCTGGCCCTCGACGCCCTGGCCGTGTCCGCCAGTGACGTGCTGGCCGGACACGGCGTCGACAGCGTGCTGCTCAAGGGTGCCGGCCTGGCCCGCCGGCTCGGTGTCGACCGGCTCTACGCCGACGTGGACCTGCTCGTCGCACCGGCCACCGTCACCGCCGCGCAGGCCGCCCTCCAGGCCGCCGGCTACCGGCCGAGGCTCCCTCTCGACCTGCACGTCGTCGCCGCGACCTGGCACGAGCAGCCCTGGCACGCACCCGGGCCACTGCCGCTGACGATGGAGTTGCACCGTGGCTTCGCCGGAGTCGGTGACTACGACGAACTGTGGCGGTCGCTGCGCCTGGGGGCGGACCACCTCGACCTGGCCGGCGGGCGGGTCCTCGTGCCCGACGAGGCCGGCACCGCCCTGATCGCCGCCCTGCATGCCGCCAGTCCCGCCGGCTTCGGCAAGCCGGCCCGGGACCTGGCCCGGGCACTGGCGGTGTTCTCCCCCGACACCTGGGAGGCGGCCGGTCGGCTCGCCGCGCGCTGCGACGCGGTGCCGGCGTTCACCGTCGGGCTCGGGCTGCTGCCGGCCGGTGTGGCAGTCGCGAACCAGCTCGGCCTGTCGTCCACGCGCGGCCCGTCGTCGGCCTGGCTCGCCGCCCGCCTGGCCACTCCCACCGCCGTCGGCCTGGCGCACCTGGCGGACGTGTCCGGGCCGGGACACCGCCTGCGGGTGTTGTCCCGGTTGGTACTGCCGTTGCCGGTGCACCTGCGGCAGTTCGACGCACGGGCGCACCACGGTCGGCTGGGCCTGCTGTGGGCGTACGTCCGCCGCATCGGCCGGCATGTCCGGCTGCTGCCCCGGGTGCTGCGGGAGTTGCGGACCGCGCGGCGGCGGCAGCATGGCTGACCCGGTACGCACGCTGCGCGCTCTGGCCCGGGTCACCCGCCGGCACGGGCCGCTCGGCCTGGTCGTGGTGGCGTGGACGCTGCTGGCCTGCCGGCGGGTACGCCGTCAGCTCGCCCGGGGCGGGCTCGACGCGGTACGCCTGCCCGCACCGCCGCCCGGTGGCACCGACGCGCTGGTCCGGCGGGCGCTGGGCCGGGGCGGTGGCAACTGCCTGGAGAGCGCGCTGGTGCTCCAGCGCTGGTTCGCCCGGCGGCGGGTGGCGCGGACCGTGGTGATCGGGGTCAGCGCGCCGGGGGCCGGGTTCCACGCCCACGCCTGGCTCGACGGTGATCCGGATCCGCACCAGCACGAGTTGGGGGAGATTCTGCGCCGCCCCGTCCCAAGCGCGTGGCTGCTCTGACCGTGTCGCTGACAGTTGCTGGGTGGTTATTGACGTGGTGCGACGTTTCAGCCTTCAATGCATCTAAAGCACCAGATGACCGTTTATGCTGGTAAAACACCGAACGACTAGGGAGAACCCATGACATCGAACCGCGAGCCGGACACCGCCCAGACCGCCGCTGCGGACTACCGGCCGCCGACCATCCAGCGCCTGGGCACCCTCGCCGAGTTGACCAAGGGCGGCACCGTAGGACCGGACGACGGCCTGGGTGGCGGCGGCGACGGTTCGATCTGATCCGTCGCCGCCCGACATCGTGGGAGGACCGCCGATGCTCACGGTCCGCCGGGCACAGCGTCGGTTCGGGCGTCGGGTGATCTTCACCGACCTGGACCTCGACGTTCCGGTCGGTGCCCGCGTGTTCCTGGGCGGCAGCAATGGATCCGGTAAGACCACGCTGCTGCGGTGCCTGTCCGGCACGCTGACTCTCAGCGCCGGACAGGCCACCGTCGGCGGCCACCCGGTCGGCTCACTGCCCGCCCGACGCCTGACCGGCGTCTGCCTCGCCCCGGAGCAGGGCCTGTACGAGAAGTTGTCGGCGCGGGAGAACGTGGCCCTCGTGGCCCGCCTCCGGCTGCCACGGCAGGCTGTCCGCCCGGCCGTCGCCCGGGTCGAAGCCGAACTGGACCTGACCGGCTACGCCACCGTCCCGGTGGAACGATGCTCGGCGGGGATGCGGGCCCGGGTCAGCATCGCGCGGGCACTCGTCGCCGAACCAGCGCTGCTGCTGCTCGACGAGCCCGGCCGATCCCTCGACGAGAAATCCCGGCTGCTGCTGTGGCAGGCACTCGATCGGCGACCCGACCTGACCTGCCTGATCGCGTCGCACCTCGCCGACGACCGCAGCCGGTGCCAGTCCGCGCTGACCCTCCCGACCGTGCGATGACGACGCCGACCACGGCGGCCACGACCACCACCCGGCCGGTCGGTCGCCGGGCCGCCGGCGCCAGTCCGGTCGGGATGATCCTCGCGCTGGTCCGCCGCGACCTCGGCGACCCACGCCAGTTCCGGCTGCCGCTGTTCCTCGACCTCGCCTTCGGGGTGGTGAACCTGGTCGTCTTCCTGTTCATCTCCCGGGCGCTCACCCCGTCCTCCGGCACCGACCTCGCGCACTCGCCGAGCTACTTCGACTTCGTGGCGGTCGGCATCACCTTCCTGCTCATCCTGCAGGCCGCCACCACACAACTGACCAGCCGGGTGATCCGGGAACAGCGCAGCGGGACGTTGGAGTTACTGGCCGCCCAACCCGTACCGGTCACCGCGCTGACCATCGGGACCGCCGGCTACCCGTTCCTGTTCGCCCTGCTGCGCTCCTGCGTCTACCTGACGATCCTCGGCACCGTGCTCGGCCTGCGCACCGAGCGGGCCGACTGGTGGGGAGTCGCGGTGATGCTGATCGCCGGCACCGCGTCCCTGATGGGCATCGGCATCGCGCTCGCGGCGTTCACCGTCGCGCTCGGGCACGGCGACGCCGCCGCCCGGCTCTTCGTCGTCGGGCTCACCTTCGTGTCCGGCACGTACTTCCCGGTCTCCGGACTCCCCGGCCCGCTACCGGAGCTGACCGCGGTGCTACCCAGCCGGATCGCCCTGGACGGCCTGCGTGCCGCGCTGGCCGGCGGCGAGTGGGCCTGGTCGGCCGGCACGCTGCTCGGCGCCACCGCCCTGCTGCTGCCGGTGTCGAGCTGGGCCTTCGCGCGGGCGCTGCGGGTCGCCGCCGGCCGCGGCACCCTGAAACGCGATTGAGGTACGACATGCTGCGCCCGACCCCGTTCGACCTCGCCACCGGCACGCTGCTCGGTGTCGCTCCGCCGCCGCGTCGGACCGTGCCGGCCGGCGTAGCGGACCCGCTGGGCGCGCTCGACGCCGCCGTGCTGGCCGGCCTGTCCCGGCCCCCGTGCGTGGTCAGCTTCTCGGGCGGGTTGGACTCGTCGCTGATTCTGGCGGTGGCCGTCCGGGCGGCCCGCCGGGAAGGGCTGCCGGATCCGGTGCCGGTCACCTGGCGGTTCACCGGTGCTCCCCGGGCCGACGAGTCGGACTGGCAGGAACGGGTGATCGGGGCTCTGGGGATCGGCGGATCGTGGCAGATCCTGCGGGCCGACGACGACCTGGACCTGGTCGGGCCGGTGGCCCGCCGACTGCTGCACCGCCACGGGGTACTCCATCCGGTCAATCTGCACCTGCACCTGCCCATCGCCGAGCTGGCCTCCGGCGGGTCACTGCTCACCGGAGCCGGCGGTGACCAGATCCTGGCCGGGTGGCGTCGCCCGCCGGCGGCCTCGCTGCGCGACCGCCTGTGGTGGCTGCGGCACGCCGCGCGTACCCGTCAAGGGCCCGCGGCGATGTTTCCCTGGCTGCGCCCCTCGGTGGCCCGGGAGGCGCACCGGTCGCTGCGCGCAGAGCAGCGGGCGGAGCCGCGCGAGCTGCGGCACCGGGCTGCCTGGCACACCCGGCGTCGTGACCTACGGATGACCTGCTCGGCGCTGGCCGCGCTGGCCGCCGAGCACCAGGCCACCGCGATTCAACCGCTGCTCGACGAGGGATTCCTGACCGCGCTGGCAATGCTGGCCGGTGATCGCCGGAACATCGGCCGGGACCGGCTGCTCGCGGAGATCGTCCGGGGAGCCCTGCCGGCCGAGGTCACCGCGCCCCGCCGCAAGGCCCGCTTTCTCGAGGTTTTCTTCCGGACGCCGACCCGGGAGTTCGTCCGCTCCTGGGACGGCTCCGGCGCCGACCCGCACCTGGTGGACCCGGACGGTCTGCGCCGGGTCTGGTCCCACTGGCCGGTCCCCGGCGGCACCGCGAGCCTGGTCCAACAGCTCTGGCTGGCCGCCAACCCGGCCGGTGCCGCCAGCCGGCCGACGCGTTCCGACATCAACCTGGAGGTCAAGTCGTGACACAGCATGAGGTCGTGCACCGGGTCGACCCGGACCGGGTGGCCTGGCGGGTGGCCGGCGACGAGGTGGTCGTCCTGGACACCGCCAACTCGGTCTACTTCGGGCTGGACGCGGCGGGCGCGCTGCTCTGGCAACGCCTGGTGGCCGGCGCCACCAGCACCGAGTTGGTCACCGCGTTGGAGGAGACCGCCGCGGTGGATCGGGAACGGGCCCGAGCCGACGTGGCCGCCTTCCTGCAGGATCTGCACGGGCACGGGCTGCTGCTTCAGCGGCCCTGACCGGAGCCCACGGCCCGGCTGGCGGTGATGGTGTCCGCGAGCAGTCGGTGGGTGTCGTCGAGCGCCGCCCAGTCGCGCGGCCGGGTCAGCTCCCACGCCGGCAGGGCGGCGATCGACAGCAACGCCGCCGGGTCGGAGCGCAACTGACCGAAGGACCGTTGCCCGGCGAGCCGGGCCAGCAGGGTGGTGCCAGGCAGTCGGGTCAGGGTGACCGCGTCGCCCCAGCGCAGGAAGAGCCAGCCGCCCAGTGGGACGCAGGGCTGGATCGGGGGCAGCCCGACGCGCAGCCGGTCGCCGGCCCGGACCGGCCAGGTGGGCAGCGCCGCCCCCGGCACGGGCTGCCGCAGGTCGACGCAGCGGGGGCCGGCGAAGGCGTCGGTGCCGTCGACGACCAGGATGTCGTCGGTCAGGATCGGTACGCCCCGGGCGGCCAGGGCGGCGAGCAGGCTGCTCTTGCCCGCGGTACGCGGGCCGAGCACCGCCCAGGCCCGACCGCCGAGCACGAAAGCTCCACTGTGGAACGCCTCCCGGCCGACCCACCGGTTGACGGTCGTCGCCACCGGCGCGAGGTACGGGTGGGCCAGCACGTCCGGGGTGAGCGCGGGACCGTAGAAGGTGGCGGTGCCCGCCACCCGGTCGAGGGCGAGGGTCCGCCCGTCGGCGAGGACGCGGGTGCCCCGCCGGTTGTCGAGCGGCACCGGCGGCGGTGGCGGCGCGTCGAGTTGGCGGACCCGCACGGTGGGCCACCCGAGGGCGACGCCCTCGGCCGGCAGCAGTTCGGACACCTTGTCCAGGCCGTGCACCCGCAGCCCGTAGACGCCTCGCCCGGGTGTCGACATGATCTCCCCGCTCATCACCTGCTCAACGATCATGGACAGCGCACGGTGCGGGTGGCGCTCGTGGTGACGCGCCACCCGCACCTTCAAGCGACGAGCGTCAGCGGAACGTGCCGCTGTCGACGGTCAACTTCTGCGACTCCTTCAGCCGCTTGGCGTCTGCCGCGCGCTGCTTGGTTGCCTTGGCGCCCTTCGCGGAGGCCGCCACCGTCGGGACGACTCCCCCGCCGATCGCGTCCACGTCGTACGCCACCCACCACGATCCGGGTGTGTCCACCGCGAAGGTCAACGCGATGTTGATCGACGCACCCGGTGCCAGACCACCCAGGTCGAGCGGGATCGTCAGGGTGGTGCCCAGCCCGCCACCCGGCGGGTTGGTAGCCGGCGAATCCATCGACAGGTTGCGCACCAGCAACGTACGACCATCGCTGATGGTGATCGAGGTGGTGGCGTTGGCCGGGTTGACCAACCGCAGGTTGGAGTGCACCGCCGGCGACGGTCCACCGGGGTACGGGGCGCCGTTCTCCGCGCTCAGCGACGTGATCCGAATCCGCGCCTGGGTGATCGGTGCGGACGACCGGTTGGTCAGCGTCCGGCGGATCACCAGGCTGTTCGGGGTGCGGACCCGGTTGGGCGCGACCGACGCGGCCACGTTCGGGTCGAACAGTGTCGACTGCACCGCGGCGTTCTGCTGGTAGGTGCCGAGGGTGTTCTGTGGGGACGGACTGCCGAGCGTGGACGGGACCCCGTTGATCGGGCCGAGCACGGTGGCGACCAGTCGGAAGTCGGCCTGGTTGTTGGCGGTGTCCTTCAGGTTGCCGGCGATCCGGAGTCGGTTCCAGGCGTGCGGAACGAACGGCGGCGCGTTGAAGGCCGGCAGTGGCGGGCCCTCGGAGAAGCCCGGTGTCGAGCCCGCCCGATCGGTGACCGTGTTCGCCGCGTCCGGTGCGACCACCCGGAACCCGCCCTGTCCGAGGCTGGGGACGATGAGGTCAGGTTGGATGTTGTACAGGGAGTAGTTGGCTGCCGCGATCAGGTAGCCCCGCCGGGGCGGCAGCGGCCGCGCCGAGCCCGGAATGGTGATGGACAACCCACCCGGCGCCTCGACCTTGAAGCCAGCGATCGGCAGGTTGATCGCGGTGCTGTTGACGATCGAGACGAACTGGTCGGTGAGACCGCTGATGCCGGACTGTGCGAACTGGTCGATGGCGACCTGACGGGGCAGAGCCGAGACCTCCACGACGACCTCGTTGGACACCGCCTCGCCCAACGGGCCGGTCCCGTCGTACTGCGCCCGGAACTGGTTGTGGCCGAAGGCCGGTACGTAGATCTGGAAACTGGCCACGTTGAGGGCCAGCGGGAAGGTGCCGAGCGGGGTCTCCACCCCGTTGGGCAACTCGTCGATGAGGGTGACGCTGCCCTCGGCGACGCCCGGGCCGACGATGACCTGGAATTGCACCGCGGTGCCGAAGGTGGTGGCGTTCGTGGACGCGGTCAGGGTGGCCACGCTCTCGGGCTGAATCAGGATCCGGATCGCCCGGGTGGCACTCTTGCCGTTGGCGTCGGTCACCCGAACCGTCGACGGGAACGCGCCGACCAGGGTCGGCCGGCCGGACACCAGGCCGGTCGCCGGGTCGAGTGTGAGCCCGGGCGGCAGTGCGCCGGAGGCCAGGCTCCAGACGAACGGTGCGGTACCACCGACCACGTTGAGCTGCTCGGCGTAGGGCGCGTCCACCTCACCCAGCGGCGGCGGGGGGAAGGTCAGTGTCGGCGCCTGGTTGACGACGAGCACGATCAGGCGTGTGCCGGTCTGTCCGTTGGCGTCGTTGACGCGGATCACCACCGGGTATTCCCCGGGGGTGGTCGGTACGCCCGAGATGCCGTTGGTCTGCGGGTTGAGCAGCATCCCCGGTGGCAGGCTGCCCGAGGCGATCGACCAGGTGAACGGCGGCACACCGTGGGTGATGTTCAGGGTGGCCACGTAGGCGATGCCGACGGTCGCCTCGGTCGGGTGCTCGAACAGCAGCGTCGGCGACACGTTCGCGATCACCAGATCGGACAGGGGCGAGTCGGGGCCGGTGCCCTCGGCGGTACGGGCGGCCACCGTGAACCGGTAGGCGGTGGTGGGGATCAGCCCGGTGACGGTGTTGGTGGTGGACGCTCCGAAGGTCTGTGCGGGGTGACGCACGCCGCCGACCCAGGGAGTGACGATGTAGTTGGTGATCGGTGAGCCGCCGTTGGGGCCGGGGGTCCAGCTCAGCAGGGCAGTGGCCGTGTCGGCGGTGACCGCGATGATGGTGGGTGCGCTCGGCAACGCCATGATCTTGGCACCCGCGGAGGGCTTGCTAGCAGGGCCCGTGCCCTCGGCGTTCTTCGCCGCGACGGTAAAGGTGTAGGTGCCCTTGGCGGTCAGACCCTCGACCTTCTGGGTGGTCTTCGACTCGTCGAAGGTGACCGTCTTCGCCTTCTTACCGTTGCGGTAGGCGGTGACCACATAGCCGGTGAGGGCGGAGCCGCGGTCAGCCGGTGCCTTCCACTTCACCGTCGCCGTGCCGGCACGCCAGGACGCGGTCGGCTTGGCCGGGGCGGCCGGTGGCTGCGCCGGGGCGGCCGCCTGGGCGACCCGCTCCAGGGCGACGGCCGGCGCTGTCACCGGCGCGATCGCGGGTGTCGGGGCACGACTCGGGGCGCGAGCCGAGGCCGCCGTGGGCGCGACCAGCAGGCTCATGATCAGCGCCAGGATTGCGGCGCATGCCGTGACGGCCCGTGGACGGGCACGGAGCACTGGAGACATGAATGTTTTCTCCCTCTTCCGGGGATGAGGACCACCGCGGATGGAGGAAGGAGACGGGCGACCGGCTGATTAGTCCTCGGCGGCCACGCGCCTGATCCCCCGGCCGCAGGGCGACTGGCGGAAATCCGACCGTCGCTCACGGAATGGCTTTCACGTATTGAGCGACGATTCTCTATCTACATCTACCAGTTATCCCAGGTCAAAGGGGATATGGGGAGGTGGGAATTTCCTCCCGTGGGCGGCGGCTGTCCGGAACCCGACTGCGGCCGAGCGACGGTCAGCGGCGGGCGGGGCGCGGGCCGACCAGACGGCGGACCACCGGTGCGGCGTTCCACTTCGCCGCACCGACCAGGTCGCGGGCGTGCTCCAGCACGGTGTAGTCGGGCCGGTCCAACCCGTCGGCGATGGCCCGGTCGAGGTCGTTGCCACAGCGGCTCAACACGGTGTCGAAATCCCGGCGCACCGGCTCCTGCAGGTCGTAGCCGAACGAGCGGTGCAGCCGGGCGAAGAGCGGCTTGTACAGCCGGACCCGCTCGTGCAGCCCCGACGAGTACGACATCGGGTTCTTCGGGCGGCGCAGGATGTAGTCGGGCAGCACATCGGCGAACGCCCGCCGGACGATCCACTTCTCCTGCCCGTGGCGCACCTTCAGGTCCAGCGGCAGCCGCATCGCCAACTCCACCACGCTCAGGTCGAGGAAGGGCACCCGGGCCTCCACCCCATACGCCATGGCGGCCCGGTCGACCCGCTGCAACTCCGTCCGGCACAGGTTGCGGATCCGGTGCAGGAACAGTCGCCGGGCCGCGGCCGGGGCGACCTGGCGGTACATCGGGTACCCGCCGAACAGCTCGTCGGAGCCGTCGCCGGTGAGCACCACCTTGATGCCGAGGTCGCGCAGCCGCCGGAAGATCGGCACCGAGACGACCGCGTTGATGATGTCGCCGTACTCGGTCAGCTCGGAGATCCGGATGGCCTCGCGCACGTCGGCGAGCCGGATGTCGCGCGGACGCAGCTCGACCACGACGTGCGGCACGTCCAGGTCGGCGGCGAGCCGCCGGGCGTACGCGACGTCGGGGCTGTCCGCGGCACCGACCGTCACCGCGACGCAGTCCGGGTGGATGTCGCGGACCTGCCGCAGGGTCACCGAGCTGTCCAGCCCACCGGAGAGCACCACCCCGACGGTCAGGTCGGTCTCCACCCGCATCCGGATGGCGTCGCTCAGCGCGGCACGGACGAGCAGGGCGGCCTCGTCCGGGTCGTCGATGACCGGCAGGCCCTCGCCGATGGTGAGCAGGTCGACGTACGGGCGTAGTCGCACGTGCCCGTCCGCCTCCGCCCAGCCGTGGTGACCGGGTGGCACCTCGGCGATCGGGGCCCCGTGCCCGACCAGCGCCTTGACCTCGGAGGCGAGGTGCAGGCAACCGGGTCGACGGGACCAGTACAGCGGCTTGACCCCGAGTGGGTCGCGAGCCAGGTAGACCCGGCCGGTGGCGCGCTCGACGACGGCGAGCGCGTACTCGCCGCGCAGTCGGGTCACCGCGGCCTCGCCCCACTGTTGGAACGCGGCGAGCAGCACCTCGGTGTCGCTCTCGGAGCGGAACGCCTGACCCAGGCGGGTCAGTTGCGCCCGCAGCTCCCGGTAGTTGAAGATCTCGCCGTTGAAGCACAGCAGCCAGCGCTCGTCGGTCGAGGTCCACGGCTGCACCGCCCGGTCCCGGTCGACGACCCGGAGCCGGCGGGTGCCGGCGAGCAGCCCCCTCTCGGACCGGGTTTCGGTGACCTCACCGCGAGGGGCCAGGACGGCGAGCATCCGCCGGAAGGTCGCCGGGTCGGCCTCGGGGCCGATGCTCAACGCGATGCCGCACACCGGCTCAGACCCCCATCTCGGCCTCGTACGCCCGGCGGAGGCGACGCCGGGCGGCGGGCGCGAGACACAGGTGCCAGGCCTGCCCCTCGTCGATCACGTTGATGTCACCGGTCTCCTGCCGGGTCAGCAGCAGCTCCGCCAGCGCCTCCCGGGCACCGAAACGCTCGAACCAGGTCAGCTCGACGTCGACGGAGTAGCCGAGGCAGTGCCCGCTCGGCAGCATCGCGGCGTAGCCCAGGCGACGCAGCCGGTACTGGTGTTCGGCACTGCGGACCAGGCTGGTCACCCACAGCGGCGGGGTGTTCGGTGGCGCGGCGGCGGCGAACTCCCGCGCGAGGTCGTTGAGCAGCGCCACCACCTCCCGGCGGGCGCGACGGAACAGCAGCCCGGCGGTCTGCGGGGTGGAGTCCGGACGCAGTCGACGTCGGAGCCCGCGGGCGGCGCGGCCCAGCACGGTGGCGGGTTGCTCCTGGTAGCGGAACCGCAGCAGGTCGCGGCGGCGCAACCACTCCAGGTCGACGAGGTCGGCGCTGCCGTTGACCTGGTCGTCGGTGACGAACGTGGGAGCGTCCTGCCACCACAGCACGTCGATGCGGGAGAGCAGGTAGATCCGCACCAGCGCGGTGAGGTCACGGGCCGAGGTGCGCTCGTTCGGCTGGTAGCGGGCCATCTCCAGCAGCAGCGTCTCGCGTGCCCCGATCAGCCCCTGCGGGGTGGCGTCGAGGACGGCGGCGAGCGCCGGTTCCCGCAGCCGCTCGTCGATCAGCACCTGGCGGGCCCGGGCGCTGGCCGCGTCGGCCAGGGCACCGACCTCGACCAGCAACTCGGCGACGGCGGCCCGGTAGGCGACCAGGTCGGGCTCGGCGGCGGTGAGGCGGCGGGGGCTCGTGCCGGAGGGCCGGCGGCGGGCGGGAGCGGTGGACGAGACGGGCGAACCGGGCTGCTGTCCCGGGCTACGGCTGGGCACTCGCATGACGGGGTCCCTTCTCCGATCATGGCACTGGGTGTTCGCCCTAAAACACACCGTAATCAGCCGGACCGGAATGGACCGAACATTCCTCCGATTCACCCCGAAGAGAGCCCGACGTCGGCTGGGCGGGACCAACCACCGCGGCGGGCCAGGTGGGAGCCGTCAGTCGCCACCCGCCGGCGCCAGGCCCTGCACCTCGGCGTACGACGGCAGCCCGTCCAGCACGTCGAGCCCGCCGGCGCGTACTCCGTCGGCGACGGCGAGCGCGGCGGCCAGCGCGGCCCGGAACAACAGGGAGCCGGTGCTGACCCGGGCCACTCCGGCGCGACCCAGGTCGTCCAGCCCTGGACCACCCGGCTGGTACAGCGCGTTCAGCGGAGCGTCGATCCGTTGGGTGAGCACACGCAGCGTCGCCAGGTCGACGATGCCCGGCACGAAGATCCCGTCGGCGCCGGCCGCCTGGTAGGCGCGGGCACGGGCGAGGGTCTGCGGCAGCGGGTCGTCCACCCCGAGCCACCAGGTGTCGGTGCGGGCGTTGACGAACAGGTCCGGCACCGCCGCCTTCACCGCGGCAACCTTGTCGGCGACGTCCGCAAGGTCGGCGAGGGTGCCGTCGGTACGCCCGTCCTCCAGGTTGATTCCGACCACGCCGAGCCCGGCCAGCTCCGCCACGTATTCGGCCACGGCCGCCGGATCAGCACTGAACCCGGCCTCGACGTCCACGCTGAGCAGGACCGGCAGCGTGCGGAGCCGGCGAGCCAGCGCCAGGGTCTCGGCGGCGGTGGCCCCGGTGCCGTCGGGTCGGCCCGCGGCTGCGGCGACCCCGAGGCTGGTGGTGCCGATCGCCCGGTGGCCGCGCGCGGCGAGCGCCGCCGCCGAGGCGTGGTCCCAGGCGTTGGGCAGCAGCAGCGGTCGGCCCGCGTGGTGCAGGGCGCGAAACTCCGCACGACGGTTGGTCATCGGACGCTCACCTCCAGGGTCTTCGGAACTGTCAGGGTCGGGTGCGGCTCGTGGCACAGCGGGGCAGGGGTGCGCTGGCAGCGTTCGCGCAGCACGTCGAGCACCCCGGTGGCGAGGGCCAGGGCGTGCCGGTCGCCGGGGCAACCGCGCTCACCCACCCCGAAGGTCAGCAGGCCAGCACCCGGCCGGCCCGGCCGGAACGCCGCCGGCTCGGCGAACACCTGCGGGTCACGGTTGGCCGCGTCGAAACGCAGGAGCACCGGGCTGCCCGCCGGCAGATCCCGCCCACCCAGTCGCACCTCGGTCGCGGTGACCCGCCGGGTCGCCCGTACCGGCGGGTCGAGCCGCAACACCTCGGCCAACAGCTCCGCCGTCCCCGCCGCGCCGGGCGAGTCGCCGCCCGCCAGGCGGCCGGGCGGAGGCAGCAGATGGTGGGCGGCGGCACCGATCAGGCCGGCGGTCGCGTCGCACGCCTGCACCAGCAGACCGACCAGGTTCGCGCGTACCTCCGGCGCGGCCGGCGGCGCC
>NZ_PYBV01000056.1 GCF_003205615.1 Micromonospora arborensis | reverse complement strand
TCACCCTCGACGACGAGCAGGTCGGCAACGCGAAGGCGATCATCGCGGCCACGAAGAAGGCCGGTCTGCCCGAGCGGGCCGCGGTCATCTCGATCGCGACGAGCCTGCAGGAGTCGAAGCTGGAGAACCTGGGTCACCTCGGCGACATGAACGACCACGACTCGCTGGGCCTGTTCCAGCAGCGGCCCAGCTCCGGTTGGGGTACCCCCGAGCAGATCACCGACCCGGCCTACTCCACCACCGCGTTCCTCACGGGCCTGCGACAGGTCGACGGGTGGCAGGACATGCCCCTGACCCAGGCCGCGCAGACCGTGCAGGTCTCCGCCTACCCCGACGCCTACGCGCAGTGGGAGCAGCAGGCCGCCGACCTCGTCGGCCAGTACTGGAACAGCTGACCCCCACACCCCCCGCACGACCCGACCGCTGGCCGGCACCCCGAAACCCGGGTGCCGGCCAGCGGCATACCCGCACCCGCGCGGCCCGTGCTGGCGCCGCCCAGCGTCCCGAGCCCGCGTCGATCATGGACTTTTAGCGACGGGAGTGTTGGCGCCGAGTGATCCGGTTGGCTGGTGGGTACGTAATCGCCGACGGGGACGGCGAAGGGACGACGACATGCCCGTGGCGGGAGAGAGCACGGATAGCCGGCCGGACGTTGCTCCGAAGCCCCCGGGGGGTGCGGCGTTGCCGCGCCAGCGCTGGTCCATCGGCGCTCGCCTTCTGGTGGCGGCCGCGGTCGTCGCGCTGGTTCTTGGCGCCGCTGCGGTTGCTGTGCTCCTCGTTGATTCGTACCGCGCTGGTACGGGACACGACGGCCGGGGCGCGGCTTCTGGCGAGCAGGTGCGGACCGCCCCGCTCGCGGGTCGGCAGACGGGCACCTTTGTGCTCGCGGATGGCGTGTCCTCGTTCGATCTGCAGGTGGCTGACCTGGGTGACGACCTCTACCGGATCAGCAGCCCGGCCGGTTCGGGTGTGGCGGCTCGGCCGACGGTGCTGGGGGAGACCGTCCGGCTCGGTCTGGTGGAGACCGGGGCGTCCGGGGCGAAAGCCGTGCGGGTGCTGCTCAACGAGCGGGTTGCCTGGCGGCTCCAACTGGTCGGCGGGGTAAGTGGGCAGGTTCTGGATCTGACCCGCGCGCGGCTTCTGGGTGTGGAGCTTGCCGGCGGGTCGACCCGTACCGACCTCAAGCTGCCGCCGATCAGCGATGGCACGTTGACGGTGCGGCTGACCGGCGGGACCGGCCAGCTCGACGTCCGCGTGCCGGGCACACCGCCGGTCCGGGTGCGGGCGGGTGCGGGCGCCGGGTCAGTCGTGGTACGCGACGAACGCTGGGACGGGGTGGCCGCGGGTGCGGTGCTCGGCGCCCCCGGATGGGACCGCGCGGCCGATCGGTTCTACCTCGACCTGGTCGCGGGCGCCGGTGCCGTGACGGTGTCCTCCAGCACTCGGTGAGCCCTGGTCACTGACCCTGCCGGAAGCGCTGCGGCCCCGGGTGGACGTGAGCGTACAGTCGGGCGGTGGAGCGTACCGAATCAATGCTGGCGCAGACCCGACCACCTGGTGTGGCCGACGTCGATCCCGGCAGTGTGCTGTTGCCCGGCCACGACGTGCCGTTGGGGCGGTACACGACGGTGCGGCGGCTGCTGCCGCAGCGCCCCCGCCGCATGGTCGGCGCCTGGTGTTTCGTGGACCATTTCGGGCCGGACGATGTGGCGCAGCGGCCCGGGATGGAGGTGCCGCCGCACCCGCACACCGGCCTGCAGACGGTGACCTGGCTGCTGGAGGGTGAGATCCTGCACCGGGACAGCCTCGGCAACGTCCAGCCGATCCGGCCCGGTCAGCTGAACGTGATGACCTCGGGGAACGGCATCGCCCACTCCGAGCGGTCACCGGCCGCCCATCCGCCGGTGATGCACGGCGTGCAGCTCTGGGTGGCACTGCCGGACCCGGCGAGAGCGGGGGCCGCCGATTTCGCCCACCACGCCGACCTGCCGCGTTGGCGCGACGGTGAACTGGACGTCACCCTGCTGGTCGGCGAGTTCGCCGGGCGGCGGTCGCCGGCGGTGGTGCACACCCCACTGGTCGGCGTGCAGCTGGAGCTGAGTGGCGAGGCGCCGACCACGCTGTCGCTGCGGCCCGATTTCGAGTACGCCGTGCTGGCGATGTCCGGGTCCGCCGAGGCCGCCGGTGTGGGGTTCGAGCCGGGGGCGCTGCTCTACCTGGGCTCGGGACGCCGCGAGGTGACCGTGCGTGGCGGGGCCGGGGCGCGGTTGCTGCTGCTGGGCGGTACGCCGTTCGAGGAACCGTTGGTGATGTGGTGGAACTTCGTCGGTCGCTCGCACGAGGAGGTCGCTGCCGCCCGGGAGGATTGGATGGCTGGGGACCGACGCTTCGGTGTGGTCGCCGACGATCCGGCGCCGCCGCTGCCCGCGCCCGCCCTGCCCACCACCCGCCTCAAGGCCCGTGACCGCACCGGCGGCCTGCACGGCTGACCGTCCCGCCGGGCAGCACGCCCACGCGGCAGCCTGCCGGGGCTGACCGTCACGACCGGCATCGACGCACGCCGCAGCCCGCGCGGCTGACGCATCGGGCGCGCGTGTGACCGGCGGACGCGCGGGTAGTCGCCGACATGCCGACCACTTTGATCACCCCGGTGGAGGATCGGAAGCGCCTGGCGCGCCGGCTCGCCGGCAGCGGGCGGGGCTTCGCCGAGCAGTACGGGTTCCGGGTGACCAACAACCCGGCGAGCCTGTTCCAGGTGCTCTACCTGGCAGTGCTGCTGGGCCGCCGGGGCGACTTCCGGCGGGCGTTGGACGGGGCCCGGGCGTTGCGCGACGAGGGGTGGGACAGCGCCGCCCGACTGGCCCGTTCGTTGCACGAGGACCGGGTGCGGGTGCTGCGCGCGAGCGGTCAGCGTGGTGACGTAGACGCGTTGGCCGACGTGTTGGGTGATCTGGCCCGCGTGGTGGTCGAGCGGTACCGGGGCGATCTTCGCCGGTTGCGGGCGGCGGCGCAGCACGACCCGGCGCGGGAACGGGCGCTCCTCGCTCAGCTTCCCGGTGTCGACGATCAGGTCGTCGACCTGTTTCTCCGCGAGGCGCAGGCGTTGTGGCGGGAGGTGGCCCCGGTCGCCGACCGGCGGGCGTTGGCGGCTGCCCGTCGGCTCGGGCTGGGTAGGTCGGCGGATGACCTGGCCGGTCTGGCCAGCGGTGAGTCGGAGCAGTTGGCCTGGCTGGTGGGGGCGCTGGCGCGGGTCGACCTGGAGCACCGGTACGCGGAGGTGACTGGTCGGCCGTGACGTGCCCTGGCCCACACTTCCCCAAAATCTAACCAAACGGAGGATGTTCTGTCGTATGGTTGGACCCGGCAGTGCTGGCCGCTCGGTTCGAGCGGCCATCCACCGCCTGGTGACCGCGACTGGTTCAGACGCGGTTCACCGCCTGGGCAGGTTTGCGTGGCGCCCTAGGTCGCGGTTCGTGACCAGGGGCGCCCGCCTGTCCCGGCGGTTTTTCGGCCCCGCCCCGTGTCGCTTTCCAGGGCAGGCACCGCACCCTCCGCCCGCGCCGCCACTCAGCGCGCCAGCCCGGCCAGCAGGTTCACGGTCACGGCGATGATGAAGGCACCGAACAGGTACGACACCATCGAGTGCCGCAGCACCGTCCGACGCATCTCGTTGCTGGTCAGGTTGGTGTCGGAAACCTGGAACGTCGTCCCGATGGTGAACGCGACGTACGCGAAGTCCGAGTAGCACGGCGGTTCGGGCTGGTTGAAGTTCACCCCGCCGTCCGGGCCGGTGTAGTAGATCCGGGCGTACCGGGCGGCGAAGACGGTGTGCACCACGCACCAGGAGAGCAGCACGCTGAGGACGCCAAGGCCGCTGGGCGCTTCACGGCCGAGGCCGGGTGGCGCGCTCTGCGCGCTGGCCACGACCAGTCCGACGGCGAGCAGGCTGGCCAGGCAGGCGACGAGCAGCAGCGCGTCGCGGACCGCCCGGTTCGGGTCCTCGTGGACGGCCAGCCGGGCGGTCCGCTCGGCGTCCATCGGCCAGATCTTGTGCCAGACCAGCACGAGCCAGCTCAGCGCGCCCACGTCCCAGCCGGCCAGCGCGGCGAGCGGCAGTGGCAGCAACAGTGCGGAGAGGCCGCCGGCGATGACGCCGACCACCGCCACCACGGCCAGTTGCACCGCGGCCGGGAATCGCATGTCCGGAGGCCGGGCTGGTCGGCCGGCGCGGGTCATCCGCGACACCCGCGTGTCGGGGCTGTGGCCGCCACCGCCGGGTCAGATGCCGCGCAGATGCTGCGAGACGCGGTTGTGCTTCTTGTCCCGGGCCTGCTCGGCCCGTTGGGCGGGGCTCACCTCGGGAGCCGCCTCGATGCCGGCGGATCGGGCCACCTCGTTGCCGTTGGCGTAGTCCACCGGCGGCAGGGCGCGCAACGCCTTCAGGACGTCCGGCGGTGCGCCTTCCCGTTCGGCCTCGCGGACCACGTCGTTCTTCTCGGCCGGGTAGTCCAGGCTCGACAGGTACTGCAGGACGTCGGCGTAGCTCGCCATGGCATGGGCTCCCTCGGGGCATCGATGTGGTCACGACCGGCGGCGGTTACCCGCCCGCCGGCCGGTCACGCCCGCCCGGTCGGAGGAATCCCGGTGCCGTTTCCACCCGGCCGCCGCGGGTACCCGCAGGCGCCGACGCGAGCCCAAGGGAGTACGCGATGAACTACGACACCTTCATCGACCAGGTATCTCAGCGCACCGCGACGTCGTCCGAGCGGGCGGTCGAGCTGACCCGGGCCGTGTTGGAGACGTTCGGGGAGCGGCTGACCGGCGGCGAGGTCCTGGACCTGGCCGCCCAGTTGCCCCAGCCGTTGCAACTGGTGCTCAAACCGAGCCCGAGCACCGAGCAGGCGGACCGGTTCGGGGCGGCCGAGTTCGTCGCCCGGGTCGCGCTGCGGGCACGTGTGGAGGAGCCCGCCGCTCGTGACGCCGCCCAGGCGGTTTTCACCACTTTGCGTGAGGCGATCACGGGCGGTGAGTTCGACGATGTGGTCACTCAACTGCCGCGTGACTACCGGGGCCTGGTGGAGCCGGCGATGGCCCCGGGCGCGACGTTGCGCCGCGCCTGAACGCGGCCCCGCACAGCGGTTGATCAGGGCAACCTTCGATGTCCCGCTTGGCACGGCGATTCGGCCTGGCCTAACCTTGTCGTGCGAGGGGAGTACTTCCCACGAATCATTCCGGTCAGTACGGCGCGCCCGGCGCGCCTCGGGTGGTTGCCCATCAGGTGATGGGTGAAGGAGACCTCGAACATGACGGTGTTCGAGGAGACCCCAATGAGCGAAGTGTCGTACCTGTCCGCCGCCAGTGACTTGTCGTCGGTGGGCACGCCCACGCTGTGGGCGATGACCATCGTCGGCGTCATTCTGCTGCTGGTGCTGGACTTCCTGGTCACGCGCCGCCCGCACGAGGTGTCCATGCGGGAGGCGATCGGCTGGTCGGCGTTCTACATCGCGCTGCCGCTCGCGTTCGGCGCTTGGATCTGGTCCCGCTACGGCTCCGAGCAGGGCGTGCAGTACCTGACCGGTTACCTGGTGGAGAAGTCCCTCTCGGTCGACAACCTCTTCGTCTTCATGCTGCTGCTGGCCGCGTTCGCGGTGCCGGCCGTGCTCGCCCAGCGGGTGCTGCTCTACGGCATCGCCGGCGCGCTGGTGCTGCGGGCCGTCTTCATCGCCCTCGGCGCGGCGGCGCTGCAGACCCTCGACTTCGCCTTCCTGCTCTTCGCGATCATCCTGATCGCCACGGCGGTGAAGCTACTGCGGGACGCCATGTCCGGGCATCAGCAGGAGGTCGACATCAACAAGATGCGCTCGGTGAAACTGCTGCGCAAGGTCATGCCGGTGGTCGACGACTATCACGGCACCCGGATGACCGTCCGGGAGGGCGCGAAGCGGGCACTCACGCCGTTCGCCCTGGTGGTGGTCGCGGTGCTGGCCACCGACATCGTCTTCGCCGTCGACTCGGTGCCGGCCGTTTACGGCATCACCGAGGACCCGTACCTGGTCTTCGCCACCAACGCGTTCGCCCTGCTCGGCCTGCGGGCGCTCTACTTCGTCCTGCACGCGGCGCTGAGCCGGCTGGTGCACCTCAGCTACGGCCTGGCCATCATCCTGGCGTTCATCGGCCTCAAGCTCGGTCTGCACTGGGCGCACGGCATCTGGGACAGCGTGCCGCAGATCCCGACCCTGGCCTCGCTCGGCGTGATCATCGGCGTCCTGGCGGTGGTCACCCTGACCAGCCTGCGCGCCACCCGGGGCGGCGACGTGCCCGAGGAGCGCGAGGTTGTCACCGAGCGGCACTGACCGCACCGGGACGACAGGGAGGTACGCCGGAAAGCTCCCGGCCCGGCCGACGCGGGTGGTACGACTGTGCAATGGGAATCGTGTCACCGGGCTTTCAGGGTCGGCCCCGAACACAGGAGCCGGCCCTGCCACCCGGTCAATACCTGACCGAGGACTTCCCGGTGCTCTCGGCCGGCCCGACGCCCCGGGTGTCCCTGGACACCTGGGAGTTCGTCATCTCCGCCGAGAACGGCAGCGAACACCGGTGGTCGTGGCAGGAGCTGATGGCCCTGCCGCAGGAGACGCCAATGGTGGACATCCACTGCGTCACCCGCTGGTCGAAGCTCGGCACCACCTGGCAGGGCGTCTCACTGGACACCCTGCTCGCCGACGTCGACACCGGGGCGCACTTCGCGCTCGCGCACTCCTACGGCGGGTACACCACCAACCTTCCGCTGGACGACCTGCGCGGCGGTCGGGCCTGGGTGGTGCACACCTTCGACGGTGCTCCACTGCCCGCCGAGCACGGCGGGCCGGCGCGGATGCTGGTGCCGCACCTCTACTTCTGGAAGTCCGCCAAGTGGGTGCGCGGCCTCCGACTCAAGACGATGGACGAGCCGGGGTTCTGGGAAACGGCCGGCTACCACGACTACGGCGACCCGTGGCGCGAACAGCGGTACCAGGGTGACTGAGCGCGCCGTGGCGACGAGCAAACCGCCCCGGACGGCCAACCGGTGGCAGGTCGGCCGGCTGGTGGAGCGTCGGGTGGAGACACCGACCGCGCAGACCCTGGTGCTGGAGGTGCCGGACTGGCCGGGACACCTGCCGGGGCAGCACGTCGACCTGCGGCTGACCGCCCCGGACGGTTACCAGGCGGCACGGTCGTACTCCATTGCCGGGCCCGCCGTGGACGGCCCGGGTGGCCCGCGCATCGAGGTGACCGTCCAGCGTGTCCGCGACGGTGAGGTGTCCCCGTACCTCATCGATGTCTTTGGTGACGGCGACCCGTTGGAGGTCCGCGGACCGCTCGGTGGGTGGTTCATCTGGCGGCCGGAGGAGACCGCGCCGGTGCAGTTGGTCGCGGGTGGTTCCGGCATCGTGCCGCTGATGGCGATGATCCGGGCCCGGCGGGCCACCGGCAGCAAGGCGCCGTTCCGGCTGATCTACTCGGTGCGCACCCCGGGCGACGTGATCTACGCCGACGAGCTGCGCCGCCGGATCCGCGACGACTTCGGCCTGGACATCGCGTACGTCTACACGCGCGAGGCACCCGAGGGTTGGCGCGGCGATCCGCACCGGATCGGGCTCGCCGATGTCAACACGCACGGCTGGCCACCGGACCTGGAACCGCTCAACTACATCTGCGGTCCGACCGCGTTCGTGGAGACCGTGGCCGACCTGCTGGTGGGGCTGGGCCACCCGTCGCGGCGGGTCAAAACCGAACGCTTCGGCCCCACCGGCTGAACGCCCGCTCGCTCACGCAAGGTCGAGGAGATCCAATGACCGAGATGTCGTACCTGGACGGCAACATGCTCGACGGTCCGATGCACGAGCTGTTCACCGTCGACCTGAGCACCGCGATGGGTCGCTGCGAAAACTGTGGGATGACCGGCTCGATGGCCAGCCTGCACGTCTACTCGCACGCACCCGGCCTCGTCGGCCGCTGCCCGTCCTGCGAGGCGGTGATGGTGCGCCTGGTCCGTGGGCCCGACCGGGCCTGGCTGGACATGCGTGGCACGACCTATCTCCAGGTGCCGATGCCGATGGAGCAGACGTTCCCCGGCCCGCTCTGACGGATCGCCCAAGCATGATGTGTCGGTAGGCCGTCGACGGCCTTGTGGCGCTTGGGCGCCGTCACGATACTGCGGTCGTGTGGGCAACCATCTCGACTCTGCTGGCCACCTACCTTGTCCTGCGTCAGTTCGGTGTTGCCGAGGAGCATGCGGCGGATTGGGCGGACGCGGCGGCGGTGTTGGTCGCCGTGTTGCTGCTCTGGCGTGCCATGCGGAAGAACGTCGTGTCGACATTGGAGCCCGCGCCACGTGCGACGCTGGCACGTCGCGTGCTGGCGCTGGTCGCCCTGACCTGGTGCAGCAACGCCATGGTGAACGGGCTCGTCGGTGGATTCGTGCCGTTGATTCCGCCCGGCGGTTCTCCTGATCCCGTGATCGCCCTTGCCGCGCGCCTGCACACGACTGTGGTGCTGCCCATCGTCCTGGCCATCATCTTTCAGATCGGACGTCTGTCCGCGACGTGGCTGGCTGTCGGGAAACCTCTCCGGTGGCTCGCGATGATCTCCGTGGTCCCGGCCCTGGTCGCGATAGCGCTGCATCCTGCGATGGTCGCCTTCTCCCAGAACCGAGGCACCATCCCAGTGGGAGATCTCGCGGAGAGACTTCCACTCCTGGCCGCTCTGACCGTCTTGATCTTCTGTGCCTTGGCGCTGGGCAACCTGAGCAGGCGAGAAGAGTTGAGCCAGGAATCGGGCCAGGAGCTGTCTGCCGATGCCCGCCAGGATTGAGGTGCTTGCCGGTGCCGGCCGACGTTCCCTGGCCCACTCTCACGGATCGACCTGGCCGTATCAGGAACTGGCGACGGTCCTGATCGCGCGGATCGCCTCGGCGACTCCACCGGACCACGGCGTGCCGTGGCCGGGTAGCACCCACGATGCCTGAACGCCTTCGAGGCCGCGCAGCGAGGCCAGCGCCTGCTGAGGGTCGTCGGTGAAGGGCGCGGGCTGCGGGCCCCGCTGCCCGGTCAACACGTGCCGGGTGGTCAAGGCGTCGCCGACGAAGATGGCGTCGGCCACGGGAACGTGGATGGCGATGCTGCCCGGTGAGTGCCCAGGGACGCCGATGATGCGTGGTGCGCCGGGCAGGTCGAGCACCTGGCCGTCGTGAACGGCGACGACCTCGGTGAGGTGGGTGGTGCGAAGCCCGCCCTTGCGCATCGCGTACCAGAAGAAGCCGACCGTCGCGCCGAGCTTCATCTGCCCCCACGAATTGTCGGCCTTGACCTCGCCTCGCGCGCGGGCGGCGTCCGCCTCGTGCACATAGACCGGGACGCCGTGGTCGCGCCGGAGCCATTCGGCGAACCCGAGGTGGTCACCGTCGCCGTGGGTGAGGACGACACCCCGGATGTCGTCCACCGATCGGTCCATGTCCGACAGCTCGGCTCGCAGGTCGCGCCAGTGCCCGGTCATGCCCGCGTCGATGACGGTCACGCCCTCGTCGGTGTCGACGAGGTAGGCGGCCACGATGTCATTGCCGATGCGGCGCAGGTGCGGGGCGAGCCTCATCGCCGCGCCTGCGTCGGGATTGCTATCGTCAGCATGATAGCTATGCTACGTAGCCATCATGGCTATGGTCAATAGCCATTGATTGACCCGACGGTCCGGAGGGGAGTGGCATGCCGACGCCTGATCGCACCTCCCTCGATGCCATCGTCCGCGCTGGACAGGACATCCTGGAGTCAGCAGGCCTCTCCGGCCTGACCATGCAGGCCGTCGCCGACCGGGTCGGCGTGCGCGCACCGTCGCTGTACAAGCGTGTGCGCAACCGCGACGACCTGGTGCGACTCATCACCGAAGCCACCGTCCGCGATCTCGGAGAGCGGCTCGCGGCCATCGGGGCCGGCACCGATCCGCGCCGCGACCTGGCCGAGTTGGCCCGGGCCTTTCGCGCGTTCGCGCACGCCCGGCCGCGGGGCTACCAGCTGATCTTCGCACCAAGACCCGACCTCACCGGGCCCAGCACCGAAGCCCTCACCCACGCCGTCGAGCCCGTGCTGCAGGTAGCCGCGAACCTCGCCGGCGAGGCTCATGCCCTGAACGCCGCGCGCACGCTCACCGCGTGGGCGAACGGGTTCATCAGCATGGAGTTGGCCGGCGCCTTCAAGCTTGGCGGCGACATCGACCAGGCATACGAGTTCGGCATCGCCCGTCTCGCCGACGCACTGATCGGATGAGCGCCGGTCGACGGCGGGATACGCCCCTCGTGGTCCGGCTGGTCGTGTCGATCGCCGTGCTGGTCTTCGCCTACGGCGCTGTGGTGCATGTGGTCCAGTTGCTCATGCCCCAGTTCGGGCCGCAACTCGCCCTGCCCGGGTGGCTCACGGTCTACTTCGTGTCGCTGACGCTGTGGGACTCGTTGGCGGCGTTGCTCCTGGCCGCTCGTCGGGTGGAGGGCCTGACGTTGGGCTGCGTCGTGCTGACGACGGACGCGGCCGCCAACTGGTACGCCAACTACGTGCTGGACGCGGCGGTCGGCGTCACCCCGGGCCGGATCGGGCAGGCGGTCATCACCGCCCTCGCCGTCGCCCTCGTCGCACTGACCCCGTGGTTGGCCCCGTGGTTCGCCCGGTCCAAGATTCAGCGCCGCTGAGTCAGCCCGGTGGAGGCGAGACGATGGGACGGCGGAACGGGGTCCAGCCGACGAACCGAGCGAACATCGCCTGCGGGCCGGGCGCCTCATCGGGGTTGAGCCGGTAGAGGTCGCGGGTGGCCTCGTGCAGTTGCCCGCACAGGTAGATGGCCAGCCCGATCAGGTCATGCTCGTGTTCGGCCTTGAGCACCAGCCGGGCGGTGGCGCAGGGCCACGGTCCGCCACAGGCCCGGCAGCACCACATCGGCCGCAGCGGGATGTGTGGCGGCGATCCGCTGATCGACGTCGCCATGAATCAACCTCCGTGAACGTGGGGGAGGGGCCGCCGCGGTACGGGGGATCGCGGCGGCCCCGGCCGATCGCGCCCGCCGGTCCTGCCGGGGCCGAGCGGTCGCGCTACGTGACAGTCTGCTGAAGGTGGCGTTACTGTCGGAAGGCGCGCGAGCCCTACCAGCGCCGACGTACGTGTCCGACGTCCCCGGTGTGCAGAGGTGTACAGGTGGATCGCTTGCCAATGTTGGAGTTGTTCGCCGGCGAGCTGCGTCGGCTCCGGACGACCGCCGGCCTGTCGCAGGAGGCGCTCAGCGAGCGGATCAACTACTCGGCGTCTCTCGTCGCCGCCGTCGAGCAGTGCCGGCGCCCGCCCCGACTGGAGTTCACCGAGCGCAGCGACCGGGTGCTGGACGCCGACGGTCTGCTGCTGCGCATCCGCGAGACGATGATCCGCGAGTCGGTGATGCCGTGGTTCCGCGAGTGGGTGACGATCGAACAGGAGGCCACCGCGCTGCGGTCGTTCCAGCCGCTGGTGCTCCCCGGCCTGCTCCAGACCGAGGCCTACGCCCGTGCCCTCTACGTCGGGGCGAGTCAGCTCGCCGAGCATCAGGTGGACCAGCCTGTCGCCGCCCGGTTGCAGCGGCAGGAGATTCTGGCCCGCGAAGAGCCGCCGCTCTTCGTCGCCGTGCTTGACCACACGGTGCTGGAGCGGCCCGTCGGCGGGCCGGCGGTGATGCGCGAGCAGCTACGTCATCTGCTCAAGGTCGGCCGACGGCCACGGGTGCACCTGCACCTTGTCCCGCGCGACGTGGGGGCATACCCCGGCCTCAACGGGGCGTTCGTGATCGCTACGCCGCCTGATGGTGACGACGTGGCGTACCTCGACAACCCACTACAAGGGACGGTCATCGAGCGGCAGGTGGACGTACGATCACTGCGGCAGTCGTGGGAATCGGTGCGGGCCGAGGCGATGTCGCATGGGCAGACCCTCAGGATGATCTCGGAGGCGGCAGAGGCATGGACCTGACCGGCGCGATCTGGCACAAGAGCACCCGCAGCAGCGGCAATCAGGGTGACTGTGTCGAGGTCGCGGACAACCTCCCGGGCCTGGTGGGCGTACGCGACAGCAAGGACCCGAGCGGTCCGGTGCTGGTCGTCGCACCGGCGGCCTGGCGCTCGTTCGTCACCTTCGCCAAGGCCCACTGAGCCCGACCGGGTGGCTGTATTCGACAGCCGAGCCCCAGACACGCTCGAACGCCTCGCGCGTGATGATGAACGAGTTCCAGTCGTCCCCCGTGTCGTCCAGGCTGGCCTGGCCAAGGCCTCCGTATTGGTCTTCCTCGTGCCCAGGACCGTAGCGAAGAACCGGCCCGCTGACGTACGCCTCGATCTGCCGGACGGGCCACCCGTCCTCACCGACCTCGAAATACCAGACGGACTGGCCCCAGCCGTCGAACTCGTCTCCCCGTGACTCCTCCCACCGGCGGCGGAAGTAACGACTCGGCATGCCGAGAGGGTACCGGCCCCACGCGTACGTCTGCCGCTGTCCGTGCGGTCTCCGTACACAGGTGAACCGAGCCGGACGCGGCCGGCACGTGCGTGACCGGGCATTGTGGCCACACCGTCACGTGGCGGAGGATCCGTCGATGGGGGTACCGGTGCGTGCGGCCCGCGCGGCGCCCCAGTCATAGAGGGCCTGCAACACCGGGGCCAGGCTGAGTCCTTCCGCGGTGAGCCGGTACTCGACGTGCGGTGGTGTGGTCGCGAAGTCGTGCCGCAGGACAAGCCCGTCGGCCTCCAACTCGCGCAGACGCTGGGTCAGCATCTTCTCGCTGACCCCGGGCATCCGGCGGCGCAGTTCGCCATAGCGGTGCACGCCTTCCTTGAGGTGGGCCAGGATCACCGGTCGCCACTTTCCGCCGATGACGTCGACGGCGAGTTCCACCGGGCAGTGGTAGCGCTTGGGCATGGTGGTCTCCCTCGGCACGAACCAGATGGTGCGTACTTGATCATCATCGCTGCGGGTGTTGAGCTGTAGCCATGATCATCGAGTACATCAGGTACCGCGTGCCACCGGAGAGGCTGGACGGTTTCGAGGCGGCGTACGAGCGGGCCGCTGGCGCGCTGAGCGCTGCGCCGCAGTGTGTGGACTACGAGTTGAGCCGCTGCCTGGACGACCCCGCCTGCTACCTGCTGCGCATCACCTGGACGTCGGTGGACGAGCACCTGAACGGGTTCCGGGGCGGCCCGGTGTTCGGGCAGTTCTTCGCCGCGATCAAGCCGTACGTCGAGGACATCCAAGAGATGCGGCACTACGCCCGAACGTCGGTTGCCGGCCCTGGTGGCGCCGCGCCGCCGAGCTTGTACGAGTGGGCGGGCGGCACCGAGGCGTTCATGAAGCTCTGCGATGCCTTCTACCGCCTGGTCCTCTCCGACGACCTGCTCGCGCCGATGTTCGCGCACATGCACCCCGACCACGCCCGGCATGTAGCGGTGTGGCTCGCCGAGGTCTTCGGCGGACCGGCCACCTACACGACGGAGCACGGCGGCTACCGCCACATGCTCGGTCAGCACCTGGGCAAGGCGATCAGCGAGGCGCAGCGCCGGCGGTGGGTCAACCTGATGATGGACGCTGCCGACGAGGTCGGCCTACCCGATGATCCGGAGTTCCGCGCAGCCTTCACGAGCTACCTCGAGTGGGGCACCCGGTTGGCGGTACACAATTCTCAGCCCGACGCGGACCCGATCCGGCAGGCACCGGTCCCACGCTGGGGCCGGGGGGTGGCCCCGCCCTACCGGGGATGACCCACACGCAACGGGGATGGCCTACTGCGCGGTGCCGGCGATCAGCCACCGTCGGACGGGGATCTCCAGGAGAACCCGCTCGCTTCCCGGATCGACAGGCGCGCTGACGTCCCAGCCGCCGTACTTGCTGGCGAATGCCTCGACGACAGTGCTCGGGAACCCGCTCCGGTGCACTCGGGCCGAGCCCTCCGCCACGACGGGTGCGTCCCCGCCCTCCAGGGCCAGGGACACCCGTGGGTCGGCCACCACGTTGCGGACCTTGACGCTGCGGCCGTCGCAGCCGATCCACCAGATTCCGGCGAGGTAGACGAACCAGACCGGCGTGAGGTGCGGGGAGCCGTCGCGCCGCAACGTACACAGCCAGACGTTCAACTCTCGCGCCAGTCGCACCTCGACGTCGGTCGGAGGGACCGAGGGGGTTTGGGCCACCCGGTCAGTGGATCACACGCGTGATGGTTGGGGCGGTCGGTGGCATGATCGACACCACTTCGCCGAGGTTGCTGTGTCAACCGCCCTTGGGCTCAAGTGGTTGT
>NZ_PYBV01000055.1 GCF_003205615.1 Micromonospora arborensis | reverse complement strand
ACTCCCGTGGACGCAACCTCGACGATGCGCCAGAAGACCGCCTGCTCCACCGTCAGACGGTACCAAGTTGCTCCTGTGCGGTCGGATGTCGCTGCGACGAGCCTTACGAGGCCGTACCGGTTCGGCGCGGCGGCTTTCGGGTCTGCGCTGGGGATGTGTCTTGGTCCGTGAGGGACACACCCGCTTACGGGGCGAGCGGCCTGGTCCGCCTGCTGCTACGGGGCGGCGGTCGGGTAGCCGATGGTGGCGATGTCCTTGCGCAGGTCATCAAGGGCGAGTTGGGGGTTCAGGGCTTGTATCACGGCATCGGTGAGCGGCCGGTGAGCGACGATGTGCTCGACTGCGGCCCGGTTCAGCTCGATCTCGTAGTAGTCGCTGGCGAACTCGATGTATTGGTCGACGACGTCGTCGAGCAGGATTTCGAGCATGCCGGAACCGTCCGGCCCGGTGTCGTCGTACGGTCCGCGCAGTGGTGGGAAGGTGATGCCGTCGCCAGCGTGCCAACGGTCGTCATCGGATAGCCGCCACAGCACGGTGGTCGCGATGAACTGCCCGTTCTCATCGCAGAAGGCGGGTTCATCCACCTGCGGACGTAGTACGGCGGGGATGCCGTCAAGCAGACCCGGCCACAATTCATGGTCCGGGCCGCCGTAGGGCGACATGGCCGACTCATGGTCAAAGACCCGGAGGAACGCTCCGTCGACGGTGAAGACGACCGCCCACTCGTCACCACTTCCGTTGCTCATCAGCGCCGCCTCGTCCGAAGCCCATGTTGAGGTATAGGCGTAGTACGGCGCTCCACCATCGATGGTTCTTTCCAGCACGGCCAGTGCTTTGCAACGTTGCCGCAGCCGTCCGATGGTCGGCAATCTGGCGGCGATGTCGTACGCGGTCACCGGCTGACCCTACCGGCGCCGCGGCGGCTCAGATCGCCGGCATGTTCCGGTTGCTGCGGACGGTAGGCGGTGGAGGATCATGTGGGGGATGGGCATGTCGTGGAGGTGCGGAGTCCGGTCGACGTTGCGCAGCTCCGCGCCCGGCTGGGGGATGCGGATGTCGTCCAGCTCAGTGAGCCGCTCACCGAGGCGGGGTATCGGTCGGTGGCCGCGCTCCTGGGGGATCATCCGATGGTTCCGCTGCGGGTCTACGGGTTCGATGACGACCTTGCGACGCTGCGGTTCCTGCGTTGGTTTCCACATGTTCGCCGGTTCAGCGTCGCGGGTCTGTGGCGCCTGACCGATCTGGCCCCGTTGGATCAGTTGAGTGCTGATGTGGAGTTCCTTGACATCGGCGAGACCCGAAGGCCTCTCGACCTCGCTCCTGTTGCCCAATTTCGTCGGCTTCGCCGGCTGAGGGTCGCCGAGCACCGGCGTGGGCTTAGCGAACTGCTTCACGTCAACCCGGGTCTGTGGGAGCTGTCGCTGTGGCGGCTTCCCGTCGACCATGTCCTGCCCGTCATTTCCTTGCCACACCTGCGGGCTTTGGCGCTGACCCTCGGCTCGTTGACAAACAGCGAATGGCTCACGCAGATCCCCACACTTCGCTACCTGGCCCTGCGCCGGGTTCGAAAGCTCAGCGACCTCACACCGGAGACACGTTTGCTGGCACTGCAGTGGCTGTGGCTGGAAACGCTCACCGTCGAACGGCTTTCGGACTTCGGCTCCAACACTTTGCTGATACGGGCCGAATGCCTCGGGTTGCGTCACCTCCGCCACATGGGTGGCTCCGCTTGTTGGACGGGTGACGTCCGGTCATGCCGAGAAGAGGGCGTTGTCCGGCCGATAATTCTTGTCACGCGTGCACGTGAGATCCTGCGCATCCACGTGCTCGGTCATCTGTGTTTATCCACCGCTGGTCAGCTTTGAGTCTGGGGCTTCGATGCGGTCGATTGTCTGGTGGCTCCACGCCTGGATGGCCGCGGCCTGATCGGGGCTCAGGGCCTCGAAGAAATAGCGGCGAATGTTGGATCCGTGGCCCACGATGGCATTCTGGGCCGCGCTGCGACCTTTCGCGGTAAGGCGAATGCCTGCGCGGCGGCCGCTGGACTCGCGGTCGGTGCGGTCCACCAGGTCGCGGTTCTCCATCCGGGTTAGCTGATGTGCGACGCGGCTCTTCTCCCAGTCGAGTGATTCGGCCAGCTCGCCGACCCGCATCTCTCTGTCGCGGGCCTCGTGCAAGGTCACCAGCACGCTGAACTCGGCCTTGGAGATGCCGTAGTCGCGTTGCAGATCCCGGTCCAGTTCGCGCTGGAGCAAGCGGTGTGCCTGCATCCAGGCGTGCCACAGCTCCCACTGCTCCGGCGACAGGGTGCGAGGTTCCGCCATGGCAGAGATCGTACCGGCTCAAGGAGTTGACGTGACAACTCCAGGCGCTACAGTTGTCACGTCAACTCTAGGAGGTGCAGGCATGGAACGAACTGTCGTGATCATCGGCGGAGGCTACGGAGGGACTTTGGTGGCCAAGGAGCTCGATGCCGACGCGAACGTCATCCTGATCGATCCGAGGGAAGGTTTCGTCAACGCGGCCGCTTCGCTGCGGGCGCTGACTCGCCCGGACTGGGCGCACAACGCGTTCTTCCCGTACGGCGCTCTGCTCAGCCGAGGACTGGTCATCCGCGATCGAGCGGTCTCGGTAGATTCCCAAGGCGTGACGCTTGCGTCCGGCGAGCGGATCCGAGGCGACTATTTGGTACTGGCCACCGGTTCCGGGTATTCGTATCCGGCCAAACCTCACCCGGAAGCAACTGAGATCGCCCGGCAGCTGGACGACCTCCGCGAGACTCACAAGGAGCTGTCCGGCGCCGCCCGCACGCTGATTCTCGGCGCGGGCCCGGTCGGCCTGGAACTCGCCGGCGAGATAAAGGACATCTGGCCGGACAAGAACGTGATCATCGTCGACCGGGCCACCGAGCTACTTCCCGGATTCCTGCCCGAGGTGCGGAACAGCCTGCACCACCAGCTCAACGAACGCGGTATCGATCTGCGGCTCGGTACCAGCTTGACCGCACTGCCGCCGGTCCCGGCCGGCAAGACTGCCCGTTTCACGGTCACCACCAACAACGGCGAGGAGATCGTCGCCGACATCTGGTTCCGCGCGTTCGGTGTCCAGATCAACACCAACTACCTGGCCGACGGACGCCTGACCCCGCTGACCGACCTCGGAACAATCCCGGTAACCGACCACCTGAACGTCCGAGGCTACGACCACGTCTACGCCATCGGCGACATAACCGAGCTCCCCGATCCGAAAATGGCCTCCTACGCCATGGAGCATGCCGTCATCGTGGCCGCCAACATCAAAGCGCAACTCGCCGGCGAGACACCCGAAGCCATCCACACACCGACGTCCGACCGACGGATTCTGCTGCCACTCGGAACCCACGCGGGCGTCGGTCAGCTCCCCACCGCCGACGGCCCCGCCGCAGCAACCGCGGAGACAGTCCACCAGCGCAAAGGCGCCGACCTGTTCACCGCACGATTCACCGCTCGTTTCGACCAAGGTCGCCATTGACCCCCTCCGTTCACCACCTGCTCCAGAGGCCGTCCTTGCCACGAAGTCGACGGCAGCCTTGCCCGCCGCACGAGATCGCTGCTCGCGATTCGCATCCGATTGAGAAACAGCGGCACCTTCGACGTCGTCGACTGGACCGAGGAATGGAGCCCGCCGCACTCATCTGCCGCGAGTCACGCGCTGGTTCGGGGACCGGTGTCGGGAGTCGGGAGTCGACAACAGTGGCACACTTCGCTCGTGAACGCGACGGCGGCAGTCGGCCGGCTCTCGGAGATCCTGGATTCTCTCGCGGCGCAGGGCTTCGACACCCGACCGCTGGTGGTCGATTCGCCGGCTTCGCCGGGCGAGGTCGATGCGGTAGGGGGCCAACTGGGGTGCAAGCTGCCGACGTCGTTGCGCCACTGCCTGACGACCGTCGCCAGCCGGGTGAAGTTCGCCTGGTTCGTGCCGTCTGAGCACACCTTCCTCGGTCCGTTCCGCGAGATCTTCTCCGGAAACCTGTGTTGGTCACTCAAATGTCGACCAGGAGGTCACGGAGCCGATCCGTGTGGGGCGAGCCCGCATTGGCGGCCACACCCCGCCGGGCCCAATCGATCGCCTCGTCCCGGCGTCCGGCGGCATGTAGCGCCTCGGCGATCCGTTGGTACTGCACGGCGTTGGTCAGGTGCTCGGCCAACACCGCGACATACCGGTCGACATCTCCCGACACCTCAGCGAGCTGCTCGCGCAGGTCACGCACCGCGAACGGGCCGGTCCACGACTCCGGGTCGGCCACACGTGCCCGCTCGGCGACCAGCCGCTCCACCTCCGCGATCCCCCGTTCTCCCAGCGCGGGAGCGAAGTCGGCCAGTCGGACGCGGGGCCAGACCGGACCGTCGCACTCCAGCTTCACCAGCCAGCCGGCCAGGCTGAACGGGTTCGGCAGTGCCGCCACGCATGCCTTCGCGTACAGGTCCATGAGCTCCTGCAGGTCATCTCCGATGACTCCGGATGGGTCGTCCAGGTACATCAGGGCCCGCGTGATGCGGTCGACGGCCTTGCGCAACACCGGCACCGCGAGATCCGCACGACCCTCGGCGACCAACCGATCACACTCCTCGGCGACCTGGCGGGCGGTCTGCGAGTACTCCCGTCGACCCCGGTAGGGATCCCGCCGGCGATCCCAGCGCAGCCGGTCCACCAACACCGTCAGTTCGTCACCGGTCACCCCTCCATCTCGGCAGACCGCGACCCGGCGTCGTGAACGCGCCACCCCATGGTGTGGGGCGTGCCGGATGACCAGTCAGACGAGTCCAACTGACCCCGGCATCAGCCCAGATTGCCGTCACGCCACTCCCCCATCCGAAACCCAGTGTCCGCGTTGTGGCTGCGTCCACGAGAAATCGCGACCGCCCGCGCAAGTCGATTCGCTGGCCCGCAGCCGGCCCGCCTGGGGAGTAGTTGCTGACGGCCCTCGAGGCGCCTTCGGCCGCGGCGGCATGACGGGCTGTGGCGCTGAGGGGGCGGTCTCGCCGAGGAGTGGTTTGTCGGTCCCAGATTATGACCTGCGTCAGAATGTGAACGAGGTGTCCGGGTCCAGGCCAGGTCGAAGGCGGCAAGACATGATGCATGGCGATGAAGGGGGGCGGAGCGCACGAGAGGTTCACCCGTCCGCGTTCGTGGGGCGGGATCGGGAACTTGCATGGGTGGCCGACGCGGTGAGCGCTGGGGCGGGATTGGTGTTGGTCGAAGGCGAGGCGGGCATCGGCAAGTCGCGGCTTGTACGCGAATGCCTGGCCCTGCCGGCGCTCCGGGACGTCGTGACGGCGACCGCCAATTGCCCGCCGCTGCCGGAGCCGTTCTCCTGGGGCCCGCTGGTTGAGGCGGTGCGCAGGTTGCGACCCAATCTCAATGGCGTCGAGGTGAGTCCATTGGCCGGTGCGCTACGGCCCCTGTTTCCGGAGTGGGCGGCGGAGCTGCCGCCGGCGCTGGAGCCCCTGAGCGACACGAAGGCGGTTCGTCACCGGGTGTGCCGAGCCCTGTCCGAGCTATTGGCCGCGCTCCGAGTTGAGGTGCTGGTGGTGGAGGACGCTCACTGGGCAGATGCGCCGACATTGGAGTTCCTGCTCATGCTGTCCACGTCGAGTTCGGCTGCAGGAGCTCGGCCGCTGTCACTGGTCGTGACCTATCGTCCCGACGACGTGCCGGACGGGTCGTCATTGCTGCGGCTGACGGCACTCCGGCCGCAGGTACGGGTCGCACTGGGGCCCTTGGATTTCGAGCAGACGGAGCAGTTGGTCGTGTCGATGTTCGGCACCGAAGTGTCAACGGAGTTCTTGTCATTTCTGCACGAACGCACCGAAGGCCTGCCGCTGGCTGTCGAGGAGAGCGTTCGGCTGCTTGCTGACAGGCGGCACGTGGCCCGGCCTGGTGCCAAGTGGAACCGCCGCGCGGTGGAGGATCTGGAGGTTCCGCCCACCGTTCGCGACCTGGTTCTGGAGCGTGTCGATCGTCTCGACAAGGTTGTACGCCAGGTGTTGGAGGCGGCAGCCGTCGTCGCGGGACCGTCGTCCCAGGACCTGCTCGTCACGGTCGCGGGGCTGGAGTTCAGTGCTGGACGTTTTGGTGTGGCGGGGGCGCTGCGAGGTGGGTTGCTGCACGAGACGGTGCCCGGCTCGCTGGCCTTTCGTCATGTGTTGGCTGCCAAGGCGATCGCGGACGCTGTCCCGGCCTCCGAACGCCGCCTGTTGCACCATCGCGCCGCCGTTTCGCTGGAGGGATCTGAGCATCCGCCCCCGATACGGCTCAGCCGGCACTTCCGCGAGGCTGGTGAACTTGATCGGTGGAGTCAGTACGCTGAGGCGGCTGCCCAGGCTGCCCTGGAGTCCGGCGATGAACACACCGCCGTCAAATTGCTGAACGACCTTCTCACGATCACCGACCATCCTTCCGATCAGCGAGGCCGGCTTGCCCGGCGGCTGGGCGAAGCGATCGTTCACCGCTCGGCGTCACTGGGTGAGCTGGAGACCGCCGTACGCGACACCCTCGGCAAGATTGTGATCGAGGAGGATCTGCCCGAGGCCGAGCGCGGTGAGATCCGCCTGTTGCTCGGGTGGCTGCTCTACCAGCTCGGGGAGTTCGATGCCGGCAACGTGGAGTTCGAGGCTGCCGTCGGTGCACTCGACGACCGGCCGGCAAGTGCCGCCCAGGCGATGCTGTTCCTCGCGTCGCCGGAGTCTCCGGAATCATGGTCGGCGTCGCAGCATTTGCAGTGGTTGGAACGGGCGACTGCCCTGATCCCTCGCGTCGAATCGGAACTGGTACGCCGCCAACTGCAGATCGACCGAACGATCAAGCTGCTCGCGCTCGGGCAGGAAGCCGGCTGGCAGGCCGTCGCCGAGATTCCGGACTCGGCACCGACACCGGTCGAACAGCACCACATCGTGCGGGGACGGATCAACGCCGCGCAACATGCGATGGACCTGGGCTTCTACGACGATGCTCGGGGACACCTCGCGGCCGTGGAGGCTGTGGCACCGGCCATCGGTTACCAGCGTGCGGTGGACTTCACGCAGTTCACCGATGTCCTCCTGGACTGGTTCACCGGCGCGTGGGCGGGTCTGGCCGAACGGATTCATCAGGTGATCGATTCTGCCGAGACCCATCCTCTGATTCGTCTGGAAGCGGGCGCCGTCCTGGGCTATCTAGACCTCGCCTCCGGCAGCCGTGAATCAGCCGCACACGACCTGCAAAAAGTCATGACCGAGATCGCAGCGACGCGTTCGAGGGATCTCCTGACGGGGTTCGCGACTGCTGCCTCGGGGCGGCTGTGGCTAGCCGACGGTGCGGCCGACCAGGTGCTGGAGCTGACGGATCCGATCATGGACGCGATCGGCATCAAGGACATCTGGGTCCAGGCGACAGAGGTCGCTCCTGTCCATGTCGAGGCGCTGATCGCGGCTGGACGAGTCGATGACGCGGCGATGCTGGTGCGTCGTTTCACAGTCGGCCTGCACGGACGAACCGCGCCTGTGCCGCAGGCGGCGCTGGCAACCTGCTGCGCGCTGCTGGTCGAGGCACAGGACGCCCCCGAGTTGGCCGCTGAGGCGTTTGCCCACGCCGCGGCAGCATGGGCGGCGATGCCGCGGCCGTACGACGAACTGCTCGCCCTTGAGCGGCAGGGTCGCTGCCTTCTCGCAGCCAACACCCCGGAACAGGGCCTTGCCGTACTGGGCCGGGCGCAGGAACGGCTTGTCGAGCTCGGGGCGCAATGGGACGCCGACCGAGTCGCTCGACTGCTGCGGCAGCACGGTGTCGAGGTCGCACGGACATGGCGTCGGGGCCGCCACGGCTACGGCGATGGGCTCTCGCCTCGTGAGCTGGCTGTCCTGCGAATCGTTGCACGCGGACTGACCAACCGGCAGGCAGCTGAGGCGCTGTTCATCTCACCCAAAACCGTGGCTCACCATCTCAGTCGCGCCATGCGAAAGCTCGGCGTCTCGTCTCGCACGGCCTTGGCTCGGGTCGCGGCCGACGCTGGACTGCTTGACGACTCCACACCGCACGCAAAGTAGCCGGCGTGAACGCTGTGTAGCGAGCCGCCAAACAATAGGTCAGTTGCCTAGTCGCGATATCGGGCAGGACGAGCCCACGATGAGGGCGCAGCAGCGCCTCCTCGCCTGCTGCACCCGTTTGCTGGATCGAGAAACGAGGCTCGTATGCACGCCGTACTCCGCGCTCGTCCTGGCGGCCGCTCCCGCCGCAGACGGCGCCTGGCCTTGTTGGCAGCCCCTCTGGTGGCCCTGCCGCTCATCGTCAGCGTGTCGGGGACGTCCGGGGCCTTGGCCTCACCGGTCGACGTCGGATCTCATCTGCTCGCCGGACCGGCGACAGGCCAGGCTCCGACCTCGCCGACAGCCAAGGGTCACCAGGTCGAAGTCACGCTGATCACCGGCGACACGATCCGCTGGGACACGGCGGCCGGCGATCAGGCCCGGGTCGTCAACATCGACCCGGCTCCGCGTGACGACGGCCGCGCGGTGCAGTTCTTCTCCCAAGGTACGTCGAAGGACTTCTACGTCTACCCGAGCGATGTCGCGGCGTACCTCAGCGCAGGCAAGCTTGACCGCGACCTGTTCAACATTCCCGAGCTCGTCCAGGACGGCCTCACGGACAGCTCCAGCGCCACGCTGCCGGTGATCGTGACCTTCGACGACCGCTCACCGGGCTCAGCGAAGTCCAAAGAACAACTGGTCAAGGACAAGGCCCAACTGGCCAAGGAGGCTGACTCTCTCCCCGCGACCACGCACCCGGTGCCGGTACGAACGCTGAACGGCGCGGGTGTGAAGATCGGCCGAGGTCAGGCCCGCCACTTCTGGGGAGCCATCGACGGCGACGGAACCGGCTCGGGTCAACTGGGTGGGGGTGTCAAGCAGGTCATGCTTGACCGGCCAGTGCACGCCGAGCTGGACAAGAGCGTGCCTCAGATCGGTGCGCCGCAGGTCTGGGACGCCGGTTACACCGGGAAGGGTGTCACGGTCGCGGTCCTCGACACCGGCATCGACAGCGGACACCCAGACCTGGCCGGAAAGGTGACCGCCGAGACGAACTTCACCGACTCGGACTCGGCCACCGACCACGTCGGGCACGGCACCCACGTGGCATCCACGATCGCCGGCTCCGGCGCCGCCTCCGATGGCAAGTACAAAGGGGTCGCGCCGGACGCGCACCTGATGAACGGCAAGATCCTCGGCGACTACGGCGTCGGCTACGACTCGTGGATCATCGCCGGTATGGAATGGGCCGCGAGCAACGGCGCCGACGTCGTCAACATGTCGGTGGGTGCCTGCTGCGGAGCCGACGGCACGGACCCCCTGGCCCAGGCCGTCAACCAGTTGACCGCACAGTACGACACGCTGTTCGTCATCGCGGCCGGTAACAGCGGCGAGGGTGGGATTGGTTCGCCGGGCGTCGCCGACGCGGCGCTAACCGTGGGCGCGGTCGACAAGGCCGACCAGTTGGCCGACTTCTCTTCGCGAGGGCCTCGGCCCAACGACTTCGCCGTCAAGCCCAACGTCACCGGCCCGGGCGTCGCCATCACCGCTGCCCGAGCGGCCGGCACCACCCTCGGCAGCCCCGTCAACGACTACTACACGACCGCGGATGGTACGTCCATGGCGACGCCCCACGTGGCCGGCGCCGCAGCGCTCCTGGCCCAGGCCCGCCCGGGCTTGCACGCATCCGCGTTGAAGAACGTCCTGGCCTCGACCGCCATCGACGGCGGCTACAGCTGGCGAGAGCAAGGCACCGGCCGGGTCGACGTCGCCCGCGCCGTCAAACAGGGCGTGTACGCGTCCGCTGCGCTGGACTTCGGCAGTCTCGACACTGCGCAGACGCCGGTCGAGCGGGAGCTGACCTACACCAACCAGACCAACTCCCCGGTGACATTGAACCTCGACTCCGCGCTCGAGGATCGGCAGGGCAAGCCTGTCGCGAACCTGACCCTTTCTGCCGCCACGGTGACCGTACCCGCCGGCGGTGAAGCCACGGTCACCGCATCCATCGACCGGGCCGACTACCCGCTCGGCATCTTCGGTGGCGCCATCACGGCCAGTGGTGGCGGAGTTCAACTGCGCACCGCCGTCGGCTTCGGTCAGTTCGGCGCCAAAGACGTCACCATCAAGGTGACCGACTTCGCGGGGAAGTCCTATGACCCGCCCACCGGGGTGTTGCTCATCCAAGACACCTACAACCACGACAACCCCCTCGGGTTCCAGGCCTACGGCCTCGGCACCGAGAACGGGGTCGCCACCGCCAAGGTGCCCGCCGGCACCTACACCCTGATGGCCAACGTCGGCGAAGTCGACCCCTCGACCGGGATCTTCAGCCGCGTCAGCCTCCTCATGAAGGCCGACGTCACCATCGACGCCGACGCGACATTCACACTGGACGCCGCAACGACGGTCCCCGTGAACCAACCGGCAGTTCCACGCGACGTCGCGGTGCGCAGCCACGTCGGATCCCTGATCCACCAGAGTCCGAATGGATCGAGTTACGAATCCACCTGGGCGGACTTCGCTGCATCGGGCAAGGCATTGCCGGTCTTCGTGTCACCCTCGCGGTCGGCAGCGGTGGGCACCGTCTCACTGTCCGACTACTGGCTGCTTGCCCAACCGAAGCCACTCAAGGCAATGCCGAACTATCCCGACTACTACACCGATGCGCCGGCCTACAGCTATCACCTCGCGTTCGGCTATCCCAACGGAATCCCGGCCAGGATCCAGCACAAGGTGAAACGGGGTGATCTGGTGGAGGTGCCTACCCGCTACCACGCCGAGAACCCGGATGCGGTGATCGCCGTGAGCGAACTGGCCATGCCATCCCATGTCAGCCAGGGCTATTTCTACTACCCGTACATGATGATCCGGCCAGGTGACGTCACCCAGTACTACCTCGCCGACAGCCAGTGGCACTGGCTGCGAAACATCACTATGTGGACCCACCCCGAGCAGGAGCAAAGCAATCCGACCTTCAGGATGAGCTCTGGTGACCGGTTCATGGACTCCCAGGCCGGCACCCGCCGTGACTTGGAGAACTGGTTCGACGCACCCCTGCACGTGGGCACCGTCGAAGTTGCCGACAACTTCCTGGATTACTACCAGAAGAACACGTATGACGTGGGTCGCTCCGCGACGTACGCCCGCGGCGGAGCCGATGGCAACGAATTCGTGCCCGCGACGGAACTCATGGACAACAGCCCCGGCCACTCCACAAGCGACGGCATCGGCGGCAACTGGTCCGAAGAGTGGCGCGGCGGAGGATGGGCCTCGTGGCAGATGTGGAACGCCAAGACGGGCACCACGTTGGCGCCGGACCACAAATACTCATCGGACTGGCCGGTGTTCCACCTCTCCGCCAAACCAGCCACCTACCGACTTCAACAGGACGAAACCTACCCCAGCTTCGCGGATGGCTTGTTCGGCACCAGACCGAAGTCGACAACGGTGTGGACATTCAGCTCCAAGGCGTCGAACGCACAGGTTCCAGCCGGCTACAACTGCGCTCGACTCGGCGGAGGCAACCCGCTGACCGACCCGAGCGCTGACCTGACCTGCCAGTTCCAGCCACTGATCCAACTGCGCTACGAACTCGGCCTGGACATCCACAATCGCGCACCGTCAGGTCGGCAGCACCACTTCACTATCGAGGCCGGTTCTCACTCAGGCGCAGCCGGTCGCGCGCCGGTGAAGAAGCTGACCGTCGACTACTCCACCGATGGTGGCCACACCTGGCTGAAGGGCACCGTTGCCGGCAATCCCAAGGATCGCGCCGGCAACCAGCAATTCTCCGTCAGAGTAAAACTGCCGCGGCTGAGCAGCACTGACGGATCGGTATGGCTGCGGGTCAAAGCCGAAGACGCGAACGGCGGGACGGTCACCCAAACCATCCAACGCGCGTACCTACTCAAGTAACCCGATCGGTGGCCGGCCGCAGAAATCAACCGATTCCGCGGCCGGCCACCGAACCAGCCCAGTCCTCAACCGTACGCACCCCTGCCGATCCGCCCACGCATCGCGGACGGATCAGAGGCACACGACGGCCGACGATTACCTCTACGCCGCCTACGTCCTGGTCCTCGTGCTCGGCTTACGCAAGGGAGAAGTCCTCGGACTCACGCAGTGACGCGGTCGCCCTCCACTGCCCGCCAGCCTCCGAAACGCATCCGACTCGACGTGAGCAGACCCCGCCCGACTGACGACCGGGAGCGAACTGACCTCTTCGGATTCGCCGAAGAGGTCATTACGTAGGCCGCCGGGCTGCGCAGCATCGTCGCCACCGCGACGCGAGCTGTGTGATCGCCTCCTGCACGTTGCGCCAGGTGGTGGCGACAACGATCCCGAAGCCGGCAGCGAGCCGGGTGTAGGTGTCACCGTGTGGGCTCACCGCTGGAAATTTCACGGTGGTCCACATCATGCGATAAGTGGTCGCCCCTAACCTCATTCACGTTGGCGGTTACCGCGATCAGCTGCAGAGGGTGAGGTCGTTGGCGAAGCTCAGCCGGCGGCTGGTGGCCCATGGCATCGCGTGTGCCTGCCGGTTTGTCCGCCCGGCCGGCACCCGGCCCATAGCCTGGCTTCATGACCGAATCGGACGGGCAGTCGCAGAGCGTCCGCACGGTGATCGTGGCCGGCTCCGTCAACGTCGCTGTCGCCGCGGCCAAGGTGGTTGCGGGTCTACTCTCGGGTTCGGCGGCCGTGCTGTCGGAAGCCGCGCATTCGTTCGCCGACACCACAACCGAGGTGCTGCTGTTCGTGGCGCTGCGTCGTGGCGGTCGCCGGGCCGACCCCGGGCGGCCTTTCGGCTACGGCCGGGAGAGCTACATCTGGGCCCTCCTCGCCGCCGTCTTCACCTTCGTCAGCGGCGCCGGCTTCTCCATCACCCACGGTGTGCACGTCATCGCATCGGCCAAGGAGACTGGAGATTACTTCGTCTCGTACGCGGTGCTGGTCGTCTCCTTCGTCCTGGAGTCGGTGTCCCTGCTGCGGACGGTGCGGGAGGTGCGGCGCCGGGCCAAGCGCTGGGGCATCAGTCCAGCCAGGGTCCTGCGGCGCACGCCCAACACCGCCATCAAGGCGTTGTTCCTGGAGGACAGCGCCGCCCTGATCGGCCTGGGATTGGCCGGTGCGGGCCTGGGGCTCGCCGAGCTGACCGGTGACCCGGTTTGGGATGGCATCGCATCGGTCGCCATTGGTGTACTGCTCCTCGTGGTGGCCACCGTTCTGGCCCGCAACAACCTCGCACTGCTCGTGGGCCGGTCTGCAAGGGAGCCAGTTCAGGACGAGATTCGTCGGGAACTGTCCGCCCTGCCCAACGTGCAAGGCATCGTGGAGCTGCTGACCCTGCAGCTCGGTCCCGACGACATTCTCGTTATCGCGAAGATCGACTTTGCCGACCAAGTCAGGGCCGCCGACATCGAGGACGTGGCCGACGAGGCCAGGCGACGGCTCACCGCGCGTAATCCGGCGATCCGGTTCGTCTTCCTCAACCCGACGGACGCCGGCCTTTAACCCGCGAGCAGTTGTGGATGGATCGTTGATGACCCGGCCGTGCCTGCTTGAGTACCGGCCAACCGCTACCACCCCCGCCTCGCCCTTGCTGGCCCCGACGTGGAAATGGGGCCAGCAAGGCGTCGTTTCATCGCGCAGGTGAGGGCATGCGCCGGGATCAGCCCTTGATTCGGTACGCGCGGATGATGGTCTGGCGCACCGTATTGCCGCTCTGGTCAACCGCGTACGCGCGTAGCGCGGCGTAACCAGCGCCGGCCGGATGGTGCACGTCGGCGAGCCAGCCAGCACCGGATTTTTGGACCGATGCGAGTCGCCAGGTCTGGCCGTCGTCGAACGACACCTCGACGGTCAGCGACCGTACCTGTGCTGGCGTCGCACCGGCCTGCCGCTGCACGGTGACCGGGATGCGGAGGTCTCTGCCGGCCGGCGCCGCATTGTCGCCGTCGAGCGCGGGTGCGAAGCGCACCGCCATCACCGGCAGGCGGGCCAGCTTTTCCGACTTTTCGGAGCGGAACGTCCACTCGGCCTGCACGCGGGTGGAGAGTTCAGTGTCTCGGGTAGCGGTGACGCTGTATCGATAATTCGCCGCCGCCGCAGGCACTTCGTAGTCGTAATCGTCGATCAAGGGCACGGGCTGCCCGTCGCGGAGCAGTCGTTGGGTGTAGGAGGTGGTGTCGGCGACGCCGGCGTGCCGGATATCCCGGTCGGAGAAGAGCGGAACGGCGGCGAAGATCCGATTTCCCTGTCGGGTGACCCAGTAGCCGTCGGAAAAGACCGTAATGGAGGACGGGGGTGCCGGGAAGCCGGGGCTCAGCGGGCCCGCCTGCCATGATTCGGTCTGCCGGCCGGCCGGATAGGCGGTGGGTGCCGACATCTGTTGGACCTCCCCCATCCTGACGTCGGCCGACCATCGGATGTCGTCCGCTCGGGAGTAGTACTCGGTGCGCGTGGCCGGCAGTGGAACAGTGCCGCCGAAGGACACTGATTCGGTGTAGTCCGGACGCGACGCGAAGACCGTCTTCTCACCGATCGTGCCGGACTCGCTTGCGGGATATGTCGCTTCCACCTGCGCCAGGTCCGCGGTCCGCACCTCCTGGCGGATCCCGGACGGTACCTGTCCGGACGGGAACCAGGCCAGGTGGTAGCGGTGCGATCCGGACCCGAACTGCCCGTCGGGACCTGGCTCGGTGAAGACCGTCTGCAGACGTCCCCGCATCTCGTTCCCTGGGAGCGCGGGACCGAACTGTGCGGCGAATAGCGGTGTCATGCCGCCGAACGAGAATACTGACGCAGCGTTCAGACTGCCGTCCGGCAGGTGCCGGTAGTACCCGATAACCGATCCGGTTGGCGTTGCCGCTGGCCGGGGCACGGTCACCGTGCTGGACTTGGCGAGCCGGGCGTCCAGCACGACGGTGGTGTCCGCCGTCAGTTCGAGCTGCGGCTGGGTGAGCAGGGACACGAGGCGATCATCGCCGTGCTCGTCCGAGATCACGCTGGTGAGGTGGTAACTGCCGGCCCTCAGCCGGATGCTGGCTGTCCCGTCCGGCTCGTAGGGCACGACGGTGCCGGAAGCGGAGAGACCATCCAGAAAGGTGTTGTAACTGTCAGTCAAGCTGCCCGTACGGTCCAGGTGCGTGAGCTTCAGGTCATAGCTCTCCGGTTCCCGGTCGATGGTCACCGGGATCCGCACCACGCCAGCGGGGCCGCTGGCGACCACCCGGCCCTCGTACACCCCTTCCGAGCCCGAGATGGCGGTTCTGGCGGTGATGGTCGCCGACGCCGAACCACCGGCCGCGACCGTGAGCTGCGCTGGTTCGATGCGGAACATGCCGTCTGTCGCGTGGGTGCCGTCAGGCCCGGTCACGGAGACCGTCAGCGACAGCGTTGCCGCCGTGGCGCCGTCATTGCGGAAGGCGACGGTACGGCTGGCTGCCCGGTCGTCCTGGTGGGGCCATTTCGCGATGCCGAGATCCACCGCTGGTGGGTCGGCCCGCAATGTCGAGCCCGATGCCGCCGCCACATCGACGCGTCCCGCACCCTGCTCGGTGAGCCGGGACGTCGCATCGGGCTTGGCCGTGCCCATCAGAGTCGCCTTCAGATCCGCCGCCCGGAAGGTCGGGTGCTGTTGGGCGAGCAACGCGGCGGAACCGGCGACATGTGGCGTCGCCATCGAGGTTCCCGACATTCGGGTGTACGACTCGTCAACCGGGTCGTCCGCCTCAGAATTGCGCGCCCGGGCGGCGACGATGTCCACGCCCGGTGCGGTGATCTCCGGCTTGATCGCGCCACCGGCCAGCCGCGGGCCACGGCTTGAGCTCTCGGCGAGTTTGTCGGCGCCATCCATCGCGCCCACGGCCAACGCGGAGTCGGCGCTGGCCGGAGAACTGATGCTTCGGGCTTGGGGCCCGCTGTTGCCGGCGGCCACGACGAAGAGCGTGCCAGTACGCGCGGTCAGCGTCTCCACCGCCTCCTTCAGCGGGTCCAACTCGGTGGTGTCGGCGCCGCCGAGGCTGAGGTTCACTACCACCGCGCCATTGGCGGCGGCCCATTCCATTCCGGCGAGAATCGCGGAGTCGGGGCACCCACCATCGGTGCAGACCTTGCCGACCAGCAACGTCGCGTCAGGCGCCACGCCCCGGTACCGGCCACCGGAGGCGGCACCCGAACCGGCGATGATCGAGGCGACATGGGTGCCGTGGCCCACATGATCATCGGCGTCCGGGTCGTCGGTGAAGTTGCGTACCTGCGCCAGTCGGCCGGTGAAGTCCGGGTGCGTGGCGTCGATGCCCGTGTCGAGCACCGCGACGGTGACGCCCCGGCCGGTTCGGCCCGCCTGCCACACCGCTGGTGCACCGATCTGCGGGACACTGTGGTCCAAGCTGATCTGACGCTGCCCGTCCAACCACACCCGTTCCACGCCAGCGCTCGCGGTCTTGCCGGCAACCTGCGCGTCGAGCGACCTCCAGAATTCTCCGGCCCGCTTCTTGGGGACCCGGACCGCCTGAGCCCTGATCCCCGGCAGGTCACGTGCCACCGCGTAGCCGGAAGCGCGCTGCCTGGCCGCGGTCTGGTCCGTCGCGCGTACCAGCAGCGGCAGCTCCGTCTGCTCGGCGTCGTCGTACCTCGATGCCAGCAACTCGGTGATGTCGAACAGCCGGCGGTCAACTCGACGCGCACCGATCATGGACAGCGCATCGGCCGGAATGACGTAATCGTGGCCACCAATCCGGTGCTGTGCGAAAACCATCCGCTCGCGACCGGGACCAGGCTGTACCTCGTATGTGCCGGACCGAACTCGAACCCGGTCTCCCGAAACCAAAGTCACCGTACGCAGCGAATCCGCCGCGTCGACTCTGGTGCTCCCGGAGACCGCCGTACCGTCGGACTCGGCGGCCCCCGCCTGCCCCACACCCGCGACGGCCAGCGCCACACTGAGCGCCGCCGCCCATATTCCTCGCACTCGTTTCCCCATCGTCACCCAGCGCCCTCCGTGAGGTATCCGTCCGTCGGTAAGTCGAGGACGGACGAACGACACGCTGCCTGGATTCGAAGTGAACTTGATCACGTGGAGGAGGCGATGCGCGCAGGCTTGATCCGGCCGGCACAGGCATACACGATGAATGTGCGGTCGGCTTCGTGTTCGTCGCCGACGCAGCCTCGATCGTCAGTCGAGGCCTTCGATGATGCGGAAGTCGCGTTCGACGCCGTCAGCAAGTGCGGCCAGCGCCTCCTGATAGGCCGCACTCGCATGTGCGGCGACCGCTTGTTCGAAGCTGTCGAACTCGATCAGGACGGTGCGCTCGGCGATTCCGGCGTCGTGTGCGGCGACCCGACCGTCGCGGGCGAGCACCCGCCCGCCCCCGGCCTGGACGGCCGGAGGGGCCAGCTTGTTGTAGGCGGCCAGCTTCTCGGGGTCGGAAATGGTGCGGTAGGCGCTGACCCAGTAGCCCTTGGCCACGGTACCTCCTGTGTTCGGAATTGATGCTCAGAAGCATGCTCAGATCCATGGCCGCCGCGCTGTCGGTCAGCGAGCCGACCGAGACGGCGTCGAAGTCGGACGGCTTCGATCCTCAGCTTCCGGTTCGACTCGACCGGCCCGGGGCCGGCCCACCGACTGGGGCTGTGATCGGATTGGTCTCGGGTGAGCGTCGGCGGGCGAGGGCGAGGCTGGCCATGGTCGTGATCGCCATCGCGGCGACGCCGACCAGCGCCGCGGTCGTGTAGGCGCCGTCGTTCGGGAAGAGGCGGCCCGTGGCGGTGCCGGCGGCCAGGACCAGACCGCCGATGGCGCTGCCCAGGGAGTACCCGACGCTGCGGACGACGTAGTTGAAACTCATGGCGCTCGACGTCTCGCTCCTGGGGGTGACGGCCAGGATGACGCCGGGCATGGCGGCCGAGAAGCTGCCGACGCCGAAGCCCAGCACGCCCATGGCCGCGAGCAGTTCGGCCAGGTTGGACCGGGCGGTGGCGAACAGGACGAACCCGCCGCCGACGATGGCGGCGCTGCCGGCCAGGAGCAGGGGGCCGTCGATCCGTTCGCGGACCCGCGGCGTGAGCTTGCCGGCGACGAACCCCAGCACGGAGAACGGGATGAGGACCAGCCCCGCCACGAAGGTGGTCAGCCCGAAGCCGTAGCCAGCGCTGTGCGGCGTCTGCGCGTAGCGGGTGATGAGCGTGAGCAGGAGGTACATGCCGCTCCCGCCGACGAACATGGCGATGTTCGCCCCGGCGACCGCCGGGTGCCGTACTGTCCGGACGTCGACCAGGGGCGTCTTGGTTCGCAGTTCGGAAACGGTCCAGACGCAGAGCAGGAGGACGGCGGCGACGGCAAGGGTCACCGCCACGGCGAGGTGTCGGCTCCACAGGCTCCTCTCGCCGGCCAGGAACAGGACGAGGAGCAGTCCACCCGCCAGGACGAGCGCAGCGGCGACGTTCACGTGAGCGGAGCGGCCTTCGGGAGCTGCGGGCATGGAGCGCCACGCGGTCACGAAGGCGATGGCGGTGACGAGCAGGCCGAGGCCGTAGGCGGCCCGCAGTCCGCCGAACTCGGCGAGCAGCGCGGCCAGCGGGTAGCCGGCGCCGGCTCCGATGATGGAGACCACTGAGATCAGGGCGATCGTCGCCGCGCTGCGCTCCTCGGGAAGATGGTCGCGGGCCACGCCCATCATCAGCGCCGTGAGACCGAGTCCGACGCCTTGGGCTGCTCTGCCCACGAGCAGCCAGGCGAAGGGCAGCGGCAGCACGGTGAGCGCGCTGCCGACGACGACGATCGCCAGTGTGGCGAGAATCGTGGCCCGCCGGTGCGGACCGGCTCCGAGCCGGCCGAGGACGGGTGTGGCGACGGCGCCGCTGAGCAGGGCGATGGTCAGCGTCCACTGGGCGCTGTCGAGGGAGACGTGGAACGTGGTCGCCACACTGGTGATGAGCGGCGTCCCGAGGCTGGCGACCGCCGCCACGACCAGGGCGATGAATATCAGGGCGGGGACCAGCAGACGTGCCTCGGAACGTATCAGGGCAGTGCTCATGGGCTGGTCATGAGCCTGGGCTGCGGTCACCGGTCCGACTCCTCTCGGGCGTGGCCTTCGAGCTCCGCCAGATGCAGCAGCGCCGGAAGGGCTGCTGCCAAGGCCTCGACCTCGTCACCGGTGAGTTCGTCGATCAACCGCGCGTACGCGTCGACGCCCGCCTGGCGTCGCGTCCGGACGTACGATGCGCCGGCCTCGGTCAGGCACACCAGCGTGACCCGCTTGTCGGACGGATCGCCCTTCCGCTCGACCAGCCCGGATTCCTCCATCACCCGGACCAGGACGGTCATCGCGGGCTGGGTGACACCCTCGGCCACCGCCAGATCGGTGATCCGTCGCGGGCCGGTCTTGTCCAGGGTGGCCAAGGTGGCGGCGGACGTCAGGCTCATGTCGCGGGGAAGGCGTCTCACGGCCCTGGTGGCCAGACCGTAGAGGGCTGACCCGATGGCATCGGAAGCGCTGTGCGCGGCGTCTCGGCGACTCAAGCCTGAAGCATAGCAGATTTATATTGACCCTTTATGCGTCTCCGCCGACGATCACGCCTGCGGCGATGCCGGGGACGGGGCCGCGTGGCGGCACCAGAAGGTGGCGCAGTAGTCAGGTTGCTTGCGTTTGGGCTTCTTGGCGTGCCTTATCCGGCGACGGGCACCGCAGCGGACAACTTGACTGGCCCAGTGAAGGCGACGGTTCATGGACGGTCGACGACGTCGACGGACGTGCGACGGTGGCGACCTCGAGGAACGCGCCGCGCATGTTGAGGCTGGCGTCGCGGGCACGGTAGAGCAACGCCACCCCGACGAGGTTGCCGACCAGACCGATCGCGGCGAAGGCGGCCATACCGCCGGGTTGCACGTCGACGGGTTCGAACAGACGCCGGACGCCCTCGACGAAGACATAGACGCCCATCCCGGTCGGGATCAGGCCGTTAACGGCGGCGGCGAGGATCTTCGCCCGTGACCAGCCGAAGGCGCATCGCCTGGACGCCGGGCGGGCGGGCGGGCGGGCGGGCGGGCGGCGAGCATGGCCGCGCCGAGAGCGAGGGCGACACCGCCGGTGTCAGTGAGGACGTGCCCGGCGTCGGCGAGCAGCACGAGGCTGCCGGTGATGACCGCACCGACGCCTTCGACAGCGAAGATCACCACCGACACCGTGAGCACGCCGGCCAAGGCTCGGCGGTGCTGCCCGGTCGCCGTCACCTGAGGGCTGTGGCCATGGCCGTAGCCCATCCGTGGCTCCCCCTCGCCATGTTCGCCGCACTGGCATCGTCGCGCTGGCCGATCAGACCGGAAATCATGCGCGCATACAAAGATATTTGGGTCGCGCCGAGTCAAGACTCGTGACCAAACAGTTCAGCATTCTGTTTATTCATTAGCTGATGTACTGTCGGATTGTGGAGACTCTCACGCACGGACAGGTCCTGGCCCGCTTCGGTCACGCTCTGTCCGACCCGGTCCGCTCCCGGCTCCTGCTCGCTCTGCGCGAAGGGCCCGGCTACCCGTCAGACCTCGCCGACCTGCTGGGCACCAGTCGGCAGAACCTGTCCAACCACCTGGCGTGCCTGCGGGGCTGCGGCCTGGTCGTCGCCGTTCCCGAGGGCCGCCGTAGCCGCTACGAACTCGCCGACGCGCGCCTCGCGCATGCCCTCGGGGACCTGCTCGGCCTGGTCCTGGCGGTCGATCCGGCTGCCTGCCCGGCCGCCGAATCCGACGGGTGCTGCTGATGGGCACGCCGCTGCCGCTCATCTCGCTCAGCCCGTCCCCGACCCGACGGTCGATCCTGATCCGGCGGGTGCGCCTGTTCGTCGCCGCGACAATCACCTACAACGTGATCGAGGCGGTCATCGCCATCAGCGCCGGGAGGATGGCGTCCTCGACCGCGCTGATCGGGTTCGGGCTCGACTCCGTCATCGAGGTGGCCTCCGCCGCCGCCGTGGCCTGGCAGTTCTCCGGCCCCGACCACGAACGCCGGGAACGCGCCGCGCTGCGGGTCATCGCGCTGTCGTTCTTCGCCCTCGCCGCGTACGTGTCCGTGGAGTCGGTGCGCGCGCTCGTCGGCGCGGACCGCGCGGAGCACTCCACGATCGGTCTGGTCCTGGCCGCGGTGTCCCTGGCGGTGATGCCGGTCCTGTCGGCCGCGCAACGCCGCGCGGGACGCGAACTCGGGTCGGCCTCAGCCGTCGCGGACTCCAAGCAGACCCTGCTGTGTACGTACCTCTCGGCGGTGCTGCTGGTTGGGTTGGCGGTCAACTCGCTGTTCGGCTGGTGGTGGGCCGACCCCGCCGCCGCGTTGGTCATCGCCGCGGTCGCGGTGAAGGAAGGCCGCGAAGCCTGGCGCGGCGACACCTGCTGCGCCCCCGGTGCCGCCGTGCGCTCCCCCGACGCCGGCTCCGACGCCAACGGGTGCTGCACCACCGGCCACGACGTTGCTGTGCAGGGTAAGGCCCAGAAGTGACATGACAATCTGCCGAGTCAAGGAGTCCAACAGCGGCGTGCTAAACCGGACATCCATGTCGAGCAATGAAAAGGGGGCTCCCGCAAGTCACTGAACTGCGGAAACCCTCTCGCTGTCAGGACGGCCGGATTCGAACCGACGACCCCTTGACCCCCAGGACTCTTCGGCACACCCGGCGGCTGCTCCCCGCGCACGCGGGGATGATCCCTCGGCTCCGCCGTCGTCCGGCTCGCCCCACGTCTGCTCCGAGCACGCGGGGCGTCCACATCGGAGACGCAGTTGGTGATGCGGGCTCGCTGCTCCCGCCCGGGAGTGATCGACGTCGGACTCCGCTTCTTCTCGGAACCGCTCCAGCGCTCCGCCCATTTCGACGGATTCGTAAGCCGTGGTCGTCTCAGTGTGACTGGCCGGCAGGTGGCGGGTCAGAGGGATCCGCCTGCCATCTCCTCGATCACGCAGACGGCAGCGCCGCGGGCCCAGTCGTTGAAGGTGTGCGGCGTCAGGACGATGTCGCAGTCGATGGCGGCGCCGAAGGCGTGCTCGGCGAAGGTGGCGCGGAGGCGGTCGGCGTAGAGGTCGTACTCGGTGACGCTCTCGCCAGCGATGATAACGAGTTCCGGTCCGACGAGGTTCACCAGTGCGGCGAGGGCCGCGCCGATCATTTCGCCGGCGGCGGCGAACGCGGCGACTGCATCCGGGTCGCCCCGGCGGGCCAGGTCGAAGACGTCGTCGATGGTGAGGGCCGCCTTACCGGCGGCGGACCGGACCCGATCGACGATGGCTCTGGTGGAGGCGACCGTCTCGACGCACCCGCGTCGCCCGCAGGTGCAGACCAGGTCGCCGGGGGCGAGCGGGAGGTGCCCGATCTCCCCGGAGACGCCGTGCGCACCCTGAACGATGCGCCCGTTGAGGAAGAGGCCGCAGCCGATGCCGGCACCGATCGTCACCACCGCCAGCGTCGCCGCGTCGCGGCCCGCCCCGAACATGTTCTCGGTCAGGGTGAGGGCGCGCACGTCGTTCTCCACCGTCACGGGCGTGCCGGTCAACGCTTGCAGCCGTTCCCGCAGTGGCACGGAGCGCCACCCGAGCAGCGGTGAGTCGCGCACGACGCCCGCAGCGCGGTCGACGTCACCGGAGACCGCCACGCCGATGCCGTCGAGACGGCCGCTCGGGGAGCGGCGGCGCAGCTCGCGGGCGATCTGGTTCATCGCGCGCAGCACCTCGTCCGGCCCTGAGTTCGCGTGACCGGCCTCGACCTGGGCCAAGGGGTCGGCGCCGAGGTCGGTGAGGACGCCGTAGCTGCGGTCCGCGGTGACCTTGATCCCGGCCAGGTACGTCCGGTTACGCACGACGGCGAGCGGACTGATCGGCCGACCGACTCCGTTCTCGGTGCGGGTGAACTCCGATTCCTCGACGAAGCCCGCCGCCATCAGCGGGGTGACCGCCTTGGTGATCATCGCCTGGGACAGGCCGGTGGCCCGGGCGATGTCGACCCGGCCGATCGGTCCGTGGGTGAGGATCCGGCGGAAGACCGCGACGGAGGCGGGGGATCTGACGGGGATGCGTTCGAGGTCGGTCATCCTTTGAGTCCACTCGATGCGATGCCGGCGAAGAACTGTCGCTGCAGGGCGATGAAGATGACGATGAGCGGCAGCGACACGAGCATCGATCCTGCCATGAGAGTCGGATAATCGGTGCCGTACTGCCCCTGCAGGTTTGCCAGGCCGACCGGAAGGGTCATCCTCTCCTTCGACGAGGTCACCACCAGCGGCCAGAGCAGATCGTTCCAGGAGTACAGCGAGGTGAGCAGGGTGAGGGCGGCCAAGGTCGGGCCGGTCATGGGGAGCATGACCTTCCAGAAGATCTGAAACGAGTTGGCGCCGTCGAGCCGGGCGGCCTCCTCGAACTCCGGGGGAATGGCGAGGAAGGCCTGCCGGAGCAGGAACGTGCCGAAAGCGGAGAAGAGGCCGGGCAACGCGATCGCCGGCAGGGTGTCCAGCAGCGCGAAGTCCTTCATGAAGTTGAACTGCGCGATGAGGAACAGCTGGCTGGGTGCCATCAGCATGATCAGGAACAGTGCGAAGATCGCGTCCCGACCGGGGAACGTGAAGCGGGCGAAGCCGTAGGCGGCGAGGGACGCAAGCAGCAACTGTCCGGCGACCCGCAGGACGAGTGCCCCGACTGAGACGACGAAGAGATTGCCGACCGGCAGCGACTCGAAGAACCGGCCGAACGCGTCGAACCCCCAGCCGGACGGGACGATGACCGGCGGCACGGCCCGTGACTCGGGGACGGTCTTGAACGCGGTCAGCACCTGCCAGACGAAGGGGAAGACCATGGCGCCGGCGGCGAGCAGCAGCAGGAGGTGGGCCGGCCACTGACGGTGCCGGGGCGCGCGGCGTGCCTGCTCAGCCATAGAAGACCCACTTCCTCTGCAGCCGGAACTGGACGGCGGTGACAATCATGATCAGGGTCAGCAGCACGATGGCGTTCGCAGCCCCGTAGCCCTGGTCGTACTCGACGAAGGACTGCTGGAAGAACCGGTACACCATCGTCTGGGCGCCGCTCTCCGCAGTGGAGCCCCGTCCGATCATCACGTAGATGAGGTCGAACATCTGCAGCGAGGAAATGATCGACAGGGTGAGCACGAAGAAGATGCTCGGCGACAGCAGCGGCAGGGTCACGGAGACGAACTGCCGCACCGGTCCGGCTCCGTCCATGGACGATGCCTCGAGCAGTTCCTTGGGTACGCCCCGCAGCCCCGCGCCGAGGATGATGATGTTCGTGCCGAGACTCGTCCAGATGCCCACCACCGAGACCGCGTAGATGGCGACTGCCGGGTCCGCCACCCAGTTGGGACCGTCGATGCCGACCAGCCCGAGCGCCTGGTTGAGGATGCCGAACTCGCCGTTATAGATGTAGCGCCAGACCATGCCGACCGCGACGGGCAGCGTCACCACGGGCAGGAAGAACAGCACCCGGTAGAGGTTGTTGAAGCGGTCGACCGAATGGATCAGGGCCGCCAGGACAACGGCGATGGGGATGCCCAGCAGGACGATCGCGGTGTAGGTGGCGCTGTTGCGCAGGGCCAGCCAGAAGTCCGCGTCGCCGGCCAGCCGGCGGTAGTTGTCCAGACCGGTGAAGGTGCTGTCGCCGAACGGCCCGGTCTCGCTGAGGCTGAGCTGGAAGGTGCCCGCCAGCGGCACGATGTAGAGCGCCAGCAGGCCGGCCAGGGCAGGTGCCACGTAGGCCAGGCCGATCAGCGACGGTTTGCGGGGGGTGCGGGAGCGGCGCCTGGCGACGCCGCTCCCGGTCGTGATGGTCGTCATTCCTTGGCGAGCGCTTCGTTCATCTCGCGGGCCAGCTTGCCGGCCGCCTCCGGCACGGACTGCTTGCCCTCCCAGGCGGGAGCGAGGCTGTCCTCCTCGAACTTGTTCCACACCGCGGTGTTGGCCGAGACCGGGTACACGACGCCGTACGGGATCTCGTCGAGGAACGCCTTCAGGTTGAACTCGGGCATCGAGGTGACCCAGGCCTGCTGGGTGTCCTTGTACGCGGGGATCACAGCGCCGGTAGCGGCCTGGATCTTTGCGGCCTCCTCGCCGCCGAGGAAGAGCAGGAACTTCCGGAGCTGTTCCGGGTGCTTGGACTTGGCGTACCCGACGTTCTGGATGCCGTTGATGACGGTGGCACGAGTTTCACCCTTGGGCAGCACGGTCACGTCCACCTTCGACCGCAGGGCGGTGTTCTCGTGGAACCGCTGAGCGTAGAAGGAGCCGCCGTAGTACATGGCGACCTTGCCGTTCTCGAACTGGGCGACGGCCTCGGTGTCGGCCATCTGCTGCAGCGTCGGGGAGTGGCCCTTGCGGACGAAGTCGACCCAGTACTGCAGGCCGGCCTGGGTCTTCGGGTCGTCGTAGCCGGACTTCTTGCCGTCCGATGAGATGACGGACCCGCCGGCCTGGGCGATGGTGTTGTAGAAGCCCTCCTGGCGGTTGAGCGGCGCGGTGATCCCGTACACCCCGGCGCTCTTGTTCGTCAGCTTCGCCGCTGCCGCCTGCACCTCAGCCCAGGTCCAGTCGGCGGTGGGGTGTTTGACGCCGGCGGCGTCGAAGAGCTGCTTGTTGTACCAGAGGCCGATGGTGTCGAAGTCCTTCGGCAGGCCGTAGTGCTTGCCATCCAGGGTGAAGAGGTCGACCAGCGGCTTGGGATAGACGGCCAGGTCAATGTTGGCCTGCTTGATGGCGTCGTCGAGGGGTAGCAGTTGCTTGTTCGACGCGTACGTCTGGAAGCGGTCACCGAGCATCCAGAAGGCGTCCGGGGCGGTGCCGCCCTGGGCGCCGACCTGGAGCTTGGTCCAGTAGTCGGTCCAGGGGTTGACCTGCAGCTTGACCTTGACGTTGGGGTTCTGCGCCTGGAACGCGTCGACCAGCTTCTGCATGGTCTCCTCCTGCGACCAGACGCCGTAGGTCAGGGTGACGGGACCGTCGTCCGCGCTGTCCGTGGACGAACAGCCGGCGACCAGCGCCATCGTCGCCACCATCGCGGCAGCTATCCATTTCCTCATGGGGTTCCTCACTTCGGTGACCGGCGAGCCGGGGGTGGCGGAGTTTGTCGGGTGGGTGGTCAGACCACGAGCCGGGGCTGGATCCAGTCGATGTGCGCCTCGGCCGCGTCGGGTCCGGGGTCGGTACGCAGTTCGAGTCGGGTGGCACCGCCGAGGGGAATCTCGAAGGGGACCGGCGGTTGGCCGCCGCGCAGTTCCCACGTGCCGCGCACGACGCCGTCCACGGTGACGGTGGCGACCGCGACGGCGTGCGGGGTCTCGTCGTCCACGGCGACCGCGCCGGTCAGCAGGCGGGGTCCGCCGGCGAGGGCGAACTCCACGGCAGACCGCTGCGACACCCCGATCCCTTCGGTGTGGCTGACACCGGCGACCGTCAGCGGGCCGCCGTCGCGGGGGTCACCGCCGCCGTTGGCGCGGTCGCGTTCGACCGGCCCGACCTGGTTGCGGCAGGCCAGGAAGGGCAACGCGGACAGCGAGTGGTCACCGGGTGGGAGCGGGACGACGATCCGGGCGTGGGACACGGCCGGAACCCCGTCCTCGGAGCCGGAGATCTCGGCGGTCACCACGGTCATCTCGCCCGGCGCGACTGGATTCGGCGCGTGCACCGTCCACCGCCCGGGGGTCTGCCCGGCGGTGGCGGACCAGCCGGGGGCGAGGCGCAGGGTCGCCTCGGGGTCGGCCACCAGGGTCGCCGTGCCGTCGGCGTCGAGGACGCCCACGGCAGGCGTGATCGTGGGCAACGGGTACGTCGGGCGTGCGGCGGCTCGGAACAGCGGTGTTCCCGCGGGCGCCACGATGGCGGCGAAGCCACCGTTGCGGTGCAGCTCGACCGGAATCGCCGCGCTGGTGACTTCGCGCAGGGTCGTCTCGGCCAGTCCGCCGCCCGAGGCGTCGGTGACGAGCCAGACGTCGACCGGCCCGTCGACCAGACCGGCCAGGGGCAGGGTGATCGCCTCGGGTCCGGTGGCGCTGATCGCGCTGACGAACCAGCGGTCCCCGGCCCGCCGGGCCACCACGGCCCGCTGGTCGGGGTGCCCGGCCAGCAGCCGCGTCTCGTCCCAGGCTGGGGCGACCTCGGCGAGGAAGCGGGCGGCCAGGGGCCGGGCCTCGTACTGCTCCGGGGCGTCGGCGAAGTGGGTGATGCCCGACTCGTAGACGACGCCGAGGGCGAGTTCGTGCGCGTCGCTGGTCTCGCGTTTCGGAGCGCTGAACGTCACCGGGGTGTAGTCCATGGACCCGACGACGTTGCGGGTGAAGGGCTGGATCACGTTGTGCGCGGCGGTAAGCGGGTCGCCGTAGAAGACGTAGTACTCGGCGCCGCGGATCCCCTCGTAGCTGACCACGTGTGGGTGGGTCCTCGCCCAGCCCCGCGGGATGACCGAGCCGTGGAAGTTGACCATCAGCCCGACACGGGCGGTCTCCGCGATGATCGCGTCGTACCAGCGGTAGCGCTCCTGCGACTCCGACTCCATGAAGTCGACCTTGATCCCGGCGACACCCCAGGAGCGCCACAGGGCCAGCTTCGCCAGCGCCTGCGGGCCGTCCAGGTCGGACCAGGAACTCCACAGGTGCACCTGCACCCCGCGGGCGCTGGCGTGCGAGACGAGCTCCGGCACCCAGGTGGGATCCCAGCCGCAGTCCACGAGCACGTGCTCCCAGCCCTGCGCGGCGGCGAAGTCGGTGAACCGTTTTTGGTCCTCGAGGTAGGCGCCGGAGTACTGGCTCGACCACCAGGACCAGGCCGCCCGGCCTGGCCGCGGCGGGGTGCCGGGGCCGGTGGCGGCCGGGGCGAGGTCGTCGACCAGGTGGGAGGCGACGATCTCGGCGAGGTCGCCGACGACGGCGACCCGCCAGGGGGTCCGGTGCCCGGGGTCGACGGCCACCGCGTCGTCGGCGGTCACCACGGCGAAGGCGCCGGCGGCGAACCGTACGTGCGCTCCGGAGCTGCGCCCGTCGATGTCCGACTCGGTCAGCAGTGCGTGGAGGTCGCCGCCGGCGGTCAGCAGGACCGGGAACCCGTAGTCGCCGTCCGTGAGTCGGCTCAGGTCGCAGCCGAACCGCGGGGTCTCGTACCAGGTCTGGTAATCCAACAGCCACGCCCGACCGTCGGGGACCGGGAGGCACCGGGTCAGCTCCTCGCCCAGCACCCCGCCTTCGGGTACGAGGTAGCGGAACGCCACACCGTCGGGCGCGACCCGGACCACCAGCCCCCAGGGCCGCCCGTCCGGGTCGCGCAGGGCGTACGTCGTCTCCAGGTGGTCGACCTGCCCGACGCCGACGGCCTTGCCGGTGTGCCGGCGGTAGCTCTCCCGGACCTGGCGGCGGGTCACGCCGACGACGGTCGAGCCACGACCCAGCCGGACGCCGTCGACGGTCACGCCGAGTTCGATCCGGTCGAGCACCGGTCGGTCGTCGCGGGTCACCGTCAGCGTGAGCGGATCGCCGAGGCGCAGCTCGACGGTGAGCGCGCCGTGGGTGGTCGTGCCATCGGCGGAGGTGACCGCGGCGGGGATGAGGTCCATCGGGTCGTTGTCTTCCTGCGTCGGGCCGATCGCCGGCCGTACGGGGTTGCGGTCAGGGCGGAGCGTAGACATGATTACTTAACGGTGTCAATAAACTCGGCGCAGGTTGCCGGGAAAGGAAGTTCATCCATGGGGAGCCCCTCGTCCGGCCCGGCCCACCTGAGCAACGGCGGAGTCAGCCTGCTGCTGACACCGGACCGGTGGGGCCTGCCGGCGCTCGTGCACTGGGGCGCCGCCCTCGCCGACGACGACGTGCCGGGCCTGCTGGCAACCGACGTCGCCGCGGTGCTCAACAGCTCCCTCGACGCACCCCGGTCCTTCCCGGTGGTCGCCGACCGCCACCACGGCTGGTCCGGCACCCCGGCGGTGCAGTGGGAGGTCGGCGGTGCCACCGGCGGGCCGCTGCACCACATCGGCACCACCACCGACGCCACCACGGCGCGTTTCGAGCTGGCCGACGGCGAGCTGGCCCTGGTCACCGTCGACTACCGGCTCGACTCCGCCGGGGTCCTGCACGCCCGAGCCTCCATCGAGAACCGGAGCACCGACGGCGAGCTGGCCGTCGGAGCGCTGCGCCTGCTGCTCCCCCTGCCGGCCCGCGCCCGCGAGATCCTCGACTTCACCGGCAAGTGGACCGGAGAACGGCGTCCCCAACGACGGCTCGTCGGGGACGGGACCTGGTCCCGGGCATCGCGTCGTGGCCGGCCCGGGCACGACTCCGCGTTCCTGGTGCTGGCCGGGACCCCGGGGTTCGCGTTCCGCACCGGTGAGATCTGGGCCTGCCACCTGGCGTGGAGCGGCAACCAGGAGCAGTTCGTCGAACGGCTACCCGAGGGTGCGGGCGTGCACTCAGCGGTGATCGGTGCCGGCGAACTGCTCGACCTCGTCGAGGTCCGGCTCGCCCCGGGCGAGCGGTACGACAGCCCCGAGGTGCTCTTCGCCTGGAGCGACCAGGGCATCGACGGCGTCACCGACCGGTTCCACCGCAGCGTCCGCAGCCGGCCCGAGCACCCCTCGCCCCCCCGGCCGCTGGTGCTCAACACCTGGGAGGCGGTGTACTTCGACCACGACCTGGACCGCCTCACGGAGCTCGCCAAACGGGCCGCGGACGTCGGGGTGGAGCGGTTCGTCCTGGACGACGGCTGGTTCCGCGGGCGGCGGGGCGATACGGCCGGCCTGGGTGACTGGTTCGTCGACGAGACGGTCTGGCCCGGAGGGCTGCGCGAGCTCAGCGACCGGGTGCACGAGCTGGGAATGCAGTTCGGGCTCTGGTTCGAACCGGAGATGGTCAACCCGAACTCCGACCTGGCCCGCGCGCACCCGCAGTGGCTCTTGGGCGAACTGCCCGACCTGGGCTGGCGGCACCAGTTCGCGCTGGACCTGTCGCAGCCGGAGGTGGTCGCGTACCTCCTCGACCGTATCGACCGCATCGTCACCGACTGCCGGGTCGACTTCATCAAGTGGGACCACAACCGCGACCTGCACGCCTCGCTCCACAGCAGAACGGGCGCGTCCGGGGTGCACGAGCACACGCTCGCGCTATACCGGCTGCTCGACGAGCTGGCCGCCCGGCATCCGGCGCTGGAGGTCGAGAGCTGTGCCAGCGGCGGAGCGCGCGCCGACCTCGGGATCCTGGCGCACACCCAGCGGGTCTGGGCGTCGGACACCAACGATCCCGTGGAACGTCACATGATCCAGCGGTGGACGGCCACTCTGCTGCCGCCGGAGCTTGTCGGCAGCCACGTCGGCCCGGCCGAGGCGCACACCACGCACCGGACAGCGGTGCTGCCCTTCCGGCTGGTCACCGCGCTCTTCGGCCACGCCGGCATCGAGTGGGACCTGCTCTCCTGCGACCCGCACGAGCTGGAGGCCCTGGCTCGGTGGGCGCGGCTCTACCGCGAGCTTCGCCCGCTGCTGCACGGCGGGCGAACGGTGCGCGCCGACGACGTGGACGAGGGCGCGCTGCTGCACGGCGTCGTCGATCCCGACCGCAAGCACGCGGTATACGCGTGGGTGCGCACCGACACGAGCGCCACCGCACACACCCCACGGGTGGCGCTGCCCGGCCTTGATCCGCGCCGGCGCTACCGGGTGCGGATCCGCCCGGAGACCGGACCGGCCAGCCGACACCAGGTCGCCGACCCAGCCTGGCTCACCGAGGCCGAGCAGGGTGTCGTCCTGTCCGGCCGGGTGCTCACCCGTGACGGGGTGCCACTCCCTTTGCTCAACCCGGGCCAGGCGATGCTGCTGGAACTGACCGCCGCCGACGACTGATGGACGCGGCCGGCCCGGTCCGCGCGAGGCGGACCGGGCCGGGCACCCGCCTACTGCCAGACGATGATCCGGTCGATGTCGGGGCTGTAGCCACCGGCCGCGTCGAGGGTGATGGTGTTGGTCCCGGCCGTCAGCGGCAGGCTGAGCGTCCTGGTGCTGACGTCGTTCCGGTCCGCGGTGACCGGGAACGAGACCGTGCGCGGGCTGCCGCCGTTGATCCGGACCTGCACCGTTTGGGGGGTGACGCTGGCGTAGCGGATCTGGACCGTGGTCGAGCCGGCCTGCTGCGCCGTGACGCCGTTGAAGGTGAGCGTCGAGGCGCCGTAGAGGTCGCCCACCTTGGTGCCCGAACACTCCGGCCCGGTGCAGGCGGCGACGGTGGCGGTACCGGTCCGCGAGTTGGCAGGCGACTCGGCCTCGTACGACCGGTGCACGATGATGCGGTCGATGTCCGGCGCGTACCCGCCGGGGTTGCCGATCGTGACGGTGTTGCTGCCGGCAGCCAGGGTGACCGAGACGTCGACGTCCCGCACGATTTCCCAGCCGCTGGGGTTGCCGGCGTTGCCCTTGCCCGAGCGCGGCGGGCTCACCGTCTGGGCGGTCCCGCCATTGACGGCGACGGTGAACGCGCGAGCGTCCTCAGAGAGGTACCCGATCCGCAGCGTGTAGGTGCCGGCCACCGGCGCCTGGACCGCGTTGAACGCCACCGTTCCCCCGTTGCCGAGGAATCCGACCTTCTGTCCGCTGGAGCAGCCCGGGCAGCCGCCGAGCGCCGCGCCACCAGAGCGGGTGTTGCCCGGCGCTTCGGCTTCGATCACCCGGTCGGCGGCTCCGCCGAAGGTCAGGGGCGTCCGGCTGATCTGCACGGCCGCGCCGCCGTGTGCGCGCAGCGGGATGGCCAGCGAGTCCGCCGCGGTCACCAGCCGGGTCTCCGTCGCGATCTGCTGGTCCGTGCCACCGTCCTTGAAAATCGTGGCGGTGTACGTCCCACTGCCGAGGAACGACAACGGGACATTGGTGGTCCGCGCGCCGTCGGTGATCGCACCGATGTACCAGTCCTCTCCCGAACGGCGCGCGAACGTGGCGTAGTTGCCGGGGAACGCCTCCACGAGGCGGCTGTCGTCCCAGACCGTCGGCACGGCCCGCAGGAAGTGCCGCCCGACCCAGGTCTCGTACGCCGCGGCCGAGTCGGCGAAGTGCTGCATGGCGGAGGTGAAGACCACGCTGAGCGCGAGCTGGTGCGCGTGCGTCGTGAGCAGCGCGCTGGTGGAGAAGATCACCGGGGTCATGTCCATGCCGCCGGCCACGTTGCGGGTGAACGGGTACGTCGCGTCATCGGCGGCCGTCGGTGGGCGCCCGTACTTGTACTGCTCGCTGCCGAGGATGCCCTCGGTGGCGATGATGTTCGGGTAGGTGCGGTTCTCTCCGGCCGGCTTGGTGCTGCCGTGGAAGTTCACCAGCAGCCTGGCGGACATCGCGGCCCGGGCGATCCGGTCGTAGAGCGCCATCGTCTCCAGCCGGTCGGACTGCATGAAATCGATCTTGACGCCGGCCACGCCACGGTTTGCGATCGCCTGCATCGCGGCGTTCAACTGATTCTGATTGAAGTAGCTGCCGTCGAGGTTGGTGTAGTCGCCCCGGTTCTTCCAGACGAAGACCTTGATGCCGTGTTTCTTCGCGTACGCGGCGATCGTCTCGACGTCGGTGTTGGCGTCGTTGTAGCAGCAGTCGACGGTGACGTACTGCATGCCCAGCGCCTCGGCCGCGTCGACGTACTGCTTCTGCGACCGCACCATGTCGTCGCCGGCCGCGGCGTTCTCCTCGTTCGACCACCACGACCACAGGGCCTTGCCGGGGGTGATCCAGGAGGTGTCGGTGCCGGCGGAAGGATCGGCGTTCAGGTCGGTGACCAGGCTGCTGGTAGTGACCGTTTCGAGCGACGAATTCGTCACGGCGACCCGCCACGGGGTTGTGAAGGCGCCCGACGTGGGGGCTTGCGTGCCGGTGACCGACGTGTCGAAGACGTTGCCGTCAGGCCCTGGCAACTGCGCCTTCAGGATGCGGTTGCCGTCGCCCTGGGCATCAAGGCGGACCGCCGGGTAGCTCGGGTCGGCGTAGACGTCGGCCTCGGTGAGCAGCAGCCAGGCGGCGTTGTTGCGAAGGCTACCGAGGGTCGGCATGGCGAAGTGGCGGGCGCCCATCGAGGTGGCGGAGACGTACGGGTACCGCTCCTCGTAGTCCCGCGCGCCGCGATAGTCGCTGGCCCACAGACCGGTGCCGGACGGCAGGGCGAAGGTGGTCGCCTCCGCGGTGATGGTGGTGTTTCCGACGCCGCTCACCTCGTACCGGAAGGCGACGCCGTCGTCGTGCGCCTGCACCACGACCCGCAGCTGCGCCGCTCCCCGGTGATAGGTCAGCGTCATCTGGTTCGCGGTCGACGTGACCGGCCCGTCGAACCGCTCGACCAGGGTGTACGACTGGGACACGGTGGTGACGCTCTTGCCGTCGTACGACAGCCCGGTGGACAGGTCGGCCGCCGCGGTCACCACGCCCAGCCGGGACGAGTTGAGGACCGACTGCCCGCCCTGCACGACGCTGTAGGTCAGTGTGCCGTCGTCCTCGTTACGGACGTTGAACGATGTGGCCCCGTCGGGCGAGGTCACGGTGTGCACGGTCAGCGCCGACGCCGGCGTGGCGGCGACCAGGCCCAGGCCGACCGTGAGTGCGAGTATCGCCGGCCAGGCAACCAGACGTGAAGCGTGCATTCGCTCTCCTGATGAATCGACGGCTCGTGATGGTGCGGACCAGTCTGAGGGTGATTAGTTCACATCGTCAAGTATTCAGGTGGGGGTCGTTTTCTCCTGACTGCCAGCCGAGGGAACCGTCGCCCGCGCTAGACGAATCTCACGCCCGGCCGCCGGGAAGCGGCACCGGCTCCGCGCCCGCAAGAGGGGATGCAGGGCGCGGAGCCGGGCCGCGATGCGGGCAGTCGTGCGCACCGCCGGGTGCTGCTCGGCTCGAAGCTGGCGGGTCACTTAAGCGTCGGATTGCGTACGAGGTCATGAGGGCACTCCTTCGCAGGTGAGGGCACACCGGCACGTCGTGGCACTAAACCGGTATGACGCGGCAGCGGCGAGTCAGGCGACGCCCGATGTGGAGGGACACGCAGCGGGTTTGTCGACGACTGCAACCAAGGGATCCGAAGGCGCGCCGCAGGCGGGTCTTAGCCCGTCGGCATCGATGGCCGGCTCGTCGGGCTCCGCACACCTGGGCGGCATAGCAGCTGGACGAGGCCAGCTCTACGACCGACCGTACGCGCCGTTGTGACTACGGACAAGCCACCCGGCGAGGCCGGTCCGATGGCGACCCGCGGTGCTCTGCCCGGAATCCGACAGGCTCGGTCGACCGGCATTGGCATAGATCAGTCGGTGACGTAGGGTATCGAAAGGGTTCCATTTAGTCAGCTATCGCTAGCACCGCAACCGGGTCAACCGGATGAGCGAGGTGGCCGCGACATGGACACCGGCAGACACAATCCTGGTTGCGAGACAGCCCGAGGACACCGCTGCCTCTGCACCCAGTGCGGCGGCAGCCAACATGGCGTGCAGGGTTGGCTCAGCCACGTCGACCAGGACTCTCTGATCCGTCACGGGAGACGGAAGCGCTTCGAGAGCAAACTGGCCTGGACAGAGCATCGTCCGCAGCGCCTGGAGCAGACCCGCCGCAACCAGGAAATCACCGCCGACCTCGCCCGCGTCGACATCGCGGACTGGCTTGCCGCCCCGTCGCCGCCTTCGGCGTCCGAAGACGGCGAGCCCTACCCGACGCCAGCCGAGCAGGTGACAGCGCTTGCCGAGGAAATGACGCGCGGAGCCTGGCGGGACATCGTCACTGAACTCGACCGCGCCACTCCGGACGCAATCAGCGTGAAGCGCGACCTCACCAACCACGTCTGGTGCGATCTCTTCATCGGGCTGGTCCAGGCGATCGAGATGACCCGACGCGGTTTCGACAGCATCCCCAACAAGGTCAAAGCCCTGATCCTGGGTTCGCCACTGCAGGCCGACCGGCCGCACGTCACCGAAGCCGTCATCGGCTTGATCGTCGACAAGGCGTGGCACGGCATCCAGACCGCAGCGTTCGCGGGCGCACCGCTGCTCGACCTCATCTCAAACGAAGAAGCCCTGCGCGCACTACGGATCCTCGCCGTGTTCATCTGCCCCGCACCAGCACAACACCCCGCAGTACGGCAACACGCCCTGAAGCCACTCGGAGAAGACGCCACCAAGATCCTCACCGATCAGACCAAGACCAGACTTGCCGAGCTGTTCACCGACTGGCGAGCCGACGGCGATGTCCCGCCAAGCGGATAGCTGCCCTGAGCCGTGCTCCCTGCGCCCGACGGCGCACTCGTTCAAGACGCGCCCACTCCCTCACGACAATCGGCAGACGCCAGGGCAGCATCATGGTGAGCCGGCCGAGCTGAATATGAGGTGGAGCCTGTTGTCGTAACTCGGGCACGATGCCCGGATGACGCTGCTGGTCCCCGCGAACCCCCTACGGCCCCGCCGGCCCGATGACCACTTCGCGCCCGAAGCCGACGCGGCCCGCGCCGCCGGGATCGACGTCGCGGTGGTCGACCACGATGCGCTGACCCGCGGTGACCCGCACCGCGCGGTCACGGCCGTGCCCGCTGGCGGCGTTGCGGTCTACCGCGGGTGGATGCTTCGCAGCGACCAGTACGCGGCTTTCGCCGACGCCCTCGCCGCCCGTGGCGTGACCCTCCGTACCAGCAGCGACCAGTACCGCCGCGCCCACGAACTCCCCGGCTGGTACCACCAACTCGCCCCGGTCACCCCTACCTCCACCTGGACAACCAGCACGGAGCGGACCGCATTCGACCAGGCCCGCATCCGGCTCGGGACCGGCGCCGCCGTGCTACGCGACTACACGAAGTCGATGAAACACCACTGGCACGAGGCAGCTTTCATCCCCGACCTCACCGACCCCACCACCGCCTGGCAGGTCGCCGCCCGCTTCCTGGAACTCCGCGCCGACGACTTCACCGGCGGCTTCGTCCTGCGCACCTTCGAACACTTCACCACCGCCGAGGTACGCACCTGGTGGATCGGAGGCACCTGCGCACTCGTCGGCGCGCACCCCGACACCCCCAACGACCTCCCACCCACCGGCCTCGACCTCAGCACGCTCACACCACTGGTCGCCGCCCTCGACCTACCCTTCATCACCATCGACCTCGCCCAGCGCGACGACGGAATCTGGCGCGTCATCGAACTCGGCGACGGCCAGGTCAGCGACCGACCCACCACCATCAGCCCCCACGACTTCGTCGCTGCCGTACGCGTAGGCATCCGATGAACCGCGACGGCGCTCCAACAAAGCCTGGTAACCCCTCGACGGCGACCCGAGTGACGGCAGCCTCGCACGACAACCCAATCCATCGCCCGGTCAAAGCTCCGCATGCCCGGATCTCCACGACAGCGTCGGATTGCCTGCACTCATCGCGACAACAAAACGGAGCACGACCATGAAGCTGTCACCCGGAGCCACTGGCTTCAACCCGCTACCCGGCGACCGAGCGGACCTCAAAGCCTTCACCGCCGTCTGCCACCACGCCACCCGCACCATCGACGCAACCGTCACCGGCGTGACTCCTGCCGGCGTCACGCCGAGCTTCCACACGATCCATATCACCCACGCCCAACACCACATCGTGGTGCTGCGGCACACCGCCCTGCCGATCGTCGCCTTTGCGCGTCCGCGAGCTGGCGGTGACATCACCATCACCTTCGTCAACCACCCCGACCTCGCCGCCAGCATCATCAAACTGACCGACGCCCAAGTCCTCGCCGTCGATCAGCTACGAACCCCGCTGTCACAGATTGACCTGAGCGCTCTCGACCCCAGCGAGCACGACCAGATCAGCAATTGGAAGCCCAACACCCTCGGCGAACTGCTGTTCAACTTCTGGGACTGAACACCAATAACCTGAGACCAGGACCAGCCCAAGATCGTCTAGCCGGGCGTGTCACGGATCGATCAACAGCGGTCGCTTTTAAAGACACGCTTGACAGTCTCGTCTCGCCAAATGCTTGCCGGCCAAGCCTTGACTTCGGCTACGCATACACGAGTTGCCGCCGCCGCTCGACCAAAGCCCGAGCGCTGACCGGGAACCGCCCAGCGGCAGGTGTCGTCTGAGCGGTGCACGCTTTATGGGCTTCCGTCTAGAAGGAGCGGTATGCGAGTAGTCGTCAAACGGTTCGTCGTGGTGATGGCTCTGGCCGGACTGGCCGCCTGTGGGGGTGCGCCCACGGCGGCCGAGGCGCCCACTGGCGGGCGGGAGACGCCGCGATCCGCTGCGGTGACCGGCACGCCGACCATCCAATCCGCGTGGACCTCCTGCGCGGTCGACGCCCCAATACAGAACGACGGACGCCCGCTCGCCGCCCTCGCCCTGACCCGCCTGGGAACCGACTTCACGGTGGCGACCGCGGTCCACTGCCAGCTCGAGCCGAAGCGACGCGCCGACGGCGGTGAGGACCTGGTGCTCACCGAGGGCCGAGCCACCGACGTGACCGCGCTTCTAGCCGCACTGCGCCTACCCGACGACACGACCACCGTCGAAGCCTGCACCCTGGAGATGCCCTGGGTGCCGAACCTGCTGTTACTCGACGCGCAAGGCCGATGGACCCGAATAGGTCTACCGGTCAACGCCTGCGGCAAGCCGCGCCCCGAGGTCACGGAAGCGGTGCGAGGCCTGCGCCTGACCACCGTGTCGGAAAAGGTCGTCCGGGAAATCGTGTCAGCCGGAGCGGCCGCCTCCGGATGCAACCAGGAATGGTCAGACGTGCTGGCCACCGAGACCGGGGACCCAAGGCTCCTCCCACGGCCGGGCCGGGTGCCGCTCCCGCCCCAGGTGCGTCTGTGCGTGTACCGGGTGCCGACGCAACAGCAGGGCACGCCCCAACCGGCCGGGACCTTCGAGTACGGGCTACTCCTGCCACAGCACCGGCGCGCAGCCATCGAACAGACGCTGACGACGCTGCGCCCAGCTGAGCAGTGCTCAGACGCCGCAGACCAGTTCGCTGCCCTCCAGGACGCCACAATCACGGGCGACGTGGTCTACGTCGAACTCGACCACTGCCGACGGGTCCTGGCCACACCGCTGTACGGCCCGCCGATCCTCGCCCAAGCCGACGCCGCGCTCATCGAACTGCTCAGCAGGTAGTCGCCCGAGCCAACCCAACGTCGACCTCTCCACCGACTGTCGACGCGATGACTAGTCGCTCCACTGTCGACCGATCAACTCGCGAAGAAGAGGACCAGGGAGTGCCGACGATCCTGCTCGCATCCAGGCTCGTCGGAACAGCCGACGTAGCGACAGTCGGCAACATCTGCAGCGCTTGACGCGGAATCAAGAGACCAAATGCCGCTTCCTCCAGGATGCAGATGAAGCGGCAGGTCAGAGCAGTTAACAGCGAGCAGATCAGCAGCCAACCGTCCGTGCGGTTACCGCCAGGAAAGATCATCCGTTACCGGATGTTACCGCCGTTGCCCGAGAAGATCTTCATCTCCTTAGGTCAATCGGTCGGGACTGCCGGATTCGAACCGACGACCCCTTGACCCCCAGGACGCTTCGTCACACGTCCACGTACGTCACACACGCCATCCCCAAGATCAGGCCGTGCGGTCGACGTCGTGCCGCGCACCATCGCGCAGGCCGTGTGGTCCCTACTTGGTCCCCGACGCTGACACGCTCGATGACCGCAGCGCACGGTTTAGGAAGTGTGGACACGAGCGGAAGCCGCTCGGCAGCGGCCCGGCTTGACCTGCGTCGCCACGCTGGCTGTCACGTCCAGGAGCTGACCGCCGTTGACCCTCGGCTCCCGTCCCATCGGGAACGGAGCGGGCACGCCCTGCCCCCTGCGGTCGCCTGCATTGCTGGCTCTCCTGCTGTACGCGCCTCTCGGATCACTGATCTCCTGCCGGCCCTCGCTCCGGCTGGTCGGGCAGTGGAGTACAGGTGCTTTCGCCGGTTCTCAGGTACCAGAGCACCTGATCCGACGCTGGCATGGGCAACGGGTCACCGAACGAGTGGACCTCCAGCTCCGCGAGCTGCCCGCTGGCAAGGAAGAGCAAGATGCCTCCGAACCACTGCCCCTCTTGATCGGGAAACTGTCCTTCTACGCGAACCGGAGTCTGTGCCGGTGAGGCGGGAAGGTTCTTGCCTTGTGGGAAAAGGTGGATGGTCCCGCATCCACATCCGCATCCGGGGCGGACCATGACGTCTCGCGCTTGCACGCGGAGCTCCTCAACACCCGCGAAGTTGTGGCGGAGAAGTGCTTCCAGGACGCCGGCCTCGTTCGCGCTCAGGTGCCGTAGTGGCGGATCTGGCTCTGTCACGGCAGAAGCTTAGGCGCGGGCGACCGAAGCGCCTAAAGCCCATCTCTGTCGAAGATCCCCGCCGGAGACATGTTCTGGCACTTGGCGCGGCTGTCAGTACCGGCCGGCGCGCCGGCCGATGCCAGCAGGCCGAGCGCGGCCGGCGCGGCCCGCTTGCGGGCCGCCCTGATACAGCAAGAGAAGAATTCGGCAATCAACCGCACTGGCCGCTGAAGCTTGACCGACGGTCAAGCAACGCCAGGCCAACCCCAACTTGACTGATTTTGGTCCCCAAAACGGCGAAAGGGCCGACCCGATTTCCGGATCAGCCCTTTGACCTGCGTCGGGACGGCCGGATTCGAACCGACGACCCCTTGACCCCCAGTCAAGTGCGCTACCAAGCTGCGCCACGTCCCGCCCCCGCGTGGTTTCCCCCGCGGCAGCCGGTACAGCTTAGCGCAGCTGTCTCGGCGCGTCCGCACAGGCCCCACCTGGGTCGAGGCGACCCAGAACCACCGCACACCCCCTAAAGCGTCCTAGGAGGGTGGGGTAGAGAAATGCCGGATGGGCCGCGTGGACCCATCCGGCATTTTCCGAAGAACAGGGGAAAACTGGTTAGCCGTGCGCCTTGCCTCGGCCGCCGGGGCCGAGCTTCTTGCGGGGGCGGACCGAGATCTCGATGGGGCTGCCCTCGTACCCGAATTCCTCGCGGAGCTTGCGCTCGACGAAGCGCTGGTAACCGGCGTCCAGCGGACCGGTGGTGAAGAGCACGAACCGCGGCGGTGCCACCCCGGCCTGCGTCGCGAACAGGATCCGCGGAGCGCGACCACCACGCACCGGGTGGGGGGTGGCCTGCACCAGCGCGGTCAACCACTGGTTGAGTTGCGCCGTCGGCACCCGGGTTTCCCAGCTGGCCAGGGCCTTGTTCAGGGCCGGCGCCAGCTTGTCGACCGCGCGGCCGGTCATCGCCGACAGGTTCAGGCGGATCGCCCAGGGGATGCGGCGCAACTCCCGGTCGATCTCCTTGTCCAGGTAGTACCGGCGGTCGGCGTCGACCAGGTCCCACTTGTTGAATGCGATGACCATGGCCCGGCCGGCCTCGGTCACCATCGACAGGATCCGCTGGTCCTGCTCACTGATCGGCTCGCTGGAATCCAGTAGCACCACGGCCACCTCGGCGGCCTCGATCGCACCGGCGGTGCGCAGGCTCGCGTAGTACTCGGTGCCGCTGGCCTTCCCGACCCGCTTGCGCAACCCGGCCGTGTCCACCAGTTGCCAGGTCTGACCGCCGATCTCGACGAGGCTGTCCACCGGGTCCACAGTGGTGCCCGCCACCGAGTCGACGACCGCCCGATCCTCACCGGAGAACCGGTTGAGCAGGCTGGACTTGCCCACGTTCGGCCGCCCGACCAGGGCCACCCGGCGCGGTCCGCGCGGGCGGTTCTCCACGATCGCCGGTGCCTCCGGCAACGCGTCGAGAATGGCGTCCAGCAGGTCGCCGGAGCCCCGCCCGTGCAGCGCGGAAACCGTGAACGGTTCACCGAGGCCGAGTGACCACAGCGAGGTCGCCTCCATCTCGATGGAGGTGTTGTCGGCCTTGTTCGCCACCAGGATCACCGGCTTGGCGCTGCGCCGCAGCATCTTCACCGCGGCTTCGTCCACGTCCGTGGAGCCCACCATCGCGTCGACCACGAAGAGGACCACGTCGGCGGTGACGACGGCCGTCTCGGCCTGCGCCGCGATGGCCGCGGCCCGGTCCTTCGCGTCCGGTTCCCAGCCGCCGGTGTCCACCACGGTGAACGCCCGGCCGTTCCACTGCGCGTCGTACGGCACCCGGTCGCGGGTCACGCCGGGGACGTCCTCGACGACCGCCTGCCGACGGCCGATGATCCGGTTGACCAGTGTGGACTTGCCCACGTTGGGGCGACCGACCACGGCCACCACCGGCTGCGGACCGGACTGCTCCTCGACGGCGACGTCGGGCTCACGCAGCTCGACCCACCCCGCACCATCGCTACTCATGCCACGCCCCGCTCGGTAAGAAGATCACGCAGTCGCGCCACGACCTCGTCGATGCCCAGTTCGGTGGTGTCCAGCACCACCGCGTCGGGTGCCTGCGCCAGCGGGTTGACCTTGCGGGTCGAGTCGAGCCGGTCCCGTCGGGCCAGGTCGGCGGCGGTGGCCGCCACGTCGGCGGCGTCCTCGGCGCTCCGCCGCGCCGCGCGGGCGGCCTCGGAGGCGGTCAGGAAGACCTTCAGGTCAGCGTCCGGAGCGACGACCGAGCCGATGTCACGACCCTCGACCACCATCCGGCCAGCGTTGGCGATCATCTCGCGTTGCCGGGCGACCAGCAGCTCGCGGACCGCCGGCACCGCGGCGACGGCGGAGACCGCCCCGGTCACCTCCGGGCCCCGGATCTCGGCGTCCACGCCGGCCCCGTCGACGGACACGGCGTACCCCTGCGGGTGGGTGCCGATGTGCAGGTCCACCTCGCCGGCGACCTTGGCCACCGACGCGGTGTCGGTGAGATCCACGCCGGAGCGCAGCACGGCCCACGTGATCGCCCGGTACATCGCCCCGGTGTCCAGGTAACGCGCACCGATGCCGGCGGCGAGGCGCCGCGACACGGTGGACTTACCCGAACCGGACGGCCCGTCCACAGCGACCACACATCGCCCGGCCCGTACGTTTTCCTCCACCGTGTCCTCCTCAGCCCGTACCTCACGGATCGCCCGGTGCTCTGGCGCCGCAAGCGGTTGTCCATCGTCATCAATCATGCCCGGGGTCCGTGGCGGACCCACGCGCGACGCCGCCTGAGGCGACCCACGCCACCTCCAGCGGCCGCGTCTCGGCCGTTGCGGAGCCTACCGGCACCCGTACCCCGGAACCGGGGGTCAGTCACCCACCGCGCTGAACAGGGCGGCGACCTCGGCGTTGGTCAACCGCCGCATCCGCCCGGTCCGCAGTTCACCCAACCGGATGGGCCCGATCGAGGTACGCACGAGCCGGGTGACCGGGTGGCCGACCTCGTCCATCAGCCGCCGGACGATGTGCTTGCGTCCCTCGTGCAGACTCAGCTCCACCTGGGCGCTTTTGCCGAGCGTGTCCACCACCCTGAACGAGTCGACCTTGACCGGCCCGTCCTCCAGCTCGACCCCGGCCAGCAGCCGCTTGCTCAGGTTGCGCGGGATCGGCCCGACCACCTCGGCGAGATAGGTCTTCAGCACCTGGTACGAGGGGTGCATGAGCCTGTGCGCGAGGGTGCCGTCGTTGGTGAGCAGCAGCAGGCCCTCGCTGTCCGCGTCGAGCCGCCCGACGTGGTAGACCCGCTGATCCAGCCGGGCGCCGATGAAGTCGGACAGCTCGTTGCGTCCCTTTTCGTCCGCCATGGTGGTGACCACGCCGCGCGGCTTGTTCATCGCCACGTAGACCAGGCGGACGTCGACTTGGAGGCGTTCGCCGTCCACGTGGATCACGGCGACGGCCGGGTCGACCTTGTCGCCGAGCTTGGCGACCCGCCCGTCCACGGTGACCCGGCGGCGGAAGATCAGGTCCTCGCAGGCACGCCGGGAACCCACGCCGGCGGCGGCGAGCACCTTCTGCAGGCGCTCAGCCCCCTCGAAGACAGGGGCGTCGGGTTTGGGGGAACGGTTATCGGGTCGCATCAGCAAGCTCTTCTACGTCGTCGGGCAGGAAGGGTGCGAGGGGCGGCAGCTCGTCGACGGTGTTCAGCCCGAGCTTCTCCAGGAACAACGTGGTGGTCCGGTAGAGGAACGCCCCGCTGTCCTGTTCGGTGCCGCACTCCTCGACGAGGCCGCGGGTGACCAGCGTACGGATGACCCCGTCGCAGTTCACACCCCGGATGGCTGAGATTCGCGAACGGGTCACCGGCTGCTTGTAGGCGACCACGGCGAGCGTCTCCAACGCTGCCTGGGTCAGCCGCACCGATTGCCCGTCCAACACGAACCGTTCGACGTACGTAGCGTATTCCGGCCGGGTGTACAGCCGCCACCCGCCGGCCGCCCGGCGCAGCTCGAACCCGTGCCCCGCCGCGGTGTAGCCGGCGGCGATCTCGTCGAGCATCGGCCCGACCCGTTCGGCGGGCTGTTCCAGGATCTGGGCCAGGACCAGCTCACTGACCGGCTCGTCGACCACCAGCAGGATCGCCTCGAGGGCGCCGCGCAACTCGGTGTCGGACAATTCGGGCGCGGGCTCCGGCGCGGCCATCACCCGCCGCCGCCCCGCGACCGGCCGAGAGGGTACGTCCGCAGCCCCGCGCGACTTCTCCGCGCCCGGCTCAGCAGAGATCTTGGAAGATTCCGGCCCCTGCAAGGGCACTTTGCTTCCAAGATCTTCCAGGGTCGACGGCGGGACGGTGACGGGCAGGGGTGCGAGCCGGTCGGTCCCCCGTTCCTCGTCGGGCTCGTCGGGCTTGGAGGGCTCGTCGGGCTCGTCGGGCTCGGAGGCAGTGGAGGCTGCGGCGGTGTCGGCGGCCGGCGGGCGGGGGCGGTCCCATGGGGGGACCCAGGCGGCGGCCTGGTCGGCCAGCGAGTCCCGGCGTTCCTCGTCACTCATCCCGCTCACCCTCCGTCGTTCCCGTTCTGTCCGGCCCGCCGGCCTCCCCCACCGACTCAGACCCAACCCCCGCTAGCGCAGGCTCAGCCCCCGCCGGCGCAGGCTCAGCCCCCACCTGCTCAGGCTCAGGCCCCGCCGGCCCAGGCCCGACCTCCGCCGGCCCAAGCCCCGCCGGCGCACGCCCAGGCTCCGGGTCGGCCGGGGTGCCGGCGTACTCGTCGACGTGCAGGTCGGTGTCGCCGTCGGCCGGGCCGGTCCAGCGCACGGTCAGCTCCTCCAGGGCCTGCTCCTGCACGAAGGACACCAGGCCCTCCCGATACAGCTCCAGCAGCGCGAGGAACCGCGCGACGACCTCCAGGGTCGCCTCGCACTCGGCGCAGAGCAGCGAGAACGTGGCCGTGCCGGCCCGGCGCAGCCGGGCGCTGAGGATCGCCGCGTGTTCTCGGACACTGACCCGGACCATGTGCACGTGGGCGATGGAGACCTCCGGCACCGGTTTCGGGGTCATTGCCCTCACGGCCAGCTTCAGCAGCCGCTGGGGGCCGATGCCGAGCACCAGGTCGGGCAGCGCCTCGGCGTAGCGGGCCTCCAGGCTGACCGCCCGCGGGTACCGGCGGCCGCCGACGGCTTCCAACTCGGCGATGTGCGCCGCCGCCTCCTTGTACGCCTTGTACTGCAGCAGCCGGGCGAAGAGCAGGTCCCGGGCCTCCAGCAGGGCGAGGTCGGCCTCGTCCTCCACCTCGGCGGCGGGCAGCAGCCGGGCCGCCTTCAGGTCGAGCAGGGTCGCGGCGATGAGCAGGAACTCGCTGGCCTCGTCCAGGTCCCAGTCGTCACCCATGGCCCGGATGTAGGCGATGAACTCGTCGGTGACCGTGTGCAGGGCCACTTCGGTCACGTCGAGTTTGTGCTTGCCGATCAGTTGCAGCAGCAGGTCGAACGGGCCGGTGAAGTTGGCCAGCCGCACCGTGAAACCGCTGGTAACCGGGTCGGTGGGCGGCACACCGTCGACCACTGCCGCAGCGGCGGTCTCCGGCGGGTCGAGGGGTGGCGCGGTCACCGGACGACCGTAGTCCACGAGGCGGGCACCGGGCGTTCCGGCTACCGCTCCGACTGGGCGGCGATCACCTCGCGGGCCAGCTGACGGTAGTTCCGCGCCCCGGAGGACGCCGGGTCCATCGTCGTGATGGGCGCACCGGCCACGGTGGACTCGGGGAACTTCACCGTCTTGGTGATGACCGTCTGGTAGACCTTGTCGCCGAACGCCTCCACCACCCGCTGCAGGACCTGGCGGCAGTGCGTGGTGCGGCTGTCGTACATGGTGGCGAGGATGCCCTCGAGCTCCAGGTCGAAGTTGAGCCGCTCCCGAACCTTGTCGATGGTGTCCAGCAGCAGCGCCACACCGCGCAGGCTGAAGAACTCGCACTCGAGCGGGATGAGCACGCCGTGCGCGACGGTCAACGCGTTGATCGCCAGCAGGCCGAGTGAGGGCTGGCAGTCGATCAGGATGTAGTCGTATTCCTTGCGGACCGTGCGCAGCACCCGGGCCAGGGCCATCTCCCGGGCCACCTCGTTGACGAGCTGGATCTCGGCGGCGGAGAGGTCGATGTTGGCCGGCAGCAGGTGCAGCCCCGCGACGTCGGTCTTGATGACGACGTCCTCGGCGATGATGTCGTCCTGCATGAGCAGGTTGTAGATGGACAGGTCGAGGTTGTGCGGGTTGACCCCCAACCCCACCGAGAGGGCGCCCTGCGGGTCGAAGTCGACAAGCAGCACCTTGCGGCCGTACTCGGCGAGGGCCGCGCCCAGGTTGATGGTGGTGGTGGTCTTGCCGACGCCGCCCTTCTGGTTGGCCATCGCGATGATGCGCGCCGGGCCGTGCCGGTCGGTGGGCATCGGCTCCGGGATGGGCTTGCGCATCGTGTAGGCAGCCGGGTCCGCAGGACCCAGGTCCGCGCCGAGCGTGGCCTGCTGCTCGCGGAGCTCCGACGTCCAGGTCTCGGCACGGTCACCGTTGCCAGCCATGTGCTCGTTGCCCCCTCCCGACGACCCACCCGGCGCCGGAGCCGTCCGACGTCCTTCGCGGCGCCGCTGCGCACCCCGGTCGTCTCGCTCCAGGAGGTCCGCGCCGATGCCGACTGTACGCCACCGACCAGCAGGGGGTTCAGCACCGGCCCGGCGTGTCGGAGCCGACCGCGACCGGGGTCAGCCCCGGGCGCGCGGGTGGGCGGTGGCGTACACCTCACGCAGCCGCTCGACGGTGACCAAGGTGTAGACCTGCGTCGTGGTCACCGATGCGTGGCCGAGCAACTCCTGGACCACCCGGACGTCGGCGCCGCCGTCGAGCAGGTGGGTCGCGTACGAGTGGCGCAGGGTGTGCGGGGAGACGGCGGTGGGCCCGTCGACGGGCAGCCCGGCCCGGCCGGCTGCGCCGCGCAGGATGCCCCAGGCGCCCTGCCGGGTCAACGCGCCACCGCGGGCGTTGAGAAAGACCGCCGGGGTGCCCCGACCGGCGGCGGCCAGGCCGGGACGGGCCCGGACCAGGTAGGCGCGCACCGCGTCGACGGCGTACCCGCCGATCGGCACCAGCCGCACCCGGCCGCCCTTTCCGCGCAGCAGCACGGTGCCCTCGTCGGTGTCCAGGTCGTCCACGGCGGCGCCGACCGCTTCGGAGATCCGCGCGCCGGTGCCGTACAGGAACTCCAGCAGCGCCCGGTCGCGCAGCGCGAGGGGCGCGTCCTCGCCGGTCGCGGTGATCGGGCCGGCGGTGTCCAGCAGCCGGACCACGTCGCCGACCGGCAGCGCTCGGGGCAGCCGCCGGGGCGGGGTGGGCGGGCGGACGTCGCGGCTGGGGTCGGCGCCGGCCAGTCCTTCGCGCAGCGCGAAGCGGTGCAGGCCGCGTACCGCGCTGGCTGCGCGGGCGGCGGAGGAGACCGCCAGCGGCGGGTGTGCGTCGTCGCCGGTGCGCAGCCGCGCCAGGTGCGACTCGACGAGGCCGGCGCCGACCGACGCGAGGTCGGCGACGCCGGCATCGGCCAGGGTCGCCAGATAGCGGTCCAGATCCCGGCGGTACGACGTGAGCGTGTTCGCCGACAGGCCACGTTCGACGGTGAGGTGGTCGAGGTAGCCGCGCACGGCACGGCGCAGCGCCGGCGTGGGCTCATCGCCCACGCCGGCGGAGTCCGTGCCGCTGGTCAGCCCGCCACCGCTCAGGCCAGCACGTCGGCCAGCGGGAGCACGTCCATGCCGTGCGCCTCGGCGACCGGGCCGTAGGTGACGTGCCCGTCGTGGGTGTTCAGGCCCAGCCCCAACGCCGGGTCGCGGCGCAGCGCCTCACGCCAACCGTGGTTGGCCAACTCCAGCGCGTACGGCAGGGTGACGTTGGTCAGGGCGTACGTGCTGGTGTTCGGCACCGCGCCGGGCATGTTCGCGACGCAGTAGAAGATCGACTCGTGCACCTTGTAGACCGGGTCGGCGTGGGTCGTGGGGCGCGAGTCCTCGAAGCAGCCGCCCTGGTCGATGGCGATGTCGACGAGCACACTGCCCGGCTTCATCCGGGAGACCAGCTCGTTGGAGATCAGCTTTGGGGCCTTCGCGCCGGGCACCAACACCGCGCCGATGACCAGGTCGGCGTCGAGCACCGCCCGCTCGACCTCGTAGGCGTTGGAGGCGACGGTCTGCAGGTGGCCGCGGTAGATGGCGTCGGCCGAGCGCAGCCGGGCGACGTTCTTGTCCAGCAGCAGCACCTCGGACTGCAGGCCCAGCGCGATCGCTGCGGCGTTCAGGCCGGAGACGCCGGCGCCGATGACCACGGTCTTGGCCGCGTACACCCCGGAGACACCACCGGGCAGCACACCGCGCCCGCCGCCGGTACGCATCATGTAGAAGGCGCCCACCTGCGGGGCGAGCCGGCCGGCCACCTCGGACATCGGGGCGAGCAGCGGCAGCGACCGGTCGGGCAGCTCGACGGTCTCGTACGCGATGCCGGTGACCTTGCGGTCGAGCAGCGCGTCGGTGCACTCCTTGGAGGCGGCCAGGTGCAGGTAGGTGAAGAGCACCTGCCCGGGACGCATCCGGTGGTGCTCCTCGGCGATCGGCTCCTTGACCTTGAGCACCAGCTCGGCGGTCTCCCAGACCTCGTCGGCGGTGGCGAGGATCTTCGCGCCGGCGGCGGCGAACTCCTCGTCGGTGATGCTGGAGCCGAGCCCGGCGCCGGACTCGATGAAGACCTCGTGGCCGCTGCGGGTGAACTCGTTGACGCCCGCTGGCGTGATCGCCACGCGGTACTCGTGGTTCTTGACCTCGCGTGGGATTCCGACCTTCACGATGCAGACACCTCTCTTCGGGGCTGCTCTCCCCCGACTGCTCGGCGCCGCAATGGCCCCTTTGCCACCGCGGTCCACCGGTCCCGCCGGCGGCAGTCTAGGCGCGTCCGGTGCCACCGCGAGCCAGCACAGTGGCATCCGGTGCCCGGGTGTCCTGACGGAGTGTCAGGGCACCGCCCGGATTCGCCGGTCGATCATCGCCTCAACCGTCAGGACAGTGTTCGACCACTATCGTCCCATCTGCTGGGTGCCGGTGCGGACAGCGGACGAGTCGATCACTAATGTGTCCGCGCATGACCACTCCTCCTTACCAGCCCGGGTACCCCCAGCCGGGGTACCCCCAGGGCGTCTCCGACAAGAGCAAGATCGTCGCGGGCATCCTCGGCATCCTGCTCGGCACCTTCGGTGCCGGTCGGTTCTACACCGGACACACCAAGATCGCCGTTCTCCAGCTCGTCGTGAGCCTGGTGACCTGCGGCTTCGGCGCTCTCTGGGGCGTCATCGACGGCATCCTCATCCTGGTCAACGGCGGCACGGACGCGCAGGGCCGTCCGCTGCGCGACTCCTAGACCAGCCAGCGAAAGGGGCCCCGCGGTTGACCGCGGGGCCCCTTTGCGCGTACTCCCTCGCCAGCTGGACCGGCGACGACGCTCAGCGTGGCAGCGGCGCGTCCGCCGGACGCAGCCCCGACCAGCCGGTGTCCCGGGCCCGGGCCGCGGCCAGCAGCCCGGCCACCGCGGACGCGTTGGTGACCTCACCGGCCAGGACCATCGCGACGGCCTGGTCCAGGTCGAAGCGGACGACCTGCAGGTCGGCCTCCTCGTCGCGGCGCTCGTGGCGCTCGTCGGCCGGCACCGCGGTCAGGTCCCTCGCCAGGAAGACCCGCACCAACTCGTTGGTGAACCCGGGCGAGCTGTGCAGGTCGACCAGCACGTCGATCCGCGCGGCGGTGAGGTCCGCCTCCTCGGCCAACTCCCGCAACGCGGCGGCCGGCAACTCCTCGCCGGAGACGTCCATCAGCCCGGCGGGCAGCTCCCACAGGTGCCGCCCGACCGGGTGCCGGTACTGCCGGATCAGCACCACCCGGCCGGCGTCGTCGAGCGCCACCACGGCCACCGCCCCAACGTGCCGGACGAGGTCCCGCAGCCCGGTCCCGCCGCCCGGCATGGTCACCTCGTCGGTGACCACGTCGAAGATCCGCCCCCGGTACCGCTCCTCGCGCGAGCGCACCTCGTAGCGGTGCTCGCCGCGCTCGCTCACGCCGTCGCCTCGCTGTGCTCGGCGGCGGCGCGAGGCGCCACGCTGCTGAGCCTGATGGTTCGCTCGCTCACGACGCGGATGCCGCCTTCGTCGCGGCGCCGTTGCGGGCGGCCTTACGCGTCGACGGGGCCTCCGCCGCCGCCGCGTCCAGGTCGACCGGCAACTGGTCGGCCTGCGAGTACGCCACCGCGGCCTTGACGAACGACGCGAACAGCGGATGCGGACGGGTGGGGCGGCTCTTCAGCTCCGGGTGCGCCTGGGTGGCCACGAAGAACGGGTGCAGGCCCCGGTCCAGCTCGATGAACTCCACCAGCCGACCATCCGGCGAGGTGCCGGAGATGTGCAGGCCCGCCTTGGACAGCGCGTCCCGGTAGGCGTTGTTCACCTCGTACCGGTGCCGGTGCCGCTCACTGATCTCGGTGCTGCCGTACGCCTCGGCGACGATCGAACCCGCGGTCAGCGCCGCCGGGTACGCCCCGAGCCGCATGGTGCCGCCCAGGTCGCCCTTGCCGGCGACGATGTCCTCCTGGTCGGCCATCGTGGCGATGACCGGGTGCGCGGCCTGCTCGTCGAACTCCAACGAGTTGGCGCCGTCCAGGCCGGCCAGGTGCCGGGCCACGTCGATGGTCATGCACTGCAGACCGAGGCACAGGCCGAGCAGCGGGATGCCGTTCTCGCGGGCGTACCGGGCAGTGCCGATCTTGCCCTCGATGCCGCGGACGCCGAAGCCGCCGGGGATGAGGATGCCGTCCACGCCGGCCAACGCCGCCGCGGCGCCGGCCGGGGTGACGCACTCGTCGCTGGGCACCCAGCGCAGCTGCACGCGGGCCCGGTGGCCGAACCCGGCCGCCCGGATCGCCTCACTGACCGACAGGTACGCGTCGGGCAGGTCGACGTACTTGCCGACCACCGCCACGGTGACCGTGTGCCGGGGCCGGTGCACCCGCTCCAGCAGGTCGTCCCAGCTGGCCCAGTCCACGTCCCGGAAGGACAGGCCGAGCCGACGCACCACGTACGCGTCGAGCCCTTCCCGGTGCAGCACCTTCGGGATGTCGTAGATGCTCGGGGCGTCCGGTGCGGCGACGACCGCCTCGGCGTCCACGTCGCAGTAGAGCGACAGCTTCTCCTTGAGCTTCACCGGGATCTCCCGGTCGCACCGCAGCACGATCGCGTCCGGCTGGATACCGATGTTGCGCAGTTGCGCCACCGAGTGCTGGGTCGGCTTGGTCTTCAGCTCCCCCGACGGCGCCAGGTACGGCACCAGCGAGACGTGCAGGTAGAAGCAGTTGTCCCGGCCGAGGTCGTGGCGGACCTGGCGGATCGCCTCCAGGAACGGCAGCGACTCGATGTCGCCGACCGTGCCGCCGACCTCGGTGATCACCACGTCGGGGAGCTGGCCGTCCTCGTCCGGGTCGGCCATCGCCAGGATCCGCGACTTGATCTCGTTGGTGATGTGCGGGATGACCTGGACGGTGTCGCCCAGGTACTCGCCGCGCCGCTCCTTGGCGATCACGTCGGAGTAGATCTGGCCGGTGGTGACGTTCGCCTTACCGGACAGCGCCCGGTCCAGGAAGCGCTCGTAGTGCCCGACGTCGAGGTCGGTCTCGGCGCCGTCCTCGGTGACGAAGACCTCGCCGTGCTGGAACGGGTTCATCGTCCCCGGGTCGACGTTCAGGTAGGGGTCGAGCTTCTGCATCACCACGCGCAACCCGCGCGCGGTCAGCAGGTTACCGAGGCTGGAGGCGGTGAGGCCCTTACCCAGCGAGGAGGCGACGCCCCCGGTGACGAAAATGTGCCTGGTCGTCCGTGCTGATGGGGCCAAGGCCTGCTCCCGTGTCGTCTGTCGCGGTCATGCAGACCGCCGTGCTTGATCAACAAAGTGATCACGCGATCCACGGGACTCGACGGTAACACCTCCCGGACGGGTACCCGCAGGCCGCACCCCGGCTGCGACACCACCGGGCCACCCGGACGAGGTCCGACGGTCAGGGCGCGGCAACCTCGGTCGATGATCGGGTGACCTGCCGGGGCGGCACGGGCACCGCCGGCGCCGCGTCCGGAGCCGACCCGCTCGCGGTCGGCCCCGCCGGGTCGGTCGACCCGCTCGCGGTCGGTTCCACCGGGTCGTCGTCGGCGTCGGTGGCGCGGTCGACCGGGGTTTCCGGCGGCGCGAGCGCCTTCGCGGGCGCGGGCGGGCCGCTGATCGGACGCGGGTGGACCGCGCCCAGCGGCCCCCCACCACCGGTCGGGCCGTCGCCCCCAGCGGCCGGGCCAATCCCACCCGGCCCCGAGTCGTCGTCGGCGTCCGCGCGGGAGCGGCCCGGGGCGGGGCGGGTCCGGTCGGCGGCGTGCCCGAGGACCCGCAGCGATGCCAGGGCGGCCATCGGCACCACCAGCGCGGCGGCGGCGCCCATCACGTCCAGCGCCGCACCGTCGAGCACACCACCGAGCACAGCGGCGACCACGGTGCCGGCCAACGCGGCCCGGACCGCCGGGTAGATGCCGAACAACCGCATCAGCCCACCCCACGGCTGCAGCAGGGCGAACCACACCAGCAACCCACCGGCCAACGCGAGCACGGTCAGCGGGCTGTTGACCAACGTCTCGAAATTCTCCGTGCTGGATCGGTGCACGGTGAATCCGCCGGTGCCGTCGCCGAGCGCGGAGAGGAACCGACCCAGGCTGCCCCGCTCCGCCGCCGGGCGGCGCAGATCCACCACGGCGAAGCCGATGCCGACCGCCAGGGCGGCCATGCTGGCCCAGGCCAACCGGCTGATCGTCAACCAGCCGCCGGCGCTGATCACGGCGGCGACGCTCACCCCGGCGGTGAGCGCGATCGCACCGACCGGGTCGGCACCCAGGTACGGGCTGCCGACCACCACCACGGCGAGGCCACCCACAGCCACCATCACCGCCGGCCGCCAGCCGCGGTGCACCCGTTGCGCGAGCCAACCCCCGGCGAGCAACGCGCCCGCGAGGAACGCGCCCAGCCCCACCGTGCTCAGCCCGGCGTAGCGGCCTCCCTGCAACGCGGAGTAGCCCACCACCCCGTTGAGTTGGAGGCTGGCCCCGGTGAGCACGTCCAGCCCGACGACGAGGGTGGTGAGGCCGGCCACCGCGCCCACCGGGCCGAGGGTGCCCGCGTACCCGGGGGCGAACCGCACCGCCGCGGTGCCGGCGGCCACCAACAACGCGGTGACCCCGGCGAAGATCCAGCCGGGGTGCTCACCACGCCACCAGGGCACCGCGTCGGCGAGCAGCGCCGCCGGGACCGTCAACGCCGCGGCGACCAGCAGCACCTCCACCACCGCCACGATCCGCGCGGAGACCGGGGTCGGGCCGGTCGGCCCGGCGTGCGGTCGGGCCCGACGCAGCAACGGCAGGATGGCCAGCGCCAGCAACACCTGCACGACGGCGAGCAGGGTGAAGAACCGGCCGGAGATGCTCCGCTGGGCGGACGCCTCCCGATCGGCGTTCACCGGGGCGTCGATCGCGTCCGCCAGGTCGGTGGGACGACCACCGGTGCTGATCGCCGGACGGCCGAGGAAGAGTCGCTCCGGCATCGGCCGGCCCAGCGCGGCGAGGGCGGTCGGCGCGAGGTCGACAAGTTGCAGATAGCCGTCCCGGCCGGTGCTGGCCGAGGTGAGCCATCCCCGCTCCCAGCCCGGCCCGTCTGCGACCGCCACGTGCAGCCGCGACGGCGCGGCGGTATCGGAGATCCCCGCGACCAGCACCAACGACCGTGGTGGTCGGGCCGCCAGCACCCGGGCCAGTTGGGCGTCCGCCGCTCGGGCCTCCTCGGCACGCGACGCCGGGTCGGTCCCCTCGACCGTGCCGAGGTCGACGATGCTCAGGACGCACGAGCCGAGCAGCCCTCGCGGATCGGCCGGCAACGCCGACGCGTACCGGTCGACACGGCCGAACGGTCGGGCCGCCGCCACGGCCGCACCCGGGCCCACCGCGACGGAACAGCGGACCGACTCCGACAGCGACCCGGGCAGGGCACCCCAGGACAGGCGCTGCTGGTTGTACTGCACCACGCTCTCCTGGTCGGGCAGGTTCGCGCCGATGCCGTCGGGTTGCTCCACCGCCACCCCGGCCGGCGGGCACCCGTCGGCCACCCGGCTACCGTTCCACGCGGCGAAACTGCCCGCGCCCAGGGTCAACCAGCCGTCCACCGGGCAGGTGGGTCGGTGCGCGGAACGCACCGACAGCGAGCCGATCGACCCGTCCTGGGCCATCCGCCACAACGTCGGGGTGCTCTGCGGATCCACGTCCTCCCACCGCAACCCGGCGACCCCGGCGAGCACCACGAAGTCGGCGGTGCGTTGCGGGACACCCCGGGGTGGGCGGGCGGCCAGCGCGGTGACGCCCAGGGCCACCACGAGCACGGTCAACAGGGCGGGCGCGATTCGGCGCAGCATCACCGGTGTCCCGTTCTGGGGGCGTCGGAGCCCGGCGCGGTCGCCGGACCGGAGGGGCCTGCGGCCACCTCGGCGTAGAGGGCGGCCAGCGCGGCCACCGTGTCCGTCTCGGTCGGCCACGTCGCCGCCCGTTCGGCGCCGCGGCGACCCAACTCGGCTCGGGCCGCCGGGTCGTCCAGCAGCGCCCGCACCGCGGCGTCGACGGCGTCCACATCGCCGGCGGGGACCAGCCGGGCAGCGTCCCCCACCAACTCCGGCAGCCCGCCGACCGCGGTGGCCACCAGCGGTACGCCAGCGCGCAGCGCCTCCTGGGCGAAGAGCTGCCGAGCCTCCCAGTCGCTGGTCACCACCGCGAGGTCGGCGCCGGCGAGCAGGTCCGCCACATCGGTGCGGTGCCCCAGCAGGGTCACCGGAGCGCGGGCCGCGGAGGTCCGCGCGGCCAGCGGCAGATAGGCCGGCCCGCTGCCGGCGATCACCACGACCGGCGGCGGGGTACGCGTACGCCAGCGCGCCGCCGCGTCGATCAACACGTCGTAGCGCTTCTGCGGGTGCAGACGGCCCACCGAGACGATCAACGGCTGGTCCGGGCGTACGCCGAACTCGGCGCGTACCGCCGCCGGGCGTCGCCGGGGCGCGGGCAGTGTCGGCGCGGCGACCGGGGCGAGCCGGGCGTCAGCGGCGCCCAGCTCGGCAGCCCGTCGCACCAGATCCGCGGACGCGCCGAGGGCCACCCGGACCCCCCGGGCCACCACGCGTTCCACGAGTCGGGACACCCCGCCGCGTAATCCGCCCGCGAGCACCGCGTTGTGCCAGGTGACGATCAGCGGGACGGCGGGACGGGCCAGCACGGCGACCAACCCGGCCCGCAGGCCGTGCGCGTGCACCACGTCGACACCGGTGGCGGAGAGCAGCCGCCGCAGGGCGAGCACCGCCCGGGCGTCGGCCGGGGTCGGGCTGGCCGGGATCTCCACCGGCTCGAACCGCGCACCGACACCGACGAAGTCGAACTGCTCCTGAGTTGCCGCGGGCCCGCAGACCAGGACGGTGGAGCCGCCCGCGACAAGGCCCCGGGCCACCGAGCGGACGTGCTGGCCGACCCCGCCGGTGCTGGACGCGAGCACCAACGCGACGGTGCCCGACCAGCCGGCAGGCAGACTTGCCTCGCTCATCGAGTCGCCGTCTCCTTCCCGTCGCCCCGCTCCGGGGAGCCCGCAGCGGGCGTCGGCGCGTCGCCCCGTGGCCCTCGCCGACGCAGCCGCCGCAACACCCCGGCGAGCAGTGGCTGTACGTCCCGCCGGTCGACGAACCAGACCACAGCGAGGAACACCGCCCCAACCAGAACCCCGGACAGCATGCCCTGACCGAGTGCCACCGCCATCGTCGGGGTGCCGCCGCCCGGCGAGTCGAGCCATCGGGTGAGGCCCAGACCGGCGAGCGCGGCGAGCACACCGGCGAGACCACCGGCCGCCCCGGCGCGTGCCGCGCCCGCGAGGGCGGGACGGCCGGCGCTGCGCAGCACCGCCAGGAGCAGCAGGGCACCGAGCACGAGCATCCCCACCGAGTTCGCGGACGTCACCGCGAGCACCCGGTCCCGCAACGGCAGCAGCTCACGGAGCAGCAGGACGGCGGCCGGCACCACGAGGAAGCCGACGGCGGTGGCGACCGTCGCCGCCCGGGTCTCACCCCGGGCGTAGAGCGCCCGGGTGAGCACCGCGAAGAGGCCGTAGCCGATCAGGCCCGGGGCGTACCCGATGATCGCCGCGGCGGCGGTCGAGGCGGTCGGCTCGGAGAAGAAGAAGTGCCCGACCGGCCCGGCGGTCCCGATCAGCGCGGCCGTGCCGAGGCAACTGAACAGCAGCACACCGCGCACGGCCGGCGCCAGGGTCGCCCGGTAGGTGTCCTCGTCACCGGCGGCGCGCGCCGCTGCCAGGGTCGGATACGCCGCGATGGCCAGCGGCACCGCCAGCACCGCCCACGGCAACAGATAGACGGTCTGCGCCAGGTTGTAGACGCCCGGGTTGCTCCGCGCCCCGGCGGTGACCTGGTTCAGGCTGACGATCAGGGCGATCTGCTGGGTGGTGACGGTGACCGCGCCGGCCACCGCCAACCCGCCCACCCGGGCCCGCGCGTCGGCGGTGAACCCGAAGCCGGGGCGCAGCCCCAGGCGCAACCGACGGACCGGGATCAGCAGCGACAACGACAGCACCACCACACCGAGGGTGGTGCCGGCGGAGAGCAGCAACTCGCCGCCGGGGCTCACCCCGCCGACGGTGGCGTACCGGCCCTGCGACGCGGTGAACCCCAGGTAGACGACGATGACGGTGAGGCTGGACAACAACGGGGCGAGCACCGGCCAGGCGAAACGGCGATGCGCCTGAAGCACCCCGGTGAGCACGATGCCGACCCCGTACAGCGGCAGTTGCGGCGCGAAGACCCGCAGCATCCGGACGCCGCTCTGCTGCTGGGCGGCGGTCAGGTGATGGCCCAGCGACTCGACCACCGGCCCGGCGAACACCACCACCAGCACCGCGAGCGGCACCAGCAGGGCCAGCGTCCAGGTCAGCAGAGCCCCGGTGGTGCGGGCCACCGCCATGCGGTCACCCGCGACGACCGCGCCAGCCAGGAGCGGTACGACGAGACTGGCCAGCGCTCCCCCGGCGACGATCTCGAAGATGAAGTTCGGCACCGCGTTGGCCACCACGTAGGTGCCCCCGAGGTCGGTGGGCGCCAGGCTCCAGGTGAACACGGCGGTGCGGCCTAAGCCGGCGAGCCGACTGGCCACGGTCAGGATGGCGATGAGCGCGGCTGCCCCGGCCAACCGGCCGGCGCCGGCGAGGGGGGCCGGTCTGGTCACGTCAGTCGGCGCGTCGGCCCAGTGCGTCGAGCTCGCGCAGCCCCGGGGTCCGCTGGATCACCGATGTGAAGCTGACCTTCTCGCTGGTGGCGGTGAGACCGGCGAGCACGGCGAGCACGGCGGCCCGGCCGAGCGGGCCGGTGCGGGCGGCGAGCGCGACGCCGAGCAGCGCCCCGAGGGCGTTCGCGCCGCTGTCGCCGAGCATCACGTCCTCGGCCAGGTCATCGCGGAGCAGACCGGCGGCGGCGCCGGCCGCACCCGCGGCGATCCCGCCGTGCGGGCCGCCGGTCAGCGGCGCGGCGAGCAGCAGCCCGGACTTGATGGCCCGGCCGGGCCGCAGATCGAGCAGGTTGAGCAGGTTGGCGGTGCCGGCGATCACGCCAGCGCCGAGCAGCACGTCGACGCCCCGGCCGACGGATCCGTGCCGTTGCCGGCGCGGGTGCGCGGCGACCCGGGGGTCGGCGGCGAGCAGCGCGGCGGCACCCAGCCCGGCCGCACCCACCCCGACGATCTTGACCAGGCCCGCGGTGATCCGCCCTTCGCGCAGCGCGGCGAGGTGGCCGGCGAAGCCCTTGGCGGTCTTCTGCGCCGGCCGGGCGCCGACCACGTCGTCGTACAGCCCGACGCCACCGGCGCCCAGGCCGGCGACCAGGGCGGCCCCACCGGAGGCGCCGCTGGTGGCACCGAAGGCGCCAGCGGCGGCCGCACCGGCGGCGAGCGCCGGCCCGGCGGCGAGGGTCACCGTGCGGCCACGGAAGTTGGTGCGCTCCAGCGTGGGCCCGACCGGGGAGGTACGCACCTCCCGCAGCGCGTACCGGGCCGCCGCGGCACCAGCACCGGCGAGCAGAAGCCGACCCAGGGCCCTCACGCCGCCGCCCCGCACTGCCTCAGGTTCGCTCGCTCACGCGTCGCCTTGCCGGTTACGGACACGGGGGTACGTCGTTCGCTCACTGGGGCAGTCTAGGCAGCAGGGACGGAGCGTTGTCGCCGACGCCGTACTGGCCGGCCTTCTTCTCGGTGAGTTGCTGCACCAGAGCGAGGCTGGTGACCAGTTGACCCTGGACGGTGTTGGCGTTGTCGACCGTGGAGATGGTCTGGGCGAGCACCGGGTCACCGCGGACCACGGACACCAGGTTGCCGCCGGCGGAGCCGTTGCCGGCCACCACGATCGACCCGGTGCGGTCGAACTGCTCGGCGATCTTGACGACCGACTCGTCCCGCTTCTCGGAGTCCTTGTCGACGTACGGCTGGCCGCTGACCACGACGACGGCCTCCGCCGAGCCGGTGACCTTGTTGTTGTCGGTGGTCAGGTAACCGGCGTTGTTGTAGGCGGCGAGCACCGCCCGCCGGTCGGCGTCGCTGACCGGCGCCGTGCCCTGGGGCCGGTCCAGCAGGACGCTGGCCAGCAGGGCGCTGGAGGTCTCGACCCCGTGCCCGTTGCCGGGCAGGCCGGTGGTCTGCGCGGTCGGGCGGGCGGCGGTGACGGCCAACTCCAGCAGGTTGGAGTTGTTGTCCGGGTTGATGAGTTTGTCCTGCAGGTCGACCCGGCCGGTGATGGTGGCGCCGGCCTGCTGGAGCTTCTTGAGCACACCCTCGGTGTGGTCGCGCCCGTTCGGCAGGGTGAGCACCAGCACGCGCCGCCCGGTCAGGGTGCCGGGGAGGACGACCTGGGAAATCTCCTCGGCGAACTCCTCCTCCAGCCCGAGCTGCTTCTCCATGTTGTTGACCTGCTGGCGCCAGTACTGGTTGTCCTTACGCAGCCCGGTGACCTGTCCCTCGAGCGAATCGGCGACCGGACCGTTGAGGGCGGCCGTGCCGACCACCAGGCCGATCGCCAGAGCCAGGAACACCGCGGTGAGGGACACCACGTGGTAGCGGAAGTTGATCACGCTTGCAGCCTCTTGATCGGTCGGGAACTAGAAGAGCCGGTACAGCTGGAACACGAAATTGTCCCACCACTCGGCGACCACGCCCAGGTACGCCTTCCCGACGGTCGACACAGCGACCGCGGACGCCATCGCCGCGATCGCCGACAGCACCAGCAACAGCAACGACGAACCGGAGATGCTCTGCCGGTAGAGCCGGCTCACACCCTTGGCGTCGACCAGCTTGCCGCCGACCTTCAGCCGGGTCAGGAACGTCGAGGCCATCCCGCCGCGACCCTTGTCCAGGAACTCGACGAGGGTGGCGTGGGTGCCGACCGCGACCAGCAGCGAGGCGCCCTTCTCGTCGGCGAGCAGCATGGCCAGGTCCTCGCTGGTCGCCGCGGCCGGGAAGGTGATCGCCGGCACACCGAGGCCGTTGACCCGGGGCAGGCCGGGCGCCCGCCCGTCCGGGTAGGCGTGCACGATCACCTCGGCGCCGCAGCGCAACACGTCGTCGGTGACCGAATCCATGTCCCCGATGATCATGTCGGGGGTGTACCCGGCCTCGACCAGCGCGTCCGCGCCGCCGTCGACACCGATGAGCACCGGCTTGAACTCCCGGATGTACGGGCGCAGCACGTCCAGGTCGGCCTTGTAGTCGTAGCCGCGCACCACGATCAGGCAGTGCCGACCCTGCATCTGGGTCTCGATGTCGGGCACGCCCACACCGTCGAGCAGCAGGTCGCGCTCCTGGCGGAGGTAGTCCATCGTGTTGGCGGCGAACGCCTCCAACTGCACCGACAGACCCTCCCGGGCGTCGGCCATGGCCTTCGCGACCGACTCGGCGTCCTGCAGGCTGCCGTGCGCCACCGGCTCGTCACCGGCGAAGACCGTGTTGCCCTCGATGCGGACCTGGTCGCCCTCGCGGACCTGCTCGAAGACGCCCTCCCCGAGGTCGTCGAGGAGCGGAATGCCGGCGGCGATCAACACCTCCGGGCCGAGGTTCGGGTAACGGCCGGAGACCGAGGGCTTGGCGTTGAGCACCGCGCCGACCCCGACCGCGACGAGCGAATCGGCCGCCACCCGGTCCAGGTCGACGTGGTCGATGACCGCGATGTCGCCCGGGCGCAGCCGGCCGACCAGGCGCTTCGTCCGGCGATCAAGGCGCGCGGTGCCGAGGACTGTGCCCGGTTCGGCGTTCCGGTTCCGGCGCAACGTGGGTAGACGCATCGTGACCATCCTGGCATGTGAGGCAGGCTTTTCTGTCGCGACATGCCTGAGCAGGGCCGCCTACCCAGGGAAGCACACGTCGGCACAAGCCGTTGTGCTTGCGCTCACAATACGCGGCGTCACAGCCGCCTTTCCTTGGCGGCCACGGCCAGAAGCTCCTCGGCGTGGGCGATACCCAGATCCGAATCGGGCAAACCTGCCAGCATTCGCGCCAACTCCCGGGCCCGCTCGGTGTCCTCCACCACCCGCACACCGCTGGTCGTCACCGCGCCACCGGTGTCCTTCGCCACCACCAGGTGCCGGTCGGCGAACGCGGCCACCTGCGGCAGATGTGTGACGACCAACACCTGGTGGCTGCGGGCCAGACGGGCCAGCCGCCGGCCGATCTCCACCGCCGCCTGACCGCCGACCCCCGCGTCGACCTCGTCGAAGACCAACGTGGGCGGGCCACCCGAACCGGCGAACACCACCTCGATGGCGAGCATCACCCGGGACAACTCACCGCCGGAGGCACCGCGTTGCAACGGCAACGACGGCGCTCCGGGGTGGGCCAGCAACCGCAGCTCCACCTCGTCACCACCGTCGGGAGTGACACCCACCTCGACGCCGTTGACCGACAGCGTCGGCTCGGCGCGCCCGGCCGGGCGGGGCAGCACCGCCACCTCGATCCGCGCGTGGGGCATCGCCAGACCGGCCAACTCGACGGTGACCTGGTCGGCGAAACGGACCGCCGCCTCCTGCCGGGAGACCGACACCCGCCCCGCCAGGTCGGCCACCTCGACGGCGAGCCGCTGGCCGTCCCGCTCCAACTCGTCCAGCAGATCGTCGGACGTGTCCAGGTCGGACAGTCGGGTGCGCGCCCGATCGGCCCAGGCGATCACCCCGTCGACGTCGTCGGCGTACTTTCGGGTCAACGCGCGCAGCGCCGCCCGCCGCTCGTAGACGTGCTGCAACCGGGCCGGGTCCGCGTCGAGCGTCGCCAGGTACGCCGACAACTCCGCCGACACGTCGGTGACCAGGGTCGCCGCCTCCTCCAGGCGGGCCGCCAGCTCACCCAGCGCCGGGTCGGTGCCGGACTGCGCCTCCAACGTCCGTCGGGCGGTGCCGAGCAGCGCCGCCGCGTCGGGTGTCTCGTCGGTGGCCTCCGCACCACCCGCCACACACTGCTGCGCGATCTGCGCGGCGGTCCGCAGCCCTTCGGCGTGCTCCAGCCGCTGCGCCTCGGTCTTCAGCTCGTCATCCTCACCGGGCTGCGGATCGACCCGGGTGATCTCGTCGAGGCCGAGCCGCAGCAGGTCGGCCTCCTGGTTGCGCTCGCGGGCGTTGCGTCGCCGGTCGGCCAGGTCGTCGACCACCCGCCGCCACCCGGTGTACGCCTCGCGCAGCGCGTCGAGCAGCTTCTCGTGCCCGGGGCCGGCGAACCGGTCCAGGGCGGCCCGCTGCTCGGCCGGGCGCAGCAGCCGCAGCTGGTCGGACTGGCCGTGCACGGCCACCGCCTGCTCGCCGACCTCACCGAGCATCGACACCGGCATGCTCCGGCCGCCGACGTGGGCGCGCGAGCGCCCCTCCACCGTCACCGTACGGCTCAGCAGCACCGAGCCGTCCTCGTCGGGCTCGCCACCGGCCTCGGTGATCCGCGCGTGCACGGCGTCGGCGACCCGCCCCTGCAGGCGCAACCGCCCCTCCACCACCGCACGGCCGGGTTGGGCCCGGACCCGCCCGGCGTCGGCCCGGCCGCCGAAGAGCAGGCCGAGGCCGGTCACCACCATCGTCTTGCCCGCACCGGTCTCGCCGGTGATCACGTTCATGCCGCCGGTCAACGGCAGCGTGGTGTCGTCGATGACGCCGAGTCCGGTGATGCGCAGCTCTTCCAGCACAGCCACCGACAGTAGACGCGAGGCCCGACAGTTGACCAGCCGACGGGCCCGGGTACGGCCGACACCCAGCCGACGTACAGTTCTGCCCCGTGTTGGACGTGATCGGCCTGACCACGGCTGAGGAGGAGCTCTACCGCTGCCTGCTCCAGCTCACCACGGCCCGCATCGACGAGTTGGTCCGTCGCCTGGACCGGCCCCGCGAGCAGGTCGTCGCCCAGGTCGAGGCGCTGCGCGCCAAGGGCCTGGTGCAGCCCACCGACAACGATCCGAACGCACCGCTGCGCCCCACCGCCCCGGACGTCGCCCTCGGCGCGACGCTGCTGCGCCGCCAGGAGGACCTGGAGGCGGCCCGCCGACGGGTCACCCAGCTGGCCGAGGAGTACCGGTCCGGGCTGCGGCGGCACGACGTCGACCACCTCGTCGAGGTGATCACCGGCACGCGGGCGCTCCGGGACCGTCTGCGCGATCTGCAGAATTCGGCACGTACGGAGGTGCTGTGGTTCTGTCGGGCCAACCCCCTCGCCATGGCCGGCCCGGAGAACGTCGAGGAGTTCGACGCGTTGGCCCGCGGCGTGAGCTACCGGGCCATCTACGAGCGTGACCTGCTGTTGGAACCGGGCGCGTTGGCCGACCTGGCCAAGGGGGTCGCCGCCGGGGAGCAGGCCCGGGTCCTGGACCGGCTACCGGTCCGACTGGCCATCGTGGACGCCCGCATCGCCGTCTGCCCGTTGGTGCCCGACCGCGACGGTGGTGAACCGAGCGCCGCCGTGATCGGCCGCAGTCAACTACTCGACGCGCTGCTCGCCCTCTTCGACAGCCACTGGCGGGTGGCCACCCGGTTGCGGCTCGACGACCCCCTCGCCGTCGTGCCGACCGAGGGGCGACGGCCGGACCCCGAGGACCACCCGAGTGACGGTTACCAACCGGACGCCGACGAGGCCCGGCTGCTGTCGCTGTTCGTGGCCGGCGTACCGGACAAGTCCATCGCCTCCCAGCTCGGGGTGAGCCGGCGGACCGTGCAACGACGCATCGCCGACCTGATGGCCGCCGCCGGTGTGGACACCCGGCCGGGCCTGGCGTTCCAGGTCGCCCGACGCGGCTGGCTCTGACGCCGCAGGGCCCGCCGTCGACCGACGGCGGGCCCTGTCCGGGCGGGGCGGGACGGCCCAGCCGCCCCGCCCCGCGCAGGTCAGCGCAGTCCGTACGCCTGAAGCACCGTCTGGTCGACGACGTTCCCGGCCCGGTCGGCGGCGTGCACCCGCAGCGACACCGTTCCACGCCCCGCCGGCACGGTCGCGGTGTACCGGGTGCCCGACCCCTTCGTCGGCGCGTTCCGCCAGGTGACGCCCCCATCGAAGGAGACCTGCACGCGGACACTGGTGCCGGTCGGCGCGGGCACCCCGGCCGGCTGACGCAGGGTCACCCCCAGCTCGTGCGGCCGGTTGCCGCGTACCGTGCCGAGCAGGTCGGCCGGCACCCGGTAGTCGACCTGCAGCAGCGACAACGGCGTCGCGGCGTCGCCCGCCGGTCGAGCCGACGTGAACTCCCAGGCCGTGTCGGTCTGGGTGGCGTAGCGCCACTCCGACGAGGATCGCCGCGTGGTCAGGTCCAGCCGGTAGCGGGCCTTGTCTCCGGTGGTGGGCACCGGAGCCCACCCGCTGGACAGGTCGGCGATCTGCTGCCCGTTGCGGCTGAGCCGAGCCTCGACGGTGTCCGGCTCCTCGCTGGCGCCGGCCACGCTGTAGTGACCCTCGGCGTCGACGAACTCCGCCACCCGCACGTCCAGCGTGTCCTTCGTACGCGTGGGCACCGGCGCCCCGCCGCCGGCCGGCACGGCCGGCCGGATCACCGGGGCGTGCCAGGTCTCGCTCACCCGGTCGGCACCGGAGTACCGCCGGGGCTGCTCGGCCAGGCCACCGGTCAACTGCCCATCAGGCATGAACGTGATCTTGTGCAGGACCCGGTGCTGCCACCAGGAGTCGTCGGCGCTGACGAACTCCTGCCGGGTGCTGCCGGCACGCACCAACCGCTGGTTGTCGTTCCAGGATGCCTCCTGCCACGGACGCCAACCGAAGCGCTGCTCGGTGGCCCACTCACCACCGACGCCCCCGTAGCTGGCGGTCACCTCAGCGGTGTTCTGCGCGGTGACCTTGTGCGTGATCCGCTCCGGGATCCGACCCTTCGAGACCTGCCACACGTCGTACAGGTACGGGCTCTCGACGGTCAACGTCAGGTCCAGCGTCGTACGACCACGCTTGGCCGCCGCGATCACCTTCTGCCCGTCGTCGTACGCCACCGCCAGCGCCGGGATCGGCAGCCGGTCACCCAACGGCGTCCAGGACGTCCACGCGCTCTGGTCGGCCGGCCGAACGATGAGCACCGTCTTCGCACCGGCGGCGGCTGCCACCGCGATCTGCTCCTCCTCCGAGGCGTCCGGGCTGGTGGTCAGCAGCGCCGCGGCGCCACGCACCCGGGCAAGCTCCCCGGGGGTGCCGGTGCCGGCCCAGACCAGCGGCAGCTTCCGCCGGTCGGACGGTGCCGGCGAGTAGCCCATCAGGTTGATGTCCAGCGGACCGGACACCCCGCTGATCTTCGCGTCCACCATCGGTGCGACCAACTGCCAGCGCGACGAGAACTCGAACTCGCCCTCGCGCACCGGGCGGGTCGGCGTGACGTTGAGCTGCTGGACGGTGCTGAAGGTCAGCACCCCGTGGTCGACCTGCCGGCCGTTGCCGAAGACCCGGTGCTCGTAGAAGCTGATCGTAGCCTGCTGCTCGGAGGGCTTCGGCGTCTCGATCCGCACCGGAGTGCCCTTACGCGGGTCGAGCACCACCGTGACATCCCGGTCGACCAGCAACTCCGGGTCGGTGACCAGGGTCTCCTGCTCATCCAGCGGAGCGCCGTGCTCGATCAACGCCTCGAGCAGGTACGGGCCCTCCTCGACCTGCAGTTGCACCTCACCGCCGACCCAGCCGAGCCAGTCGGATTCGGGATTCTCACCGAAGAGGGTGAGCACCGACGCGAAGCCCGGCTGCCCCTGCATGTCCACCGCTTGCACGGTCACGGTGTGCAGCGGACCGCTGAGGGTCAGGGCGACCGCCGTGCGCACCGCCACACCGTCCGCGCCAGTCGCTACCAGCCACCCGCTGTGCAGACCCCGGTCCAACTTCGCCGGGTCGGCCCGCAGCGCGACGGCGACGCTGCCGCCGGCCGGCACGGTCACCTCTGGGCCGCCGACCGAGACACCGTCGGTCTCGGCCGCGCCGGTGTCCAGGTTGCGCAACTCCAGGGCCAGCCGCAGGGTCTGCGCGGCCGCGGTGCCATTGGTGTACGTCACGCTCCGCTCGGCCGCCGCGCCATCGGTGCTGAGCCGCCCGAAGTCGGCGGTCCCGGAGGAGTACACCCGCTGGCTGAGCGCCCGAGCCACATCGACCCGACCGCCGCCCTGCTCGAACACGGTCAGCGCCGGGTTCGCCTTCGTGGTGCTGACCAGCGCGTCCTTGAGCATGCCGGCGGTCCAGTCGGGGTGCTCCTGGGCGAGGATCGCCGCCGCTCCGGACACGTGCGGGGTGGCCATCGAGGTGCCGTTCGCGCTCGTGTAGGCGTCGTCCACCGGCGTACCCATGGCGGTGCCGGCAGCCCGCGCGGCGATGATGCCGACACCCGGCGCGGTGATCTCCGGCTTCAGACCGTTGTCACCGAGCCGCGGGCCCCGACTCGAGAACGACGCCAGGTTGTCGTCGCGGTCCACCGCGCCGACGGTCAGCGCCGCAGCGGCCGCGCCGGGTGCCCCGACGGTATGCGCCGCGCCCTCGTTACCGGCCGCGACCACGAACAACGTCCCGGTCTCGGCGGTCAACTCGTTGACCGCCTGGCTCATCGGGTCGGTGCCGTCGGTCGCAGACCCGCCGAGGCTCATGCTGACCACCCTCGCACCGGAGTGGGCGGCCCACTCCATCCCCGCGATGATGGCCGAGTCGGAGCCCGAACCACCATCGTCGAGCACCTTGCCGATCAGCAGCTGCGCCCCGGGAGCGACGCCCTTCCGCAGACCACCGGACGCCGCGCCACTGCCGGCGATGGTGGACGCCACGTGGGTGCCGTGGCCGTTCCCGTCACGGGCGCTACCGACACCGGAGAAGTCCCGTGCCTCGGCGATCCGCCCGGCCAGGTCCGGGTGGGTCGCGTCGACGCCGGTGTCGAGCACGGCCACCTTCACGCCGGTACCGTCCCGGCCGGCCGCCCACGCCGCCGGGGCGCCGATCTGCGGCACGCTGTGCTCCAGCGTCGGACGGACCTTTCCGTCCAGCCAGATCCGGGCGACACCGGCACCGAGCGTGGCCGGCGCACCAGCGGCGACACGCTGCCCGCTCGTACCGCGCAGCGAGGTCCACAGTCCACCGAGGTCACCCTTGCCGACCCGCACCGCCGCGCCGTTGATGCTCTCCAACGGCCGGGCATCGGTGGCGCCGGCGAGCGGCCGGACCCGACCGGCGGCCGGCTCCTGGTAACGGACGATCAGCGGCAACGCGCCCTGCGCGGCGTCGCCGAACCCGTCGGCGGCCAACTCCTGCACGTCGAACAGGTTGGCGTCGAGCACCCCTGCGGAGAGGTACGGCATGACGTCGCTGGGCAGCACCCGCAGCCCGCCGTCGACCTCCACGGTCTGGAAGGTGATCCGCTCCCGCCCCGGGCCGCGTCGGACGCTGGCGGTGACCCGGCCGGGCGCGGCCTGGACCAGGTCGACCTGGTCGCCGGTGATCAGGGTGATGCGGACGGGCGCGACGCCCGCGGCGGGCGTGCCCGAGTGCGGCTCGGTGGGCCGGGCCGGCGGATCGGCGGACGCCGGTGCGGCGAGGCCGACCACCAACGCGCCGACCGCGCCGACGGCGAGCCAGCGTGGGGACCAGTGCATGCGATGTGCTCCTCTACTCCTGTAGGCCCGCCATCCGTGGATGAGGGCCGCTCGGAGTCTGCGACGGAGCCGGTCACCAGGTCACTAGTCGCCAGCCGCCGCAGCGGCGACATGTCGTCAGGTGGACAACGGACAACCACTGACGGTGTGCCACCCGATCACCGGCGGCTGCCGCGCCACCCGTGTACGGGAAGGTCGAACTTGGCGACCAGCCGGTCGGTGAACGGGCGGGCCCGCAGCCGCACGATGCGCACCGGCAGAGCACCCCGACGCACCGTCACCCGGGCCCCCGGTGGGAGGTCGTAGACGCGCCGCCCGTCGCAGGACAGCACAGCGAGGGTGGTGAACGGGTCGACGGTGATCACGAAGGTGGACGTCGGGGCGGTGACCAACGGGCGGCTGAACAACGCGTGCGCGCTGATCGGCACCAGCAGCAGCGCCTCCACCTCCGGCCACACCACCGGACCGCCACCGGAGAACGCGTACGCGGTGGAGCCGGTGGGGGTCGCGCAGACGACACCGTCGCAGCCGTAACGGGACAGGGGCCGCCCGTCCACGTCGACGAGCAGCTCGAGCATCTGCGCCCGCTCGCCCTTCTCGATGCTGATCTCGTTCAGTGCCCAGGACTCGATGGTGGGCCCACCGTCGAACTCGGCGGTGACGTCCAGGGTGAGCCGCTCGTGGACGGTGTAGTTACGACCGACGACGTCCCGGACCGCGGTGTCCAGGTCGTCGATCTCCGCCTCGGCCAGGAAGCCCACCTTGCCGAGGTTGATGCCGAGCAGCGGCGCCTTCGCCGGCCGGGCCAACTCGGCCGCGCGCAGGAAGGTGCCGTCCCCACCGAGTGCGAAGACGATCTCGGCGCCCTCGGCGGCCTGCGGGCCCGCGACCGGCACCACGCCCGGCAGGTCCAGGTCGTCGGCCTCATCGGCGACCACCCGCACCTCGAAACCCGCGGCGATCAGGTCGGCGGCGACCGATCGGGCGTGTTCGGTGCTGCGCCGACGGCCCGTGTGGGTCACCAGCAGCGCGGTCCGGCTCATCGGGCCGACCAGCCGTCCGCGACCGGGCGGTATCGCACCACCGTCACCGTCGCCCCCGCCTGGCCGCGTGTCCTTCCGCGGCCCGTTGCGGTGCCCTCGCTGCGCGCCTTCACCCTGCGACCTCCTCCGCCGCCACGTCCGGCACGTCACCGGTCGTGGTCGGGCCGTCCGGCCCGGCCGCCACCACCGCCCGCACCCGCTGCGGGTCGGCCGGTGGTGCGCCCCGGCGCAACCATACGAAGAACTCCACGTTGCCGCTCGGCCCGGGCAGCGGGCTGGCCGCCACGTCAGCGAGCCCGAGGCCGAGCTGCGCGGCCGCCGCCGCCACGTCCAGCACCGCTTCGGCACGCAGCTCCGGATCGCGGACCACGCCACCGGAGCCGACCCGGTCCTTGCCGACCTCGAACTGCGGCTTCACCATCAGCGCCAGGTCACCGTCGACGCGCGTGCAGGCGGCCAGCGCCGGCAGCACCAACCGCAGCGAGATGAACGACAGGTCGGCCACCGTCAGGTCGACCGGGCCACCGATCACATCAGGATCGAGGGTACGGACGTTGGTGCGTTCCAGGACGCGGACCCGCTCGTCCGTACGCAGCGACCAGGCGAGCTGCCCGTAGCCGACGTCGACGGCCACCACCTCGGCGGCGTCGGCGCGCAGCAGGACGTCGGTGAAGCCACCGGTCGACGCGCCGGCGTCCAGGCAGCGCCGCCCGGCGACGCGCAACCCACCGGGCCCGAACGCGGCCAGCGCACCGGCGAGCTTGTGCCCGCCCCGGGAGACGTACTCCTCGGTCGGGTCCGCGCCGGTCACCAGGAGCGGATCGGCGGGATCGACCATCGCGGCGGCCTTGCGGGCGGGTACACCGCGCAGCTTGACCCGGCCGGCCTCCACCAACGCGGCGGCCTGCTCCCGGGAGCGGGCCAGACCGCGGCGGACGAGTTCGGCGTCCAGCCGGTTGCGACGTGCCATGGGTGGTTCTCCGGTCTGCTCAGGCCTGGTCGTCCCACTCAGGTCTGGTCGATGGTGGCGAGGGTTTCCCGCAGCGTCTCGTAGGCGGCCTCGTACTGCGCGATCTGGTCGGCCGGGGCCAGCGTCGCCGCGTTGGCCATGGCCTGCACGGCGGCGTCCACGGCCGGGTGCCGCGCCTCGTCGTCCCCGACGTCCGGCAACGGCCCGGGCCGGACACCGGCCGGCGGACCGGGCCGGGCGGCAAACGCCCCGCCCGGAGGCGGACCAGGGCGGGCGGCAAACGCCCCACCAGCCGGTGGACCGGGCCGGGCGGAGAACGCCTCGCCGGCCGGCGGACCGGGGCGGGTCATTCGGCGTCGCCCGGCGGTTGCTTGCGGACCGCCTTCTTGGCGGGCATGACCGCCGGAGTCGGGGTGTCGTCGGCGGTCGGGCTGATCGTCGCTGGCGGCTTCTTCACGATGGCCTTCTTGGCGACCGCCTTCTTCGCGACAGCTTTCTTCGCGACGGCCTTCTTGGCCACCGGGGCACCCGCCGAGCCGTCGGACGGCACGAGGCCGCCGCCGGGCTGCGCGGCGGCGGTCGGGTCGGCGTGCTCCGTGGGGCCGACGGCCGGAGCGTGGGCCGGCTCGGCGGTGGTCGGCGCGTGGGCGGGCTCGGCGGTGGCCGGCTCAACGGTGGTCGGCGCGTTGGCGGGCTCGGCGGCGCGTGCCTCGCGGAGTTGCCGTTCCAGGTCGTGCACCCGACGGGTCAGCTCGGCCACCTCGTCGGCCGTGGCCAGACCGACCGCGCCGAGGGCCCGGTCGACCTCGAAACGGACAAGCTTGGTCAGCGCCTCCCGGTTGGCGGCGCCGGTGGTGACCAGTTCCTCGCCGAGGGCCTGAAGTTGGGCGGCGGTCGCACCGCCGGAGCCGACAAGACGACGTGCGACGTCCTGGGCCTTCTTCCGGGGCGCCTCCGCAAGGCCCATGGCCAGCTCGAGGTAGGCGCGCCACGCGTCCTGCATGCCTGAGTCCTTCCACGGGGCGGGGTGTGCAGGTGTCACGCTACCGGGCACCCCGGACTGTCCTGTGCGGTACGGTGCCGAGGACGGCGTGGCGATCAACGAGGGGGAGACGTGGCCAGCGTGGACGAGTGCCGGCAGGCGTTGCAGGAGCTGGCAGCCCGGCTGGATCGCAACGCCGAGACGGTGCGCGAACGGATCGACCTGGACCGGACGCTGGCTTGCCGGATCACCGACCTGGACACGGCCTTCCACGGCCGGATCACCGCTGGTCGGCTGGTCGAGTTGACCGACGGCGACGACCCCAAGGCCAAGATCGCGCTGAGCACGTCCAGCGATGACCTGCTCGCCCTGGTCCGCGGCGACCTGGACGTCACCGCAGCGGTGACGTCCCGCCGGGTGTCGATCAAGGCCAACCCGTTCGACCTGCTGAAGTTGCGCAAGCTGCTCTGACGAGCGCCGGGTCGGGTGACCCGGTTCAGGCGGCAGCGGTCAGGCCGAAGCTCTCCAGAGCGTGCGCCGCGTCCGGGCCCATCGGCCGGATCTTCGGCAGCGCCGGTTCCGACGCCGACCAGGCCGCGCCGCAGAGCGCGGCCAGCGCGTCCAGCGTCCGACCTGACCCCGCCAGCTCCAGGGTGCCGTCGCGGTCGGTCACGGACCAACCGCCGGCGTTCACCGGGCCCGGGACACGCACGGCAGCCGCCGGGTCGAAGAGCCCCGCCAGGTCCCTCGCGACGTACGTGGGACGCCGCTGCGGCTCGGCAGCCAACAGATCCGGTACGCCGCTGACGCCGGTGAGCACGAGCAGACTGTCCAGTCCGGCACGCCGGGCGCCCTCGATGTCGGTGTCCAACCGGTCGCCCACCACCAGACTCCCGCCACCGCCACTGCGCCGAGCGGCAGTCTCGAACAGCGCTGACTCCGGCTTACCGACCACGACGTCCGGATCCCGCTCCAACGCCGTACGCAGCACCGCCACCAGCGAACCGTTGCCCGGCAGTGGTCCCCGCCCACTGGGCAGGGTCCGGTCGGTGTTGGTGGCGATCCAGAGCGCACCCGCCCGTACCGCGACCGACGCTTCGGCCAACTCGGCCCAGCCGACCTGCGGGCCGTACCCCTGCACCACCGCGGCCGGCTTCTCGTCGGCCTGGGTGACCGGGGTCAGGCCGACCGCGCGCAGTTCCGCGCGCAGCGCCTCCGCACCGACCACCAGCACCGGCGCGCCAGCGGGCAGCCGGTCACGGAGCAGTTCGGCCGAGGCGGCGGCGGAGGTGAGCACCTCCTCCGGTCGGGCCGGCACACCCATCCCCGTCAGCAGGTCGGCGACCTCGCTGGACCGGCGGGAGGCGTTGTTCGTGGCGTACGCCACCGCCCGCCCCTCGGCGTGCAGTCGGGCCACCGCGTCGACGGCGCCAGGGATCGGCCGGTCGATCAGATAGATCACCCCGTCCAGATCAAAAACGACCAGGGTGTACCCGTCGACCAGCCGATCCCCCGCGCCCTCGTTCATCGCTGCGTCGACCCCGACTCGTCGTCCCGGGCCGGCACGGACCTGTCGGCGCTCACCGCGTCGCCGGACGTCACGCTGCTCTCAGCGATGGTGTCCGTGTCGTTGCCGCCCTGGTCCGGGTGACGATCCTCGTCCTCGTCGTCGTCGGGGTGGCCGGCGGCGCCGTCCTCCTCGTCGTCGTCGAAGTCCTCGTCCTCGCGGTCGTCTTCGTCGTCGTCGTCGTCTTCGTCGTCTTCGTCGTCGTCGTCGGCGTCGTCGGCGTCGTCGGCGTCGTCGTCGAAGTCCTCGTCTTCGTCGTCTTCGTCGGCGTCGGTCAGGTCGGTGTCCGGTCGAACCGGCACCGCGCCGGGAGCGCCCGGGCCTGCGGCGATCTCCTCGGCGGCCTCGTCCTCGTCGTCACCCTCGATGACCACGCCGTCGAGTTCCAGCAGCCGCTCGGCGGCGTCGGTCTCGCCCTCGGTGTCCACGTCGGCAGCGCGGGAGAACCACTCGCGGGCCTCCTCGCGCCGGCCCACCGCCAGCAGCGCGTCGGCGTAGGCGTAACGCAGCCGGGCCGTCCACGGCACCGTGGCCTCGCTGGTCAGGTCCGGGACCTGGAGCATCGCCACCGCGGCGTCCTTCTGCCCGAGGTCACCCCGAGCGCCGGCGGCGACGATCAGCAGCTCGATCGCGACGGCCTGATCCAGCTTCTCCCGGTCAGCCCCGCGGAACAGGTCGATCGCCCGCTCCGGCCGACCGAGGGCCCGCTCGCAGTCCGCGAGGACGGCCAGGTGACTCTGCAGCCCGCTCATCCGGTGGTACGTGCGCAGTTCGGCGATCGCCGACTGCCACTCCCCCGCGTGGTACGCGGCCAGACCGACGGCCTCGCGGACAGCGGAGATGCGCGACGCGAGCCGCCGGGCCGCCAGCGCGTGGGCCAAGGCCTCGGCCGGGTTCTCGTCGATCAGCTGACCGGTCGCGACGAGGTGCCGGGCCACCGTCTCGGCGACGGGCTTGTTCAGCGAGAGCAGCTCAGCGCGAACGTCCTTGTCGAGATCGGTCGCGACGATGTCATCCGGCAGCGCCGGGGCCGAGCTACGCCCGCCCTCGAACGACTCGGAGCCGCCAGCGCGGTCGTCGCGGCGGAACTCACCCTCGCGACGCGGCCGCTCGCCACCCCGGAAGCCGCCACCGTCACGCGGTCCGCTCGGCCGGGAGCTGTCGCGGTCGCCACCCCGGAAACCGCCTTCACGACGGTCACCGCCCCGGAAACCACCCTCACGGGGCGCGCCGCCCTCACGACGGTCACCACCCCGGAAGCCACCCTCACGGTCGCCACCCCGGAAACCACCTTCACGGCGGTCGCCACCACGGAAGCCACCCTCACGGGGCGCGCCGCCCTCACGCGGTCCGCTCGGCCGGGAGCTGTCGCGGTCGCCACTACGGAAGCCACCTTCACGGCGGTCACCACCGCGGAAGCCACCCTCGCGGTCGCCACCGCGGAAACCGCCCTCGCGGGGCGCGCCGCCCTCACGCGGTCCGCTCGGCCGGGAGCTGTCGCGGTCGCCACTACGGAAGCCACCTTCACGGCGGTCACCACCGCGGAAACCACCCTCGCGATCGCCACCGCGGAAACCGCCTTCACGACGGTCACCGCCACGGAAGCCACCCTCGCGGGGCGCGCCGCCCTCACGACGGTCACCACCACGGAAACCACCCTCGCGGGGCGCGCCGCCCTCACGACGGTCACCACCACGGAAACCACCCTCGCGATCGCCACCGCGGAAACCGCCTTCACGACGGTCACCGCCACGGAAACCACCGTCGCGAGGAGCGTCCGAGCGCGAGCCGTCGCGGTCGCCGCCACGGAAGCCACCCTCGCGGCGGTCGCCGCCACGGAAACCACCCTCGCGGTCGCCGCCACGGAAGCCACCCTCACGCGGTGCACCAGGCCGGGATCCGCCCTGGTAGCCGCCCTCACGACGGTCGCCACCACGGAAACCACCCTCGCGGTCGCCACCGCGGTAACCACCGTCGCGGTCACCGCCCCGGAAGCCCCCCTCGCGGGACGGGGCGGAACGCGGACGGTCGCCACCCTGGTAGCCGCCCTCACGACGGTCACCGCCACGGAAGCCACCGTCACGGTCACGGTCACCGCCACGGAAGCCACCGTCACGGTCGCCGCCACGGAAGCCACCCTCACGCGGCGCGCCCGAGCGCGAACCGTCCCGGTCACCACCACGGAAACCGCCCTCGCGGGACGGGCCGGAACGCGGACGGTCACCACCCTGGTAGCCGCCCTCACGACGGTCACCACCACGGAAACCACCCTCACGCGGAGCGCTGGACCGCGAGCTGTCCCGGTCGCCACCACGGAAGCCACCCTCACGCGGAGCGCTGGACCGCGAGCTGTCCCGGTCGCCACCACGGAAGCCACCCTCACGGCGGTCGCCACCACGGAAACCACCTTCGCGCGGCGCGCTGGACCGCGAACCATCGCGGTCACCACCACGGAAACCACCCTCACGCGGCGCGCCCGAGCGCGAACCATCACGGTCGCCACCACGGAAACCGCCCTCACGCGGCGCGCCCGAGCGCGAACCATCACGGTCACCACCGCGGTAGCCGCCCTCACGTGGAGCGCTGGACCGCGAGCTGTCCCGGTCACCACCACGGGAAGCAGAGTCGCGGCCGCCTGCGTAACCACCTCGGGCGCCGCCGCCGCTGTCGCGGTCTCCCCGGTACGGGGGCCGGTCTCGGTCATCGCGGCGCGGGCCGCGGTCGCGTCCGCCCGCACCGTCAGTACGGTCTTCGTAACGACGGGGACGGTCTCCGCCCTGCGGTCCTGAACTCACAGGTACATCCTTCCTGATTGCGCCACCAATGGCGCTACGCAGTCGAGGGCCGACCCGGATGGGGCGGCCCTCGACTGGAAGATTGTCCGGCGGCGTCCTACTCTCCCACACCCTCACGAGTGCAGTACCATCGGCGCTGGAGGGCTTAGCTTCCGGGTTCGGAATGTAACCGGGCGTTTCCCCTCCGCCATGACCGCCGTAACTCTATGAACATATCAAACAACCCCGGCACAACATCACGGGTGTTCGCTTGTTCAGAGTTGCACAGTGGACGCGTAGCAGCTTAGT
>NZ_PYBV01000054.1:5987-6596 GCF_003205615.1 Micromonospora arborensis | reverse complement strand
TGGCGAGGGCCCTTCGCTGCACCGGCGGCGATCGGACCTGGCGTGATGGTGCGGCCTGCCGACCCGCGTGACACCATCCAGTGATGGAATCGCATGAGGTGGCGGAGTTGTTCGACCAGGCGGTGGAGCAACTCCGTCGCGTCGTCGAGGCGGGCACCTCAGACGACCTCGACGACGGAGCCGGCCTGCTGCGCCGCGCCGCCGACTCGGGCGCGGAGGCCGTCGGGCTCGCTGTCGGCAAACTCTCGGATCCCGACCGTGTGGTTCGCGCGGCGGCCTGCGACCTGCTCGGCGTGACGAGCAGCCTGCACATGGACGTGTGCGAAGAGGTGGCGACCGCCCTGATTCTGTTCGCGGCGGACGAGTCCGACCCGGAAGTGCACTGGTCGATCGCGCGGGCCCTCGGCGACACCTTCGACGCCCGAGCCCTGCCGACCCTGGTGGCCCTCGCGGGCAGCCCCGACGTTGACGTGCGTGTCCGGGTCGCGGTCGCAGTGCCAGCGGTGCTCGATGATCCTCCCGCGGCGGCCGGCGAGGCGGTGTTGATCGACCTGTGCGCCGACTCCGATCCGCAGGTCCGGGAGTGGGCCACCTTCGGCCTCGGCTGGG
>NZ_PYBV01000054.1:4969-5945 GCF_003205615.1 Micromonospora arborensis | reverse complement strand
GAGCAGCGCCGATGGTGAGGCCGTCCGGCAGGCGCTGTGGGACCGTACCCAAGACACAAACCCAGAGGTACGCGAAGAAGGCGTGCGGGGGTTGGCGCGACGGCGGGACCCCAGGGCGCTTCCCCTGGTACGCGGGCTGCTCGCGCAGGACGAGGTCCACCCGCTCACCTTCCGGGCCGCCGCCTACCTGGCGGACCCGACGTTGTTGCCACTGCTGGACGGCTTCGACCCCAGCGTGGAGGCTGTCGGGCAGGCTCTGCGGGAGTGCGACCCGCTGATCCGCGCCCAGCGTGACGAGTCGGCGTGGTTGCTTCTGAACACCGTCCATTTGCGTCGACCCGACCTGGAGGTCGCGGTCTGCGGCGAGCGGTGCGATCTCGGCCTCTATCTCGACGTCACCGACGGTGCCGGCAGGTCCGGCCACTGGTTCGTCGACGGACTCCTCGGTCGGGCCGGGGACGACCCCGAGCGTGCGGCCGACCTGGCGATCGCGGACGTGACCTCGATGCGCGCGACCTGAGCCCGGCGCGCTTCACAGCCACCTCACAGGGGTGCTGGATAGGGTGCCCGTCGAGTCAACGTCCGACTCCAGCCTGGAGCGGTCGGCGTCGCACAGGAGTTCCGATGGTCTTCAAGAAGATGTTGAGCGCGTTCGGTGTGGGCGGCCCCAGTGTGGACACTGTGCTGACCAACCCCAACACCCGGCCCGGCCTGACCCTCGACGGGCAGGTCAACCTCGTCGGTGGCGACTCTGAGGCAGCCATCGAGCAGGTGGTGATCGGCCTGGTCACCCGGGTTGAGGTCGAAGGACACGACACCGAGTACGCGGGCACGATGGAGTTCCACCGGATGGTGGTCAGCGGCCCGCTCCAGCTCGCCCCGAAGCAGCAGCTCTCGATCCCGTTCCAGTTGCCGGTGCCGTGGGAAACCCCGATCACCGACGTGTACGGCCAGCGCCTGCACGGCATGACGATGG
>NZ_PYBV01000054.1:4563-4868 GCF_003205615.1 Micromonospora arborensis | reverse complement strand
GCCGGTGCACGAGCGGATCCTGGAGGCGTTCCAGCGGCTCGGTTTCCGGTTCAAGCACGCCGACCTGGAGCGCGGTCACATCCGGGGGGTCCAGCAGACGCTGCCGTTCTACCAGGAGATCGAGTTCTTCGCCTCGCCGCAGTACGCGAGCACGATCAGGGAGGTCGAGCTGACCTTCGTGACGAGCCAGCGGGGTGTGGAGGTCATCCTGGAGTGCGACAAGCGCGGCGGGTTCCTCAGTGCCGGGCACGACGCCTTCGGCCGCTACCAGGTGTCGCACACCGACGTCGACCGGGTGGACTGGG
>NZ_PYBV01000054.1:2043-4423 GCF_003205615.1 Micromonospora arborensis | reverse complement strand
CGCTCGGCGTCGCCGGCGGCATGATCGCCGGCGAAATGATCGAGGACGCGTTCGAGGGTGACTTCGGCGGCGATTTCGGCGATTTCGGCGGCGACGAGTAACAGTGCACAGACGACGGTGGCCTCCGGGAGGATTCTCCCGGAGGCCACCGTCCGCTGTGCAGCGGCCTGACTGTGGTCAGTGTCGGGCCTTGCGCTCCTCGCCGCTGCGCCAGTTGCTGCCGGCCTTCGAGAGGCCACGGCTACCGAGGTAGCCAAGCGTCAGCAGGGTGATCAGGAACCAGGCGTTGTCGGCCCGGAAGATGTCCACCCCAGCGGAGTTCTTACCGACGACCTGCGACGCGCCCAGTACGGCGGCCACCGCGATCAGGTAGATCCAGAACTCGGTGGTCTTGAACGCCTGCTTGGTCTCCGTACCGGGTGCCTGCATGTCGTGGCGACGCCCATCGTGCATGACCGGCATCTGCTGGGTCGGCATGTCCCGCATCTGAGCGGGATTCTGCGGGTCGTTCATGGGCCGGTTCATCGGCCGGGTGGAAGCAGCCTGCGTGCTCATCTGGTCCTCCTCAGGATGCGATGAGTCGTACCTGCATTCCCTCGCCCCGCTACCGCGTTTCGGCCACGGCACGGTTTCGCTTTCACGGCGGGGACAACCCCCGACTACCCGAGGCCCCGGAGCAGGTAACACCGATCGCCGGCCGGAAAACCGGCCGGCGATCGGGTGCTTCAGCGTGTCAGCGCAGACCGTTGCGGATCGCGACGCTCACCAACAGGTCCGGGTCGTCGGTGATCATGCCGTCGACGCCGAGGTCGATGACCCGCTGCATCACCTTCGCGTCATCGACGGTGTACGGAATCACCTTCAGGTCGTCGCGCGTCTGCAGGGTCCGGACGTCCGGTCCGTGGAAGTACGCCGGGTTCTCCCGCAGGTACCAGTCGGCCGAGGCGACGGTGCCCTGCGACGGGTCGTGCACCTGCCAGTTGGCCGACACCGTGCCAGCACCGGCGGCCCGGGTCAGCTTGCCCAGGTCCTGGTACTTCCACCAGTCCAGTCCACCGGTCCACGGGCTCTTCACCGACGGGTTGCCGTACACCGCCTCCAGCGAGCACTCGTCGGCGAGGGTCGCGCACTCGGCCGGGCCGTACTGCCAGACCAGGCCGACCGTGCCGATCCGCCGGTCGAGCTGCTTGGCGTACGTGATGGTGCGCCAGTCGAACGACTGGATGGTGGCCCGGTCGGTGAAGCCGGCACGCTGGATCGCGTCGACGAGCTTGCGGGTGAAGCTGCGGTACGGCTCGGTGTCGTCGACCACCGGGCTGATCTTCGTCTCGATGTTCATCCCGATGTCGCTGCGGCCACTTGCCTTCACCAGGGCGAAGACCTCGTCCAGGGTCGGGATCCGGGCACCCGGCGCGGGCACCTGCGCGGGTAGCTCGGGCAGCGTCTTCGTGCCGCAGTCGACGGTCTTGAGCTGCGCCAGGGTCAGCTCGTGCACCGGCTTGCCCACGTACGGGAACTTGGGGTCACCCTTGCGCACCGGGGCGGTGTCGACGCAGTGCGACCCGTTGACCGTGCGGTCGTGCAGCACCACGAGCTTGCCGTCGGCGGTCACACCGGTGTCCAGTTCCAGCGTGGAGATGGCCCGGTTGGACAGCGCGTTGGCGAACGCCGGCAGGGTGTTCTCCGGGCGGGTGGCCCGGCCGCCGCGGTGCGCCTGGATGTCGAACGGCGCCGCGTACGCCTTCGGCAGCCGGTACCCGCGCTGCGCGAGCAGGCCACGCAGCCGATCTGGGTAGTCGGTGATCATGCCGTCCACGCCGTCGTCGATCAGCTTGGTCATGGTCGGTACGTCGTCGACAGTCCACGGGATCACCTTGATCCCGTAGCGGTGCGCCTCGGCGACCATCTCCTTGGTGACGTACGGCTGGTAGCCGGGGTCGGTGACGGTGCCGTTCTGCGGCGAGCCGTGCACCGGCGAGAAGGCGCTGGCGCCGAAGCTGCGGATCGCCTTGATCGGGTCGCCGCCGAAGTCGTCGATGTCCAGCCCGCCGAGCCACGGAGAGGCGCCCGGCTGACCGGTCTGCAGGAAGTCGTAGTTGGTCAGTGCGACCAGCGGCAGCTTCGGCTCGACCTGGCGCATACGCATCAGCGCGCCCCAGTCGAAGCTCTGGATGGTGACCTGCTTGAGCAGCCCGGCGGCACGGATCTCGGCCGCGGTGACCCGGACGAACTGCTCACGGGGCGCGGTCTCGGTCGGTGCGCCCGCCTCCACCTTGGTCTCGACGTTGAGCCTCACGTCCTTCGCCCGGTAGCGGTTGACCAGCGAGAAAACCTCGCGCAGCATCGGCATCCGGGCACCCGGGACGGCGAGCTGGCCGGG
>NZ_PYBV01000054.1:1553-1934 GCF_003205615.1 Micromonospora arborensis | reverse complement strand
ACCGGGGCGGTGTCGACGCACTTGGTGCCACTGATCTTGCGGTCGTGGGTGACGACGGCCTGGCCGTCCTCGGTGATCTGCACGTCCAGTTCGAGGGTCGTCACCCCGAGCTGGAGGGCGTTGCCGAAGGAGGCGAGGGTGTTCTCCACCCGCAGCCCAAGGCCGCCCCGGTGGGCCTGCACGTCGAATGTCCGGTCCGGTCGCGGCTTCGCCTGGGCGGGCACCGCGAGCCCGGTCGTCACCGTCGCGGCCACCAGGGCCGCGACGGCGGTACGGCGTACTGTGCGCACGCTGTCATCCCCTCCTGCCGGCGGGCATCTCCCGCCGGTCGCCGGACAGCATGGACATCTATGGCGGCGAGCAGGCGGCCAGCGGGCGGCG
>NZ_PYBV01000054.1:0-1494 GCF_003205615.1 Micromonospora arborensis | reverse complement strand
GGACGACCTCCGGGGCCCGCCGGGTTTGGTCGGCCGGTGGCCGGGCACGCAGTCAGTTCCACAGCTTCTGCGAGGTGATGGACGTGCGTGAGGACGACATGCGGCAGGACGCCGCCCGCCAGGCCGAGGACCGGATCGCCGGCGGCGTGTACGGCAAGGGCGCCGTCGAGGCGGTGACGGTGCCCCGCACCGATGTGGAGAGCCAGATCCAGCGCGACGACCCGGACGATCCGGCGAAGGTACGGGTCGATCCGCAGGTGCTGCGCGACGGTGGCCCCGTCGGTGGGCAGGGCGCGGTGACCACCACCGGTGGCACCGCCGGGCCGGCGAGCGTACGCCGGGTGGCCCGGCAGCCGGAGCGGCACCCGGGCAAGGTCGCACCGACCACGACCGGCGACGCCACCACCGGCGGCCTGAGCACCCCGATGAGCGGTGGCACCAGCGACCAGTCCACGTCCGCGACCGGTCCAGCCAAGACCGTCCGCGACCGCTCCATCAGCGACTGACCGCTTTCCCCGCGTGATCATGAGGTTGACGTGGCTGTGGGAGATCACAGTCCACGTCAACCTCACGATCGACGATTGAGGTCAGGGGGTGGGGCGGAGGATGCCCAGGCGTTGGGTTGCTCGGGTCAGCGCTACGTAGAGGTCGCTGCGGCCGCGGGGGGACTCGGCCACCATCCGGTCCGGGTCGACGACCAGCACCGAGTCGAACTCCAACCCCTTGGCCTGCGCGACGGTCAGCACCACCACCCGGCTCTCCAGCTCCGGATGCTCGCCCACGGCGGCCTCCGGCAACGCGGCGGTCACCGCCGAGCCCAACTCGCCCACCCGGCCGGCCGGCACGAGCACACCGAGCCGACCCTCGGTCAGCCCGGCCGCCTCCCGGGTGGCCGCCGCGACCAGTTCCGCCGCCAACTGTTCGTCGGGCACCGCCCGGTCCCACGGGGGTACGCCGCTCTCACGTACCGAACGCGGCGGTCGCAGCGCGGGGTCGATCTCGGCCAGCACGTCGGCGGCGACCGCCATGATCTCGGCCGGTGTGCGGTAGCTGACCGTCAGCTCGGTCAGCCGCCACCGCTGCGCCACGTACGGGGCGAGGGCGTCCGCCCAGGAGGGTGTGCCACTGAGTGCGCCGGTCTGCGCGACGTCGCCGACGATGGTCATCGACCGACTCGGGCTGCGGCGCATCAGCAGCCGCCACGCCATCGGCGACAGCTCCTGTGCCTCGTCCACGATGACGTGGCCGAACGCCCAGGTGCGGTCGGCGGCGGCGCGCTGCGCGGTGGTCAGCCGGTCGGCTTCCTCCTGCCGTTCCAGCAGCCGGTCCGCGTCGATCAGGTCGGTCACGCCGAGGATCTCACCGCCCTCGGCCTCGTCCTCGACGTCGATCGAGCGGGAACCCCGGGCGATCTCCAGCACGCCCTCGGCGTACTCCCGTTCCATCATCCGGATGCGGTCCCGGCGAGCGGCGGCGGCGCGCTCGTCCTCGCCG
>NZ_PYBV01000053.1 GCF_003205615.1 Micromonospora arborensis | reverse complement strand
GGCGTGGGGCGTGGGGCGTCAGGCGGTGACCGGGACGGGTGCGGCGTCGTCGGCCGGGGCGGTCTCGGGCGCCGGGGCGACCGGGTGGCGCTCGCGGGTCGACCACAGCACCGACAGAGTGGCCAGCAGTACCAGGCAGGAGCCGAGCATGTGTGTGCCGACCAGGAACGCCGGCACATGGGTGAAGTACTGCACGAAGCCGATCACCCCCTGGCCCAGCTCCACGGCGACCAGGACGATCGCGGCACGGGTCGCTCGCCGCGCACCGACGGCGCGGAACGCGAAGATCAACGCCACTGAGAGGCCGATCAGCAGGAAGACGCCGTCCGCGTGCACCTGCGAGATCGACTCCGGGTCCAGGCCATTGCGGGCCGCGCCGTGGTCACCGGCGTGCGGGCCGCTGCCGGTGACCCAGGTGCCGATGACCAGCACCGCGATGGCGACGCCGGTGGTGATCCGAGCCAGCGCGCGCAGCGGTGCGGGCACCACGGCCACGGTCGGGCCGTCGGGGTCGCCGATGCGCCGCCAGAGGGCGTACGCGGCGGCGATCACGGCCATCGAGGCGAGGAAGTGCAGTCCGACCACCCACGGGTTGAGGTGGGTGAGCACGGTGATGCCACCGATCACCCCCTGTGCGGGGACGCCCAGGAAGACCGCGACGGACAGCGCCAGCAGCCCAGGTCGGCGCGGCCGGTGCGTCAGCACCGCCAGCACGGTGGCCAGAGCGATCAGGCCCACGGCGAAGCCCAACATCCGGTTGCCGAATTCGATCACCCCGTGCACGCCCAACTCGGACGAGGTGACGTACGAATCGTCGGTGCACCGGGGCCAGGTGGGGCAACCGAGGCCCGAAGCGGTCAGGCGGACGGCCCCGCCGGTGACGACGACGCCCACGTTCGCGATGATCGAGGCGAGCGCGAGACGGCGCAGCAGGGTGCCGGAGACCGGACGGACGATTCGGTTCACGGCGCAAATCCTACGCACCGTAGTGATCGAGGTTCGTCCGACTCCGTCGGCTCGGTGGTTCGGATCACCGGGGCCCGGGTTTGCGGCCCTCCGGGTAATTACGTAACGTTGGCGTTGTGAAAAACGCGGCGGCGCTCTCCGGGCACCAGTCGACGGCCGGTCCGGCCGTCGGCGCGTCCGCGTCCGCGCCCGTCGTGACCACGTCGGCGGCGCTCGGTGCCGCCACGGCGGCCGAGATCTCCACCCGCGACCGGGTCACCCAGCTGCTGCTGGAGCGGGGGGCCACCACCGCCGCGCAGCTCGGTGCGGCGCTCGGGCTCAGCCCGGCGGCGATCCGCCGGCACCTCGACGCGATGCTCGCCGAGGGTGACGTCTACGCACGCGAGCAGTCCGTGCAGGGCAGCCGCGGTCGGGGGCGCCCGGCCAAGGTGTTCATGCTGACCGAGGCCGGCCGGGTTCGCTGTGGCACCCATCACTACGACAACATGGCCACCGCCGCGTTGCGGTGGATCGCCCGCAGCGGCGGCTCGGACGCGGTCGAGGCGTTCGCCACCGAGCAGGTGTCCGCCCTGGAATCGCGCTGTCGGGCGGCCATGGAGGACGCCGGCGACGACCCCCTCGCACGAGCCGAGGCACTCGCCGCGGCGCTCACCGCCGAGGGTTACGCTGCCAACGCGACCACGATCGCCTCCGGCGGTCAGCTCTGCCAGCATCATTGCCCGGTGGCGCACGTGGCCGCCGAGTTCCCTCAGCTGTGCGAGGCCGAGACGGCGGTCATCTCCCGTCTGGTCGGCACCCACGTGCAGCGCCTGGCCACCATCGCGCACGGCGACGGGGTGTGCACCACGCACATTCCGAGTCAGCCGGGGCGTGCTCAATCCGGTAATCCCGTCACCACTGTGAGGACAGATAGATGACCGAGCAGATCGTCCAGCCCCTGACCCAGGAAGAGCAGCTCGCCGCCCTGGGTCGGTACGAGTACGGCTGGTCCGACCCGGACGCCGCCGGGGCGGTCGCCCAGCGCGGCATCAACGAGGCTGTGGTGCGGGACATCTCGGCCAAGAAGAACGAGCCGGAGTGGATGCTCGACCTGCGGCTGAAGGGTCTGCGGCTGTTCGGCCGTAAGCCGATGCCGGCCTGGGGCGCGGACCTCACCGGGATCGACTTCGACAACATCAAGTACTTCGTGCGGTCGACCGAGAAGCAGGCCACCAGCTGGGAGGACCTGCCCGAGGACATCAAGAACACCTACGACCGGCTGGGCATCCCCGAGGCGGAGAAGCAGCGACTGGTCGCCGGTGTCGCGGCGCAGTACGAGTCCGAGGTCGTCTACCACAAGATCCGCGAGGACCTTGAGGAGCAGGGTGTCCTCTTCCTGGACACCGACACGGCGCTGCGCGAGCACGAGGACGTCTTCAAGGAGTACTTCGGCACGGTGATCCCGGTGGGCGACAACAAGTTCGCCGCCCTGAACACCTCCGTGTGGTCCGGTGGCTCGTTCATCTACGTGCCGAAGGGTGTGCACGTGGAGATCCCGCTGCAGGCCTACTTCCGGATCAACACGGAGAACATGGGCCAGTTCGAGCGGACGCTGATCATCGTCGACGAGGGTGCGTACGTGCACTACGTCGAGGGCTGCACCGCGCCGCTCTACTCCTCCGACTCGCTGCACAGCGCGGTCGTGGAGATCATCGTCAAGAAGAACGCGCGCTGCCGCTACACGACCATCCAAAACTGGTCGAACAACGTCTACAACCTGGTCACCAAGCGCGCCGTCTGCCACGAGGGCGCGACCATGGAGTGGGTCGACGGCAACATCGGCTCCAAGGTGACCATGAAGTACCCGGCGGTCTACATGACCGGTGAGCACGCCAAGGGCGAGGTGCTCTCGGTGGCGATGGCCGGCGAGGGTCAGCACCAGGACGCCGGCGCCAAGATGGTGCACGCCGCACCGCACACCTCCTCGACCATCGTGTCGAAGTCGATCGCCCGGGGCGGCGGCCGCACCTCGTACCGGGGTCTGGTGCAGGTGCTGGAGGGCTCGCACCACAGCCGCAGCACGGTCAAGTGCGACGCGCTGCTGGTCGACACCATCTCCCGCTCGGACACCTACCCGTACGTCGACATCCGTGAGGACGACGTGTCGATGGGGCACGAGGCGACCGTCTCCAAGATCAGTGACGACCAGCTCTTCTACCTGATGAGCCGGGGCCTGAGCGAGGACGAGGCGATGGCCATGATCGTGCGCGGCTTCATCGAGCCGATCGCCAAGGAGCTCCCGATGGAGTACGCCCTGGAGCTCAACCGTCTGATCGAGCTGCAGATGGAGGGCGCGGTCGGCTGACGCCGCCGCTCCCGTGTGGCGGGCCGGGAACGCTGGCCCGCCACACCAGGACCCAACCTCGTCGTCACGGAACAGACAGACCAAGGAAGAAATGACTACCCAGGCTTCCGCGCCGCCCAGCACCAAGTCGCAGGCGCTGCGCTCGTACGACGTCGCTGACTTCCCGGCCCTCACCGGCCTGGAGGAGGAGTGGCGCTTCACCCCGCTCAAGCGCCTCCGCGGCCTGCTCGACGGCGCCGTCACCGACGAGTCGGCACACTGGCCGGCCTACGACCACGGTCAACTGCCCGCCGGGGTCACGGTCGGCAGCCTGGCGAAGGACGACCCGCGCCGGGGCAGTGTGCTGATCCCGGTGGACCGGGTCAGCGCCCGCGCCTACGGCGAGGCCGACCTTGGCACGCTGGTGCAGGTTGCCCGGGAAGCGGTGGTCGCCGAGCCGGCGATCATCACGGTGCAGGGCGGCCCCTCCGACGTGGTGGCCTTCGCGCACACGTTCATCGAGGTCGGCGCGCTGTCCGAGTCGGTCATCGTCCTGCAGCACGTCGGCAGCGGCACCCTGGCGGACAACGTCGAGGTCGCCGTGGCCGACGGCGCGAAGCTGACGCTGGTCACGGTCGCCGACTGGGCCGACGACGCGGTCCAGGCCCAGCACCTGAAGATCAAGCTGGGCCGGGACGCCAAGGTCATCCACATCCAGGTCTCCCTGGGTGGCGACCTGGTCCGGCAGTTCACCAGCGTGGAGTACACCGGCCGGGGTGGCGAGGCCGAGCTGTACGGCGTCTACTTCGCTGACTCCGGTCAGCACCTGGAGCACCGGCAGTTGGTCGACCACACCGTTCCGGACTGCCGCAGCTACGTCGGCTACCGGGGTGCTCTGCAGGGCGAGAGCGCGCACACCGTCTGGGTGGGTGACGTGCTGATCCGGGCCGAGGCGACCGGCACCGACACGTACGAGATCAACCGGAACCTGCTCCTCACCGACGGCGCGCGGGCGGACTCCGTACCCAATCTGGAGATCGAGACCGGCGAGATCGCCGGCGCCGGTCACGCCAGCGCGACCGGCCGCTTCGACGACGAGCAGCTGTTCTACCTGATGGCGCGCGGTATCCCGGAGAGCGAAGCCCGCCGCCTGGTGGTCCGCGGCTTCTTCGCCGAGCTGATCAACAAGATCCCGGTGGAGTCGCTGCGCGAGCGCCTCGGCGACGCGATCGAGGCCCGGCTCGCCAAGGCCGGCGCCTGATGATCCGCATCTGCTCCACCGAGGACGTGCCGAAGGGCACCGCGATCAGCGCGGACGTCGACGGCACCCCGATCGCCCTGGTGCACGGCGAGGACGGCAACTTCTACGCCGCCTACGACGAGTGCTCGCACGCCTCGGTCGCCCTCTCCGAGGGCGAGGTCGACGGCTGCACGCTGGAGTGCTGGTTGCACGGCTCGCGCTTCGACCTGCGCACCGGCGAACCGAGCGGCCTGCCCGCCACCGAACCCGTACCCGTCTACCCCGTCGAAGTCCGCGACGGCGACATCTACCTCAGCCTGACGCCGAGTAATGGAGTGACCCGATAATGAGCACCCTGGAGATCCGCGACCTGAAGGTGTCGGTCAAGCTGCCCGAGGGTGAGCTCAAGCCGATCCTGGCCGGCGTCGACCTGACCGTGAAGTCCGGTGAGACCCACGCGATCATGGGCCCGAACGGCTCCGGCAAGTCCACCCTGGCGTACTCGATCGCCGGTCACCCCAAGTACGAGATCACCGGCGGCACGGTGACCCTCGACGGCGAGGACGTGCTGGCCATGACGGTCGACGAGCGCGCCCGCGCCGGCCTCTTCCTGGCCATGCAGTACCCGGTCGAGGTGCCCGGCGTCTCGGTGGCCAACTTCCTGCGCACCGCGAAGACCGCCATCGACGGGGAAGCGCCGAAGCTGCGCACCTGGGGCGGCGAGCTGCGCGGCGCCATGGAGCGCCTGCAGATGGACCCGGCGTTCGCCCAGCGCAACGTCAACGAGGGCTTCTCCGGCGGTGAGAAGAAGCGGCACGAGATCGTCCAACTGGAGTTGCTCAAGCCGAAGATCGCGATCCTCGACGAGACCGACTCCGGCCTCGACGTGGACGCGCTGCGCGTGGTCAGCGAGGGCGTCAACCGGGTTCGGGACACCGGGGACACCGGCGTGCTGCTGATCACCCACTACACCCGGATCCTGCGCTACATCAAGCCGGACTTCGTGCACGTCTTCGTGGCCGGCCGGATCGTCGAGCAGGGCGGCCCGGAGCTGGCCGACAAGCTTGAGGCCGAGGGCTACGAGCGGTACGCCGCCGGGGCCGGCACGGCCAAGGCCTGAGCGAGAGAGGCGCTGCCGAGATGACCAGCATCGCGATCCCAGCCGGCATGCCACAGTACGACGACGTGCCGCGTTTCGACGTCGTCCGGGTGCGCGCCGACTTCCCGATCCTGTCCCGGGAGATCAACGGGCACCCGCTGGTCTACCTCGACAGCGCCAACACCTCGCACAAACCTCGACAGGTGCTCGACGTGCTCGACGAGCACTACGCGCGGCACAACGCCAACGTGTCGCGTTCCGTGCACACGCTGGGCACCGAGGCCACCGAGGCGTACGAGGGGGCGCGGGCCAAGGTCGCCGCGTTCATCAACGCGCCGAGCCCGGACGAGGTGGTGTTCACGAAGAACTCCACCGAGGCGATCAACATCGTGGCGTACGCGTTCTCCAACGCCTCCCTGCGCCCGGACGGTGACCCCCGGTTCCGGCTGGGCCCCGGCGACGAGGTGGTGATCTCCGAGATGGAGCACCACTCCAACATCGTCCCGTGGCAGCTGCTCTGCGAACGGACCGGCGCGACCCTGCGCTGGTTCCCCGTCACCGATCAGGGCCGGCTGGACGAGTCGGGCCTGGACGACCTGGTCACCGAACGAACGAAGATCGTCTCGCTGGTGCACGTGTCGAACATCCTCGGCACGGTCAACGCCACCTCGCGCATCACCGCGCGGGTCCGCGAGGTGGGGGCCCTGCTGCTGCTGGACTGCTCGCAGTCGGTGCCGCACCTGCCGATGGACGTGGTCGACCTGGACGCCGACTACATCGTCTTCACCGGTCACAAGATGCTCGGCCCGACCGGTATCGGTGTGCTCTGGGGCCGGGGCGAGCTGCTGGCGGCCATGCCTCCGGTCTTCGGCGGCGGCTCGATGATCGAGACGGTCACCATGGCCCGCTCGACGTTCGCCGCGCCACCGGCCCGGTTCGAGGCCGGCACCCCTCCGATCGCCGAGGCGGTCGCGCTCGGCGCGGCGGTCGACTACCTGAACGGCGTCGGGATGCGGGCCATCCAGTGGCACGAGAAGGAGCTGACGGCGTACGCGCTGGACGCCTTCGCGACGGTGCCGGACCTGCGGATCTTCGGCCCGGCCGTGCCGGTCGGCCGGGGCGGCACCATCTCGTTCGCGCTGGGTGACGTGCACCCGCACGACGTGGGCCAGGTGCTCGACTCGCTCGGGGTGCAGGTGCGGGTGGGTCACCACTGTGCCAAGCCGGTGTGCAGCCGGTTCGGCGTGCCGGCGATGACCCGGGCCTCGTTCTACCTCTACACGACCACCGAGGAGATCGACGCTCTGGTGGGCGGTCTGGAGCAGGTGCGGAAGGTGTTCGACTGATGGTGCAACTCGACCAGCTCTACCAGGAGATCATCCTGGACCACTACAAGCGCCCACACGGGCGTGGCCTGCGTGATGCCGACGACTCGGGTGACCAGGTCGCGGAGGCGCACCACGTCAACCCGACCTGCGGTGACGAGGTCACCGTCCGGGTGGCCACCGACGGCACGGTGCTGCACGACATCTCGTACGACGGGATGGGCTGCTCGATCAGCCAGGCCTCGGCGAGCGTGCTGCACGAACTGCTGCGCGGTCGGAACGCCGGGGAAGCGTTCGAGGTGCACGAGGCGTTCGTGGAGTTGATGTCCGGACGTGGCCAGGTCACGCCGGACGAGGACGTGCTCGGTGACGGGGTGGCTTTCGCGGGTGTGGCCCGCTACCCCGCCCGGGTCAAGTGCGCGCTGCTGCCGTGGATGGCGTTCAAGGACGCCGCGGCACGCGCCGGTGTGGGCGTGAGCCCGGAGGTAAAGGCATGAGCGAGCGTCAGCGAGCGAATCATTGTTGCAGCGCGATGGTGCCTCGTGGCGTCATGAAGCGAAGCGGAGGAACGTCATGAGCAGCGAGAACACGGCTACCGCAGCAACGCCGGAGGCCGGTGACGCCGTCGTGGCGCAGACCGACGCCGTGGCGCCCGAGGGTGTGACGCCCGACGGCGTCGCGACGCCCGAGGCCGCCACCCCGGCCGGCGGCGTCAGCAAGGCCATGATCGCCGACATCGAGGAGGCGATGAAGGACGTCGTCGACCCCGAGCTCGGCATCAACGTGGTCGACCTGGGCCTGGTGTACGGCGTGCACGTCGACGACGAGAACGTCGCCACCCTGGACATGACGCTCACCTCGGCGGCCTGTCCGCTGACCGACGTCATCGAGGACCAGACCCGACAGGCGCTCACCACCGGTCCCGGCGGCGGCCTCGTCAACGACATCCGGATCAACTGGGTGTGGCTTCCGCCGTGGGGCCCGGACAAGATCACCGATGAGGGTCGGGACCAGCTCCGTTCCCTCGGCTTCAACGTCTGAGTCGACCTGGTCGGCTCTGCCCGTCGAGCGCGACACCCCAACCGGGGCGTCGCGCTCGATGCTTTTCACGCCTCGATGCTTTCCGCGCCTCGATGCTTTCCGCGCCTCGACCGCCGCGCCTGACCGTGCCCCGTGCCCCGTGCCCCGTGCCCCGTGCCCCGTGCCCCGTGCCCCAAGATCGTGCTCGATCCAGGATCGAGTGGCATCGACAAGTCAGTGAGACCACTACTTCCTTGATCGAGCACGATCTTGGCGTGGGGCGTGGGGCGTGGGGCGTGGGGCGTGGGGCGTGGGGCGTGGGGCGTGGGGCGTGGGGCGTGGGGCATGAGGCGTGGGCCGCGACGCGCGCGGGGCGGGGCGTGAGGCGTGGGCCGCGGCGCGCGCCGGGCGCGGGGCGGGGCGTGGGTGTGGGGTGCGGGGCAATGCGTGGGGCGCGGGGGTGTGGCAGGCCCGTCAGGCCAGTTGGGGTGATCGAGTCGGGCGGGGCCCGCGCGGCGGTTGAGGCGGGCGTGATCGACACGAGGTCGCCGATGTGGGGGTGTCGCGCTGTCCGGATGCCCCCACCTCGGCGAACTGGTGTCGATCATGGCGACGGAGCGGGCGCAGGGCGGGCGCGGAGCGGGCGCGGAGCGGGCGCGGGGCGGGGGAAAACTGGTGGCGAGGGTGCGGCCTCGACGGCCAGGATGACGGGGTGATTGAGGCGTACCCGAAGCAGGTTCCTGTCCGTGCGGCCACCGCCGTGCGTCGACAGCGCGCCGTGCCCGGGGTCGCTTCGATCCGGCACCCGTCGTCGTGAGCGGCGCGTTCCTCGCCGGTCTCGTCGCCGGCTACGGCGTCGCCATCCCGGTCGGCGCGATCGCGGTGCTCGTCCTGGGGCTCAGTGCCCGTACCTCGTTCCGGGTCGGCGCGGCCGGAGCACTTGGCGTCGCCACCGCCGACGGCCTGTACGCGGCGGTCGCCGCCGTCGGCGGCGCAGCGGTGGTTGGCATCGTCGAACCGGTGTCCGGGCCACTGCGGGTGACGGCCGCGGCGGTGCTGCTCGCGCTCGCCGCGCACGGTGCGTGGCGCGCGCTGCGGCCCCGGCCGGTGACCGGTGCGCGGCCCCGACGCGGCTTGGACACCCCGCTGCGCGCCTTCGTGGGCATCCTCGCGCTGACCCTGCTCAATCCGGCGACGGTGGTCTACTTCACCGCCCTGGTGCTGGGGCGGGGTGACGCGGCGGACTCGACGTGGTCGACCACCGCACTGTTCGTGGTCGGTGCCTTCGTGGCCTCGGCGAGCTGGCAGCTTCTCATCGCCGGCGGCGGCACGCTGGTCGGTCGGGCACTCACCAGCCCCCGAGGCCGCCTCGTCACCGCCCTGGCTTCCAGCACCCTGATCGCCGCTCTGGCCCTGGCCCTGCTCTGACCGGTCGAACCCAGGTGCTGCCAACCTCATGATCACTGCGGCGGAGGGGTCCGGGGGTGGGACTGGGTCGGGGTGCCCGGGTGCCGTAGGTTCGGGGGATGTCCAGCCGACCCGCTGCCGGTGGTGGCCGCTGGGTGGAGGTCGATCCGCACCGTCTCGGGCGTTGGGTCGACGGCTTCGCCGAACGGCACGGTCCGCCCGTGGTGACCCTCGAGGGGTACGGGCTGCTGCTGACCGCCCCTGACGACGCCACCGCGGAGCTGCACGCCCCGCCCGGTGCGCCCGTCGATGGGGAGCTGGCGGGGTTCGTTGCCGCCGCCGCCGCGCCGCGTCGGATCGGGCTGCTGCTGGCCCGTAAGAGCGCAGTGGCGTTCGGGGTGGCCGCAGGGGCTGACCTGGTGGTCTCCAAGGTGGACAGCAGTTACGTGCAGGGGCGTACCGCCGCGGGCGGCTGGTCCCAGCACCGCTTCGCCCGCCGGCGCGACAACCAGGCGAAGGCGGCTCTCGGTGACGCGGTCGAGCTGGCGATACGGCTGCTGCTGCCGCAGGCCAACACCCTTGACGCCGTGGTGGCTGGCGGTGACCGGCGTACGGTGGACGGCATTCTCGCCGACCGACGACTGGCCCCGCTCGCGGCTCTACGGGCCAAACGGCTGCTCGATGTGCCGGAGCCGCGGCACGCCGTGCTGGTCGCCGCGGTGGCTGCGGCCCGGGCGGTCCACGTCCTGGTCCGCGATCCCGTCCCGGGCAGCAGCCGACCTCTGTGACTGGGCCCCCTGACCACCCACCTGCCCGACCCCGGCGGGCCGGAGGTGAGGCGCCGCTTCGACGCGCCGGAACTGGCCGTACGGCAGCCCAGCGCGGTGTCGACAGTGACCCGGAAGGGGAAGTTGGCGCATCGTCGTACCTGACGAATGGAGTATGAGCGGGTGGAGTTTCTTGTCGACATGGTGACGACGGTGCCGGACGGCACATCCGAGGACGAGGTCGCCGACATGCGCAGGCGTGAGGCAGCGCGCTCGGCCGAGCTGACGGCGCAGGGCAGCCTCCTGCGCCTGTGGCGGCCGCCGCTGGCACCGGGGGAGTGGCGTACGTGGGGGCTCTTCCGCGCCGACGACGCGGATCACCTGGAAGCGGCTCTCGCGTCGATGCCGCTGCGCGCCTGGCGGCGCGAGACCGTCACTCCGTTGACACCGCACCCGAACGACCCCGGTCAGCCGCCCCGATAGCCCGAGCCGCGATCGCCGCCGGCCAGCTCCACCGACCTGACCAGGGAGATCATCATGTCCAGTACCGAGGCTCAGATCCTGCGTACCGTCCTCGACCAGTGGCGGTCCGCGGTCGACGCCCACGAGCCGGATCGCGTCGCGTCGCTCTTCACCGACGATGCGATCTTCCAGGGTCTGCACCCGTACACCGTCGGCCGTGACGGCGTCGCCGCGTACTACGCCGCGCAGCCGCTCGGCCTGACCGCCACGTACGCCATCCGGGAGACCCGACGCCTCGCCGCCGACGTGGTCCTCGGCTATCTGGAGGTGGAGTTCGGCTTCACCGACCGGCCGGCGCTGACCGTCCACCTCGGCGTGCTCGTGCGGCGCGTCGACGGCACCTGGCTCATCGGTCACTACCAGGTCTCGCGGCTCGGCTGACGGGTCGACCTGAGCAGGCGCACGGCGTCGGGGGCACCCGGATCCCCGGCGCGCGCAGTGGCACCGCGCCTGGTGCCTGAGCACGACAGACAGAGACGCCCCGACGGTCCCTGGTGCCCGTCGGGGCGCTCGTGCCGGCGTGCCGGTGTGGTCAGAGCTGGTCGGTGCCGAAGGTGTCGCAGGTCTTCGGGTCTCCACGGTCGTAGCCCTGCTGGAACCAGCGTTGCCGCTGCGCGGAGGTGCCGTGGGTGAACTGGTCGGGGTTGACCTGCCCACCGGAGCGTTCCTGGATGCTGTCGTCACCGATCGCCTCGGCGGCCTGCACCGCTTCGCTGATGTCGCTCGCGGTGATCGACTTGAACAGCGGCTCCTGGCCGGTCTTGTCCTTGCTCTCGGTGGCGTGCTTCGCCCAGGCGCCGGCGTAGCAGTCGGCCTGCAACTCCAGCCGTACCGAGGCGGAGCGGGGACCACTCTGGTCGCCCTGACCGGCCTTCTCGTTGGTGCCGAGCAGGTTCTGGATGTGGTGACCGTACTCGTGGGCGAGCACGTAGGGCTGGGCGAACTCGCCCTTGGCGCCGAACCGGGAGGCCAGCTCGTCGTAGAAGCTCAGGTCGATGTACACCTTCCGGTCGGCCGGGCAGTAGAACGGGCCGACACCCGAGTCGGCCTGGCCGCAGCCGGTGTTCACGGCGGCCTGGAAGAAGTCGGTGACGGTCGGCTCGTACTTGCCGTTGCCCAACTCCGGGTACGCCTCCTGCCAGTAGGCCTGGATGCTGTTGACGTAGAGCGCGTTGCGGCAGCGCAGATCTTCGAGGTGCTGGGGGTTGCTGGTCGCGCACACCTCCTTCAGGTCGGTGCCGCCGGCCTGGCCCGTGTCGTCGCCGTTGGTCATGGCGTTGAGGCCGAAGCCACCGCCGAGCAGCGCGACGAGCACGGCCACCACGATGCCGACGATGCCGCCCCGACCGCCGCCACCGGGGATCGGGATGCCGAGTCCGCCGCCAGATCCACCACCTCGACCCACGTCGTTGACCTGTGAGGTGTCGATTTCGGCCCGCTCGTTGAGTTCCATGGTGACCCCGATCGCCGTATGCCGATAAATGTCGTCTATGTGTCGTTTCGTTGCGTTAGTGCCGGACGGGGTCCGGACAGCGGTTCCGGTACCCGATGATCTTGATTGGTAATCCGGGCGGCCCACTCGGCGGCGCCCGGTACACTTGTCGGGTGCTGCGCTGCGAAGGCTGAACCGCCCCGCGCCGTCGGGCCCCTAGGGCCCGCCGGCCGTTTCGCGTGCCCCGAGTCAGCCTTCCAGACCCCGAGAGCGAGCCCGAAAACATGATCACTGCCACCGGCCTGGAACTGCGTGCCGGTTCCCGGATCCTGCTGTCCGACACCACCCTGCGCGTGCAGCCCGGTGACCGGATCGGCCTGGTCGGTCGCAACGGTGCCGGCAAGACCACCACGCTGAAGGTGCTCGCCGGCGAGGGGCAGCCATACTCCGGCCAGATCGACCAGCGCAGCGCCATCGGCTACCTCCCGCAGGACCCGCGCACCGGCGACCTCGAGGTGACCGGCCGCGACCGGGTGCTCTCGGCCCGGGGCCTGGACGTGCTGATGGCGCAGATGCAGGAGATCGAGGCCCGGCTCGCCGAGGACGCCAACGAGAAGCTGGTTCGTCGGTACGGCGCGCTGGAGGACCAGTTCGCCGCCCTGGGCGGGTACGCCGCCGAGGCTGAGGCCGCCCGGATCTGCGCCAATCTCGGCCTACCGGACCGGGCGCTCGCGCAGACCATCGGCACCCTCTCCGGCGGTCAGCGTCGGCGCATCGAACTGGCCCGGATCCTGTTCCGCGACGCGGGCGAGAACGGCGGCGGCATCCTGCTGCTCGACGAGCCGACCAACCACCTCGACGCCGACTCGATCACCTGGCTGCGCGGCTTCCTCGCCAACCACAAGGGCGGCCTGATCGTGATCTCCCACGACGGCGCACTGCTGGAGTCGGTGGTCAACAAGGTCTGGTTCCTCGACGCCACCCGGTCCGTGGTCGACGTGTACAACCTGGGCTGGAAGGCGTACCTGGAGGCGCGCGAGACCGACGAGCGGCGCCGCCGCCGGGAGCGGGCCAACGCGGAGAAGAAGGCCGGCGCGTTGATGGCGCAGGCCGACAAGATGCGGGCCAAGGCGACCAAGACCGTGGCCGCGCAGAACATGGCCCGCCGCGCCGAGAAGCTGATTTCCGGCCTGGAGGAGGTCCGGGTCGCCGACCGGGTGGCCAAGGTGCGGTTCCCCAACCCCGCGCCGTGTGGCAAGACGCCGCTGACCGCGACCGGCCTGTCCAAGTCGTACGGCTCGCTGGAGATCTTCACCGACGTCAACGTCGCGGTGGACCGGGGCTCCCGGGTGGCCATCCTCGGGCTCAACGGCGCCGGCAAGACGACCCTGCTGCGGATGCTCGGCGGGCTGCTCACTCCGGACACCGGCGAGGTGCACGCGGGTCACGGCCTGCGGCTGGGCTACTACGCCCAGGAGCACGAGACGCTGGACGTGGAGCGGACCGTGCTGGAGAACATGCGCGCCGCAGCCGTGGAGCAGTCCGACACCGACCTGCGCAAGATCCTCGGCGCGTTCCTCTTCTCCGGTGACGACGTGAACAAGCCGGCGGGTGTGCTCTCCGGTGGCGAGAAGACCCGGCTGGCACTGTCCACCCTGGTCTGCTCCGGAGCGAACGTGCTGCTGCTCGACGAGCCGACGAACAACCTCGACCCGGTCAGCCGTGAGCAGGTCCTCGACGCCATCGCCAACTACCCGGGCGCGATCGTCCTGGTCACCCACGACCCGGGCGCGGTGCTGGCGCTCAAGCCGGACCGCGCCATCCTGCTGCCCGACGGCGACGAGGATGCCTGGAGCGACGACCTTCTCGAATTGGTCGAGCTGGCCTGATCACTTCCGGACGGCTGCTCGGCGGTTCGCCGGCGTCCGTCGGGGTCGGCTCGCCCCTGCTTAGCCGAACAGGTCGACCAGCCGGCCGAGCACGCCGGAGCTCACCAGGATCACCAATCCGATGGCGATGAAGATCGTCGGCACCAACCAGTGACCGGCGCGCTCGACCAGCCGGACCACCCTCCGGTGCCCGCCCAGCCAGGCCCCGACGGCACACCACAGCGCGATGAGCAGCACGAAGACCAGGAGGAACACCGCGCTGTCGGCCACGCCGAGGGCACGGAAGACGGGGACGTAGACGGCCACGTTGTCGGCGCCGTTCGCGATCGTCACCCCGGCGACGCCGAGCATCCCGGTGACGACCGTTGGCGAATCGTCGTCGTCGGTGCGCCGGAGCGCGCGTACGCCCAGCGCGATCGGCAGCAGGCCGAGTAGCCCCGTCCACGGGTCCGGCACCACCAGCAGCCCGGCGGCGACCACCGCGCTGGCCAGCGCGAGGGCACCGATGCCGAGGTACTGGCCGGCGACGATCTGCCAGGTGCGGGGTCGGCCGGTGGTGCGGGCCGCGACGAAGAACAGCGTCAGCAGGACGATGTCGTCGATGTCGGTGGCGGCGAAGACCACGGCCGCTGCGGCCGCGCTGCCGAACAGGTCGATCACGACCGAAGGTTACGGGCCGACGGCAGCCGCCAGCACCCGGCGGTGGTACGCCCGGACGCAGCGCCGGGGCCGATCGCCAGGCTCACTCTATCGGGAAGCTGACATTGCATAGCGTGTCGGTTGGCGAAGAGTTGATATCTGGCGCATGATCGTTCGAGGCGGTCTAATAGGTGGGACCGTATCCGAACCGCACAGTCTGGGACGTGAGGACACAGCATGGCAGCCACTGGCACAGCCACCAGCACTGAGAAAGGTCGCCGGATCGTCGGAGCCGAGCGTCAGACGCTCGCCAAGGACCTGGTAAAGCGGTACACCTCGGGGGAGAGCATCCGCGCGTTGGCGGCCTCGACCGGCCGTTCCTACGGGTTCATCCACCGAGTGCTCACCGAGTCAGGGGTGCAGCTGCGTCAGCGCGGCGGTGCCCGGCGCCGCAAGAAGGCGTGACCCGCCCCCCAGCGTCGTCCACCAGCGCCACACCCCAGGTCGCCCGGTGACCGCCGAGGCGACCGGGGTTCGGCTGAGCTGCGACGGGCCGGTTGCCACTGTGACGTTGTGCCGGCCCGACGTGCTCAATGCTCAGACGCCCGCCATGTGGCGGGCGATGAGCGACTTCTCCCGCGATCTGCCCGGCGACGTGCGGGTGGTGGTGGTCCGGGGTGCGGGGCGTGCGTTCTCCGCCGGTCTCGACCTCGCGGTGGCTGGTGCTTCCGGCCCCGGCTCCTTCGCGGAGCTGGCCACCCTGCCCGAGCAGGAGTGCGCCGAGCGCATCGCGGAGTTCCAGGCTGGCTTCACCTGGCTGCACCGGCCGGACGTCATCTCCGTCGCGGCCGTGCAGGGCCACGCGATCGGTGCTGGCTTCCAGCTCGCGCTCGCCTGTGACCTGCGAGTGCTCTCTGCGGACGCGAAGCTGTCGATGGCTGAGGTGACCCTGGGCCTGGTGCCCGATCTGGCCGGCACGAAGCGCCTCGTCGAGTTGGTCGGCTACGCGCGGGCGTTGGAGATCTGCGCGACCGGCCGCCGGTTGGACGCCGCCGAGGCGGACCGGATCGGGTTGGCGACCCTGGTCGTGCCACCAACCGAACTGGATGGCGCGGTCCGGGACCTGACCGCCGGTCTGCTCGCGGGGGCTCGCGACGCCGTGGTGGAGATCAAGGCGTTGCTCGCGGGCGCCACGGGACGCTCGCACGCCGATCAGCAGCGCGCCGAGCGGGAGGCGCAGACCCGCCGGCTGCGCGACCTGGCTGGCCGGGGAGAATAGGTAAGGACCGTACGGGAAGATCCGGGTTACGACCGAGGTTGTCACAGTCGTCGGGAGAATTGACCTGACGGTGCAGTCTGCCCGATGACCCGGAGGTGAGCGGTGTCCAACCCGATGTCCGGCGGAGGCATGGCCGGGTGGAGCATGCTCCGGTCGATGCGCAACAGCGACGAGGTCTCCACCCACCGCCTGAAGCGCGGGGTCGCGCGACGGATCGTGGCCTTCGCCCAGCCCTACCGGCGCGACATCGTCGTCTTCCTGGCGACCGTCGTCCTGGCCGCCATCATCGGCGTGGCCACACCGGTGCTCGCCGGCGACGTGATCAACGCGATCAACCGGGGAGGCGCCGAGGCCGGCCGACTCGTGGTGCGGCTGGCCCTGTTCATCGCCGCGCTGGCGGTCGCCGACGCACTGCTCTCGCTGGCGCAGAGGTGGTATTCCGCCCGGATCGGCGAGGGCATCATCTTCAACCTGCGCACCCGGGTCTACGACCACGTGCAGCGGATGCCGCTGCAGTTCTTCACGCGTACCCAGACCGGTGCCCTGGTCAGCAGGCTCAACAACGACGTGCTCGGCGCCCAGCGGGCGTTCACCTCGACCCTGTCCGGTGTGGTCAGCAACGTCATCCAACTGGTGCTGACCGCGGCGGTGATGTTCACCCTCTCCTGGCAGATCACCGCGCTCTCGCTGGTGCTGTTGCCGATCTTCATCATTCCGGCCCGCCGGGTCGGTCGGCGGCTGGCCGACATCACCCGCGAGTCGTACAACCTCGACGCCAAGATGAACACGACCATGACCGAGCGGTTCGGGGTGGCCGGTGCGCTGCTGGTGAAGCTCTTCGGCCAGCCCGAGATCGAGGCCCAGAGGTTCGCCGTCCGGGCCGAGCGGGTCCGCGACATCGGCATCCAGTCCGCGATGTACTCCCGCACGTTCTTCGTGGCGATGCTGCTGGTCGCCTCCCTGGCGCAGGCGCTCACCTACGGCCTCGGTGGCTGGCTCGCCGTGACCGGCGGCGTCAGCGCGGGCACCGTGGTGACACTCGCGCTGCTGCTCACCCGCCTCTACGGTCCGCTGACCGCGCTCTCCAACGTCCGGGTGGACGTGATGAGCGCGCTGGTCTCCTTCGACCGGGTCTTCGAGGTGCTCGACCTCAAGCCGGGCATCGTGGAGAAGCCCGACGCGGTGTCGGTGCCCCGGGGCGCCGGCCGGGTCGACTTCCGCGACGTGCGTTTCCGCTACCCGAGCGCCGCGGAGATCTCCCTCGCCTCTCTGGAGGAGGTCGCCACACTCGACCGGACGGTCAACGAACCGGTGCTCAAGGGGGTCTCGTTCAGCGTGGAGCCCGGGCAGATGGTGGCGCTGGTCGGTCCGTCCGGTGCCGGCAAGTCGACGCTGTCGATGCTCATCTCCCGGATCTACGACGTCACCGAAGGGCAGGTGCTGGTCGGTGGCGTGGACGTACGCGACGCGACGCTCGCGTCGCTGCGTGACGAGATCGGGGTGGTGACCCAGGATTCGCACCTGTTCCACGAGACGATCGCCGAGAACCTGCGTTACGCCAAGCCGGACGCCACCGACGACGAGATCTGGGCCGCGTTGGCCGGCGCACAGGTGGCCGACCTGGTCCGTGCGCTGCCCGACGGGCTGGACACCACCGTCGGAGAGCGTGGCTACCGGTTCTCCGGTGGCGAGAAGCAGCGCATCGCGATTGCCCGGCTGCTGCTCAAGGCACCGTCGATCGTGATCCTCGACGAGGCGACCGCACACCTGGATTCGGAGAGCGAGGCGGCGGTGCAACGGGCGCTGTCGGTGGCGCTGGCCGGGCGAACCGCCCTGGTGATCGCACACCGGCTGTCCACCGTGCGCGACGCCGACCAGATCCTGGTCCTCGACGGCGGGCGGATCGTCGAGCGGGGGCGGCACGACGAGCTGGTGGCCATCGGTGGGCTCTACGCCGAGCTGTACCGGACCCAGTTCGCGGTCGCCGACTCGCCCACCCCGTTCGTCGACGCGACCGGCCCCGAGCCGGTGGTCATGCCGCTGGGCACCTACCACGCGGACGAGGTGCTGCCGCCGGCCGCCGCCAACTGACGGCCGGCAGCGGGCTGCCTCGGATCAGTCGGCCACGAAGGCGGCGATCGTGCGGGCCAACGGTGTGCAGGCGAACAATCCGTACGCCGCGGCGAGAGCGGTGGTGGCGACGCACCAGCGGTACAGCTTCGCCGGGCAGCCGCGCCGTGCCGTCATCAGCGCACCGACTCCGACGGCCGCGAGCAGGATGCCGGGCACCGGCCCGAGCAGGGTGATGAAGAAACCGGGGACGCCGAGCAGCCAACCCGGCACGATCCACGTCCAGGTCGGCGGGTATGACCGGGGTGCCCACAGGTAGGGGATGACGGCCGCGGCGAGGTAGGCCGCCACGACGTACAACTGGACGGCGACGAGCGATCGGATCGGCCCGGTGGACGGCTGGGCGCGACGGCTCTCGTAGGCTCGATCCTCGGTGGTGCCTGCGGGTGCATCCGTCATGGTCGCTCCAGTGCCGGGGCCGGTTCGCGGATCAGGGTAGGTACGCCGGTGCCGCGGGACAAGCCTGTCGGGGCTCGCCGGTCAGCTCGCCACCGCCCGCAACTCGGCGAACGCGAGGCCCAGTGTGCGCGGGGTGAAGTGCGCGTTCAGGCCGCTCGGGTTGGGCAGCACCCACAGCCGGGCGCCGGCCAGCGCCTCCGGTTGCGGCCCGAAGGTGGCCTTCGGCCGGCGAAAACCGATCCGGTACGCGGTCACCCCCACCACCGCCACCCAGCGCGGGCGGTACCGGGCCACCTTGGCGGTCAGGATCGCGGCGCCATCGAGTAGTTCCTCGCTGCTCAGCTCGTCCGCGCGGGCGCTGGCCCGGGCGGCCATGTTGGTGATGCCGAGCCCGAGGGCGGGCAGCTCACCCTGCTCGCTCGGGTGCAGCAGCCGGGGAGTGAACCCGCCCTGGTGCAGCGCGGGCCAGAACCGGTTGCCGGGCCGCGCGAAGTGCCAGCCGGTCGCCGCCGACCAGAGCCCCGGGTTGATGCCCACGAAGAGCACCGCCAACCCCGGCGCGAGGACGTCGGGAATGGTGCGGTCCGCGGCCGCGACCAACTCCGCCGGGGTCGGCCGCGGATGGTCACCAGCAGCACGGGCCGGCCGGATCGGGTCGGACCTCACCGCACGGGTGCGCCGGGCCGGGCCGGGCGTCGTCGCGCGGGCATTCCTGGCCGGGTCGGGTGTCACAGTCCGCGCAGCGCGCCGCCGTCGACCGGCAGGGTGAGACCGGTCAGGTAGCTCGCGGCGGGGGAGAGCACGAACGCGGCCACCCGGCCGAACTCGGCCGGGTCGCCGATGCGGCGCAGCGGAATGCCGGCCTCTGCCTCGGCGCGGGCGCGTTCCGGGTCGCCGGTCGCCGCGAAGAGCTCCCGGTTGCGGTCGGTCAGGATCCGGCCGGGCAGCAGGCCGACCACCCGGACACCACGGGGGCCGTAGTCGTCGGCGATGTCCTTGGCGGCTCCGACCAGGCCGGGTCGTAGACCGTTGGAGATGCCGAGGCCGGGCACCGGGCCTCTGGCCGAGGTGGAGAGCACCAGCCCGATCGCACCGCCTTCGGGCAGCGCGCCGGCGATCGTGCGGACGGCGCGGATCGTGCCCAGGAAGACGGTCTCGAAGGAGAGCCGCCACTGCTCGTCGGTGATCGCCGCGGCGTTGCCGGCCGGTGGCCCGCCGACCGAGATCAGTGCGCCGTCGAGTCGACCGAAGTGCTGCCGGGCGGCGGCGACGAGCTGCCCCGGGGTCTCCGGATCGGCCAGGTCGGCGGTCAGCCCGACGGCGTGCTCCGGGCCGCCGAGCCGTTGCACGGCGGCGGCCACGGCGTCCGGATCCCGGGCCGAGAGCACCACCCGCGCCCCGTCAGCGACCAGGCACTGCGCGGTCGCGTAGCCCAGGCCTCGGGAAGCGCCAGTGAGGACGTACACGCGGTCGGTCAGTCCGAGATCCATGACGCCGATCCTGCCGTATCCGGTGGGCCGTCGTCACCAACGGGGGGCACCGTCGATGGACGCGGAGCGGGGCGCAGCAGGCGTACCCGGCCGGCGATCTGCGCCGCGACGGCGCCGCCGGCGCGGCCCACCGCCGGCAACCGGCGGGGACGCGGCGCCGAAAGCCCGTCGTAACGCAGGCGTGCCTCCCGGACGGCCAGCTCCTCGGCTGCCGCCGGGGGCAGCGCGTGCCGGTCGTGCAGCGCGCGGGCAAGGTCCCAACCGTCGCGTAGCGACCCGGCGGTAGGTCGTCGGGCGGCCCAGCCGGCGAAGGTCGTCGTCCACCCGGCGCCGAGGCCGGCGGCGAGCAGTGGCCAGTGCCGCGCCACCTCGCCGGCACGTTTGCGAAGCAGGGCCGCCCGGGTGGCGGCCAACTGGGCCGGTGCGAACCCCGGCGGTGGCGGCCCGCCGGCGACCAGCGTCGCGACCAGCGCCGCCTGCCGCTCGGCGAGCCCAGTGAGATCGCCGGGTGGCTGCGTGCCGTCGCGGGCGTCGGTCATGTCACGGCCGGGAAGCCCGCGGCCGTCGCCAGGGCGTCCAGCTCGGCGCGCAGCTCGGCCGCCGGCGGGTAGTGGCCGTCGCGTTCCAGCAGCAGCGCGGGTGGTCGCTGCCGGGCGCAGAGCGCGCCGACCAGGTCCAGCACCGCCGTCGGCACCGGGTCGGTGTGGGTGTCGTGATAGAAGCCGCCGTGCTCGGCGCCGCCGGCCACGTGGGCGTACGCGACCCGCTCCAGCGGCAGACGGTCCAGCAACGCGAGCGGGTCGGCGCCCCGGTTGCGGGCGTTGGCGTGCACGTTGGCGACGTCCAACAGCAGCAGTGCCCCGGTCCGGTCGAGGATCTCGGTGAGGAAGTCCGCCTCGTCCAACTCGTCGTCGGGCCAGTCGACCAACGCCGCGATCGGTTCCAGCGCGAGCGGCACCGGCAACTCGGCCTGTGCCCGCGCCACGTTGGCGCAGACCGCGTCGACCGCCTGCCGACTGCGCGGCAGCGGTAGCAGGTGCCCGGCCTCCAGGCCGCCGGCCCGGACGAACGCGATGTGTTCGCTGACCAGCGGTGCGTCGACGCGTTGCGCCACGGTGGCCAGGTGGGCGACCCGCGCCGGGTCGACCGGCTCGGCGCCGCCGAGGGAGAGCCGCACCCCGTGCGGTACGACCGTCACCGCGCGCTCGCGTAGCTGCGCCAGGCCTGGTGGGAGTGGCCCGGTGGCGGGCACCGCCTCGGCCACCACCTCGACGAAGCGCAGCCCGGGCAGCTCGGCCACGAAGCCGGCGATTTCCGGCCGCCAGCCGATGCCGACTCCGGACGGACCGGTCATCCGCCGCACCCCCCGCCGCCGCCGCAGCCGCCACCTCCGCCGCAGGAACTGCCGCCGTCTCCACCGGAGCTGTCGCCTCCGCCACCGGACGATCCGTCGGAGCCGCCGCTCCAACCGCCGCTGCTGGAGATGGCCTGGCGCTGGATCTCAGCCTGGTCGGCGAAGCCCGGGTCGAGTGCCCAGAGCGAGGCGGTGCCGAACAGGGCCACGCCCATCGCCGCGCCGGCCGCTCCGTAGGTGGCGTAGGCGGGCGCGGAGGCCGGGGCGAGGTGGGTGTGCTGGCGGCGGACGGCACGCAGCGCGGTGCGACCGGCCCGGGTGCGTACGGGTACCCGGCCCAGCAGCAGCGTGGCGCCCAGCAGCGCGACAAAGGTGAGCAGCAGGTAGCCCACCGGGCGATCGTTGGAGAGGCCGGAGAACAGCCGGAGCCCGCCGAGGCCCAGCAGGGCCAGCATGATCTTGTGCCAGAAGCGGGCGCGCTCGCGCTGGGTGTCGTTCGTCAGCAGACCGCGCTGCTCCAGGCCGTTGCGAAGCTGGTCGAGCGCGGTGCGTACGCGGGAGTCCTGTGGCAGCTCCCGGACCCGAGCGTGCTGGTGGGCGGCCCAGTGGATGGCCTGGTCCAGTGGGGTGAGCCCGGTCGGTGCGGCACCGACGGTGGTCAACCGGTGGTCCGGGCGCACGGCGATCGCGCCGCTGCCCCGCAGCCCGCCGAGTGCGGCGTGCACGGCGAGTTGGGGCCCACCGTTGAGGTAGGCGACCTGCTGTGGCCCGAGCGGGTCGAGTGTGGTGTGCCCCGAGACGGCCAGCAGGCGGATCCGGTAGTACACCCCGATCGCCACGACCACTGCGGCCGCCACGAGGTAGTACCGGAGGAAGGTCGGGCCGGAGATGCCCCAGGTGTCGCCGGACGCGGCGTTCACGATCATCGACTGCTCCTGTCACCGGAGGGATCGGCGGCCCCATTGTGGAGCAGCCTCGCCACGGTCGACCGACCGGTGTCCCGCGCGGTCAGCGGCGGCGGACCGCCTCCTCCACCAGGTCGAGCACCGGGCCCAGGTCACCGGCCGGTCGGCCCATCGCCAGGTGCAGCACCAGGCCGTCGTAGGCAAGCTCCAGGAACTGGGCCAGCACGTCGATCGGTACGTCCTCGCGCAGCACCCCGGCGTCGCGTTGGCGGGCCAACCGGTCGCGGGTCGCCTCGGCGATCGCGGCGGACCGCTCCGCCCAGCGCTGGGCGAACGCCGGGTCGGTGCGCAGGCGGCGGGAGACCTCCAGTTGGCTGCCCAGCCAGCCGGTGGTGTCCGGCGAGACGGCGCGGGCGAGCAGGTCGCGCATCACCTGCACCAGACCGTTGCGGGCCACCGTCTCGACCATCGCCGCGGCGTCGTCCTCGGCGACGGCGAGGAAGAGCGAGTCCTTGTCGCGGAAGTGGTGGAAGATGGCGCCGCGGGACAGGCCGGTGGCCTCCTCGAGGCGGCGTACGGTCGCCCCCTCGTAGCCGAGCCGGGCGAAACACGCCCGCGCGGCGGCGAGGATCTCCTGCCGGCGCGCGTCGAGCTGGTCCTGGCTTACTCTGGGCACGCGTCGATCGTTGCAGGTCACCTCGGGTCACGCAAACCGTACGTACGGCTTGGTACGTCGCCGACTACCATCGCCCGGTGACCCTGCCCCACACCGTTCCCACCGCCCCGCTGACCGTGGCCACCGTTCAGGCCACCCCCACGCCGGGCGACGTCGCCGCAAACGCGGTCCGCGCGGCCGACCTGGTCCGTCAGGCTGGTGAGCGGGGTGCCCGGGTGGCCGTCCTGCCGGAGCTGTTCCTCTGCGCGTACCACCCGCCGACCCTGGCCGCCGACCCGGCCGGCACGGACGTCGCGGCCGACCCCGCCGGGATGGTCGCGGATCCCCGGCTCGACCCGCTGCGGGCCGCGGCCCGCGAAGCCGGCGTCACCGTGCTTGTCGGCGCCGCCGCCCGACACCCGGACGGTCGGCGGACCATCGCCGCGCTGGTGGTCGACCGGGCCGGCGCGGTCCGGGTCGGCTACGACAAGCAGCAGTTGTGGGGCGACGAACGTGAGCTGTTCAGCGCCGGCGATCGGGGCGCCACGCTGCTCGTGGACGACTGGCGGCTCGGGCTCGGCATCTGTTACGACGGCTGTTTCCCGGAGCACGGCCGGGCCGCCGCCCTCGACGGTGCGCACGGATACCTGTGCCCCAGCGGATACCTGGCCGGCTCCGAGCACCGTCGGGACCTTTACTACGCCGCGCGGGCCCTGGACAACACGATGTTCGTGGTCTTCTCCAACGCGGTCGGTGGCGTCGACCCGTGGCGGTTCAACGGCGGCGCGGCGGTCTACGACCCGCAGGGGCGGGTGCTGGCCCGGGGAGCCGACGACGGCACGGCGGTGCTGGTGGCGACGCTGGACCCGGCCGTGCTCGCGGCCACCCGGGCGGCCCACTCGATGCTCGCCGATCGACTGGGGGACCAGGGCGGCCCTCGGATCTCGATGTCTGGCTGACCTCGTCGTCAGGTCGGTACCCGCGGGATCTGTTGGCGGACACGTCGGTCCCGTAGGGTGCCCGAGTGCCACTGCTCCTGCTGGACCTGGACAACACCCTGCTGGATCGGGCCGGGCCGTTCCGCCGCTGGGGTGAGCGCTTCCTGGACGGCATCGGCGCGCCCCCCACCGACATCGACTGGCTGATCTCGATCGACGCCGACGGGTTGACCGACCGCTGGGATCTCGCCGACGCCATCCGGGACCGCTACGAGCTGCGCATCCCCTCGATCGACCTGGTGGAGGAGCTGCACGACGGGGTGGTGGCGCAGACCCGGCTCGACCCGCTCACCGCCTGCGCGCTGCGGATCGCCGACGACGCCGGCTGGGTGCCGGTGGTGGTCTGCAACGGCACCGTACGCGTCGAGGACGCCAAGATCCGCCGCACCGGCCTGGACCAGTACGTCGCGGACTGGGTGATCTCCGAGGAGGCCGGAGTCAGCAAACCCAACCCACGGATCTTCGCGCTCGCCGCGCAGCGGGTCCGGATGCCGCTGCGTGGCGCCTGGGTGGTCGGCGACAGCCCGGAGGCGGACATCGGCGGCGCCGCCGCGGTCGGGTTGCCCAGCGTCTGGCTGCACCGCGGGCGCACCTGGTCCGACGTCCGGTTCGCGCCGAGCCGCACCGTGGACGGGCTGATCGCCGCGGTCGCCACCGTGCTCGAGCGCTGAGGGGTTCACTCGCTCGCCACGGTCCCGACGCCGCGCGGACGGCGTTTCGATAAATCGGTTGACCGGCTGCCGCCCGGCGGCGAGCATTGTCGGCGCATCGTGCGTTCCGGGCGTGGGCCCGGTCGAGGAGAGGAGGTCGGTCATGGCCGTCTTCGCAGGTCGCTTCCAGCCGCCTTTCTCAGCCTCGATCAAGGGAACCTCACCACAGTGCGCGATCACGACCTTCCGGCGCTGGAGCGCCGGAGCCGCGGCAAGAGCCGCTTCGACGACGACGAACCGCAGTTTCTGAAGCGCGGGCGGCCCACCGAGCCGCTCGCAGACCCGGACAGCGTTCCTGACCCGGACACCGGCGAACGCTGGTCGTCCTGGGACGACGCCGTCCACGGGCCGCAGCCCCACCCGGACTGGCTGGTCACCGAGTTGGCAGCCAAGGACACCGAGTTGGGTGTGCTGAAGACCGGCAAGGAGGCGGACGTCCACCTGGTCCGCCGGGCCGTGCCCGGCAGCGACCGCTCCTGCCTGCTGGCGGTCAAGCGCTACCGCGACCCCGAACACCGGTTGTTCCACCGCGACGCCGGCTACCTGGAGGGCCGCCGGGTGCGCCGTTCCCGGGAGAACCGGGCGATGGCCGGTCGGACGGCGTTCGGCCGGCAGATGATCGCCGGGCAGTGGGCGGCGGCCGAGTTCGACGCCCTGGCGCGACTCTGGGAGATCAGCGCCGGTTACGACCGGATCGCCGTGCCGTACCCGGTGCAGTTGCGGGGCACCGAGCTGATGCTGGAGTTCGTCGGTGACGCCGAGTCGGGGGAGGCGGCGCCCCGACTCGCCCAGCTACGACCCGGCGCGGCCGAGCTGCGCGACCTGTGGGCCCAGTTGGTGGAGGCGCTGCGAGTGCTGGCCCGGGCCGGCTATGCCCACGGGGACCTGTCGCCGTACAACCTGCTCGTGCACCGGGGCCGGCTGGTCGTGATCGACCTGCCGCAGGTGGTCGACGTGGTGGCGAACCCGCAGGGGCCGGAGTTCCTGGCCCGCGACGTGCGGGTGGTCGGTACCTGGTTCGTGGCCCGGGGTCTGCCCGCCGAGCAGGTCGATCCGGGGACGTTGACCGGGGAGCTGCTCCGCGAGGCGGGCATCCGCTGACCGGAGCGGGTCGGGCGGCCGGACCGCCCGACCCGCCACGCCGGTTACTGCAGGTAGCGCTCCACCTCGGGCTTGGGGCGCTCGCCCTGTGCGTCCGGGTCGCCGTGGGTGTCCCGGGCGGCCCGCCTGCGGCGCAGGAGGTCCCAACACTGGTCGAGGGACTCCTCCAGGGCGCGCAGCCGCTCGCTGGCCTCGCCCTCGGTGCCCGACTCGTGGGCCTGGGCATCCGCCCGCAGCTTGTGTTCCTCGTCGACCAGTTCGGTGATCCGGTTCAGGATGGTCTTGTCGTCCATGACAAGAGCCTGGCACAGGGGGGCGGGCATCGCCCGGATTCGGTCGTTCCGCCGGGCGGTGCGCGTGGCCCAGGTGGCGCCCGACGCGGTCCCGGGCCGAGCCGCGGCAAACCCCTGGGCGGACCCCACCGACGGCTGATGAGTGATGTTCATCACTATCGAATATCACGGATGCCAGTTGACGTTCATGGCCGTCGCTAGCTGCGGGATCTGTGGAACGCGCGCTTCCCGACGTCCCAATCCTCCGGCGGCGCAATCCTTGCGTGTGAAAATTTCACGTCATGCGTCTAGAGGGAGGCGACCGGGCGGTGGCATGCTCCCACAAAAGTCCTAACTCCGCAGAGTCGTTCCGCGACGCCGAGTATCCACAAGGAAGTGTCAGCTCCCGTGGTAGCACCTCAGACAGCGCCGGTTCAGCCACGACGAGCGGGCTCGGTCCCGCTGCGCCACGTGGTGCCCAACCTGTTCCGTGATCCGGCCCGCGCCCTTGTCGACATGGGCGAGCGGTCGCAGGGCGAGGTGGTGAAGCTCAGTCTGGGTGTGTCCCGGCTCTACCTGGTCACCCGGCCGGAGCACCTACAGCAGGTTCTGCGCGACAAGTCCGACAACTACGTCCGCGGCGGTGACGCTCTCCAGTGGCGTCCGCTGAAGCGGTTGTTCGGTGACGGCATCCTCGGCGACGGCGAACACTGGAAGAACAGCCGCCAGGTGCTTCAGCCGTTGTTCACCGCTCGACGCGTCGACTCGCTGGTGGACCGGCTGGCCGAGGCGATCGAGGATGCGGTCGACGACCTGGACGAGCCGGCCCGCACCGGCCAACCCGTCGACATGGGCACCGTGCAGGCCCAGATCGTCTGCTCGGCGATCATGCGGGTCTTCTTCGCCGACAAGATCTCGGTGCCGCAGGCGATGCGCATCATGAAGGCGCAGGACGCGATCGCCTCGTCGGTGATGCCGCGGCTGATGGTGCCGTGGGCACCGTTGGCCATGCCGATGCCGGGCGACCGGACATTCCGTAAGGCCGTTCAACTCATTGACGACACCCTGCTCCCGATCATCCGAGCCACCCGGGAGACGGCCGAAACCGATGGGGACGACATCATCGCCACCCTGTGGCGGGGCCGCACGGAGACAGGTGGCCGGATCGAGGAGCGGCAGGTCCGGGACGACACCGTCTCCATGGTCGCCACCACCACCGAAACCACGATCAGCGTACTGACCTGGCTCTGGCCGCACATCGCTCAGGACGAGCAGATCGCCGAGCGACTGTACGAGGAGATCGACCGAGTGGTCGGCGACGCGCCGGTCCGACGCGAGCACCTACGCGAGCTGCGCTACACCCGGCAGGTGCTCGACGAACTGCTGCGGCTCTATCCGATCGGCTGGCTCTTCCCGCGTAGTGCGGTGGAAACCGACGTGATCGGTGGCGTCCGGATCGAGGCTGGTGCCACCCTCGTGGTCAGCCCGCTGATCACCCACCGGATGTCCGCGTTCTGGGACCGGCCCGAGGTCTTCGACCCCGACCGCTTCGACCCCGATCAGGTCCGCAACCGGCACCGGTACGCGCACTTCCCGTTCGGCGGCGGCCCGCACCAGTGCATCGGCATGCACCTCTTCTACCTGGAGGCGATGCTGATCGTGGCCACCGTGCTGAGCCGCTTCCGGTTCAGCCTGCAACGGCAATCGGTGCCCGGAGTCAAGGTGGCGGCAGCGCTACGGCCCCAAGAGCGTGTCGAAGTGATCCTGCGACCGGTACGGAGTGTCTCGGCATGACCGCTGGGCTCGCGTCGCTGCCGGCAACCGGTGGCGACCAGATGACGCTGGCCGCCGAGCAGGGCCGGATCTGTGCCCTCGCTGCCAAGGGCCAACGTGACCTGGCCGAACGTGCTGCGGCGTACCCCGATCTCTTCCCGGCACGGCCGTTCGACCCGGCGCTGTTCGGCAACGTCGCGATGGCGATCGCGTTCGGGGCACCCTGGTGCGACCTCGACCAGTTGCGCGTGACGAACCGGGCCGTGCTCTGGGGCTTCGCGGTCGACTGGCTCGTCGACCACGAGGCGCGTACCCGTGACGAGATCGACAGGTTGACGGCGAGCTGCCTCGCGGTGGCCGAGGGCGGCTCACCGGCGGCGGACGACCCGCTCGGCCGCTTCCTCGCCGAGTTGCGCGACGAACTCGCCGCCGTGCCGGCGTACGCGACCCACGGGGTGGTGTGGCGCACCGAGTTGCGGACGATGTTCGACGCCATGGCGCGGGAGTGGGACTGGAAGCAGACCGCCGACACCGCCGTGCTGCCCACCCTCGACGAATATCTGGCCAACGCGGCGAACCTCGCCTGCACGGTGGTCAACGTCGCGCACTGGATCCACTCCGACGATCCCGCGACGCTGGCCCACCTCGACGCGCTCGTGGCGGCCAGTGACCAGGTGCAACGGATCATCCGGCTCGTCAACGACCTGGCCAGCTACGAACGTGACAAGCGGTGGGGTGACCTCAACGCGTTGATGTTGGTGCCGGAGCGGGCCGACGTCGAGCGCCGGATCACCGACCTGGTGGCGTCCGCCCGGGAACTGCTCGACCCGTTACGCACCACCTGCCCGGTGCCGGCCGACTACCTCGCCCGGCAGATCGGCTTCAGCACGGGCTTCTACGGGTCGACCGATTTCTGGGGCGTGTCGTGACCCCCGCGCCAGCCGGCGGTGCTCGGGACGGGTCGGCGGTGGCCGCGTCGGCCCGGGAGTTGCTCGCCGCCATGATGCTCGAACCGGCGGGCCGGGTCAGCCCGTCGGTGTACGAGACCGGCCGGGTCGTCGCCGACGCGCCATGGCTCACCGGTCATGACCGACGGCTGCGGTATCTGCTGGACACGCAGCGTGCCGACGGGGGTTGGGGTGGCGCCGGCGGTTACGCCGTGGTGCCGACGGTGAGCGCGGTGGAGGCGTTGCTCGGCACACTGCGTGGCGCCCCGGCCGCCGCCCCGACCGGGCTGGGCGCCGCGGCAAGCCGGGGGCTGGGTGTGCTCGCCGAATGGCTCGGCAGAGGCACGTCGCTCCCGGACACACCGGCGGCCGACCTCATCGTGCCGGCCCTGGTGGAGCGGATCGACGACCACCTCGCGTTCTTCGCCGCACAGGGCGATCGGAGGTTCGCCGACGGGCTCCGTGCCCTGCCCCGCGTGGATCGACGGCGGCTCGACGCCGTACACGCGCTGGTGGGCAGCGGACGTCCGGTGCCGCAGAAGCTGGTGCACGCCTTCGAGGTGCTCGGGCCGGTCGCGCGCCGGCACCGCGGCGTGGTCCCGGTCGCCGGGGCCGTCGGAGCCTCGCCAGCGGCCACCGCCGCCTGGATCGGCGACCCGGCGACGCCCGGCGCCGACCCGGAGGCGCTGGCCTACCTGCGGGCGGCTGTCGGCCTTCTCGACGGGCCGGTGCCCTGCTGTACCCCGATCACGGTGTTCGAGCGGGCCTGGGCGCTGAGCGGTCTGGCCCGAGCGGGGGTGCCGGTCCGGCCCGCGCCGAAGCTCATCGCCGAGTTGTCCGCCGCGCTCGGGCCGCAGGGCGTGCCGACCGGGCCGGGGCTACCGGCCGACGCGGACACCACCTCGGTCACCCTCTACACTCTCGCCCGCCTCGGTCACCCGGTGGACCCGGCGAGCCTGCTCCACTTCGACCTCGGCACCCACTTCTGCACCTGGCAGGGGGAGGACGGGCGGTCGGTCACCACGAACGCGCACGTGCTCGAGGCGCTCGGCTGGCATGCCCGGCACACGGCGGCGGGCGCGAGCCGCTACGGCGCCCGTGCGGCCGCGTTGGCCGGGTGGCTGGGCGACGAGCAGCAGCCCGACGGCTCCTGGGCCGACCGCTGGCACGCGTCCGCGTACTACGCCACCTCGTGCGTCGTGGCGGCTCTCGACCGGTACGCCCCGGCCGGGATCGGCGGATCGGCGGTCGACCGCGCCATCGACTGGTTGGTCGCCACCCAGCGGGCGGACGGGGCCTGGGGGCGCTGGGCGGGCACCATGGAGGAGACGGCGTACGCCCTGCACGTGCTGCTGGGAGTGCGTCGACCGGTGCGGCCGGGCGTACCCGAGGCGATCGGCCGTGGGTTGCGTCACCTTTCCGAAGTGGACGATCAGCACGTCGACCCTCCCTTGTGGCATGACAAGGATCTCTACGCGCCGGTGCTGATCGTCCGAGCAGCGGTTCTCGCCGCCCGGCAGTTGGCAATGACCAGATCCGACCTGGTCAACAACCCGGATCGGTCCCTGCTCCCGTCCCGCACGGCGGTCTCATGATCAGCAGCGCTTGAGCACAGGCCCGGACGCTGCTAGCGTGCGCCGGGTCGATGCGTGCACTACGCATCTTGACTGATCGATCAATCACAGGCCGCGCCAGGGACGGTGTAATGGGTTCCCGCAGTACGAATCTGCGTACCAAGGTCGTTGCTCTACTCGTCTCGCTCGTCGCGCTCTGGGGCTTCACCGCCTGGGTCACCGTCCGGGAGGGGGTCAACCTACTCGGTGTGCAGGCGCTGGACACCAAGGTCTTCGATCCCACCGAGCCGCTGCTGATCCAGTTGCAGGTGGAGCGCCGGGAGTCGTTGACCTATCTGGGTCGACCCGACGACTCCCAGCGCGCCGCTCTGACCGAGACGCGCAAGCGCACCGACCGGTGGGCGGCGACGTTCCAGAAGTCCACCGAGAGCTGGCAGGTGGACTTGCTGGGCAGCGACACCCTCGACCAGCGGATCAAGGCTCTCGACACCGGGCTGACCGACCTGAGCAAGATCCGTACGGCGGTCGACGAACGGCGCATCGACCGGGCCGAGACGGGCGCCACCTTCACCGGGGTCATCGAGTCGATTTTTCGGGTGTACGACGCGCTCGGCAACCTCGACGACGAGCAGGTCGCCGAGGACACCTCCGCGCTGATCAGCCTGAATCGGTCCCGCGAACTGCTGTCCCAGGAGGACGCGCTGCTGGCCGGCGTGCTGGCCGCCGGCCGGATCACCCCGGCCGAACGGGCGGACTTCACCCGGATCGTCGGCGCCCGACAGTTCGTCGCCGCCTCCGCGCTGGTCCGGCTCCCCTCCGCCGACCAACGCCGCTACGAGACGATGTCGGCGGGCACCACCTTCAACCGGCTGACCGCCCTGGAGACCCAGGTCATGCAGGGCAGCGGTGCCGGCCGGCCGGCGGTCACCGCGACGGAGTGGAGCGACACCACCACCCCGGCGCTGACCGAGATCAGTGCGGTCGTGCTGGCCGGCGGCGACGGCGTGGTCGACCGGTCCACCCCGGTCGCCGTCGGTGTCGTCGTCCGGCTGGCGCTCGCCACCGGCCTCGGTCTGCTCGCCGTCATCGCCTCGATCATCGTGTCCATCACCACCGCCCGCGCCCTGGTGCGGCAGTTGGAACGGTTGCGCGACGCGGCCTTCCGCCTGGCCAACGAGCGGCTGCCCAGTGTGGTCGAGCGGCTCGGTCGTGGCGAAGAGGTCGACGTGGCGGCCGAGGCGCCACCCTTGGAATTCGGCACCGACGAGATCGGCCAGGTCGGCAAGGCCTTCAACGCGGTCCAGGAGACCGCGATCCGTACCGCCGTCGAGCAGGCCGAGCTGCGCCGCAACGTCCGCGAGGTCTTCCTCAGCCTGGCCCGGCGCACGCAGGCGCTCGTGCACCGCCAGCTCACCCTGCTGGACACGATGGAGCGCCGCGAACACGACGCGGAGGAGCTGGAGGACCTGTTCCGGGTCGACCACCTGGCCACCCGGATGCGGCGCAACGCGGAGAACCTGATCGTGCTCTCCGGCTCCACCCCCGGCCGGGCCTGGCGGCGCAACGTCCCGATGGTCGACGTGGTGCGCGGCGCCGTGGCCGAGGTCGAGGACTACACCCGGGTCAACGTGCTGCCACTCGGGCCGGTCTCGCTCGCCGGCCGCGCGGTCGGCGACATCATCCACCTGCTCGCCGAGCTGATCGAGAACGGCCTGTCGTTCTCCCCGCCGCACACCACCGTCGAGGTCCGCGGCCAGTTGGTGTCCAACGGGTTCGCCATCGAGATCGAGGACCGGGGCCTCGGCATGAGCGAGGAGGACCTGGCCGCCGCGAACCACCGGATCGTCGACCAGTCCGAGCTGAACCTCGCCAACGCCACCCGCCTCGGCCTCTACGTGGTGAGCCGGCTGACCGAGCGGCACGGCGTGCGGGTGCGGCTGAAGGAGTCCGCGTACGGCGGCACCACCGCGGTCGTGCTGATCCCGCTGGAGTTGGTCACCGAGAACGCGGCCGGCCCGGAGGACTCGGGGGCGATGCGGACCGGTTCGGCCATCCCGCTGCCGTCGGGGCCCGCCGTCGACACCGGCCGCCCGGCCGTCCTCGCCCCGCTCGCACTGGCCGCACCGACGACCGCCGCACGGGACGTACCCGAACCGGTCAGCACGGAGACGCCTATGTCGGCCGACACCGCCACCCCGACGGCACCGACCGGCGAGGCCGAGACCGTCCTGCCCACCCGGCAGCGGGCAACCCCGGCCACCGCCGCACCCGAGCTGCCCACCCGGGCCCGGCGTGGTCCGGGCCAGCCGGCCCTGGAAGCCCCGACGGTGCCTACCGGCCTGCCCGCGGTCGACCGCAACCGACCGGCGAACGACGACAGCGCGCCGGTCGTGGCAGCCGACGCCGCTCCGAGGCCCGCCCGAGCCGAGGCGGCGCGCACCGGTGCGGGCCTGCCCGTCCGGGTCCGACAGGCGAACATCGTCCCCGAACTGCGCGACGACCCGGCGGTGTCGGAGACCGACGACGAGGATGTGGCACGCGCGCCGGATCAGGTGCGCCGGATGATGAGCTCCTACCAGACGGGCACCCGACGCGGCCGCACCGACGCGGCTCGGCTGCTCGGCGGCGCTCCCGGAACTCCGGCGACCGCGCCTCCCGAGCCGGCCGACGAGGACCCACAAGCGACCTGACCGAGCACCGATGACGCGGGTTCCGTGCGGTGCGGCGGTCAAGCCCCAGACGAACACGGCGCACAGCCGGGCGAGAAGAGGACGACGAAGTGACCCAGAAGACGGCTTCGAGCGCCGACCTGACGTGGTTGCTGGATGACCTGGTAGGCCGGGTGAAGCAGGCCGAGCATGCGGTCGCGCTCTCCACCGACGGCCTGTTGATGGCCTCTACCCAGGGGCTGAGCAGGGACGACGGCGAGCACCTCGCGGCGATGGCCGCTGGCATCCAGAGCCTGGCCCGAGGCGCCGGGAAGCGTTTCGGTGGCGGGCAGGTGCAGCAGACCATCATCGAGATGCAGTCGTCGTTCCTGTTCGTCACCGCAGCCGGCCGCAACGCCTGCCTGGCGGTGCTGGCCACCGAGGACGCCGACGTCGGTCTGATCGCGTACGAGATGGCGATGCTGGTCACCCGCGTCGGCAAGTACGTCGCATCCCCGTCCCGTACCGACCAACTGGCCGGCGAGAGGTAGCGGCGATGACGGTCCAGGGGGAGTCCGCAGAGCAACAGTGGGTGGATGACCATGCGGGTCCGGTGGTGCGCCCGTACGCGGTGACGCGCGGTCGGGCCCGCCCGGTCACCGGCACGTTCGACCTGATCTCCCTGGTCACCGCGACCCGAGCCGAGGTCACGCCGGAGATCGGCATCGGTCCGGAGCATTTGGCGATCGTCGGGCTGTGCCAGCGCATACAGTCCGTCGCCGAGATCGCCGCCCATCTCGACCTGCCGGTGGGCACCATCCGGGTGCTCCTCGGTGATTTGGCGGCCCGCAGCCTGGTGCAGGTTCGCGAGCCGCAGACCACGGCCGGTCTTCCCGACAACAGCATCTTCGAGGCGGTAATCAATGGACTACGGGCACTCTGACCGGCCGGCGGGAGCGACCCCACTGCCCACCGCGATCAAGATTCTGGTCGCCGGTGGCTTCGGCGTGGGCAAGACGACCATGGTCGGCGCGGTCAGCGAGACCCGGCCGTTGCGCACCGAGGAGGTGCTGACGGAGTCCGGGGTCGGCATCGACGACCTGTCCGGGGTGGAGAGCAAGACCACCACCACCGTGGCCATGGACTTCGGCCGGATCACCATCAGCGACGACCTGGTGCTGTACCTGTTCGGCACGCCCGGACAGGACCGGTTCTGGTTCGTCTGGGACGAGCTGGCGCTGGGCGCCATCGGCGCGGTGGTGCTGGCCGACACCCGCCGGCTCGCCGACTGCTTCCCGTCGATCGACTACTTCGAGGGCCGCGGCACGCCCTTCGTGGTCGCGGTGAACTGCTTCGAGGGTGCCCGGCAGTACCGGCTCGACGAGGTGCAGGCCGCGCTGAACCTGGACCCGGGGGTGCCGGTGCTGCTCTGCGACGCCCGGCAGCGGGAGTCCAGCAAGGAGGTGCTCGTCACGCTGATGGAGCACGCCATGAAGACCCGTGAAGCCCGCCGCCGCGCCGCCAACGGAAACTGACAGAGGTTTTTCGGGGGAGGGTGTCCGGAACGGCACCGGCCGATCGTCATGCTGGCGACACCCCGAGAAACCAGGGAGCGACCAGATGAAGTACATGATGTTCGTCTGCACCGACAGCGAGCCGGACACCGACCCGACCGACGTACCCGACATCGACAAGTGGGTGGCCGAGAACGACTCCCGCGGTCGACGCCTCACCGGTGACCAGTTGGCGCCGAGCACCGCGGCCACCACGATCCGGGTACGCGGCGGCGAACTGCTCGTCTCCGAGGGGCCGTTCGCGGAGACCACGGAGGTGATCGTGGGCTTCGACCTGCTCGACTGCGCCGACCTGGACGAGGCGATCGAGGTGGCGCGGGCGCACCCGATGGCCCGACACGGGCGGCTGGAACTGCGCCCGTTCGCGGACCTGTCCGCCTGACCGGTGTCCACACCGCAGCGCCGGCCGCCGCACACCGAGGCGTCGGCCGGCGCGGCCGCGGCGGATGCCGTCGCGGCCGCCAGCGTCGAGGCGTACCCCCGGATCGTCGCGGCCCTGATCCGGGTCACCGGGGACTGGGCGCTGGCCGAGGACTGCGCCCAGGAGGCGCTGGCCGTCGCCCTGGAACGCTGGCCCGGCGACGGTGTGCCGACCAACCCGGGTGGCTGGCTCATGACGGTGGCCCGTAACCGGGCGCTCGACGTGCTGCGTCGGGCCACGGTGGAGCGCCGCAAGCTGCGCGACCTGGCGCTCCTCACGCCGGCCGACGGGCAGCCCGAGCCCGAGACGGGGGAGGACGTGGTCGACGACCGACTGCGCCTGATCTTCACCTGCTGCCACCCGGCGCTGGCGATCGAGGCCCGGGTGGCGCTGACCCTGCGGACCGTGTGCGGTGTGCCGACCGGTGACATCGCTCGACTCCTGCTGGTCAGCGAGTCGACGATGACCCGACGGCTGACCCGTGCCCGGACCCGCATCGCGCAGGCCGGCATCCCGTACCGGGTGCCGAGCGGGCCGGCGCTGCCCGAGCGGCTGCCCGGCGTCCTCGCCGTGCTGTACCTGCTGTTCACCCGGGGCTACGTGCCCGACGGCGAGCCGGCCTTCGCGGCCGAGGCGATCCGGCTGGCGCGGCTGCTCGACCGGCTGATGCCGGAGCAGTCCGAGGTGGCCGCGCTGCTGGCGCTGTTCCTGTTCCAGCACTCCCGTGCCGAGGCCCGCCGCGACGCCGCCGGCAACCTGCTCACCCTGCAGCGGCAGGATCGCCTCCGGTGGGACCGCGCCGCCATCGCCGAGGGCCTGGCCGCGCTCGACCGGGTACGCCACGACGGCCCGTACGCGTGGCAGGCCCGGATCGCCGCCTGCCACGCCACTGCCACGTCCGCCGACTCCACCGACTGGCGGGCGATCGCACGGGCCTACGACGCGCTGATCGGCATCCAGCCCTCGCCGGTGATCGCGCTGAACCGTGCGGTCGCGCACGGCCACGCGTACGGGCCGGTCGTCGGGTTGGGGCTGCTCGAAGCGGCGCGTGCCGGGGGTGGGCTGGACGGCAACCCGCACGCCGTGGCGGTGGAGGCCGATCTGGTGGCCCGGCAGGGCGACCGGCTGCGCGCCGCCACCCTGTTCCGGGAAGCTGCGGCGATGGTCGGCTCGGCCGCCGAACGTCGCGCGTTGCTCGACCGGGCGGCCGAACTCGCCCGGTAGGACAGTGGGGGTCAGCCGCGCTTGGCCAACACCAGGAACCGGGCCCAGGCCGCCGGGTCGAAGGCGAGCGCCGGACCGGCCGGGTCCTTGGAGTCACGTACGCCGATGACACCCGCGAGGTTGTCGGCCACCTCGACGCAGTCGCCGCCGTTGTTGCCACTCCTGGTGCTCTTGCGCCACCGAGCGCCGGTCAGGTCCATGATGCCGCCGCTTCCTTGATCAGATTGAGGGACTGCGCACGCGACAGGGCTCCGTCGCGAATGCGTTCCCACCGTCGATCCAGGGTAGCAACGTCGGCTGCCTTGTCGATGAGTTGCGCTTGCGCCTGACTGTCGACGTGCGCGACCCGCGCCCCGTCCGGCATCTCCGCCACGGTGAACGGCCCACCGAGGCCCGGATACATGCCGACGTCGGCGGGCACCACGAACAGCGACACGTTCGGCAGCGCGGCCTGCTCGGCCAGCCGTTCGCACTGCTCGCGCATCATGGCCCGGTCGCCGTCGAGGGTGCGTCGGAGGACGCCCTCGTCGAGGACCGCGACGAGCAGGGGCGGGCGTTCCCGGCGCAGGACGGCCTGCCGGCTCAGCCGTGCCTCGGCGAGATCGTCGGCCTCGGCCGGTGTCAGCGCCTCACCAACCAGCGTCGCCAGCGCGTACGCCTTCGTCTGGAAGAGTCCAGGTATCCACGCGAGTTGAAATGACCGCAGCGACAGCGCCTCGCGCTCGATCTCGGCCCAGGGCCGGAACCAGGCCGGTGCTCTGCGCTTCAACGCGTCCGGCCACAGCTCGTCAACGTTCCGACCGAGCAGCTCGGCGACCCGCGCGCGATGACGCGTCTGTGGGATTCGTCCCCTGCTCGCCCACTTCGCTGCCGTTTTCGGATCGACGCCAATCTGAGCAGCGAGAGTGTCCGCTGTGTAGCCTCTCTCGACCATCGCCGCCTGTACGGCTCGATTCATCTCCATGCCCTCCAGAACGTTCCAGACGTCGGAAGGTCATACTTCTACGCGGTGTAATTGTTTGGCAACCCTCGGCAGGGTGCTGTGTGTGGACAGTATCGAAGAGGGGCCCCGGCCGACCTCGCCCCGGGCGATCACCGCCGGCCCGACCGGATCACCGCACCCTGCGTACCGTGGCCCGGGTCGCGCGGCGAACGTCGTACCCGAAGCACGCTGGCGATCCCGGTGCGGCCCGCCGGCCGCGCACACCGCCGACGGCCCGCTGTGGACGTGCGACGCCTGCGGGCGGGACTGGCCCTGCCCGGCGACGCGAGCGACCCCGACGGACGCCGCCCGCCGCGCGACCCTGATCCCCGAGTTCTCACGGATCACCCGCCGGGCGATCCGCGACCTGCGCGGCCGGCCGGGCGGGCCCGATCCGATCGCCATCGTCCGTCGTTTCCTCTGGTTCCTGCCGCTCACCGACGAGGAGGCCCGCGCGGTAGCGCTGCGGCTGCGCTGAGCGCTCACTTCGTCGGGTTGACCCCATCCGCGAGCGGATGAGTCACGCCACCAGGATCGGTACGTCGTACTTCTGGATGCGGTCGTCCCGGGTGACCAGGGTCAGCCCTTCGTGCAGGGCCTGCGCGACCAGCATCCGGTCGAAGGGATCCCGATGGATCAGCGGCAGCCGACCAGCCGCGATGGCGTGATCGTGGCGGATCGTGAGTTCCCGCAGTTCGGCGTCACGGACCCGTTCGGCGAGGTCGGTCGGGCCGGGTAACTTGCCCAGCGACTGTTTGATCGCGATCTCCCACAGCGTGACCGGGCTCAGGTACACGTCGGGTTCGGTGTCGATGCGGTCCTTGATGTCAGTGGCGAGGACCGGGTCATCGGTCAGCCACCAGAGCACCACATGCGTGTCGAGCAAGAGCCTCATCCGGACAACCCGAAGTCGCGAGCAACCTCGTCGTTGACCTCGTCGGAATCCCAGTCACCGGTGAGGTCCAGCGCACCGCGCAGAGACCCGCGACCGGTGCGTGTCGTACGACGAAGAGGAATGACCTTGGCGACCGGGGTACCAGCCCGGCTGATCACGATCTCCTCGCCGTGCTCGACCCGTTCGATGATGCGTGACAGGTTCGTCTTCGCATCGTGGATGTTGAACTGCGCCGCAGCTTCACCGGCCACCGTGGCACCTCCTTAGCTAAGAGGTTAGCCCGTGGCGTGGTCCGGCAGGGGGAGCGACCCGGGAACGACGCAGGCTCCCTCCCGCCGAGGGCGGGAAGGAGCCTGGTGACGTCGGTACGTCAGTTGGCGATCATGCGGCGCAGCACGTACTGCAGGATGCCGCCGTGCCGGTAGTAGTCCGCCTCACCGGGAGTGTCGATCCGCACCACGGCGTCGAACTCCACGCCGGTGTCGGTGCTGACGTGCACGGTGCGCGGGGTCTCGCCGTCGTTGAGCGCGGTCACCCCGGTGATGGTGAACGACTCCGTGCCGGTGAGGCCGAGCGACTCGGCGGTCACGTCCACCGGGAACTGCAGCGGCAGCACGCCCATGCCGATCAGGTTGGAGCGGTGGATCCGCTCGTACGACTCGGCGATGACCGCCCGGACGCCCAGCAGCATCGTGCCCTTGGCCGCCCAGTCCCGCGACGAACCGGAGCCGTACTCCTTGCCGGCCAGCACGACCAGCGGGATACCGGCCTCCTGGTAGGCAACGGAGGCGTCGTAGATCGAGGTCTGCTCGCCGGTGAGGTGGTTGACGGTGAAACCGCCCTCCACCCCGGGCACCAGCTGGTTACGCAGCCGGATGTTGGCGAAGGTGCCCCGGATCATGACCTCGTGGTTGCCCCGGCGGGAACCGTACGAGTTGAACTCGTGGCGCGGCACGCCGTGCTCGGCGAGGTACGTGCCGGCCGGGGAGTCGGCCTTGATCGCGCCGGCCGGCGAGATGTGGTCGGTGGTCACCGAGTCACCCAGCTTGGCCAGCACCCGGGCGTCGGCGATGTCCACGACCGGGCTCGGCTCCTGCTGCATGCCCTCGAAGTACGGGGGCTTGCGCACGTAGGTGGAGTCGCTCTCCCAGGCGAAGGTGTCACCGGTCGGGGTGGGCAGCGACTGCCACCGCTCGTCGCCGGCGAAGACGTCGGCGTACGCCGCGCTGAACCCGGTGGCACCGATCGCCTGGGCGATGACGTCCTGGATCTCGGCGCTGTTCGGCCAGATCTCGCGCAGGTAGACCGGGTTGCCCTCGGTGTCCTCACCGATCGGCTCGTTGGCCAGGTCGATGTCCATCGTGCCGGCGAGGGCGTACGCGACCACCAGCGGCGGGGACGCCAGGTAGTTCATCTTGACGTCCGGGTTGATCCGGCCCTCGAAGTTCCGGTTGCCCGAAAGCACCGAGACCACTGACAGGTCGTGCTCGTTGACCGCAGCGGACACCTCCTCGGGCAGCGGGCCCGAGTTGCCGATGCAGGTGGTGCAGCCGTAGCCGACCAGGTTGAAGCCGAGCTTGTTCAGGTACGGCGTGAGACCGGCCCGCTCGTAGTAGTCCATGACGACCTTCGAGCCGGGCGCCAGGGTGGTCTTCACCCACGGCTTGCGGAGCAGGCCCTTCTCGACCGCGTTACGGGCCAGCAGCGCGGCACCGATCATCACCTGCGGGTTGGACGTGTTGGTGCACGAGGTGATCGCGGCGATCACCACGGCGCCGTGGTCCAGCTCGTACTCCACGCCGTCGGAACCGGTGACCCGGATCGGGTTGCTGGCCCGGCCACCGGCACCGGCCGCCGCGGTCTCCAGGTCGCGCGGCTCGTCGGCCGGGTCGCTGAACTCGTTGGCCGGCGGGTCGCTGGCGGGGAAGGACTCGGCGCTGGCCTCGTCGGCCGGCCCGTTGGCACCGCGCGGCAACTCCTCGCGCGCCACGCTCGGCTTGAGGTCGCGCTCACCGACGGTGTCGTCGGCGACGTAGTCGGTCAACGCGGAGCGGAACAGCGTCTTGGCGCTGCCCAGCGGCACCCGGTCCTGCGGGCGCTTCGGGCCGGCGAGCGACGGCTCGATGGTGCCCAGATCCAGCTCCAGGCGCTCCGAGTAGGCCGGCTCGGCCTCCGGGTCGTGCCACAGGCCCTGCTCCTTGGCGTACGCCTCGACGAGCGCGACCTGAGCGGCGTCGCGGCCGGTCAGCTCCAGGTAGCGGACCGTCTCCGCGTCGATCGGGAAGATCGCCACGGTGGAGCCGTACTCCGGGGACATGTTGCCGATGGTGGCCCGGTTGGCCAGCGGCACGGCGCTCACGCCGGGGCCGTAGAACTCGACGAACTTGCCGACCACGCCGTGCTTGCGCAGCATCTCGGTGATGGTCAGCACCAGGTCGGTGGCGGTGGTGCCGGCCGGCATCTCGCCGGAGAGCTTGAAGCCCACCACCCGGGGGATCAGCATGCTGACCGGCTGGCCGAGCATCGCGGCCTCGGCCTCGATACCGCCGACGCCCCAGCCCAGCACGCCCAGGCCGTTGACCATCGTGGTGTGCGAGTCGGTGCCGACCACGGTGTCCGGGTAGGCCTGGCCGTTGCGCTCCATGATGGTGCGAGCCAGGTACTCGATGTTGACCTGGTGCACGATGCCGGTGCCCGGCGGGACGACCTTGAACTCGTTGAACGCGGTCTGACCCCAGCGCAGGAACTGGTAGCGCTCCTTGTTGCGCTCGTACTCCAGCTCGACGTTGCGGGCGAACGCGTCCTCGCGGCCGAACAGGTCGGCGATCACCGAGTGGTCGATGACCAGCTCGGCCGGGGCCAGGGGGTTGACCTTGCTGGCGTCGCCGCCCAGGTCGCGCACGGCCTCGCGCATGGTGGCCAGGTCGACCACGCAGGGCACACCGGTGAAGTCCTGCATGAGCACCCGCGCCGGGGTGAACTGGATCTCGACGCTGGGGGCGGCGGTGGGGTCCCACCCGCCGAGCTGGCGGATGTGGTCGGCGGTGATGTTCGCGCCGTCCTCGGTCCGCAGCAGGTTCTCCAGCAGGATCTTCAGGCTGTACGGCAGTCGGGCGTAGCCCTCCACCTTGTCGATCTTGAAAATCTCGTAGCTCGCGTCTCCGACGCGTAGCTGGGTCTTCGCACCGAAGGTGTCGAGGCTCGCCACGTCGTACTCCTTCATACCAGCGACCGTGAGTAGTCCTGAGCAGTCTGTCGCACCGGTTGGGGTGCCGCCGAGGTTAGGTGACACTTACCGCCGATTCCGCTCTCAACAAAACCGTACGTCCGTCTTGCTAGTTGCGCAACCCGAGTGCCGGCTCCCGGCCCCGCCTCACCCCTAGCCTCCTAGGACGGCTTGCGCGGTGTGCGCGCTCCTACGCTGAACGCCAGCGGCACCTGCGACCGGCGGCGCCTGGGGTCCGGCGGCGCCTGGGGTCCGGCGGCGCCTGGGGTCCGGCCCGCCACCGGTAGGGTTCGAGGCCCATCAAGGCCCGCACAGGCCCGCCGGGGCCCGCCGGGAAAGGGGTCAACCGATGTTCGACGTCCAGCACTGGCTGGTGTCGCTGCCGCCGATCGCGGTCTACCTGCTCGTCGGCGGGGTGATCGGCGTGGAGAGCATGGGCATCCCCCTGCCCGGTGAGATCGTCCTGGTCAGCTCCGCCCTGCTCGCCGCCACCGGCGTAGTGGAACCGGAGTGGGTCGCCACCGCCGCTGCGGTCGGCGCCATCGTCGGCGACTCCATCGGGTACGCCGTTGGCCGCCGCGGCGGTCGTCCGCTGCTCGCCCGGCTGGGCAGGCGGTTCCCGAAGCACCTCGGCCCGCCGCAGCTCGCCCGTGCCGAGCAGAGCTTCGCCCGGTACGGCGTCTGGGCGGTCTTCTTCGGCCGGTTCGTCGCACTGCTGCGGATCCTCGCCGGGCCGCTCGCCGGAGCACTGCACGTGCCCTACCGCCGATTCCTGCTGGCCAACGCGGCAGGCGGGCTGGTCTGGGCCTTCGGCACGACGTACCTGCTGTTCACCGTGGGCCGGGCGGCCGAGCACTGGCTCAAGGACATCTCCTGGGCCGGGCTGATCCTGGCGGTGCTCGCCGGCCTTGGCAGCACCTGGTGGCTGCGCCGACGCGCGCACCGCGTCGAGGCCGCCGACGGCGTGCAGGCGGCCGAGGTGGCCCCCGACGGTCAGGTGGCCCCCGACGGTCAGGTGGTCCCCGACGGTCAGGTGGCCCCGGGCGGTCAGGCGGCTGAGGTAGCCCCCGACGTCGATTCGATCCGCGCGGGCAACGGGCACTGACTCAGGCATGCCGAAGGGCCGGGCCCCGTGGTGGGGTCCGGCCCTTCGGTCGTTGCTGGGCTGGTCAGCCGTCTGGTCGGTGCTGGTTGGTCAACCCTGGTCGTGCTGGTGTGGGTCAGTTGGTGGCGTAGC
>NZ_PYBV01000052.1:32677-33663 GCF_003205615.1 Micromonospora arborensis | reverse complement strand
CGGCGCCCCCCAAAACCTCACCTCTTCCCCTCCCCGCCCCTCTCCCGTCCGGGATCAGCGCGCCCCCGGTACGGCCGGCTCGGGTCAGGTCGACATGGGCGTGGTAGCCGGTGATGACTCCGGCCTCCTCCAGTCGGCGAACCCGCTCCGCGACCGCCGGTGGGGACAGGTGCACCCGCCGGGACAACTCACTGAAGGAGAGCCGCGCGTCGGCCTGCAACTCGCGCAGCAGGGCCCAGTCCATGTCGTCCACGCTCAGACCTTACTTTCGTGAACCGACTTCGCCTAGTTGCCTTCGTTTCGCGAGGGGAACGTGCGAAGTGCCGTTGATCCGGCATTCCGCAGGCCGATCCGACCGCGGGATCATGACGTCGGCTAGTCCGGGGGAGGGAGACGAATGGTGGATCAGACGGAGCGGCGGGCGCCGACCCGCCCCGCCTCAGTGCGACCGGTGACCCCGCGCCAGCGGGCCGCCCGCGCCGCGCGCAACGGTGGCGAGCCGACACTGGAGTTCGCCGAGCGGGTGCCGTACGACGCGTACGTGCAGGCCAGCGCCCTGCACCAGCTACAGCAGCCGCTGAGCAGCGACCCGGGCGAGATGTCCTTCCTGATGGTCAGCCAGATCATGGAGCTGTACTTCGGGCTGACCTGCCACGAACTGCGGGAGACCCAGCGCCTGCTCCGCGCCGACCAGATCTGGGACGCGCTGGCGCCGCTGCGCCGCGCTGCCCTGCACCTGGAGGGGCTGAACGCCGCCTGGCAGGGGCTGCGCTGGATGACCCCGGCCGACTTCAACCGGTTCCGCAACCTGCTCGGCGAGGGCTCCGGCTTCCAGTCGGCGATGTACCGGCAGTTGGAGTTCCTGCTCGGGCTGCGCGACCCGGCGCTGATCAGGCCCTTCCGCCGGCAGACCGAGGTGCACGCCGCGCTGAGCGCCGCGCTGGCCACCCCGAGCCTCTGGGACGACGTGCTCGCGCTGCTCGCCC
>NZ_PYBV01000052.1:0-32671 GCF_003205615.1 Micromonospora arborensis | reverse complement strand
GCCGACCTGCTCGACCGGGACGTGTCCGTCGAGCACGACCCCCAGCCGGCGGTCGAGGCGGCCTGGGTGCAGATCTACGGCGACACCGGCCCGGACAACCACCTGCGACTGCTCGGCGAGGCGCTGAGCGGAGTCGCCGAGGAGTTCGGCGACTGGCGCTGGAACCACGTGAAGGCGGTGCAGCGGACGATGGGCGCCAAGGTCGGCAGTGGCGGCTCCGCCGGGCTGGCATGGTTGCAGCGCAGCATGTCCCGGGTGGTCTTCCCGGAGCTGTGGTCGGCCCGTACCGCGATGTGACCGGAGAGCGAGACATGCACACCCCAGAACAAGAGGCGCACCGCCTCGACGAAGCCGACCCCGGCCACCGGCACCTGTTCCACGTGCCACCGGCCGACGGCGGCGACCACCCCGAGTCGGCGTACCTCGCCGGCAACTCGCTCGGCCTGCAACCTCGGGCCACCCGCGACGAACTCCTCGCCGACCTGGACGCCTGGGGGCGGCTCGGTGTCGAGGGGCACCTGGAGGCGGAGCGCGCCTGGCTGCCGTACCACGAGCTGTTGACCGCGCCGGCTGCCCGACTGGTCGGCGGCCGGCCCGCGGAGACCGTGGTGATGAACTCGCTCACGGTGAACCTGCACCTGCTGATGGTCAGTTTCTACCGCCCGGCCGGCACCCGCACCCGGATCGTCATCGAGGACGCCGCGTTCCCCTCGGACAGTTACGCCGTGCGCAGTCAGGCCCGGTTCCACGGCCTCGACCCGGACGACACGGTGATCCGGCTGCGCCCACGCGCCGGCGAGGACGCCCTGCGCACCGAGGACGTGACCGACTACCTGGCCGCCGAGGGCGATCGGGTGGCGCTGGTGCTGCTGGGCGGGGTCAACTACCTGACCGGCGAGCTGCTGGACATCCCGGCGATCACGGCCGCCGGCCGGGCGGCCGGAGCCGTGGTCGGCTGGGACCTCGCCCATGCCGTCGGCAACGTGCCGCTGGCCCTGCACGACTGGGACGTCGACTTCGCCGCCTGGTGCTCCTACAAGTACCTGAACTCGGGGCCGGGCGCCCTGGCGGGCGTCTTCGTGCACGAGCGGCACCTCGGCGATCCCGACCTGCCCCGCTTCGAGGGGTGGTGGAGCACCGCGGCGGCCACCCGCTTCGAGATGACCCCGGTGTCCCGGCCACCCGCCACTGTGGAGGCCTGGCAGATCTCCAACCCGCCGATCTTCGCGATGGGCCCGGTGCGTACCTCGCTGGAGTTGTTCGACACGGTTGGCATGACGGCGCTGCGCGCGCGCAGCCTGCGACTCACCGGCTGGCTGGAGTCACTGCTCGATGAGGTCACCGCTGACCGGCCGCTGCGCGTGGTCACCCCGCGTGACCCGGCCCGGCGGGGCTGCCAACTCTCGGTGCGCATCGGCGCCGGCAGCGCCGCCGAGCTGACCAAACGCCTGCGGTACGAACACGGCGTGATCGCCGACGCCCGTGAGCCGGACGTCGTCCGGTTCGCCCCGGTGCCGCTCTACTCCACGTACCACGACTGCTGGCGGGCAGCCGCCGCGCTCGCGGCGACGGTCGGGCAGGTGGCCTCATGACGTCCCGGCGCGACGAGATCGCGATCATCGGTGCTGGGCTGGCCGGCTGTCTGGCCGCCTGTTTCCTGGCTCGGCGCGGCTACCCGGTGGCCCTCTACGAGCGCCGGTCCGACCCGCGTACCGGCACGACCGAGCGGGGCCGTTCGATCAACCTGGCGCTGTCCGAGCGCGGGTTGGACGCGCTGCGCCGGATCGGGCTGGCCGACCAGGTGATGACCGACGCGTTGCCGATGCGCGGCCGGATGATCCACCCGGTCGAGGGCGAGCAGCAGTTCCAGTCGTACAGCGCCGCCGGTGACCGGGCGATCAACTCGATCAGCCGGGGTGCGCTGAACAACGCCCTGCTGGACGAGGCCGCCGCGCTGCCCGGGGTGCGGATCGTCTTCGACCACCGGCTGGTCGGGCTCGACCCGATCGACGGCACCCTGAGCTTCGAGACCCCGCAGGGCCCGGTCGCCGCCAAGGCGTCGGTCGTGCTGGGTGCCGACGGCGCCGGCTCCGCGGTGCGCGGGCAACTGCTCGCGTACGGGCTGCTGGACGAGAGCGTGGACTTTCTCGACTACGGCTACAAGGAGCTGACGATCCCGGCGCTGGGTGGGGACTTCGCCCTGGACCCGGATGCCCTGCACATCTGGCCGCGCGGCACCTCGATGATGATCGCGCTGCCGAACCCGGACCGCTCCTTCACCTGCACGCTGTTCTGGCCCAACGAGGGCAGCGGAAGCTTCGCGGCACTGGACAGCCCGGCGGCGATCGAAGAGCACTTCACCCAGCACTACCCGGATGTCATCCCGCTGGCGCCGAACCTGGTCGACGACTACCAGCACAACCCGGTGGGCGTGCTCGGCACGGTTCGCTGCACCCCCTGGCAGGTCTACGGGAAGGTCGGGCTGCTCGGCGACGCGGCACACGCGATCGTGCCGTTCTACGGTCAGGGCGCCAACTGCGCGTTCGAGGACGTGGTCGAGCTGGACCGTTGCCTGGACGAGTGCGCCGACGACTGGTTGGGGGCGCTACCGCTGTTCCAGCAACGCCGGCAGGAGAACGCCGAGGCCATCGCGACGATGGCGCTGACCAACTTCGTGGAGATGCGGGACAAGGTCGCCTCCCCGGTCTTCCAGCTCCGCCGCAAGGTGGAGCACGCTCTGGAGCGGGCCCTGCCCGGCCGGTACGTTTCCCAGTACGAGCTGGTGTCCTTCTCCACCACGCCGTACGCCGAGGTGCGCCGCCGGGTCCGACGACAGCACCGGGTACTCGGGGCGGTCGTCGGCGGAGCCGCGTTGCTGGCGGTCGGCGCGGCACTGAGTCGGAGGAGGCGCGGATGACCGGGACCTGGGATCCGCGGTTGATGGCCGGTCACGCGCCGGCCGGGCCGCTGCGGCTGCGCAACTTCGTCGGCGGCGAGTTCGTCGACGGTGGGCCGACGTTCGCCAAGGCCAGCCCGGTCACCGGGGAGCAGGTGTTCGAGGTGGTCGAGGCGTCGAAGTCCACGGTGGACGACGCGGTGGCCGCCGCCCGGGCCGCCCTGCGCGGCCCCTGGGGCCGGATGGGCGAGCGGGAACGCGCCGAGGTGCTGCGCCGGGTCGCCGACGAGTTGGAGCGCCGCTTCGACGACCTGGTCGCCGCCGAGGTCGCCGACACCGGCAAGTCCATCGCCCAGGCTCGCACGCTGGACATCCCGCGCGGCGCGGCGAACTTCCGGGCGTTCGCGGAGATCGTGGCGACCGCGCCCACCGAGTCGTTCACCACCGTCACCCCGACCGGCGGCCGGGCGCTCAACTACGCGCTGCGCAAACCGGTCGGCGTGGTCGCCGTCATCGTGCCGTGGAACCTGCCGCTGCTGCTGCTCACCTGGAAGGTGGCGCCGGCGCTGGCCTGTGGCAACGCCGTCGTGGTCAAGCCCAGCGAGGAGACGCCCGCCTCGGCGACGCTGCTCGCCGAGGTGATGGCCGCCGCGGGCGTACCGGCCGGGGTGTTCAACCTGGTGCACGGGTTCGGGCCCGACTCGGCCGGTGAGTTCCTCACCCGCCACCCGGGGGTCGACGCGATCACCTTCACCGGTGAGTCGGCCACCGGCGGCGCGATCATGCGGGCCGCCGCCGACGGGGTGAAGGCGGTCAGCTTCGAACTGGGCGGCAAGAACGCCGGCCTGGTCTTCGCCGACGCCGACCTGGACGCCGCGGTGGCCGGCTCGATGCGGTCCAGCTTCACCAACGGCGGGCAGGTCTGCCTCTGCACCGAACGCCTCTACGTGCAGCGCCCGGTCTTCGAGGAGTTCACCGCCCGACTCGCCAAGCGGGCAGGCGTTCTGGCGTACGGCTGGCCGACCGACGAGGCCACCGCCACCATGCCGCTGATCTCCCACCAGCACCGGGCGAAGGTGCTCGGCGCGTACGAGCTGGCCCGCGCCGAGGGCGCCGAGGTGCTGACCGGCGGCGGCACGCCCACCTTCGGTGACGCCCGCGACGGCGGGTCGTACGTGCAGCCGACGGTTCTCACCGGGCTCGGCCCCGACGCTCGTACCAACCGGGAGGAGATCTTCGGCCCGGTGGTGCACGTCGCGCCGTTCGACACCGAGGACGAGGCGTACGCGCTCGCGAACGGCACCGAGTACGGCCTGGCGGCGACCGTGTGGACCCGGGACGTGGGCGTCGCGCATCGAGCCGGAGCGCGGCTCGACGCCGGCATCGTCTGGGTCAACACGTGGTTCCTACGCGACCTGCGTACCCCGTTCGGCGGGGTGAAGGCGTCCGGCATCGGCCGCGAGGGCGGCGTGCACTCGTTGAACTTCTACTCCGAACTCACCAACGTCTGCGTGGACCTGTCGTGAACGCACCCCAGCGAGGAGCGGGCATGGAACCTGACATCGAGGCCGCCAACCGGGAGTTGGCCGACGCCCGCAACACCGGCAAGCCGTGCCCACCTCTGCGCGGTCGGTTGCTGCCGGAGGGGGATGTCGAGTCCGCGTACCGTGTGCAGCAGCTCCAGGCGCGGGCCTGGCAGGGCCGCGGCGAACGTCGGGTCGGCGCGAAGATCGGGCTGACCTCCCGGGCGGTGCAGGAGACCTTCGGGGTGTTCCAGCCCGACTTTGGGATGCTGACCGACGCCATGGCGGTCGGCGACGGGGTCGAGGTGGCCATCGACCGGCTGCTCCAGCCGCGGGTCGAGGCGGAGATCGCGTTCGTGCTCGACAAGGACCTCCCGGACCCACAGATCACGACTGTCGACCTGATCCGCGCGGTCGACTACGTGCTGCCGGCGATCGAGATCGTCGACTCGCGCATCGCCGCCTGGGACATCTCCATCGTGGACACGGTCGCCGACAACGCCTCCAGTGGGCTCTTCGTGCTCGGCACGACGCCGCGCCGGCTCAACGACATCGACCTGCGGCTCTGCGGGATGGTGCTGGAACACGCCGGTGAACCGGTCTCGGTGGGCGCGGGCGCGGCCTGCCTGGGTAACCCGCTGCACGCCCTGCAGTGGCTGGCCGGCACCCTCGCACGCGCCGGTGACCCGCTGCGCGCGGGCGACGTGGTGCTCTCCGGTGCGCTCGGCCCGATGGTGCCGGTCACCCCCGGTGCCGCGTACGAGGCGCGGATCTCCGGCCTCGGTTCGGTCCGCACATGTTTTAGCAAGGGGGGCAACCAGTGAGCGTCGGGGTGGCGGTGCTGGGGTCGGGAAACATCGGCACCGACCTGATGATCAAGGTGTTGCGGCTCAGCAGCGAGCTGCGGATGGTGGCGATGGCCGGCATCGACCCGGCGTCCGACGGTCTGGCCCGGGCCCGCCGGCTCGGCGTGGCCACCACCGCCGACGGCGTGGACGGGCTCGTGGCGATGCCCGAGTTCGCCGACGTCGAGCTGGTCTTCGACGCGACCTCGGCCGGCGCGCACCGACGCCACGACGAGGTGCTGCGGGCACACGGCCGTACGATCGTCGACCTGACCCCGGCCGCGCTCGGCCCGTACGTGGTGCCGCCGGTCAACCTCGACGAGCACCTGCACGAGCGCAACGTCAACATGGTGACCTGCGGCGGTCAGGCGACCGTGCCGATCGTCGCCGCCGTCCGCCGGGTCACCCCGGTGGCGTACGGGGAGATCGTCGCGTCCATCGCGTCCCGCTCCGCCGGGCCGGGCACCCGGGCCAACATCGACGAGTTCACCGAGACCACGGCCCGGGCCATCGAGGTCGTCGGTGGTGCCGAGCGGGGCAAGGCGATCATCGTGCTGAACCCGGCGGACCCGCCGCTGCTGATGCGCGACACCGTCTACTGCCTCTGCCCGGACGCCGACGCCGACACCGACGCCATCGCCGCCTCGGTGGCGGACATGGTGGCGTCGGTGCAGGAGTACGTCCCCGGCTACCAGCTCAAGCAGGACGTGCAGTTCGACCGGGTCGAGGCCTACCTGCCGACGCTCGGGCGGCAGCTCACCGCGCTGCAGGTGTCGGTGTTCCTGGAGGTCTCCGGTGCCGGGCACTACCTACCGGCGTACGCCGGCAACCTGGACATCATGACCTCCGCCGCGCTGCGCACCGCCGAGCGGCTGGTCGCCCTGCGTTCTTCGGAGGTGGCCGCGTCATGACCGAGCTGTACATCCAGGACGTGACGCTGCGCGACGGCATGCACGCCATCGCCCACCAGTACACCGTCGAGCAGGTACGCACCATCGCCGCCGCGCTGGACGCCGCCGGTGTCGCCGCCATCGAGGTGGCACACGGTGACGGGCTCGCCGGTTCCAGCGTCAACTACGGCCACGGCGCCGCCAGCGACGCCGAGTGGATCTCCGCCGCCGCCGAGGTGCTGACCACGGCGAAGCTGACCACCCTGCTGCTGCCGGGCATCGGCACGATCGCCGACCTGAAGGCCGCGAAGGCGCTCGGGGTGACAAGCGTCCGGATCGCCACCCACTGCACCGAGGCGGACATCTCCGCCCAGCACATCTCCTGGGCCCGGGAGAACGGCATGGACGTGGCCGGGTTCCTGATGATGTCGCACATGAACGATGCGGCCGGGCTCGCCGGGCAGGCCAAGCTGATGGAGTCGTACGGGGCGCACTGCGTCTACGTCACCGACTCCGGTGGCCGGCTGCTGATGTCCGACGTGGCGCAGCGGGTCGACGCGTACCGGCAGGTCCTGGCGCCGGAGACGCAGATCGGCATCCACGCCCACCACAACCTGTCCCTCGGGGTCGCCAACAGCGTGCTCGCCGTCGAGCACGGCCGGGTCACCGGGTCCGCGCCGGCCGGGCCGGACGCACCGCACGGCCGGACCGTCCGCGTCGACGCGTCCCTCGCCGGCATGGGCGCGGGTGCCGGCAACGCACCGCTGGAGGTCTTCGTCGCGGTCGCCGAGCTGCACGGCTGGAAGCACGGCTGCGACGTGTTCGCCCTGATGGACGCGGCCGACGACATCGTCCGCCCGTTGCAGGACCGGCCGGTCCAGGTGGACCGGGAGACGCTCTCCCTCGGGTACGCGGGGGTCTACTCCAGCTTCCTTCGGCACGCCGAGCGGGCCTCGGCGCGGTACGGCGTGGACGTCCGCTCGATCCTGGTCGAGCTGGGCCGGCGTCGGATGGTCGGCGGCCAGGAGGACATGATCGTGGACGTGGCACTCGACCTGGCCGGCAAGGAGGAGTCCTCATGATTGCACCGGACGTCGCGGGGATCGCCGAGAAGTTGGGCGCGGCTGCCGACGCGGCCACCGCCATCCCACAGCTCGCCGCCGAGACCGGCCTCGACGTGGACACCGCGTACGCCGTGCAGGCCGCCCTGCTCCAGCGTCGCCTCGACGCCGGTCAGCGGCTGGTCGGGCTGAAGATGGGGCTCACCAGCAGGGCGAAGATGGCCCAGGTCGGCGTCGACGAGGTGATCTGGGGGCGGCTCACCGACGCGATGCGGGTGCCCGACGGCGGTGTTGTGGATCCGGCCGCGTACATCCATCCCCGGGTCGAGCCGGAGGTGGCGTTCCTGCTGGACCGGCTGCCCGAGCCGGGTGAACCGGTCGGCGACTTCGCCAACGCGGTCCGCGCGGTCGCCCCGGCCATCGAGCTGATCGACTCCCGGTACGCCGACTTCCGTTTCTCGCTGCCGGACGTGATCGCCGACAACACCTCGGCCGCCGCGTTCGTGATCGGGCCGTGGTCGCCGGTGCCCGCGGGGCTGGACAACCTCGGCGTGCTGCTGGAGGTCGACGGACGGGTGGCGCAGGTCGGCTCGACCGCGGCGATCCTCGGCGATCCGCGCCGGGCCCTCGACGAGGGCATCCGGCTGGCCGGCCGGCACGGGGTACGCCTGGAGTCCGGGTGGGTCTTCCTGGCCGGCGCCGCCACGGCGGCTGTTCCGCTGCGGCCCGGCGCCCACGTCCGTGCCGTCGTGGAGAAGCTCGGCACCGCGTCTCTGCGGGCGTCCTTGTGATCGGCGTGGGGGTTCCGGGCTCCGTCGTGGGCGCGGCCGTGGGGGTTCCGGGCTCCGTCGTGGGCGCGGCCGTGGGGGTTCCGGGCAGCCCGACCGGCTCCGGGCGGTCAGGCTTGATCCCTGCGCCGGTCGGGCTGCCCGGAACCCCTGACCTGGTTGCGGTCCCTACGGCAGTGCCTGGGGGTGAGTGGTCATGAGTGTCGATGGTGCTCGGGTGGTGGCTGGGAAGGCTGTGCCGCGAGGGGCTTTTCCGCACGTCAAGGTCGCGGGCGGGTTCGTCTACGTCTCCGGTACGTCGTCGCGGCGGCCGGACAACAGCTTCGCCGGCGTCTCCGTTGACGAGTTGGGGACGACGAACCTGGACGTCCGGGTGCAGACGCGAGCCGTCATCGAGAACGTGCGGGACCTGCTGCGCTCGGTCGGCGCGGACCTCACCGATCTCGTCCAGGTGACGTCCTACCTGGTCAACATGAACGACTTCGGTGGTTACAACGAGGTGTGGGCGGAGTTCTTCGACGCGTCCGGCCCGACCCGCACGACGGTGGCGGTGCACCAGTTGCCGCACCCGCACCTGCTCATCGAGATCCAGGCCGTGGCCCTTCTTCCCTCGGGAGGTCAGTCGTGAGCGAGATTGCCGAGCCGTTCAGCTTTCCAGGATGGATCGCGGACAACCAGCACCTGCTGAAGCCGCCGGTGGGCAACAAGGAGATGTTCCCCGGCGGGGACGACTTCATCGTGATGGTGGTGGGCGGGCCCAACCAGCGCACCGACTTCCACGTGGACCCGTACGAGGAGTTCTTCTACCAGGTCAAGGGCAACATGCACATCAACCTGATGACCCCGGAGGGGCCGCGCACGGTGCACGTGCGTGAGGGCCAGATGTGGATGCTGCCGCGCAACACCCCACACTCGCCGCAGCGGCCCGAGGCCGGCTCGATCGGTGTGGTCGTCGAGCGGGTCCGGGAGGAGGGCACGCTGGAGACGTTCCAGTGGTACTGCCCCGGGTGCGGCAACAAGGTGCACGAGGTGGAGTTGCAGGTCCGCGACATCGCCGCGGACCTGCCGCCGGTGTTCCAGGCGTTCTACACCGACGAGCAGGCGCGCACCTGCGCCAACTGCGGCACCCTGCACCCGGGCAAGGGCTGATGTCCACAGGTGCGGTGGACGTGCACACGCACGTCGTACCGAAGGGTTGGCCGGACCTCGGCGCGGCGTGCGGCGGGTCCGGCTGGCCGTGGTTGCGGGTCGACTCCGAGCGGGCCGCCATGATCATGGTGGGGGAGACCGAGTTCCGCCCGGTCGGCGCCGAGTGCTGGGACGCGTCGCGCCGACTGGCCGACATGGACGCCGACGGTGTGGACGTGCAGGTGGTCTCGCCGACGCCGGTCTTCTTCAGCTACGACCGCCCGGCCGACCAGGCGGTGAAGGTAGCCCGGATCTTCAACGACCTGACCCTGGAGGTCACCGCGGCCGGCGGTGACCGGCTGGTGCCGTTCTGCCAGGTGCCCCTGCAGGACCCGGACGCCGCCTGCGCCGAGCTTGATCGCAGCCTGGCAGCCGGGCACGTGGGCGTGGAGATCGGCAACCACGTCGGCGACCGGGACCTCGACGACGCGGGAGTGGTCACCTTCCTCCAGCACTGTGCCCAGGTGGGGGCGCCCGTCTTCGTCCACCCGTGGGACATGCCCGGCGGTCCCCGGCTGGACCGGTGGATGGCCCGTTGGCTCACCGGGATGCCGGCCGAGACGCACCTGTCGGTGCTGGCGATGATCCTGGGCGGCGTCTTCGACCGGGTGCCGGAGACGCTGCGGATCTGCTTCGCGCACGGTGGGGGCAGCTTCCCGTTCTGGCTCGGCCGCGCCGACAACGCCTGGCACCGCCGCGGGGACCTGGTCCGTGGCGCGTCCGCCGCCCCGCCCAGCAGCTACGTCGACCGGTTCAGCGTCGACTCGGTGGTCTTCGCGGCACCCGCGCTGCGGCTGCTGGTCGACACGATGGGGGAGGACCGGGTGCTGGTCGGCAGCGACTACCCGTACCCGTTGGGCGAACGCCCGGCCGGCGCGGTGGTCCGCGACGCCGACTTCCTCACCGACGACCAGCGGGACAAGCTCCTGGCCACCAACGCCCTGCGCTTCCTCGGCGAGTTGGGTATATAAAGAACGCCTTCGTAGATATACTCGGCGCATGAAGACTGTTATCGATCTTGACGATGAGCTGCTCGACCGAGCCCGCCGTGAGCTGGGCACCAAGAGCAAGAAGGACACCATCCATGCCGCGTTACGCCTGGTCGCCGAGCGGAGTGTGCGTGCGCAGGCCGTCCGGGAGCTGCTCTCGATCGACCAGGACTGGACCGGCCTGCTCGAGGACGACAAGACACCGCGCGGCGAGCAAAACGCCGCATGATCCTACCGGCCGGGCTCTACGTCATCGATACGTCGGCGTGGAGTCGCCGACGTCAGCCGATCGTAGGTAAGCGAATCACGACGATCCTCGAGGAAGGGCTCGCCGCGACCTGCGTACCGCTCGATCTCGAGAACGGGCGAAGTGCCCGCAACTTCCGGGACGCCATGACGATGCGCGCGCGCCGAGCGGAGCTAATGATCGACCTTCCGATCACCCTGGCCGTCGCCACCCGGGCACGTGACCTGCAACTGGCGCTGACAGGTCGTGGCCATCATCGGGCGCCCAGCCCCGTTGACCTCCTAGTGGCGGCCGCCGCTGCCGAATACTCCGCGACTGTCCTGCACTACGACCGGGATTTCGATCTGATCAGTGACGTCGGTGGGCCGCGCAGTGAATGGGTGGCGCCCGCGGGCACGCTCAGCTGATCCGAGGACGTCGTGTCGGAGGCCGGTAGCCGGTCGCAGCGGGCAGGATGACGGGATGGCCGAGCCGCACGACCTGACCGCGTTGGAGCAGGCCGCCGCGATCGCCCGCGGCGAGCTGTCCAGCGTCGACCTGGTCGAGCACTACCTGCGCCGGGTCGCGGCGCTCGGTGACACCGTGGGCGCGTTCGTCACCGTCACACCGGAGCTGGCCCGCGAGGCCGCCCGCGCCGCCGACGCCGCGCCGGTCGAAGGGCGCGGCCCGCTGCACGGCGTACCGACCGCGATCAAGGACCTGACGCTCACCGCCGGTGTCCGCACCACCTTCGGCTCGGCCGCCTTCGTCGACTTCGTTCCGCCGGTCGACGCCGACGTGGTGCGGCTCATCAAGGCCGCCGGTCTGGTCAGCCTGGGCAAGACGACCACCTCCGAGTTGGGCTGCTCGCTCTACTCGGAGGGCCGGGTCGCGCCCCCGGCCCGCAATCCGTGGCAGCTGGCGTACACCGCCGGCGGTTCCAGTGGCGGCGCGGCGGCGGCGGTGGCGACCGGGCTGGTCCCGGTCGCCCAGGGGTCCGATGGTGGCGGCTCGCTGCGCATCCCGGCGTCGCTCTGCGGCCTCGTCGGCTACAAGCCCAGCCGCGGCCTGGTCTCCGGTGGGCCGCTCGGCTCCGGCGCGTTCGGCCTACCCACCAGCGGCCCGCTCGGGCGGACCGTCACCGATGCCGCCGCGTTGCTCGACGTCATGGCCGTCCCGGTCCCCGGCGAGCCCTACCTGTCACCGCCGGCGCCGCCCGGCGGCTACCTGACGGCCGCGCGTCGGGCCGAGCCCGGGCCGCTGCGGATCGGCCGGTTCACCACGCCGATGCTCGCCGACGAGCCGGTGCACCCCGACTGCGTGGCCGCCGTGGACCGGGCCACCGAGCTGCTCACCGCGGCCGGGCACGAGGTGGTCGAGGTGCCGCCGCCGCTCGGGCCGGCGGCGTGGCCGCTCTTCGAAACCCTCTGGTACGTGCTGGCGCTCACCCCGGTGCCCCCGCACCGCGAAGCGGAGCTGCTGCCGCTGACCCGGCTGCTGCGCGCTCGGGGCGCCGAGGTCTCCGCCGGCACCCTGGCCGCCACTCTCGCTGAGCTGCAGGCGCAGGTACGCCTCGGTGCCCGTCGCACCGCCGGCTGCGACCTCCTGCTCTGTCCCACCCTGGCCGCCCCGCAGGCGCCCGTCGGCTGGTTCACCGCCGACGGTGACCCGGCAGCGGACTTCGACCGGCAACGCCGCTTCTCGCCCTACTGCGCCATTTTCAACGTCACCGGCGATCCCTCCGTCTCCCTTCCGCTCGGCACCACCTCCGACGGACTGCCCGTCGGGGTGCTGCTCACGGGCCGGTACGGCGACGACGCGCGGCTCATCGCTACCGCTGCGCAACTGGAGAACTCCAGTGACGGATGGGATCGGCACCCCGCAATCTGGCGGGCCGTCGACTCCGCTAACGTGAATGGTGACGGAGTCGGGCGGTCGGCATCATGATCGTCCATCCGACCCGGTTTTTCGAGGTCGTCCTTCTTCCGCCTGGGGGCGTTGGGATTGTCTGTTACCGAGACGTTGCTGGTCTTCGTCGGCATCCCGGTGGCCGCGGTGCTGGTCATCGCCGGCCTGTCGTACGCCGGTAGCCGTGGTGGTGCCACCACCGGCGGTGGCGGCGGCGCCAAGCGCTACCGGCCGGGCCGGCCCTTCGACTTCACTCCGGTCTGGTTCCTGGGCCGCCCGGAGCAGCTGGCCGACTCGGCCGGCACCGCGCTGACGGCGGGGGCGCAGGCGCCCGCGTTGACCAGCCACAAGCTTGAGCAGGCCAGCGTCGAGGCGCCGGCCGGTGGAACCGGAGGCGCAAGTGACCGTTGGTGAGAAGCAGGCCGGGTCGGAAAATCCGCCCGAGGTGCTCGACGGGCCGTTCTCAACCCGCCAGCTGCTGCGCATCGACGAGGCGCTGCGTCTGGCCGACCGGGGCACCGGGCTGGTCTTCTCGGTGTTCGTCGGCGGTCTCGACGAGCCCATCCGCGAGCACGCCCAGCGGCTGCACCGCCAGCTCGCCGACCCCGACAAGTCGGTGCTGATCGCCGTGTCACCCAACCAGCGTCAGCTGGAGGTCGTCACCGGGCGCTACGCCCGCAAGCGCATCCCCGACACGTACGCGAAGCTGGCCGCGCTCTCCATGGTCGGCGCATTCAGCGGCGGCGACCTGGCCGGCGGCATCATCAACGGCCTCGACCAGCTCGCCAGCCACGCCGGCAAGGGCTGAGCCCTCCACCCACACACCACCCGCTCCACCCCAAGCGTCGCCACGCGCGCCGCGCCGTGCGGGCTGTGTCGTGCGGGCCGTGCCGTGTCGCGCGGGCGGGCCGTGCCGTGCGGGCGGGCGGGCCGTGCCGTGTCGTGCGGGCCGCGCGGCGTCGTGCGGGCCGCGCCTCGCCTCGCCTCGCCTCGCCTCGCAAGATCGTGCTGGATCCATGAAGTAGGGGCCTCCGACGTGTCGGAGGCCCCTACTTCCATGTTCGAGCGTGATCTTGCGGGGTGGGCCTGATCATCGCGGCCAAGCGCGCTGGGTGAGCACCACCGGGCGATGATCCACTCCATCTCGGCGATGTGGGGGCATCCGGCCGCCCGGACACCCCCACATCGGCGTTATGAAGTGGATCAAACGAGCCGTGCTGGCCTGGGCGGCGCGGGCTTGCACCGCGTTGGCCCGGGAAGCGACGCGGGCTCGCGTTGGCGCCGGGGTCGGCGCGGGCTTGCGCCCACGCCGGCACGGGCCGCGTACTCCCTGGTCAGCTCTGCTGGGCGTCCTTCGCGCGGGCCTTCAGCGCCCGCACCACGCCGTCGCGGCCCTCCGCCACCAGCCGGCGCAGCGGGGCGGGGTGCCCGTCACCGGCCAGCCACGCGTCGGTGGCCGCCACCGTGTCGTCCTCCACCAGGTAGGTCGGGTACGCGAGCTGGGCGAACTCCTGTGCCGGCTCGCTGTCCCGGGTGGCCCACACCTGGCCGACCACCGCGAAGTACCGTTCGCGGTACGGGGCGACCAGCTCGACCTGCGCCGGGTGGGCGAGACCCTGCAGGAGCGCCCGGTGGCGCCAGTTGGGCAGCGCGTCCGGGCCGGTCAGCAGCGCCCAGACGGCCGCCTTGTTCTCTGCCGTCGGCACCAGCGCGTGGGCGTACGCCGCCTCCCGCTCGCCGCTGGCGGTGCGGTCGTTGACCAGTTCCGCCTCGATCTCGGCGGTGCCGGCCGCGCCGTTGGCCACCAGGGCGGCGAGAACCGACCAGCGCAGCTCGGTGTCCACGGTCAGGCCGGCGGGCGCACCGGTGCCGTCCAGCCAGCCGCGCAGCGTGGCCAGGTCGTCCTCGGAGCGGGCCGCCGAGGCGTACGCACGGGCCCAGGCGAGCTGGAAACCGCTGCCGGGCTCGGCGGCGGCGAGCGCGTCACGGGCGGTACGCGCCAGCTCGGCCCAGCCGGTCGGCGCCCAGGCCGGGTCGGCGTAGAGGGCGATCGCGGTGGTCGCCTGGCGCAGGGTCGCGGTGACCAGGTTGATGTCGGTCTCCGCGGGGAGCCCGGCCAGCGCCAGCGCCACATAGTCGCGGGCCGACAGTTCGGCGTCGCGGGTCATATCCCAAGCCGCGGTCCAGCACAGTGCCCGCGCCAGCGACGACTCGAAGCCACCGATGTGCTGCACCACGGTCGCCATCGAGCGCTCGTCGAGACGCAGCTTGGTGTAGCTCAGGTCGTCGTCGTTGAGCAGCAGCACATCGGCGGCCCGCTTGCCGCGCAGCTCGGCGAGGTCGGTCCGCTCGCCGGTCACGTCGACCTCGTGCCGTTCGCGGCGGACCAGCCGCCCGTCGGTCAGGTCGTACAGGCCCACGCCGATCCGGTGCGTACGCAGGGTCGGGTACGCGGCTGGCGCCTCCTGCCGCACCACCACCTGCTCGTACGTCCCGTCCGCGCCAATCGTCACCTCGGGTCGCAGCGTGTTGACCTGTGCGGTCTCCAGCCACTGCGCGGCGAACTTGCGCAGTTCCCGGCCGGACGCGGCCTCCAACTCGGTGAGCAGGTCGTCGAAGGTGGCGTTGCCCCAGGCGTGCTTGCCGAAGTAGGCCCGCAGACCGGCGACGAACGGCTCCTCACCCACGTACGCGACGAGCTGCTTGAGCACGCTCGCGCCCTTGGCGTACGTGATGCCGTCGAAGTTGACCTCGACGGCCTCCATGTCCGGCATCTCGGTGTAGACCGGGTGGGTGGAGGAGAGCTGGTCCTGCCGGTAGCCCCAGTTCTTCCGGATGGACAGGAACGTCGTCCACGCCTCGTTGAACCGGGTCGCGTGGGTGTTGCACCAGTGGCTGGCCCACTCGGCGAACGACTCGTTCAGCCACAGGTCGTTCCACCAGCGCATGGTGACCAGGTCGCCGAACCACATGTGGGCCAGCTCGTGCAGGATCGTGTTGGCCCGCTGCTCGTACTCGAAGTTGGTGACCTGCGAGCGGAACAGGTAGTGCGACTCGGCGTGCGTCACGCAGCCGAAGTTCTCCATCGCGCCGGCGTTGAAGTCGGGCACCCAGAGCTGGTCGTACTTCGGCAGGGGGTAGCGCACGCCGAACTTCTCGTGGAAGAAGTCGAAGCCCTGCTTGGTGACCAGGAAGAGGTCGTCGGAGTCCAGGTACTGCGCCATCGACGCCCGGCAGAACACCCCCAGGTCGATGCCGTCGTGACTGTCGCGCACCTCGTGGTACGGCCCGGCGCACATCGCCGTGATGTAGGTGCTCATCCGGGGCGACTCGGCGAAGTGCAGCGTCTTGAGCCCCTCACCTGCCGGTTCCGTACGCTGCACGGGCATGTTGGACACCGCGCGCCAGTGCGCGGGCACGGTGGCGTGCCAGGTGTAGACGCTCTTCAGGTCGGGCTGGTCGAAGCAGGCGAACACCCGCTGCGCGTCGGCCGTCTCGAACTGGCTGTAGAGGTAGGTCTCGCCGTCCACGGGGTCGACCGTGCGGTGCAGACCCTGGCCGCTGTTGGAGTAACCGAAGTCGGCTTCGACCACCAGGGTGTTGTCGCTCTCCAGGCCGGACAGGACGAGGCCCTTCTCGGCCGACCAGTCGGAGAGGTCAACCGCCGCGCCGTTCAGGGTCGCGGAACGCACCGACTCGGCGGCCAGCTCGATGAACGTGCTCGCGCCCGGCTCGGCGCAGCGGAACCGGACCTCGGTCGTCGACCGGAACGTGCTGCCGTCGGCCGCCAGCACGGCGCTCGACAGGTCCAGACTGATGTCGTACCCCGTCACGTCGAGTAGGCGGGCCCGCTCGGTCGCCTCGACCTGCGTCAGGTTGCGCACTCCCGGCACTGTTCGTCTCCATCCCACAATTCGCCGCACGCCCGGCGGCGCCCGTTCGCCAACCGCTCGTGGCGGCAGCCCGATCCGAGTCTTCCACGTACGGGCAGCCTGCGGTGGCCGAGGTCACGCTCTCATTCGGGTGCCGGTCGATGCACTGCGGGGTGAAGATTCTCGGGAGACGTCGGGCTTCCGGCGTCACCCCGCCGCGAAGGGACCTCACCGTGAGCGATCGTGTCACCGCCGACATGTGGTTCGACCCGGCCTGCCCGTGGGCGTGGATCACGTCCCGCTGGCTGCTCGAGGTCGAGCAGGTCCGGGACGTGGACATTCGGTTCCACGTGATGAGCCTGGCCGTGCTCAACGACGGCCGGGACGAGTTGCCAGAGGAGTACAAGACGTTCCTGAAGACCGCCTGGGGCCCGGTGCGGGTCTGCATCGCCGCCGAGCAGCGGTACGGCAACGACGCCCTGCGTCCGCTCTACACCGCGCTCGGCACCCGGATCCACCTCGGTAAGGAGGAGCGGGGCCAGGAGCTCTACGTCGCCGCGTTGACCGATGCCGGCCTGGACCCGGCGCTGGCCGCGGCCGCCGACAGCACCGACTACGACGAGGCGCTGCGGGCCAGCCACGAGGCCGGTATGCGCCCGGTCGGGCAGGACGTCGGCACCCCGGTCGTGCACGCGCCCGGCCCGGACGGCACCCCGGTCGCGTTCTTCGGCCCGGTGATCACCCCGGCGCCGAAGGGGGAGGCCGCCGGCCGACTCTGGGACGGCGTACTGCTGGTCGCCGGCACCCCGGGCTTCTACGAGCTCAAGCGCACCCGGGTGCAGGGCCCGATCTTCGACTGAAGGGTCCGGAGGGGTCCCCTGTCGCGGGTGAACAGGGGACCCTTCCGACCGCGTACCGCACGATGCCTCGCTCGGCGTGTCGCGGCACAGCGGTGCCTGCCCCCGTCACCGGGAGACCGTTGGGCTCGTTGGCCTGCATGTCCGCCGCAGCGACCCGCAGGGCCGCACCCCGCAGCTCGTGGAGGCATTCCCGATGGCCAAGCACCGTGCGTCCGGTGACGATCAGCTGACCCGGCAGGGGGTGATCGAGACTCCCGGCGCGGCCTACTGGTCGGTCGACGACTCCCGCTGGCCGACGGTCCGCCCCGACCTGCCCGCCCACGTGGCGGACCTGCTCGCCCCGCCCATCGTGGTCGGCGTGGCCCGGGTTCCGGTGACGTCCCGCCTGACCCCGCCCGCCGATGACGCGTCGGCCGATGCTCCGGCACCGACTGATCCCGGGTCGCCGGTTCTTGAGTCTCTGCCGCCGGTTCCGGTCGTGGCTGCCCTCGTACCGTCGGCTCCGGTCCTTCCGTCGGCGGCCGCGCCGGCCGAGCCCGCCCCGCCGCCGCCGGCACCGACCACCCCGCGTCCGGTGCCGACGCCGCCGCTGAGCCCGCGGCCCGTCCCGTCGCCGCCTCCCGAGCGTCCGGTGCCGGGGCCGCCCGCGTCGCCCCGCCGCGCGGTGAACACCGGGCCGGCCGTGACCGGCCGACGGGGCAACGGCGGGCCGACGACGGCCGGCAGGCACCGCCGGGGCGCGTCCGACCGCGCCAGCTGACCGACCCGGCACTTTCATCTGGTGGACGCCACGCGGGTCCCCGTCGGTGACGACGTCGTCGCCGGTAGCGTCAGTGGGCATGACGGTCGTGCATCCGATCTCCCGGGCCTGGGTCACCACTGGTGGCACCGGTGCGCAAAATTACGACGAGTTCGCCGATGACGCGGAGATCACCGCGATCATCGAGGCCAACCCGCAGAGCGCTCTCGGCATCGAGATGCCGCATCGCGCCCCGCAGAGTCTGGGCAAGTCGTTCCTCGACGCGCTGCCGGACGCGGTGGCCCGCCTCGCCGAGGCCAAGGCCGATGGCAGTTACACCCCCGCCGAGCAGGTGGTGGTGCTCTACCGGATCAGCGCGCCCGGCGAGGAGCCGGCGTACGGGCTGTTCGCGATGGTGGACACCGACCAGATCTCCACCCGGGCCGACGAGCCGGGCCTGGTGATCCGCAACGAGGACGTCTTCATCGCCAAGGTCCGCGAGCGGGTGGCGCTGGCCGAGGCGTTGGGCCACCTGCTCTCGCCGGTGCTCCTGCTGCAGACCGGGCGTGGCGACGAGCTGCACGCCGCCCTCGCGGCGGCGACGGACACGGCCGGCGCTCCCGCCGCGACGGACACCGACCAGGCGGGGCGCACGCACGCCATCTGGCTGCTCGGCCCCGGCCCGGAACAGGCCACGTTGACCGCCCTCGCCGGTGGTGGGGAGCTGGTCGTCGCCGACGGTAACCACCGCAGCCTGGCCGCCCAGACCGGCGGGCTGCCGCGCTTCCTGGCCGTGATCACCACCCCCGCGTCGGTCGCCATCCAGCCGTACAACCGGCTGGTCAGCGAGCTGACCACCACACCGGCCGAGCTGCTCGACCGGCTGCGGGCCGCGGGCGCCGAGGTCGAGCCGATCGACGGCCCGGTCGAGGTCCCGGCGACCGGCGGCACCGTGCACCTTCGCCTCGACGGTCAGGGGTACGCGGTGCGCCTGCCCGCCACGGCCGCGGGTGACCTGGAGAACCTGGACCACGCCCTGGTCGAGCGGCTGCTGCTGCGCGACGCGCTCGGGCTGGACCCGGGCGACAAGCGGATCACCTACGTCGGCGGTGACTACCCGGCAAGCTGGCTCACCGGTGAGGTCGACGCCGGGCGGGCGGAGCTGGCCGTTCTGATCGCGCCGGTGACCGTGGACGACTTCGTCGCGGTCAATCTGGCCCGGGAGAAGATGCCCCGCAAGAGCACCTGGTTCACTCCGAAGGCGCGCGGCGGTCTGGTCGTCGCCGAGCTGCCGCGCTGAGCGACCGCACGCCCGACCGTGTGACGAACCCGGCTCTCCGACGCTGCCCGTGCGGCGTCGGAGAGCGCGGCCTGACAGACTGCCCGGTATGCGCGTCTACCTGGGATCCGATCACGCCGGTTTCGAGTTGAAGGTGCACCTGGCCAATCACCTGGCCATGCAGGGGTACGACGTGGTCGACGTCGGCCCGCACGGCTACGACCCGGACGACGACTACCCGACGTTCTGCCTGCATACCGGCGACCAGGTGGTGGCCGACGAGACGGGCCTCGGGGTGGTCATCGGTGGGTCCGGCAACGGTGAGCAGATCGCCGCGAACAAGGTTGCCGGGGTCCGCGCCGCGTTGGCCTGGAGCGTGGAGACCGCTCAGTTGGCCCGCCAGCACAACGACGCGAACGTGGTCGCGGTCGGCGCCCGCCAGCACACTTTGGACGAGGCCACCGGCATCGTCGAGGCGTTCCTGAGCACGCCGTTCTCCGGCAACGAGCGGCATGCCCGTCGGATCGCCCAGGTGGCCGAGTACGAGCGCACCCGGCAGCTGCCCGACCTGCCCTGACCCGGCTGGCGGTCAGCGCGGCGGGCGGGGCAACTCCTCGCGGGGCACCCAGTTACGGCGGACGACCACCACCCGGGCCTCCGCCTCGGCCAGGTCGTCGTCAGTGGGTCGAGCGGCGTCCCGGGCCCGCAGCGCGGCACTCAGCCCCACCTGGGACGAGCCGGAACCGACCAACCCGCGTAGCCCTCGCTCGCCGTCGCGCTCGTCGCCGCCCGGGCCCCTGCGGCGCGGCGGCGGGTTGTCACTGTCCGGCACGCCCGTGGTGCTGGGCCTCGGGCCGTCGTCGCTCCGACCGGCCGGCTCGGCGTCGGGGTGGTGGCGTAGCCGTCGCCGTCGTCGGTCCTGGTCACCCATCAGCCGACCGTACCCCGGCGGGCGTGCGATGCGGCACTGTCGTGCCGGACCGCGTCCCGGGCGGGTTCGGCGACCTGTTTGTCGGCTGGCTACCCTCGAATCCAGGCGGCGGTGATGCCGTCGGTCAGGGGGAGGACGAGATGGCAGACCAGACGCAGCCGTGGGCGGAGCGGACCGTGGAGGTGCCACCGCAGGCCGGCGTCGGGGTGCCGCCGCAGCGCGACGGGTTTCGCCGGGGCGTCGCTTCGGTGGGTGAGCCGCGCAGCCCGCGGACCGTACCGTTCCCGGTGGTCGAGCAGGAGCCGACCGGCACCGGCTGGCCCGGCGAGCCGGCCCCGCGTCGGCCGCTGAGCTGGCGGATGGCGCAGTGGCGTCGCGGCGGTGAGTGGAGCGCGATCGCAGGGCTCTTCGCGTTCGTCTGCTGGGGGATCTGGGCGCTCTCCGGCCAGGGCGACCTGAGCGGCCCGGTGCTGGTGCTGGTGCTCAGCATGCTGGTGGCGGTCGGCCTGTTCGCCCTGTCCCGGTTCGTCGGCCGCGTGGTGCTGGAGCGGCAGTTCGGGCGGGTCCGCCGCAGCGCCCGAGGTGCCCACCTGGCGACGGCGGTGTTCCTCGTCGGCCTGGGCGTGGCGTGGCTCCAACAGACCGAGTGGGTCGTCTCGGCGTGGAACTGGATCTCCTCGAACTGAGGATCGGGGAAACGCCCAGGCGGCCGGCGAGCGCCGCCCGCCCGGGCGTCGGCCTCGCGGCACGCCGCGAGGCTGGTCGTCTCCTCCACCAGACAGGGCCGCCGCATACCCCGCTGGCCGCGGTTCATCCGTAGTCGGGCGGTCCGTCTCTCGGCAGCGCCGGACGACCGCCCGCCGCGTTCCCTGGGCCGTAGCTCGTGCGGTGAACCGCGCTTCGCCTGAGCCGACAGCGCCCGCTGCGGCTCGGCCGGCGGTGCCGTGCCCGGCACGCGGGCACGGCACCGCCGGGAGGATCAGGGAGCGGGCTGGGCCGCCGCGTAGTCGCGGGCCACCCGGACCATCTCCACCAGCCCGCCGGCGTACTCCTGGGACTCGCCGTGGGCCTCGTCGAACGGCGGCTGGAAGCCGACGGCCTCCCACTCGCTGGTGGCCGCATTCCACCTGTCGTTGCCGACCTCGAAGTCCCAGGCGAAGATGCCCAACTCGTAGTAGAGCTGGTCGGCCGAGTTGCCGGCAGCGGAGTAGAGCACGTCGGCGACCGGACCGGTCTGCGACGGCCAGGTGACGGTGCCACGCTCCTGGGCGATGGCGCCGACGATCCGCCGGGCGCTGTCGAGGAACAGCGTCGACTCGTCGATCGACGGCCGGGGCAGGGTGATCCGCCCGTCGGCCCGGTACGCCCCCGGCGGCCACATGAAGTACCCGCCGTAGGAGTGCACGTTCATCGCGAACGTGATGTTCGGGTGGGCCTCGGCGAGCGCGATGACGTTGCTGCTCTCCGCCTCGGACAGCTCAGCGGTGCCCGAGTAGGTGCCGGACAGGCAGTTGGCGCTGCCGCCCACGTACCCGTCGAAGTATGACCCGACGGTGTAGTTGCGGTTGATGTCGACGCCCCACGACGTGCGGTTCTTCGGGTCGCGGGCCGGCCCGGTGCAGTGGTTGACCAGGTTCTTGCGCTGGAAGTTGAAGTCGTTGAACGAGTAGTTCGCGCCATCCGGGTTGACCATCGGGATGACGAAGATGTCGACCTGCTCCAGCAGCTCGCGGGTGGCCGGGTCGGTCCGCGCGTTGGCCAGCATCCGCTCGGCGAACTCCAGCGTCACCAGCGGCGTGGCCCACTCCCGGGCATGTTCCTGGGAGTACGCGAGCACCCCGACCCGGGAGCCGTCCCGGTGCACGCCGAGGCGCAGCGCCTGCACCGTCCACGGCCGTGCCGGCACCTCGGTGCCCTGGAGGCCGTCGTCGAGCCGTGCGGGGCCGGCGACCGGCATGGGCAGCCCGGCCGAGCCGTCCTCGACGGTGGCCCGGAACCGGTCCGGTTGGCGGGCGTTGATCGCCGCCGCGACCTCGTCGGTGGTGCTCACCGTCTTGCCCGCGGTGTCGGTGGCCAGCGAGACCGTGAGGACGCGGTCGCGGTAGCCGATGGTCAGTGGGCGGTTGCGCCGGCCCGGATCGACCGTCCGCACCTGGACGCCGTTCATGCCCTGGTCGCCGAAGCGGACCGACTCGACCACCACGGCAGCCACCGCCGGGTCGCCCAGGTAGGCGGCGGCGTTGCGTCGGTATCCCTGGGTCTTGTTCGGCAGGTCGATCACGTCGACCAGGTCCCGGTACTGACGGGCCAGCCGCTTGATCCGCGCCTGGATGTCGGTCGGCGTCAGGTACGCGTCGATGAAGTCCTTCTGGTAGCCGGCCGGCAGTGGCGGCGGGGTGGCGTTCGGCCAGAGCGTCGGCGTGACCACCCGGCTGACCCCGCCGAGGCTGGAGGTGGCGGTCAACTGAACCGGCCGGTTCGGCACCGGCTGGGGGAGCGCGTAGTGGTACTGGTACTCGCCGGAATCCTCGAACCGGGACAGCGGGAACGTTCCGGTGGCGCCGTCGGACGTCCGCCAACTGACCGTGATCTCCACGTCCGGGTCGTCGGTGGCGGTGGTGGCCACCTGGGTCTGCAGGAAGGTCTGCCCACCCGTGGTCCACCAGTACGCCTGCTGCACCTGGAGGGTGTCCACGACCGCGGCGGTGGCGGTCCGTTGGCCGGCCGCCGGAGCGCGCAGCCCGGCGGCGGTGCGGGCCTGAGCCGCGCGGACGCTGTCGGCGTAGTGCCGGCTGCCGTCCTCGGCACGCTGCACGACCTGGACCGCGGCTGCGCCCTGCGAGGTCAGTTCGGCGAGCTGCGCCCCGGTCAGCACCAGGTCGGCGAGGATCCGCCCGTCCCGGGTCCGGGGCCGGTTGGCCAGGTCCGTGCCGGCGGCGACCAGCCGGTCGAGCTGCGCCTGATCCCGTAGCTGTACGCGAACCAGGGCGGTTTCGGTGGCGCTCAGGGTGACTGGTGTGGCCGGATCGGCGGGTGCCGCGCTCCCCGGACCGGGGTGGGACAGAACCGCGCTGAACAGGATCGCTGTTGTGGCGGCAGCTGTCCACCGTCGTCGGACGATCATGTGCCCTCCTGACGGACATCGATGTCTTGGTCTCACACCAGTGCATAGATCGTTATCTGTCAAGGTCGGCGCCGCGGTCGCGCGGTCCACCTGGGTCCGCCTACGTGTGACGGGTAGGCACTCGGCGATAGCCTCGGCGCTTATGAGCTGGTTGCCTGACGACTTCGTCCACCCTGTCCACGTGCCCGTGCCGCACACCGCGCTTCACCTGCGGCCGATCCGGGAGGCGGACACCGCGCTCGACTACCCCGCCGTGATGGGTTCCCGGGAGCGCCTGTGGGAGATCTTCGGCCCGGCCTGGGGGTGGCCCCCGGAGACGATGACCTATGAGGAGGACCGCGCCGACCTGCTGCGGCACGAGAAGGAGATCGCCGCGCACGAGTCGTTCAACTACGCGCTGCTGGACGAGGAGGAGACGGCGATCCTCGGCTGTGTCTACGTCGACCCGCCCGAGCGCACCGGCTCCGACGGGGAGGTCTCCTGGTGGGTGGTGGACGACCTTGTCGGCGGCGAGGCGGAGCGTGCGCTCGACGCGCTGGTGCCGCAGTGGATCGCCGCCGACTGGCCCTTCCGGCAGCCCCGTTTTCTGGGCCGGGACATCACCTGGCAGGACTGGCTCGCGCTGCCGCGCACCTCGTGACACGTTCGAGGGCCTCGCCGTAGGCGACCGCGAGGGGGCTAGAGCAGTTGATGGCCCACAGACGGCGGGCAAGATCAGAGCGGGGAGTGGTCGACCGGCCCAGGATCGGGGATGCGCCTCTGACCTGGGCCGGAGCCGTTGGAGCGGGCGACGAGAATCGAACTCGCGTAGTCAGTTTGGAAGACTGAAGCTCTACCATTGAGCTACGCCCGCGTGCACCCCGCTACTGCGGGACGCGCTGACAGCGTACCCAATCGCGATGATGACCGCGTAGCCGCACCACCGTCGCGGCCCCATGATCCGCACAACATCGGGGATGTTGCGGCCTCGACCCGCCGGGAAGCAGCACTTTCCCCGACTTTGCGTGGATCTTGGAGCCGGGCCGGGGGACGGGCTTGTGAGGCGAGCCGGGCCGGACCGGCGGCCGGGCCCGCCGGTCGGGACGCGGGCCGCGGCGGTACGGCGGCGGCGAGCGCGGGTGGGCGGTAAGTGTGCTTTCAGGGCATGTGTCCGGGTGGGGGGTGCCCCGGCACCGCCGGAGTCGCGCCGACGGCATAGACTGCACGTCGCCACGGGGTGTGGCGCAGCTTGGTAGCGCACTCGCTTTGGGAGCGAGGGGCCGTGGGTTCAAATCCCGCCACCCCGACTGTCGTCCGCGGCCGATCCGCCCCGGGTGCCGCCCAGTGCGGTCCCCGGGCGCTGCCGGTGCGTCAGGCCGGCTCACCTACACTCGATGGGCTGAATCACGCCCAGACTCAACTGAGATCCGTCAAGGAGTACGCCTGTGAAGAGCACCGTCGAGACTCTGAGCCCGACGCGCGTGCGGCTCGCCATCGAGGTGCCGTTCGTCGAGCTCGAGCCGAGCCTCAAGAAGGCGTACCGGGAGATCGGTTCGCAGGTCCAGGTTCCGGGCTTCCGCCGGGGCAAGGTGCCGACCGCGGTGATCGACCAGCGGGTGGGCCGGGGCACCGTCCTCAACGAGGCGGTCCAGGAGGCCATCCCGGAGAACATCCTCGCCGCGGTGCGCGAGCACGATCTGAAGACGCTGGGGCGTCCCGAGGTCGAGATCACCGAGTTCAACGACGGTGACTCGCTGAACTTCACCGCTGAGGTCGACGTCCGCCCGGAGATCACCATCCCGGACGCGTCCACCCTCGAGGTGACCGTGGACGAGCTGCAGATCGATGAGAGCGAGATCGACGAGCAGGTGAAGAACCTGCGGGAGCGGTTCGCGACCCTGAAGACCGTCGAGCGGGCCGCCGCCGAGGGTGACTACGTCCAGATCGACCTGAACGCCACCGTCGACGGCCAGGACGTGCCGGGCGGCCAGGCGAGCAACATCTCCCACGAGGTGGGCAGCAAGCAGTTGCTGCCGGGCCTCGACGAGGCAGTGGTCGGTCTCGCCGCCGGCGAGGACACCACCTTCACCACCCAGCTGGTCGGTGGCGACTTCGCCGGTCGGGACGCCGAGGTGGCGGTGACCGTGCGTACGGTCAAGGAGAAGGAGCTGCCGGAGCTGAACGACGAGTTCGCCCAGATGGCCAGCGAGTTCGACACGATCGAGGAGCTGCGCGGCGACCTGCGGGCGCGGGTCACTCAGGGCAAGCAGGTCGAGCAGATCTACGCCGCCCGCGACAAGGCGCTCGCGCAGCTCGTCGAGGCCGCCGAGATCCCGGCGCCGGAGGGTGTCGTCCGCGAGGAGGTCGCCAGCCGTAAGCAGGCGATGGTCGACCAGTTGGAGCGCATCGGCGCCTCCATGGAGGAATACCTCGCGGCCGAGGAGAAGACCGAGGAGCAGATCGACGCCGAGCTGACCGAGGCGGCGACCGAGGGTGTCAAGGTTCAGCTCCTGCTGGACACTCTGGCCGACGCGGAGGACGTGCAGGTCTCCGACGACGAGTTCGGGCACGAGATCGTGCACCGGGCGCAGCGCGCCGGGATGGCCCCTCAGCAGTACTACGACCAGCTGGTGCGCTCCGGCGCAGCGGCCGCGGTCTTCGGCGACGTGCGGCGGGGCAAGGCGCTCGCCGCCGTCATGGAGCGCATCACGATCAAGGACTCGGCCGGCAACGAGGTCACCCTCGACGCGCTGCGCGCCGCCAACGAGGCGGAGCACAACCACGACCACTGATCGTCGGGTGCGGCCGCCGTCCGCCGCTGTGCGGTGGACGGCGGCCGATCCTTTTCCGGGGTACGCCCGGAAGCCCGCGCCGCGGGTGCCCCCGACACAGCTGCGCTGAGAGCGAACAGTGCCCCGACCGGGACTCTGCCGCCCCGCACAGCGGTTACTGTCGGGAAAGACGGTACGGAGAGCGAAGGGCTGCCATGACCGACATGCACATCCCCAAGAAGTCGCTCCGGGCGATTGACGCGCGCGGTGGCGACTCCATTGGCAACCTCGACGACTCGGTCTACAACCGGTTGCTCAAGGAACGCATCATCTTCCTGGGCAGTGAGGTGACCGACCAGGTCGCCAACCGCATCTGCGCGCAGCTGCTGCTGCTCGCCGCGGAGGACCCGGACCGCGACATCAACCTGTGGATCAACTCGCCGGGTGGCTCGGTCTACTCGGGCATGGCGATCTACGACACCATGCAGTTCATCGACAACGACGTGTCGACCGTGGCGATGGGCATGGCGGCCTCGATGGGCCAGCTGCTGCTCTGCGCGGGCACCAAGGGCAAGCGGTACGCCCTGCCCCACGCCCGGATCATGATGCACCAGCCGTCCGGTGGTCTGGGCGGCACGGCGTCCGACATCGCCATCCAGGCGGAGCAGATGCTCTACACGAAGCGGATGTTCCAGGAGCGGGTCGCGCACCACACCGGCCAGAGCCAGTCGCAGATCGAGGCGGACTCGGACCGGGACCGTTGGTTCACCGCCCAGGAGGCCATGGACTACGGCTTCATCGACAAGGTGATCATCGGGGCCGCACAGGTTCCGGATGGCGCCGGGACCCTGAGCTGAGGAGCTGACGATGACCGATCTGAGCCTGCCGCCCCAGTTCGCGGCCGTGCACAACCGCTACGTGCTGCCGTCGTTCGTCGAGCGCACGTCGTACGGGGTCAAGGAGTCGAACCCGTACAACAAGCTCTTCGAGGACCGGATCATCTTCCTCGGCGTCCAGGTGGACGACGCGTCGGCCAACGACGTGATGGCCCAGCTGCTGACGCTCGAGGGCACCGATCCGGACCGCGACATCATCATGTACATCAACTCGCCGGGTGGCTCGTTCACGGCCATGACGGCGATCTACGACACCATGCAGTACGTCCGTCCGGACATCCAGACGGTCTGCCTCGGGCAGGCCGCCAGCGCGGCGGCTGTGCTGCTGTCGGCGGGCACCCCGGGTAAGCGGATGGCTCTGCCGAACTCGCGGATCATCATCCACCAGCCGGCCACCGAGGGCGGCTACGGGCAGGGCTCGGACATCGAGATCCAGGCCCGGGAGATCCTGCGGATGCGGACGCAGCTGGAGGACATGCTCTCCCGCCACTGCAACCGGCCGATCGAGCAGGTTCGCAAGGACATCGACCGTGACAAGATCATGACGGCCGAGGAGTCCAAGGAGTACGGGCTGGTCGACACGATCCTGACCAGCCGCAAGAAGGGTCTGCTGGCCGCCCAGGCCGCCAGCTGAGCAGTACCGGGTCAGAGGTTGGCCGGGGCATCGGTCCCGGCCGACCTCTGACACACCCGTTTTGGGGGTCGGAGAATGCCCCGCTAGCGGGTAACGTCGGGTCCGTACCGCTTCGCCGGTCGGGCCGGCGGGGTGAACTAAGCCGGGCGGCGCGCAGCGTCCGCAGGTCAGGGCCGGGTCTCCGGCCGATGAGTGCAGGGAGAACGTAGGTGGCACGGATCGGTGACGGCGGCGACCTACTGAAATGCTCCTTCTGCGGCAAGTCGCAGAAGCAGGTCAAGAAGCTCATCGCGGGCCCAGGGGTCTACATCTGCGACGAGTGCATCGATCTCTGCAACGAGATCATCGAAGAGGAGTTGGCCGAGTCCGGCGAGGTGAAGTGGGAAGAGCTTCCCAAGCCGATGGAGATCTGCCAGTTCCTCGACAACTACGTGGTGGGTCAGGACCAGGCCAAGAAGGCGCTCGCGGTCGCGGTCTACAACCACTACAAGCGGATCCAGGCCGAGGCGGCTGGCGCACCCGGCTCCGGCAGTGATGCCGTCGAGCTGGCCAAGTCCAACATCCTGCTGCTCGGCCCGACGGGGTGCGGCAAGACCCACCTGGCGCAGACCCTCGCCCGGATGTTGAACGTCCCGTTCGCCATCGCCGACGCCACGGCACTGACCGAGGCGGGCTACGTCGGCGAGGACGTGGAAAACATCCTTCTCAAGCTGATCCAGGCCGCCGACTACGACATCAAGCGCGCCGAGACCGGCATCATCTACATCGACGAGGTCGACAAGATCGCCCGTAAGTCGGAGAACCCGTCGATCACGCGGGACGTCTCCGGTGAGGGTGTGCAGCAGGCCCTGCTCAAGATGCTCGAGGGCACGGTCGCCAATGTGCCGCCGCAGGGCGGTCGCAAGCACCCGCACCAGGAGTTCATCCAGATCGACACCACCAACGTGCTGTTCATCTGCGGTGGCGCCTTCGCCGGTCTCGATCAGATCATCGAGTCCCGCACCGGGCAGGGCGGCACCGGCTTCGGTGCCCGCCTCCGGTCGGTGTCCGAGCGGTCGACCGATGACATCTTCAGCCAGGTCATGCCGGAAGACATGCTCAAGTTCGGGCTGATCCCCGAGTTCGTGGGCCGGCTGCCGGTGATCACCAATGTGCGCAGCCTGGACCGCAGCGCCCTGGTACGGATCCTCACCGAGCCGCGCAACGCCCTGGTCCGTCAATATCAGCGTCTGTTCGAGCTGGACGGGGTCGAGCTCGAGTTCGACGAGCCGGCGCTGGAGGCGATCGCCGACCAGGCGATGCTGCGGGGCACGGGCGCGCGTGGCCTGCGGGCCATCATCGAGGAGGTCCTGCTCTCCGCGATGTACGAGGTGCCGAGCAACCCCGACGCCGCCCGGGTGTTGATCACCCGCGAGGTGGTCCTGGAAAACGTCAACCCGACGATCGTTCCGCGCGAGTTCACCGGGCGTCGAGCCCGGCGGGACCGCGAGGAGAAGTCGGCCTGATCCTCTCCACGTCACGCCGGCCGCTCACTCCTGACGCGGCCGGCGTGATCGCGTTCGGCGGTCCCATTCGCCCGACGGGGTGACGACCACCATCATCAGTCGGGCCGGTTCGTCGCTGTCGTTGCGGTAGCCGTGCTCTCGGTCGGCGTGAATCTCGATGGTCTCGCCGGCGTGGACGGGGTGGTCCTGCCCGTCGACCCGGACGATCACCGTGCCGGCGAGGATGTGCAGCACCTCCCGAGTGCCGCGCGGGTGGTCGAGGGACCGGTGCGCCTCTCCGGGCGCGAGCCGCCAGTCCCAGAGCTCGACGAGGTCCGGCTCGCCCAATCCGCTCAGCAGTTGGGCCGTACCGCCGTGCTCGCCCTGCCAGAGCACGGGCGCCTCGGCGGCTGAGGTGATCTTCACGGCGCGTTCCTCGGCCGGCTCCAGTAGTTGGGCGATGTTGACGCCGAACGCGTCGGCGATCCGGCAGAGCGTGCCGACGCTCGGGTTGGTGCGCGCGCCCTCGATCTGCACCAGCGATCCCTTGCTCACCCCGGACCGGCCGGCCAGTTCCTCGAAGGACCAGCCTCGGGCGGCCCGTAGGTCACGTACCTGCTGGGCCACCGCAGCGGTTACCGCGCCGACTCGATCCGCCCCGGACTCGGTCATTAAACTATCCTTCACGGTCACTATTATGGTACGACTGATCCATGCTCCCCATTGTCCTGGCTGCGGTGGCCGCCGTCGCGTTCGGCACCGCCGACTTCTCCGGCGGCAAGGCGTCCCGGCACGCCGACCCGATCGCCGTGACCGTGATCTCCCAGCTGCTGAGCGTCCCGCTGCTGGTCGTCCTGGTGCTGGTCGTACCCGGCACCCCGAACGCCGGTGACATCGGCTGGGGACTGCTCGCCGGGGTCGCCGGCGCGGGCGGTGTCATGCTGCTCTATCGCGCCCTCTCCAGCGGGATGATGGCCGTGGTGGCGCCGGTCACCGCGATCACCGCCGCAGTGGTGCCGATCGTCGCCGGCCTGTTCACCGCTTCCTTTCCGGGTGCCCTGGCGCTCACCGGCGCCGGCCTCGCCGTACTGGCGATCGCCTTGGTCAGCCTGGGGGACGGCGGTGGCCGGCGGGTCGTCCCGGCGCGACTGGTCGGGCTCGCCCTCGCCGCCGGGGCACTGTTCGGCGTCTTCTACACCCTCCTCGGCCAGGCCGACGAGAGCGCCGGAATGTGGCCCGTGGCGGCGGTGCGGGCCAGCTCGATCGCGTTCGGCCTCGCGCTGGCCGTCGGCACCGGCGTGCGGTTGCGCCTGGGCCGACGGGTGGTGGGCTGGGCGGCGGTCGCCGGTCTGCTCGACAGCGCCGCCAACGCGCTCTTCCTGGCCGCTGCCGCCCGCGGCCACCTCAGCATCGTCGCGGCGATCGCCGCGCTCTACCCGGGCAGCACCGTGCTGCTGGCCTTGGCCGTCGACCGGGAGCGGCTGCGCGCGGTTCAGGTCGCCGGGCTCGGCTTCGCCGCCGGGGCTCTGGTGCTGGCCAGCCTCTGACGCTGTCCGCGCTGCCGCTGCGGCCGTACCCTTGTCTCATGCGCGTCGCCGTCTGCCAGCTGAACTCCCGAGACGACCGAAAGGCCAATCTGGCCGCCGCGGAGGTCCTGCTGGAACGCGCGGCCGCCGGCGGCGCGGACCTGGCGGTTCTGCCGGAGTACGTCGACTACCTCGGCCCCGCCGCCGGATTGCCGGAACCGGAGCCGGTGGACGGGGAGGTCGGCAGTTTCTTCGCCGGAATCGCCCGGCGGCTCGGGATCTGGCTGGTGGCCGGCTCCTTCCACGAGGCCGGCCCGGACCCGGAGCACACCTGGAACACGTCGATGGTCTTCGACCGCGCCGGCAGCCTCGCCGCGAGCTACCGCAAAATCCATCTGTACGACGTGGAGATCCCCGGCCGGGTCTCCTACCGGGAGTCAGCGAGTGTCGCCCCCGGGGTGCAACCGGTGGTGGTGGACATCGAGGGTCTGCGGGTCGGTCTGTCGATCTGCTACGACCTGCGCTTCCCAGAGCTGTACCGACTGCTCGCAACCGATGGCGGCGCACAACTGCTGGTGGTGCCGGCGGCCTTCATGATGCACACCGGCCGGGACCACTGGGAGGTCCTGCTGCGGGCCCGGGCAATCGAGAACCAGTGCTTCGTGGCGGCGGCTGGCCAGACCGGCGATCACGATCCGGGTCGCACCTGCTTCGGGCGCAGCATGGTGGTCGACCCGTGGGGGACGGTCCTCACCCAGTTGCCGGACGGCCCGGGTGTGTCCGTCGTCGACCTGGACCTCGACCGGCTCTCCGCCATCCGGGCCGAGTTGCCCAGCCTGGCCAACCGGCGGCTCTGAGCCTGCAGCAGCCGAATCGCCTGGCGTGGCCAGTCGGCGGCTTCGGAGCCTCGGCCGTCGAGTTGCCTGGTCTGGCCAATCGGCGGCGCTGAGCCTCAGCCCTCCAGCAGGACGCCGATCACCGCGAAGCCGGCGATGGCCGCGGCGGTCACCAGCAGCGCGGTGGTCATCCGGGATCTGCCCCGGCGGGCGAGTCGTCCTACTGAGAGCACCAGGACGACCAGCACGACCACACCGATCACCAACTGCCAGAACGGCAGAAGAAGGCCGAGCAGCGACTCCTCGGCGAGAACCCTGGTGCCGGGCCCGGACTCATCCATGTCTGACACTCTGGCACGTCGAGACGGCCCACGTGTCGCGCTGTCTGGATGCCCCCACATCGCCGAGCTGGTGTCGACCATGACGACGGGGACGGGCGGGCGCGACCGGCGCGGCAGGGGATCCCCCCGTGGCCTGCCGTGGTGGGGGTTGCGCTGTGGGCCCGTGCTGCTGTCGGATGCGGCGTGGCGGTCGGGGTGGCAGGGGATGCCCCGTGGCCTGCGTGGCAGGGGTGCGTTGTGGTCTGCGTGGCAGGGGATGTCGCGTGGCCTGCCGTGGTGGGGGGTGCGCTGTGGCCCGTGCGGTTTGTCGGATGCGGCGTGTGGCGGTCGGGGTCGCGTGGCCTGCGTGACGATCGAGGTTGGGGGGCTTGGTAGCGGCGCAGGCGGTCGAGGTGGGCCGGGCTTGGTGCGGCCGGCGGCCGAGGCGGGTGTGATCGTCACCAGGTCGCCGATGTGGGGGTGTCGCGCTGCCTGGATGCCCCCACATCGCCGACATGGTGACGATCATGGCCGTGGAGCCGTGGAGCCGTGGAGCGGTCGCTGACCCGAGCGACAACGCCACCCCGTCCAGCCGGTCGACGCTGATCGCCGTCGACATCCGGGGCGAGCCGCAGCACTTATGCGGGTCTGTTTGAGGGTCGGGTCGGCGTGGGCGCCGGCTCTGGCCGGAGAACCGCCGCGTTGCGGCCGGCGAAACCAGTGATGAACCCTGATTTGCCTTCTCCGGGCCGGCCGCGTAACTTTCTCTCTGCACGGGGGAGGCCGGACAAACCGGCCGAGAACGGGCGCCAGGCTCGTGGCGGGAACGCCGAGCGAGACTGAGGATCGGGCGGTGCGGAACACTCCGGATACGGGGTTGCGAACGCGAAGCCGACCGGGTAGAGTTCTGAAGCCGGCAGGAGCCGGGCGGAGAGCCGCGAAGCGGCGATCGGCCGGTCTGCGGCTTCCCACGACAGTAACGACCGCCGGGTACGGCGTGCGTCATCGTGGGTCCGGACGAACCACATTGATCGCCTCGAACATGAGGTTGACAATGAAAGTTCGACCAAGTAGGTTTGAGCGGTTGCCCCGAAGCGGGGTTCCAC
>NZ_PYBV01000051.1 GCF_003205615.1 Micromonospora arborensis | reverse complement strand
ACCCCACTCACAGATCGCGGCAATCGGGAGGCGCGGCGGGGGCCTCGGGGACGGGCCGGTTTGGGGTTGGGGTAGCGGGAAAGCAGCGGCGTGCCCAGGGGAGGGTTCCGGCGGTCGTCGCCGGTTGGGGGGAAATCATGCAGGGAATCCGCAGGATCAACCGCGCGCTCTCGTCCGCGCTGACACTGGTGGGGCTGATCGGGGCGTTCGTCCTGATGTCGGTCGCGCCGGCGCGCGCCGGCGAGAACGTCTTCGTCGAGGTGATGCCGAACAGCGTCCAGGCGGGCAGCCGGGTAAGCATCAAGGCGAGCTGCGACAACGGCAACAACGACCGCCAGTCCACCGTGCACTCCGATGCGTTTCCGCGCGTGACGCTCAAACCGGACAAGGGCTTCCTGACCGGGCAGGCCACCATCCCGCGCGACAAGCCGGCCAGCGACTACCCGGTCGATCTGCGCTGCGAGAACGGCGAGACCGCCTCGACCACGCTGAACGTGCTGAACATGGCAACACCCAGCAAGGGACCGGCGACCGGGGGTGGCGGAACGGCCAGCGGTCGCGGTACCGGCTCGCTGCTGGTGCTCGGCGGCGTGGCGCTGGTCGCCACCGCGGTCGCGCTCGGAATGGCGGGCGGCCGGCGCCGGACCGGAGCCGGTTCCTGAGCCGGATCACCGATGACCCGCGATGCCGCGCGTGCGCGGCGGGACCGCACCGCCGCGTCTGCGCGGCCGGACCGCACCACCGCGCCTGCGCGGCGGGAGGGCCGCGCCCGCTTCCGGGCCGGGCCGGCGCTGCGTGCCTCCGGCCGGCTGGTGGCCCGCGCCTCCAGCCGGCTGCGTCGGGTCGCCGGGCAGGCCGGGTGGGCCAGTGTCAGCACCAGCGATCCGGCCACCCGCCCGCTGCCACCGCGCCGCCCGACCGGCGCGCGGTCGGCCCGACCCCGTTTCGGTACGGGACCAGGACTGCCGGTGCTGGCCATCGCCGCGCTGATGGTGGTGATCGTGGCGATGCTCGGCGTCGAGCAGGTGACCGGCATGCGCCTGCTGCCGGACCAGCTCAGCGCCGGCCTGCGACCGCCACCGAAGAAGTTCCCGGTGCTGCCGGCCAGTCACCCGACCAGCCTCGCCATTGAAAAGATCGACCTGCAGGCGCCCGTGCACGAGGTGGGCATCGCCCCGGACGGCACCATCGCCGTGCCGGACGCGGCCCGCGCCCAGGAGGCCGGCTGGTACGACCAGGGGCCCACCCCCGGCCAGTACGGCCCGGCGGTGATCGTCGGGCACGTCGACACCACCAGCGGGCCGGCAGTCTTCCATAAACTCCGCGAGTTGCGCGACGGCGACGAGATCGAGGTCACCCGCACCGACCGCAGCGTGGCGGTCTTCGAGGTGAACTCGGTGGAGAAGTTCGACAAGGGGCGACTGCCGGTGGACGAGGTGTACGGCGACTTCAGCCGCCCGAGCCTTCGACTGATCACCTGCGGCGGTCAATGGGTCGGCGGCGAGACCGGCTACTCGGACAACGTCGTGGTCTTCGCCTCACTGGTCAAGGCTCGTGCAGGTGGTTAGCGCTCCTCGTCCCGCATCTCGGCGAGCGTCGCGGCCACGTCCACATTCTCGTCACCGAGCTTCAGCGGAAGCAGGACAGGGCCGCCGCTGGTCGGAGCGACGGCCCACCCCGCAGCCACGAGCCCTAACCCTGGCTCGGGCTGTGGGCGCAGCCGGCGGCCGGTGGTGACCGTCGGTCGCCTCCGGTAGGGCGGATGCGGCGTTGAGCGATATACCTCAGAGTCATATTCATACCTCTGAGGTATATCGCTCAACAGCACATCGACACGACATGCAGCCAAAGCAGATGGGGAGCGCCCTTCACTGCGCCCGCAGGCAGGGCTGTGGCACGAGGATGACCTTGCCGATTGCGCGACGATTCTCCAGGTCGGCGTGCGCGTCCTCGGCACGGCTGAGGGGATACCGGGTGATCAGCGGTGTGAGTGCGCCGTCTGCGGCCGCTCGGATGGCCCGGGCCTGCAGCTCGTGCATCGTGCCGGCCCGCCGCAGCAACTGTGGCCCCAGCGCCCAGGTGACGGTGCTGGCCCGCGCGATGATGTCGTCGGTGGTGATGCGGGTGGCGGCACCCGAAGCCCAGCCGTGCAGCACGAATGGTGGCCTGCCGGACCTTGTCCGGTCCACCGACCAAGGCCACGACGACGGCGCCCTGACGACGTAGGGCCTGCACGAGCAGGGCGCCGACGCCACCGGCTGCCGAGGTGACCAGCGCGACGTCTCCGGGGCCGGGCTGCGCGACGTCCAGCAGCCCGAGCGTGGTGGCACCCGTGGTGACCATCGCCACGGCGGTCTCCGCGCTCAGTTGCTCGGGCAGGTCGTGGAGGGCATCGATCGCCGCCACCGCGTGCTCGGCATAGCCACCGTAGGACGCGAGGGTGCCCACCACCGGACGACCCAGCCAACTGTCGTCGACGTCCGACCCGAGCGCGCTCACCACCCCGGCGACCTCACTGCCCAGCACGACGGGCAGTGCCGGGGCGGGATGAGGGCCGATCCCGCGTCCGGTCCGCAGCGTGGTCTCGATGAAGTGGACGCCGCTGGCCCGTACGTCGATGCGAACCTCTCCCTTCCCGGGCACCGGTGCGGCGATCTGCTCGTACCGAAGGTTTCCGGCGGGTCCGAACTCGTGCAGCCGTGCCGCGTACATGAATGGTGTGCCCTTCTGGAAGTCTCGACCGGCTCAGGCCGGGTCGGGCAGGCGCGGTGCGCTCGTCGCGCCCGTCCGTCGTCGCGGCAGCAGCGCCGCCGGTAGCGCCGCCAGGGCGAGCAGCGTCACCGCCCACCAATAGGTGTGCTGGAAGGCGGCCGCCGACCGTGTCCCGCCCCCGGTACGTGCGGTGTTCGACGCCAGCACCACTGACAGCAGCGCCGTGCCGATCGAGACGCCCACCTGGGAGCCGATGTTCAGCAAGGTGCTGCCCGACGGAACGTCCTCGGTGGCCAGCCCTCGAATCGCCGTCGTGTTCGCCGGCATCATCACCATGCCGACACCGACCCCCAGCACCAGCAGCGCTGCCGCCAAGCGCCAGTACGGCGTTTCCGGCCCAACCTGCACGGCGAACAGCGACAGACCACACGCGGCGATCAGGATGCCGGAGAGGACCATCAGTCGCGGGGAGACCCGGTCGACCCTGCGGGTGGCGACCTGCATCGAGACGCCGACGGCGACGGCCAGTGGAACGCCCAGCAGGCCCGACGCGGTCGCACCGAGCCCGCGCGTGGTCTGGTAGTACATCGGCGCCAGCAGCATGGAGCCGAAGTATCCGGCCGGGAACAGCACCATGGCGGTGCAGCCGGCCGCGAAGGTCCGGTCACGCAGCAGACGCAGCCGCAACAGCGGAACGCGGGCGGTCAGTCCACGGGCGACGAATCCGATGGTCAGCAGCAGCCCGGCTACGGTGGGCAGCAGTGCCTGCGGTGCGGTGAGGTCGCCGCGCTCGCCGGCGGCCGACAGCCCGTAGATCAGCAGGGCCAGTCCCGGGGACAGCGTCAGCAGGCCCACCAGGTCCAACCGGGTTGCCGGCGGTGGCTCGTCGTGCCGCAGCAGCCGCGCCGCGAGCACCAGCGCCAGCGCGCCGACGGGCAGGTTGACCAGGAAGATCCAGTGCCAGGACACGGTGTCGATCAGCCAGCCACCCAGGATCGGCCCGGTCACCGGGCCGATCAGCACCGGAATGCCGAGCAGGGCCATCGCCCTGCCCATCCGTTCCCGGTCGGCGGTCCGGATGACCATCGCCATACCGACCGGCACCAGCAGCCCGCCGCCGAGCCCTTGCAGGATCCGAAACAGCACCAGTGTCTCGATGTTCCAGGACAGCGCGGCCAGTCCGGAGCCGGCGGTGAACAGGGCTATGGCGGTCAGGTAGGTCCGTTTCGCGCCGAAGCGCGACATGGCCCAGGCGGCCGCCGGGATCACGGCGGCGAGGGCGAGGGTGTAGCCGGTGACCACCCATTGGACGGCGGCGAGCGGCGCGCCGAACACGACCGCCAGCGGACGCAAGGCGACGTTGACGATCGTGACGTCCAGCACGGCCATGATCGAGCCGATCACGACGACGGTGAGCACACCAGCCAGGCCCCGGGAGGTCCCGTCGGCGGTGGAAGCGGTCGTCCCGGTCAAGCCGCTGTCCTCGGTGGAATCCCTCTTTCCAGCGCGGCCGGCGACGCCGCGCACCGCCGTCACTTGCCGTACGGCTGAATGGCGCGAGCGGCACGTAGTGCGCGGCCCCACCACACCAGCTGATCGACCATGCTCTTGGCGGCTCCCTCGCACACCGCCGTGTCCAGTGGTACGCCGTCCTCGCCCAGCCCGGACCATGGCCCGTGCAGGCTGACGGAGTCGCGCACTGTCATGGCGTGCAGCTCGGCGAAGACCTGCCGGAGTTGCTCGACCGCCCGGAGGCCGCCGCCCAGCCCGCCGTACGAGACGAACCCGATCGGTTTGGCCTGCCACTGGACGTAGTGCCAGTCGATGAGGTTCTTCAGGGCGGCCGGGAAGCTGTGGTTGTACTCGGGGGTGACGACGACGAATGCCTCTGCGGCGGCCAGCCGGGGGCTGACGTTGGCGAGGGTGACCTGGATCGTCGGGGCCGGCGCGGGCAGACCGTCCCAGCCGGGCATGGCCACGGGGAGATCCAGGTCGGCGACGTCGACGACGTCGAGTTCGATGTCGGTGCGCCCGCCGACATGGCGGGTGAACCATTCCGCGACGGATGGGCCGACGCGGCCACCGCGAGCGCTACCGACGATGACGGCGACCCGTAGCGCGGCGTTCTCGGCCGTTGCCGGCTCAATGACGCGGGTGGTTTCGGGCATGACGGTTCCCCCAGGCGGCTCGCTGTTTGTGCGTCCGATGCGACGCGTACGGTAGATTACAACGGTCGTTGTAGAAACTACAACCACCGTTGTAATTAACGAGCAGAACGCGGGAGAGGCGACGATGGCCAGCACCGACCACGAGGACGGAACGGCGGCGACCCGGCCGCGCCGCGGGCGAGGGGACAAGGCAGCGGCGATCGCCCATGCCGCGTGCGAGGTCTTCGGGCGGGACGGCTACACCCGGGCCAGCATCGACACGATCGCCGCCGAGGCCGGCGCCTCCACCCGCACGCTCTACAACCATTTCCCCGGCGGGAAGGCGGAGCTGTTCCGCTCGGTCATGCAGTGGAGTGCGGGGCAGGTCAGGGACGAGCAACTCGTCCGACTGCGGAAGTTCCTGGATCCGCAGCGCCCGCCCCGACCCGAGGATCTTGAGCGGGACCTGCTGGCCCTGGCGCGCGCCTGGGTCGCCCTGATGACGGACTTCCGGGACCACTTCGCACTGGTCCGACACATCCACGGCGAGGCCGGGCACGTCCCTCCCGAGGTCCTCGACGCCTGGCAGGAGGCCGGGCCGCGCCGGGTCTCCCGCGAGCTGACCGTGGTCATGGCCGCGCTGGCCGACCACGGCCTGCTCGACGTACACGGCAATCCCGCCCAGGCCACGGCCCACTTCATGGCCCTGATCTCTGCGGAGATCGCGCAGCGGTCCTACTGGGGCGTCATCCCGCTGCCACCAGAGGAAACCGATCGGATCACGGCGGTGGGCGTCCAGACCTTCCTGCGGGCGTACGGCGCCGCCGGGCGGCCCCGGTGAGGAAGTCGCCTGGCGACGTACCCCAGGGTTTGAGGGTTTTGCGGCCGTCGCCGTGTGCCAACGCGCGAAAGCCTCAACCGCTGGTTCAACGATACGGTTGATGGAATGACTTCTCTTCTCGACCTGCTCGCCGCAACGCCGAGCCTGCTCGCGCTCGGCGAGCCGACGCATGGTGAGTCCGCCTTCCTGCAGATCCGCAACGACACCTTCATGTCGTTGGCTGAGCATGGCTACCGCTCGATCGCACTGGAGAGCGACCGGGCGGCGGGGCTGATCGCCGACGAGTTCGTGCGCGGTGACGATGCCGTGACGCTCGACCGTGCGCTGGCCGAAGGGTTCAGCCACGGCTTCGGCGCCGCCCCGGCCAACCGCGACCTGCTGCTGCGGATGCGCGAGTGGAACGCCGGACGGCTGGCGGCCGAGCGCCTGACCTTCCACGGCTTCGACGCTCCGCTGGAGATCGAGGGCGCTCCGAGTCCACGGCGCTACCTCGCACGGGTCTGTGACTTCCTCGGCCTCGACCGGTCAGCGGAGATCGACGACCTGATCGGGGACGAGGCTCGGTGGAGCGACACGGCCGCGATCTGGGAGCCGGGCAGGTCGATCGGGCGCTCGACCGACGCCCAGCGCCTGCGGGTGATCGCCGACGACCTCCTGAGCAAGTTGTACCTGCAGGCACCCCGTCGGCCCGAGGGCTGGCAGGCGGCGTTCGTACACGCCACGTCCGCGGTCGCGTTGCTGCGCTACCACGCCGCTGCCGCCGCGCCACTGGCGCAGGAGGAACGCTTCGCCCGCCTGGTTGGGGTCCGGGACGCGCTGATGGCCGAGAACCTGCTCGCGATCCGGGCGATCGAGGCACACCGCGGGCCGACCCTGGTCTTCGCGCACAACACGCACCTCCAACGCCACCCGAGCACGATGACGATGGCCGGCACCGAGGTGTCGTGGGCCGGCGCCGGCGCGATCATCGCAGCGCTGCTGAACGAGCAGTACGCGGTGGTCATCGGCAGCCTCGGCGCGAGTCCCGCGCTCGGCATCGGGGCACCCGCCCCGTCGACGTACGAAGGCAGGCTCCAACAGAAGAGCAACCATCCCGGGTACGTCCGTGCGTCCGAGATCGGACCGGCCGAGCGGAGAACGCACGACTACCGCTACTTCCCGCTGGATCAGGCCACCATCGACCACGCCGACGCGGTGCTGCACATCCCGACCGGCGTCGACACGGCCGTGCTCGCCGATCGGATCCTCGCGCTGCCCGGCGTCGAACAGGTCGTGGCGAGCGAGGAGAACGGAGCACCCGAGGGGGCCTGGGGCGACCGGTTCTTCCACGTCGGCCCGGACCGCCGCCAGCCGTTCGCCACCATCGTCGAGCACGACGTGCCCGGCTTCGACGAGGCCTCCCAGCTCGACCGTCCCGGTGTCTTCCGGCTCAACCTGGACCTGGGTCGCGCCGAGTTCGAGAGGCTGTTCGGCTTCCCGCCCAAGGCGTTCGAAGACCACCGGGACACGTTCGACTTCGCCCGGCTGGACACCCTCGTGCCGCACCCGGGCTACGCGCTGTACGGCTTCGGCAGCATCGTCATGCCCGGCCCGCAGATGTTGCCCGAGGTCGACCGGCTGCTCGCGGTCGCGTACGCCCGAGCAGCCGACCGCCACCAGCGCGCAGGCCGCCGGGCGGCCGACCAGCAGGGCTGAGCCAACCACCAGCGCCGCAGTCGCGCCGTCCTACGCTCGACGCGGCTGGTCGGTCGTGTCGTGGTCGGGCGGTGCGACTCCGGCGGTGATGAGGTCGGTGATGCTGCGGCGGTGTCGCGGGATGGGCTGGTCGTCATCGGCTGCCACGCCGATGGCGGTCATGGTGAGGATCTGCCAACCGGGTGCGACGCGCATGGTGTCGTGGAGGGCGTCGAGGTTGAAGGCGCGGAACTGCCGGCACGCCAGGCCCATGGAGTGGGCCTGCACGGTCATGTGCGCGACCGCTTGGCCGAGGTCGTAGTCGGCGAACTCGGAGTACTCGATCCCACTGTCGTCCACCTCCCGCTGCGCAAGGTTCACGACCAGCGCGCTGGCCTGCGGGGCCCATCGACGTGAACTCGCGGCGAGGTGGTCGACCAGTGCGGCGTGCCCCGCGTCGCCGCGTCGACGGAAGTGGAACGCCCACGGTTGGGAGTTACCGGCCGACGGCGCCCACCGGGCCGCCTCCAGCAAGATCGCCACGTCCGCTTCGGACAACTGGTGGTCACTGTCGAATCGCAGCGGGCTGAAGCGGCTCTGCAGCACCGGCGCGATCCCCGTGGCGGTCACGGCTGACCCCAGCCGTCAGGCTCACGTGGGCACACTGTCGTCATGACCTCATCGTGCCGGACGGGCAGGCAGTCCCCGTCGACGCATCGCGTCAGGCCAGCCGGGGCGGTCAGGCGGCGACTTCGGGCTCCCGCAGGTCGAGCCAGTCCGCCCAGCGGGGGTCGGGTGCGCGGTGCCCGAGCACCCGCCAGGCGGTGCCCTTCGGCGGGGCCGGCAGCGCGTGCAGGCGCCAGCCCATCTCTGCCGGGGTCTTGTCGCCCTTGGTGTGGTTGCACCGGGCGCACGCGGCGACCACGTTCTCCCAGGCGTGCCGGCCACCCCGGCTGCGGGGAAAGACATGGTCGATGGTCTCGGCCGGGCCACGGCAGTAGGCGCACCGCCACCCGTCGCGGGCGAAGATGGCCCGTCGGGACAGCCCGACATGCGTTCGGTACGGCACGCGGACGAAGCGGGTCAGCCGGACCACTGATGGCACCGGGAGGGCGTCCCGAGCACTGTGCAGGATGCCGTCACCATCGGCGACACAGACCGCCTTCGCGGAGAGGACGAGGATCGCGGCGCGACGCACCGACACGACACACAGCGGCTCGTAGGTGGCGTTGAGGACCAACGCGCCGGAGCCCACCGTGGGTCGTATGTCAGGCATCGCGATCACCCTCCCGGTTCAGCGGCTGCTGCGGACCGTCGCCGACCGGGGCCGGGGCACGACGGCCCACACGGTCGACGCCAGGCCGATCACCGACGTCCGTTGCGCCAATAGTCCCTGATCGGACCCCGGATTGCACGCACTAATCCGGGGTCGGTCGTGAAGCTCTTTCCCGCACCTGTCACGATGGCCGGTTCGCCCCGTTCCGGCCATGCCCTCGGCGGCAGGTCACCCGGCCGGTGGGTCGGCAGTGGGCGCTCGGGCTCCTTGCGGTACGAAGACAGGGTGAGTGCCGCCAGCGTGATGCCCCTTGCCCTGTCCACCGTCGGGTCGGTGAACTGCCAGGGCAGTTCCTCCTGCGAGTTCCTGTTCAGAATGACCAGGTCGGCCTGGTTCGCCGAGGGCAGTTACTGGATCCTGCTCAAGCCGCTGCGGGTGCTGCTGATCGTGGCGCTGGCGATGGTGGCCCGCTGGGCGGTGCACCGCACGATCAACCGGTTGGTGCGGACGACCACCGACGGTGCGGTGCCGACGATGCTGCGGCCGCTGCGCGAGCGGGTGCCCAGCGCCGCGGTCGACCCGACCGAGTTCGTGCCCGAGCGGCGACGGCAGCGAGCCGAGGCGATCGGCTCCGTGTTGCGCAGCTTGACCACCGCGTTCGTCTTCGGCATCGCACTGCTGATGATCCTGCGGGAGTTCAGCTTCGACCTGGCGCCGCTGTTGGCCAGCGCGGGTATCGCCGGCGTCGCGCTGGGCTTCGGCGCGCAGAGCCTGGTCAAGGACCTGATCGCCGGCCTCTTCATGCTGATCGAGGACCAGTACGGCGTGGGCGACAACGTCGACCTGGGCGAGGCGATGGGCGTGGTCGAGGCGGTCGGGCTCCGGGTCACCACCGTGCGCGACGGTCGCGGGGTCCTCTGGTACATCCGCAACGGCGAGATCATCCGGGTGGGCAACAAGAGCCAGGGCTGGGCTCTCGTGGTGGTGGACCTGCCGATCGGGTTCAGCAGCACCGAGGAGGCCACCGCCGTCCTGCGGACCGCGGCCGCCTCGATCGCGGTGGACCCCGAGCTGTCACCGGAGATCGTCGAGGCACCGGAGGTGCTGGGCGTCGAGCAGGTGACAGTGGACGGCGCGGTCATCCGGACGGTCGTGAAGACGACCGCCGACGGGCAGTTCGCGGTGGGCCGGGAGTTGCGTCGGCGGCTCGCGGAGGCTCTGGAGAACTCGGGGATCACCGCGCAGATCGCTGCGGCCCGCATCTATCCCGGAATGCCGAGCCGGCCGTTGTCCGACGGTGAGACTGGTCAGGGCGGCGCTACCTGATCCAGGTGCCACTGTCCTCGAATTCAGGGGTCGCGGGCCGGCCGGCCCCTCAGGTATCGTCCGTTCGTTCAGTCGGGGAAGCGACGAATGACCCGTTCGACCTAGCTAGTTGTCAGACGATCGGGCAGAATCCGGAGCACGCGTTCCCGCCAAAGCGTGATCACATCCTCGCTGATCCGTAGATCTGACGAGCGCATCCGGCTGGGCTGCCACGAGCGGCCGACCCGGAGGCCGATGGAGGCGACGGTGCCCGACGAGCGACCTTCCGCGGAAGGTCCAGCCACTTTTCGCGAAGTGTTCGCCCAGCACGAGTTCCGCGCCGTGTTCGTGGCGGGCGCTCTTTCCTGGGTCGGCGACTACGTCGCGAAAGCTGCCGTCACCCTGCTCGTCTATCAGAAGACCGAGTCGGTGGGGCTCTCCGCGGTTGCCTTCGCGGTCAGTTTCCTGCCCTGGCTGCTCGGCGGTCCCGTGCTCGCCGCACTCGCCGAGCGGTACCCGTACCGGCGGGTGATGGTGGCGTGCGACCTCATCCGGATGGCGCTGATGCTGCTCATCGCCATCCCGCAACTGCCGTACCAGGCGGTGTTGGTGCTCATCTTCGCCTCCACGCTGGCCAACCCGCCGAGCCAGGCGGCGAAGTCCGCGTTGATGCCGCAGATGCTCGCCGGGGACCGGCTGGTGCTCGGGCTGTCGCTGAACGGCAGCGTCGGGCAGGCGGCCCAGATCATCGGGTACGTGCTCGGCACCGCCGTCGCCTCGATCGACCCGAAGGTCGCGCTCCTGTTCAACGCGGCCACGTTCGGCGTCTCGGCGCTGCTGGTCCGCTTCGGAGTGCGAGACCGGCCGGCGGTGGTGACGCCGGAGCACCGCAGCCACCTGCTGCGGGAAACCCGCGAGGGCTTCACCATCGTCTTCGGAACACCGGTGCTGCGGGCGATCGCGGTGCTGGTGTTCAGCGCGATGCTCTTCTCGATCCTCCCCGAGGGGTTGGCCGTTGGCTGGGCCCACGAGGAGGGCGACGCCGCCATGAGCGCGAGCACGGCCCAAGCAGTGATCATGGTGGCCAGCCCGGTCGGCTTCATCCTCGGCGGGTTGCTGGTGAGCCGCCTGTTCGGGCCGGCCCGCCGACTGAAGCTGATGCGGCCGCTCGCGGTGCTCGCCCCGCTGGTGCTGGTGCCGGCGTTGCTCAATCCGCCGCCGCTGGCGGTGGCGTTGCTGGCCGCTCTCTGTGGTTTCGCGGTCGCCGGCATGTTGCCGATGGCCAACGGGCTCTTCGTCCAGGCTCTGCCCAACGGCTTCCGGGCCCGCGCCTTCGGGGTGATGGCCACCGGCGTGCAGGTCATCCAGGGTTTCGCGGTGCTGGTCACCGGGCTGATCGCCGATCACTTCGACAACATCCCCTTCGTGGTGGGGCTGTGGAGCCTGGCCGGCGTGGCGCTGATGGCGGTAGCCGCGCTGCGTTGGCCGAGTCAGCAGACGTTGGACAAGGCGATCGCGGCGGCGTCGGCGGCCAATGCCGAACCGCCCGCCAACCCGGGCGGCACGGCGGCAGGCCCTCCCGAGCCGCGTTCCGGCGACGGCCACCGCCGGCACGCGGTCACCTGACCGGGTGCGCCCACACGGACACGAATGACCCCTGGGGGGCCCGGAATCCCCCCTGGAGGCCGGGCGTGATCCGACGCACGGTGCGCGGGTCGGGTTGACCCACGGCGCACCTGGCAGGATGGAACGGTGAACTCCGCAGGCGAATCCGACCGTCCCGGCGCATCGACGACCCTCTTCGAAGCGGTCGGCGGCGAGCCCACCTTCCGCAAGCTGGTCGACGAGTTCTACGCCGGCGTCGCCACCGATCCTCTGCTGCGGCCCATGTATCCGGAGGAGGACCTGGGCCCGGCGGCGGACCGGATGACCCTGTTCCTGATGCAGTACTGGGGAGGGCCGAACACCTACTCCGCACAGCGCGGCCACCCTCGGCTGCGGATGCGGCACGCGCCCTTCCGGATCGGCGCGGCCGAGCGGGACGCCTGGCTGCGGAACATGCGCCGAGCCGTGGACCGGCTCGATCTGGAGCCGGAGATCGCCACCACGCTCTGGGACTACCTGGAGCGGGCCGCGTACTTCATGGTCAACGCCGAGGAGGACCCGGCCCACGGTGGCTGATCGCGGCGCCGCGGCAGCGTCAGAGCAGCGCGCCCTCGTCGTGCAGCCAGTCCACGAAGCTGGTGGCCACCGCCGCGCCGCAGTCGAGCATCTCGACAAGCAGCGCGTCGTGGGTGCCGGCACCGAGCGGCACCTGAAGCTCGGCGTAGATCGGCAGTTGGCCGCGCTCGGTCGGGTCGCCGATGTACGCCTTGCAGAACCGGCGGGTGTGGTTCCACTCGTTGACCACCCGGTAGGCCCGGTCAGCCCAGTCCGGCGGGACCGTGGCGTGCGGACGTGCCCGCATGACCAGGATCTCGTCCTCCGGCCCTTCGAGGGTGACCAGCACCGCGTGCCGCTCCCACATGGCCAGCAGGTTGCCGTCGCCGTCGGCCAGGTAGCGCACGTCGAGTAGGTCGAGTGCGTCGCAGACCCGGCGCAGACTCACCGGCTCGACGGTGGCGAGCATCTCGGTCAGCACGGGCCGCTCATTGGGCGGGCAGTCGTCCCCCGGCTTTCGAGGACTGGGCGGTCCGACCCGGACCGCGCTCTCCACTGTGATCCCGCTTCGGGTTTCCGGATCGCCGCCGTCGGCGGGACCGGGGCGCCATGACCACCACGGCATCGCTCGCGCACCTCACTCCCCAGCGGATCCAGTCGCCTACGGTGCGTTGGATCCGAGCATGGACGGTACCCGGACAGCCGAGCTGAAGCACCCCCCCAACGACCGCCCCTGCCCAGAAGAATGAGCCGGGGTCATCCGTTCGGACGAGTCCTGAGGGGTGTCACGCCAAGATCCGTGGCCTTCTGCAACCATGCGGTTCCGTATGGTCCCGCCAGGCCGACCCAACGACCGGCCACCCGCACCTGGGCAGCGGCCTCCTCGTTGCCGGCGCCCGGGCCGTCGGCCGCGCCGAGGAAGCCCATCCGGACCACCCCCTGCACCAGCCGCTGCGACACCTCGACCGGCGGGGCGGCCGATCCGTCCGGCGTGACCAGCACCGCCACGTGGTCGAGCAGGGCGTCACGCAGCGCCCGCTGGCCGACCGCACGGCCGGCCACACCCTGCTCGCTCGCCGTACGAAGGGTGCCCGCCGCCGCATCCGCGATCCGCCGCAGCTCGGCGACGGGCAGCGCCTCCACCGGCCGGCTCCGCACCGGAGGCAGCGGCCATCGCCACTGCGCGTCCCGGCGTGCGGGCAGGGTCGCACCACCGCGCTCAAGCTCGGCCAACAGCTCCGCGGCCGTCACCGTGACGTCCTCGGCCACGCCGTCGGCCGGCCCACCGGCCACCGTGCGGACCACCAGAACCTGCCACGGCAGCCGGGCCCAGAGGGCGATTCGGCCGGGCCCACCGGCCGGCCGCAGCCGGACCGGTGCGATCGGGTCCAGCCGTACCAGCCGGGCCAGGAAGGCGCCCGCGTCCGCCACCCCGGCGACGCCGTGCGTCGGAGTCGACGCCGCCGCCGGTCCAGGCCCGACCGAGCCCGGCCGGGTCATGCCACGCCGCCCTGCGGTGCGTACGTGAGCAGGAAGTCCCGTTCCTCCGGAGTGATCCGGCGGGGCGCCTGGCGGGTCAGGTCGAACGGCACCAGCACCGAGCGGGCGCAGCTGGCCAGCACCTCACCGTCGTACAGCTCGTAGGCGACGGTGAACCGGGAGGCCCGGATCTCCTCCACCCACAGCTCGATCCGAACGGTGGGCGCCGCCTCCGCGGTGGCCCGGCCCAGCGCGTAGTCGACCGGGCGCAGGTAGTCGACCTCGTGCCGACGGATCACCACCCCGTCGGCGAACGAGCCGACCCCCCAGGCCCGGCCGCCGGCGAACATCAACGCCACCCGCGCCTCCTCGTACAGGGTGAGGAAGCGCGAGTTGTTGATGTGGCCGTACGCGTCCAGGTCGGACCAGCGCAGAGTGCAGTGGTAGACGAACCGGTCAGACACCTTCTCGGCCGGTCAGTCGCGGGTCAGCTTGCGGTAGGTCACCCGGTGTGGCCGGGCGGCCTCCGCGCCGAGACGGTCGATCTTGTTCTTCTCGTACGCCTCGAAGTTGCCCTCGAACCAGAACCACCTGGACGGGTCCTGATCGTCGCCCTCCCAGGCCAGGATGTGCGTGGCGACGCGGTCCAGGAACATCCGGTCGTGCGAGATGACCACGGCGCAACCGGGGAACTCCAGCAGCGCGTTCTCCAGGCTGGACAGCGTCTCGACGTCCAGGTCGTTCGTCGGCTCGTCCAGCAGGATGACGTTGCCGCCGATCTTCAGGGTCAGCGCCAGGTTGAGCCGGTTGCGCTCACCGCCGGAGAGCACCTTGGTCGGCTTCTGCTGGTCCGGTCCCTTGAAGCCGAACGCGGCGATGTACGCCCGCGACGGCATCTCGACCTTGCCCACCATCAGGTAGTCCAGGCCGTCGGAGACGACCTCCCAGACGGTCTTGTCGCCGTTGAGGCCCTCACGGTTCTGGTCGACGTACGACAGCGAGACCGTTTCGCCGACGCGGACCGAGCCGCTGGTGGGCTGCTCCAGCCCGACGATGGTCTTGAACAGCGTGGTCTTGCCGACGCCGTTGGGGCCGATGATGCCGACGATGCCGTTGCGCGGCAGCGAGAACGACAGGTTCTCGATGAGCAGCCGGTCGCCGAAGCCCTTGTTGAGGCTGTTCGCCTCGATCACCGTGCTGCCCAGGCGCGGGCCCGGCGGGATCTGGATCTCTTCGAAGTCCAGTTTGCGGGTCTTCTCCGCCTCACTGGCCATCTCGTCGTACCGGTCCAGGCGGGCCTTGGACTTGGTCTGCCGGGCCTTGGCGTTGGAGCGGACCCACTCCAGCTCCTCGGTGAGGCGCTTCTTCATCTTGGCGTCGCGGCGACCCTCGACGGCCAGCCGGGCGGCCTTCTTCTCCAGGTAGGTGGAGTAGTTGCCCTCGTAGCCGATGGCCCGGCCGCGGTCCAGCTCCAGGATCCAGCCGGCCACGTTGTCGAGGAAGTACCGGTCGTGGGTGATCGCCATGACGGTGCCGGCGTACTTGGCCAGGTGCTGCTCCAACCAGGAGACGCTCTCCGCGTCCAGGTGGTTGGTGGGCTCGTCGAGCAGCAGCAGGTCGGGCGCCTCCAGCAGCAGCTTGCAGAGCGCGACCCGGCGGCGCTCACCACCGGAGAGCTGGGTCACGTCGGCGTCCGGCGGCGGGCAGCGCAGCGCGTCCATGGCCAGTTCGAGCTTGGAGTCGATGTCCCAGGCGTCGAGGTGGTCCAGCTCCTCCTGGAGCTTGCCCATCTCCTCCATCAGCTCGTCGGAGTAGTCGGTCGCCATCTGCTCGGCGATCTTGTTGAACCGCTCCAGCTTGGCCTTGGTCTCGGCGACCGCCTCCTCGACGTTGCCGAGCACGGTCTTGGCCTCGTTGAGCGGGGGCTCCTGGGCGAGCATGCCGACGGTGTAGCCGGGCATGAGCCGGGCCTCGCCGTTGCTCGGCTTGTCCAGCCCTGCCATGATCTTGAGCAGGCTGGACTTGCCGGCGCCATTCGGACCGAGCACACCGATCTTGGCTCCCGGCAGGAAGCTCAACGTCACGTTGTCGAGCACGACCTTGTCGCCGTGCGCCTTGCGGGCCTTTTCCAGGACGTAGATGTACTGGGCCACGGTGCGGGCTACCTCCGTCGGTTGCTGTCGCTGATCGGCGGCGCGGGCGCGGGCTGCGAGGACCGCCCACCGCCGCCGGCCGGTGACCGGCCGCGCGCACGCCATCGTCAATCCTGACAGGTACGGCGCGCTTCGCCCACATCACCCCGCCCCAGGAGTACGCGGGCGAGCCTCCTTGCCGACCGTGGTATCACTCGCTAGCGTCCCTGGTATGACCAAGAAGATCGCCATCAGCGTGCCGGATGACGTGGCGGAGCGACTGGCCGAGGAACCCAACGTCTCCGCCTTCATCACCGACTCCGTTCGTCAGCGGATGGCCGGCGAGCGCACACGGCGGACACTTCGACAGGTGGGTTTCCAGCTCACGGACGAAGGCCTCGCCGAGGCGGGCAGGAAGCTCGACGAGGCACACGCGAAGATCACGCCGGCACTGCGAGCCAAGGCAGCCGCCCTGCTGAGTGAGGCGTCTCGCGGACGGATGACCATTCGTGACTGATGCTGGCCTCGTCCTCGACACGGGATGCCTCCTCGCCTACTCGGAGGGCATGGAGGCGGTCGGGGAGCAGATCGCGAAAGTCGCGGACAAGGGACAGGCTGTGATCGTCCCGGCGCTCTGCCTGGCAGCCGCATACCGCCAGGTGACAAGCGACGGGTGGCCGCTGCTCGACATCGTCGGCGATCTGGAGCAGGTCATGGTCACGCCCGTGGAGCACGACATGTGCTCCATCCTCGGCGGCTGGTCGCGAACCCTCGGCGGCATGGATCTCGCGCAGGCTGCGATGGAGGCGGCGCGGGCGATCACGCCGATCATGACGGATCGGCGGGAGCTGCTCGGCGAGGTGCTGCCCAAGGAATGGCCGATCATCGACCTCTGATCGGCAGGCTGTCGACAAGATCACCTTCGGGATTTCGACGCGTACGGGGCGGGTAGGAGACTCCGGCACGAGGCACAAGACGCCGCAGCTACGCTCAGTACGCTCATCGCGGTGGACCCGTCAGTACCCGGAGGTGGCCGATCGTGACCGTCCGTAGCTCCTTTGTCGTAGTGGCGAATCGTCTGCCGGTCGACGAGGTGAGCACACCTGAGGGACGGCAGTGGCGGCGCAGCCCCGGCGGGCTGGTCACCGCGCTGCATCCCGTACTCGCCGAACACCAGGGCACCTGGGTCGGCTGGGCCGGTGGCACCGGCGCCGCCCCCGAGCCGTTCGACCTCGAGGGGATCCGCCTGCACCCGGTCCCGCTCAGCGCCGAGGAGTTGGAGCGCTACTACGAGGGCCAGTCCAACGCGACGATCTGGCCGCTCTACCACGACGCGGTCGAGACCCCGGCCTACAAGCGCCGCTGGCGGGAGGCGTACCGCCTGGTCAACGCCCGGTTCGCGGAGGCCGCGGCGGACGTCGCGGCCGAGGGCGCGACGGTCTGGGTGCAGGACTACCAGCTTCAGTTGGTCCCGGCGATGCTCCGTGAGCTGCGCCCGGACCTGCGGATCGGGTTCTTCCTGCACATCCCGTTCCCGCCGATCGAGCTGTTCATGCAGATGCCGTTCCGCACCGAGATCCTGCGCGGCCTCCTCGGTGCCGACCTGGTCGGTTTCCAGCAGCGGCTGGCCGCACAGAACTTCGTCCGGCTGGCCCGGCACCTGCTCGGGCTGCGCTACGAGGGGCAGATGATCCAGGTCGACGGTCGGCAGGTGAAGGCGGGCGCCTTCCCCATCTCGATCGACACCCAGGAGATGGAGCGGATGGCCGCCGATCCGGCGATCCAGGCCCGGGCCAAGCAGATTCGCGCCGAACTGGGCGACCCGAAGACGATAATCCTGGGCGTGGACCGGCTGGATTACACCAAGGGCATCGAGTTGCGACTCAAGGCCTTTCGCGAGCTGCTGGCTGACGGAAAGTTGACAGTCCCCGACGCGGTCATGGTGCAGGTGGCCACTCCCAGCCGCGAGCGCGTGGAGCACTACCAGGCGCTTCGGGTCAAGGTCGAGCGCGAGGTCGGCCGGATCAACGGCGAATTCGGCAGGGTCGGCGTGCCGGCGGTGCATTACCTGCATCAGTCGTACAGTCGCAGTGAGCTGGCCGCGATGTATGTTGCTGCCGACGTCATGATGGTGACCCCGCTGCGAGACGGGATGAACCTGGTGGCGAAGGAATACGTAGCATCACGTGCCGACCAAGGCGGCGCGCTGGTGCTCAGTGAGTTCGCCGGTGCCGCCACCGAGCTTCGCCAGGCATTTTTGTGTAACCCGCACGACCCGGACGCGGTCAAGGACGCCCTACTCCGGGCCGTGCACGTGGAGAAAACCGAGGCACGCCGCCGGATGCGGACAATGCAACGTCACCTGCGTACCCACGACGTGGGCCACTGGGCCAAGTCGTTCCTCTCGGAGCTCGGAGTTTCCGAGGCGGAGGCCGAGTGAACACGACAGTCACCGATGGAGCGGCAATCGCCACCGGGGTAATGGACCCGGAGCTGCGCTCCGCCATCGGCCGGATCGCCCGGGTCCCCCAACTCCTGATCGCCTGCGACTACGACGGCACACTGGCGCCGATCGTGGAGGACCCGAGCACAGCCGTTCCGCTGCCCGAGTCGGTGGCCGCGGTCCGCGCGCTCGCCGCGCTGCCGCAGACCACCGTGGCGGTCGTCTCCGGTCGGGCGCTGCGCGACCTGGCCGCGCTCTCCCGGCTGCCCAGCGAGGTGCACCTCGTCGGCAGCCACGGCTCCGAGTTCGACATCGGCTTCGTCGAGCGGCTCTCCCCCGAGCTGGTCGCGGTCCGCACCCAGGTCCGGGACGCGCTGCGCGAGATCGCCGCCGAGCACCCGGGCATCCGGCTGGAGCGCAAGCCGGCCAGCGTCGCGGTGCACACCCGCGGGGTCGACCCGCAGGTCGCCGCCGCGGCCATCGAAGCGGTCCGCAACGGCCCGGCCACCTTCGACGGCGTCACGGTGACCCAGGGCAAGGAGGTCATCGAGCTCTCCGTCGTGGCCACCCACAAGGGCACCGCGCTCGACCAACTGCGGACCCAGCTCGCCTCCAGCGCGGTGCTCTTCATCGGCGACGACATCACCGACGAGAACGCGTTCGGTCACCTGCACGGCCCCGACCTCGGCATCAAGATCGGCCCCGGGGACACCCAGGCCGGCTACCGGGTGGCCGACCCCCTGGAGGCGGCGCGCGCACTGGCGTTGCTGCTGGAGACCCGGCGGCACTGGCTGTTCGGCGAGCGGGCGGTGCCGATCGAGCGGCACTCCATGCTCGCCAACGGTCGTACGGTCGCACTGCTCACCCCCGAGGCCAAGGTGAGCTGGCTCTGCCACCCCAAACCGGACTCGGCGGCGATCTTCGCCGACCTGGTCGGTGGCAGCCCGGCCGGTCACTTCAGCGTCGCCCCGGAACGCGGCGGCATCCCGCTGGGTCAGCGCTACCGCTCCGGCACGATGACCGTGGAGACCCGCTGGTCCGGGCTCACCGTCACCGACTGGTTGGACAAGCCGGCCCGGGAGACCACCCCGGACGGCCCCGCGATCGTCACCGGCGACTCGACCCTCGTCCGGGTGCTCACCGGCAGCGGCAAGGCCCGGGTGGAGTTCGCGCCGAGGCCCGAGTTCGGCCAGGTCTCCGTGCAGTTGCAGCCGCTCGGCGACGGCCTGCTGGTGCTCGGCTCCAACGAGCCGGTCGCGCTCTACTCCCCCGGTGTGCAGTGGGAGGTCGTCAACGACGGCGGGTACGAGACCGCCAAGGCGGTCGTCGACCTCTCCGCCGCCGGCGGGCAGGTCGTGCTGGAGCTGCGCTTCGCCACCCACAGCCTGGAGCACCACCGGGTGCCGATCCACGAGCGGCAGGCCGCCGCCGAGCAGCCGTGGAAGGACTGGGTGGCCTCGCTGAAGCTGCCGTCCACCGCCCGGGACCTGGTGGCCCGCAGCGCACTCACCCTGCGCGGGCTCTGCCACGAGGCCACCGGCTCGATCCTGGCCGCGGCGACCACCTCGCTCCCCGAGGAGCTGGGCGGCGTCCGCAACTGGGACTACCGCTACTGCTGGCTGCGCGACGCCGCGCTGACCGCGCGTGCGCTCGTCGACCTGGGCTCCATCGAGGAGGCCGAGGCGCTGCTGCGCTGGGTGGACGGGTGCATCGAGCGCACCGGCGGCCACCCGGAGCGACTGCACCCGCTCTACACCATCGACGGCTACGAGCTGGGCGCCGAGGCTGTCATCGACACGCTGCCCGGGTACGCCGGCTCCCGGCCCGTCCGGGTCGGCAACCTCGCCAACCACCAGTTGCAGCTGGACGTCTTCGGCCCGATCGCCGACCTGATCGCGGCCGTCGCCGACGCGCGCGGCTCGGTCCGCGACGACGAGTGGCGGGTCCTGGAGAACATGGTCGAAGCGGTCCGTCGGCGCTGGCACGAGCCCGACCACGGCATCTGGGAGGCCCGGCTGCCACCACGGCACCACGTCTTCTCCAAGGTGATGTGCTGGATGACCGTCGACCGGGCGCTGCACGTGATGCGTGAGCACGGCGGCGAGGACCGGACCGAGTGGAAGGACCTGCGCGACCGGATCGGCGCCAACGTGCTGGAGCACGGCTGGCACGCCGACGTCGAGGCGTACAGCGTCGCGTACGGGGACGAGGACATGGACGCCTCGTCGCTGTGGATCGGGCTCTCCGGCCTGCTCCCGGGCGACGACCCGCGCTTCCTGTCCACCGTCCTGCGGATCGAGGCGGACCTGCGCAGCGGCCCGGTCGTCTACCGCTACCACTGGGACGACGGCCTGCCCGGCCGTGAGGGCGGTTTCCACATCTGCACGGCGTGGCTGATCGAGGCGTACCTGCGCACCGGTCGCCGCACCGACGCCGAGGAGTTGTTCGCGCAGATGGTGCTCACCGCCGGCCCGACCGGGCTGCTCCCCGAGCAGTACGACCCGCTCGCCGAGCGCGGCCTGGGCAACCACCCGCAGGCGTACAGCCACCTCGGTCTGATCCGCTGTGCCCTGCTGCTGGACAACATGCTCAAGCAGTAGTCGACAGCACGCACGACGACGGGGCCGGAGCGCACACGCTCCGGCCCCGTCGGCTGTCCGGCCCTGCCGGTAGGTGCCGCACCGGCTGATACCGGTCACCCGAGCGCCACCGTCACCACCCTCGCCCTGGCCCTCCGCCCACGCTTTGCTCTGCTTCAGCCGA
>NZ_PYBV01000050.1 GCF_003205615.1 Micromonospora arborensis | reverse complement strand
CGATCTGTGAGTGGGGTTGTCAAGAGGTGCGGTGGTGGGTGGTGATGATGCGGTAGAGCTGTCGGGCGATGTAGCGCTTGAGGCAGCGGGTGATTTCTCTGGTGGTGCGGCCTTCGGTGCGGCGGCGGTTGATGTAGTCGCGGGTTTCGGGGTGGATGCGGCGGCGGGTCAGGGCGATGGTGTGTAGGGCGCTGTTGAGGGTTCTGTCGCCGCCGCGGTTGAGGCGGTGTCGGTCGGTGCGGCCGCTGGCCACGGGTATGGGGGCGGCGCCGGCGAGGGTGGCGTAGGCGGCTTCTGAGCGGACGCGGCCGGGGTGTGACCAGGCGGTGAGGGCGATCGCGGCGGTGACGGGTCCGACGCCGGGTTGGTCGAGCAGGGGTGGGCACAGGTCGGTGACGAGGGCGCGGAGGCGTCGGTGGTTGTCGGCCAGTGCGGCGTCGAGGGTGTGGATGTGGCGGGCGAGGGTGCTCAGTTCGCGGCGGCGGGTGTGTTCCTCGATGGGCAGGTGGGTGCTCTCGGGTAGGTCGAGGGCGGCCAGGCGGGCGATCTGGTGGGTGGTGCTCAGCCCGCGTAGGGCGTGACGCAGAGTGTCGTCGGCGGTCAGGATTAGCGCTTTGACCAGGTTGACCGTGGCGGTGCGGGTGTCGCTGTGGTGGCGGCGGCAGACCAGCAGCAGACGCAACGCTTCGCGTGGTCCGTCGCTGCGGGGCACGGCGACGCGGTCGGCGGACAGGGCGAGCACGGCGTGGGCGGCGGCGACCGCGTCGAGTTGGTCGGACTTGCCGCCCCGACGGCGGGCCGCGGCGGCGGGTTTGGGTGCTTCGCAGAGTGGTTCACCGGCAGCGGTCAACAGCCGGCACAGCCCCTGACCGTGCGCCCGGGTGCCCTCCACCGCCCACAACCGGCGCCCGTCCGGCGGGGTGTGCGCGGCGGCAAACGCCAACAGCCGGCTCAGCCCGTCCGCGTCGGTGGACACGGTGACCTGCGCCAACACCGCCCCGAACCGGTCGAGCACGGCAGCGGTGTGCGTGTCGGTGTGGGTATCCACCCCCACCACCACGTCATAGCGATCCGTGACCCGCTCTACGATCTGTGCCATCTCGGGTTGTTGCTCCTTTGCCAGTGACGACCGGGACAGTCGGCGTCGGCTCGGGAAGCAGTCACCTCGGCGGCAAATCTGTGATGGGCCACGTGTGCTCGCACGGGCAGGCTTCTGATCAGGCCAGCAAGGTGGGCCGGGCCGGCGCCGACGACCACCTGGGGACAGGTCTTGCACAAGGCACACCCACACTCCGAGCGGCCGGATCGGCAATGAGTCACCCAAGTGATCATCGACGCCGAACTTAGCGGCAACCAGCCGAACCGATCACCACGTACATAGAAGCGTCTTGCA
>NZ_PYBV01000049.1 GCF_003205615.1 Micromonospora arborensis | reverse complement strand
GCACCCCAACGCACGGGGCCGGCCGGTGGTGCTGCGATCGTCAGGGTATGTAACGACCCTGGCTCGGCCGTGATTCCGGGCCACGGATGCGACCGGTCACAGGCCAGAACGCCGTAGACCGGACAACCACCCACGTACACGACGGGGTTTGGCCAGGCCTGACGCCTCCCAAACCGGACAATCCGCCAATATTCGGCAGGGTATGCCTCGCGTGGTCTGTCCCGGGACATGGTCAACTCCATATCGCCGATGTGGGGGTATCCGGGCGGTGGGATAGCGCGACATCGGGGATATGGAGTTGACCTTGAAACGCCGAACACATCATTGCGCACAGCGGCGGACAAATCGGAAACTGGCGTCCGAGCGTCCGGGCGTCCGGGCGTCCGAGCGCCTGAGCGCCTGAGCGCCTGAGCGCCTGAGCGCCTGAGCGCCCGAGCGCCCGAGCGCCCGAGCGCCCGAGCGTCGGGCGTCCGAGCTTCCGGGCGTGGGGTGTCGCGGATCGGGCGCGCTTACCGGGCGGCGGCGGCGACCCGGTCGGCGTGCCCGGGGGTGTACTGGGGAGCGCCCCGCCCCACCGGGATCTTGGGGCGCTCGCTCCCTGCGACTGGCTCACCGAGGACGTGTCTACGTGCGGTTCGGCAGCGCGTGTCGAGTTGTCTGACCCCGGTGGAAGCCCTGCTCAGGGCCCGGAAAATCGGTTGAGATAACGCGTTGGCGCGGGCAGGCTGGGTTCTCCGCCACCCCACGTCCGGAGGACTTCCATGCGCCTGCTCCGAGACCTGTGGGGAACCTCGCCACGCCGCATGACGGTCGTGGCAATCCTGATCGTGCTCGGTGCCGCCGGCCAGGCGGGCGCGTCGGCGCTGGCCGGTCCGGTGCTGCTGCACCGTTCGACCGGGTTCTTCGCGGCGTTGGCCGCGGCGCTGGTCGCCATGGTGCTCACCGACTTCGCGGTGAGTCTGCTGATGGCCGGCGTGACCGCCGACTGGTCCGCCGACGTGCGGCGGCGGCTCTGTCGGGTGGCCCTCGGGCAGGACCTGCCCACGTTGGAGACCACTCCCGTGGGCGAGTTGCTCGACCGCATCGACGGTGACGTCTACCAGGTGGCCGCCGCGGTCCGTAGCCAGGGCACGCGGCTCGCCCAGGGGCTCTGCGTGGGCGTGCTGTCGGTGGCCGTCGCGCTGTTCGTCTGGTGGCCGGCGGGGATCGCGATGCTGCTGCTGACCGTGGCTCTCGCGGTGGGGTTGCGCCGGCCGACCGCCCGCATCGTTCCGGCTCGGATGGCCGAGGAGGAGGCCTGGTCGGACCTGGCCGCCGTGATGGAGGAGGCGGTGCACGGTCAGGACGACGTGCGTACCAGCCTGGCCCGGCCGTACGTGCTGCGGCTCTACGCCCGGCGGGCCGCTGCCGTCCTGTCGCGCGGCAAACGGGTCTGGGTGATGTCCGCCCAGGTGACCACGGTCGCCGCCGCGACAATCCGGGGCGGCATCGGCGCGGTGGTGCTCGGCGGCGCGTGGGCGTTGGCCAGCGGTCAGATCGACGCCGCTCGGTTGACCGCCGTGTGGTTGCTCGCGCTGGCCTTCGGCGCCACCGTCGAACACGTGAGCCGGATGGTTCCGGAGCTGCAGTACGCGCTCGGCGCGTGGGGGCGGGTGCTGCTGCTGGAGGACGCCCGGCAGGAACCCACCGGCGGAGCCAGCCCGACCGACGGCGACCTGCGCATCCGCGACCTCACCTTCGGCTACCAGGTGAGCGGGCCGGAGAACGGCCGGGGGCACGCGTTGCGCGGAGTCAGCCTCACCTTCGCGCGGGGTCGTTCCTACGCGCTCATCGGGCGGACCGGGTCGGGCAAGTCGACCCTGGCGAAGGTGCTGACCCGGGCCGTCGACGTGCCGGCAGGCGCGGTCTTCCTCGGTGGCACCGACCTGTGCGACCTCGACGTCGAGCAGCTACGCCGATGGGTGGCCCTGGTGCCCCAGCGCACCGAGATCCTGGCCGGCACTCTCGCCGAGAACGTCGCGCTCTTCGACCCGATGCTGCTCGACGCCGCCGAACGGGCGCTTGACGAGTTGGGCCTCGCCGGGTGGATCGCCGAGCTGCCCGACGGGTTGGCGACCCGACTGGGGGAGGGCGGGCACGTGCTCTCCGCCGGGCAGGAGCAGTTGGTGGCGTTCGCCCGGATCCTGGTCCGGGACCCGCACGTGGTGATCCTCGACGAGGCGACCGCGCGGCTGGACCCGGTCACCGAGGCGCGGGTGCAGCGAGCCACCGAACGGCTGCTGCGCGACCGGATCGGCATCGTCATCGCGCACCGACTCTCCTCGGTACGCCGTTGCGACGAGGTGGTGGTGCTGGCCGACGGCGCGGTGGTGGAGGCCGGTCCGCTGGACGCGTCTGCCCGCTTCGCCGAGCTGTTGGCGACCAGCCACGTGGCCGCGTACACCGCCGCGCCGCAGGCAGCCCGCGCTGGCGGCGGCACGGACCTGCTGACCGGCCCGGGCCCGGCGGACACCTGGCCCACCGGCGGGCGGGTCGAGCCGGCGGCGGTGGACGAAGCCGTCGCGCCGGTGAAGGCCGACCCGCCGCCCCTGCCGCCGGCCCCGCCGGCCCGCACGATCCGGGAGATCCTCCGGCTCTGCCGCAACGACCCCCGGTACGGGATGGGGGCGATGGCCCTGTTCCTCGTGATGATCCTGCTCGGGCTGGACGGCCCGGTGTTGCCGTGGCTCTGGGCCGATCTGGTCGACGGTGTCGGTGACCCGTACCTGCCGGCGTGGGGGATCGTGGCCGGGCTGCTGATCACGCTGCCCGTGCCGTATTACACGGGCATCTGGTTTCCGCAGTGGTGGGTGCGGCAGATGCTGCGGATCAGCCTGCGTCTGGTGCACGGCCAGACCGGGCCGCGCCGGGTCAGCGCACACACCCCGGCCGAGGTGGTGGCGCAGGGCGGCGACACCGAGCGGGTGGTCCAACTCGCCGACAACGTGTTCGACCAGTCCGCCGCGGTGGTCCTGGCGGTCGCCATGACGGTGGTGTCCGGCAGCGTCGTGCCAGCGTTGTTCTTCGTCGGCACGATGGTGGTCTCCGGGTTGGCCGCGAGCCTGTTCGGGCCGACGTTGGAGCGGTCGGCCCGAGCGACGGTGTCCGCGCGGGCCGCCTTCGCCACCGCGCTGGTGTCCGTGCTGTCCTCGGCCCGGACGGTGAAGCTCGCCGGCGCGAGCGCGGCAGTGCTGCGTCACCTCGCCGACCTGGACGTGCTGCGCAGTGACCGCCAGCGCCGGGAGATCTCGGTGCAGGTGTGGTCGCGTTCCACGCCGTCGGTGGCGAGCGGTCTGTTGCCGATCGGCGCGTGGGCGCTCTACCTGAACGGCTCGCTCTCCGCCGGGGCGGTGCTGGTGGCCGTGTCCACGCTGGGCGCGGCCCGCTGGTTCGCCTGGACCACCGCTTCATTGATCTCCCAGTTGCCCTCGGCACGGGTCTGGACGCGGCGCACGGCGGCGATGACCGGGGTGGGCGCGTACTCCGCGGCGGTTTCGGCGGTGGACCTGGCCGCCGGGACGGCGCCCGCGCCGACGCCACCGCCGCGGCACCCGCTGCGCCGGCTGGAGCTGCGCGGGTTCGGGGTGGTGCACTCCGACGGCATGGTGGCCGTCCGTGACGTGGACCTGACCGTGCAGCGGGGGCAGTTGGTGCTGGTCGTCGGGCCGGTGGGGTCGGGCAAGTCCTCGCTGCTGCGGGCGTTGGCCGGGATCGTGCACCACACCGGCGAGCTGACCTGGAACGGCGACCCGGTCACCGAACCGGAGCTGTTCCTACGCCCCAACCAGGTCGGCTACGTCGGCCAGTTGCCTCGGGTGCTCTCCGGCACGGTGGCCGACAACATCGCGCTGGGCCACCAGGTGGACGCGGCCGGGGCGGTCAGCACCGCCCAGCTCGACCATGACCTGGCGGCTGCCGGCGGTGGGTTGGGTCTGCTCATCGGGCACAAGGGCACCCGGCTCTCCGGCGGGCAGTTGCAGCGGTTGGCGTTGGCTCGGGCGTTGGCCCCGCGTACCGAACTGTTGGTCGCGGACGACGTGTCGTCGGCGCTGGACGTCACCACCGAGCTGGCGCTGTGGCAGGCGTTGCGCGGACACGGGGTGACCGTGGTCGGTTCGACCGCGAAACGTGCCGCGCTGGTCCGCGCCGACCACGTGGTGGTGCTGCTCGGCGGCACGGTGGCGGCCCAGGGCACCTGGCAGGACCTGGAGGGCGACTGGTCGCACCTGGCGGGCTGACGGTCGGGCGGCTGTTCAAGCCGCCCGACCGTCCCAGGGCCTGTTTCATAAGGACTGGCCGGCCTGCGGCGGGCCCGGACGACGACCGGCGGCGTTGCGGTTTCGTCCGGATACGACACCGGTATCCGGACGAAACCCCGCCTTGCCGGATCGCCGCCCGGACTCCGCCTCGGCTCGACCGCCCTTATGAAACAGGCCCTAGATCAGGCGCGGGCGTACTGGGCGGGCACGGTGGACGCGACGCCGAGTTTGGCGGCGGCGCGGCGCGGCCAGTACGGGTCACGCAGCAGCTCCCGGCCGAGCAGCACCAGGTCGGCCTCGCCGCCGGCGACGATCTGCTCGGCGTGCTCCGGTTCGACGATCAGGCCCACCGCGCCGGTGGGCACGCCCGCCTCGCGGCGGATCTGAGCGGCCAGCGGCACCTGGTAGCCGGGGCCGACCGGGACGCGCTGGTCCATGCTCACCCCACCGGAGGAAGCGTCGACCAGGTCGACGCCGACGCCGGCCAGCTCGCCGGCGAGCACCACGCTGTCCTCGATCGTCCAGCCGCCCTCGACCCAGTCGGTGGCGGAGATCCGGGTCAGCACCGGCACGTCCTCGCCGACCGCGGCGCGCACCGCGCGGGCCACCTCCAGGGTGAGCCGCATCCGGGCGGTCCGGTCGCCGCCGTAGGAGTCGGTGCGGTGGTTGGTCAGCGGCGAGAGGAACTCGTTGAGCAGGTACCCGTGCGCGGCGTGGATCTCCACGGCGGCGAAGCCGGCGGCCAGCGCGCGTTCGGCGGCGGTCGCGAACGCCTCGACCACACCGGCGATGCCGACCTCGTCGAGGGTGGTCGGCGTCCGGTAATCGGCGGTGAACGGCTCCGAGCCGGGGGCGACGGGCGTCCAGCCACCCTCGGCGTCCGGCACGCCGCCGCTCTCGGATGCCCACGGCCGGTAGGTGGAGGCCTTGAACCCGGCGTGCGCGAGCTGCACGGCCGGCACCGCGCCATGGGCGGCGACGAACGCGGTCACCGGTCGCCACGCGTCGACGTGCGCGTCGGACCACAGCCCGGTGTCCTGCGGGCTGATCCGGCCCTCCGGGAGCACCGCGGTCGCCTCGGACAGCACCAGACCCGCGCCGCCGATCGCGCGGCTACCGAGGTGGACCAGGTGCCAGTCGGTGGGGAGACCGTCCGGGCCGGCAGAGTACTGGCACATCGGTGCCATGGCGATCCGGTTGGGCAGGGTGACCGCGCGCAGCGCCAGCGGTGTGAACAGAGAACTCATGCGGTGATCCTCTCGGAAACGGAGACTGGCCCCTCGAGGGAGGGGCCAGTCTTCGTTGCGGTGAAGTGGTCAGGCAGGAACAGGGCTGAGCTCGGGGCGGGTCTCCGCGACCGGCTCCGGCTCGGTCAGGTCGCGCTGACCGGCGGACTCGTACGCGACCCGGTCGAGCGTGCCCTCGCGGGCGGACACGACGATCGGCACCAGCGCCTGTCCGGCCACGTTGGTGGCGGTGCGCATCATGTCCAGGATCGGGTCGATGGCCAGCAGCAGACCGGCACCCGCCAGCGGCAGGCCCAACGTGCTGAGGGTCAGGGTGAGCATCACGGTCGCGCCGGTCAGGCCGGCGGTCGCCGCCGAGCCGACCACCGAGACGAACGCGATCAGCAGGTAGTCGCCGATGCCGAGGTGCACGCCGAAGACCTGGGCCACGAAGATCGCGGCCAGCGCCGGGTAGATGGCGGCGCAACCGTCCATCTTCGTGGTCGCGCCGAAGGGCACCGCGAACGAGGCGTACTCGCGGGGCACGCCGAGCCGCTCGACGGAGCGCTGGGTCACCGGCATGGTGCCGACCGACGAGCGGGACACGAAGGCCAGCTCGATCGCCGGCCAGGCCCCGGCGAAGAAGCGCAGCGGGTTGAGGCGGCCGCCGAGGATCAGCACCAGCGGGTAGAGCACGAACAGCACGATGGCGCAGCCGACGTAGACGGCGGTGGTGAACTTCGCGAGGGGGGCCAGCAGGTCCCAGCCGTACGAGGCGACGGCGTTGCCGATCAGGCCGAGGGTGCCGATCGGGGCGAGGCGGATGACCCACCAGAGCGCCTTCTGGACGATCGTCAGCAGGGAGCGGTTCAGCGCCACGAACGGTTCGGCGGCCTCGCCGACCAGCATGGCCGCGGCACCGAACACGAGAGCGAGGAAGACGATCTGGAGGACGTTGCCCTCGACGAACGCGCCGACCGGGTTGGTGGGCACGATGCCGGTGAGGAAGTCGGTCCACGAGCCGGTGTTCTTCGGCGGCGTCGCGCCACCCAGGTCGAGGGTCACTCCCTTACCCGGGTTGACGATCAGGCCGAGGGCGATGCCGATGCTCACCGAGATCAGCGCGGTGATGCCGAACCACATCAGGGTCTTGAGCGCGAGCCGGGCGGCGTTGGCAACGCCGCGCAGGCTGACCACGCTGACCACGATGGCGGTGAAGACCAGCGGCGGCACGGCCAGCTTGAGTAGCTGGATGAAGAGGCTGCCGACGGTGTGCAGGGTGGTGGTCAGCCAGCTCAGGTCGTTGGAGCGGGCCAGGAAGCCCAGCGCGACGCCGAGCACGAGGCCGAGCAGGATCTGCACGGAGAAGGGAATTTTGCGCAGGCTGAAGGGCATGGATGTATCCAATTGTCCGGTTCTGGATCAGGGCAGGCGTGGGATCGCGGCTAGCCCGGACAGATGCCGCTAGCCTGCAGTCGGAGATCGACATACAGGCGGACGGTGAGGCCCCAGACGTTGGTCATCGTTCGACGACGCTACGCCGATCGTGGTGGATCGCAAGGGGCGGTAAGCGTGAGGCTCCTTACAGATCTTCCAGCCGGAATGGGGAAGAGGGCCGCCGGTCCAGGGCGAGAGCGGTGGCCGTCGCGAGGCCCCAGACGACGGCCAGCGCGAGGATCAGGCGCTCCAGCACCCCCACCACCGCGCCCCGGCCGACGACGAGCATCGCCAGGCCGACCGTCGCGCAGAGCGGCAGGGCCAACGCGGCGGCCACGCGGGACAGCCAGCGCACCGCCGGACCGGCCGGCCCGGAGACGGCGAGCGTGATCATCGCGAAGACCACCGCCGCGGTCGCCGCGATGCTCGCGCCGCCGTGCACCAGATCCGCCGCCGTGGCCCGCTCGAACGGCGGCAGCGGGCAGCCGGCGGAGCAGGTCACCGCCCCCGACACGGCGGTGAACACGGCGCCGGTGGCGAGCAGCGCAGGCGCCGCCACCCACACCCCGGGCGGCAGCGCCGCGCCGACCAGCAGCAACGCGGCGGCCAGAGCGAGGACCCCGATCCGGTACGTCGAGGCGTGCCCACTGCCGGCAATGCCCGCCTCGCTGACGTACCCGGTGAGCCCTGGACCGGGACCGGCGACCACGGCGACCGTCACCGCCACCGCACCGGCCAGCGCGCAGCCGGCGGCGGCGGACCCGGCGACCCGGCGGGCGACCTCGGAGCGTGCCTTCGGCGCGGTCGTCGTGCCGCGCGGACCCGGCTCAGCCACGCCCGTGCGGCGTGCTCCAGCCGGCCTCGTCAGGCCCGAGCGGCACGATGCCGCTCGGGTTGATCTGCCGGTGGGTGCCGTAGTAGTGCCGCTTGATGTGGTCGAAGTCCACCGTCTCGCCGAAGCCCGGGGTCTGGAACAGGTCCCGGGCGTACGCCCAGAGCACCGGCATCTCGGTCAGCTTGTTGCGGTTGCACTTGAAGTGCCCGTGGTACGCGGCGTCGAAGCGGACCAGGGTGGTGAACAGCCGCACGTCGGCCTCGGTGATCGAGTCGCCGAGCAGGTAGCGCTGCCCGGCCAGCCGCTCGGAGAGCGCGTCCAGTCGGGCGAAGAGGGCCCGGAACGCCTCGTCGTACGCCTCCTGCGAGGTGGCGAACCCGCACCGGTAGACGCCGTTGTTGACGTCGGCGTGGATCTCGGCCATCAGCGCGTCCATCTCGGGGCGCAGCGCGACCGGGTACAGATCCGGCGCGTCGGGGGCGTGCAGCCGCCGCCACTCGGTGGAGAAATCGAGAGTGAGCTGCGGGTAGTCGTTGGTGACGACCCGGCCGGTCAGGGTGTCGACCAGCGCCGGCACGGTCACCCGGCCGGTGTAGTCCGGGTCGCTGGCCAGGTACGCCTCGGAGAGGAAGTTCACACCGAGGACCGGGTCGAAGCCGTCCGGGTCGAGGGCGAACGCCCAGCCTCGCTCGTCCCGGATCGGGTCGACGGTGCCCAGCGAGATCGCGTCGTCCAGACCGAGCAGGCCGCGCACGATCCTCGCCCGGTGCGCCCACGGGCAGGCGCGGCACCAGATCAGCCGGTACCGGGCGGCCTCCAGCGGCCACCGGCCCTGCTCGTCCGGCCCGCCACCGGGCGGGGAGGTCGAGTCGGCGGTGACCCGACCGGTGAACCGGTTGGGTTGGCGGACGAAGGCGCCACCGCTGCTGGTCTCTGCGCTGAACTGGGCCCGGGCCATGCCGTCAACCTATCGGCTGCGCGCGTGGATATCCTGGCGCCCGGCAGCCCTCGCGACCCGGTGGGCGGCCCCACCCCCCGCCGTCTGCACCCCTAAGGACTCGCGATGACCGTGGCATACCTGGTGGCCGGTGTCCGTACCCCGATCGGTCGGTACGCGGGCGCGCTGGCCGGCGTCCGTCCCGACGACCTGGCCGCGCACGTGATCCGCGAGTTGGTCGCCCGACACCCGTCGGTGGACTGGGCGCGGGTGGACGACGTCGTGCTCGGCTGCGCCAACCAGGCCGGCGAGGACAACCGCAACGTGGCCCGGATGGCGGCACTGCTGGCCGGCCTGCCCGAGGAGGTGCCGGGCAGCACGGTCAACCGGCTCTGCGGCTCCGGGCTGGACGCCCTCGCCACTGCGGCCCGGTCGATCGTCGCCGGGGACGCGGAGCTGGTGATCGCCGGCGGGGTGGAGAGCATGAGCCGGGCGCCGTTCGTCATGCCGAAGGCGACGTCGGCGTACTCCCGTTCCGCCGAGGTGTACGACACCACCCTGGGCTGGCGGCTGGTCAACCCGTTGATGGCCGACGGGTGGGGAGTCGACTCGATGCCGGAGACGGCGGAGAACGTGGCCGCCGAGTACGGCGTGAGCCGGGCCGAGCAAGACGCCTTCGCGTACCGCTCTCAGCAGCGCGCGGCCAAGGCGCAGGCCGACGGCCGGTTCGCCGAGGAGATCGTGGCGGTGTCCGTGCCGGCCGGTCGTCGCGAGACCCGGTTGGTCGAGGTCGACGAACACCCGCGGGAGACCACGCTTGCGAAGCTCGCCGCGCTGCCCACCCCGTTCCGGGACGGCGGCACGGTGACCGCGGGCAACTCCTCCGGCGTCAATGACGGCGCGGTCGCGCTGCTGGTCGCCAGCGAGGCGGCGGTGCACCGGTACGGCCTCACCCCGCTGGCGCGTGTCAGCGGCGCGGCGGCGGCCGGCGTGCCGCCCCGGATCATGGGGATCGGCCCGGTGCCGGCCACCCGCAAGCTGCTCGACCGGGTCGGTGTCGAGTTGAGCGCGGTGGACGTGGTCGAGCTCAACGAGGCGTTCGCTGCGCAGTCCGTGGCGGTGCTGCGTGAGCTGGGCCTGCCGGTGGACGCCGAGCACGTCAACCCGAACGGTGGCGCCATCGCGCTGGGGCACCCGCTCGGTGCCAGCGGCGCGCGGCTGGCGCTGACCGCCGCGCTGGAGCTGCGCCGCCGCGGTGGCCGCCGGGCTCTGGCCACCATGTGCATCGGCGTTGGTCAAGGCATCTCGCTGATGCTGGAGTCAGCCGCCTAGAGTGGTCCACACCACACGACCCGCGGGTCGACCGGTGCTCGCGCGTGCCCCCGGTGCGCCCCGGCGCCGGCGTCGGCCCGCGCCGCGGCGATGAACTGGGGAGCACGCTGATGCCCGACGGACTGCCGACCGAGATCGATCTGACCAGGCCGAGCGCGGCCCGGGTGTACGACTATTTCCTGGGCGGGGCGCACAACTTCGAGATCGACCGGCAGTTGGCCGAGCAGATCGCCAGCATGACCCCGAATCTCGCCGCCACCATGCGCTCGGGCCGTGAGTTCCTCCGCCGGGCCGTGCGGGTGCTGCTCGAGGCCGGCATCGACCAGTTCCTGGACATCGGCTCCGGAATTCCGACCGTGGGCAACGTGCACGAGGTCGCGCAGGGGGTGAACCCCAAGGCCCGGGTGGTGTATGTCGACATCGACCCGGTGGCGGTCGCGCACAGCCGGGAGTTGCTCGCCGGCAACGAGCTGACCGGTGTCATCCACGCCGACCTGCGGGAGCCGGAGAAGATCCTCGCCGAGACCCGGCAGCTCGGGCTGATCGACTTCAGCCGGCCGGTGGGCATCCTGCTGGCCGGGGTGGTGCACTTCATTCCGGACGGCGACCGGCCCGAGGAGATCCTGGCGAGCCTGCGCGCCGCTGCCGCGCCGGGCAGTTTCCTGGTCGTCTCGCACTCCACCTTCGAGGACCAACCGCAGGAGATGCTGGACGCCCAACGGCTGTCCGCGCGGACGGCCACCGAGATAACCCTGCGCTCCCGCGCCCAGGTCACCGGCTTCTTCGGCGACTGGACGGTCCTCGAACCGGGCGTGGTGCACATGCCGCTCTGGCGTCCGGACTCACCGTCCGACGTGGACGACCACCCGGAGCGGTTCGGCGCCTTCGGCGGCGCCGCCCGGTACGACCAGCCCGCAGGCTGATCTCCAATGGTCGCCGACCCGGATTCCGCCGGGGTCGACGCCGGCCGGGCCGAGGCCCAGGGGTACGCCGCCGACTGGGCCCGCGCGGTACGCCGTCTCGGGTTCGTGCCGCTCAGCGTGGCTGAGACCGAGCGGTTGCTGCTGGCGCAGACGATCCGGCTGGCGCAGGTGGTGCGGGCCGAGCCGTTCAGCGCGCACCCGGCCGAGGAGGTCGGGCGGGCGCTGGTGCAGGCGCACCTCACCGAGCCGCAGGCCCTGGCCTGGACGCTGCACGCCCTCGGCGCGGACTTCCCCCGCCGGGTGCTGGCCGCCGCCGACCGGCCGGCGGACCTCGCGGACCGGATCGCGGCCGTGCAGGGCGGGCTGGCCGCCGGGTTCGCCCGCGCGCTGCGCGACCGCACCTTCAGCCAGCAGGAGCGGATCACCCGGTCCGCCTGGAAGGCGCGCGACGAGGTCGAGCAGGCGCTGCGCGACAGCGAGGCCCGTTTCCGGGCGATCTTCACCGGCGCCGCGATCGGAATCGGCATCGCCGGCGTGGACGGCCGGATCATCGATGTCAACCAGGCATTCGCGGACATGCTCGGATACTCGATCGAGGAGTTGCGCGAGGCCAACGTGGCGGCGCTGTTCCACGCCGACGACGCCGCCGGGATGTGGGAGCTCTACCAGGCGCTGATCGAGGGCGAGCACGACGCAGTCCGGGTGGAGAAGCGCTACCACCGTAAGGACGGCACGATGGTCTGGACGGACCTGGCCGTCTCGCTGATCCGGCACGGCGACGGCCGGCCCCGGTTCACCGTCGCGATGATCAAGGACATCACCCAGCGGTACGCACTCCAGCAGCGGCTGCGCTTCCAGGCGCTGCACGACCCGCTGACCGGGCTACCCAACCGGACGCTGTTCTTCGAGACGCTGGGCCAGGTCCTGGACACCGCAGCCGCCGGACACCGGGTCGGGGTGTGCTTCCTCGACCTGGACGGCTTCAAGGCCATCAACGACAGCCTCGGCCACGACCTCGGCGACCAACTGCTGGTGAAGATCGGCCAGCGGCTGGCCGCCTGCGTGGCCGGCCACGGCCATCTGGTCGCCCGGATGGGTGGCGACGAGTTCGTGATCCTCCTCGACGGAGGGGACGACATCGACGACGCGGTGGCCGTCGCGGAGGCCGCGCTGGCCGCCGTCGCGGCCCCGGTGCACGTCGGTGAACACCAGTTGGCCGTGTCGGCCAGTGTGGGCATCGTGCAGTGCTCGGCCGAGGAGACCACCGCGTCCGAGCTGATGAAGGCCGCGGACACGACGCTCTACTGGGCCAAGGGTGCGGGCCGGGGTCGGTGGGCGGTCTACGATCCCGAGCGCAGCGCCCGCGACATTGCCCGATCGGCGCTTGTCGCCGGGCTGCCGGCCGCACTGGACCGGGGTGAGTTCGTGCTGCACTACCAGCCGATCGTGTCGCTGCTGGAGGGCCGCATGCTCGCCGTGGAGGCGCTGGTCCGGTGGGAGCACCCGGAGTTGGGCCTGATCGGGCCGGACCGGTTCATCGGCCTGGCCGAGGAGACCGGCCTGATCGTCCGGCTCGGTGAGTGGGTGCTGCGGAGGGCCTGTCACGACGCCGAGCAGTGGCGGCGGGAGTTCCCCGACGCCAGGCTGGTGGTCAGCGTGAACCTGGCCGCGCGGCAGGCCGACGACCCGGCGATCGTGGATACCGTGGCCGACGCGCTGCACACCACCGGGCTGCCTGCGGACCTGCTGCAACTGGAACTGACCGAGAGCGCCGTGATGGGCAGCGCCGGTGAGCCCCTGCGCAGCCTGTACCGGCTCGCCGCACTCGGCGTCCGGCTGGCCGTGGACGATTTCGGCACCGGCTACTCGAACCTCGCGTACCTGCGGAGGCTGCCGATCCACTCCCTGAAGCTCGCCGGCCCGTTCGTCGAGGGTATCCGCGCCGACGGCACCGACGTCGCCGCCGACCACCGCGACGAACGGATCGTCGACGCGTTGGTCCGGTTGGCGCACGCCCTGGAGTTGTGGGTCACCGCCGAGGCGGTGGAGACCGGGGTGCAGGCGGAACGGTTGCGGGCGTTGCGCTGTGACACCGGACAGGGTCGATACTTCGGCGCCCCGGCCCCGGCGGAGGCGATCACCGCCCGGCTGCGCGGCGGGGTGGCGGCGTGAGCCGGGGTTCGGTGCGGCTCGGGCGGTCCCGATGGTGGCGACGGAGGGCGGCGGCGTGAGCCTGAACGACTCGCAGACGGTGGTGACGGTGGTGGCCGGGCTGGCCATCCTGGCCGGGTTGGCCGGCGTGGTGGTGCCCGGCCTGCCGGCGTTGCCGCTGTGCTGGGGTGGCGTGCTGGTCTGGGCGATCTTCGGCGGTGCCGGCGCGGGTGGCTGGGCGGTCTTCGCCGCCGCCACCCTGGTCGCCGCGGGCGGCACCGTGATCAAGTACGCGTGGCCCGGGCGGAACCTGAAGCGCACGGGTGTGCCGACGTCCACGCTGCTCGCCGGTGGGGTGCTCGGCATCGTCGGGTTCTTCGTGGTGCCGGTCGTCGGGCTGGTGCTCGGTTTCGTCGCCGGGGTGTGGGCGGCCGAGCGGCTGCGGCTGGGCAGCAACCAACTCGCCTGGCCATCCACCGTGCAGGCGCTCAAAGCCGCCGGCCTGTCGATGCTCGTGGAATTCGGGGCGGGCCTGATCGTCGCAGCCCTCTGGATAACCGGCCTCCTCCTAACCTGACCGACCCCCACCCCCACCCACCCACCCCCCCCCACCCCCCCCCCCCCCCCCCCCTCTCCCCCCGGCCCCCCTCTTCCCGC
>NZ_PYBV01000005.1:497878-502544 GCF_003205615.1 Micromonospora arborensis | reverse complement strand
GGGGTGGGGTGGGGTTAGGGGCGTTGGGCGGTTACTGCTGTGGCGTCCAGGTCCTCGTCGTGTCGAACGGTCGGCACCAGGCCGGCCGCGTCGAACGCGGCGCAGAGCGCCTCCACCTGCGTGGTCCCGGCCTCGACCACCAGGTGTCCACCGGGGGCCAGCCAGCGGGCCGCGTCGGCACCCACCCGACGCAGCACGGAGAGCCCGTCCGGTCCGCCGTCGAGCGCCACGGGGGCCTCGTGCAGCCGTGCCTCCGGCGGCATCAGCGCAACCGCGTCGGTCGGCACGTACGGGGCGTTGGCGACCACCAGGTCCAGCCGACCCCGCCACTGCCCGGGCAGCGGCGCGAACAGGTCGCCCTCGAACACCTCGGCGGCCAGCCCGGCGAGGTTACGGCGGGCGCACGCCACCGCAGCGGGGTCGATGTCGGCGGCGGCCAGCCAGCGCGGAGTGAGGCGGTGCGCCAGCGCGACGGTGGTGGCCCCGGACCCACAGCAGAGGTCGACCACGGCCGGGGCCGGGCCGGTCAGCGCGGCCGCCACCTCGACCAGCAGGGCCGTCCGGCCGCGCGGCACGAAGACGCCCGCGTCGACGGCGATCCGCAGACCGCAGAACTCCGCCCAGCCGAGCAGATACTCCAACGGCTCGCCGGCCACCCGACGCTCGGTCAGGTCGGCCAACATCGCCGGATCGTCGGCGGCGGCCAGCAGCAGGTCCGCCTCGTCCTCGGCGTAGACACAGCCGGCGGCGCGCAGCCGGCCCACGAGTGCGGACCGGTCAGTGGAAAGTGGTGTTGTCATGGGGACCTCCGGGTGAACGTCCGGCGCTCCCGAGGGTCGCTATCGCGACGTGGACCTGGGAGGAAGGGCCGGTCCTGCTGGTCGGCGGATCGGACTCACCTCCTCACGGTCGGCGGCCCACCGATCTGGGCCGCCGACACGATAACTCAGACCCCGCCGGCGGCGTCGAGCGCGGCGCTGATGTCGGCCACCAGGTCGGGGGTGTCCTCCACACCGCAGGACAGCCGGACGAAGCCGGGGGCGGTGTCGTCGCCCCACTGCGCCCGCCGGTCCGCGGTGGTGTGCAGGCCACCGAAGGAGGTCGCCGCCGCCACCAGCCGGGCGGCGTCGATGAATCGGCCCACCCGGTCGGCGTCACCCAGGTCGAACGAGAGCACCCCCGGCATCCGGCGCATCTGCGCCGACGCCACCGGGTACGCGGGGTCCTCGGGCCGCCCGGGCCAACGCACGGCGGTCACGTCCGCCCGGCCGGCGAGCAGTTCGGCGACGGCGGCGGCGTTCGCGCTCTGCCGGGCCAGACGCAGGTCGAGAGTGGCCAGCGACCGGTGTGCCAGCCAGGCGTCGAACGCGCCCGGGACCGCCCCGGTGGTGGTACGCCATTTCGTCACCGCCTCGATCAGCTCGGTGGACCGGCTGGCCAGGTAGCCCAGCAGCAGGTCGGAGTGGCCGGTGAGCGCCTTGGTGCCGGAGGCGACCACCAGGTCGGCACCGAGGTCCAGCGGGCGCTGACCCAGCGGGGTGGCGGTGGTGTTGTCCACCGCGAGCAGCGCGCCGGCGGCGTGCGCCTCCGCGGCCAGGGCCGCCACGTCGACCACGTCCAGGCCCGGGTTGGCCGGCGTCTCCACCAGCACCAACCGGACACCCTCGAACGACGGGTACGGCCCGACGGTCGGCACGAAGAGCACCCGGACGCCGATCGCCCCCAACACGTCGGTGGCGAACGCCCGGACCGGGAAGTATCCGTCGCTGGGCAGCACCACGGTGTCCCCCGGGCGCAGCAGGGTGAGCAGCAGGCCGGTGATGGCCGCCTGCCCGGTCGCGAAGACTCGACAGTCACCGCCTTCCAACTCGCCCACGGCCGCCTCCAGCAGCCGTCGGGTCGGGTTGTCGGGGCGGCCGTAGCCGTTCGGCGACGTGCCCTGGCCCTGCCACGGGTCAAGGTGATACGGCGCGGCGAAGACCGGCCCGGGCAGGAACGGGTCCCCCGGTGCCGGCTCGGGCAGGCCGGCGCGTACGCAGCGGGTCCCGTCTCCCAACTCGCTCATCGGATCCTCACTCGTACGACTCGGGCTTGGCGGTTCGGCTCATCAGGTTCTCCACGGCGAGACGCGGGTCCATCCCCTCGTGACAGATCCGCTCGACGTGCTCGGTGATCGGCATCTCCACACCGTGCGCCCGGGCGAGGTCGCGGATCGCCAGGCAGCTCTTCACGCCCTCGGCGGTCTGCCGGGTGGCGGCCTGGGCCTGCTCCAACGTCTCACCCCGGCCCAGATGCTCGCCGAAGGTGCGGTTGCGGGCCAACGGGGACGAGCAGGAGGCGACCAGGTCGCCCATGCCCGCGAGGCCGGCGAAGGTGATCGGGTCCGCGCCGAGCGCCACACCCAGCCGGGCCGTCTCGGCCAGCCCCCGGGTCATCAGCATGGCGCGGGTGTTGTCGCCGAAACCCATCGCGGTGGCGATGCCGTACGACAGGGCGATCACGTTCTTGACCGCACCGCCCAGCTCACAGCCGATCACGTCGTCGTTGGTGTAGGGGCGCAGGTAGGGCGTCCGGATCGACGACTGCACGAGCACAGTGCGGTGGCTGTTCGTGCCGGCGACCACGGTCGCGGCGGGCTGCTCGGCGGCGATCTCCGGGGCCAGGTTCGGACCGGAGACGACGACCACGCGGTCCGCGGCGACCCCGGCGGTCTCCACGATGACCTCGCTCATCCGTTTGGTGGTGCCGAGCTCGATGCCCTTCATCAGCGACACCAGGGTCGAGTCCGGGTGCAGGTGCCCGGCCCACTCGGCGAGGTTGCCGCGCAGCGTCTGCGACGGCACGGCCAGCACCACCACCTCGGCGCCGGTGATCGCCTCGGCCGCGTCGGCGGTGGCGGTGACACCGGCTGGCAACAGCACGCCGGGCAGGTACTCCGGGTTGCGGCGTTCGACCCGGATGCTCTCGGCGACCGGCGCACGACGGGCCCACACCGTCACGTCGCGCCCCGCGTCCGCGAGGATCTTGGCGAACGCGGTACCCCACGACCCGGCACCGAGCACCGCGACGTGGCCGGTCATGCCACCGCTCCGCTTCGCTCCGCGGGGGCCTGACCGGCGCCGGTGCTGAGCCTGATGATTCGCTCGCTTCGCACGCTCATGCCTCGCCGCCCTGCTGCTCGCGTCCGGCGGAGGACCGGGTCGTTCGCTGCCACAGCGGCGGCGGGGTGCCGCCACGGATCTCGGCGAGCATGTCCCGCAGCCGCAACATGATGGTTTCCGTCATCTCTTCGAGGGTGGCCCGGGTCGGCTGGGCGTCCGCCCACCGGCTCAGGTCGATCGGTTCCCCGGCGACAACGGTCACCGGGATCCGGGGGCGCGGGTTGACGCGGCTGGTCCGCGGGTCGAAGAGCCGCTCCGGCCCCCACATGACCACCGGTACGACGGGGGCGCCGGTGGCCAGGGCCAGCCGGGCGGCTCCGGTCTTGGCCTTCATCGGCCACAGCTCGGGCTGTCGGGTGGTGGTGCCCTCCGGGTAGATCACCACGGCGCCACCCTGATCGAGTGCGGCGACCAGCGAATCCAGTGAGCGGACCGCGTCGACGGTGCCCCGCTCGACCGGGATCTGCCGGCACCGGTGCAGGAGCCAGCCGACCAACGGCACCCGGAACACGCTGGCCTTGCCCAGGTACTGCGGCCAGAGCCCGGAGTCGAAGATGAAGTGCGCGGAGACCAGCGGGTCGGCGTGCGAGATGTGGTTCGCGACGATGATCACACCGCCGTCGCGGCGGAGGTGCTCCTGGCCACGCCAGGTACGCCGGGTCCACACGGTCATCACGGGCTTCACCAGCCCCACGGCGAACCGTTGCCAGAACCCCAGCCTCCGCCGTGCCACTGTGCCTCCTCCTCGCGCCCGACCCCGCGCCGCCAGACCCCGCCCGCGACACCCGCAGCGGAAATCATGCCTGCTCGCCCCCGGTACGGCCAGCGAGGGTCCCGCCGTCCGGCTGGCAGGATTGCGGACGTGAGTCAGCCGAGGTGGGCCGTGGTGGTGCCGGTGAAGCATCTGGCGGCGGCCAAGAGCCGCCTGCGGGGCGCGCTGCCCGGCGTACCGCACGAGGAGCTGGCGCTGGCGCTGGCGGCCGACACGCTCCGTGCGGTGCTAGCCTGCCCGGCGGTCGCCGAGGCCCTGGTGGTGACCGACGACGCCCGGGTGGCGGCGGCGGCGCGGGCCGCCGGCGCGCGGGTGCTGCCCGACGGGCCGGACGCCGGCCTGAACGCCGCGTTCCGACACGGCGCGGCCGGGACCCTCGCCGGGTGGGTGGCCGGGCTCACCGCGGATCTGCCGGCGCTGCGCCCGACCGAGCTGGCCGGCGCGCTGCTCGCGGCACAGAACGGCCGACCCGCGGTACGCCGTTTCGTGCCGGACGCGCCCGGCAGCGGCACGACGTTGCTCACCGCCCCTCCGGGCGTACCGCTGGATCCCCGCTTCGGGGTGGGCTCGGCGGTCGCGCACGCGGCCAGCGGGGCGCTGCCGCTGAGCGGCGACTGGCCCAGTCTGCGCCGGGACGTGGACACCCCCGCCGACCTGACCGCCGCCGCCCGGCTCGGGCTGGGGCCGCGCACCGCCGCCCTCGTCGCCGCCGACCGCCCGGCCCACCCCGCGG